>NZ_JBITDF010000003.1:0-1341244 GCF_044453965.1 Kribbella sp. NPDC051586 | reverse complement strand
ACCACCGCGCCGCACCTCCACCGCGCCGCACCTCCACCGCGCCGCACCTCCACCGCGCCGCACCTCCACCGCGCCGCACCTCCACCGCGCCGCACCTCCACCGCGCCGCACCCGGGACCCGCCACTCCCCGCTGTCCGCCAGGCCGGACCCCCGGCTGCGCGCGCGAGGGGATATCCCCTTGAGTTGATGGTTCTCCGGTGGTGTGAGAGGGGAGAACGAACACGTGGAGGGGATATCCCCTCGTGTGTCAGGCGACGCCGACGAGGTTCGCAGCCACCCCGCCACCCCGGCACCTGCCACTCCCGCCCCGGCCTGCCTCCGGTTGCGCGCGCGAGGGATATCCCCTCGCGTTGACGGTTCACCCCACGTCGCCGCACCTCGCCGCACCTCGCCGCACCCCACCCCGCCGCACCCCGACACCCGCCGAACCCCGCTCCCGCCCCTCCGCGAGACCTGCCCCCGGTTGCGCTCGAGGGGATATCCCCTCGCGTTGCTGGTTCTCCGGTGGTGTGAGAGGGGAGAACGAACACGTGGAGGGGATATCCCCTCGTGTGTCAGGCGACGCCGACGAGGTTCGCACCCACCCCGCCACCCCGGCACCTGCCACTCCCGCCCTGCCCCCGGGTTGCGCACGCGAGGGGATATCCCGTTGCGTTGATGGTTGAGCCCACTCCGCCGCGCCTGACACCCCCGGCACCCGCCAGTCCCGCCCTCCGCGCGACCTGCCCCCCGGCTGCGCGCGGGGGGATATCCGCTCGCGTTGATGGTTCTCTGGTGGTGTGGAGGGGGAGAACGAGTGCGTGGAGGGGATATCCGCTCGTGTGTCAGGCGACGCCGAGGAGTTGGCGGGTCGGGGTGCGGAGGGTGGTGAGGAGGGTGAAGAAGTGGGGGAGGGCGTCGGCGAGGCGGAGGTGGCCGGCTTCGTGGTGTTGCCAGCCGAACTCGAGTTCGCCGTCGATGGTGCGGTCTTCGAGCGGTACGGCGTATCGGCTGAGCGTCACGCGGGCGGGGCCGGTCTGCGGGTGGTGGTCGCCGCAGCCGCACTCGGTCGGGATGGTGATCGTGGTCAGCGCGTCGGCGGGGTAGCTGCGCAGGCGGAGCGTCGTACCGCGGGCGGTGAACCGGACGATCGTTGCGTCAGGCAACTGTACGACGAGCTCGACCGGTACGGGGTGCGAACCGGGGAGGAGCCGGAGACCATGAGACGCGAGCAGGTCGGCGAGAGCCGGGAGATTCATGCGAAGTTCCTGTGAGTGCTGTGTCGGCGGGCGGGCCACGGAAAGGGGCAGGGCCTCGCGCGCCGGACTCGGCGCGCGTCAGTGACAACACTGACAACAGCAACAGCACAGCATCTGCATGCGGACGATCATGGCAGGACCGCCCGACCACCGGCAAACACCGTCCGCAATCTGGGACGACGGTCCGTGATGTGTCAGTCGGCTTTCTTGCCGAACATGATCTCGTCCCAGCTCGGGACGCTGGCACGCTTGCCGCGGCGGGCCGGCTTCTTCTTCGGCCCGGCCGGAGCTTCCTCCGTGGCCGCGGGCTCTGCGGCCCCAGGCACGGAGGCGTCAGCCGCAGCGGGCTGCGGGGCCTCGACGACCGGGTCGGGCTCGATGTGCGGCGCCGGCTCGCGCGCAGGCTCCTGCCGACGGGCCTCGGCCGCACGTGACGACTCGGCGGCCGGCGCAGCTGCCGGCTCGGCGCGGCGGGGCTCCGAACCGCGGGGCTCCGAACCGCGGGGCTGCGCGGGAGCAGGCTGCTGCGGTCGTGGCTGGCGAGCCTCTGCGGGAGCCTCGTCAGGTGCTGCGGGGGAGGCGAACGCCGGCGGGTCGACAGGGCGCTCGACCGCGCGGACTGCCGGCCGCGGCGCCGGCGGCTGGTCGACAGGTACGTCGATCAGGGTCGGCTCTTCGTCCGGGTTCGGCACCGAGTGCACGCGGCGCGGACCGCGCTCCGGCTCGCGGGACCGGCCGGCCTCCCGCGGGAAGTCGCGCTCCCGTCCGGCGTCACGCGCATCCCGTCCGGCGTCACGCGCATCCCGTGCAACCTCACGCGGGTCGCGGCCGAACTCACGGTTCTCCCGGCCGAAGTCCCGGCCGTCCCGCGCGTCGTCCCCGGCGTCGCGGGAAACCGGGTGGTTTCGGCGGCGGAGGCCGACGGTGTCCTCGAAGCCTGCTTCGTAGCTGTCGGCGCCGTGGTCGGGCGCGATGAGCGGGTCGATGTCCGCAACCGCGGCCAGCCGGCGCTCACCGGGCTGCGGCTGGACCGGCGTCGCCAGCACCTGCGCCTGCTCGCCCACCAGCCAGCGCGCTTCGTCGTCGTCCGGCACGGCGTACCGCCCGGGGGCGTCGTACGCGAACATGGCGATCTTCTCGTCCTTCTTCTCCGCCTCGTCCTCGGACTCGACGAAGTACGAGACGCGAACCGCCCAGCGACCGTCCTCGCGCCGCCATGCGTCCCACTCGGCCGACGCGGGGTCGACCTGACGCGTGCGAAGCCGGTCGGTCACCCATGCGCCGAGGTTGCGGGTCGGGGCGTCTCCGCCGCCGCGACGACGGACGGACGCACGCTGCGCGAGGCTGGCGATGTGATCCCGCTCGGCCAGGACCGGGCCGGCGAACGCCATCACGCGCTCCATCGGCATCTGGGCGATGGCGGCGACCGCCTCGGGACTTTCGCCGGCGCGGATACGAGCCTGGATGTCTCGTGGGCGCAGCGCGCTCTCCATTTGAATCTCCAGCTGGCCGAGTCGGGCACGGTCTCCGCGGAGGGCCGCACGCAACCGGTCGTCGACCGGTACGGCGAACTCCTCACCCGTCTCTGCCATCGCCAGGATGAGCTGTTTCCCATCCTGGCTCAGACCGACGAGCCTCGCCTCGCGCATTGACCTTGTTCTCCTGTGCGGTTCTAGACAGTCTCTCCCGGACGCTGGGCCTGACCAAGACCGGCGCGCCGTGCCGCGCAGTCATTGTGGAGGTTACGTCACGAAATCACATCTTGCCTGGTCACCAGGGTCCTCCTGGTCACACCAGTCACATTAGTCACAACACGGTGTGACTGCTAACTGTTGATCAGCTTCCGAAGGCCGAACGCACCGCAAGCGCACGCTTCAGGTCGTCGGCGCCGTCGGCCACGGACCGGCGGATGCCGGCCACGATCGACTCGTCGGCGATCAGGTCCGCGGCCCGGTCGACGACGCGCTGCTCGATCGTGTACCGCGGGAACGCGAGCTTCGCGCTGGTCGCGACGACCCAGCCGGACCGCAGCTTCTCGGTGCCCGCGATCTCCGCGAAGTACCGGTCGACGTACGGCGCGGTGAGCTCGGCCTGCGTCGGGTGCCAGAACCCTTCGGACGCGGCGTACAGCTCGTAG
Source organism: Kribbella sp. NPDC051586 (assembly GCF_044453965.1). Lineage (NCBI taxonomy): Bacteria > Bacillati > Actinomycetota > Actinomycetes > Propionibacteriales > Kribbellaceae > Kribbella > Kribbella sp. NPDC051586. The sequence continues at coordinate 1,337,868 of NZ_JBITDF010000003.1, read as the reverse complement.
TTCGGCAGGTCGGCGTCGGTCATGATCTGCGTCCACGCCCGCTCCTTCGCGGCCGCCGTCGGCAGCGCGGCCCGGCAGCGGGTCGCGTGCACGACACCCTCCGACGACGAGTCGCGCTCGAGCTCGGCGTCGATCTCTGCCTCGCCGATCGCGCCGAGCCGGGCGAGCTGCAGCATGACGATCCAGCGCAGGTCGGCGTCCATCGTCACGCCGTCCGGCACGCCGTCACCGGCGAGCCAGCCCTTCAGCCGGCCGACGTCGTCGGTGAACCGCGCGAACCCGCGGGCCACGGACAACTGCACGCTGCTCCCGGCCTCGACGGTCTCCAGGCGGGCCCGCAGTACCTCGGCCAGCTGCCCGCGGTTCGGCTCGTACGGCAGGTAGTTGCCGAGCGCGTGCAGGTTCGCCCAGTTGAGCATCGTGCCGACGGCGATGTCGCTGTTCTCGGTCGGCAGGAGCCCGAGCACGACGTCGAAGCCGACCTTCGGGTCGAGCTCGGCGTCGGCGACCGCGTCCCGGATGCTGTTCAGTACGACGGCGCGCGTCACGCCGCTCTCGATCTTCGGCAGCACCGTCGCGAGGTTGGCCAGGCTGTCGGAGTCGAGCCGGATCTTCGCCCAGCTGTCGTCGCCCGCGTCCGGGACGACCACCGCGATGGACGGGTCGAGGTCGACCTCCACCTCGTCGCCGTCGATCAGTACGTCGACCGTCGTACCGCGCCCGTCCGCGTCGTACCCGCCGACGGTCAGCTTGTGCGGTCGCGAAGCCGGGTACGCCGCCGGCGCCTTGCGGTGCAGCTTGATCCCGGTCTCGGTCCGCGACGCGGTGATCGTGTCGAGCCCCGGAGTACGCAGCCATGCCTGCGCCCAGTCGTCGAGCCCGACCGCGCCGGCCTCGGTCCACTTCGCGACCAGGTCGGCGAAGGTGGCGTTGCCGAACTCGTTCGCCGCGATGTGCGCGTTGACGCCGGCGAGGAACACGTCGTCACCGAGGTACGCCGCCAGCTGCTTGAGGACGGCCGCGCCCTTCGCATAGGAGATGCCGTCGAAGTCGTCGAGCGAGGCGAGCGCGTCCTTGACCGCGTCGGCCGCGACCGGGTGCGTCGACGACCGCTGGTCGGCCTGCAGACCCCACCACTTGCGGATGTAGGCGAAGTCGATCCAGTTGTCGGTGTAGCGGGTCGCCTCGGTCGAGACCCGGTGCGCCATGTACTCGGCGAACGACTCGTTCAGCCAGAGGTCGTTCCACCACTTCATCGTCACGGTGTCGCCGAACCACTGGTGCGCCATCTCGTGCACGATCGTCCGCGCCCGGCTGCTGCGCTCGCCGTCGGTCACCGCCGACCGGAACACCATCGAGTCGCGGAAGGTCACGCAGCCCGGGTTCTCCATCGCGCCGGCGTTGAACTCCGGCACGAACGCCTGGTGGTACTCGCCGAACGGGTACCGGTAGCCGAACATCCGGTGGTACGCGTCGAAGGAGTGCTTGCTGACCTCGAAGATGTCGGCTGCCTCGCGCTCGAGCGCCTCCTTCAGCGACTGCCGCGAGACCACGCTGAGCGCGATGCCGTCGTGCGAGTCGGTGATCTGGTGGTACGGCCCGGCGACCACTGTCACGAAGTACGTCGACAGCGGCTTGGTCTCGGCCAGCTCCCAGCGACCCGGCGACACCTGGGTCGCCGCGCCGTTGCCGAGCACGAGCCACTCCTCGGGGGCCGTGACCTTGAGCCGGTACGGCGCCTTGAGGTCGGGCTGGTCGAAGCACGCGAAGATCCGCGGCGCGGCGTCGAGGAACGACATCGCGTAGGTGTAGGCGAGACCGTCAGCGGCGTCGACCGCGCGGTGCAGTCCCTCGCCGTCGTGGGAGTAGAGCATCGAGGCGACGACGACCAGCTCGTTGTCCGGCTGCAGGCCGGTCAGCTCGAGTCGTCCGTCGTTCAGGCCGGCCACGTCGACCGGTGAGCCGTTGAGCGTGACGGAGGTCAGCTCGTCAGGTTTCACGTCGACCCAGGTTGAAGGACTCGATGCCTTGAACCTGATCGTGGTGGTGGATCCGAACGTCCGCTCGCCCTGGGTGAGGTCGAGATCGACGTCGTACGACTGGACGGAAAGTGCGGCGGCCCGAGTGCGGGCGCCGTCGACGGTGAGACTCGGCATGGGGGCCACTGTATGCCGAGATTAGGCTGAGCACATGGGAGATATGGAGTACCGGCAGCTGGGCGACTCAGGTCTTACCGTGAGCGTGGTCGGACTGGGCTGTAACAACTTCGGCAGGCGGCTCGATGCGAGCCGGACGGACGCGGTGGTGAACGCCGCGGTCGACGCCGGGATCACGTTGTTCGACACCGCGGACATCTACCGCGGCGAGCACGGGTTCAGCGAGGAACTGCTCGGCAAGGCGCTCGGCGCGCGCCGCGACGACGTCGTGATCGCGACGAAGTTCGGCGGTGACATGGGCGGCGTGAACGGCCCGGACTGGGGTGTCCGCGGCTCCCGCCGGTACATCCGCAAGGCGGTCGAGTCGAGCCTGCAGCGGCTCGGCACCGACTGGATCGACCTCTACCAGCTGCACTTCCCGGACCCGGTGACGCCGATCGAGGAAACCTTGGCGGCCCTGTCCGAACTGGTTGCTGAGGGCAAGGTGCGGTACATCGGCAGCTCGCAGTTCGCCGGCTGGCAGGTGATCGACGCCGACTGGACGGCCCGGTCCAACGGCCTGGAGCACTTCATCAGCGCCCAGAACCAGTACTCCCTGCTCGAGCGCGACGTCGAGGACGAGCTGGTGCCGGCCTGCGAGCACCTCGGGCTCGGCATCCTGCCGTTCTTCCCACTCGCGTCCGGTCTGCTCACCGGCAAGTACAAGCGCGGCGCGACGGCGCCCGACGGCAGCCGCCTGGCGACGCAGCCCGAGCGGCTGGCGCGGGCGGACTTCGACAAGATCGAGGCACTCGAGACGTTCGCGGCCGAGCGCGACCTGACCATGATCGACGTCGCGATCGGGGGCCTGGCCGCCCAGCCCGCGGTCGCCTCGGTCATCGCCGGCGCGACCAGGCCCGAGCAGATCACCCAGAACGTCGCCGCCGGCACCTGGGACCCGACTCCCGCCGACCTCGCCGCCCTGGACGAGCTCACGTGACCTTGATTCTCCTGCCGCCGTCCGAGGGCAAGACCGGACGGTCGCGTGGCCGTGCGGTCGACTTCTCGAGCCTGTCGTTCCCGGAGCTGAACCCGGTCCGCGAGCAGGTGCTCGAGACCTTGGCGAAGGTCTCCGCCTCCGCCGACGCGTTCGACGTACTGGATGTCGGCGCCTCGCTTCGGCACGAGGTCGATCGCAACACCCGCTGGCGCACCGAACCGTCCGTCCCCGTCTCCGAGCTGTACTCCGGCGTCCTGTACGACGCCCTCGGCTACTCGACCCTGTCCGCGGGCTCCAAGCGGCGCGCGGCCAATCGCCTGCTCGTCATCTCCGCCGCGTGGGGCGCGCTTCGACCGGCCGACCGCGTCCCGCCGTACCGGCTGTCGATGGGTACGACGCTGCCGGGCCACGGCCCGCTGGCCTCGGTGTGGCGTGATCCGTTGAATGCCGCCCTCAAAGAGGTCGACGGCGTGATCGTGGACTGCCGCTCGTCGACGTACGTCGCGGCGTGGCGGCCGACCGGCGAGCAGGCGGACAAATGGGTGTCGGTGAACGTCGTCCGCGAGCGCGACGGCGTCCGCTCGGTCGTCTCGCACAACGCGAAGCACACCCGCGGCCTGGTCGCACGTCACCTGCTCGAGTCCGGCAAGGACCCCGGTACGCCGAAGTCCTTGCACAAGCTGATCGGCGAACGCTGGACCGCCGAGCTGGACCGGACTTCGTCGGGCTGGACGCTGACCGTCGTCGAACACGACTGACGTTCACTGGACTGTAACTGGTGAGTGGTTTCCCACAGCGCGTGATCGGGGAAGGCTGAAGGGCAGCAACGTCAGGGGGGATCCGCCCTAACCCTCGGAGGCCTGACCGATGCGACGTTCGATTACCGCTGCCGTCACCGCACTAGCCGCGACGGCGGCCTGGAGTCTCAGCGCCGGTCCGGCGCTGGCCTACCCACCGACCCCGCCGTCGGCCAGTACGGCGGCCACCCAGCTGGCGAGTCTCACCGTGAAGACGGAGGGCTCGACGAGCGGGTACAGCCGGGATCTCTTCCCGCACTGGATCACCCAGTCCGGTACCTGCGACACCCGCGAAGAGGTGCTGAAGCGCGACGGGATCGGCGTCACCGTCGACAGCAGCTGCAAGCCGACGGCCGGCCGCTGGTACAGCGTGTACGACGCCACCTACGTCGAAACGTCGTCCGGTGTCGACATCGACCACATCGTGCCGCTCGCCGAGGCGTGGAAGTCCGGCGCGAACACCTGGACGACCGCACGCCGCCAGGAGTTCGCGAACAACCTCACCATCGCCCAGCTGATCGCGGTGTCGGCGTCGAGCAACCGGTCGAAGGGTGACCAGGACCCGTCCGAGTGGCAGCCGCCGAACGCGTCGGTGCACTGCATCTACGCGCGCGAGTGGATCTGGGTGAAGTACACCTACGGCCTGTCGCTGCAGTCGGCGGAGAAGACCGCTCTGCAGCAGATGCTCGCTACCTGCTAGTCCTCGAGCAGATGGCGACGCTGGGCGTGGATGCCGGCCTGGAACCGGGTCCGCGCGCCCAGCGTCTCCATCAGCTCGGCGACCCGCCGGCCGACGGTCCGGCTGCTCAGCGCGAGCTGCCGCGCGATCGCGTCGTCCTTGAACCCGGCGGCCAGCAGCGTCATCAGCCGCGCGTCCGTCGGGTCGGCCTTGGCTGACGGAACCACCGGCACGGCCTGGTCCCACAGCAGCCAGAACATCTCGATCAACGCGTCGAGCAACGCGCAGGGATGTACGACGAGCGCACTGTCGACCAGCTGATCCACCGCGAGCGGCAGCAGGGCGATCTTCCCGTCGAACACGGCCAGCTTCATCGGCACCTGCGGATGCACCCGGGACGTCTCCCCGGCATCGGCCGCGCTGTACGCCTCGTCGACGCCGCCGGGGATGTCCAGCGAGTCGGGGGAGTAGATGCCATGGACGACGACCCCGTCGCCGAGGAGTCCTCGCACCTTCGGGTCGGAGTCGCCCGGCCGCGAGGCGTACGGTGGCCGGTCGAGGACGAGGAGCTGGTCACCCGTCCCGTTCAGCAGTTGGGAGAACCGGGCCGCGATGGCCTCCTGCCCGACGATGACCTCGACCAGGTTCTCCGGGCGGTGCTGCTCTTGTGCGCGTAGCTCGGTCAGCAGGACGCGGGCCTCGGCCCGGACGCGATCGAGCTCCGCCCGACGTACGGCGACCAGCGCGTCGACCGCGACATCCGGACGGGTCGGCAGCAGCCGGACCGGGTCGTCGGAGGTGGAGGTCAGCAGACCGAGCTTCTCCAGCCGGCCGACCGTTGCCGTCAGCTCCTGCTCGTCGCGGCCGAGATTGCCGGCCAGCTCGCGGACGTCGCAACCAGGGGTCGACAGCAGCACCCGGTACGCCTCCTCATCGGGCGGCTCCACCCCAACCGACTCCAGCATCCGAACAGGCTATCTCGTCCAATGGACCAGCTCGACTGGTTTGGCGACTTCGCGACATGTCCGGGATCCGTCAGGCTCCGGCCAGGTGCGGATACCCCCGCGGTGGGGTATGCCTGACGTGCTGGGCGCGCGCGGATCGGACAGGGGACGTCCGGTCAAGCCTCAACGCGCGCGCCCGCCCTTCTCTTCACCCTCAGGTAGCTGCGCCAGATCGTCCGCTGCAACTGCAGTGTCACGACACCGGCGACGGTCATCCCGGCGAGGTTGATGCCCAACTGGGCAGCCGAACCACCGATCTGGTGCGGTGCCCACAGCGCGATCGACAGCGCGAGGTCACCGGCGGCGGGGACCGTCGTCACCGAGATGAAGACGCCGACCAGCGCGTTCCCGCGTCCGGCGGTCTGTGACAGCACGCCGGCGCATCCGGCCAGGACGGCCACCACCGCCGACCACTTGTCCGGCCGCCAGATGAATCCGGTCAGCGGCCGGGCTGCCGTCACGTTGCCGACGTCCACCCAGCCGACGGCCCGTGCCAGCAGCACAGCCACCACGGTGAGCGCGATCGCGAGCGCGAAGCCCTTCACCAGCAGCGACGCCGATCGCCCGATCAGTCCGCGCTTGCGAAGGAACAGGCCGACCGCGAGCGCGGCCACCACGCCGAACTCCGGGCCGACGACCATGGCGCCCACCACCAGGATCGCCGAGTCGGTGATCACCGCGACCGAGGCGATCATCGTCGCCAGCGTGAGGAACGCGTAGTACACCCACGAGCCGCCGGCTTCGTTGTACGCCTGGTCGACCACGGCGTCCCAGATGACCGCGTCGTCCGGCGCCCCAGGGGCTGCCTTCTCCGCCGCGCGGGCGTTGCGCGACGGGGCCGAGTCGACCGAGGTCAGCGCGACCGCGCCGTCGTCGTACAGGCCCTCGGCCTTCAGGAACGCGAGGATGTCCGAGGTGGCCTCACGGGTCACGTCGCACTCGATCACGTCGCCCTCAGGACGGCGGGCGGCGCCGGGGAGCTGGACGATGCTCGTCACGCGCGGGTCGCCGAGGAGCGTGTCCAGAACCTGCTCGGTACAGCCCGTCGGGACGATCAGACGAAGGTGCATCACGTGCGACATGGTGCCAGGCCCGACGGCTGTCGTGGATCGGGCCTGGATCGAAGCCACGCGCCTGGCCTCTCAGCGGGCTCTCAGGTGGGACCATAGGACCTTGTGACGCACTGATGTGAGGGAGGCACGATGAGTGAGAATTCTGCTGCCGCCGCGCCGAGCACGGGGGAGCGCCCGGAGCTGAAGCGGGTGATGGGTCCCGGACTTCTGCTCCTGTTCGTCGTCGGCGACATCCTCGGCACCGGCGTGTACGCGCTGACCGGCAAGGTGGCCGGCGAGGTCGGCGGCGCGGTCTGGCTGCCGTTCCTGTGCGCGTTCGTCGTCGCCATGCTGACGGCGACCAGCTACCTCGAGCTCGTCACGAAGTACCCGAGGGCCGGTGGTGCGGCCGTCTACACGCACAAGGCGTTCGGGATCCACTTCCTCACCTTCCTGCTGACGTTCGCGGTGATGTGCTCCGGCCTGACCTCGGCGTCGAGCGCGTCGAAGGCGTTCGCCGCGAACTTCTTCTCCGCCGCCCACATCGACTCCGACCGCGGCTCGGTGCTGATGATCACCGCGCTCGCGTTCATGACGCTGATCGCGCTGGTCAACCTGCGGGGCGTCGGCGAGAGCGTGAAGGCGAACGTCGTACTCACCTGCGTCGAGCTGAGCGGTCTGCTGATCGTGATCGGCATCGGCGCCTGGGCGCTGCTCGCCGGCGACGGCGACACGTCCCGGCTGACCGACTTCCACGTGCCCGACGGCGAGTCACCGTTCGGCGCCGTGACCGCCGCGACCGCGCTGGCGTTCTTCGCGATGGTCGGGTTCGAGGACTCGGTGAACATGGCCGAGGAGACCAAGGACCCGGTCAAGATCTTCCCGAAGATGATGCTGATCGGCCTGTGCATCACCGGCGTGATCTACGTGCTGGTCGCGATCTCCGCGGTCACGCTGGTCTCACCCGACGACCTCAACCAGGGTGCGACGCCGCTGCTGAAGGTCGTCCAGGCCGGTGCGCCCGGGTTCCCGCTCGAGGTGTTCGCCTGGATCACGATGTTCGCGGTCGCCAACTCCGCGCTGATCAACATGCTGATGGCGAGCCGCCTGCTGTACGGGATGTCGCACGAGCAGGTGCTGCCGGGTCCGCTCGGCCGGGTGCTCCGCAAGCGGCGTACGCCGTATATCGCGATCCTCTTCACCACGCTGCTCGCGTTCGCGCTGATCGGGTACGCCGACCTGGCGGCTCTCGGTGGTACGACGGCGTTCCTGCTGCTGTGCGTGTTCGCGATCGTGAACGTCGCGGTGCTGGTACTGCGGCGGGACAAGGTCGAGCACAGGCACTTCAACGCGCCGACCGCGCTGCCGATCCTCGGTGTCGTGCTGTGCGTCTACCTGGCCAGCCCGCTGTCCGGGCGGGACTCGGCGGACTACAAGATCGCCGGCTGGCTGATGCTGGTCGGTGTCGGGTTGTGGGCGATCACCTGGCTGCTGAACAAGTACGTGTTCAAGCGGCGCGCCGATTTCGATCCGTCACATCTTGATCCGCAAGGCCCGGTGAACTGACCGGAAGGAACACGGCGAGCAGGACCGTCGCGAGGGCCGCGAGCCCGGTGGCGACGGCGATCCAGCCGAGTGCGGGGTAGCCCGCGCCGGCGTCGATCGCCAGCCCACCGAGCCACGGCCCGACGGTGATGCCGACGTTGAACGCGGAGAAGTTCGTCGCGGTCGCCAGCGTCGGGGCGTTACCGGCGAGGCCGAACACGCGGGCGTTGAGGGCGGGGTTGGCCGCGAAGCCGAAGCCGCCGAGCAGTGCGATCACGGGGATGACCGCGGCGGGAGTGGACGCCGTCATCGCGAGCAGCCCGGACAGGACCACGAGTCCGGTGATGCTGATGAACAAGGTGTGGAACGGCAGGGCGTCGGCGAAGCGTCCACCCCAGTTGATCCCGATGAACGACCCGAGACCGTAGAGGGCGAGGACCCCGGGCACTGCGCCTGCGGGCAGCCCGGTCGTCTCGATGAGGAGCGGGGCCAGGTAGCTGAAGACGACGAGGATGGTTGCGGTGACCAGGGCCGTGGTGCCGAAGGCGAGCCAGAGCCGAGCGTTGATCAGCACCCGCAGCTCGTCGGCCAGACGTGGCGCGGTGGCCGGATCGGGACGATCGCCAGGGACCGTCGCGAGGACGCCCGACATGGACAGAGCGCTGAGGAGTGCGACGGTCCAGAAGGCGGAGCGCCAGCCGAGGTGCTGGCCGAGCACGGTGCCGAGCGGGAGGCCGACGATGGTCGCGACAGTGAGGCCGCCCGTGACGATACTCATCGCGCGGGCCCGGCGGTCCGTGCTGACCAGCGACATCACGGTGACGGCGGCGACCGACCAGAACCCGGCATAGACGAAGGCGCCGACGATGCGGGTGACGAGCAGGACGGTGTAGCTCGGCGTCAGTGCGCCGGCCACGTGGGTCAGCGCGAAGACGGCAAGGAACGCGAGCAGCGCCGTACGCCGCGACCAGGTGAGCGTGACGACTGCGAGGACCGGTGCGCCGACCAGCATGCCGAGCGCGAAGGCGGAGATCAGCAGCCCGGCCTGAGGGATCGAGACCTGCAGGTCCGTCGCCAGCTCGGGGAGCAGCCCGGCGAGCATCAGCTCCGACGTCCCCTGCGCGAAAATGCTCAGGCCAAGGACATAGACGGCAATCGGCATCGTTCCCCCTCCATCGGCCCCCTCACCCAAGGCCACTCGGAGTATCTCAGAGATCACTGTCCGCTGTCGCCGCGCCTGTCACAGGCTGAGACTTGGTGGAATACGGCATGGTGGAGGCATGAGCTCGCAGACTCCGGCGAAGCGCTCCGGGCGGAGTGTGGACACCGCCAAGATCGGCGGTGGTCTGAAGCTGCTCGCTCTGCTGCTGGGGCTGATGTGGCTGAGCGAAGTCATCGATTCGGCGACCAACGGGTCGCTCGATCAGTACGGGATCATCTCCCGTACGCCGCGCGGCCTGGTCGGCATCCTGACCGCGCCGTTCCTGCACCTCGGGTTCGGCCACCTGATCTCGAACACGCTGCCGCTGGTCACGCTCGGCGCGATCATCGCGATCAGTGGTGCGGCCCGTCTGTTCGCGGTGACGGCGATCGTGACGGTGATCGGCGGGTTCGGGACGTGGCTGATCTCACCGCCGAACACGATCACGATCGGCGCGAGCGGCCTGGTCTTCGGGTACGCGTCCTACCTGATCGTGCGGGGGCTGTTCAACCGGCGACTCAGCCAGGTGCTGATCGGGATCGTGGTCATCATGGTGTGGGGCAGCGCCCTGCTCACCAGTCTGCTGCCGCAGGACGGGATCTCCTGGCAGGGTCACCTGTGCGGCGGCATCGCCGGCCTGGTCGCGGCGTGGGTGCTGGCCGACGACAAGCAGCGACGCGTCAAATAAGCGTGCCGGGGTCGGTGTTCGAGCCGCAGACGACCACGACGACCCGCTCACCGGCCGCTGGTTTGTAGGCGCCCGAGAGCAGCGCGGCGTACGCCGTTGCGCCGCCGTGTTCCGTCGCCAGGTGATACTCGTGCCAGAGCTGTTTGCGGGCGGCAACGATCGAGTCGTCTTCCACGAGGACGGACTGCACGCGATGGCGCTGGACTGCCTCGAAAGCCAGATCGCCGAGGCGGCGCGCTCCCAACGAGTCGGCCGCGACGCCGGCGACTGATCCGTCGGTCGGCTGCTGAGCATCGAGCGCTCGGTGCATGGTCGGCGCCAGGACCGGCTCGACCCCGATGACCTGGGCGTTGTCGCCGAGCGCGGTCGCGATGCCGGCGATCAGGCCGCCGCCACCCACGGCGACCAGGACCGTGTCGAACATGCCGGCCTGCTCGAGCAACTCGAGCCCGACCGTGCCCTGCCCGGCGACCACCTCCGGCTGGTCGTACGCGTGGACCAGGAGCGCACCCGACTCACCTTGCGCCGCGAGGGCGGCCTGGTACGCCTCGGCGTACTCGCTCCCGACCTGTACGACGTCCGCGTCGAGCGTGCGCAGCTTGCCGAGCTTCGCGGCCGGCGTCGTCTCCGGGACGAAGATCCGCGCCGGCACCCCGAGCTCCCTCGCCGCATACGCCGCGGCCAGGCCGTGGTTGCCGCCGGAAGCGGCGACGAGGCCCTGCGCGGTCAGCTCGCCGCTGTCCTTCGCGCTGAGCAGCCGGTTGAACGCGCCGCGCGGCTTGAACGAGCCGGCGTGCTGGAGCAGTTCGAGCTTGAACGTGAGGCCGGGCGCGACCTCGATCACCGGAGTACGTCGGACCCGTCCGGCGATCCGCTCCGCCGCCTGCCGCACATCATCGAGACTTACCGTCATGCTCCAACCCTGCCACGATGGAGAGCAGCCACGGACGGAGGCCATGGACATGGATGGAACGGGCGCGTACGACGAGAGCTACCGGCGGAGCCTGGACGACCCCCAAGGGTTCTGGCTCGAGGCGGCAGAGGCGATCTCCTGGTCGCGGCCTCCGACCCAGGCGATCGACGCGACCGCCGACCCGATCTTCCGCTGGTATCCCGACGGCGAGCTGAACACGTCGTACAACGCCCTGGACCGGCACGTCGAAGCCGGAGACGGCGACCGCACCGCCCTGATCTACGACTCACCCGTCACCGGCGCAGGCCGCGCCTACACCTACACGCAACTCCGGGACGAGGTAGCTGTCTTCGCCGGCGGACTGGCCTCGCTCGGGGTGGGCAAGGGCGACAGGGTCATCGTCTACATGCCGATGGTCCCGGAAGCAGTCGTCGCCATGCTCGCCTGCGCCCGCCTCGGCGCGATCCACTCGGTGGTGTTCGGCGGCTTCGCCCCGCGCGAACTGGCAGCCCGGATCGACGACGCAACCCCGAAGGTCATCGTCGCGGCGTCCTGCGGCATCGAGCCGACGCGGACCGTCGAGTACAAGCCGATCATCGACGAGGCCCTCCAGATCGCGGAGCACCAGCCCGAGCACACCGTCGTACTGCAGCGTCCGCAGGCGGAGGCCCGGTTGGGCGATCGCGACCTGGATTGGAGCGCGTTGGCCGATGGCGCCGAGCCGGCCGAGCCGGTGCAGGTCGCGGCGACCGACCCGCTGTACATCCTCTACACCTCGGGGACGACGGGGAAGCCGAAAGGCGTCGTCCGCGACAACGGCGGCCATGCCGTCGCGCTCGCCTGGACGATGCGCAACGTGTACGACATCGGCCCGGGCGACGTGTGGTGGACCGCCTCCGACGTCGGCTGGGTGGTCGGCCACTCGTACATCGTCTACGCGCCGCTCCTCGTCGGTGCGACCACCGTGCTGTACGAAGGCAAGCCGGTCGGTACGCCGGACGCGGGGGCGTTCTGGCGGGTGATCTCCGAGCACGGCGTGAAGGCCCTGTTCACCGCGCCGACCGCGATCCGGGCGATCAAGAAGGTCGATCCGGAAGCGGCCGAGCTGGCGAAGTACCCGATGGACACCTTCCGGACGTTGTTCCTGGCGGGGGAGCGGCTCGACCCGGAGACGTACCACTGGGCGCACGAGCATCTCGGCGTACCGGTGGTGGACCACTGGTGGCAGACCGAGACGGGTTGGCCGATCGCGGCGAACCCGCGCGGGCTCGAGCCGCTGCCGACCAAGCCGGGCTCGGCGACCGTGCCGATGCCGGGCTGGAACGTGCAGATCCTCGATGCGCAGGGCAAGGAACTGCTGCCGCACGAGGAGGGCGCGATCGCGATCAAGCTGCCGCTGCCGCCCGGTGCTCTGCCGACGCTGTGGGGCGACGACCAGCGCTACATCGACAGCTACCTGAAGGAGTACGACGGCTACTACCTGACCGGCGACGGCGGATTCATCGACGACGACGGGTACATCTTCGTGATGGGCCGGACCGACGACGTGATCAACGTGGCCGGTCATCGGTTGTCGACCGGCTCGATCGAGGCGGTCGTGGCGGCGAACGCCGCCGTGGCGGAGTGCGCGGTGATCGGCGTCCACGACCCGTTGAAGGGCCAGTTGCCGCGGGCGCTCGTCGTACTGAAGGCCGGCGCCTCGGTGACGGAGGAGACGCTGCGCGACGAGCTCGTGACCGCGGTACGGCGGGAGATCGGTCCGGTGGCGGCGTTCCGGGACGTGTCGATCGTGGATGCGTTGCCGAAGACCCGCTCGGGGAAGATCCTGCGCCGGACGATGCGCGGGATCGCGGACGGCAGGGACGAGCCGGTGCCGTCGACGATCGAGGATCCCGCCGTACTGGATGCCCTACGCCCCGTGCTGCGCGGCCAGGAAGGCTAGGACCGCCGGGCTCGCCACGGCCCGGAACTCGTGGAAGTAGGCGTGCCGAGCGCCGGCGATCAGCTCGGCACGCGCGTCCGGGATCCGCTCGGCGAGAAGTTGCGCGTTGGCCGCCGGGCTGAAGACGTCGTCGGTGCCGTGCAGGACGAGCGTCGGCGCAGTGATGCTCGGCAGCCCGTCCCAGGCGTCGTGTCTGTTGCTGGCAACCAGATGCTGGCCCTTGGCATACGACGGCATGGTCTGATCACCGAGCACGTAGTACGGACCGGGGTTCTGCGCGAGCCACTGCGGGGTGTACATCAGCTCGAGCAGCACGCGATCCGTCCGTGCCGGATCCGCCAGCGCCCTGCGGATCTCCTGACTCCGCTCGTACCCGTGGGCTGCTCCGGGTGACGTGCACCCGAGGACGAGTGCGTCAACCCGCTCCGGATGGTCGATCGCGAGCCACTGCGCGACCCGTCCACCCATCGAGGTCCCGTAGACGTCTGCGTTGTTCAGCTCGAGGGCGTCCAGCACAGCCACCACGTCCTGCGCGAAGCCGCGGGTGCTGTACACCTCGTCCGGCTTGTCGCTGGCCCCCGTCCCTCTCCAGTCCAACGTGATGACTCGGCGCCCCTGGAAGTCGGACAGGATCGGGTCCCACCAGGTGTGGTTGTTCGACTGACCGGCCAGCAGCACAAGTGGTTGCCCGTCGCCCCGAACCTGGTAGGCGATCGACGTCCCGTCGATGGTTGATGCGTGTGGCACAGAGATAGTCTGCGGGTATGCGAGTCGTGATTGCGGGTGGACACGGACAGATCGCGTTGCGGCTGACCAGGCTGCTGAGCGCTGACGGTCACGAGGTGGTCGGGCTGGTTCGCAATCCGGACCACGAGGCCGACATCGCGGCTGCCGGCGGGCAGGCCGCCGTACTCGACCTCGAGCAGACGGACGCGGGCGCGGTCGCCAAGGTGCTGGCCGGCGCGGACGTCGCGATCTTCGCGGCCGGTGCGGGGCCGGGCAGTGGGAACGCGCGCAAGGACACGGTCGACCGCGGTGCGGCCGCCCTGTTCGCGGAGGCTGCCCAGCAGGCCGGCGTACGGCGTCACATCCAGGTCGGCTCGATGGGCGCGGACCGGGCCGACTCGCTGACCGACGACGCGACCTTCACCATCTACCTCAAGGCCAAGTGGGCGGCCGAGGAGGACCTGCGGGCCCGGGATCTGGACTGGACGGTCCTGCGTCCCGGCAGCCTGACCGACGACGCCGGGACCGGCAAGGTGTACCTCGCCGACAAGACCGGAAACGGCCGGATCACCCGCGACGACGTCGCGCTGGTCCTGGCCGGCCTCTGCGACACCCCGGCCGCGATCGGCCGGACCCTGGAGCTCATCGCCGGAGACACCCCGGTGGACGAGGCACTCAACTCGCTCTGACCCTCTATGAAGTTGCCACAAGCAACAGAAATGTGATGGATATGGCAGACACACTCCGCCAGGTGACCTTCGAGCGCGTGGCGAACAGCAGCTACGAGGTCCGCAACGTCCGCGGCGGCACGATCCGGGTCGGCTCCGGTGGCGCGGACACCGACTTCACCCCGGTCGAGCTGCTGCTGGCCGCGATCGGGACCTGCTCGGCGATCGACGTCGACATCGTCGTCAGCCGCCGCGCGGAGCCGACCGAGTTCAGCGCGGTGGTGCGCGGGGACAAGGTCCGCGACGCCGACGAGGGCAACCGGATGGAGAACCTCGCGGTCGAGTTCACCGTGCACTTCCCCGAGGGGGAGGACGGCGACAAGGCACGTGAGGCCCTGCCGCGGGCCGTGAAGATGTCGCACGACCGGCTCTGCACGGTCAGCCGGACCGTCGAGCTCGGGACGCCGGTCACGACGACGGTCAACGACTGAGCACTTCCAGGAGCCTGCCCGCGTACGCCTTCGGGTGGCTCAGGTTGCCGTTGTGGCCGCCTGGGAACAGCAGCAGCTCCTGGTCGAGCATCGCGGCGAGCGCCTCGGCGCACCGGTAGTCGAAGACGGTGCGCGGCGTCGTCGTACCGGCTGCGGTCAGGATGCGGGCGTCGACGGCACCAAGGTCGACCTTGGTGTCGTTCGCTGCGGCGATGAAGTCGTGCCGGATGAAGTAGTCGAAGTTCGCGATCCGGTTGGCGTCCATGGGGAAGTCGGTGCGGTCGGGCTCGCCGTTCGACGGGTCGATGCCGAGCGATCGGGCGATCTGCGGGACAGTCGCCTGCAGGCCGTTGGCCAGGTAGTGGTCGCGGAGTTCGGTCAGCTCGTCGCGGTGGCGTTTCGGCTCGGGGTCGGCGAGGAGCCACGGCGCGATCGGCTCGTGGGCGACCAGGGTATGGAGCTGGCCCGGGTGGTCGGCGGCTACGTGCAGGCCGATGACGGCTCCGAGGCTGCAGCCGAGCATCGCGACGGGCTGGTCGGTGAGGTGCGCGAGCAGACGGTGTACGTCGTCGGCGTGGTCGGCGATCGTGGCGCCGGCGGCCGGGTTGTGGAGCCGGCTGCGGGACAGGCCGCGGCGGTCGTAGGTGAGCACGGTGTATCGGTCGGTGAGGTGGCGGGCCAGGTCGTTCGTGCGGTCGGCGTCGCCTTCACCGCTCTGTGAGATCAGCAGCAGCGGGCCGGTGCCGGTGAGCTGATAGTGCAGGACTGCGCCGGGAACATTGAGGGTCGTCATGGCTCAGAGATTACATCTATTTCGATACATCTATCAAGATGTATCTGACTTGATGTAGATTCCGGCCTGTGAACGGTGTGGAGCTCTTCCTGCTCGGGCGGGCGCTGATGAAGATCGGCGAGGACGCGTTGCCGGAGCCGCCAGGCGGCGAGGCGAAGTACGCCGGCAGCGCGCGGATGGTGCTGATCGTCGCGAGCGACATCGCCGGGCACCCGGAGAGCGCGGTGGGGGAGATCGCCGCGCGGACCGGTCTGCCGCAGAGCCAGGTGTCGACCGCGATCGCCCGCCTCAAGGAGGCCGGCTCGGTCATCACCACGACGGACCCGACCGACCGGCGGCGAGCCCTGGTCAGCCAGGCGCCCGACGTCTCCGACCGCTTGGCCCAGGTCCGCGCCACCACGATCGAACCCGCCCTGGCCGAGGCCCTGGGCACCGAAGATCCCGCCCGCGTGGCCGAGGTCTCGCGCGCCCTCGAGCAACTGGCCCGCGACCTGCTGCCGAACCGGTCAGGCAGCTAGGAACTCACTGGCCGCTCGGATCCGCGTCGTCAGAATGGACTGGGTCCGATGGCTGTCCAGTTGGACGTCCGACGGCTCGCCCGGGACGGACGGCAGTGCCTCCGGGTTCAAGCCGTCGCGGATCGCGATCAGCCGGCCGAGTTCGAGCCGGGTGAGTGCCTCCGGGCCGGCGACGTGGGTGATGCCGTTGACGTCCGACGTGAGTAGTTCGAGCAGCGCGGATGCCAGGTCGCTGACATGGATCGGGCACCGGATGTTGCCGGTGTAGAACGCGCCCGGTTCGCCGGCGGCCAGCCGTCGTACCCGCTGTTCCTCTTCCGAGCGGCCGTCCGACCCGATGATGAGCGACGTACGGGCGACGACCGCATCCGGCGCGATCGCGTGGATCGCTGTCTCCGCCGCGGCCTTCGCCGCGCCGTACGGCGTGATCGGGCACGGCTGCTCGTGCTCGCGGTACGCCGTCTTGCGCGGACCGAAGACGGCATCGGTCGACACGAACACGAACCGCGCACCCTCTACCGCCAGCGCTACGTTGACCGCGCCGAGCGCAGTGGTCGCCCAATCGTCCTGGCGGTAGGCGGTGTGGATGATGCCGTCCGGACGCACGCTACGGATCACGTCGAGCACCTGATCGCGCCGCCGTACGTCGAGCTGCACTCCGCCCGGCACACGCTCCGAGTGGTACGCCGGAACGACGTCGTGCTCGGACAAGCGCAGGAGTTCACGCCCCAGGAGACCGGTGGCCCCAGTGACGAGCAACCTCACCCCACAACTCTATGACGTTCCAGCCTCCAGCCGGCAGTCCGGGTGGCGCGCTTCACCTGAGCGACCGTCCGGATCTTCCGTGGCGTCATCCAGGACTGTGACGGCTTGTGCAGCATCCAGCCGTCGCCGATGGTCAGCGCCGCGTGCTGGACCAGCGACGCCGCGTCGCGCCACACGAACACAGTGCCCGGTACGTCGTCCCGTCCGCCACGCTCGGTGTGCTGCGCCAGCCATTCCTCGAACGGCTCACGCAGCATCCACACCTGGTCCGCGCCCTCGACTCCGCAGGCCGCCATCACGGTCCCGAAGCAGTTCGGCCCACTCCCGTCCGGAAAAGTGCCGGCCAGCTCGCGCACCCGCTGAAGCTGTTTCGGCCAGGTGCGAACGTCGCGGTGCAGACTCGGTCCCAGATCTTCACTGACGATGTCCGGCAGTATCGCCTTCGGATCGGTCAGCAGCGACTTCCACCAGACGAACCGGTGCCCATCGGCCTGCTGCCTGACCGCCGGCCCGACAACGCTGGCCCACTTGCGGACCGTCGGAACCGCGCCGCGCCCGTAGTTCACCTGCGCCCGCACCAACGCCGCCCGGGTGGCCTTCGGCAGCTCGCCGTACGCCGCCTCGCTGAGCCAGACGGTCCGCGCGGCCCGGCGGTCGACGTTGTAGATCCGGTAGGTGTCGCGATCCTCGGCCGTCGGCTCGCGGTCCTCGAGCGGGAGTTCCAACGCGGTCGCCTGCTTCTTCGTGACGAAGAACGGCTGCTCGACGGGTGCGAGCCAGTCGACCCATCGCTCGAGCAGATCGGGGGAGACGTCGATGCCCAGGACGGTCAGCACCGGGCAACGCTCTCACTCCCGAGCGGGCTCGGTCACCGGCTTTTCCGGTCCGCGGTACCGCTGCGTCTGCGAGTAGACCAGGTTGGTCGTCGTACTCCCGAAGTCGGTCAGCTCGTTGACGAGCCCCTCCAGATGCGGCATCGAAGCGGCCGCGACCTTCAGCGTGTAGCAGTCGTCGCCCGTGGTCCGCAGGCACTCGAGGATCTCGCGCCGCTCGGCCAGCAGCCGGTGCAGCGGCTCGTGCTTGTTGCCGGGGTACTTGAGCCGTACGACGGCGAGCACCGGGTAGCCCACCTTGGTCAGGTCGATCTCGGCGCGGTAGCCGGTGATGACGCCGATCGCCTCGAGCCGGCGCACCCGCTCGGTCGTCGCCGACGCACTCAGACTGACGCGGCGGCCGAGCTCGGTCAGCGAGATCCTTGCGTCCTCCTGCAGCTCGCTGAGGATCGCCCAGTCGGTCGAATCGAGAATCTCGGTCATACCTCGAATGTACCGGCGATTCCCCGGTGTGGACCGCCGTACGCCGGGAGGAATCTCTTCAGAACTGGTCAGTCACCTGGATAGCCTGAGAGCGTGGAAATTGGGGTGAACGTACCGAACTTCGGCCCGGGGACGAATCCGGCGCGGCTGCGGGACTGGGCGCGCGTCGTCGAGGGCCTCGGGTACGACCTGCTGATGGTGTCCGACCATGTGGTGATCACGCCGGATGTGGCCGAGCAGTACCCGGCGCCCTTCTTCGAGCCGTTCACGACGCTGAGCTGGCTGGCCGGGATCACCGAGCGGGTCCGGCTCGGGACCACCGTGCTGATCGCGCCGTACCGGCATCCGCTGCTGGTGGCAAGGATGGCGTCGAACCTGGACCAGCTCAGCGGAGGCCGGCTGGTGCTCGGCGTCGGAGCCGGGTGGGCGCGGCAGGAGTTCGAAGCCCTCGGCGCTCGTCACGACGAGCGCGGGCGCGAGACGGACCGTGTGCTCGCGGAGCTTCGGCGCGCATGGGCCGACACTTCCGACTACGGCGGCGGCAGCATCCCGATCTGGGTCGGCGGCAGCAGCGCGGCAGCCCTGCGCCGGACCGTGCAGTACGGCGATGCGTGGCATCCGCTGCGGCAACGCGTCGATCAGTTGCGGGACGGTCTGGATCGGATGCGGACCGTCGCAGAGCTGCTCGATCGGCCGGTCCCGGGGTTCGCGCCGCGGATCCTGCTCCGGCTGACCGACGATCCGCTGCCCGACGACAAGCGGGTCGCAGGTGAAGGATCGTTGCAGCAGGTGATGAATGACCTCGAGGTACTGCGGGAGTTGGGCGCGCGGAGCGTCGTACTCGATCCCTTCGTGGGTGACCCCGCCGAGACGGAACGGCCCGAGACGGCCTGGCAAGCGCTGGCGACCGTCGCCGCGCATCGACGACTGGAGACGAAGTGACACCTGAGGCAGAAGGATTCCTGCGCCGCGCGATCGCGCTGGCCGGGACCGCACGTGAGGCCGGCGACCCGCCGTTCGGCTCGCTGCTGGTCGGCCCGGACGGAAGCGTGCTGGCCGAGGACCACAACACCACGATCAGCGAGGGCAACATCAGCTTCCACCCGGAGCTGAAGCTCGCGGTCTGGGCCGCACAGCACCTGACACCCGAGGTCGCGGCCGGCACGACCATGTACACCAGCTGCCAGCCGTGCGGGATGTGCACCGGCGCGCTCGCACGATCCGGACTCGGCCTGGTGGTCTACGCGCTGTCCGGGGAGCAGCTGGACGGATTGAAGCCCACCGGCAGCTTCCCCGCCGTACCGCAGGAAGGACCTGCGCTGTACGACGAGGCGCGCGTACCGGTGGACGGGTACTACGTGTAGCTGCTACTTCACGTGGACGAGGCAGAGCGTGTACTTGCTCGAGCCGTCCTCGGAGACGTACGACGCCTCGGCGTTGTACTGGTCGCACTGGCTGTCGTCGGTCGAGTCGTCGATCTTGCCGACGATCTTGTACTCGGCCTCGGACGACGTGCAGTCGACGACCTTGACGTCCGGATCCGACGAGGTGCCGTTGTTCACCACGCAGGCACCGACGTCGGCCTTGGCCTCGGTCGAGTTCAGGTTGCCGACGACGATCAGGGCGATCACCGCGATCGGCAGCAGCAGCATCAGCATCGCCGGACGCCGGACCAGCGGCTTGCCCGGGTCCATCGGCCGGCCCGGGCCCGGCTGCGGCTCCGGCAGGCGCTTGAACTTCTGCATCGGGCCGATGTTCATCAGCATCGTGATCGGGTTGATGATCGACGAACCGACGCCCCACCAGCCCTGCCACAGGCTCTTGGAGGTCATGTCGCGGACCGACGCGATCCCGCAGGTCCGGCAGAACGGCCCCTGGAGCTTCAGGAACCGCATCAGGATGATCATGCCCTGGTGGCCGCGCACGGTCGCCTCGACCGCCGGGTAACCACCACAGAACCGGCAGGCCAGCTGGCCCTGCGGCGCGAACGACTGCTGGGCGCCTTGCTGCGGGAACGACTGGCCGTACTGCGGCTGCGGCTGGCCCGGGTACTGGCCTTGCGGGTACTGGCCCTGCTGCGGCGCCTGCTGGTACGGCTGCTGATAGGGCTGACCGGCGTACTGCTGCTGGCCGGGCTGACCCTGGTAGCCCTGCTGAGGCTGCTGCTGGTCAGGCTGGGTGTACTGGGGGAACTGCTGCTGGGGCGGACCGTAGCCGGCCGGCTGACCTGGGTACGGGTTCTGCGGCGGCTGGGGAGGGGATGTGGTCACGGATGTTCCTGAGGCTCTTGGTCGGGACACGCTGAACCATGGCACCTTACTCACCTCGATGGTCCATTCGGCCGTTGATATGCCACAGTTCGCCGCATGCTCTCCATCGGCCCGCTGACATCTACCGACCGTGACGCCTGGCAACGGCTGTTCGCCGGCTACAACGAGTTCTACGGACGGACGATGCCGGACGAGTTCTTCGATCAGGCGTGGACCAGATTCCAGCAAGATGCCGAGGTGCATGCCCTCGGTGCACGGCTGGACGGGCAATTGGTCGGGATCACCCACTTCCTGACGCATGCGAGCACGACCGCGCCGGACTCCTGCTACCTGCAGGACCTGTTCACCACTCCCGAGGCGCGCGGCCAGGGCGCCGCGCGGGCGCTGATCGCCGCAGTCACCGAGTGGGCCCGTGAGCGAGGCTGCGGCCGGGTCTACTGGTCCACACACGAGAGCAACGCGACCGCACGCCGGCTCTACGACCAGGTCGCCGAGAACCGCGGCTTCATCCTCTACCTGATCCCGCTGTAGCGATCGGCGAGCTCGCGGCCGAGGCGTGCCAGCTCGGCCTGCACCGACGGCGGGCCGGCCACCTCGATCGACCCACCCCAGCCGGCCAGCTCCTGGGCGATCATCAGGGGAGTGGGCGCCGTGATCTTCAACCGGACCCGGTCGCCGTCCGTCCCTTCGACCTCGCAGTTGCGGCCCAGACGGTCCCGCATCACCCACACATGCCGCTCGTCCATCAGAACAGTTGCCGTCAGCCCCGATCGGCGTTCCTCCATCCGCTCGACGACGTCGGCCCACGCCGCCGACAGGTCGAAGTTGTCCGGCCGCTCGAACGACTCGTGCGTCTCCTCCGCCGTAGCGATCCGATCCACCCGGAACGTGCGCTGCCCTCGATCGGTCCAGGCGATCAGGTACCAGACGTCGTCCTTGTCGACCAGCCCGAGCGGGTCGACCGTCCGCTCCGACTGCTCATGCCCGCGGCCTGAGTAGACCAACCGCACCCGGTTCCGCCGTACGACGGCATCCTGCAGGCGGCGTACCAGCTCGGGGCGCTCCTTCGCGTGCGCACCCCAGCGCGCCGGGTCGATGACCACCGCCTCGGCCGCGGCCTGGGCGTGCTCGCGGAAGGTGCCGGGCAAGGCCCGGACGAGCTTGCGCAGCGCCGCCTTCGCGTCGGGCGCGATCGACGCCGCGGGACCGACCAGCAGGAACAGCGCCTGCGCTTCGGTGGCGGTCAGCCCGCTCAGGTCGGTCCGGGCTCCGCCGACCAGCTGCCAGCCGCCGTTGCGCCCCGGCTGTGGATAGACCGGGATGCCGGCCGTCGACAACGCCTCGAGGTCCCGGCGGGCCGTCGCGACCGAGATCTCCAGTTCGTCAGCGACCTCCGCCGCGGTCACCCGGCCGCGCGCCTGCATCAGCAACAGCACCGCCACCAGCCGATCCGCTCTCACGGCCCGATCGTCTCAAACAAACTGCTCATCCAGTGAGCACTTCATCCGAATCTGCAACTCGACAGGTAGAGCGCCGGCGAGACACCGTACGCGCAGGCTCAGGTGCACTATCTGATCCGCGAGACGTCCTGTCGAGCTGCAGATGTTCAATCCCCGCGAGGTGCACCCTCCCCGACCAAGCCGTCGATGGATTCGCGGATCAGATCGGCGTGGCCGGTGTGCCGCGCGTACTCCTCGATCAGGTCGACGACCAGCCGACGCAGATTCGTCGACTGGCCGTCCGGCCAGACGAAGTCCCCGACCCGGTCCAGGCCGCCGTCGCTCAGCACGTCCGCGACCGTCGCACGCGAACGCCGTACGGCGGCCTCCCAGAGGGCGAGCAACTCCTCGGGGGAGTCGGTGGCTGCCGTGCGCCACTCCCAGTCCGGATCGGAATCCCAGTCCACCGCGGCCCACGGCTCACCGAGCTCGCGATCGAACAGCCGCCGCGTGAACGTGTCGTCCTCGACCAGGGCGAGATGCTTCATCAGGCCGCCCAGCGTCATCGTCGACGGAGCCAAGCGGATCTGCAGCTGCGCCGCATCGAGCCCCGAGCACTTCCACGCGAACGTCCGCCGGTTGCGGTCCAGAACACCCAGCAACGTCTGCACCTCGTCGCCCGCGGCCGGCAACTCCACCATGCTCGCCGTGGCGCTTTCCTTGGCGCTTTCCATGTCCATGCTGCGGACGCTACCCTCGGTTCCGGACGGATACCTTCCGGAATGGTGAGCCATGGCGTACGACGTGAGCCCGACGGCCCGGACCCTGATGGTGCTCGAGCTGATCCAGAACAGCCCCGGCATCACCGCCGAGCAGCTCGGCGACAAGCTCGGCGTCTCCGAACGGGCGGCCCGCCGGTACGTCGCGATCCTGCGCGAGGCGGACATCCCGATCGAGTCCGTCCGCGGCCCGTACGGCGGCTACCGCGTCGGCCGTGGACTGCGCCTGGCGCCGCTGATGTTCACGCCGACCGAGGCGCTCGGCCTGGTGATGGCCGTCCTCGAAGGACCACGCGGCACCGCGGACCCGGTCGAGAACGCGCTCGGCAAGATCATCCGCGTGCTGCCGGAGAACCTGGCGCGTTCGACGGACGCGATCCGGCGGGTCAGCGCTCGCGGGCCGGATCCGGGCGTACGTACGCCCGAGCCCGAGATCACGGCCGCGCTCGTGTCGTACAGCACGGCCTGCCGGCGGGTCCGGATCCAGTACCGCCGCCACCACGACGAGTGGCCGATGGAGGTCGATCCCTGGGCGGTCGTCGTACGCCGGGGCCGGTGGTATCTGCTGTGCTGGTCGCACTCCAAGGACTCCCAGCGTGTCCTCCGCGTCGACAAGGTCACCAAGGTCGAGGCGCTGACCGAGGAGTTCACGCCCCCGCCTGAATTGGACCCGCTCGCCGCCGTCGAGGAGCACCTCGCCCTCGGGTGGAAGTACCCGATCGAGGTCCTGATCGACGCCCCTCGCGCCGACGCCGCCTGCTGGATCCCACGCAGCATGGGCCGCCTGGAAGCCATCGACGAAACCCACACCCGCCTCCTGGCGAGCACCGACGAGCCCGACTGGTACGCCGCCCAGCTGACCGCGATCCGCACCCCCTACCGCATCCTCGGCAGCCCCGAAATCCAAGCCGCCTCCCAAGCCCTCGGCCAACGCCTGATAGCCGCCAGCACCTGATGCGGCTCAACACCCTGACCTGGGGCTCCGGCCCCCACACCGCCGTCCTCCTCCACGGCATGCTCGGCAGCGCCACGCAGTACCACCAGGTAGGCCCCGCCCTCGCCGACCGCGGCTTCCACACGATCGCCGTCGACCTCCTCGGCCACGGCGACTCCCCGCCGGCCCGCGACGCCACGATGGACCTCTTCGTCAACGCCGTACTCGAGTCGGTGCCCGCAGCGCCGGCCCTCGTGCTCGGCCACTCGCTCGGCGCCGCCGTTCTGTCCCACGCATTGTCCCAGCTCCGCCCGGCCCGTGCGGTGTACGTCGACGTACCACTCATCAGCCCACCGACCAACCCACCAGTTGTCCTCCACGAACGCTTCACCGCAGCCGTCGCCGCGCGTACGGAGACCCGCCTGCGCGCCACGCGGCCCCGCTGGTCCGCGGAGGACTGCCGGATCGAGGCCGAGGCGGCGTCGAAGTTCGACGTGGACACGGCCGTCGCGCTCGAGCGCTCCTACACCGGACACACGGCTGCGCCTCCGACAGTTCCCTCGCTGGTGATCAGGGCGGACCCAAGCCGCTACGTGTCGGTGGAGCGGGTTGGGGAACTGGAGCGGATGGGGTTTTGTGTCCGTTCTGTCCGTGGGGCGGGGCATTGTGTTTGGTACGGGTTTCCCGGCGAGTTCATGGGAGCGCTGGACCAGTGGCTGGAAGCATGAATGACATCGAGTTCGCGGGGGAGATCTGGTACTGGCGCGGCCCGGCGCCGTGGTATTTCATCACGCTGCCGGAGGAGGAGTGTGCGTACTTCGAGGCCGAGTCGAACTTCGTCACGTACGGGTGGGGGATGATCCCGGTGACCGCGGAGATCGGCGGGAGCGTGTGGGACACGTCGATGTTCCCGAAGGACGGGCGGTACCTCCTCCCGGTGAAGGCCGCCGTACGCCGGGCCGAGGATCTCGACGACGGCGACATGCCGACCGTCCGTCTGCGCCTGCGGAGCTGGACGTGACGAGAAAGTGTCGGCGGCCGGGTCTAGCGTTTTGTTCACATCCGGTAGAGAGAGGTGGCGGGCATGTCCACGCTGGCTGATCGGCCCAACACGGCCGTGTTGGTGGTCGACGTACAGAACGGTGTCGTGGCCGAGGCCCACGAACGCGACCAGGTCGTCGCGAACATCAGCACCCTCGTCGGCAAGGCACGCGCGGGCGGCGTGCCCGTCGTCTGGGTCCAGCACTCCAGCGACAACCTGGTGAAGGACAGCGACCAGTGGCAGCTCGTCCCGGAGCTGTCCCGTGACGGCTCGGAGTCGCTCGTCCACAAGACGTACCCGGACTCCTTCGAGGCCACCGACCTGGAGGACGTCCTCGCCCGCGCCGGCATCGGCCACCTGTTCGTGAGCGGCGCCCAGACCGACGAATGCATCCGCTCCACCATCCACGGCGCCATCGTCCGCGGCTACGACGTGACCTTGGTAGGCGACGCCCACACCACCGAGGACCTCAGCGAGTACGGCGCGCCCAGCCCGGACAAGGTCATCGCGCACACCAATCTCTACTGGGAGAATCACCAGGCTCCGGGCCGCACCGCCGGCGTACAGAAGACCGAGGAAGTCACCTTCTGACCGGCCGGGGCGACCTGGGCCGCCCCGGCGCGATGTGTCAGTCGACGAGTGCGTCGAGTGCGGCGAGGTCGTCGGGGGAGAGCGTGATGTCGCCCGCCATCAGGTTCTCCTCCAGGTGCCGCCGGCTCGACGTGCCCGGAATCGCGAGGACGTGTTCTCCGCGGCTCAGTGTCCACGCCAGGCGAACCTGTGCCGCCGTCGCGCCGTGACGATCCGCGATCCCCTGCACGGCCGCGGACTCCGGCACGCCACCGGCCTCCCGCGACTCCGCCGTCAGCGCGAAGAACGGCACGAACGCGATCCCGAGCTCCCCGCAGACGCCGAGGATCTCGTCGTTCACCCGCCCGAATCCCACGCTGTACCTGTTCTGCACGGCAACCACCGGCGCGATCTCCCGCGCCTCCTGAAGGTGCTCGACCCGCACATTCGAAACACCGAGGTGCCGAATCATTCCCTTCGCCTGCAACTCGGCAAGAACGCCGAAATGCTCAGCGATCGACTCCACCCGGTGCAGCCGCAGATTGACGAGATCGAGGGTGTCGACCCCGAGGGTCCGCAGATCACGCTCGACCAGTGCCGGCAACTCATCCGGCCGCGCCAGCCCGTCGCGCGTCGGCCCCACCTTCGTCGCGATCACCAGATCCTCCGGGTACGGCGCGAGCGCCCGGCGGATCACGTCGTTCGCCCAGTCCAGGCTGTCGAACGAGGTCCGTCCCGCCGCGCCGTGACTGGGGTAGAACGCCGCCGTGTCGAGGTGATTCACCCCGAGCTCGACCGCGCGCCGCAGCAGCGCGACGGCGTGCTCCTGCCTGTCCGCCCCATCAAGGTCACGCCCCGCGAGCCGCTTCGTCCCGAATCCGATCCGCCGTACCGCACGGTCCCCGAGCTGCCAGAATTCCCCGGGCTTGCCTTCCGCAATTCCTGATGATAGGTTTAATGGTAGAGACGTATTTACCTGTGAATTCTGCATTCGGCCAGGATAAATCCTCTCAGGACATTCGTCCATCTTTTCCCACACATTTCTCGTACTTTTCTGCGTTAGTCTGCGCACGTGGGACTCACCGCCATGCAGCAAGAACTGCTCCACGCCTGGCTTCCGTCGGCCGAGCTCGTGAAGGATCACAGCTGGGGTCTCGTCGGCACTCTCGTGCTGGAGCTCCGGTGCGACGGCGAGCGCTACATCGCCAAGGCCGGCGACGCGGCCGACCACCACCTCGCGCGCGAGATACGGGCCCACCGCAACTGGTTGACGCCGTGGGCCACGCGGGGGAGGGCCCCTCAGCTGGTCCACGCCGAGGAGGAGGCCAAGCTCCTCCTGACCAAGTTCCTGCCAGGGGAGCTGGTCGAGGGCTCACCTGCTGAATGGTCGCCGGACACTTACCGCGAGGCCGGTGGACTCCTGGCCGAGTTCCACGGGCAATCCGCCGTGCAGGACGAGACCTACGAATCCAGCGAGAATCGTCGGACGCTCACGTACCTCGGCAAACCGCACCGCATCGCACCCGAGCTGACCGACCGCTTGCGAGCAGAGATCGCGGAATGGCCGGCACCGCCGGCTGTGCTGGTGCCGACCCACGGCGACTGGCAGCCGCGGAACTGGCTGACGGACAGCGGCACCATCCGAGTCATCGACTTCGGCCGGGCCGATCTACGCCCGGCGTACACCGATCTCGCTCGTCTCGCCGCCCAGCAGTTCCGGTCGAACCCCGAACTGGAGACGGCCTTCCTGAGCGGCTACGGCCCGGACCCGCGGGAGCCTGACGTCTGGCACCGCGCCCAGGTTCGCGAGGCTGTCAACACCTCCGTCTGGTCCTATCAGGTCGGCGACGAGCCCTTCGAGCAGCAGGGCCACCGCATGATCGCGGAGGCCCTCGGCGAGGTCTGAGCAGTTCCGCGACGACGCGCGTCCCCGGTCAGAGGCGGTCGAAACTCCGTTGTCGGGGTTCCGGAGTGCTGGCATCGTCGCCCCATGTCCCTCCTGCGTGACGCGCTGACCCTCGACCGGTATCCGCGGTCGAACACCTACGACCCGCAATGGATCGTCGACAACCTCATGGGCCCGCATCCGCTCTGGAGCGCCGAGGGGCTGATGCAGGCGATGACGCTGCGGCCGGGAATGCGGGTCCTGGACCTCGGCTGCGGTACGGCGCTGACGTCGATCTTCTTCGCGCGCGAGTACGGCGTGGAGGTGTGGGCGACCGACCTGTGGGTGGACCCGACCGAGAACTGGCAACGAATCCGGGACGCCGGCGTCGCCGGTCGCGTCCACCCGATCCAGTCCGACGCGCACAAACTCCCGTTCGCCCACAACTTCTTCGACGCGGTCGTCAGCGTCGGCGCGTTCAACTACTTCGGCACCGGCGCCGACTACCTCGCCAACCTCACCCAGTTCCTCCGCTCGAACGGCACGGTCGGGGTCATCGTCCCCGGCATTCGCGATGCGCCAGATCTCACCCCACCGCCGTACCTCGCGTCGCGCTGGGGTCCGGACCTGTGCACCTGGCTGCCACCGGACTGGTGGCAACAACTCTGGGGCCGCACCAACCTCGTAACCGTCGAAACCGCCGACTTCCTGCCCAACGGCTGGTCCGACTGGCTGCTCTGGCTGAAAACCTGCGCCCAGGTCGATCGCGGATACGAGCCCGACGAACAGTTGCTCGAATCCGACGGCGGAAACCTACTCGGCCTGACCCGCCTCGTTGCCCATCTCAATTAACCCGGTCAGACGGGCCCGCAGGTCTGCTGGGTAGATGTCATCGAGCTCCCGCGCGTCGACCCAGCGCAATTCGAAATGATTGGTCGGACAATGCTCTGCAGCCTCCTCGCCGGAAAGTCGCGGTACGCCGCTCACGCCGGTCGCGAGGAAGTAGTACGCCGGCCGGCCGTTGTGCGTCCCTGTCCACAGCAACCGGTGCGCGGATGCGGTGAGCGTCGTCTCCTCCTCGAGCTCCCGGATCGCGGCGCCCGCGGCCGACTCACCCGACTCCACATGACCACCAGGCAGCACGGAGTACCGATGGCCTTCGCAGTCCGGTCCGGGCGCGTCGGAGTACTCGCACATCACACACTCGGCGGAGCTCTCGAGGCGCAGGTAGCGCTTCACGACCAGGACCTTGCCCGCCTCGACGACCACGGCGGCTCCTCGTGGGATCTTCACGGGGGAGCAGTCTGGTGGGCGCCACCGACAGGTTTGCTCTTGTGAAAGGATCCACCGCATGCCAAGCACGCTGATCGAGGTACGTCGCGACTACTCCGAGGCGGAAGAAGTTGCGCTGATCGATGCTGTCCACGACGCGGTGGTGACGGCGTTCCAGATCCCGCCGCAGGACAAGGACGTCCGGCTCGTCGTCCACGCCCCGCACCGGTTTGCCTGCTCGCCGCGGTTGACCCAGCCGGAGTACTTCACGCTCGTCACCATCGACTGCTTCGCCGGCCGTTCCCTCGACGCCAAGCGCGCCCTCTACACCGAGATCGTGGCCAACCTGAAGCCCTTCAACATCCCGGCCGACCACGTGACGATCCTCGTCCGGGATCACCCCACCCACAACTGGGGGCTCCGAGGCGGCCACCCAGCCTCCGACCTCGACCTGGGCTTCAACATCAACGTCTGACCCGGATGACACCCCGCACAACCCGCCACCTGACCTCGGTCTTCCTGGTCCGCGAGGGCAGCGTCCTGCTCCTGTATCGCAGAGGATCCCGAGCCATCGCCGACTCATGGGTCGGAATCGGCGGTCACGTCGAAGCAAACGAGCTCGGCAACCCGACAGCGGCCGCACTCCGCGAGCTTCACGAGGAGGTCGCAGTCATCTCCGACCACGTCGACAACTTCAACCTCCGGTACGTCGC
The DNA here is from genome assembly GCF_044453965.1 of Kribbella sp. NPDC051586. NCBI lineage: Bacteria > Bacillati > Actinomycetota > Actinomycetes > Propionibacteriales > Kribbellaceae > Kribbella > Kribbella sp. NPDC051586. The sequence continues at coordinate 1,308,731 of NZ_JBITDF010000003.1, read as the reverse complement.
CCTGCGAGACACCGGGACCGAACTCCGCACGACGTACTACTTCACCGCCGACCTACGCCCCGAGGCGCCCGTCCCGACCGAATGCACCGAGGGCGACCTCCGCTGGTTCGATCTCGCGGTGGCGCCACCGGAACTCGAGATGCCCCCGACGGCCGAGGTTGCTTTCGCCCACTGGTGGGCCGTGGGCAGGTGCGACGAAGCACTGCGGTTCATCCTGATCGACGACGGCGGACACGTGACGGGGCCGGTGTGACGATTTCCCTGCAGTTCCATCCGAATTGGCCGCACGGCGGGCGGATGGCTATTGAGTCCATGGGGCTGCTTGGGTTTTACCGGTCGCAGTTTGTGACCGGCGTTTCCAATGGGGGATTGACGGCCTTTCCGGGTGGAGACCGGTGGCGGTGGGAGAGCCGCATGTTCGCCAGTCGGTACGACGAATTGTCAGGCGCGGCTCGGCCTGTTTACGGGGTGTGGAATCGGCGGGACGATCCGTACGGCGGCGGGATTCGCTTCGGCTCGTCGTACTTTCGGTTGAAGGCCGAGGCGATCGACCGATCGACCTTCTGCTTCCCGGACTCTGCCCGCCAGCCGGAGCATTTCGGTGACAAGAAGATCCTCCCGCAGCTATGCCAGCTTGCCGACGCTTCTGGCTTCGATGATCTCGACGAGTACGTCGAGGCTCACGTCCACGGCGACGTACGGTTCGACAAAGACGTAGATGCCGTCGTGCTGGATCCGTCGTTCATCGGCACGCCCGTCGACGAGGCCGCGCGTACGCTCGGCTGCCCGGTCGAGTACCACCAGGGCTTCCGCGCGGCGCCCGACGACTTCGACCCGGCGTACCGCGGGCAGCACATCGTCGACCTGGCCCGCACGCTCGGCTCGGAGCTCACGCCTGAGCTACTCGGCCACGCCGCCCGCTCCGGCGTACACCCCGCCCAATCCGTCAAGCAGGTCTGGCACTGTCTAGCCCGCTTCGGCAGAGCCGCCTAGCTGGTCGCGGCGACGGCTGAGGTAGGCGGTTTCGGCGGTGTTGCCGGCGAGTTCGATCGCCTTGTCGTACGCCGCACGCGCCTCCTGACTCCGGCCCATCCGGCGAAGCAGATCCGCGCGCGTCGCGTGGTACGCGTGATATCCGGCCAGGTGCTCCTCGAGCCGGTCGACGATCGCCAGGGAGACCTCCGGCCCGTCCAGCTCAGCGACCGCGATCGCCCGGTTCAGCTGGACGATCGGCGACGGGTCGACGCGGACGAGCTGGTCGTACAGCGCAACAACCTGCGACCAGTCCGTGTCCCGTACGTCGCGCGCCGACGTGTGAACCGCGTTGATCGCGGCGAGAATCTGATACCGCCCCGGACGGACCCCGGCCGCCAACCGCTCGCGTACCAGCCCGTGCCCCTCGGCCACCATCGCCGCATCCCAGGCCCCGCGGTCCTGCTGGTCGAGAGACACCAGTTCGCCGTCCACCGACACCCGCGCCGTACGACGCGCTTCCGTCAGCAACATCAACGCCAGCAATCCGACCACTTCACCGTCGTCCGGCATCAAGGCACGAATGAGTCGCGTGAGCCGGATCGCCTCCGCGGTCAGCTCGTGCCGCACCGGATCAACGTCGGCGCCCGTCGCCAGGTAGCCCTCGTTGAACACGATGAACAGGACTGTGAGTACGCCGGACACGCGCTGCGGGAGATCCTCCGCCGAGGGAACCCGGTACGGGATCCGGGCCGCCTTGATCTTCGCCTTCGCACGCGTGATCCGCTGGCCCATCGCGGTCTCCTGCACCAGGAACGCGCGAGCGATCTCCGGCACGGTCAGACCGCCGACCATGCGCAGCGTCAGCGCCACCCGGGTCTCCATCGCGAGCGCCGGATGGCAGCAGGTGAAGATCAGCCGGAGCCGTTCGTCGTCGATGACACCGAGAGGCTCGGGCGGGTCGTCGTACACCATCTGAGCCTCCTTGTGTTTGTCGTCGCGCTTGTTCTCGCGCCGCAGCCGGTCGATGGCCTTGCGGTTGGCTGTCGTGGTCAGCCAGGCGCCGGGATTCGGGGGTACGCCGTCGTCCGGCCACCGCTCGACGGCCGTCGCGAACGCCTCCGCGGCGGCCTCCTCGGCGATGTCCAGGTCGCCGAAACGCTTGGTCAGAGACGCGACCACCCGCGCCCACTCCTCGTGGTGGACCCGCGTGATCGTCTCCGGGACGTCGCTCACAGGAACGGCCGCACCTCGAGCCGCCGGTTGCAGGCCTTCGACGCCTCGGTCACGAGCTTGCGGGCGGTCTCGAGGTCCTCGGCCTGCATGATCCACAGGCCGGCGATGTACTCCTTCGACTCCAGGTACGGCCCGTCGGTGAAGATCGCCTCGGCGCCGCGGTTGTCCACGACGGTGGCCGCACCGGGTGCCGCGAGACCGCCGGCGAAGACCCAGTTGCCGTCGGCGATGATCCGCTCGTTGAATGCCGAGATGGCTGTCATCTCGTCCGCGGTGGCGGAATTGGTCTTGTCGTCGAGTACGGAAACCAGGAACTGCATCAGGCATCATCTCCCGTGGTGAATTCTCCGGAAACGGTAGCCGGTCCGCGGTCATTCGACGGCGAACGGGCGTACTTCGAGTTTGCGGTTGCAGACCTTGGACGCCTCCGCGGCGAGCTTGAGCGCGACGTCGAGATCCGGGGCCTCGATGATCCACAGCCCGCCGAGGTACTCCTTGGACTCCAGGAAAGGCCCGTCGGTGAGGATCGGGACCGCACCCCGGCTGTCGACCACGGTGGCGGTGTCGGGGGAGTCGAGGCCACCGGCGTACACCCAGGAGCCGTCGGCCTGGAGCCGCTCGTTGAACGCGTCGACGGCGCCCAACTCGTCCGCCGTCTCCGGTCCGTTGTCGCCGTCGATCACAGAAATGAGGTACTGCATCGGCATCTCCTTCACCTGTGGGCGACTCCGTGGGCGCCCGCTCACCCCTTCCACGAACACCCCGACCCTGATCCGACAATCTTCTTCCGGGAACTTTCGGGGGCAGGCCCCGGCCCTTGGTACCTTGCCCGCCATGACTGAGCTCGGACCCTGGCCACCCGCCCCGATCACCACCGAGCGTCTCGTACTCCGCGAGCCCGAGGCCCGGGACCGCACGGCGGTCCTCGAGCTGTTCACGTCAGCAGAGGTCGGCACGTACATCGGCGGCCCGCGCTCACGTGACGAGCTCGAACGCGCCATGCCCGAGTCGCCTAAGAAGCGGCCCGGTCTGCTCGTCGTGGACCTCGACGGCCAGATGATCGGGATGGTCACGCTCGACGCCCGCGACCCGGACCGGCCAGGGGCGGCGTCGACGGAGCTTGGCTACATGTTCCTCCCGAGCTCCTGGGGCCATGGTTATGCCGCCGAAGCCTGCGCCGCCGCCCTCGCCTGGTTCGGCGCGACCCACCCCGGCGAGGCCGTAGCCCTCACCACCCAGACCGCCAACACCCGCTCCCTGCGCCTCGCTCAGAAGCTCGGCTTCACCGAAGTGGCCCGCTTCCATGAGTACGACGCCGAGCAGTGGCTGGGAGTGTGGTCAGCCCCGCAGTACAGCGGCAACGACTTCTACTGCGATGTGGCGATCCCTGATCCGAGCCGGCTCGACGTCGTACACGAGGACGAACTGGTGCTCGCCTTTCATCACACGCGGCCGTTCTGGGAGACGCACATCGTGATCGTGCCGAAACAGCACATCGCGTCGTTGCTGACGGTGAATTCGGCTGACGAGCAGGTGATGCGGCGGCTGTTCGGAGTCGTTCGAACTATCGCGGCAGAGACCGAGAAAACGACCGGGGCGGCCGCGGTGCTGACCAATCTTGGCGAGTACCAGGATTCCAAGCACCTACACATTCACGTCCACAGCGGGCCACGCCGCTGAGCAGTAAATCGTATGCGTCACAGCGGGGCGTGGTGTTTGATCGGGGCGTGCCGATCACTGTGGAGACCGCGACCGTTGGTTTGCTGGACGAGGTTGCTGAGGCGCTCGCCTCCTGGCAGGAGGATGGCGGGTCGGTCCAGCTTCACCCCGGAGACCTGGGGTGGAACTGGAGCTTCGGCGCGGAGGCGCTGGCACGGTCTCTCCGGGCGTGGCGTCGTGACGGCGAGATCTTGGCCGTCGGCATGGTGGACGACGCATTGATCAGGATGGGCATCGCGCCGAGCGTCGACCTGGACGACACGTTCGCCACCCGGCTGGTGGCCGACCTGTCGGATCCGGCGCAGGGTGTGCTGCCCGCCGGCGACATCAGTGTCGAGGCCCGCGCCGGCACCGCCTTCCGGGAACTGCTGCGCGAGAGCGGTTGGACCGCGGACGAGTCGTGGACGCCGCTGCGTCGTGACCTCGCCGAAAAGGTGGGGGAGTGCGGCCTCCGGATCGAGGTAGTCGACGAGAACACTGCCCCGGAGCGCGTTGCCCTGCAGCGAGCCGCTTTCCCCACCTCGACGTTCACCCTCGAGCGCTGGCACTCGATGGTTGCCTCGTCGCCGTACCGCCGGGCCCGTTGCCTGATCGGGTACGACGAGCAGGATGCAGCGGTCGCTGTGGCGACGGTCTGGTCGGCCGGGCGCGGACGGCCTGGTCTGATCGAACCGCTGGGCGTCCACCATGAGCACCGCGGTCACGGGTACGGCACCGGCATCACGCTGGCGGCGGCTGCCGCGCTGCAAGACCTGGGGTCGTCGAGCGCAACCGTTTGCACACCGAGCACGAACACCGGTGGGGTAGCGGCGTACGCCTCGGCCGGCTTCGAAAAGCTCCCGGATGTCACCGACTTTCGCCGGAGGATGACTGCACCATGACGAGCTATCCGCTGTTCGATGTGCGCGTCAGCACGCCGACGTTGGAGTTGCGCGGGGCAACCGACGACCTGTTGGGCGAGCTCGCCCACCTGGTGCGCGCCGGCAAGACGCACGCCGACCCGCCGCCGTACGACGACCCGATCTCGCTCTACGAGCCGGATCCGGATCTGCGCGTCGCCAAGTGGATGAGGTCGATCTGGCGCGGCCGGGGCAACGTCGAGCCGGCCAAGTGGCGACTGTACTTCGTGGTCGTCGTGGACGGGCGACCGGTCGGGATGCAGGACCTCATCGGTGTCGACTTCGCGGCGCTCGGCACGGTCACGAGCTTCTCGTGGTTGTCTGTCGACGAGCGCGGCCGCGGGCTCGGGCATGAGATGCGGGCGGCGATGCTGCATCTCGCGTTCGAGGGCCTCGGGGCGAAGGAGGCCTCCAGCGACGCGTTCGTGGACAACCACGGCTCGAATTCGATCTCACGAGCTCTCGGCTACGAGCCCAACGGCTCGGACTGGGCCACCCGCCTCGGCGAACCAGGCCTACTGAACCGTTGGCGCCTCACCAGAGCCAACTGGGAACAACACCGCAGAAACGACATCAACCTCCACAACATCGAGTCCTGCCAGACCTACCTCCCACTGACCCAAAACAGCCACTAGTTGACATAATGTCCATTATCGGCGCTCAAAGAACGGGAGTTGCATTAGGCGAAGCAACTCCCGTCTCCGGGTGTGGAGGCCGTTTGCGCAGGTAAGGACCGGCTTCGCGATAGATGACTCGGCGCTCGTGCGGCGTGTTGCCGCCTATCCCGCCGAACCTTAGGTCTTCGGCGGAACGAAGACGCAGAACTCGTTTCCTTCTGGGTCAGCGAGAACGACCCAACGGAAGCCGTGTTCAGTGAGTTCCTTGGAGAGTCGCCGCGCGCCCAGCTGCTCCAATTTCTCTACCTCGGCCGGCAAGTCTTCCACCCCGAGGTCGAGGTGCATTCGATTCTTGCCCTGCTTGACTTCCGGAACTCCCTGCAACAGCAGTGTTGGTGCTGAGTTGGGCGTGGTCAGGCTGAGATACGGCGGTGCGTCGAACGCCCGTCGATACCCGAGTGGTCTCAGGACGTCCAGCCAGAACCCTGCTTGAGCTTCGGTGTCGATGCAGTCGAGTGTCACGACGATTTCCATCCCGAAACCGTACGCAACAGGGTCAGCCCCGGCGACAGACTTTCTGTTGTGTCCACGCACTCGTACGCGACTCGGCGGCCTGCTGGCACAGCGCTGTCTCCATGTAGGAACGCTCGCTCATACGATGTGCGGTCGTGTCGATAAGCCGTGGACTGATCTCGGCTTGTTCGCGACTATGGCCGAGGCGCTTGTCGGCCGAAAGGCAGGTTGCCCGAGAGCCGGCAAGGAGGGTGCGCCTCGATGAGCGAGCAGTTCTACTCGGATGCGAGGCTGTACGACCGGTTGTTCCCCGGAGGCCAACAGGCCGTCGACTTCTATAGGGCCGAGGCCGATCGGCAAGGCGGTTGTGTCTTGGAACTCGGGTGTGGCACCGGACAAAAGCTGATCCCCATCGCATCTGCCGGTCATCCGTGCATAGGCCTGGAGTTCTCGCCGGACATGCTTGCCGAAGCTCAGCGTAAGGCGGACGAGCGCGGCGTGGAGGTGGAGTGGGTGCACGGCGACATGCGCGAGTTCGACCTGGGCCGAACTTTCGACCTCGTGTTCATCGCCGCCAATTCATTGCTCCATCTGCATGAGGCTGAGGACTTGGTGAACTGCTTTCGGTCGGTGCGAAGGCACCTGGCGCCCGGAGCTCGGCTCATCTTCGACGTGTTCAACCCGAGCGTGCGCATGCTTGCCGAGGCCGACGGCGTTCGACGCAGACGCGACGCGTTGTCGTTCGTGGATCCGGATCGTGGCGTGGTGCATGTCGATGTCGCGGAGACCTACGACGCGGCCGCACAGGTGACTCGCGGGAGGTGGTACTTCTCGACCGATACCGAGGCCGACTTCGTTGTCGCGCCGCTTGAGATCAGGAGCATCTTCCCCCAGGAGTTGCCCCTGCTGCTCTCGCTCGGCGGTCTCCGGGTTGTTGAACGCTTCGGCGACTGGTCCCGTGCGCCACTCAGCGCAGATGCGACGCTCCAGCTCTATGTCTGCGAACCGGACTGAACCGAGAGCCTGCAGGACTCTCGGTTCAGGTCATCCCCCAGGCACGCTTGACTGGCAAGCCGGGCGCTACTCCCGGCTCGCCAACCCATGGTCGTGACGTTTCTGCGGGCCAGGGCCGAGTTCCATTGGTTCGCATCCGACGCCGCTGGGGGCTCGGCCTGGATGTTGCAAAACCATTGGTGAACCGACTTGCGCCGCTGATGTGCGACCGTGAGCCTGCCCCGTGTCGGAGGTAGTAGTTGTGACGAGCTATGAGGCGCTTGCCGAGGTGTACGAGTGGCTCATATCGGATGCAAAGCTGACCCCGGCCGAGTTCGCTGCGTCGTTCGACGACGTCCTCGGTCTCCTGCCGTCGAACGCTCACGTCCTCGATTGTTCGTGCGGAACCGGACAGTTGGCGGTCGGCCTCGCCGGTCTTGGCATGCAGGTGGTCGCAACTGACGCCAGCGAAGCGATGGTTCGTCGGACTGCGGAGTTGTCTGAGGAATTCAGGGCACCTGTCCGGACAGTGCGGGCGGACTGGCAAGAGTTGCCCGACCATTTCGCTGACGACACCTTCGACATGGTGTTCTGCGTGGGCAACTCGCTGCACCATGCCGTGGGCGCGAGAGGCAGGGTTGCTGCTCTGGAGTCGATGTCACGGCTTCTGCGCCGTGGCGGGCGCTTGGTACTCACCTCCCGCACCTGGGAACTCGTGAGGGCCAGAGGTTCCCGCCTGGACATCAGTGACCGTCTTGTTCGCCGGAACGGTCGCAATGCCGTCGTGGTCTACCGCTGGGAGATTGCGTCACATTGGGAGGAGGAGCACCACATCGAGATTGCGGTCGCGCAAGTTGATGCGGCCGGGTCGGTTCTTGTCCGCTCGGAACTGCTGTCGTGCTGGCCCTACCGATACGACGAACTCGCAGCCGAGCTGCATCAGGTCGGACTCCGGACGGAAACGAGCACGTACAACCCTGAGGCCGAGAACTACATGGTGGTGGCGAGCAAGGTATAGACAACGGGCTCACAGTCCCTGCCGGACCGCGCGGTTGCTCGCAGGAGGCTTGCGCCCTCTCATCGCCCTGTGAGTGCGCTTCCGTGTGCACGACGCCCAGTCGACTGAGGCAAGAACGCACTGATAATCGCCTGTGACATCGCTTCGATCGTCCTACAGTGCCGTGATATGGACCCCATCGCTGCGCCACCCGTCGATCTGGTCTGCCACGATCTCCCGGACGCCGCGATCCTTCAGCCCGGTCGAAGAACCCGGATCCGTACCTGGCCCGGTTCGGACTATCCCTTCCTGACCGGCCCACTCCGCGTCGAGGGCGTAAGGCCTGGCGACACCCTCGCCTTCCACCTCCACCGCCTTGAACTGGACCCCGTCGGCCATTACGGCTTCGCCGCCACCACCAAACCCTGGGAGCCGTGGGGCGGCGTCCTCCGCGAGTCCGCGAACCAGGAATACGCCGGCCGCGCCGAACTCCGCGGTGACCAGGCGATCCTCGACGGCCAACACGTCGTACCAGTTGTCCCGATGCTCGGCTGGCTCGGCCTGGTCCGGCCCGAACTGACGGCCGACCCCTGGGACCACGGCGGCAACCTCGACACCAAGGAGTTCGCCCCGGACTCGACCCTCTATCTCCACGACGAGACCGGTACCGGCCGGTTCGTCATAGGCGACGCGCACGCCGCAATGGGCGATGGCGAAATCAGTGGCCAGGGCATTGAGATCGCCTCCTGGTGCGACCTCACCGTCGAGGTGATCCCCGCCACCTCTCCGCACCGTCCCATCGTCCGCACCCCCGATGCGATCGTCCACCTCTGCAGCCGCTTCACCGAGAAAGACGCCTACACCCAAGCCATCTCCGACGCCGTCCACCACCTCGGATTCACCCAGCAACTCGGCTTCGAGCAGGCCAACGCCCTCCTCAGCTTGATCGCCGACCTCCGCGTGTCGAGCGTCGTCTCCCACTCACCCACCTACAAGCTCCTCGTCCCGTCGAGCTGGCTACGACCGATCGAAGACCTCCTCACCGTCGAGAAGCCGTTGCTTCCCCACACCCCCAGATGATGGATCCCGCGATCCCCCGCGCCCGCCTACTCCCGGCTCATCAACTCCCGTTCCTGCCAGTTAACTCACGGGAGTAGATGAGCGAGCGGGTTCGGCCTCGAGGGTGAAGAAGATGAAGCCGAGGAAACGGTTGGACTCGCTCGGGGACAGTAGCTCGGGTGGCGTGTCCGGGGACACCGGCGGCTCGCTGATCGCAGAAATCCTGAAGCCCGCGGCGGTGAACGACTCCGACATTGCGCTCAGCGAGCGGTACCAGATCGTGAGTGTTGCCGAGACGCCGTCGAAGTCGTACTCCTCCGTCTTCGGCACGGTCGCGAAGTAGTCGACCTCGGGGTCCAGCACCGGCGTGATAACCGGGTGGTTGACCACCACGACCAACCGACCGCCTGGCCTCAGTACCCGGCGCAGCTCGGTGAGCGGGCCTGACCAGTCCTCGAGGTAGTGCAGCACGAGCACGGCCAACGCGTCGTCGAAGGCCTCGTTGTCGTACGGAAGCGGCAGGGCCAGGTTGGCAACCTTCAGGTCGGCGTCGTCTCCGAGCCGCTCCCGGGCGAGCCGGATCATCGCAGGGCTCGCGTCGAACCCGGCCACGCTCGCTCCTCGCTCCTTCAGGTCGGCGACGATCGGCCCCGAACCGCAGCCGGCGTCCAAGATCCGGCGCCCGGCGACGTCACCCAGCAGGTCGAGCACCGCCGGCCGGGCGTACCACCGGTTGAACAGGCCGTTCTCGTTCGCGCGCGCATACGCCTCGGCGAAGCTGTCGTAATGGTCCGGTCGCTGCTCGGCGGTCTGCGCTTCGGAGCTCATGCCGAGCCAGTGTGCCAGGTCCGGTGCAGTGCGGGCGCCGACGGCGCCGGGAAAGCCCGCTGTGTGGTTCTAGGGGCGGGTTGCTTCGCGGCTGCGGTAGGTCAGGAGGCCTTCGATTCCGCGGCGGAAGGTGTCGCAGACGGGCTTCGGGTCGGTCAGGCAGCCGGCGGCCATGGCTCCGTCGCGGAGCATGACGAAGTGGCGGGCGGCGGGTTCGGCGTCGATCTTGCCGATGCCTTCGAACAGTTCTGTCATCGTCGCCAGGAACCACTGGCGATGTCTGAGAACGGCCTGGTGGACCGCGACGTCCGGATCCGGGTACTCCGCGGCGGCGTTCAGGAACGCGCAGCCGCGGAAGCCGGCGCTCTGGATGTCAGCGGCGATCGACCGGCCGACAGCCCGAATCACATCGTCGGGACTCGCATCCTGAGCCCGCGCTTCGTCCACCTGTGCGCGGATCGTCTCGTCGGCCTGCGTCAGGTACGCGACGATCAAGTCGTCCTTGCTCGGGAAATGCCTGTACAGCGTCGCCCGTGTCACCTTCGCCTCGGCGATCACCCGGTCGACACCCACCGCGTGGATGCCGTCGGCATAGAACAACCCGGTGGCCGTGCTGAGCAGTCGAGCCCGCGCTTCTGACATGTCCCGAGGCTAGCAGACAGAACGATCGGTCTTGACAACCGTCGGCTGACCTCTGCAGACTCCCCCTATACCGATCGTTCTATCTACGGCTCCACGAAAGAGACCTGGTGTCCACTTCACTTGCAACCAGAAGCAGCACCCAGACGCTGCGGACCCTGTACTTCGTCAGGTTCGGATTCGCCGTCGTCTGGGCGATCCTGACGATCGCGATCGCCAGGACGATCAACCCGGGAACCGTCGTCCTGCTCCTGATCTACCCGCTGTTCGACCTCGCCGCCGCCGTCATCGACTTCCGTTCATCCGGTACGACGCGCGCCAGGACACCGCTCTACGTGAACATGGCGTTGAGTCTTCTGACCGCGATCGGGCTCGCCGTCGCGGTCGCGTCAGGCATCCCGAGCGTGCTGCGGGTCTGGGGCGCGTGGGCGATCACCGCGGGCATCGTCCAGTTGATCGTCGCGATCCAGCGGTACCGGCTCGGCGGTCAGTGGGCGATGATCCTCAGCGGCGGCATCTCGGTCCTGGCCGGCAGCAGCTTCATCCTGATGGCCGGCGGCGCGAAGGCCTCACTCACCACCGTCGGCGGCTACGCGCTACTCGGCGGCGTGTTCTTCGGAATCTCCGCGTTCCGCCTTGCAGCGAAGGGGAAGTGAGGTAATTCCGCTGCTCCCCCGCAGACATCATGAAAGACTCAGGCTGTGCGGATCAGCGAGGCTAACGCGGACGACATTGCAGAATTGGCGCGGTTGTTGTGGCTGAACAGCGACGACGGGGAGCTGGTGCAGCAGTCCGTTGACGCGTTCGCGGCGGAGCTCGAGGAGTGGTGGGCCGCCTGCGCGGCTTCGCACGTGGCGTACGTCGCGCGGCTCGACGGCCCTGAGCTGGTCGGTATGGCCTGGGTGGCGCTCATCGCCCGCCCGCCAAGGCCCGGGATGACCAGCCGGATGTCCGCAGACATCCAGAGCGTCTTCGTCACGCCGGACGTACGAGGCCAAGGAATCGGCGCGGCCCTCATACAGGCCGCCTCGGACCACGCCGTACGTCTGGGAGCTCTCCGCGTAACGGTCCACTCAGGCACCAAAGCCGTCCCGCTCTACGAACGCCTCGGCTTCGAATCCTCAAGGCAACTACTCCAGCGCTAGCTGGAGAGTTCCTGGAGGCGGTCCGCGCTGATCGGGTCGGCGGGGAGGAAGGTCTCGATCGCCAGGCTCGCGGCAGTTACTTCCAGTGGCGCGCCGATGGTGGCGATGAGGGTGAACAGGCGGACCGGGCCGAGGCGGGTGCTGAGGTCGAGGGTGACCATCGGTTGCTGGGCCGGGGCTGTCGGCGGGGAGTCAGGCAGGTAGGGCTCGAGCTCGTCGAGAAGGCCGGCCAGTGCTTCGTCGGCGGTTTCGCGGCTTCGGCGTTTGAGTTGGTGAATGAGCGGCAGACTGCACGCGGCGGTCATCGACGAGATGCTCGGCAGGCCGCCCGGGTGCACCGACAGCCGCAGCATGTTCATCGGTGGTTCGAGCAGGGCGGGATCTACGCCTGCCCACAGCAGCGAGGCCGCGGCGTTCGCGTCGATCAGGTTCCACAGGCCGTCGACGATGAGGGCCGGGTTGGGCATATGGGCGTCGAGCAGTCGCCGCAGCGATTCGCGCAGCGGCAGCATCGCCTCGGAGTCGTACGGCTGGTCGAGATAGATCGGAGCGAATCCAGCGGCCAGCAGCAGTCGGTTGCGCTCGGCGATCGGCAGGTCGAGATGGTTCGAGAGATGGACCAAAAGCTGCCTGCTCGGCTGCGCACGGCCCGTCTCCACGAAGCTCAGGTGCTTCGTAGACACCTCGGCCTCGAGCGCCAACTCCAGCTGACTCAGCCGCCGGTGCATCCGCCAGAACCGCAGCAGCTCGCCGGCGGTCTGTGGCTCATCCAGGACGGTCATAACAACTGAAGGGTACGGCGCGGTGCGGTCAGGCAGCCATTACCAGCGAGGTAACTGCACCAAGGAGGTAATTGAACCTCTCCCCCGCCGCCCCGGATCGTTGACGGTATGAACCCCACATACACAGCAGTCGCAACTTCATCCGGCCGCGAGTCCCGCGCCGTCACCGCCGACGGGCAGCTCGACATTCAGCTCGCATTCCCCAAGGAGATGGGCGGAACCGGCGACGGCATCAACCCCGAACAGCTCTTCGCCGCCGGCTGGGCCGCCTGCTTCGCGACCAGCCTCGACCGCGTCGCGCAGGCCCGCAACCTCGACGCCAAGGACGTCGCGGTCACCGCCGAGGTCAGCCTGGTTCCCGCGGACGGACGGTTCGCTCTCGCCGCCGTACTGCGGATCGAACTCCCTGACCACCTCGGCGGCGAGACCGGCAAGAAGTTGCTCGAAGCAACAGAAGCGGTGTGCCCGTATTCCCGGGCCGTGCAGGGCAACATCGCGGTGGAGATCGTCGTCGAATGACTACCGGACGACTCCGTGTTCGCTGAGGATCGCGTGCAGGGCGTCGTGGCCCTGGGTGAAGTCCCACAGCTCGGCATGGAGGCCCGCCGTCCGGGCGCCGGTGATGTTGCGGGAGGTGTCGTCGATGAACAGGATTCCCGCCGGGTCAGCGCCGATCCGGTCGGCGGCCCGGGTGAAGAAGGCAGGGTCTGGCTTGGCCACGCCGAGGTCGTACGAGTAGCAGCTCACGTCGAACAGGTCGTCGTACCCGAGGGCCGTTCGCATGTGCTCGCCGCGGTAGAACTCCTGGTTGGTGCCGAGGTGTACGCCGTACCCGTTGCGCTTGAGGGCCCGCACGATGTCGAGCGACTCCTCGATCAGGACGATGTTCTTCCACACCGCGTCGTACACCTCGGCCACCGGAGTGCTCACGCCGTACCGCACCAGGGAGGCCTCGAGCACCGGCAGGTAGTCGCCGCGCCCCGCGAGCATCGGCAGCTCGTCGGACCACGTCTCGTGCAGGAAGTCGCGGGCGCGATCACCCAGATACGGCTCCATCGCCGCATACCAACCGCCCGGCAGATCCTGCAGTACGCCGTCCGCGTCGAACAACACATGCCGGACCCCGGAATCAGCCATGCGAGCGATTCTGCACGAGTTTCACCTGGTGAGCATCCGGATCTCGAAACCACGCGAAGCGGAGCCGGTTGTCCGGAGAATCGGTCGGCGGTACGACGGGAGTCGCGCCGGCGGCCAATGCGCCGTCGTAGAAGGCGTCGACGTCCTCGCACCAGAAGACGATCTCCGTGGACGGGGTGCTCGATGGCGCGACGCCCAGGTCGACCAGCTCGTTCGCGACCCGCGCCGAGGTGAGGCCGATCCGGATGCCGGCGGCCTCTACCTCGACGTGCTGGATGGGTCCCGTCGCCGGCGCCCGGAAGGCTTCGGTCAGGCCGAGGCGGGTGTAGAAGGCCAGGCAGGCATCCACGTCGGCACAGAACAGATTGACCTGAAGCTGAGCGATCACCCGGCCGAGCTTAGAGCCAGGGTCGGTTCGAGGGCTTCGTCTGCCGGGGTGTCCTCAGGCAGGGCTTCCGGTTCGGGTGGATCCTGTTGCTGTACGTCGCCGTAGATGGCGGCGACGTACAGCTTTGGGATCAGGCACATCAGGACGGGTCTTGCAGGATGCCCAGGACGTTGCCGTCGGGGTCGGTCAGCGTGGCCACCAGGCGGCCGCCGCCGACGTCCTTCGGAGCGTCCTTCAGGGTACCGCCGGCGGCGGTGATCTCGGCGATCTTGGCCTCGATGTCGGCGACGTGCCAGTAGGCGATCGGCGAGGTCATGTCGCTGTTCGGCACCAGGCCGATCTGCTGGCCCTCGGCCTCGAAGCCGACGTAGTACGGCGAGTCGGCCATCGGCTCCAGACCGAGCAGCGCGGCGTACACCGGCTTGGCCTTCTCGAGGTCGGTGACCGGGTGCAGGATCGTCTTGGCGCCTTGCGTGGAAGTCATTTCAGCATCTCCAAATCCTGGGGCCGCAGCCCGTGAGGTTGACTGGTCTCAACGCTATTCCGGCCACCCCGCCGGCTGCTTCTCGATTCCTGATCGCTTCGGCGGCGGCATTCCGGCATGCTGGAGTCGGAGACTCAGGGAGGGGACGCCATGACGCGTGGAGTGACGGCATTGGCGACAGTGATGATCCCGCTGGCGGCCTCGGTGCCGGGTGCGGTGGCCGCGCAGGCCGGGTCGGGATCTGGACACATCGCCTTCAGCAGGTACGACGAGGCCAGCGGGGAGCCGCGGATCGTGGTCGCGGACACACGGGGCGGGCACGAGCGTGTGCTGAGCCTCCCGATGCCGGCGGACGACCCCGTGTGGTCGCCTACCGGCCGCACGATTCTCTTGTTCGCGTTTCCACCGACCGGCGCGGCGCGGCCGGCCGTCGTCGGTGCGGACGGCTCCGGCTTCCGGGTACTGCGGGTGCCTTCGCTGCCGGCCGACGTGGACATCCGGTGCACAGCGTGGTCGCCGTACGGCGGACGCCTGCTGTGCCAGGCGAGCCGCGGCCCTGGCGGGGACCCGGCCATGAACGGCATCTATACGATCCGCTCGTCCGACGGCGGCGACGTGAAACGATTGACGACCAACCCGTATCCGCCCAGCGGCAACTTCGGCGGCGGCGACATTCCCGGGGGCTTCTCTCCCGACGGCCGGCACTTCGTGTTCATGCGTGCGAAACCCGGTCCGGACCCGGAGCACCCCGACGCCGGGCAGACCGGCGCGCTGTACGTCGGCAGCACCGACCGGACCGCGATCCGGCAGCTGACGCAGTACGGCGTTCCGAACTCGCACGACAACGGTCTGGCGCACTGGTCGCCGGACGGATCCAGGATCATCTTCGCCGGAGCCGACGGAGAGCTCCTGACGATCCGTCCGAGCGGTGGCCTCACCACGCGGATCCAGGTCGACGGCTATGTCTTCAGCCCGAACTGGTCGCCGGACGGGCGGCGCATCGTGGCAGGTGTCTACCGTGAGCAGGCCGGCCAGGAGGACGTGTACACGATGCGGGCCGACGGCAACCAGCTCACCCAGCTGACCGACACGACCGCGTTCGAGGACTTCCCCGACTGGATCCGCTGATCTCGCTGTGGGGTCACCAGACCGGCCAGGCCCCCCAGCACTACCTGGCGACGTACTCCGCCAAGTGCTTCCCAGTCAGCGTCTTGGGCTTCTTGATGAGGTCAGCTGGAGTGCCTTCGAAGACGATCTTGCCGCCGTCGTGGCCGGCGCCCGGGCCGAGGTCGATGATCCAGTCGGCGTGGGCCATGACGGCCTGGTGGTGCTCGATGACGATGACGGACTTGCCGGCGTCGACCAGGCGGTCGAGGAGGCCGAGGAGTTGCTCGACGTCGGCCAGGTGCAGGCCGGTCGTCGGCTCGTCGAGGACGAGGATCCCGCCCTTCTCCCCCATGTGCGTCGCCAGCTTCAGCCGCTGCCGCTCGCCGCCGGACAGCGTCGTCAGCGGCTGACCGAGCGACAGGTATCCCAGCCCGACATCCGCCAGCCGCTCCAGGATCTTCTCCGCGGCCGGAGTAGCAGCATCCCCGTCAGCGAAGTACCCCAAGGCCTCCGACACCGACATCGCGAGCACCTCGGCGATGTTCTTCCCGCCGAACGTGTACTCCAGCACCGCGGCCTGGAAGCGACGACCCTCGCACTCCTCACACGGAGACTCGACCGTCGCCATCACGCCGAGCTCGGTGTAGATCACGCCCGCGCCCTTGCACGCCGGGCACGCGCCTTCGGAGTTCGCGCTGAACAGTGCGGGCTTCACCCCGTTGGCCTTCGCGAACGCCTTCCGGATCGGCTCCAGCAGACCGGTGTACGTCGCCGGGTTGCTCCGCCGCGAACCCCGGATCCCGCCCTGGTCGATCGAGACCACACCTTCGCGATCGGCGATCGACCCGCGGATCAACGAGCTCTTCCCGGAGCCGGCCACCCCGGTCACCACGACCAGCACCCCGAGCGGTACGTCGACGTCCACGTCCTGCAGGTTGTTCAAGGAAGCTCCACGCACCTCCAACGCACCCGACGCCGAACGCACCGACGACTTCACCGAGGCCCTGTCGTCCAGGTGCCGTCCGGTCAGCGTCCCGCTGGTCCGCAGCTTGTCGAGCGTCCCCTCGAACACCACCTCACCACCACCGGACCCGGCGCCCGGGCCGAGGTCGATGACGTGGTCGGCGATCGCGATCGTCTCCGGCTTGTGCTCCACGACCAGGACGGTGTTGCCCTTGTCGCGCAACTGCAGGAGCAGGTCGTTCATCCGCTGGATGTCGTGCGGGTGCAGCCCGATGGTCGGCTCGTCGAAGACATACGTCACGTCGGTGAGCGACGACCCGAGGTGGCGGATCATCTTCGTCCGCTGCGCCTCACCGCCGGACAACGTGCCGGCGGGCCGCTCCAGCGACAGGTATCCGAGACCGATGTCGACGAACGAGTCGAGCGCCTCTCCGAGCGCCTTCAGCAGCGGCGCGACCGAGGGCTCCTTCAGCGCGCGGATCCACGCGGCCAGGTCGGTGATCTGCATCGCGCACAGGTCCGCGATGTTCTTGCCCTTGATCTTCGAGGACCTCGCCTCGGCGCCCAGCCGGGTGCCCTCGCAGTCGGGGCAGGTCGTGAACGTGACCGCGCGCTCGACGAAGGCGCGGATGTGCGGCTGCATCGCGTCGACGTCCTTGGACAGGAACGAGCGCTGGATCGCCGGGATGATGCCGTTGTAGGTGAGGTTGATGCCCTCGACCTTGATCTTGGTCGGCTCCCGGTGGAGCAGGTCGTGCAGCTCCTTCTTGGTGTACTTCTTGATCGGCTTCTCCATGTTGAAGAAGCCGCAGCCGCGGAAGATCCGCCCGTACCAGCCGTCCATGCTGTAGCCGGGGATCGTCAGCGCGCCCTCGGCCAGGGACTTGTTCTCGTCGTACAGCGCGGTCAGGTCGAAGTCGGTGACCGATCCCATGCCCTCGCAGCGCGGGCACATGCCGCCGGCGTACACCTGCTCGCGGACGACCTTCTTCTCACCGGCGCCCTTGTCCGCGGTCATCGAGCCGGTCGCGGTCCGCTTCGGCACGTTGAACGAGTACGCCGTGGGCGGGCCGACGTGCGGCTTCGCGATCCGGCTGAACAGGATCCGGAGCATCGCGTTCGCGTCGGTCGCCGTACCGACGGTGGAGCGCGGGTTGGCGCCCATCCGCTCCTGGTCGACGAGGATCGCCGTGGTCAGGCCGTCGAGTACGTCGACCTCCGGGCGGGCCAGCGTCGGCATGAAGCCCTGCACGAACGCGCTGTAGGTCTCGTTGATCAGGCGCTGCGACTCGGCCGCGATCGTGCCGAAGACCAGCGAGCTCTTGCCCGAGCCGGACACCCCGGTGAACGCGGTCAGCCGGCGTTTCGGGATCTCGACGCTGACGTCCTTCAGGTTGTTCACCCGCGCGCCGGTGACCCGGATCATGTCGTGGCTGTCGGCAACGTGCTCGTCGCGGCTCATGTCTGATCCTTCTCCAGGAGTCGGGTTTCAGGAAGCTTGGTTGATCCGGATGTGGTTCCCGGCGGGATCCCGGAAAGCGCAGTCGCGGATGCCGTACGGCTGGTCCATCGGCTCCTGGATCACCTCGGCGTCGGTGGCCTGCAGCCGCTCGAACAGACCGTCGAGGTCGTCGGACTGGAGCACCAGCGTGGCGTACGTGCCCTTCGCCATCATCTCGCCGATGGTACGGCGCTCGTCGTCGGTCAGCCCGGGGTCGACGGCCGGCGGCGTCAGGACGATCGAGGTGTCGGGCTGCCCGGGCGGTCCGACCGTGATCCAGCGCATGCCTTCGTACCCGACGTCGAGGCGGATCTCGAAGCCGAGGAGGTCGCGGTAGAAGGCCACGGACGCCTCGGGATCGGTGTGCGGCAGGAAGCTGGCGTGAATCTTGATCTCCGGGTTGTTCGTCATGGCGTCAAACTACGTGCCGGACGTCGGAGATGCTTCTCGATTCCTGATCGGTCGCGTCACCTGTTTCGCGACACACGACGGGATGCCCAGGGTCGCGTCGCCCGCGCGCTCCTTGTAGACGCTCGGCGGCATGCCGATCAGCTCGGTGAAACGGGTGCTGAACGTGCCCAGCGACTGGCAGCCGACCGCGAAGCAGACGTCGGTGACGCTCATCCCGCCGCGCCGCAGCAGCATCATCGCCCGCTCGATCCGGCGCGTCATCAGATACCCGTACGGCGACTCTCCGTAGGCACGCTTGAACTCGCGGCTCAGATGCCCCGACGACATGTGCGCACCCCGGGCGAGCGCATCGACGTCCAGCGGCTGCGCGTACTCCCGGTCGATCCGGTCCTTCACGCGCCGCAGCCGCGCCAGGTCGGCCAGGCGCTGCTCGTCCGTCGTACCGCTACTCACCGTGCAAATCCTGCCATGCCAGCCACCCGAAGTCATTCAACGGCCGCTGGTGCCGTCAAGTTGTTCGAGTTCGGTCATGTCTTGCAGGGGCCGATCGTTGCGACGAGACCGTGGTGGTCTGACGCCGGCACCGTGTACCAGGCGGTGTCGTCCGAGCACCAGCCCGGCTTCAGGAACAGATGGTCGATCCGGACGAACAGGGCGGCCCACCGGCCGATCTGCGACGGGCGGCCCCAGCCGTTCAGCATCGCGTCGTGGAGCGGATCGGCCAGTACCCGGTAGTCGCGGCCTCGGTCCGTCGTGTTGAGGTCGCCGGCGATCACGACCGGGTGGTCGTCCCGTCTCGCACGCAGCGCGAGCTGCTCGATCAGCCGGTGATGGTTGGCGACGGTCGTTTGGTACGGAATGGTGTTCGCGGGCGTGTTGTACGACGAACCGCCGGAGCTGTACCACGGCTTCGGCACGTGGACGGCGAGCAGGTCGAAGTCACCCGACGGCGCATGGACGCGGAGCATGTACCCCGGAAGATCCGGCCCGGGCGGTTCGAGCACCGTCATCGGCCAGCGACTGAAGACCCCGACCGACGGGCCGTTCCAGTACGCGACGTGCTCCGGGTACTCCTCGGACAGCCGCTCGGTCAGTGGCTGCCCGATCTCGGAGATCACGAGTACGTCGGCCTTCTGCGCGATCAGCTCGTCCGCACCCTCGAGCTCCCCGGCGCCGATGTTCGCCGCGGCGAACCGTACGGCGCGACTCGGGTCGACCGTCCCGGACCCGTGCGGGATCCACGGCCCGACCGTGCCGACGATCCCGACGAGCAACGTCGACACCGCGAACGCCACGGCTCCAGGGCGCCGCCGCCCGAGCACACCGACCACCAGGGCAACGATCAGCGCCAGCATCGGCAGCAGGATCGCGAGCACGTCCGTGACCAAGCCGAGTCTGTCCCGCAGCAAGAACCATGCCCACGGCAACAACCCGGCGATCACAACTGCGGCAACGCGCCCCGTCCGGGACGGAGCACCCCCCACCCCAACCTCGGTCCCCTCCACGCTTCCAGGCTATGTCACGTCACCTGAGAATTACCGGGCCCAGTTCAGGTACGCCACGTTGGCGAGGAGCCACCCGAAGCCGATGGCCTGCTGACCGTCGCGTTCCGGGGTCGGCTGGTAGCGGTTGTAGAGGGCGAGGCAGTGGGCGTGGACCTGCGGGTCCCAGGCGTTCGCCTGCATCCAGCGTGGTGCCTGCTGCGCTACCGAAGCCGCGCCGAGCGTCGTGCCGGCGACCGTGGTGTGGATGGCGGGCAGCCCGTCGGCGTCCGTGGCCGCAACGTTCTGGGTGAACGTCCGCGCGATCCGCGCCATGTCCTGGCCCGTGAACGCCAGCCGCGCACGGAACGCCCGGACGGCGAACTCGACGTCGATCGCACCGTGGCTGATGTCCTCGAACTGGCGGGCGGGCCCTCCCGACGGCGTGAAGATCGACAGATCGGTCGCGGGGTCGCCGGTCTTCACGAACCCGTCGTAGATATGGCCGCCGGACGGCCAGTAGTGCCAGAGGTAGGCGTCGCCCGCGTCAACCGTGAGCTGACCCGCGAGCATGCGGCCCATCGCGGCGACCTTCCGCCGGTACTCACGGTCGCCGGTCGCCAGCGCGAGCTCGACCAGGGTCTGACCGAGGCCGACCGACTGGTTGATCGGCTGCTCGCACCCGTCGTAGGCGAGCGGCTGACCCTTCGGCCAGATCAGATATCCGCCGTCGCGGTACTCCCAGTCGTGGACCGCGACCGCCTCGCGGCAGGCGATGAGGTACTCGACCGCCTTCCGCAGGTAGCGCCGGCGCAGGACCGGCGAGCTGAGGACGATCCGGGCGAAGCTGGCGATCGGGTACGTGATCATGCCGGTGTGGACCGCGAAGATCACCGGCTTGCAGTGCATCTGGTACGAGCCGAGCTGGGGCAGGTCGCCCGCGCGCGGCGTCGGCCGGCGATCGATCGCCGTCAGCTGCAGCGGTCCTGGAGCCGCCGCGTAGATCCGGCTGACCGCGTAGTCGGGGCTCGCCGGGTCGAGCGAGAGATCGGTGAGCGAGACTGTGCGGTTGACGAAGGTGTTCACGAGCTGGACCGAGAACGTGTCGCCGCGGGTCCCGGCGGTGACGGTGATCGTGGTGTCCTCGGCGTACGGGAGAGCTTCCCGGAGGTCGAGCAGCGGCTGGCCGTTGCTGTCGGCAAGGGTCGCGTACCCGGTGGTGTACGGGTGGTCCGCGCGCCATGCGGGCAGCGACAGGCCGCGATAGTCCGTGACGCCACGCTCGCTGTCGCGGACCGACAGCACCTGGTCGATGTTGTCGATCAGCCGGTCGAGGTAGTGCGTGTCGCGGTACTTCTCGTACATCCGGACCAGGCCGAGCAGCACGTACGACTGGCTCCACGCGAGCATCCCGGAGCGGCCGTCGCGGTTGGTGTTGTCGTTCGGCTGGTCCGGCTGGCCCGGGCCGCCCTGCTGGAAGAGCCGGTCCCAGTCGTCGAACGTCCGGCGGGCGGTGTAGTCGATCCCGTCGGCGTACGCCGGGAGCCCAGTGAGTCCCGTCGCCGCGATCGCACCGGCGGTGGTCAGGCGGAGGACGTCACGGCGGGTCGGGCGGATGTCGGGCACATCGGGCACATCGGGCGTAACGGGCATGGCGGGCGGCCTCCGGCTGGTGATGGGCGATCAGCAGGGGACCAACATTCTCCCGCAGGGAATCGATTTACGGCAGGTCGAGCGTCAGTGGTAAATCGTTGAGGAACTCGACGGCGTCGAACATCGCCCCCGCCGATGCCACGCCGGTCGAGCGCGTCTCGCCGGCCAGGATCCGCCGTACGGCGCCGACCGCGAGCGGCGCGGAGATCGCGTAGATGTCCTGCCCGCGGGCCGTCGCCCGGCGCTCCTCGCCGCCGATCCGGATCCGGACGTCGACGACGAAGGCCTGGTCGGAGCGGCCGAGCTCGTCGACGGCCATCGGCGCCGGGGTGTCCGAATTGGCCAGATCGCCGGCGGCCTCGACCGTCATGTACGTCCGAACCTCGGGTACGGCGAGGTGGCTCGGGATCGTGACGACATCGGCCATCGTGAACTCCGGGATCACCCGCCGTCGACCGAGCGGCTCCGGGAAGGCCCAATCCTCCAGGGCCGGCTTGTCGTCGTGGTACTGCAAGGCGCCGTCGGCGAAGCGCAGCCTGCGCCCGTTGCGGCGGTCGTGCGAGACCTGCCCGGCGGCGCGGGTGCCCGGCGTCGGGTGCCAGCTGGTCAGCCCGTACGCGACGTGCACCTCGTCGGCCGTGGTCCGCTCCCCCAGCGCTGCGGTCGCCAACAGATCACCGAGGCCGCCGTAGAACGCCATCGCCGGCACGACCGGCGTAGCGCTGTGCCTGGCGTACGTCGACACGTTGGCCTCGATCTCCGCCGCGACGTCGACGTACGGGATCCCGGCCTTGCCGGCCGCGTCGATCATCGGATCCGCGGTCGCGGCGAACGGACCGGCGCAGTTGATGATCGCGGCGGCGTTCTTGAGCGCCTGGTCCAGGGCGCGGGGGTCGTCGACCGCGGCCGGACGGATCTCGAGGGCGGGCCAGGCGGATTCGAGTGCGGCCTGGTTGCGGCCGGATACCACCGGCTGGAGATCCTGGCGCAGCAGTTCCTCGACGACGAATCGGCCGGTGTGGCCGGTTGCTCCATAGACAACGACAGCGTTCATACGTCGAGTCTCGCCGTACCGGAGGCAGGTCGGTGAGAGTCCGGAACGACACTGTTCGTACACTTTCGGACATGCACACTGTCGCGCTGGCGACCGCCGGGCATTTGCTGCACTTCGAGCTCGGGATCGCGTACGAGATCTTCGGCAACCCGCCGCTCGGGGCCGACGAGTGGTACGACGTACGCCTGTGCGGGCCGGCATCGGTCCGGGTCGGACCATTCACGGTCGAACCGGACGACGGGCTTGAGTGGCTCGCTCGGGCTGACACCGTCATCGTCCCCGCGCTGGTGGACGTCGACGAGCCGCCGCCGACCGAACTGGTGTCCGCCGTGCGCGCCGCCTACGAGTCCGGGGCGAGGATCGCGTCGTTGTGCACCGGCGCATTCGTGCTGGGTGCGGCCGGGTTGCTCGACCGGCGCCGGGCCACCACTCACTGGGCCCACGCGGCGGCATTGAGTGCGCGCTATCCACAGGCCGTCGTCGATCCCGACGTGCTCTACACCGACAACGGCAACATCCTGACCGCGGCCGGCAAGGCGGCCGCGGTCGACCTGTGTCTGCACCTCGTCCACCTTGATCACGGCGCGACGGTCGCGAACACCGTCGCCCGGCGGCTGGTCGTACCGCCGCATCGGGCCGGTGGACAGGCCCAGTTCGTGGCGACGCCGATGCCGGTCAGCGGCGATCACACCCTTGCGGAGCTCCTGGCATGGGTCGAGGAGCGGTTGGACCAGCCGCTGACCGTCACGGACCTCGCCCGGCGTGCCAACACCAGCACTCGCCACCTCGGCCGGCAGTTCCGCGCGGTCACCGGCCAGACACCACTTCAGTGGCTCCTGACCCAACGGGTCCGCCGGGCCCAGCAGTTGCTCGAAGCCACCGACAACAGCATCGAATCGGTCGCCACTGCCACTGGCCTCGGCACCGCGACAACCCTCCGCCGCCAGTTCAAACGAGTAGTAGGCATCCCCCCGAACACCTACAGAGCCTCCTTCCGCACCCCGTAAAGTGATCGGCATGGCGAGCTATCCGCGGCGGATGATCCCGGCTGGTTGTTGCTTGTCGACGAGGACGGGAAGCGCCAGTTGGCGATTCAGCAGGTCGACGAGTTGACGCCGTCGACGTGGCCGTCGGCCGAGGTGCCGATGCAGTTGCACATCGACTACGCCGTACCGTCGGTTGACGACCTGGAGCGGCATCGGGCCCGGGCCGAGGAGCTTGGTGCCCGGCTGTTGCACGACCGCGGCTCGGACGAGGATGAGCCGCTGTATGTCATGGCTGACCCGGCGGGGCACCCGTTCTGTCTTCTGGTGGGTGCTGTGTAGCCGTGGCATTGGCGGAGTTGCGGCGGTTGATCCTCGGGGCTGTGGGTTTCGAGGGGGCCATCGACGGGTTGCTACTGTCGGTTGTCGAGGCGCCTACCCTGCCGTCGGCCGGCTTGGCCTCGCCTACGTTCGCGTTGGTGGCGCAGGGCCGGAAGCGGCTGGCGCTCGGGCAGCAGGTGTTCGAGTACGGCGCCGGCGACTACGTGATCGTGTCGGTGGACCTGCCGGTGACCGGGCACTTCGTCGAAGCGTCCAAGGCTGAACCGTGCCTCGGCGTAGGGCTCGAGCTCCGACCGGACCTGATCGCCTCGCTGCTCCTCGACGCGACCGACAAGCCCGGCGGGCCGGTCCGGGGACTCAGCGTCGACCACGCATCGGCCGAGCTGGTCGACGCGATGATCCGCCTGCTCCGGCTCGTGCACCAGCCCGACGACGCACGCGTACTCGCCCCACTCGTCCAGCGCGAGATCCTCTGGCGGCTCCTGCGCAGCCCCCAAGGCGCCGCGGTGCGCGAGATCGGCCTCGCGGACAGCAGCCTGTCGCACGTCGCCCGCGTCATCAGCTGGATCCGCAACCACTACACCGAGCCGTTCCGGATCGAGGACCTGGCCGCGATGGCCGGCATGAGCACGTCGGCCTTCCACCGCCACTTCCGCGTCGTCACCGAGCTCACGCCGATCCAGTTCCAGAAGAAGATCCGGCTGCACGAAGCCCGGCTCCGCGTGGTCGGCCTTGGCGAAGACGTGACGAGCGCCGGGTACGCCGTGGGGTACGACAGCCCGTCGCAGTTCAGCCGCGAGTACCGTCGCGAGTTCGGCATACCGCCGAGCCGCGATGGCGGCAGGATCGTGCAAGTGTAGGCGAGGATCGATCTAACCCTCCTCCTGCAATTACACGTCTACTGGAGAGGTACCTGCTTCCCACTCAGTAGGAGTTGTGCACGATTATGCAAGTAGCTGTGATCACCGGCGGAAGTTCCGGCATCGGCCAGGGCGCGGCCTTCGAACTCGCCAAGCGCGGTACGGCGGTCGTCGTCACCTACCGCGGCAGCCGCGAACGCGGCCTGGAGACGGTCGAGCGGATCGAGAAGGACGGCGGTACGGCGGCCGCGCTGCCGCTGGATGTCTCGCGCCCGGAGACGTTCGCCGAGTTCAGGGCCGCGCTGACCGGCGTACTCGAGCAATGGGACCGGAGGTCGTTCGACTTCCTGGTCAGCAACGCCGGCGTCGGGCAGCATCCGGTGATGTTCGAGGACACGACCGAGGACCTGTTCGACCAGATGCTCAACGTCCACCTCAAAGGCCCGTACTTCCTCACCCAGACGCTCCTGCCGTTGATCGCCGACAACGGTTCGATCGTCTACACGACCAGCACCTCCGCGCTCCCGTCGGCTCGACCGTCGCCCGGCTACTCCGTCTACGCGAGCGTGAAGGGCGCGCAGATCGTGCTCACCCGATACCTCGCCAAGGAGCTGAGCGCCCGCGGGATCCGGGTCAACGCCGTCGCTCCCGGCGTGACCCGGACCCGCCTCGGGGACGACGCGTTCGCGCAGCACCCCGAGCTGATCCTTCCGATCGCCGAGCGGACCGCCCTCGGCCGGATCGGTGAGTCCGGCGACCTCGGCAAGGTCATCGCGTTCCTCGGCTCGCCCGACTCGGGCTGGATCACCGCCCAAACGGTGGAGGCTTCGGGCGGCTACGACCTCTGATCCCAGGCGTCGCCCCATGTCGTGTTGCGGGCAGCGCGGTACGCCCCTGACGACTTCGGCACCACCAACTGTTGAGCGGTGCCGGCCGACGTACAGAGGTCGAGGACGACTTGGCCCTTCGGCCTGCCCGGTCGGCGGATCACCCGCGCCGGCGCAGGCCTGACCGGTCGGCGCGTGGCGACGAGGTAGCTGAACCTCTCTTCCTCGTAGTTGCGCGTGCCGTCCTTCAGGACGCGGTGCAGTTCGGTGCGCGGGAGACGTGCGGCGAAGTGGCACCAGTCGGTCGGACAGCCGCGTTGGTGCGGGCAGGGAGCGGCGATCGTGAACCCGTGCTCGATCAGCTCGTCACGCGCTTGGAGGGTACGGCGATGGCCGCGGGGCGTGCCGGGTTCGACGAGGACGATCGTGCTCGCGGTTCGTGCCGCGGCCCGGATCAAGGCGTGGCGGAGGTGGTCGGTCAGCTCGTTCAGCACAGAACCGATCGTGATGAGGTCAACTGGCCCGGGCCGGCTCCAGTGGCGGAGGTCGGCCACGGTCCAGCGCCAGCTGTTGCCTGCGGCAAGCTGTCTGCCGAGCCGGATCGCGGCCGGTTGGCGTTCGATGATCTCGGTGGTGATGGTCGGCCACAGGGACGCGGCGGCCCAGGCGGCCGCGCCTGTTCCGCCGCCGAGGTCGAGGTGACTGGTGAACGACGCGTCGATATGACGCTGAGCCGCCGACAGCGCGGCGTACAGCGCCCGGAAGGTCGCCGGCATGCGGATGACGGCGTACGCGAGGGCGTCGAGGTCGTCGCGCATCCCGGGAGCAGAGTCGTCGACCTGCTCGGCGCGGTAGCGCAACGACAGCGCGGTGACCCGGCTGCGCAGTTCGTGGTGCGGGACGCTGTCGAGAGCGCGTGCGAGGGCAGCATGAAGTTGGGTGTCCACGGAGGACATGCGGAAGCTCCGGTTCGGTCGGCACGGAGTACGCGCCGGGTGAACTCAGCGCGCACGCGATCCGCGGCCAGACGCCGCGACGCACCAACCGGACCGGGAAGCCGTCAGCACACAGGTATCAGCGGACAGCCAAAGAGGAGGGATCGGCGCGGAACCGGATAACCATGCAAGCCATCACGCACCTCCTCGAGTTGGGGCGACCGTAGCAGAGCAGTTGTCGGTCGCGCGGCCTATTTACCGGCCCTCCGACGTGCAGAGGCAGACCTTGTTGCCCTGCGGGTCCGCCAGCACGATGAACGCCGGCGCCTCGTCGTCGTACACAACCTTGCCGCCCGCCGCGAGCCCGGCCTCGATCCGCGCCGGGATGACCTCGGCCGGAAGCCAGAGGTCCAGGTGGAACCGCTGCCGCGGGGTCGCATGCGGAGACGTCCCCTGGAACCACAGATTCGCGACGCGGCCCGTCGGGTCGAAGATGTCGTTGCCCTTGAAGGAGTCCGTGGTCCCGGTGAGCACCGCCGCCCAGAAGGGACCGATCGCGGGCAGATCGTCGGTGTCCAGCGCGATCTCGAGCTGCGCCACGGCCGTCGGATCGGCGGTCAAACCGTGGTCGGCCGCGATCGTGCTGATCTGCTGCGCCACGCCTTCGTCCCGGACGGAGACATCCACGAACGTCCCGCCGAGCCGCAACTCCGGCACGGACTCGTCGGACGAGCACGCCTCGCCGACGGCCTGCACGAACCGGGCTCCTTCGGCCAACGACGCCGTCACGAACCTCGTCTGCAGCGCCTGAGCCAGCTTCCGCCAGTCCGCGAGCACCATGTCGAACCTCCGATCCCGGACGAGGCTAGAACATCGTCCCGACAGTTCTTCACCCACGCAGTACGGCGAGGTCGCGCTCGGCGTACATCCGGTGGTGCCACTCCTCGCTCAGGATGCAACCGAGACACCGGCTGACCTCGAAACTCTCCGACTCCGGGTAGCCGGGCTCCGTCACCGGCACTGTCTTTTCGCTCAGCCGCTCATCGGTCAACCCCGCGATGACCTCCCGCACGGTCCGCATCCGATCCGCCCGCAACACCAGCACCTCGTCGAGCGACGGCCGTACGGCGCGGTCGCGCGGAACGGCTGGTGTGTCGGCCATCTCGTCGTGGGGCAGGTCGAGCGGGTCCCACGGGGCAGGATCGCCCAGGAGCGCACGGCGTACCCAGGCATCCGTCGCGAAGACGAGGTGGCGCTGCGTCTCGATGAACGACCACTCGCCGTCTACGGACTCGTGCAGCAGCTCCTCCGGCATCGCCCGGGCGCGCTCCACGGTCTCGGCCCACAGCTGCTCGAGCAGCGCCCACGCCTCGCGGTAACCGTCCGCGTCGGCCGGGCTCATCTTCACGCGATCGGGGTACAGCCGGTTCAGCTCGGCGTCGATCAGCGGTACGACGTCGATGCCCCACACCCGCAGGTTGTCGATATCGCCGTCGATCGACACGTCGACCACGCGCGCCCCGCGGATCGTCACGCCGGTCAGGTCGACGTTGTCGAAGACCGCGTCCCGCAGCCGCACGTCCTCGAACCGCGCCCCGCTCAGGTCCTGCTCCTTGAAGTCAGCCACCCGACCACCTTGCCGCGAGCCCGACCGGGACGACAAGACGTCTGGAGTGACCGCGTCCGTGATAGACCTGCTGGCGGCCGTTGGCACGGCGGCCGCCCCCGCCTTCTGATCGAACGGAGCGGCATGTACCGCAGGCTCGTCCTCAAGCTCTCCGGGCAGGCCATCGCCGGCCCGGCCGAGTTCGGCTTCAGCAGTGACCGGCTCACCCACCTCGCGAACGAGGTGATCGCGCTGCGCGCCACCGGCGTACAGGTGGCCGTCGTGGTCGGCGGCGGGAACGTGTTCCGCGGCAACCGGGCCGACGACTGGGGCATCGACCGGGTCGAGGCCGACAACATCGGCATGCTCGGCACCGTCATCAACGCGGTCCTGCTGCGCGGCCGGCTGGCCGCGCTCGGGGCCCACGGAGTACGGCTGATGACCGCGATCCCGATCAACAACCTGGCCGAGCCGTACATCCGGCTCCGGGCGCTCCGGCACCTGGAGAAGGGCCAGATCGTCCTCCTTGCCTGCGGCAACGGGCAGCCGTTCACCACCACCGACTACCCGTCGGTGCAACGCGCGGTCGAGCTGGAGGCGGACGCGCTGCTGGTCGCGAAGAACGGCACCGACGGCGTGTACGACGCCGACCCGAACAAGCATGCCGACGCCCGGCGCTTCGATCACCTCACCTACTCGGAGGTGATCGACCGAGGCCTCGGAGTGATGGACCAGACCGCCTTCATCCTCGCCCGCGACCACCACCTCCCCCTCCACGTCTTCGACATCGACCGAACCGGCGCCGCCTCCGCGATCGTCAACGGCACCCGCGTCGGCACCGTCATCAATGGGGAGGATGTAGCAGGAGGCTAAATAGTTTGTCCCGGGTTGCCGGGTGTTGGTGTACTCGACGGAGTACGAGCAGGTGTCCAGTAAAGGAGTCCGTCATGCGATCTCGCTTCATGTCTGTTGCTGATCGGACTGTCACCTGTTCAAAGGACATGAAGCTGCGTGGAAGTACTGAATCTTGGAATTCTGGCGCATGTTGACGCCGGGAAGACCAGCCTGACCGAGCGGCTGCTCCACACCGCCGGAGTCATCGACGAGGTCGGTAGCGTCGACGACGGGAACACCCAGACCGACTCGCTCGCACTGGAACGCCGGCGCGGGATCACGATCAAGTCCGCGGTCGTCTCGTTCGCGATCGGCGACCTGACGGTCAACCTGATCGACACCCCGGGCCACCCGGACTTCATCGCCGAGGTGGAGCGTGCGCTGAGCGTGCTCGACGGCGCGGTCCTGGTGATCTCGGCCGTCGAGGGCGTCCAGGCGCAGACCCGCGTCCTGATGCGGACCCTCCAGCGCCTGCACATCCCCACCCTGATCTTCGTCAACAAGCTCGATCGACCGGGAGCGCAGTACGACGGTGTGCTGCACCAGATCGCCACGAAGCTGACTCCGGCGATCGTCCCGATGGGCGAAGCGATCCACCTCGGTACGCCCGAGGCGACGTTCAAGCCGATCGTCCAGGAGGACACCCTTCTGGAGGTTCTCACCAGGAACGACGACAACCTGCTCCAGCGGTACGTCGACAACGAACCACTCTCGTTGCACGACGCCCTCGAGACCCAGACCCACCAGGCGCGGGTTCACCCCGTGTACTTCGGGTCGGCGATCACCGGCGCCGGCACGGAAGCCCTCTCCGACGGCATCCGTGAACTGCTCCCCCGCGCGAGCACCACTGACGGCCCGCTCGACGGCACGGTCTTCAAGGTCGAGCGCGGACCGGCCGGCGAGAAGATCGCCTTCGTCCGGCTCCTCGACGGTACGGCGCACGTCCGCGACCGGATCCGCTTCGGCGCCGGCGACGCGAAGATCACCGCACTGCACGTCATCGGTGAAGGCCCGTCGAACGCCGTACACGCAGGCCGGATCGGCAAGTTCTGGGGCCTGGCGGACGTCCAGATCGGAGATCGCATCGCGGCGACCGACGACCCCGAGCCGCGAGCGAGGACGGCGTACTTCGCGCCGCCCACCCTCGAGACGGTCATCTCCGCACGCAAGCCGTCCGACAAGGGCAACCTGCGCGTCGCGCTGACCCAGCTGGCCGAGCAGGACCCGTTGATCAACCTGCGCCAGGACGATCTGCGCCAGGAGACCTACGTGTCGCTGTACGGCGAGGTGCAGAAGGAGGTCATCGAGACGACGCTGGCGACCGAGTTCGGGATCGAGGTCGACTTCCGCGAGACGACCACGATCTGCGTCGAGCGGCTCGTCGGCGCGGGCGCGGCGGTCGAGTTCAAGAAGAAGGACCTGAACCCCTTCCTCGCCACCATCGGCCTGCGCGTCGAGCCCGCACCGGTCAACGCCGGTGTGAGTTTCGTACTGGAGGTCGAGCTCGGCTCGATGCCGTACGCGTTCATCAAGGCTGTCGAGGAGACCGTCCGCGAAACGCTGCACCAGGGCGTCCACGGCTGGCAGATCCCCGATGCGCACGTCGTGATGACGCACTCGGGGTACTCCGCTCGCCAGAGCCACGCGCATGCCGTGTTCGACAAGAGCATGTCCAGCACGGCCGGCGACTTCCGCAACCTCACCCCGCTCGTCCTGATGACGGCCCTCCAGCAGGCCGGTACGACGGTGCACGAGCCGATGCACCACTTCCAGCTGGAGATCCCGACCGACACCACGCGCGCCGTACTCGCGGCTCTTGCCCGGCTCCGGGCGATCCCGCAAGTCCCGGCCCTGGCCGCGGAAACCTCAACCCTGGAAGGAGAAATCCCCGCGGCCGCCGTGTACGAACTCGAGCAGCAACTCCCCGCCCTCACCCGCGGCGAGGGCGTCCTGGAGTCGGCGTTCGAGCGCTACCAGCCCGTCACCGGCCCGATCCCGGAACGCCCCCGCACCGACCACGACCCGCTCAACCGCCGCGAGTACCTCCTGCACATTCAGCGTCGGGTATAGGTGCCGTGCACAACGGTCGCGCCGAGATCGTCGTCCACGACGATCTCGGCGGCCAGACCGTGCTCGACCATCACCGCCCGGGCGAGCGGAGCCTGGTGCTCGCTCATCTCGACGAAGAAATGCCCGCCGGGCGCCAACCAGTCCATGGCACCGGCAGCTACCCGGCGCAACGTCGCCAGGCCGTCCGGACCGCCGTCCAGTGTGACGTGCGGTTCGTACAGCCGGGCCTCGGGCGGCAGCAACCGGATCTCGTTCGTCGGCACGTACGGAACGTTGGCCAGCAGCACGTCGACCTGCCCGCGCAACCGCTCCGGCAGCGCCGCGAACAGGTCACCCTGGTAAACCGTCCCACGCCACGGGACGAGATTGCGCCGCGCACACCGAACCGCAGCCAGCTCGATGTCCGCGGCGTACAACGACACCTCGCGCTCGGCCGCGACCGCCGCACCGAGCGCGCCCGACCCGCAGCCGAGGTCCACCACGACCGACACCGCAACGGTGACCCGCAACGCCTCCGCCACCAGGAACTCCGTCCGGCGACGTGGAATGAACACCCCGGGATCGACAGCGATCCGCAACCCGCGGAACGACGCCCACCCGACGACGTACTCCAAGGGCAGCCCGGCGACCCGCTGGTCGACCATGGCCGCCAGCTCGGCCTCGTCACGGGCGGACTCGGCGATCAGCGCCGCCTCGTCCTCGGCGAACACCGAACCGGACGCGCGCAGCCGCTCGACAACAGAAAGAGAAACAGACACAGAACCCCTTCGAACTACGAGGCTCCCGCGGTCAGCACCAGATGCTGACCACTCGAGGCGGGAGCGACCAACCTGCCTGGGTAATCGGTC
Source organism: Kribbella sp. NPDC051586 (assembly GCF_044453965.1). NCBI lineage: Bacteria > Bacillati > Actinomycetota > Actinomycetes > Propionibacteriales > Kribbellaceae > Kribbella > Kribbella sp. NPDC051586. Next base: position 1,276,788 of record NZ_JBITDF010000003.1, on the reverse strand, counting down.
CCACCTCCTCCGGTCCGTCGTACGTGACGAACGTAGCCTACCCGAACGCGTTCACGCCGGTGAGCTCCGCCGAGACCGTCCACAACCGCGCGGCCGACGCCGGGTCGATCGCGTACGGGCGGACGCCGGGAGCGTCGTCCGTCGACACCTCGGCGATCTCACAGTCCTCGCAGAACACGCCACCGAGACCGTCGAGCTGCGGTGAGGTCGCGGCCCACACCTGGGTCGCGGCGCCCTGCTCCGGCGTCTTGAAGCCGGCGACGGGGTTGCCGTCCTCGTCGAGCCAGCCGTAGCCGGCCATCTCGTCGCGGGTCAGGTGCCGCTGGAGCGGCGTCATGATGCCGCCGGGGTGCAACGCGAACGCCCGTACGCCGGAATCCTTGCCGAGGGCATCGAGCTGGACGGCGAACAGCACGTTGGCCGTCTTCGCCTGCCCGTACGCCTGCCACTTCTCGTACCCCTGCCGGAACTCCAGGTCGTCCCACCGGATGTCCGAGCGCCGGTGCCCGGTCGACGACACCGACACGACCCGAGCGCCGCCGTCGGCGGCGAGTGCCGGCCACAGCCGGTTCACGAGCGCGAAGTGCCCCAGATGGTTGGTCGCGAACTGCGCCTCCCAGCCCGGGCCGACCCTGGTCTCCGGCGAGGCCATGATCGCCGCGTTGTCGATCATGATGTCCACCGGCCGGCCCGATGCCAGGAACCGGTCCGCGAACGCCTTCACGCTGTCCAGGTCACCGAGGTCCAGCTCATCGATCTCGACACCGTCGACACCGGCCAGCGCCTCCCGCGCCGCGTCCGGTCGCCGGGCCGGTACGACGACCCGCGCACCCGCCCGTGTGAGCGCCTTCGTGGTCTCCAGGCCGAGACCGGAATATCCACCGGTGACGATCGCGAGCTTGCCGGTCAGGTCGATCCCGGCGAGAACCTCGTCCGCGGTGCTGTCGTGCCCGAACCCCGAGCCGATCTTGTGCTGTTCACCCATGATCAGCAGCCTACGAATTCGAGTGCGCTCAAAGTCAAGCCCCGAGATGCGGATCCTGCCGCATCGCTTCCGCCAACCGCTGCAGGGCCGGGTTCGGATTGTCGGGGCTCCAGCACGCGTGCAGCGTCACCGAGTGCGCATCAGCCGCATCCAGCTCGCGGTACCGCACGCCTTCCACACCCATCGCCTTGATCGAGCGCGGGATCAACGCGCATCCCAGGCCGGCCCGCACCAGGGCCAGCATCGTCGGGACCTGCGAGGCCAGCTGGCTCACGGCGTACCGGTCCATCCCGATCATCGCCGCGCAGATGTCATGCAGGTACTGCGAACCCTCCGGGCTGTAGCCGATGTAGTCATCGGTCGCATCCACCAGCGAAACCGGCCCGTCCCCCTCAGCGAGCGGATGCGATGCCGGTACCGCGAGCACGAGGTCCTCGGAGTGCACCAGCATCGACTCGAACTGCGCCGGGATCGGCGGTCGCACCAGCCCGAGATCGATCTCCAGGTTCGCCAGCGCCTCGAACTGCGCCGGACTGACCAGCTCGGTCAGCTCGGCGGTGACCCCCGGCGTGCGTTTGCCGACCATGGTCAGGAAGTCCGCGAGTACGGCGTACGCACCGATCGCCGTGAACGCGAGCCGCAGCGTCCCGGTCGTCCCGTCGGCCGCACGGCGGGTCGCTTCCGGAGCCACTTCGAGCAGAGCGAGTACGCGGCGGGCGTGCTCGAGGAACACGTCACCGGCTGCCGTCAGCCGGACGCCGCGGCCGGTGCGGTCGAACAGCCGGACATCGAGCGTGCGTTCGAGGCCCTGGATCTGGCGGGTCAACGGCGGCTGCGTCAGGTTCAGGCGCTGGGCGGCGCGGCCGTAGTGGAGTTCCTCGGCGACCGCGACGAACCCGCGGAGCTGCTGCAGAGACAGATCCATGCCCACACGGTATCGGTTCATACAGAAATGGGCTTGGACCTGCATAACGGAATGCGCTTACCGTCGGTGCCATGCCGAAACTCGCTGCCCTCTTCTCGCCCGAACGTGCCGCCGACGTCGTCGACGCGGACACCCGCCGGCTGCTCGAGGACCGGTTCGAGGTGGTCTGGGCAACCGCGGAGCACACCGCCGGCCCCGGATCCGCCGCGAAGCCGCCCGCGCTCGACCCCGCGGCCGTACCCGAGCTGGTCGAAGGCGCCGACGTCCTTCTCACCAGCTGGGGTACGCCGCACCTCGGCAAGGAGGTGTGGTCCGACGGCAAGGGCCCGCAGGTGGTTGCCCACGCGGCCGGCACGGTCAAGAACCTGATCGACCCAGTCATCCTCGACCAGGGCGTCGGAGTGTTCTCGGCGGGTCCGCGGATCGCTTGGTCGGTCGGCGAGTACTGCCTGGCGTCGATGCTCACCCTGGCGCGGCGGCTGCCCCGGTTCGACGGCGCCGTCCGCGCGGGCGGGTGGAAGCAGACGGAGTACCGCGGTCATGAACTCGCCGGCGCAAAGGTCGGAATCATCGGCGCGAGCAGTACGGCGCGAGCGTTGATCACCCTGCTCAAGCCGTTCGGCTGCGATCTCGCCGTCTACGACCCGTACCTGACCGCCGACCGGGCCGAACAGCTCGGCGTCCGTCCCGCCACGCTCGAGGACGCCGCGAGCGGGCCGTTCCTCAGCATCCATGTCCCGAACGTGCCCGAGACGAAGGGCATGATCACACGCCCACTGATCGAGAACCTGCCGGACGGCGCGGTCGTGGTGAACTCCTCGCGCGGTCCGGCGATCGACCAGGACGCGCTGCTGGAGCACGCGCTCGACGGCCGGATCTACGCCGCGCTCGACGTGTACGACCCCGAGCCGCCGAAGTTCGACGCCAAGACACTCGAGGCGTCCAACCTGCTGCTCACTCCGCATGTCGCAGGCGACACCGCCGAAGGGCATCTCGCGCTGGCGGGCTACGTCCTCAAGGACGCGCTCCAGTGGCTCGACGACGGCACCCGCGGCCCCAGCTTCGTCGATCCCGCCTCGTGGTCGATCGCTGCCTGAGAGGAACGGCCATGCCCTCCATGCCCTCCATGCCCTCCATGTCACGCATCACCCAGGTCGAGGTCTTCCCGGTCGCGGTGCCGTTCGCGCGCCGGTTCGTCCTCGGCAGCGGGGCTGTCGGCTCCCCCGACGCCGCCCCCGACCAGGCCGGCGCGGTCATCTTCGTGAAGCTCACCACCGAGGACGGCATCGTCGGCTGGGGCGAGCAACGCGCACTGCCCAGCTGGAGCTACGAGACCGCCGAGACGATGGCGGTCGTGATCCGGCGCCACCTCGCGCCGATCCTGCTCGAGCTGACGCCGTTCGACGTCGAGTTGTTCCACCAACGCGCCGCCAAGCGGCTCAGTCCCGCGGTGTCGAACGGCTTCCCGTTCGCCCGCGCGGCCATCGACGTCGCGATGCACGACGCGGCCGGCAAGCTGGCCGGCGTACCGGTGCACGCGCTGCTGGGCGGCAAGATCCACGACGAGATCCCGCTCTGCTCGGCGATCGGGGTCGGCGACCAGGACACGGTCCGCGAACACGCCCTCCAGTCGTCGGACTATGCGGCGTACAAGGTCAAGATCGGCGGGGACCTGGACGCGGACACCGCCGCCATCGAGACCGTCGCCGAGGTGGCCGGCGGCAAGCCGCTGTGGCTGGACGCGAACCAGTCCTATCGTCCCAGCGCGCTCCGGCAACTGCGCGACCGGACGGCCGGCATCCACACGATCCATTGCATCGAGCAGCCGGTGCCGAGTACCGACACGCTGGCCATGGCCCGGCTCCGGGAGCTGATCGACCTGCCGATCGCGATCGACGAGGGCAGCTTCTCGGCCCAGGACCTGGCGCGGGCGATCCGCCTGGACGCCGCCGACCTGGTCGTGGTCAAGGTCTGCAAGTCCGGCGGACTGCGCAACGCGCTGAAAACCGCCCAGACCGCGCTCGCCGGCGGTCTCGAGATCCTCGCCAGCGGCCTGACCGACTGCGGAGTCGCGTTCGCGGCCGCGCTGCACGTGTTCAGCCAGCTCGAGCTCGCGTTGCCCGCCGAGCTCAACGGGCCGGAGTTGCTGACCGATCTGTACGTCGAAGGACTGAGCATCACCAAGGCCGTCGCAACGGTCCCGACCGCCCCTGGACTGGGCATCCAGGTCGACGAGGAGCGCATCCGCGCCGAGTCGATCGACCTGCTCTACCGGTGAGGAGAGAAACGTGTCTACAAAGCTGTCCCGCCGCGGCTTCCTAGGGATGAGCGGCTTTGCCGGTCTCGGGATAGCCGCGGCCGGAAGTCTGTCCGGGTGCTCGTCCGGTCCGCCGGCCGGCGCCGCCACCTGGGCCATGTGGTCCAGCAGTGCCGCCGAGAAGAAGGTCTGGGACGACTTCGGCAAGTACGTCGAGCAGCAGCTCAAGGTCAGGTCCGTCGCCACCCTGACGCCGTCGAGCGGCTACCCGACCAAGCTCGACCTCCAGCTCGTCAGCGGTACGGCGAGCCTGGTGACCGCGCTCAACGGCACCCTGATCCCGACGTACGCCGCCCGTGGTGCGCACCGGCCCCTCGACGACCTGATCGCCGCCGATCCCGACTTCTCCCTGGACGACTTCTACCAGACCAGTCAGCGGATCTCGAGCTTCAACGGCAAGACCTACGCGATCGGCTTCGACGTCGCGCCGACGGTCATGTACTACAACAAGGACCTGCTGAAGAAGCAGGGCATCCCGCTGCCGTCCCGGACCGAACCGATGTCGTGGGCAACGTTCCGCGACCTGTGCAAACAGCTCACCAAGCCCGGTCAGCAGTACGGCTTCACCTGCGCGCCGGCGATCGACGACCTGGTGTCCTGGATCTACTGCGCCGGCGGCAACGTGATGAGCGACGACGGCGGCCGGAGCACGCTGGGTGATCCCGAGGCCATGGAGGCGCTGCAGTACGTCATCGACCTGTTCGTGACGGACAAGGTCACCCCGCCGATCAAGAACCTCGTCACCGAGAGCTCGCTGTCGAACTTCATGCAGGGCAACGTCGCGTTCATGCAGAACGGCCCCTGGCAGGTCGTGAACGCCCGGAAGGCGAAGTTCGACTGGGACATCATCCCGTTCCCGGCCGGCTCGGCCGGCAGCAAGCCGCGGGTCTCGGGCTCCAGCTTCGCGATCCCGTCGGGGGTGCGCGAGGGGGCCGAGCTCGACCTCGCGTGGAAGCTGATCAAGACGCTGACCAGCACCGGCGCGCTCGACATCTACGCCAAGGCCGGCCGCAACAACCCGGCCCGGCTCAGTGCCGGCAGCGCCTTCCAGCCGCCGCCGGACAACCTGGGCATCGTGCAGGAGATCCTGGCCGGCAAGCTCGCCGGCGGTCACGCCTTCGACGTGACCACGAACTGGAACCAGGTCAAGCAGCTGCTCGGTCAGGATCTGCCGCGCACATTCCTCGGCCAGGTCAGCGTCCCGGACGCGATCAACGGGCTCACGCCGCGCCTCGACATCCTGATGCGGCAGCATCTCGACACCATCCGCCAAGCCAGCGCCAGGAAGGGGTGATCACCATGGCTCTTTCAACAGCAGACACCGCACCAGCGGTCACCACCCCCACACCGTCCCAGCAGGCGTCCGGACCGACTCCGCGCTGGCGCAGCCGCGAAGCGCTCACCGCATGGCTGTTCATCCTGCCCAGCCTGATCGGCTTCCTGATCTTCACCGCCGGACCGGTCGTTGCCGCGGGCGTCATCTCGCTGCTGAACTGGAACCTCTTCAGCGCGCCGACCTGGGCCGGCCTGCACAACTTCGCCCGCCTCGGACCCGACCCGACGTTCTGGTCGGCGCTCGGCAACACGGCGTACTTCACCTTGGTCAGCGTGCCGCTGACGATCCTGGTCAGCCTCGCCCTGGCGCTGCTGCTCAACCAGGGCGTCCGCCGCGTCGCCGTCTTCCGGTCGCTGCTGCTGTTGCCATACGCAACCATCACGGTCGCGGTGGCGTTCGTCTGGATCTGGCTCTACATCCCGCACGACGGCCTGGTGAACGCCGTGCTCGGCTGGTTCGGCATCAACGGGCCGGCGTGGCTGATCTCGGACAACTGGGCGATGCCCGCCCTGATATTGATGAGCGTGTGGAAGAGCTTCGGCTTCGGCATGGTGGTCTTCCTCGCCGGCCTCCAGGCGATCCCGCAACAGCTGTACGAAGCCGGCCGCGTGGACGGCACCTCGCCGTGGAACAGCTTCCGGCACATCACGCTGCCGATGCTGTCCCCCGCGCTGTTCTTCGTCATCGTCACGTCGGTGATCGGATCGTTCCAGGTCTTCGACCAGGCACTGATCATGACCAACGGCGGTCCGGGCACGCGCACCACCACGCTGGTCATGTACATCTACCGGACCGGCTTCGAGAACTACGACCAGGGGTACGCCGCGGCGCAGTCGCTGGTGCTGTTCGCGTTCATCGTGGTGATCACCGCCGGTCAGTTCCTCTTCCAGCGGAGGCTGGTGCACTATGACAACTGAAGCCATGCCACTGGTCCACAACAAAGTGTTGCAGCGGAAGCTCATCGTCTTCGCGTGCTTCCTGGTCACCGCGCTGACGCTGATCCCGGTCGTCATGATGATCCTGGTCGCGTTCCAGTCCGATGCCGAGTCGATGGCGGCCAAGCCGTCGTTCTGGCCGAGCAGCTGGCACCCGGAGAACCTGACCCGCGCGTTCGACCTCGTCCCGCTCGGCAAGTACCTGCTGAACACGATCTACTTCGCCGCCGGTACGACGATCCTCGAAACAGTCACCGCGGCGCTCGCGGCGTACGCCTTCGCCCGGCTGAACTTCCCCGGCCGGAGCTGGCTGTTCGGGATCTACCTGGCCACGCTGATGATTCCGTCGCAGGTGACCCTGATCCCGCAGTTCGTGCTGGTCGCCAAGCTGCACGGCATCGACACCTGGCCAGGGATGATCCTGCCGCACGCGTTCACGGCGATCGGGGTTTTCCTGCTGCGGCAGTTCTTCCTCGGCATCCCCCGCGACTACGAGGAGGCCGCCCGGCTGGACGGCGCCAACCGTTGGCAGGCTTTCGTCCGGGTGATCGTGCCACTCGCGGTCCCCGCGATCGCGACACTGGCCGTGTTCAAGTTCATCGGCCAGTGGAACAACCTGCTCTGGCCGCTCGTCATCTCCAACAGCGATGCGACCAGGACGGCGTCGGTCGGGCTGCAGGTGTTCCAGGACACCAACGGCACCCAGTGGAACTTGTTGCTGATGGCAGCGACCGTCACAACGATCCCGCTGATCATCCTGTTCTTCCTGACACAACGCTGGTTCGTCCGAGGTATCACCATGAGTGGGCTGGGAGGCCGCTGAACAATGACCTATCTGTGGTCCGTCTTCACCAAACCCTGGGCCGGTCTGCCCGGCGACGAGCTGGGACAACTGGTAGCGGGGATCGGATTCGGCGGCGCCGAGATCCCGGTCCGCGACACGGCGTACCTCACGCCGGCCAATGCCGTGGCCGAGCTGCCCAAGTTCACCGCGCAGTTGCGGGCCGAAGGCATCGAACCGATCAGCGTCGCGAGCGACCTGTCCGAGCAGGTCTTCGCCGCCTGCGCTGACGCCGGGGTCCCGATGATCCGGATCATGGCCGAGCTCGGCCCCGACGGGTACGCCGCGTCCGTGCGGCGCAACCGCACTCTGCTCGAGCAGGCCGCCGTACTGACCGAGCGGTACGACGTGCAGGTCGGCGTACAGCCGCATCACGGGCGGTTCGTGTCGTCGACTCTCGGCGTACTGCAGCTGCTCGAAGGACTGCCCGATCGGTACAAGCTCGTGTGGGACGCCGCGCACGACGCGCTGGCCGGCGACCATCCCGCGGTCACGCTGGAGCTCGGCGCGCAGCGGCTCGGCATCGTGAACCTCAAGAACGTCCACTACCTGCGAACCGACGGCGGCTGGAAGACCAACTTCGTCGAGGCCGAGGACGGACTGGCCGACTGGCCGGCCGTCTTCGCCGCACTGCAGAAGATCAAGTACACCGGCCCGATCTGCCTGACAGGCCAGTACTCCGATCCCGCCGTACCCGTCGAAGAGCGGCTCGAAAAAGATCTGCGCTTCGCTGTCACATCCGCCGCGCAGCATCCGTCAAGGCAGTGAAATCAACACTCGCGAACCTGATGGAGAACCTCCCATGCAAGCACGGATGACGAACCCCGCAGAGATCCTGCCGGACGCCACGAAGGGCATCCAGAACATCTACAAGGCGATCGGGCAGTCCGGAACGGACGGCAAGGTCCTGGAGCTCGTGCACCTGCGGGCCAGCCAGATCAACGGCTGCTCGCCGTGCGTGTTCGGCGGGATCAAGTCGGCGCTGAAGAACGGCGAGACCGACGAGCGGTTGCACCAGGTCGCGGCCTGGCGCGACTCCGACCTGTTCACCGACGCCGAGCGGGCCGCGCTCGAGATGGCCGAGGCCGCGACCCGGCTGGCCGACAACCCGACCGCGGTGAGTGACGAGATCTGGGCCGCGGCGAGCGAGCACTTCGGTGAGAAGGAACTGTCGGCGCTCGTGCTGATGATCGCGCTCACCAACATGTTCAACCGGATCAACACCACGGTGCGCCAGCCTGCCGGCGCCACTTGGTAGCGGCTAACGTGAGCCCTTGACCGGGGCGGTGGGGCGGGGCCGATTCCGGCACTGCTGTCGAGACGGCGTCCGCGGCTCCGACGTTCCCGGGTGAATGGAGGCAAGCGATGAAATACATGCTGCTGATCTACGGGAACGACGAGACGTGGGACGCCCTGCACGCCAAGGGCATCGACGGACTGATGGAACAGCACCGCAAGCTGAGCGCGGAGCTCCAGGCGAGCGGCGAGTTCGTCGACGGGCTCGGTCTCACCACGGCGAACGCGCGCGTGGTCCGGGTCATCGACGGCGTGCCGGCGGTCACGGACGGCCCGTTCACCGAGGCCAAGGAAGTGCTGGCCGGGTACTACGTCGTCGACTGCGACAGCCTCGAGCGGGCGGCCGAGATCGCCGCGCGGCTGCCCGAGGCGCCGTACTCACCGATCGAGATCCGGGAACTCATGGATCCCCTGCCGGACTAGATCGCGCTGCCGGGTGCGGTCGGCAGGATGCGAAAGTGCGGGCGAGTCGAACAACTTGCCGGCCTCAGCTGGGCGTCGACACCTGAGACCGGCGAGTCACTGACTCAGACCGTTGACGTCCGGACGGGCTCGCTCGAAGCGAGGATGACCCCACCTGAGGCGGGCTGGTCACCCATGCCCCGGCCACCTTGGACGAAAACAGTGCTACCAGGCGCAGGCAGCATGACACCCTCGCCGAGTCGCAGCGTGGTCGTCATACCGTTGCTCAGTCTGAGCATCGCCACGCGTCGCGGTCGCACTGGGCTGATCGACGAGGTCACCTCGTGGATGCCGGTGCAGACCGCCGGTTGGATCGCGGCTCGTCCGAGCCCTGCATTGCCGTGACTCCTCACATCACGGCACTGCTCGGCGAGCCTTCTCATCGCTGACACACTTCCCCCTTCTCATCGTGAACTGCCCCCGAGTGGCGGCGGACGCGGTCGCAGACCGCACACTCCCCCGTCCTCCCCGCACCCGGAAAAGACGCGGAAGTGATCAGGCAACCCTTGCTGAGAGTGACCACGTTTTCAAGGGATCGTGACCGGAATCCCGCGTGCCGAAACTTTTGTCCACGCCTTGTTTGCAGGCAACTACTGACCACCGAAGCCAGTGGTAGCAATGCCCTTGATGAAGGCGAGCATCTGGCGGCCGGCGACACGATCAGGAACTGTTGCGTTTGAGGTCCCGGGCGAGTGTGTAGGTGCCGACTGGAAACGTATCCGTTAGCGTTCGGTACTGGTGCGCTCGACGATGCGGTGCGGGATCATCACCCTGCGTGCCGGCGCGTCCTTGTCGGCCATCCGCTCGGCGAGCAGATCCAGCGCGGCCGCGACGAACGCCCGCCGGTCGAAATCGATCGTGGTCAGCGGCGGGATCATGAACTGGCTCTCGAGGATGTTGTCGAACCCGGCGACCAGCGTCTGCCGCGGTACGGCGATGCCCGCCTCCCACAGCGCGGCCAGTGCACCCGAGGCGAGCGAGTCGGTGAAGCAGAAGAACGCGTCGGGCAGGTCATGGTCTGCCAGGTACTTCCCGACCACGGTCGCCGCGCCCTCCGGCCGCCAGCGGTCGAGGCTGATCTCGAGCGACGAATCGATCGGTATGCCGGCCTCTTCGAGCGCCTGGTGATATCCGGTAGTCCTCAGTCGCGAGGCCGCCGTACCGGGCCCTTCCGCGGAGCCCGCGAGCACGCCGGTGCCTGACGATCCGCGCGGGATCTCCGGCGTGCCGACGACCGCGATGCGGCCGCAACCGCGGGCCAGCAGGTGCTTGGTCATGTCGCGCGCGGCCGCGACGTTGTCGATCGCGACCTGGCTCACGACGTCCTGGTCGACGTCGCCGATCAGCACGACCGGCGGCAGCGGTCCCGCGGATGTCACCGCGCTGTCGTCGAGGTTCACCGGGTTCAGGATCAGGCCGTCGACGAGGTACGCGCGGGCCTTCGACAGCAGCTCGAACTCACGCTTGGGCTCGGCTGCGGTCTGCTCGATCTGCACACCCCAGCCGCGCTCGTGGGCCAGCTCGACGACCAGGTGGACGATCTCGGCGGAGTACGGCCGGAGCAGGTCGGGCAGCGCCAGCGCGATCATGCCGGAGCGGCCGTTGCGCAGTCCCCGCGCGCTCATGTTCGGCACGTAGTCGAGCTCGACCAGGGCGCTCTCCACCCGGGCGCGGGTCTCGGGGCGCACGAAGACGACGCCGTTGATCACGTTCGACACCGTCTTCGGCGACACCCCGGCCAGCTTGGCGACATCTTTGACGGTGGGACGCATGTCGCCCATTGTCACACCTGGCACACGTTGTCACGCAGCGTGGATCCGCATCTCGACAGGAGGTCTTCGCCCAGTCGGGGACCCGCCAGGCTCAGCCCGGGGCGCGCGCCGCCCGATTCCACCGATACGTCCTGTCGAGATGCAGATCTATCTCGTGATCAGCGCCCCGCCGTTCACGTGCAGGACCTGGCCGGTGAGGTGGCGGGCCGCGGGCGAGGCGAGGAAGTGGATGGTGCCGGCGATGTCGTCCACCTCGCCTTCACGCTTGGTCAATGTTGCCTGAAGCAACGTCTCGCGGCGCTGGTCGGTCAGCCGGCCCTGGAAGAACTCGGTGTCCGCGGTGAAGCCGGGCGCGACGACGTTCGAGGTGATTCCCCGCGGGCCGAGCTCAGCGGCGACATCGGCGTTCCACATCGCGAGCCCGGCCTTGGACGCGCCGTACGAACCCGCTCCGCGAGCACCGGCGATCGAGCCGAGGTGGACGACGGCGGTGGTGAGTCGCGGCGCGAGAGCAGTCGTGGTGAGGACGGCGCTGATCAGGTTGGCCTCGAGGTTCGCCAGCCAGTTCGCCTTCAGTTGCGCCAGATCGCCGTCCGGCCTGCCGAAGTCGGTGTTGCCGCCGGCATTGTTGACCAGTACGTCGACATGGTCCGGCAACTCCCACAGCAGCCGCTCGATCTGCGCCGGATCCGTCGCATCGCAGACCACTCCCCTGGCTCCCAGGTCGGCCGCGGTCTTCTCGAGTACGTCGGCCCGCCGCCCGGTGATCACCACCTCGTCGCCGTCCGCCCGGAACCGCTCGGCAGTCGCCCGCCCGATCCCGGTCGCTCCCCCGGTCACCACAACCGTCCTCACCCTCATCAACCCCATCCTCTCGTCTCACCCGTCCACCCGATCCACCACCAGCGCCGGAGCCCGCACCGGCTGTTTTCAGGGGTTATCCGCTGCTGTTGCTCCTTCTCCCCCGGTGTGAAAGGGGAGAAGGAGCAAGTCGAGCGGATAACCCCTCAAACGCGGCGGGGGCTGCGGGAGGTCGTGAGGCGGTGGGCGTGGCGTTTAGGTCTAAATGTTTAGGTCTAAACGTAGCATGGTTCTCGTGGCTGACAACTACCCGCTCGATTCGCCGAGTCCGTACCCCGCGGCGGAGATCGCCCGTGCCTGGCAGCGCGAACGCCCGGGTACGCCGACCGACTCGATCGAGATCGTCACTCCGCTGTGGCGGCTGGCCAAGCTGTTCGCCGACGACCGCCGCCGGGTGCTCGCCGACGCCGGCGTGGACCCCGCGACGCTGGATCTGCTCAGCGTGCTGCGGCGCGCGGGGTCGCCGTACGAGCTGAGCACCCGGGAGCTGTCGCGCCGGACGCTCGTCACCGCAGGAGCGATCTCGCAGCGGGTCGCCCGCGCCGAGGACAGCGGGCTGGTGACCCGCCGGCCGGCCGGTGACGGGAGCCGGGCGGTTGTGGTGACGCTGACGAAGACCGGCCACGAGCTGATCGAGCGGACCGTCGACCAGGTGCTCACCCGCGAGTCCGAGCTGGTCGCGTCCCTGTCCCCCGATGCCCGCGCCCGGTTGGCCACGCAACTGCAGTCGCTCCTCGACGAGGTTGCCCTGGTCGCCCGCAAACCTTCCTGACGGACTTGAGGCTATTTGGGCCCGCCCTGCGTGGACTCTGACTAAAGTTCGTACCTCACCGCCGAACACCTTCGCCAATACATCTCAGCCGGTGTGGTTGCCGAACCAGCGGGTCAGGTGCAGGTCTAGGTCTTCCTGGTTGTCGCCTAGCCAGGCGATGTGGCCGTCGGGGCGTAGGAGCCTGCTCGGAGCCGCGGTGGGAGCCGCGAGGTAGTCGACCCGGTCGGACCAGGCGCCGGTGGTCAGGTGCCCGGTCCCGTCCAGGAGGAGGCCTCGGCCGCGGTGGAGGTGGTCGTACAGCTGGCCTTGGTTGAGTTCGACGTCGGGTTGGCGGCGGCCCAGGAGGTCGGGGCCGTCGCCGAAGTCGTACCGGATGTCGATCGCGGTGATCTTCTCGATCAGGTAGCGGTTCACCTCGTCGAAGTTCATCAGTTCGGTGAGGAGCCTGCGGACGGCCTGGGGGCCCGGTTCGGTGGAGAGCAGTTCCATCTGGGCGCGGGTGTTGTCCAGGACGTCCGCGGCGACCGGACGGCGTTCGGTCTCGTAGGTGTCGAGGAGCGTTGCCGGGGCCCAGCCGCGGATCTGTGCGGCCAGCTTCCAGCCGAGATTGACGGCGTCCTGGATGCCCAGGTTGAGGCCCTGTCCGCCGGTGGGCGGGTGGATGTGTGCGGAGTCGCCGGCGAGCAGCACCCGTCCGATCCGATAGCGTTCGGCGAGGCGGGTGGTGTCGCCGAACCGGGACAGCCACCGCGGGGAATGCACGCCGAAGTCGGTTCCGGCCAGGGCGCGCAAGTGGTGTCTGAAGTCGTCGATGGTCGGCGGTTCCGCGTGGTCCGTGACTCCCCCGACCGGCACCACGACGCGATAGATCCCGTCGCCGAACGGACCGATGCTGAAGGTCTTGTTGGTCTCGCGGATCTCGGTCACCTTGGCGGCAATCTCCGCGGGCGGCACACCGACTTCCATCTCGCCCATCAGCGTCTCGGTGCGCGAGGGCTCCCCGGGGAAGCCGACGCCGAGCAGCTTGCGCACAGTACTGCGCCCGCCGTCACAGCCGATCAGATACCGCGACCGCAACTGCTCACCGTCGTCCAACTCGACCGTCACCCCGTCGTCGTCCTCCTCGAAGGCGACCACCGCACGACCATGCCGTACCTGCGCACCCAGTCCGATCGCATGTTCTGCGAGCTTGTCGACGAGAACCGGCTGCGGGATGCCCAGCAGATAGGCGTGCTCGGAATCCAGACCCTCAGGCGCCGGCGCCGGAATGGCGGCGAAGAATCCGCCGGCCGGACGCCGTCGTCCGCGTTCGAGCAGGCGATCCAGCAGTCCGCGCATCGCCATCAGCTCGAGACTGCGAATGTGCAGGCCGACTATGCGGACGTACGACGGCGGCTCGGTTTCCTTCTCCAGCACGAGTACCCGCAGGTCGTGCAGCCGCAATTCCGCGGCGAGCATCGCTCCGGTAGGTCCGCAGCCGGCGATGATGACGTCGAACATGGTCTCCAAATCAGACGAGTTGGTCGGCGAGGGCTTGGATGTGGTCGCGCCAGGCCGGTAGCTGATCTGCCGTGGCGCCGGATTGGGTGACGAGCAGGCGGGCTCCGCCGTTGCCGTCCCGAAGAGTCCAGGTCACTTCACCACCATCGCAGGCGCAGGTGAGCCGGACCGGTCCATCCACCTCGGTGACCGCGCCGGCGTCGATGCCCTTGGGAACGAAACCAGCGGGTGGCGGGTTGCCGACGACGGTGGGCTCGGCGCCGGTGAGGCGTTCCCAGACTGCTTCCTTCGGCTGGACCAGTTGGCGTTCGAAGCGGAGGGTGCCGTCGTCGGCGAGCGTGCCTTGATCCAGGCCGAAGGCCTTGACGAAGTGCTCGTGGAGTTCGCGGTAGTCGCGTTCGGAGACGGTGTCACCCAGGACTCGCTCCAGCGCGTCGAAGCACAGCGTCCAGCCGCCGGCGAAGCTCGCCGAGCCCGCGCGATCGTCGTACGTCGCGGTGAGCTGCAGCGTGCAACCGGCCGCGGTCGGCAGGAGCTCCCAGCGGAGGACCTCGTCGCCCCAGGTGTACTCGATCAGATGCGGAGGCTCGTACGCGCGGATCACCCCAGTGCTCTGCTCGTCGACCGGCGCGCCCGGGTCCTCCTCGAACGTGAACCTGACCACCCCGTCCAGCCGCAGATCCAGCTCGACCGCGGCCGGGAACCACCCCGCCAACTGCCCCGGCTCGGTGATCGCCCGCCAGACCTTCTCCGCCGGATGCCGCAGCTCTCGCCGCATCCGCAGCACGGTCCGCCCGTTCTCAGAACTCAACGTCTCGGTCATGGATCCATATATACTCGCAGCGGCATATACGTTCAACCGGCGAACCGGAGCAGATCCGCGAGCTCAGCAGAGAGGTCGGCAGAGAGGTCGGCAGAGACGTCGGCCTCGCCCTCGAACAGATCGACCGACAGGTCCGCGTGCCGCCAGCCGCCGATCGCCCGTCCAGCTTCGACGACGGCCGGCCGGAGCATGCCGCCGCCGGGGAAGATCGCGGACGGCAGCTGCTGATAGCGGTTCTGATAGCCGAGCAAGTACGCGTCGAACTCCCCCAGCATCCGGACCTCACGGCAGCCAGGTACGTCGTCCACCGCAACGACCGTCGTTCCGTCGACCTCGAACGACTCCGTGGCGACCGCCTCGACAGCCCGGCGGGCGGCAGGCACCGGCAGCCCGGACCAGGTCGCGAAGTCGCGCGCCGTCGCTGGGCCGTACGCGCTCAGGTAGCGCCGCGCCAAACCCTCCAGATCGCCTTCCAGCGCAAGCGGCTTGCCGAGCCAGGCCTGCGTCGCGACCCAGGTCTCGGCGCGGTCGTGGCCCGGCCCGTAGCAGAGGCGGCCGAGCAGGCCCGCATGCCGGATCAGGGCATAAACAGCCTGCCCCTTCGGCTCGGGGATCAGTCCGGCGGCGACGAGGACCTCGGCCAGCTCCGTGCGGGTCGATGCGCCGTTCGCGAGCAGATGCTGCTCGAGCAGGTCGGCGGACTCCGAGCGGATGCGTTCCGTCAGGCCGAGTTCGCCGTACCTGCGCTCGGTGTCCTTGATCAGTTTCGGGCCGAGCAGACCCAGCAGCGGACCGGCGTCCTCGACGGCGACCAGTTGCAGCGTGCCGCGCATGAACCAGCCGCGGACGACCGAGCGATCGAGCTCCTGGGCGTGCGAGACGTCGGCGAGGGTGGTCGCGGTCGATCGGGCCCGTACGGCGTACGCGGCGCCGCGCCACGTCTGCGCCTGGAGGCCCCCCGTCCGGCGTACGACGTCGGCCACCCCTCCGGGGCCGGCCTCGTTCACCGGACGCGCCAAGCAGTTGGCCTGCATCCTGGCCGCCAGTAACCAGTCCACAGACCTCCGCGCCACCTCAGCATGACACCACGAACCGGACGAGTCCGCATCCTGAAATACGAAACCGCTCCGGTTCGCACCCGGGGCGGAGTCGTAAAGGGGCGTAAAAGGCCTCAGAGTGCCGGCTGGACCAGGTCCGCGAACGCCGCCTGGCCGGTGACGTTCGGGTGGTAGGACTCGCTGATCGGGTTCGACAGACCGTTGATCCACTCCGGGCTGCCGCAGACCGAGTGCCCGATGAACTTCGACGTCGGGTTGACGAACGTGAACCCGGCCGCGCTCGCCGAGGCCTGGAGCTTGGAGTTGAGCAGGTCGGCGGTCGCGTTCAGCCGGGTCATCTCGTCCGGGCTGAAGAACGTGCCGGCGTTGCAGTCGGTGCCGTTGAACAGCCGTGGGTACCCGACGACGACCACCTGGGCCGACGAGGCGCGGCTCTTGATCGACGAGTACAGCGTGTTCAGCCGGCCGGGCAGCGTGTTGTTGATGATCGTCTGGGCACCGGCCACCGCGCTGGTGCAGTCGCCGAGCCACGACGGCTTCGCGCACTCGGTGATGACCGACGAGAAGCCGGCGTCGTTCCCGCCGACCTGGACCGAGACGATGTTGGTCGAGCTGGTCACCGACGGCAGCTGGTTCGCCGTGACGTCGGCGACCTTGGCGCCGGAGCAGGCCACGAAGGTCAGGTTGGCCCCGATCCGGCCGGCGTCGATGTAGGCGTACGCCTTGGTGGACCGCTGGCAGGACCCGCTGCTGGAGATGTAGGTGCGGGTCCCGACACCGGAGGCGTACGAGTCACCGAGTGCGACGTAGTTCTGGGCCGCGGCGTGCGCGACGCCCGGACTGAGCAGCATCGCGGCGCCGAGAGCCGCAGCGGACAGCAAACTGGCGATGGACTTCATTGGGCGGACCGCCTTTGCATGAGCGAGGGGTGGCGACTGAAGTACTCAACGTCACCTTCGCTGACTGGCGAGTAACACACAAGGTCCTAGTAACAAATTAACCATGGATTCCCGGGGCCGGTCACCAACTAGCCGTTCCAGGACGACAGGCCCGGCCCCGGCGGCAGCGGATAACAGCCGTCGACGAGCTCCACCCTCCCGTCGGCCGGCAACAGTCCGCTCTCCACGTAGATCGTGTTCGGCAGCGCGGCGAGCACGTGGATGTGCGCTCCCCCGCCGTGCGACGCGTACGGCACCCCGAACCCGGCCGCCATCAACCCGATCTCCAGACAGTCGGTCAGCCCACCGGCCCGGCGCAGATCAGGTTGTACGACGCCGACGCCACCCCGCGCGATCAAGTCCCGGAAGGCAGCCTGCCCGTACCGGTTCTCCCCCGTTGCGATCGGGATGTCCAGCTTCTCGGCCAGCCGGACGTGGGCGTCGGTGTCCGCGGCCGGCAGCGGCTCCTCGAACCATCGGCAGTCCAGTTCCTCGTACACCCGCCCGCGCCGCAGCGCCTCGGAGTACCCGAATGCCTGGTTCGCGTCGACCATCAGCGGCGCGTCCGGCCCGATCACGTTGCGGACCGCCTTGATCCGCTGGACGTCCTCGCTCAGCGGACCGCCACCGACCTTCATCTTCACGCCGCGGAAGCCCTGCTCCATCGCCTTCGCCGACACCCTCTCCAGCCCCGCGACGTCCAGCTCGAGCCAGCCGACCATCGCGTACGTCGGAATCGCGGACCGCTGCGCTCCGAGCAGCTTCCACACGGGCACGTCCAGCGACTTGCCGAGCAGGTCCCACAACGCCAGGTCGATCGCCGAGATGCCGTACGACGACAGCCCGGCGGTGCCCTGGTAATCGGTCAGCGTCTGCAGCTTCTGCCGGATCCCGCGGATCATCGCGGGATCCTCGCCCACGATCACCGGCGCCAACTGGTCGGTGATCAGGTGGGCCAGCACGGCCGGCGAGCTCTCGACGCGACCGAAGTACGTCGTGCTGACGCCGCTCACGCCCTCGTCGGTGTCGATCTGCACCCTTGTGTGCCCGTTGCGGTCGAGCAACTGGATCGCGTCGCGAACCGCGTGCGCCTTCGGTTCGGAGGTGACTTCGACAGTGATATCGGTGATCTTCATCCGGTCATCCCTTGCCTGCGAGAACGTCTTCGACCTTCTGTTTGACGCTACCCAGCGCCGCCTCGGCGGTCTTCTTGCCGCTCCAGACGTCGTCGAGCACCGGCCGGTAGATGGTCCGGGCGCGTTCGATGTAGCGGCTGAAGTTCTCGTTCACCGCGTTGTCGAGCGCCTGCGTCACCAGCGCAAGGTTCGACGGCGACTTGTCGTCGGGTACGAACAGCGCCGACGAGCTCTTCGCGACCGGCATGAACCCGCGCGACTGGGCCAGCAGCTTCGCCGCGTCCGCGCCGGCGCAGTACTTCAGGAAGCTCCAGGCCGCGTCCGGGTCCTTCGAGGCCTTCGGGACCGCGAGGACGGTCAGCGTGTTGACCGTCGTCCGGCGTACCTTCATCGGTGTCGGGAAGATGTCCCACTTCACCTTCGCGTTCTTGCGCAGGTACGGGACCCCGCTGGTCAGCGAGAGCAGCATCGCGACCTTCCCGGTACCGAGCTGGGACAACGCCCAGTTCGGCGTCTGCTTGCCGGCGGTGACGGTGGCGAAGTCCGGGTGCACCTTGTGGACGAGCGAGAGGTCGGCGACCCACTGGATCGCCTCGGCGCCCTGCGGTTCGGCCAGCGTGAACCGGGTGGCGTCCTTGGAGTAGATGCCGTCGCCGCCGTTGCTGACCGGGAAGACGGTCTCGAGCGAGGTGTCGGGGAAGACCAGCGCTCCCCAGCGCTCGCCGTTCGGCTTGGTCAGCTTCTTGGCCGCGTCGACGAAGTCGTCCCAGGTCCAGCCGCTCTTCGCCCAGTCCTTCGGAGGCAGCTCGACCCCGGCCTCCGCGAACGCGTCGGTGTTGCAGTACAGCACTCCGGGGTTGGTCATGATCGGCCACGCGGCGTGCGCGCCGTCCGGCTGCTTGGCGAAGTTGTACGCGACCGGGAAATAGTCCTCCGGCTTGATCCCGTCCTTCTCCAGGTACGGGCGCAGGTCGAGCAGCGAGCCTTCCGCGTAGTAGCCGCGGACGTAGTCGTCGTTGATCCGGATCGCGGTCGGAGCCGCGCCGGACGACAGCACGGTCCGGAGCTTGGTGTCGTAGTCGTCGCCGGGGATCGACTGGATGTCGAGGGTCTTGCCGGCCTGCTTGGCCCAGTTCTGCGCCACCGTGTACATCGGGGTGCCGCTCTCGGTGTCCCAGGTCATCCAGGAGGCATTGCCGCCGCCTCCTCCTCCGCCGCTGCCGTTGCTGCCGCAGGCGGCGAGCGGGAGTCCGGCGGCGAGCGCGCCGCCGCCGATGCCGAGGGCCCGGAGTACCGACCGACGGGAGATCTCTGATGCGGGCATGGTCGTTCCTGTTCTCTGAAGTTAATTGGTCCGCAGTTTGGCGACCGCGTCGTCGTCCAGCTCGATGCCCAGACCGGGCAGGTCCCACGGCGTGATCTCGCCGTTCACCGGGACGAGCGGGTTCTTCCAGATCGGTACGTCGTCGAGGATCGGGTTGTGCTCGATGTTGTACTCCTGCGGGTAGACGCAGGACGGCGTACTGACCCACAGGTGCGCGTGTGCCGAGGTGCCGATCGTCTGCTGCGTGTTGTGCACGGTGATCGGCTTGGTGAAGGTGTCGGCGAGCACCGCGATCTTCTTGAACTCGGTGATGCCGCCGCACTTGATGACGTCGGGCTGCAGGATGTCGACCTTGCCGTCCAGGATCAGGTCCCGGAACTGCCAGGTGGTGTACTCCTGCTCGCCCGCCGCGATCGGGATGTCGACCGCGTCGGCCAGCCGTCCGTACGCCGCGTAGTCGTGGGCGGCGAGCGGTTCCTCGAAGTGCCACACGCCGAGGTCCTCCAGCGCGTGGGCCAGCTTGATCGCGGTGTGTTCGTAGTACGCGTTGTTGACGTCGACCAGGATCGGGAAGTCGTCCCCGACGAGCTTGCGCACCGCGGTCACGGTGGCGATGGTCTGGTCGAAGCCGTCGTCGTGCATCCACGGCGTCGACGAGTGGATCTTGTAGCCGTGGAAGCCCTTCTCCTGGAAGGACTGCGCGCGCTCGGCCTCCTGGTCCGGTGTCATGCTGCGCGACATCGAGCTGGCGTAGACCTTCGCGCTCTGCCGGTACTTGCCGCCGAGGAGCTGGTACGTCGGCAGCCCGGCCGCCTTGCCGAGCAGGTCCCACAGCGCGATGTCGATACCCGCGATCGCGTTCAGCTGCGCGCCGCCGGGGCCGAGCTTGTAGGGCTTGGTGTAGAGCCGGCGCCACAGCCGCTCGATGTCGGTCGCCTCCTCGCCGACCAGCAGCGGCGCCAGCGCCTGCTCCACGACACTGTGCGAGACGTGGGCGTTCATCGGGCTGACCTCGCCGACACCGACCAGGCCCTCGTCGGTGTGCACCTTCACGATGTGCAGCTTGTCGAGCAGGATGATCGACTCGATCTTGGTGATCCGCATAACTATCCTTTCAGGCCGGACATGGTGATGCCCTGGACGAAGTACTTCTGGGCCAGCAGGAACAGCAGCAGCGGCGGGAGGATCGTCAGCGTCGCGGCGGCCATCATCAGGTTCGTCTGGGTGAAGTACTCACCCTTGAAGAGCGCGAGCGCGATCGGCATGGTCTGCAACCGCGTCGAGTTGAGGAAGATCAGCGGACCGAAGAGGTCGTTCCACGAACTCATGAAGGTCAGCGCGCCGACCGCGGCCAGGGCCGGCTTCACCTGCGGGAGCATGATCCGCCAGAACGTGCCGAAGATCGACGCGCCGTCGAGCTTCGCCGCCTCCTCCAGCTCCATCGGCACCCCGCGGAACGCCTGCCGGAGCAGGAACGTCCCGAACACCGGGGTCAGCACGTTCGGGACCCAGAGCGGGTAGTGGGTGTCGATCCACCCCATCTGCCGGAACAGCATGTACTGCGGAACCAGGTAGACGATGCCCGGGATCATTGCCGTCGACAACAACAGCGCGAAGGCGAGGTTCTTGAAGGCGAAGTTCAGCCGGGCGAACCCGTAGCCGGCCAGCGACGCGAACAGCAGCAGGAAGCCGACGTTCAGCGCGGCCAGCTTGCAGCTGTTCAGGAAGAACGGCAACAGGCCGTGACCGGCTTGCGAGTAGTTGCCCCACTGGAAGGTGGACGGGATGAACGACGGCGGCGACTGCAGTACTTCGTTCTCCGGTTTGAGCGATGCGCTGATCATCCAGAGCAGCGGCATCGCGAACACCACCGCGAAGAACAGCAGTACGACGATCAGCACGACCCGGCGCGGGATGTGCCTCGGCGGCCGGTTGAAGACTCTGACGGCCTCAGTTGTCATAGTGCACCCACCGTTTCTCCATCCGCCACTGGATCGCGGTGACCACACCGACGATGACGAACAGCACCCAGCCCATCGCGGAGGCATAGCCCAGCCGGCCGTGCCCGAAGGCGGCCTCGTAGATCTGGAAGATGAACACCGAGGTGGCGTTGTTCGGCCCGCCGGACGTCATCACGTAGATGATCCCGAACACCTGGAACGAGGTGATGAACTGCGTGATGGTGAGGAAGAACAGGCTCGGCGTCAGCAGCGGGAAGACGACCGACCAGAAGCGCCTCCAGGCGGAGGCTCCGTCCACTGTCGCCGCTTCGATCAGCGACTGGTCGATGCTCTGCAAGCCCGCCAGCAGAATCACCATCGGATAGCCGACGCCCTGCCAGAGCGCGACGATCATCACCGCGATCAGCGCCGTCTTGGTGTCTGACAGCCAGGCCGGGCCGTGGATGCCGATCGTCTTCAGCGTGGAGTTGAACAGGCCGCTGTCCGGGTTGTACAGCCAGAACCAGACGAAGCCGATCGCGACGACGTTGGTGACCGCGGGCGAGTAGTACAGCGTCCGGAAGATTCCGATGCCCTTGATCTTCTGGTTGCACAGGACGGCCAGTCCGAGCCCGATGAAGATGGTCAGCACGACGACGACCAGGGTGAAGATCACCGTGTTCTTCAGCGACGGCCAGAACGTGTCGTCCGCGGTGAACAGTTCCTTGTAGTTGTCGAGGCCGAGGAACTTCGGTGCGTTCAGCCCGGACCAGTTGGTCAGCGACACGACCAGAGATGCCGCGACCGGCATGAGCTGGAAGAACAGCACACCGAAGATCACCGGGCCGACGAACAGCCAGCCGGCCAGGTTCTGCCGCTTCAGCTTCGTCTTGGTGCGCCTGCGGGCCGGCGGCGGCCCCTCGGCCGTCGGCGGTGGCATGGTGGGCAGTACGGCGTTCGCCATCGGTCACACCTCGATCCCGATGTACTTCTCCTCGAGGAATTCGAGGATGCCTTCGGAGCTGCCTTCCCGGCCGAGACCGGACTGCTTGGTCCCGCCGAACGGCGCGGCCGGATCGCTCAGCACGCCCCGGTTGACCGCGACCATCCCGGAGTCGATCCGTTGCGCGACCGCGAGCGCCTGCGCCGGGTCGCCGTACACGTAGGAGATCAGTCCGTAGATCGTGTCGTTGGCCATCTCGACGGCTTCGTCGACGTCGCTGAAACCGACGATCGCGGTGACCGGGCCGAAGATCTCGGTCTGGTTGATCTCGCTGCCGTGCTTCACATCGGTGAGCACCGTCGGCGGGTAGAACGCGCCGCCGCCCCGGGCGGCCTCGCCGCCCAGTGTCAGGTTGGCGCCTTCGGTAACGGCCCGGTCCACCAGCGCGGCCACCTTGTCGCGTTCCTCGGGTGACACCAGGGCACCGAGCTCGTTCGACCGGTCGGCGCCCGGTCCCATCGTGACGGCCTTCATCGCCGCGGTGATGCGGGTGCTGAACTCGTCCACCAGCGAGTCGTGGACGTAGAACCGGTTGGCCGCCGTACAGGCCGAGCCGCCGTTGCGCATCTTCGCGACCATCGCGCCCTCGACCGCGGCGTCCACATCCGCGCCGGGCAGGACCACGAAAGGCGCGTTGCCGCCCAGCTCCATCGACGAGCTGACGACCTGGTCGGCGGCCTCGTGCAGCAACACCCGTCCGACCTCGGTCGAGCCGGTGAAGGACAGCTTGCGTACGGCGGGATGGTGCAGCATCGCGCTGACCGCGGGGCCCGCCGGGACGGGCGTCACCAGGTTGACGACACCGGCCGGTACGCCGACGCGTCGCAGCACGTCGACGACGTACGCGGCGGTGAGTGGCGTCTGGCTGGCCGGCTTCAGTACTACCGAGCAGCCGGCCGCGAGGGCGGGTGCGATCTTGCGGGTGGCCATCGCCGCGGGGAAGTTCCACGGCGTGACGAGGATGGATACGCCGATCGGGTCGCGGCGTACGACGATGGTCTTGTCGCCCGACGGGGAGAGCCGGAAGTCGCCGCCGATCCGGACCGCCTCCTCGGCGAACCAGCGGAAGAACTCGGTCGCGTACGCCGCCTCCCCGACGGCGTCGGCGTACGCCTTGCCGTTCTCGGCGGTGATGAGCGCGGCGAGCTGCTCGCGTTCCTCGGTCAGTACTTCGAAGGTCGCGCGCAGCAGCTCGGAGCGTTGCCTGGGCGGGGTTGCCGACCACCCGGCCAGAGCGTCGGCCGCCGCGTCGACAGCCGCGAGGCAGTCTGCCTCGGTGGCCGCGGCGAACTGGGCCAGCTCGGACCCGTCGGCGGGGTCGTGGACAGGGAAGCGCCGGCCGTCGGCGGCCGGGCGCCACTGTCCGTCGATGAACAGATCGTGCGGAGAAGTCATCTGGTGGCTCCGGGTATCAGAACTGGTCAGAACGGGTCGGTTCGGTCGCCGGCGTACGCGGCACGGGTGATCTCGAGCAGCGCGTCGGCATCCAGCGGGCGGGGGTTGTTGTCGATCAGGCGGCCCGATTGCAGGCCCAGCTCGGCGACGTACTCGAGCTGGTCATCGGTGAGGCCGAGCTCCTTCAGCGTCGGCGGGATGCCGATGCGGTCCAGCAGCGCGTCGACGGCCTCGATACCGGCCAGGGCTCGCTGCTGGGTGTTGCCTGCCTTGGGTACGCCGAAGATCTTGGCGATCTCGGCGAACTCCTCGACCCGGGCCGGGGCGTTGTAGCGCATGACGTACGGAAGGAGTACGCCGACGCCGACGCCGTGGGGCGTGTGGGTCAGTGCTCCGAGCGGGTACTGCAGTGCGTGGGCGGCCGCGGTGCCGGCGACACCGAGCGCGTAGCCGCCCGCGTTCGCCGCGAGCATGACCGCGGATCGCGCCTCCTGATCGTCCGGGTGCTCGAAGGCGATCGGCAGCGCGGTGGCGAGGAGACCGAGGCCCCAGCGGGCGTAGGAGTCGCTGATGACGTTCTTGCCGATGAAGACGCGGCCCTCGCCGACCGCCGCCGACGGACGCTGGACGGCGGTGAACGACTCCACCAGGTGCGAGACGGCGTCGGCTCCCGCGCTGGCGGTGAGGCTGGGCGGACACGAGTACGTCAGCTCGGGATCGCAGATCGCGACCGACGGGATCAGGTACGGCGAGGAGATGCCGGCCTTGAGCTCGCGGCGGCTGTCGCTCAGGACGCAGACCGGCGTCACCTCGGACCCGGTGCCGCCGGTCGTCGGTACGGCGATGATCGGCAGGACCGGACCGGGTACGGCGTTCTCCCCGTAGTACTGATCGATCGGGCCGCCGTGGCTGAGCATCAGCGAGACAGCCTTGGCCAGGTCGAGGCAGCTGCCACCGCCGATCCCGATGACGACGTCGATGCCGGCGTACTCGATCGAGTCGAAGCAGGCGTCGATGTCGGACATCGGCAACTCGGGAGCGGTGTCGCGCCAGACGTGCACCCGCAGGCCGTGGTCCTCGAGGCCGGTCACCAGCTCGGCGAACTCGGGCGAGGCGGCCAGGCGCTGGTCGGTGCAGACAAGAGCGGCGCTGCCGTACTCCGCCGCGTGGCGACCGAGCAGCGCGCGCTGGCCGGCGCCGAAGACAACCGTGCGCGGTGCCCGTTGCACGCCGAAGGCAGGGGCGGTGATCGTCATAGTGGTGGGTCCTTGTCCGGTCGTGGGGGGAGTTCAGTCGGCCAGAACGGCTTCGCGCCGGGCTGCGTCCTGGCAGGTGTCCTGGCAGGTGTCCCGGCTGGGGTCCAGGGAGGTGTCGAGCCTGGTCAGCTCACGCCACAGGTCGTCGGCGATCTCGATGCCGTGGGCAACCGATTCGCGGTACCGGGTGCGGGCGCCGTCGCCGGGCACCGCGACCGGCTTGGCCGGGTCGGCCGGGCGACTGCGCCGGACCTCGTCGAGGTACTCGGTCGCGGAACGACGGCCGCCGCTGAGCAGGATGAACAGGTCGCCCTTGTTGCTGAGGTGGTCGTCGTCGAGGGTGCCGCCGACCGCGGTGCCGTAGGCGGCGCCGGTGAGGAAGGTGACCATCGCGCCCAGCCCGAGGCCCAGGCCGTACCCCTTCGCTCCCCCGAACGGCGCGATCGATCCGTCCTTGGCCGCGACCGGGTCGACCGTCTGGTTGCCGTCGGCATCCAAAGCCCAGTCCGGCTCCAGCGGTACGCCGCGCAGCGCGTGGTCGTGCACCTTGCCCATCGAGATCTGCGAGGTGGCCATGTCCAGCACGAGCGGTGGCTGCGCGGGGACCGCGAGCGCCAGCGGGTTGGTCCCGAGCATCGCCTCGGTGCCGCCCCATGGGTGCACGAGCGCCTCGCTGGTCGTGATGCCGAGGCAGACCAGCCCGCGGTCGGCCATCCGGCCGGCGTAGTACCCGAGCATGCCGAGGTGGTTGTTGTTCGTGATCGAGCAGACCGCGACGCCGTACTGCTCGGCTGCCGGGACGATCGCCTCCAGCGCGCGGACGGCGACCACCGGGCCGAGCCCTTGCCGGCCGTCGACGGACAGGTAGCACGGGCTCATCCAGGTGTGGCAGCCGGTGCTGGTCGGGCTCGCGGTGCCGTTCGCCAACCGCCGCAGCAGTCTCGGCAGGCGCAGGAGACCGTGCGACGGCATCCCCTTCGCCTCCGCGACCACGAGGAGTTCGGCCTGCTGGGCCGCCGACTCGGTCGGCACTCCGGCGGTGATGAGGAGTCGTTCGGCCAGTGCTTGGGCCGTGAGCAGATCTGTGTGCACGTCGACCATCCCAGGGTGGAGTCGCTGCATTCGTATTCATCGCTCGACTTCTTGGGAGGCTAGATCAGATCGGATACGATTCGCAATGGCCTGTGAATACGAATTCACACTTTCTGCCGACGGATGGACAACTGATGAGCCAGCGCACCACGGAGCGTTCCGGACGGCCTCGGATGAGTGACGTCGTCTACGAGCGGTTGCAGGAGTTCCTGCTGGATGGCCAGATCCAGCCGGGTGAACGGATCCGCGTCGACGAGCTCAGCCGCCGGCTCGGGGTCTCCCAGACCCCGGTCCGCGAGTCGCTGAACCGGCTCGAGGCGGAGGACCTGGTCACCAAAACACATCTGATCGGATATTCCGCGACGCCGAAGCTGACGCCGCAGCGGTTCGAGGACCTCTTCGAGGCGCGGTTCCTGATCGAGCCGTACTGCTCAGGGCTCGCGGCCGGCCGGCACCGTGGCGACGAGGTCGAGCAGCTCGCCAGGATCGCGGCGGAGATGCGCGGCCGCTACCAGGCCGGCACGATGTCGTACGGCGCGTTCGCCCGGGCCGACGCGGACTTCCACGAGGCCGTGATCGCGGCGACCGGCAACAGCTACTTCGGCGAGATCTTCGTGAAGCTGCACTGCCACCTACAGCTCTTCCGCCTCCTCCGCGACTCCAGAGTCACCGAGGATGCCCTCGACGAGCACGACCTGATCGTCACGGCGATCCGCCAGCGCGATACCCAGTCAGCCGACCGAGCCATGCACGCTCACCTGACGGCCTCCCGCACCCGCCTCCGCTCAGCCTTCGAAACAACGACCCCCGGGCTGCTGGCAACCGACGACGTCGCGGAGGTGTGAACACCTCTTCGGGACTCTGCACAGGCTATTTCCTATGCCCAGTCCCCAGGAGGTGTTCACACCCCATCAGCGTTCGGGGCCGGGGACCGAGAGCGGGTCGAAGCCGTAGGGCAGCTCGAGCCGGTGGGCGCGCATGAGGTCGGCGTCGCTGAGGAGATCGCGGGTCTTGCCGTCGGCGACGATGCGGCCGCTGTCCATCAGCAGGCTGCGCTCACAGAGCTGGAGGGCGTACGGGAGGTCGTGCGTGATCATCAGCAGCGTGACGTCCAGGCCGGCCAGGATGTCGGCGAGCTCGCGGCGGGCGGCCGGGTCGAGGTTGCTCGACGGTTCGTCGAGGACCAGCACCTCGGGGCGCATCGCCAGGACCGTGGCGACGGCGACGCGGCGGCGCTGGCCGAAGGACAGGTGATGCGGGGCAAGATCCGCGTGGTCCTGCATCCCGACCTGGACCAGCGCCTCGTGGACCCGGTCGTCCAACTCGGAACCGCGCAGGCCGAGGTTGGCCGGACCAAAGGCGACGTCGTCGCGGACGGTCGGCATGAAGAGCTGGTCGTCGGGATCCTGGAAGACCAGGCCGACCTTCCGGCGGATCTCGCCGAGATGCTCGCGGTGCAGGCCGGTGCCACCGATCTGGATGCGACCGCTCCCGGTACCGCCGGCCACCGAGCCGAGGATGCCGTTCAGATGCAGGACGAGTGTGGTCTTGCCGGCGCCGTTCGGCCCGAGCAGTGCGACGCGCTCACCGCGCTCGACCGTGAAGTCGACACCGAACAGCGCCTGCCGCCCATCGGGGTAGGCGAACACCAACCGCTCGACCTGAATCGCAGGACCGGTCACAGCCCGACCACCCTCGTCGCTTGAGTACTCACGAGCTCACCATCCTGGCCGCGACCGCGACAACCACCGCGACCACCGAGATCGCGATTCCCTGCATCCACTGACCGCGCGACGCACCTTGCACGCTGAGCAGCGGCATCCGGCCCGTGTACCCACGCGACCGCATCGCCAGATGCACCCTCTCGCCGCGCTCGAAGCTCCGCACGAACAGAGCCCCCACTCCCCCGGCAACCGCCTTCAGATGGCCCACGCGGCCGCCCGTGTACCCACGGGACTCCCGTGCGACCCGCATCCGGTGCAGATCATCCGAGACTACGCTGAGGTACCGGACCATGAACGACAGGATCGCCACGAGCGTCGCCGGCAACCGCAGCCGCTCCAACCCGGCCAGCAGCTCGCGCGGCGCGGTCGTCGCCGACAACAAGATCGCGGCGATCACGCCGAGCGTCCCCTTCGCCAGCACGTTCCACGCTCCGAGCACACCCGACTGCGACAGCTGCAGCCCGAACACGGGCACCTGCGGACCGGTCGCCACGAACGGCAACAGCAACGCGAACACGATGAACGGCGTCTCCACCGCGAGCCGCCGCGACACCACGGTCGCCGGCAACTTGGCGACGACAACACTCGCGACCAGCATCGCGGCGTACACGCCGAACGCCCAGAAGACGGCGGCGGGTGTCGACACCACGGCGAGGACGAAGACGAACAGTGCGACGAGCTTCACCTGCGCCGGGATCCGGTGGACCGGACTGGCCACCGCGACGAGGAGGCCGTCGCCGCTCACGACGCTTTGTTGGCGCGCAGCGAGGCGAGCTTCGCGATCGCGAGGCCGACCACGATCGTCACCAGTACGCCGATGATGCCCGCGAGCGCGCCCGACACCTGCGCATTGCCGATCCCGTGCACGCCGTAGTCGGCGAGCGGACTGCCCGCGGCGGCCGAGTCCTTCGCCGCTCCGTCGAACCCGAGCTTGGCGCCGACGAACTCCAGACCGTCGGGATGCGCGCTCGCGAACAGGCTCAGTCCGCCGGCCACCACGAGCGTGACCGCGACGCCGATCCCGAGCGACCGCCCGGCCGGCTTCGCGGCGATCGGCTTGTCCGGGGACACCGTCGACGTGTTGCCATCGGCATCGACCAGGACCAGGTCCTGCTGCAGGTGGCGAGCGGCGTACACGAGGTCCGGCCGGGTCGCGACGACCGCGCTCAGCACGGCCGCGGTGATGACCGCCTCGCCGATCCCGACCAGGATGTGCCAGCCGACCATCGCGGTCGCGAGCTTGCCCAGCGGGATGTCGACCGCGCCGCCGATCGCGTACAGCCCGGTGAACGCAAGCGCCGCCACTGGCACCGAGACGAGCGCACCGACTGTCGCCGCCGGTACGACGCTGCCCACCCGGCGCGGCATCACCTTGAGCAGCGCCCGGGTCAGGAAGTAGCCGACGACGACCGTGATCAGCCCCATCAACGTGATGTTCGTCCCCAGCGCCGTCAGACCGCCGTCGGCGAACAGCAGCCCCTGGACGAGGAGCACCGTGGACATCACCAGTACGGCGGTCCACGGGCCGACCAGCGCAGCGGCGAGCGCACCACCGAGCAGGTGACCGCTGGTCCCGGCCCCGACCGGGAAGTTCACCATCTGCACCGCGAACACGAACGCCGCGGTCAGACCGGCCAGCGCCGGCCCGGTCTCACGGAGCTCGCGATTCGCCCGCTGCAGGCTGAAGCCGATCGCCCCGGCCGCGATCAGGCCGGTGGCGACGGAGGTCGGCGCGTCGAAGAACCCATCAGGAACATGCACACGCACATTCTTGATCTAGTTGCGACTGATTCGCAACAAGCCGTCTCACAGCTCTTTCAGCGCTTCACCGATCGCCCGATGGAACGTCGGGTACGCGAGGATCATCTGCCGCAGCGAGTGAACGGGTACAGCGGCGTGCACCGCGACCGCCAGCGCGCTCAGCACCTCGCCACCGGTCGGGCCCGCGCTGGTCGCACCGACCAGCACCCCGCGGTCGGCGTCCATCACGACCTTGATGAAGCCCTCGTGGCCGGCCTTGTGGATCCAGCCGCGCGTCGACGCCGGGATCGGGGTCGACCCGGTCCGCACGTTCAGCCCCGCCTCCCGGGCCTGCTGCTCGGTCATCCCGACCCCGCCGATCTCCGGGTCGGTGAACGTCACCCGCGGCATCGCGTGGTAGCTCGCGGTCGGCGCGTCCGGCTCCCGCAGGATGTCGCGGACCGCGATGTCGGCCTGGTACATCGCGTTGTGCGTGAACACGCCGACGCCGGTGAGATCGCCGATCGCCCACACCTTGTCGCCGGCCCGGACGTGCTCGTCGACCTCGATCCAGCGTGCTTTCGGGTCCAGGCCGACCTTGTCCAGGCCGAGGTCCGCCGTCGCGATCCGGCGACCCGCTGCCACCAGCAACTTCTCGCCGCTGACCGAGGACCCGTTCTCGAGGGTGACGGTGAACGTGTCTCCGGCGTACCCGACCTGCTTCGCGTGCGCGCCGAGCTTGAACGTCACGCCGTCGCGCTCCAGCGCCTCCCGGGCCAGCACCCCGGACTCGGGCTCCTCCATGGACAACACCTCGGGGGCGCCCTCGACCACGGTCACCCGCACCCCGAAGCGGGCGAACACCTGGGCGAGCTCCATCCCGATCGCACCGCCGCCGAGGACGAGCAGCGACGCGGGCAGCACCTCGACCTCGATCGCCTCCCGGTTCGTCCAGTACGGCGTACCCGCGAGCCCGTCGATCGGCGGGACGGACGGGATCGTGCCGGTGGCGATCACGATGCCGCGGGTGGCCTCGAACTCGCGGTCGCCGGCCCGGACCGTCCCCGGCCCGGTGATCGTCGCGCGGTCCTTGATCACGGTGGCGCCCTTGTTCTCCAAGCGGTCGACCGCGACCTTGTCGTTCCAGGTGTCGGTCGCCTCCTCGCGGATGCGCCTGGCGACCGGTGCCCAGTCCGGCTGCACGGTCGACGTACCGGCCATGCCCTCGACCCGCCTGGTCTCGGCGATCAGGTTCGCGGCCCGGATCATCATCTTGCTCGGGATACACCCGTAGTACGGGCACTCGCCGCCGACCAGCCGGGACTCGATCCCGACCACGCGGAGGCCGGCCTGCGCCAACCGCCCGGCTGTCTCCTCCCCGCCGACCCCTAGCCCCACCACAACGACGTCAACCTGTTCAGCCATGGCGCCAATCTTCCAGAGCGACCGGACCCGGCCAAGTCCCGCCCCGGCGCGTCATCGGACGGTAAGAGCGCGTTCACCACCGCCGACCAGCGTCCCGGGCTCGATCGGGGCGACCTGGTTTCCGTGCAGCGATCTGCCCGAGGGGTTTTGTGGATAATGCCAGCGGGCCGCGACGATTCGGCAGATAATTTCAGCCATGTACGTAATCGCGCACCTCAGTGACCCCCATCTCGACGGCTCCGAACAGGCGCGGTCTCGGCTGCAGAAGCTCACGTCGTACCTGCGCGAGTTCCGACGGCCGGTCGACGTCGTGCTGGTCAGCGGTGACCTCGCTGATCACGGGCTGGAGTCCGAGTACGCCGAGCTCGCCGCCGAGCTGAAGCTGGACGTGCCGGTGCTCGTGTTGCCGGGCAACCACGATGTGAGCGCGCCGCTGCGGGCCGGGCTGGCGTCGTTCGTCGACTCGGCGGGCGAGGGGCATCCCGTGCATCAGCTGCACGACGTCGGCGAGGCGCGGTTCGTGCTGCTCGACACGTCGGTGCCGGGTGAGGACCACGGCCTGCTGTCGGCGGAGTCGCTCGCCTGGCTCGACGGCGTACTGGCTGAACCGGTCGACGGTCCGCTGTTCGTGGCCTTCCATCACCCGCCGTTCCCGCTGAACCATCCCGTCCTCGACCAGTGGCTGCTTCGCTCCGGGCCGGAGCTCGAGGCCGTGCTTCGGGGCAAGCCGATCACTGCTCTGCTCGCCGGGCACGTGCACAACGGCCTCGCGACCACCTTCGCCGGGCTGCCGTTCCTGGTCGCGCCGGGAGTCCGCTCGACGCCGCCGCTCCCCTTCGAGCCCCCTGCCCCGGGCGGCGGTCTCGTCGACAACACCACGGCGCTCCCCGGCCTGGCACTGCACATCTACAACGCGGGCGTCCCGCTCCAGACCCTCTTCCGGCACCCCGCCTGACCACTACTGTGCTGACATGTACGTGATCGCGCACCTCAGTGACCCGCATCTCGACGGCTCCGAGGAGGCGCGATCACGGCTTCGGCGGATCACGTCGTACGTCCGGGCGTCGTCGGTGGACGTCGTGCTGGTGAGCGGGGATCTCGCCGATCACGGGCTCGAGGCGGAGTACGGCGAACTCGCCGGCGAGCTGGCCCTCGACGTACCGGTGCTGGTGCTGCCGGGCAATCACGATGTGAGCGCGCCGCTGCGGGCTGAGCTCGCTGCTCTTGTCGACTCGCCCGGTGACGGTCACCCGATCCACCAGGTGCGGGAGGTCGGGATCGCCCGCTTCGTGCTGGTCGACAGCACGGTCCCGGGTGCGGGTCATGGTCTGCTGTCGAAGGACTCTCTGGTCTGGCTGGACGGCGTACTGCGGGAGCCGTTCGACGGACCGGTCTTCGTCGCGCTGCACCATCCACCGCTTGCGCTGCATCACCCGGTGATGGACCAGTGGATGCTGGCAGAGCAGGACGCGCTGGCCGAAGTACTGACCGGAAAATCCATCACGGCGATCCTCACCGGCCACGTCCACAACGCGATCGTGACGTCGTTCGCCGGCCACACCGTCCGCGGCGCACCTGGCATCCGCTCGACTGTGCCCCTCCCGTTCGAACCCTCCACCGACACGGCCGCCGTGGTCGACCCCACCGCCCACCCCGGGCTGGCCTTCCACGTGCACACCGCGGGCGAGCCCTTCCAAACGATCTACAGGTACCCGCGTTGACCACCGACGAGCAGTCAACCGAGGCCTTCGTGATGCAGCCGATCGCTCGGGTCGAGTCCAGCCTGCGCGAGCTCGCCGACGCTCCTCGTCAGGGCGACGAGGGTGCTCCGGACGCTTGGGTCGTGTTCGACAAGTCGGTCCGGGAGGCCCTCGCCGACGTGAAGGTCGGCGACGAGGTCATCCTGATCAGCTGGTTCGACCGCGCCGACCGCGCCGTACAGAAGGTCCACCCGCGCAGCGACCCGACCCGCCCACCAACAGGTGTCTTCAGCACCCGCTCCCCCGACCGCCCCAACCCCCTCGGCCTCCACCGAGTAACCGTCCTAGCCGTCGACAACCTCCGCCTCCACGTAAACAACCTGGAAGCCCTCCACGGCACCCCCATCGTCGACGTCAAACCAGTCCTAGGAGACGTCTCCGACCGCTGAACCCGCGGGGTCGGGTGCACAATCACCTCAGCGGGGACAGTCCTAGGGGAAGGACAGCAGGATGAGTGGTGAAGAGGTGGCGCCGGAGAGCCGGGGCGTCTCGGTGGAGGATCTGGCCGCGGTTGAGCTCGGGCCGGAGCTTCCCGGGATGGAAGGGCGGCGGCTTCGGATGCGGATGGTGACGATCGCGCCGGGAGGGGTGTTCGGGCCGGTTCACGATCATGTGGGGAGGCCGGGGACCGTGTACGTGCTGGAGGGGACGATCACCGACCATCGGGACGGGATCTCGACCGACTACGGGCCTGGGGTGGGCTGGCCGGAGGACCGGGAGACGCTCCACTGGCTGGAGAACAAGGGGACGGTGCCGGCGGTGGAGATCTCTGTCGACATCGTCAGCGGATAGACGTCGGGTCAGTCCGATCGGAACAGCGCGATCAGAAGTTGATCATGTGGCCTTCGAGGCCGTGGAAGGCTTCTTGGAGGGCTTCGCTGAGGGTCGGGTGGGCGTGGACGTTGCGGGCCAGTTCCTTGGTGGTGAGGTCCCACTTCTGGGCCAGCGTGAGCTCGGGCAGAAGCTCGGTGACCTCGGGGCCGATCAGGTGGGCGCCGAGCAGTTCGCCGTACTTCGCGTCGCTGATGACCTTCACGAAACCGGTCGGGTCGCCGAGGCCGTGGGCCTTGCCGTTCGCGGTGAACGGGAACTTGGCGACCTTGACGTCGAAGCCCTCCAGCCGGGCCTCTTCCTCAGTCCACCCGAAGCTGGCGATCTGCGGCTGGCAGAACGTCGCCCGCGGGATCATCTTGTAGTCGAGCTCCATCGTCTCGTGCCCGGCGATGGTCTCGGCCGCGATCACGCCCATCGCCTCGGCCGCGTGCGCGAGCATCAGCTTCGCGGTCACGTCGCCGATGGCGAAGATGTTCGGCACATTGGTCCGGCAGAAGCCGTCGATGCCGATCGCGCCGCGCTCGGTCAGCTGTACGCCGATCTTGTCCAGGCCGTAGCCGTCGACCCGCGGCTGGAACCCGATCGCCTGCATGACCTTGTCGGCCTCGATCGTCTTCTGCGCGCCGTCCTTGCCGGTCACGGTCACCTTGACCGAATCGCCGGAGTCGTCGATCGAGTCGACCCGGGTGCCGGTCAGTACGTCGACGCCGAGCTTCTTGTACGCCTTGGCGAGCTCCTTGGAGACCTCGATGTCCTCCAGCGGGACGACCCGGTCGAGGAACTCGACGATGGTGACCTTCACGCCGTAGTTCGCCAGGACGTAGGCGAACTCGACACCGATCGCGCCGGCGCCGGCGATCACGATCGAGCCGGGCAGCTCCTCGGTGAGGATCTGCTCCTCGTACGTCACCACGCGCTCGCTCAGCTGGGTGCCCGGCAGCAGCTTGGTGGTCGCGCCGGTGGCCAGGATGCAGTTGTCGAACGTGACCGTCTCCGACGAACCGTCGTTCAGCGTCACGTCCAGGGTGTTGGCGTCGGTGAACGAGCCCCAGCCGTCGAACTCGGTGATGTTGTTCTTCTTCATCAGGAAGTGGACGCCCTTGACCCGGCCGTCCGCGACCTTGCGGCTGCGCTGTACGGCCGTCGGGAAGTCGAAGGTCACCTCGCCGCTGATGCCGAAGGTCTTCGCCTCCGTCCGGAAGATGTGCGACAGCTCGGCGTTCCGCAGCAGCGCCTTGGACGGGATACAGCCCACGTTCAGGCAGACACCGCCCCAGTACTTCTTCTCGATGATGGCGGTCTTGAGGCCGAGCTGGGCTGCGCGGATCGCCGCGACGTACCCACCTGGACCGGCGCCGAGGACAACAACGTCAAAGTGCGAGGCCATGTAGTGAACTTTAATAGGTCACCCCAGCACGGTCCGTGTCCCGGGTAGTCTAGGAGGGCGCGTGAGGCTGCACGGGGAACATTCAGCATGGGGGACCGATGGATCTGGGGAGACGTCGCGGGCTGCGATTCGCGGCTTTCGGCACACTACTGGCAGTGGTCGCACTGCCGGCGTACGCCGATGACCCCACACCCCCGCCGCCTGCGTCCGTGACCGATGTCAACCGGTCCCTGGAGCAGCTGCAGGCCGAGGCCGCCGCCGTCCAAGCCGACTTCGCCAAGGCGACCATCGCCTACACGAAGGCGCTCAAGGACGCCCAGACCGCCGAGGCCGCCGCGAAGAAGGCAGAAGCCACCGCGGCGGTCTCCAAGGGCAAGGCCGACGAGGAGCGCCACCAGCTCGGCCTCCTGACCGCGCAGGCGTACCAGTTGGGCATCCCGACCGTGATGGGCACCGAGTCGATGCTCTGGTCGCTCGCCCCGGTCGCGGAGAACCTCCAGGAGATCGCCGACCGGCAGACCGCCATCACGCAGCTCGGCAGCACCCAGGTCTCGCAGTACCGCACGGCGATGGAAGCCGAGTCCGAGTCGAACCGGCTCAAAGGGGAAGCGACCACCAAGCGAGCAGCCGCGAACGAAGCGGCCGCCAAGGCGCAGGACCTCAGCAAGCAGGTGCAGCAGAAGGCCGCCGACGCCTCGGCGGCGATGGCGGACCAGGCCTCTGACCTCGACATCGCGTCCGCGCTGTCCAAGCAGCTCCAGCTGGCCCGCAACCAGCAGGCGCTCACCCGCTGGCAGACGTACCTGACCGAGCTGACGACCGCGAAGATCACTCCCCCGGCAGCTGCCGTACTGAAGAACCCGGCCAAGCTCCCGGCCGGACTGGCGCCGCTGACCCGCCGGGGAGCGCCCATCCCCGGCGTCGCGTCCGTGGCCGTCGCGGGCCGGACCGTGCGGGTGATGTCGGCCGAGACGATCCGTGCGGTCAACCAGGCCTTCAGTCTGCTCGGCAAGCCGTACGGCGTGGCAGCGACCGGACCGGACAAGTACGGCTGCCTCGGCGCGGCCCGGGTCGCGTGGCAGCCGTACACCACCCTCCCGAACCTGGTCGGCAAGGTCTACCCGGACTACCAGGCCGTCCCGACCGCCCAGATGCAGCCGGGCGACCTGCTCGTGATGGGCAGCAAGTCGCTGGGCCTCGTCCACATCGGCGTCGCGCTCGACAACGGCGAGATGATCGCCGCCGACGAGGCAAAGGGCTCTGTCGTGGTCACCACGGTTCCCGACAACCTGTACGCCGCACTCCGCCCGACCCTCGGCGCGCCGACCAAGCCGCAGGTCGCCCCGACCGGGTCGTCCGACGCGTACGCGTTCCGCTGCGGCAACACCGCCACGTCGTACAACGTCGGCTCCGGCGCCTGGACGTGGCCGCTGCCGGACGGGACCTACGAGATCGGTACGCCGTTCGGTCAGTCCGGGGCGATGTGGTCCACCGGGATCCACACCGGGCAGGACTTCCCCGCCGCGATCGGTACGCCGGTGCGCGCGGTGACATCTGGTGTTGTGTCAGTCGAGCACCCCGCCTGGGCCGGCAACCTGGTGCGCATCGACCACGGCAACGGGCTCGAGACGCTGTACGCGCACTTGAGCCGGATCGACGTGACCACCGGGCAACAGGTCACGGCAGGACAGCAGATCGGTGCCGTCGGCAGCGAGGGGAATACGACCGGTCCCCACCTGCACTTCGAGGTCCGTCTCGGTGGTGATCCGGTCAACCCGATGCCGTTCCTGGCGACCGGTTCTGCCAGCACCGGCTGGGGCGGATACAGCAACGGCATGATCCCGGCCAGCAAGCTGTGCGGGATCGGCGGCGGCCACATGCTCCGCTGCGACGCCGCCGCGGCGTACCTGCAGCTGGCCGGCGCCTACCGCGCCCAGTTCGGCAAGTCCCTGTGCATCACCGACTCCTACCGCTCGTACGCCTCCCAGGTCGATCTGTACGCGCGCAAGCCGTCACTGGCCGCTCTCCCCGGCACCTCCAACCACGGCTGGGGCGTGGCCGTGGACCTCTGCGGCGGCATCGACAAGTACAACACCACCCAGTACCAGTGGATGAAGTCGCACGCCCCGACGTACGGCTGGCTCCACCCGGCCTGGGCCGACCAGGGCGGCAACCGTGAAGAGCCGTGGCACTGGGAGTTCGGCAACCCGGCCAGTTCCTAGCCGCCCGGTAGGCTGGCGTCGTGGCCGAGCATGGGAGTCCCGACCGCACGGACGACAACGTCACGTTGGATGCTGCGGACGACCGGTGGGAGTGGCGGCGGCGGATTCGCCAGAATCCACGCAAGTTGCTCTTCTACCGGATCGGCGTCGGCGTCCTCGGTGGTCTGCTGCTCATCGCCGCGCCACTCACCGGCTGGCTTCCCGGCCCCGGCGGGATCCCACTGTTCATCGCCGGCCTCGCCGTGCTGGCCAGCGAGTTCGAGTGGGCCCAGCGGTTGCTGTACCGGGTCAAGGACTGGGTGAAGGCACTCACCGCCTGGACCGGCAAGCAGCCCGCCTGGCTGAAGGCGCTCGGGACCCTCGCGCTGTTCCTGTGCGTACTCGTCGCGATCTGGCTCTACATGGCCGCGCTGGGCGTCCCCGGCTGGCTGCCCGACTCGTGGGAGTCATTCCTGGACAAGCTTCCGCTCCTGCCCTGAGTAGTCCGGCAGCTCGATCAGTTCGCTCATCTTCTGCGCCATCTTGATCATCTGGTTCTTGAAGAACGGGATGTCCAGGATCCGGTTCCGCGCAGTGAGCCCGAACCGGGTGGCCGGCGCCATGAACGACCCCGCGCGGCTACCGTCCTGGGTCGTCGACACCGACTTGCGCAGCCGCGCCTCGTACCGGTCGAACGCGGTCCGGAAGTCGTCGCCGGCCTGCGCCAGTTCCCCCGCCAGCACATAGGCGCCGACCACCGCGGTACCGGTCCCGAGCGCGCCGAACGTCGCGCCGTACCCAGCGTCGCCGAGCAGCACGATCCGGTCGGTGGACCAGCGGTCCACGCTCACCCGGCTGATCGAGTCGAAGTACAACTCCGTTGCCGCGGGCAACCCTTTCAGCAGCTCCGGCACGTGCCAGCCCAGACCGGTGAAGTGTTCGCGCAGGATGGCCTTCTGCTGGTCGAGATCGCGCCGGTTGTAGGTCATCTCCGGCGATTTGAACACGAACAGCGTCTGCGCCAGAGCCGGGTCGCGACGATCCGCGCCGACGCTCGCCAGCTTCCCCGGCACGTTGTACATCAGCGAATCGTCGCCGCTGATCCCGAGCGTGTTCGGGACCTCCCAGCCGCCCACGTAGTAGTTCAGGTGGCGCTCGACGACGCGCTCCTTCGGCCAGGCCAGCCGCCGTACGACGGAGTGCATGCCGTCGGCGCCGATGACCAGGTCGTAGGTGTCCTTCGCCCCGCTCTCGAACTCCACATCCACACCGTCCGCGTGCTCGTCCAGCTTCGCGATCGTGTCCCCGAAGCGGTACGTCGCCTGCGCCCGACTGTGCTCGTACAGCACCCGTGACAGGTCTGCTCGCAGTACCTCCAGCTCGCCGCCGGAGAACTCCGGTGGGAGCCGCATCAACTGGCGGCCCGACGCGTCGACGAACCGCATGCCGCTGCCGCCGGTCTGCAACGACCGCAGGTCGGACAGCACGCCCATCCGGTCCAGAACCTTCGTGAACACCTCGCCGCGGAAGTCCACGGCGTACCCGCCCTGCCGCAGCGCCGGGGCGATCTCGACCACCGTCACGTCGTGCCCAGCATGCCCCAGCCAGAGCGCCACCGACGGTCCCGCGACGCTCGCACCCGATACCAGAACCTTCATCGTCTTCCTCCTCCAGAAGTTATTGTGTCCGCCGGACACAGTAGAGTGTATGGTAGACACAGTTCAAATCAATTCACTTCGAGAAGGATCGAAGGATGTCTGATCTCCTCTG
Organism: Kribbella sp. NPDC051586; assembly: GCF_044453965.1. Lineage (NCBI taxonomy): Bacteria > Bacillati > Actinomycetota > Actinomycetes > Propionibacteriales > Kribbellaceae > Kribbella > Kribbella sp. NPDC051586. The sequence goes on along the minus strand of NZ_JBITDF010000003.1, from coordinate 1,237,980 downwards.
GAGCAAGCCGTCGCTGCCGAGCCGCGGTCCGAAGCCGGCCGTGACGCTGGCCGGGATCGCCGAGGCGGGCATCCGGATCGCCGACGCGGAGGGCCTCGACGCCGTCTCGATGCAGCGCATCGCCGGCGAGCTCCCGGTGACGAAGATGGCCCTCTACCGGTACGTGCCCGGCAAGACCGAGCTGGTCGCGGTCATGAGCGACCTGGCGATGGGCGCCCCGCCGGACCGCTCCGGCCTACCGTGGCGCGAGGCGCTGCACACCTGGGCCAACGACCTGTTCGACGGCTTCACCCGGCATCCGTGGCTGCTCCTGTCGACCGTCGGCCGACGCCTGCTCGGACCGAACGAGCTCGCCTGGATGGAGCGCGGCGTCGCGGCGCTGACCGGGACCGGCCTGACCGGCGGCGAGCAACTGGACTCGATCCTGGTCATCACCAGTCACGTCCGGAACCTCGCCCAGCAGTCCACGACCTTCCCCGGCCTCACCACCGGCCTCACCGAGGACGACATGCAGGAGTCGCTGACCCGGATCCTCACCACCGAGGCCGACCGCTTCCCACACCTCACCGCCGCGATGCGGACGACGGCCGGCAGCGAGAACCAGGGGCTCGAGTTCGGTCTGCACCGGATCCTGGACGGACTCGAGCTCCTGATCAGCGGTAGGAAAATGTCGACTTCACAGCATTGAAACGTTGCCGATAGACCGACGCGGACAGGCCGTAGGCCGACTTGAATCGGCGGGCGAAGTAGTTCTGGTCCGGCCAGCCGACCGACTCGCCGATCCGGCTGATCGGCAGGTCGGTGTGCAGCAACCGGTCGGCCGCGAGTTCGACGCGATGCCGGGACAGGTACGCCATCGGCGGCAGCCCGGTCACCGATTTGAACAACCGGACCAGGTAGCCCGGCGCGAGATGCAGCTCGCCGGCGAGGTCGGTCAACGTCCAGTGCCGCGCCGGGTCGGCCTCCATCAACCGCATCGCGTCGAGTACGGCGGGATGGGTGTGGTCGCCGCGATCGTCGTGGTCGGCCACGGTCCGCGCGACGCAGCTCAGGTACAGCGACAGCCAGCCGATGACCTCGCCGCGGTGCCGGCTGAGCGGCTGGTCCCGCAGTTGCCGCAATCCGTCGAGATGCCCGACAGCTTCTTTCACCGTGTCCGGATCGAGGTGCGTGGCGAGCATTCCGCGTCGCTGCGCCGAGAACGGCCCGGTCCACAACAGGTAACCCAGTAAGGGATCTTCGCGCGCCCATGCGAGTTCGCGCCGGACCAGATCGGCCGAGAAACAGCAGTTGTAGACCTCGAGGGCATCGCAGTCGACGTACTCGTGCCAGACGCCCGGACGCAGCAGGATCGCATCGCCCGCCTGGAGTTTCTGCCGCCCGGCGAGGCTGTGGTGGACGCCTTCACCGCCCGTGACGAGAACCAGCTCGAAGAAGCTGTGCGTGTGCAGCGGATGGGACTTCTCGTGCAGGTGCGGACCGGCGTGCACAACCGTCCCTTCGACGAAGTGCAGCACCGTCCCGCGGGTCCTCACCGGCTCCTCGGCCCGTTCTGACACGAGGTCACGATACGAGCCGAGGTGCAGATCGTGCTAGACCGAGTGCACTTCGGGCTACTCGCCGGCGACTGCCGGCCGCAGGATCGGGGAACAGGCGAAACGTCCCCGGAAGGCCGCAGCCGCCAAATCAACCCAGACCGCGGCGTTTTGCCGGAGCACCCAATGAATCGTTTCACTCGCGACTTGGAGCCTCATGTCGAACCTCGCCGCACCCACCGCCCTCCGCTTCGAGCATCGGCCCGCCCCCACGCTGGGGATCGGTACCGCGACGCCCCGGATCTCCTGGCAGGTCCCGGCCGCGGACGCCGGCTACGCGCAGACGGCGTACGAGCTCGAGATCAGCACCGGCACCACCCAGACCTTCACCGTCGACTCGGCCGACCAGATCCTGGTCCCCTGGCCGGCTGACCCGCTCGGCTCACGCGAGTCCGCGCAGGTCCGGGTCCGCGTCCGCGGCAACGGGAATGCAGACGGGGACGGCTGGAGCGGGTGGAGCGAGCCTGCGACCGTCGAGACGGGGCTGCTCGCGTCGGAGGACTGGACCGCCCGGTTCGTCAGCCCGCGGGACAACCCGCACGGCTCCCCCGCTCCGCTGATCGCGGGTGTCACCGATCTTCCGGACGGCATCGTCAAGGCCCGCCTGTACGCCACGGCGTACGGCATCTACATCCCCGAGCTCAACGGGCAGCGTGTCGGCACCGAGGAGCTTGCCCCCGGCTGGACGGCGTACCAGTACCGGCTGCGCTACCAGACGTACGACGTGACGGAGCTTGTCCGACCTGGTGAGAACAAGCTGGAGTTCCTGGTCGGCAACGCGTGGTACCGCGGCCGGATCGGATTCATGCACCAGAAGCAGCTGTACGGCGAGCGGCTCGCTGTACTCGCCCAGCTGGAGGTGACCACCGCGGACGGCCAGGTGCACACCTTCGGCAGCGACGGCACCTGGACCTCCCGCGAGAGCAACGTCCTCGCCGATGACTTGTACGACGGCCAGACGACCGATCTGCGCAAGCAGGCCGGAGAGCCCACGCCGGTCGACGTGCTCGACGCCGACCTGAGCCTGCTCGTCGCACCCGACGGCCCGCCGGTCCGGATCACCGACGTCCTGCCCGCGGTCGAGATCACCACCTCGCCGTCGGGGAAGACGCTCGTCGACTTCGGTCAGAACCTGGTCGGCCGCGTGCGGCTCAAGGTCCGGGGCGGCGCGGAGGGCGACGAGATCGTCCTGCGGCACGCGGAGGTCCTGGAGAACGGCGAACTCGGCGTCCGTCCGCTCCGTACCGCGAAGGCAACCGACACCTACTACCTGGCCGGCGCCGATGAGGTAGTCCTCGACTCCCCGCTCACCTTCCACGGCTTCCGGTACGCCGAAGTCACCGGCGTGGACGGTCTGGCGAAGGAGGACCTCGAGGCCGTCGTCGTCGGCAGCGACCTGCAGCGGACCGGCTGGTTCGAGTCGTCCAACGAGCTGCTCAACCAGTTCCACGAGAACGTGGTGTGGGGCATGCGCGGCAACTTCCTCGACGTACCGACGGACTGCCCGCAGCGCGACGAGCGGCTCGGGTGGACCGGCGACATCCAGGTCTTCTCCCCCAGCGCCAGCTTCCTGTACGACACGGCCGGCTTCCTGACGAACTGGCTCGCCGACCTGTCCGCCGAGCAGCAGAAGGACGGCTCGGTGCCGTACGTCGTACCGGATGTGCTCCGGCACGAGGCACCCGCCACAGCAGCATGGGGTGACGCGGCAACGATCGTCCCTTGGGTGATCTATGAGCGCAGCGGCGACGCCGGACTACTTGCCCGGCAACTGCCGAGCATGCGGGCCTGGGTCGACAAGATGACCGACCTGGCCGGTAGCGACCTGCTCTGGTCCGGCGGGTTCCAGTTCGGCGACTGGCTCGACCCGACCGCTCCCCCGGACAACGCCTTCGCCGCCAAGGCGGACCCGGACGTGGTCGCGACCGCGCACCTGGCCCGCTCGGCGGAGGTGGTCGGCAAGGCGGCGCAGCTCCTCGGCCATGACGATCTGGCCCGCGAGTACACCGATCTGGCCGCGCGCGTACGGCAGGCCTTCGCTACCGAGTACACGACCGACGGCGGTCGCGTATTGAGCGACGCGGCAACGACCTACGCGCTCGCCCTCCGGTGGGCGCTGCTGCCGACCGGCACCCAGCGGCAGCGGGCCGGCGAACGCCTCGCCGACCTCGTGCGTACGGCGGGTTTCCGGATCAGTACCGGATTCGTCGGTACTCCGCTGATGGCCGACGCTCTGGCCGATTCCGGACATCCCGACCTGGCCTACCGCCTTCTGCTACAGACAGGCTGCCCTTCTTGGCTGTACGCAGTGACGATGGGAGCCACGACGGTCTGGGAACGCTGGGACAGCATGCTGCCCGACGGCAGCATCAACCCCGGCCAGATGACGTCGTTCAACCACTACGCCCTCGGTGCGGTCGCCGACTGGATGCACCGCCGGGTCGCCGGCCTCGCGGCGGCCGAGCCCGGTTACCGCACCATCGACGTACGGCCGCTGTTCACCGAGCAGCTCACCAAGGCGTCCGCCAAGCACCTCACGCCGTACGGCGAGGCGTCGGTCGCGTGGACGCGCGCCGACGGGGGGATCACGCTGTCGGTCACCGTTCCGGTCGGGTCCCGCGCCAAGGTCGAGGTACCTGGGCAGGGTGTCGTCGAGGTCGGCCATGGCACGCACGAGTGGACGGCCGACGACACGTACGCCGAGATGCCGGACCTCGCCGCCGATGCCACGATCCGTCAACTGATGGACCACGAGCCGACCTGGACCGCACTCGCGACGGCGGCCGCCGAGACCGGGGTCGTCACCGACGACGCCGAACTGGCCGCCCGCCTCGAGCGGTACCTCGACCAGCCGGCCGGCGGCCTGGTCGAAGCGATCAGCCCCCGTGGATTCACCCCGAGCGCCGAGGCACTGAAGGCCAAGCTCGACGCCCTGCTCAACCACTGATCCCATCCACCCGACATACCCGACCTACCGCCCCGCTGCTTTGAACAACATCCTTTGGAGGTCAAGATGAGGTTCCGCCCAGGAGCGAGTGGACTGGCGCTTCTCGCCGTCGGTTCGCTGGTGCTCACCGCGTGCAGCGCGGGCAGTCTCGGATCCAGCTCCGATTCCGGAGGTAGCGGGTCGGTCGAGATCACGTACCTGACCACGAACCAGGACCAGGACGTGAAGGAGGCGCAGCAGCTCGCCAACGACTTCCACGCGAAGAACTCCAACATCACGGTCAAGGTCGAAAGCCGCCCCGGCGGCACCGAAGGCGACAACATCATCAAGACCCGGCTGTCGACCGGCGACATGTCCGAGGTCTTCAACTACAACACCGGGTCGCTGTTCCAGGCGATCGCGCCGCAGAAGAACCTCGTGTCGATCAACGACCAGCCCTATATCGGGGACCTGGACGACAACTTCAAGAAGACGGTCACCGCCGACGGACAGGTGTACGGCGCACCCGTCGGCGGCTTCCAGGGCGGTGCGGTGCTCTACAGCATCCCCGTGTACCAGAAGCTCGGGCTGAAGGTGCCGACGACGTGGGCCGAGTTCATGGCGAACAACGCCAAGATCAAGGCCGGCGACCCCGGTGTCGCACCGGTGATCCAGACGTACGGCGAGACCTGGACGTCGCAGCTGTTCGTCCTCGGGGACTTCCACAACGTCTCCGCGGCCGAGCCGTCGTTCGCCGACGACTACACCGCGAACAAGGCGAAGTACGCCACCTCGCCGGCCGCGCTCAAGGGCTTCGAGCACACCGAAGCGGTCCACGACGCCGGCTACGAGAACAAGGACTTCGCCTCGGCGAAGCTGCCGGACGGCCTGAAGATGCTTGCCACCGGCAAGGGTGCGCACTACCCGATCCTGTCCGGTGTGGTCGCGAACATGGTCGCCACCTACCCGGACGCGGCCAAGAGCGTCGGCCTGTTCGCGCTGCCTGGTGACGACGCGAGCAAGAACGGCCTGACGCTGTGGACGCCGGGCGGGCTGTACATCCCGAAGACCACGACCGGCGACAAGCTGGACGCGGCCAAGAAGTTCCTCGCCTTCGTCGCCAGCCCGGACGGCTGCGCCTCGCAGAACAAGGCCGGCGCACCGACCGGCCCGTACGCCGTCAAGGGCTGCACGCTCGGCGACGACGTACCGCAGTCCATCAAGGACATGCAGCCGTACCTCGACAAGCCGGGTGCGTCCAGCCTGGCGCTGGAGTTCCTGTCGCCGGTCAAGGGCCCGTCGCTCGAGCAGATCACCGTGGAGGTCGGCTCCGGCATCCGCAAGGCCAAGGACGGCGCGGCCCGCTACGACGAGGACGTCAAGAAGCAGGCGCAGCAACTCGGTCTGGCAGGTTGGTGAGGTCCGTGACTGTGTCGATCACACAGGAGCGCACCAAGACCGCCCCGGTCACCCCGACGACCGGGGCCAAGGTCTACCGGCCCTATTCGAACTGGTTCTACCTGCCGACCGCCGTCATCTACGGCGTGCTGTTCCTGGTCCCGACGTTCGCCTCGCTCTACTTCAGTCTGACCCGGTGGAGCCTGTTCGAGTCGAAGTTCATCGGGCTGGACAACTTCAAGCTGTTCTTCCAGGAGCCCGCGCTGGTCAAAGGCTTCACCAACACCCTGATCTACGCCGTCGTGACGTCGGGGTCGAAGGTGGTGCTCGGGCTGCTGCTCGCTGTCCTGCTGACGTCGCAGATCATTGCCCGCGGCTACCTTCGGTCGGTGGTGTTCTTCCCGGTGCTGGTCTCGACGATCGGCGTCGGGCTGACCTTCACCGTGCTGATGAACCCCGAGAAGGGCCTGATCAACGAGTCGCTCGGGCTGCTCGGGATCAACGGTCCCGGCTGGCTGACCGACCCGAAATGGGCGCTGCTCTCGGTGGCCGCTGTCGACGTGTGGAAGGGCGTCGGCCTGGCCACGCTGATCTACATCGCGGGCATCGTCTCGATCCCGCGTGAGTACCTGGAGGCTGCCCGGGTCGACGGCGCGACCTCGTGGCAGCAGTTCTGGATGATCGTGCTGCCGCTGTCCCGGCCCGCCACCGTGACCGTCATCATCCTGTCGCTGATCGGGGGGCTGCGGTCCTTCGACCTGATCTGGGCGATGACCCGCGGCGGGCCCGGGTTCACCTCGGACGTGATCGCGTCGGTGATCTACAAGCAGTACCAGGCCGGGTTCTACGGCCTGTCGACGGCCGGCAACGTGGTGCTGTTCATCGTAGTCACCGCGATCATCCTGCCGCTGTCGTGGTTCCTGAACAGGAAGGAGGTGGACCTGTGAGCACCGCCGAGCTCGTCAACCACCGGCCGGCCCGCAAGTGGATCCTCAGCACGGTCGCGATCCTGGTCTCGATCGTGGTGTTCATCATCCCGTTCGCGTTCATCGTGCTCACCGCGGTCAAGGACCGGACCCAGTCCGCCGACCTGAGCTTCTCCTGGCCGCACCAGTTCCGCTTCGTGCAGAACTTCGTCGAGGTGGTCAAGGCCCGCGACTTCATGCTGGTCATCGCGTTCATCAACAGCACGATCCTGACCGTGGCCAGCGTCACCGGGATGGTGGTGCTCGCGGCCATGGCCGGGTTCGTGCTGCAGCGCAGGAAGAGCCGCTGGAACGGTTTCATCAACTTCCTGGTGCTGGCCGGGCTGATCATCCCGCCGGCCGTGGTGCCGACGATCTGGGTGCTGCAGAAGCTGGGACTGTTCAAGACCATGCCCGGCCTGATCCTGATCGAGATCGCCTACGGGTTGTCGTTCTGCATCCTGCTGTTCCGGGCGTTCGTCGCGACGATCCCGCGGGAGCTCGACGAGGCGGCGATCATCGACGGTGCGGGGCCGTTGAAGCTGTTCTTCCGGGTCGTGTTCCCGCTGCTCAGGTCGGTGATCGTGACGGTCGTTGTGGTGCAGTCGGTCAACGTGTTCAACGACTTCGTCAACCCGCTGTACTTCCTGCCCGGTGACAAGAACGCCACCGTGCAGCTGACGCTGTACAACTTCTCCAGTCAGTTCACGACGCAGTACAACCTGCTCTTCATGGACATCCTGCTGATCACGATCCCGCCGCTGATCATGTTCCTGTTCTTCAACCGGCAGATCGTGGCCGGCCTGACGTCCGGAGCGATCAAGGGGTAGCGGGCTTGCGGACGAGGTGCGCCGCCTGTGCCTTGTCCTTCTCGCCGGGCATCGCCGCGCGCGTCAGGGTCGCCACCTCGGCGAACCCGGCGCCGGCGAGCAGCCCGGCGACATCCGCGGGGTCGTAGCTGTAGACCTCGAGGTCGAGGTCATGACCGTAGGCGTTGCTCAAGTGACGGCTACCGCCACCGACCTTGAAGCCGTGCACGAGGTAGCCGCCGGGCCGCAGCACGCGGTACAGCTCCGCGAACACCGCCGGCAGGTGTTCGCGTGGAGAGTGAACGAGCGAGTACCACGCGAGGGCCCCGGCGAGCTCGCCGTCCTTCAGGTCCAGATCGAACAGCGAACCGACCTCGAACCGCAGCTCGGGATACTCCCGGCGCGCCACCTCGATCATCCCCGGCGTCAGGTCGACTCCGAACACGTCCAGACCACGCCCAGCCAGGTACGTCGTGATCCGCCCGGTCCCGCACCCCAGGTCGCCGACCGGCCCGCCCTCGACCAACTGAGCGAAGTAGTCGAGCGCCCCCTTCTCGAACGGATCCTCGCGGTGATAGTCGCGCAGAGTCGCGTGGTAGTCGGCGGCGGCGGTGTTGTATGACCCCTGGATGTCGTTCACGCGAGGACTCTAGACAGCCCTTCCGACAGTTTCTGGTGCACCGCCGCCACCGACAAGTGGCTCACACGCTCGCGTAGTACGCCTCGACCGCTTCGTGGTCGACGGAGGTGTCGGGTTTGATGCCGAGCGCCTCGTAGTGCTTGCGGCGGGCCCGCATGTCCGCGAGCAGGATCGCCCGGGCGTGCACTGCCACCTCGTCGGCGACCTCGGCCGGTACGACGATCACGCCGTCGTCGTCGCAGCCGATCATGTCACCGGCGTTCACCTGGGTGCCGCCGCACGCGATCGTGGTCATGGTCTCGACCACCTTGATCCGGCCGGGGATGATTGTGCGGCCGCGGGCCCGCGAGCAGATCGGCGTTCGCTGCGCGACGATCTCGGCGGTGTCGCGGCAGTACCCGTCGGTGACGATGCCGACCGCGCCGGACTTGACCGCGCCCATGCCGTTCTCCGAGCCCCAGAAGCCCACCTCCTTACCGCCGCCCGCGTCCATCACCACCACATGGCCGGCGTCCAGATCGTTCGGCAGCCGGACGTTGCCGGTCTCCTCGAACCAGATCCGGTGCGCCTCGACGATGTCCTGGGTGCTGTCCAGCTTCCACATCGGCCGGTTCGACGGGACCGCACGGATCGTCGCGGCCCTGCCCCAGAACTTCATCCCGAGCCACAGCGGACGCACGTCGGGTGACATCAGGCCGATGTCGAAGTAGCCGATGCCGTCGAGCGCATCGGCGACGTCCACCACGCGCAGATGCTTGTACAGGCTGGACAGATCGTTCGGGTTGGCGAGCTCTGTCATCAGGATTGACCTTTCGTTCGGTAGTAGCGGGCGGCGGTCCTGCCGAGCACCGCCGCGGGATCGTCCACCAAGCACTCGACCGCCGAGCGCAGCGCCGACCAGGCCTGTTGGTACGACGCCTTGAGCAGCACCACCGGCCAGTTCGACGCGAGCATCAGCCGGTCGGCGCCGAAGCACTCGACCGCCCAGGCGAGGTAGCGATCGACGTGGCCCGGCCAGGCCGGTAGCGCGGTGAGCAGATCGATGCCGAGCGACACCTTCAGCCCGACCTGCGGTGCGGCCGCCAGCTCGGCGAGCTGGGTCGCCCACGGTTCCCACCCGTCGGTGTCGACCGGCGGGCGTCCGAGATGATCCACGACGATGCGCAGGCCGGGCACCGCTTCGGCCAGCCGGATCACCGCCGCGGTCTGCTCGGCAGTGACCGGTACGACGTCCCAGCTGATGCCGGCGGCCGCGAGCTCGGTGAACAGCTCGACCGACTCCGGCTTGTTCAGCCACTCGAGCGGATCCCGACCGATCAGGCATCGCACACCGTGAAAGCCGGCACCGACCCGCTTCCACTCGGCCTGTGCCGCAGCGGGGTCGTTGAGCGGCAGCCATCCGACGACGGCGCCGACGTACGACGCCTCCTCGGCGTACCTGACCAGACGTTCGTTCTCGGCCGGCTCGTCGACCGACTGGATCAGGACTGTCTGATCGACTCCGGCCGCGGCCAGCTCCGCGGCGAGGTCGTCGGGGGCGTAGTCGCGGGCGATCGCGCGGTGCCGGTCGTCGCGCCAAGGCTGCTCCTGGGCGGATACCCGCCAGAAGTGCTGGTGCGCGTCGATGACTGTCATCTCCCCTCCCATCCGGCTCGCTCGTGATTCAGAAAGGCGGCGACGCCAGCCTGGAAGTCGCGACTGCCGTACACCGCCGACAGCACGTCGTCGGCGTCTGCCGTGGCACCGTCACGCAGTACCCGGCGCTCGATCTCTTTCAGCGACCACAGCGTCATCGGTGCGTTGGCGCAGATGCGGTCGAGCAGTGCGTCGACGTACTCGCCCAGCTGGTCGTGCTCGATCACATCGGTGACGAACCCGTCGAGTTCGGTTGCCGGAAGCAACCGGGCGGTGAGCACCATGGCCATCGTCCGGGCGGCGCCGAGGCGCTGGAACAGCCGGGCCAGCACGAGCGGCGGAAGCGTGTTGCCCAGTGTCCGCGCGACCGGCGCTCCGAAGAGCGCGTCCGGAGTGGCGATGACGAGGTCGCTGCACGCGGCCAGGGCGAGGCCGGCGCCGACCGCCGGCCCTTCGACCACGGCCACGACCGGCACCCGGATCCGCAGCACGGACTCCAGCACGCGACCGACCCGGTGCTCGTACTTGACGCCCTGCTCCGCCGTCGTGAATTCGGTGAACTGCCGGATGTCCGTGCCGGCCGCGAACGCTTTCCCGCCCGCGCCGCGGACCATGACCACGCGGATGCCGTGATCGTCCGCGACGGTCCTCTCGATCTGCTCCAAGGCGTCGTACATCGGCCAGGTAATAGCGTTGCGGCGGCCGGGGTTCGACAGCGTGAGGCGTAGGATCGCGCCGTCGCGTTCGACCTGAAGGGAGCTCATTCGCCGAGGACCTCCTCGGTATGCTCGCCCAGCAGGGGTGGGTGGCGGCGGATCCGTGCCGGGGTACGGCTCATCCGGACCGGCGTACCGAGCACCCGCACCCGGCCCTCGACCGGATGATCCACCTCCTGCACCATGCCACGAGCCTGGACGTGCGGGTCCTCGTCGAGCACCTGCCGGTAGTCCCGGATCGGCCCGGCCGGCACGCCCGCATCCAGCAGACGGGTCACCCACTCGTCGGTCGTCGCCGAGGCCAGGCACGTCTCGAGCTCGGCGGCCAGCTCGCCCCGGTTGCTCATTCGGTCGGTGTTCGTGACGAAGCGAGGATCCGTCTGCAGCCTGGCCAGCCCGAGTGCCTCGCACAGGCGTTGCCACAGCCTCTCGTTGTTGGCGCCGACTGTCACGTACCCGTCCTTGGTACGTAGCGCCTGGTACGGCGCCGACATCCGGTTGGCCGAACCGAGCGGCTGGGGAATCTGTCCGGTGGCCCAGTACTCCGTTGACTCCCACACCGACATCGCGAGAGCCGCCTCGAACAGCGACGTCTCGACGTACTGCCCTTCGCCGGTGCGAGTCCGGGCGTGGACCGCGGCGACGATGCCGAACGCGCAGAACATCCCGGCGCCGAGGTCGCCGACGGGCAGTCCGCATTTCACCGGCGTGGCGCCCGGCGTACCGGTGATGCTCATGACGCCGGACATCGCCTGGGCGATCAGGTCGTAGCCCGGACGGTCGGCGTACGGGCCGGTCTGGCCGAAGCCGGAGACACTGGCGTAGATCAGCCGCGGGTTGAGAGCGGACAGCGTCTCGTAGTCGACGCCGAGCCGCTTCGTCACGCCCGGGCGGAAGTTCTCCACCACGACGTCGGCCGACCCGACCAGGCGGTGGAAGGACGCCAGCTCGTCGGAGTTCTTCAGGTCCAGACAGACGCTGCGCTTGTTCCGGTTCAGGGCCAGAAAGGCACGGCTGTCTTCGCCGTGGACGGGATAGCCCCACGACCTACGGGTCTGGTCCCCGGTCGCCGGGTTCTCGATCTTGATCACGTCCGCGCCGAGATCCGCCAGCAGCATCGTGCAGAACGGACCGGCCATGACCTGAGTGAGATCCAGGACCCGCAGACCGTCGAGCGCACCGGGGGTGTCCGTCGTCACTGGCATCAGCCGCCCAAGCCGGCGTTGGCCTCGGTGAAGAACGAGTCGGCCGCCTGCTGCACGGTCTTCTTCCCGAAGGCGACCTCCTCGTAGGCGCGGGTGAACGCTGACTCGAAGGTGGCCTGGTAGCCCGGCGGGTAGAGGATCGTTGGCGGCTTCTTGGCCACGATCTGCTGGTAGAGCTCCAGTTCGTGCTTCTTCAGCGGCGCCAGCTTCGGGTCGTCGATCTGGGCCTGCAGCACCTTCTGGTTGGTCGCCGCGCCGTTGTCGGACTTGAACACCGCACCGGCGCCGAGGTCGTTGGTGAAGAAGTCGATGAACGCGGCCGCCGTCGGCACGTTGTCACAGTTGGTCGGGATCGCGAACCCGGAGGTGAACATCGCGTTCCCGCCGCCCGATGGCCCGGACGGCATCGGAAGCGTGGTCAGCTTCTCCCCGCCGTTCTTCGTCGCGAGCGTCGCCGACGCCGGAGTCAGCGCGTTGCCGGGGATGCTGTCGGTGAGCAGTTTGCCCTGGGCAATGAAGCCCTGCTCGGCGCCTTCCGGCTCGTCGGCCTGGGCGTCGGCGCTCATCGTCACACCGGCCTTGCGGATCTTCTCCCACATGTTCCAGTACTCGACCAGCGAGTCCTTGGTGAAGTTGAGCTTGCCGTCGTCGGTGAACAACTGCTTGCCGTTGGCCAATTGGTAGGCGATGAAGAAGTTCGGCAGGCCACCTCGCGAGCCGGCGGCGAACGTGCCCTTCGGCAGCTTGGCCGCGGCCCGCGTCATCCAGTCGGTGTACTGCTGCCAGGTGTAGTTGTCCGGCAGCAGCCCGACGCCGGCCTGCTCGGCGAGCGTTTCGTTCACGCCCACCGCGTCGTACGCCGCGCCGTACGGTAGGAAGTAGAGCTTGCCGTCGGGTCCGCGACCGGTGTCGACGATCTCCTTCGGGATGTCGTCGACCTTGATCGCCCCGGACTCGATCATCGGATCGAGAGGCATCAGCACCTTGCGCTTGGTGTAGTCGTTCAGCTGCCGGCCCTGCAACTGCATCACGCAGGGCAGCGTGTGACTCGAGGCCTGGATGTTCAGCTTGTTGAAATAGTTGCCGAAGTCCGCGTTCTGCCGGTCGATGGTGACACCGGGGTGTGCCTTGGCGAACATGTCCGCGACCGCGTTGGTCTTGGCGGCCCGGGCCGCGCCGCCCCAGAAGGTGAGCTGCAGCTTGCCGGCCACCTCCCCCTTGCCGTCGCCGCCTTTGGAGTCGCTCGCGTTGTTGTCGGTCACCGACGTGCCGTTGCACCCGGCAACCACCAGGAGGGCTGCGCAGGCCAGGGCCGTCGTAGCGATTCTTCTCATCAGGATCTCCAACCAGTCACTTGAGGCCAGTGGTCGCGACGCCCTCGATCAGCAGCTTCTGGGCGCCCAGGAAGAAGCCGACGATCGGGGCCAGCGCGAGAGTGGACATGGCGAACAGGGAGCCGTACGCCGATTCGCCGGTTACGTCGAGGAACGAGTTCAGTCCGAGCGAGACGGTCCACAGTTGGGGCTTGTTCAGGTACAGCAGCGGACCGAGGAAGTCGTTCCAGGTGTTGATGAAGGTGAACAGCGCGGTCGTTCCGATGGCCGGCATGGACAGCGGCATGATGATCCTGGTGAAGGTGCGCCAATGACCGCAGCCGTCGATCCGGGCGGCGTCGTCCAGCTCACGCGGCAGTGTGCGGATGAACTGCACCATCAAGAAGATGAAGAAGGCCTCCGCCCCGAGCCACTTCGGGACCACCAGCGGCAGGTAGGTGTTCATCCACGCCAACTGGTTGAACAAGATGTACTGCGGCACGAGCGTGACGTGGTAGGGCAGCAGCATCGTGCCGAGCAACAACCCGAACAGGACCCGCTTGAGCGGAAACTCCAGCCGGGCGAACGCGTACGCCGTCAGCGAGCAGGCGAACAGGTTACCGGCGATCGACAGCGCCGTGATCGCGATCGAGTTGAGGAAATAGCGGGAGAAGTCGAGCTGACCCGCGGTCCAACCGTGCTTGTAGTTGTCCAGCGTGTAGTGGCGGCTGAGCAACCCGAGGCTGTTCATCACCTCCGCCGAGGGCCGGAACGACGCGGCGACCATCCACACCACCGGATAGAGCATCACCACCAGGATCGCGATCAGGACCGCGTGCCGGATGAGGCCGACCAACAGCGGGCTGCGGACACGACGCCGGCCGAGCAGCGAGCGCCGGGAACTGATCGACAGGGTCGTCATCGTTCGTCTCCGTAGTACACCCAGCGCTTCGCGGTGAGGAACAAGAAGCCGGTGAAGGCGGCCAGCACGATCACCAGCGCCCAGGCCATGGCGGAGGCGTAGCCCATCTTCAGCTCGGCGAATCCCTGCTGGTACAGGTACAGGGTGTAGAACAAGGTCGAGTCGGCCGGACCGCCGGTCCCGCGGCTCACCACGAAGGCGCCGGTGAACGCCTGGAACGCGTGGATGGTGTCGAGCAGCAGGTTGAAGAAGATCAGCGGTGTCATGAGCGGCAGCGTGACGCTGAAGAATCTGCGCACCGGTCCGGCGCCGTCGACCGCGGCCGCCTCGTGGAGCTCGGCCGGGACCTGCCGGAGACCGGCCAGGAAGATGATCATCGTCGCGCCGAACGCCCACAAGTTGAGCGTGACGATCGTCCACAACGCCGTTCCGGGGCTGCCGACCCAGCTGCCACGGGTGATCCCGAACAGGCTGAGCACCTGGTTCACCAGCCCGGTGCCGCCGAAGATCTGCCGCCACAGGACGGCGATCGCGACACTCGCTCCCATCAGGGAGGGGAGGTAGAACAGTGCGCGGTAGCCGGAGAGGAACCGGATGCCTTTGTTCAGCAGGAGCGCCAGCGCCATCGACACGACGAGGAGCAGCGGCACCGACACGGCGACGTACACCAGGGTCACGCGGACCGAGGAGAGGTAGCGCGGGTCGGCGGTGAACATCCGCTTGAAGTTGCCGAGCCCGATCCAGTGCGGCGGACTGAGCAGGTCGTAGCTGGTGAACGACAGGTACGCCGAGTAGAGCATCGGCCCCAGCGTCAGCAGGATCATCCCGAGCAACCACGGGCTCAGGAACAAGTAGGCGGTCAGGCCTTCGCGGCCCGTGCGCGAACTCTTCACGAGGCGGTTCCCTTCCGCGCGTGGGCCTCCACCTGCTCGGCCAGGTGCTGAGCGAGCAGACCCGCGAGCGGAACCGGCAGGTCGCAGTCGCGTGCTGCTGCCACGACGTCCCACAGGTCCTTGCTCCACGGCCGGTCGCGCACCGGCGTACCGCCCGCGTCGTACGCGCCGGCGACCCGGTCGAAGAATCCCCAGTTCCGCGTGATCCACGAGTCGCCGGTGCTCGTCGACACCGCGTTCAGCACGGTCTCCGGTGGCACGTCGTACGCCGCCGCCAACGCCAGCGCCTCGTGCGCTCCGGCCAGGTTCGCGAACATCATCAGCTGATTCGCCAGCTTCACCGCCGCGCCCGCACCGGAAGGCCCCACGTGCAGCACCGTGTCGGCCACCGCGTCCAGCACCGGCCGAGCCTGGTCGAGTACGTCGGCCCGCCCGCCGGCCATGACGGTCAGCGACCCGGTGAGAGCACGCTCCGCTCCCCCGCTCACCGGAACGTCGAGCAACCCGACCCGATGCGATTCCGCCTGCAGAGCAAGGCGTTTCGCGGTCGCGGGCAGGACTGTGCTGTGCACCAGGAATACCGAGCCGGCGGCCAGTCGCGGTGCGAGTTCCTCGACGATCTCGGTCACCGCCCGGTCGTCCGGTACGGCCAGACAGATCACTCGGCTGTGCGCGAGCGCCGCGACGTCTTCAGCCACCTGGGCGTCCAGGTCGCCCGCACGCGTCGCATCGCGGTCGTACACGGTGAGCCGCCAGCCGGAGCGCAGCAGCGACTGCGCCATCGGATGGCCGAGATTGCCCAGCCCGGCGAATCCCACGGGCTGTTGCCGATCGTTTTCGGGGGTCAAGGATGCCTCCAGGTGACGACCAGATCCGTCTATGAACTATTGTCTACAATAGATAGTCGACGTTGACAAGATCGCGGGTGAGAATGAGCTATGACAGAGCAGCAACCGGCGCAGCAACTGCGATCGCCGAGCCTGGTGCAGCTGGCGACCGACGCGATCCGGCGGATGATCCTCGCCGGTGAGCTCGCCGAAGGTGAACGGCTGATCGAGGATCGCCTCACCGAGCAGCTGGGCATCAGCCGCCCGCCCCTGCGGGAGGCGTTGCGGGTCCTCGAGCAGGAAGGGCTGATCGTCAATCGACCGCGCCGCGGTTCGACAGTGGCGACGCTGACCGATCAGGACGTGTTCGAGATCCTCACCCTGCGGACAGCCCTCGAGCGGTTGGCCATCGAACTTGGCGTCCCCGTGAAGGACCCACACCGGCTGGAGGTCGCGCAGGCCGCACTCGCCCAGATGCAGCATTGTGCGGACGCCGAGGACCGCGGCAGCCTGGTCCAGGCCGGCTACCGGTTCCACTCGTCGCTGGTTGCGCTGGCCGGTCACCGGCGCTTGGAGGAGGCCTACGCTTCAGTCCAGCAGCAACTGCTTCTCTGCATGGCCCGCAACCTCTATGCCCGCGAGCACTACTACGAAGATCTGCACGAACACGTCGCCAGGCACCGCAAGCTGCTCGAGCTGGTCGAGGCCGGAGAGGCCGCAGCCGTGCTCGCCGAGCTGGCAGTGCACGGCGAGCGATCCTTCAGCGACGTTCAGAGCAGGGCGGGCAACAGCGCGGACAGCGTCTCGTAGTCCTTCAGCGAGTTGTAAGCGTGGGCCGACAACCGGATGAATCTGCGGTTCTCGAAACCGGTGAACGTGATTTCGGCGTTCAGTTCGCGCGAGATCCGCATCTTCAGCGCGTCGCCACCGGACAGGTCGACGGATGACGGCAGCTCGACCAGACGCATCGCCGCCGGCGGGTGGACGACCTCGGCGACGCCGGTGCCCAGCGACTTGGCCAGGATCCGGGCGCCCTCCTCGACCAGCGCGGTCAGCTGCGGGCGCCGGGTCGGCCAGTCCAGGTCCGACAGGACGCGCAGAGACTCGGGGGCGGCGATCCACGGGACGTAGTCGTACGTGCCCTGCATGTCGAACCTCTCCGGCATTCGCTCGTCGTACTCGGACCACGAGACGATCAGCGGCATCGTTGCCGTGCGCCACCGTTCCGCGACGACCAGTCCGGCGGTCGCCCGCGGCGCGGCCGGCCACTTGTGGAAGTTGCCGGTCCAGAAGTCGGCGCCCGCGGCGGCCGGGGCGTCGATCAGCGCCGGGGCGTGCGCGCCGTCGACCACGATCGGCACGCCGCGCTCGTGAGCGGCCGCGACCAGAGCGTCGACCGGCAGCACCTTCGCCGTACCGGACGTGATCTGGTCGACGATCAGCACCGAGGCATCGTCGAGCCGGTCGGCGATCAGCGACACCACGGTCTCGTCGTCGGCCTCCAGCGGGATCGAGACGATGACGATCTCGGCCTGGCGCTCCCTGGCGTACCGCTCAGCGGCGTACCGGACCGCGCCGTACGTGTGGTCGGTCAGCACGATCCGGCTGCCCGCGGGGATCGGCAGGGTGGCGAGGGCGACGGTGACGCCGGCGCTCGCGTTCGGGACGAGGGCGAATCCGGCCGGGTCGGTCTCCAGGAACGACGCCAGCGCCAGGCGGCTCGTGGTCAGCCGGTCGGCGACCGTGCGGAACCACACCATCGGGTTGGCGTCCATCTCCACCCGTAGGGCTGCCATCAGCTCCTGGGTCCGGCGCGGCACAGCGCCGTACGAACCGTGGTTGAGGTGGAGGACGCCGGGATCGAGGGTCCACAGGTCGGGGCGGGGGCTGAGTACCGTCACCACGCAAACGGTACATACTTCCACTCGTGTATCCCTACCTCGACCACGACGGCCCGATCGCGATGGCTCATCGAGGCGGCGCGAAACACCCGGACAACGTCGGCTACGAGAACTCGCTGCACGCGTTCCAGCACGCGGTCGACCTCGGGTACACCTATCTCGAGACCGACCTGCACGCGACCAGCGACGGCGTCGTGATCGCGTTCCACGACGACAAGCTCGACCGGGTCACCGACCGGACCGGGGTGATCGCGGAGCTGCCGTGGTCGGAGGTCAGCAAGGCCAAGATCAACGGTCACGAGCCGATCCCGCGGCTGGACGAGCTGCTCGAGCACTTCCCGGCCATCCGGTTCAACCTGGACATCAAGGCCGAGGGCGGCCTGGAGCCGGCCGCCTCCGTACTCAAGGCCGCGAACGCGGTCGACCGGGTCTGCGTCTCGTCGTTCTCCCAGTCCCGGGTACGCCGGATCCGCAAGCTGCTCGGTCCGCGCCTGTGCACCGGGTACGGCGAGTTCGAGATCGTGCTGATCCGCTTCCTGCCCGTCGCGCTGCGGTCGGCCGGCGCCTGCCTCCAGATCCCCCAGGCCTACGGGCCGCTGCGCGTGCTCACACCCGGGCTGATCAAGCGAGCGCATGCCAGGGGCAAGCAAGTACACGCCTGGACGGTGGACGATCCCGCGCTGATGCGGACGATGCTCGACGCCGGCGTCGACGGCATCATCACCGACCGGACCGACCTCCTGCGTGACGTGCTGATCGAGCGCGGCGAGTGGAGTTGAAGTGTTATCCGGAGGTACGCCGCAACGTCCCCGGAACCTGACACACTTCCGCGCATGGGACTTCTCTCCGCCCCGGCCGCGGTCGACAAGCGTGAGTACTGGGGGTTCAGCCTGTACGACTGGGCGAACTCCGGCTATGTCACCACGGTCGGCACCGTCCTGTTCGCGCCGTACCTGACCTCGGTCGCGGAGACTGCCGCCTGCGGGTACTCCGGGACGACGGACCACCCCTGCCGCACCAACCTCGACATCCTCGGACTCGGCATCTCCCCCGGATCGCTCGCGTTCTACGTCGTGACGGTGGCGACCCTGGTGTCGGCGCTGTTCCTGCCGGTGGTCGGCGCGATCGCGGACCGGATGGCGCGCAAGAAGCTCCTGATGTGCGCGTTCGCGTGGGCCGGTGCGCTGGCGGCCTGCTGCATGGTGTTCGTCGGCGGCGGCCGGTGGGCGCTCGGTGCGCTGCTGCTCTTCATCGGCAATCTGTGCCTGGGCTCGTCGCTGGTGGTCTACGACTCGATCCTGATCGACATCGCGCCGCCCGACCAGCGTGACGCGGTCTCGTCGCGCGCGTGGGCCTTCGGGTACGCCGGTGGTTTCATCCTGCTGCTGGTCAACCTGGCCGTCGTCACGGCCCACGACGCACTCGGGATGAGTCAGGGCACCGCGGTGCGACTCAGTCTGCTGAGCGCGGGGCTGTGGTGGGGGCTGTTCACGTTCTTCCCCTTCCTGCGCCTACGAGATCGCCCGCCGACCAGCGTCGTACCGGTCCGGAGCGGCAGTCTGGTGCGGCAGAGCTTCGGTCAGCTGGCAGCGACGCTCAAGCACCTGCGCACGTACCCGATGACGATGCTGTTCCTGATCGCATACCTGTTCTTCAACGACGGGATCCAGACGGTCATCTCGGTGTCGTCGACGTACGGCGAGAAGCAGCTCGGGTTCGAGACGCAGGTGCTGATCGCGACGATCCTGATGGTGCAGTTCGTGGCGTTCTTCGGCGCGATCGTGTTCGGGCGGGTGGCCGCGCGGTACGGCGCGCACCGGACGATCACCGCCGGGCTGGTGATCTGGATGCTGATCGTCATCGCGGGGTTCCTGCTGCCGGCGCACAAGATCGTGCCGTTCCTGGCCATGGGCGCCGCGATCGGGATCGTGCTCGGCGGGACACAGGCGCTGTCGCGGTCCGCCTTCAGCCAGCTGATCCCGAAGGGGCGCGAGGCGGAGTACTTCTCGCTGTACCAGGCGGGCGAGCGCGGGACGTCGTGGCTGGGCACGCTCGTGTTCGGGCTGGTCCACCAGATCACCGGCTCCTACCGTCCCGCGATCGTTGCGCTCGGCCTGTTCTTCGTGATCGGCCTGGTCCTGCTGGTCCGCGTCGACATGCGCCGCGGGATCACCGAGGCCGGGAACGCCCAACCGAGCATCATCTAGCTCATCTAGCCGGGTACGACCGAGGCGACAAAGGCTCGCACCTGGTCGGTGGTCGGGCGGACGCCGGTGCGGTCGGCGAAGAGCAGGTGGGTGGAGCCGATCAGGGTGAGCCCGAGGGAGTCCAGGTCGACGTCGGCGGGGATCCGGCCGCCCTGCTGCTCCGCGGTGAGGTAGTCCAGGATGAGGTGGCCGGCCTCGGTCAGGATCGGTACGCCGGTCGGCACGGCTTCCCGCAGGCGGGCCCGCAGACCGTCGCGCGAGATCGTCAGGCTGACGATCGCGACCGCGACCGAGCCGAACAGGTTGGTCAGCACGGCCGTGAGGTTGTCGACGACGGTGCCCTGGCCGACGGCGTTCCGCAGTACCTGCGCCTGGTCGTCGAGGCGCCGGATCCGATCCAGTACGAGCTCCGCGAGGAAGCCGTCGAAATCGGTGAAGTGCTTGTGCAGCACTCCCTTCGCGCACTCGGCTTCGGTCGTCACCGCGCGGCTGGTCAACGCCTCCGGCCCGTCCCGCAACAACACCCGCTCGGCCGCGTCGAACAGCTGCTCCCGCGCGTCCCGCATCGCCACACCCGTCGGCAACTCGTCTCCCTTGACAGTAGTGGGCATGCGCCCACTATCGTGGGCGCATGCCCACTCTACCGTCAGAACCGCCGCGGGAGCAGTCAGCGGAGCCGCCTGCGGCAGCCGTCGGGCCCGACAGGCGCGATCCGCATCGGCTCCGGGAGATGGCTGAGTCGTTCGGGGCCGATCCGGGGCTGTACGACCGAGCCCGGCCTCGCTACTCCGACGCTCTGATCGAGGCGGTTGTTGCTTCCTCGTCCGGCCCCGCGCTGCTCGACGTCGGGTGCGGGACGGGGATCGCCGCGCGGCAGTTCCAGGCTGCCGGTTGCCAGGTGCTCGGCGTCGAGGTGGACGAGCGGATGGCCGCGTTCGCTCGCAGTACCGGAGTCGAGGTCGAGGTGTCGTCCTTCGAGACCTGGGACCCAGCCGGACGCACGTTCGACGCGCTCGTCGCCGGTATGACCTGGCATTGGATCGAACCAAGTGCGGGTGCCGCGAAGGCCGCCGAGGTTCTCAAGCCGGGCGGCCGGTTCGCCGTCTTCTGGTACGTGCTCCAGCCGCCGACCGGCCTGGGCGCCGCCTTCGCCGCAGTCCACCGCGATGTGCTTCCCGACAGTCCGGTCAATTCCCGGGTCGCCGCCTCGCCGCTTGGCGCCTACGAGCATTTCCTCGACCGGGCCGCCGACAGCCTGACCGCGACCGGCGCCTTCACCGACCTCGAGCGGCCGACGTATCCATGGAGCCGCACCTACACCCGCGACGAGTGGCTCGACCAGCTTCGTACGAGCGGAATCGCCAAATCCCTCGCCGACGCGGGCAAGCTCGACGAGATGCTCGACCGGACCGGAGCCGCCATCGACGCCGCGGGCGGCAGCTTCACGCTCGACTCCACCGCCGTCGCCCTCACCGCCACCCGAAACTGACGTACGCCCCGGCCTGGGTGCTGGCCGGGCGCACGGTCGATGGCGGATCTCCAGGCCATCACAATGCGCCGCGTCCGCCGCCGCGGCGCTCGAGCTCGGGTCGCGGCCGCGATTGTGATGGCCTGGAGATCCTCAGCGCGATGACGGGGTCGCGCTCGGGTTGCGGCCGCCGAAGCCACCGAAGGAGCCCTGGCGGACGCTGTTCGCGGTGATGGTTCCGTTCGCGCTCTGGCCGGTGACCACGACCTGCTCGCCGGCCTTGAGGTCGGCAGCGGTCCCGGTCTTGCTGATCTCGTACGTCGTGTCGCCGTTGAGCTTCACCGTGACGTTGCCGGTCTGCGTCTTCACGACCAGCTCGGAGCTGTTCGCCGAGACGACCGTGCCGACGGTGCCGCCGCCACCCGGGAACTGCCGCTGACCCTGCCCGTTCTGACCGGTCGCTCCCCCGCCGTTCTGCCCGCGGAAGCCGCCGTACCCACCGGCGCCGCGCCCGGCCTGCGGCTGCTTCGACGAGCTGTCCGACGCGAACGCCGCGTGCAGCCCGGCCCCACCCGCGAGCCCGACCGCGAGGACGACGATGCCGGCCAGGACCGCCGTCGCCAGCGGCAGGTTCAGAGTCTTCTTCGGCTTGAGCGCCGCGTCGACCTCCTCGTCGGACCCGATCTGGGCGAACTCGTCGGGCGTCTGGTTACTCATGGACGATCCTCATTCATGTCGTAGTGCGTCGATGGGACGGAGTCCGGCGGCTCGGTGCGCCGGCATGCTGCCGAAGAACAGGCCGACCGCCGCGGACACGCCGAGCGCGAGTCCGATCGACGACGGCACCAGTGCCGGCTGCACACCGGCCAGCTGGAAGCGGGTGAGGATCAACGCGACACCGACGCCGACGGCGCCGCCTAGCAGACTGAGCAGCGTCGCCTCGATCAGGAACTGCCCGAGGATCGTCCGCCGCCTGGCCCCCAGCGCCTTGCGGATACCGATCTCGCGGGTCCGCTCAGTGACCGTCACCAGCATGATGTTGGTCACGCCGATTCCGCCGACGACCAGGCTGATCGCCGCGACGGTCGCCAGCAGTGCGGTGAAGGTCGCGGCGGTGTCCTGGCTGGTCTGCAGGATCTGCGCCGAGTTGGTGATCCGGAACGGCGACGTCTGGTCGGCCGGCACCTGATGCCGGGCCGTCAGCAACTGCGTGACCTCGGCCTGCGCGGTGTCGACCCGGTCCGTGGCCTTGGCCTGTACGACGATCTGGCTGAGCGCGCCGTACCCGGCCTGGGTCGCGCGCAGCGTGCTGATCGGCATGATGGCGGTCGCGTTCGGGTCGTTGAAGCCGGTGCTGTCCTTGCTCGCGAGCACCCCGCGGACGACGAAGTCCACGGCGCCGAGCTTGATGGTCTGGCCGACCGCGCTCGCGGGCCTGGTGAACAGCTCGGTCGCGGTCGTCTGGCCGAGCAGGATGACCCGCTGCGACGTGTCGACGTCCTCCTTGGTGAACGACGCTCCGATCCCGACCGGGGTGTTGGTCGCCGGCATGTACTCCGGCGTCGTACCGATGACTTGGCTCACCGTGTAGCTGGTGTCGCCGTTCGTCGCCGTCGCACCGCTGCTCGTCATCACCGGGGCGACCGCGGAGACGTCGGGCGCGAGCCGTGCGTCGGCCAACGCGCTCGCATCGTCGAGGGTCAGGCTGTACTGCTGGGCGGCCGGACCGGCCTGGCCGCGCTGGAACCCGCCGCCGGCTCCCGTCGTGGAGACGGTCAGCAGGTTGGTTCCCATCGCCTCCAGCCGGGCCTGCACGGCCTTGCCGGAGCCGTTGCCGACCGCAACCAGGACGATGACCGCGCCGACGCCGATCGAGACGCCGAGGACGGTGAGCAGGGATCTGAGTTTGTTCGCCGTGAGGCCGCGCAGGGCGGCCCCCATCAGGTCGCGTGGTGACATCAGCGGGTCACCTCGTCGGAGATGATCCGGCCGTCGGCGACCTGCACGAGCCGCCGGGCGCGGGCGGCGACCTCGTGCTCGTGGGTGATCACGACGATCGTCCGGCCCTCGGCGTGCAGACCGTGGAACATGCCCAGCACCTCTTCGGTCGAGTGCGCGTCCAGGTTGCCGGTCGGCTCGTCGGCGAGCAGGATCCGCGGACCCGTCGCCAGGGCCCGGGCGATCGCGACCCGCTGCTGCTGACCGCCGGACAGTTGGTTCGGCCGGTGGCCGGTGCGGTCGGCGAGGCCCACGAGTTCCAGGGCTCGGTTGGCCCGCTTGCGGCGTTCGGCGCGGCGCAGGTGGGCGTAGGTCAGGGGCAACTCGACGTTCGCCAGCGCCGTGGTCCGCGGGATCAGGTTGAACGACTGGAAGATGAACCCGATCTTGCGGCCGCGGACGAGCGCCTGCTGGTCCTCGCTCAGCCTGGCCACGTTGCTGCCGTCCAGCCAGTACTCGCCGCGCGACGGTACGTCGAGGCAGCCCAGGATGTTCATCAACGTCGACTTGCCGGATCCGGACGAGCCCATCACCGCGACGTACTCCCCGGCGTCGACCCGCAGCGACACACCCTGGAGGGCGTGCACCGCGGTCTCGCCGTGGCCGTACGTCTTGGTGACGTCCCGGATGTCGATCAGGGCGTCAGCGGCCACGGAAGCCACCACCACCGGCACCGCCGGCACCCGCGCCACCGCCGCCGAAGCCGGCCGGGAACTGCCCGGTACCGCCCTGGCCCTGCCTGCCCTGGCCACCGTTCTGGGTGGTGGTGCTGCCGACAGCGCCCTGCAGCAGGTCGATCTGGTCGCCTTCGTTCAGGCCGGAGGTGATCTGGGTGAAGCTGTCGCCGCGGACGCCGATCTTCACCTCCCGCGTCCCGCTGCCGTCGGCCATCGTGACGGTGTACGTCGTACCGCTCGTCGCGATCGCCGTGCTCGGGACGTAGAGGGCGTTGGCCGCCTTCGCGGTCTGGACCGTGACGTTCGCGGTCTGGCCCATCCGGGCGTTGGCGGGGAGCTTGGCGAGGCTGAAGGTCGCGGAGTACGAGACGACGCCGTTGGTCGTGGTCGGCACCGGCGAGACGGACGCCAGCGAGGCAGTCAGCGTCGTACCGGGCTCCGCGTTCAGGGTCACGGTCGCGGACTGGCCGGCCTTGACCTTGATCGCGTCCGCCTCGGCGAACGCGGCCACCACCTGCAGCGACTTGAGGTCCGCCATGTCGACGAAGCCGGTGCCCGAGGTGGACGACGTACTCGAGGTTGAGGCTGACCCTTGACCTGAGGTTGAGCCTTGACCGCCGCTGCTGCCCGAGCCACTGCCTGAACCCGAGCTGGACCCGCCGGCCACCGAGCCGACCGCGCCGTTGATGGCCGTGATGGTGCCGGCGATCGGCGCCTTCAAGGTGGTCGCGTCGACCGCGGCCTGGGCCGCCTCGACGTTCTGGTCGGCCTGTTCCTTGTCCGCCTTGGCCTTCGCCAGGCTCGCCTCGGCGTTGCTGACGGCAACTTGTGGACTCTGACCCTGTCCTTGAGATTGAGACTGGGTCTGCTGCTGTTGCTGTTGACCGTTCGTCGCGGTCGGCGTCGGCGACGGCGAGGCGGAGGCCTCCTCGGCCGCCTCGAGAGCGTCCTCGGCGTCGCTCAGCGTCTCGTCGGCCGCGCTCACCGAGTTCTCGGAGGCGATCTGGTTCTGCTCGGCGATGACGAGCTGACGGTTGGCGTCCGACGGGTCGATCTTCGCGATCGCCGCGCCCTTGGCCACCACCTGGCCGACCTTCACCAGGACCTGGGTGACCGTGCCGGAGGTCTCGAACTGCGGTGAGGCGGTCTGCGAGCTCTGCAGGGTGCCACTGGAGCTGACGCTCGCGGTCACCTCACCGCGCTGGACCGCCACTGTCGGCCGGGTCGCGCTGGCGGCCGGCGGATCCTTCTTGAAGAACAGGAAGTAGGCGGTGATGGCGATGACGAGCACGATGGCGACCAGCGCCACGTTCACGAAACTGAGGCCACGGAGCTTGTGGCGGGGTAGCACCATGGATGCAGACGTTAAGGACGGATGCTGAGGAGGAGATCCTCGATTCCTGGCAACAGCCTGTGAACCAGGTATCGATTTGGTGCGTCGTATGTCGGGCGGTGCAGGACACACCGTGATCTGTGAACACCCGACGACAGCCGGTCACGACGGCGGGATCACGGGCCGTCAGGTGCGTACATACGGCTCGGACATGCCAAAATGGGAATGATCCGGGCCGGCCGACCGTTGGCACGGATGACGATCTCGGAGGTTTGACATGTCTAATCGCGTACTGCGTGGTTCGGGGCTGGGTGGGGTCAGCTTCGAGGATGACCGTGGTGTTGAGTTCGCTCCCCGCCAGATGATCACGTACGACTGCCCCCGCGGCCACGTGGTCGAGGTCACCATGGCGCACGACGCCGAGGTGCCCGCGGTCTGGGAGTGCCCGCACTGCGGCAGCGAGGCCGCCCGGTCCACCGGTGAGAAGCCGGAGCCGAAGCAGGAGAAGCCGGCCCGTACGCACTGGGACATGCTGCGTGAGCGCCGGAGCATCTCGGAGCTTGAGGAGCTGCTGGCCGAGCGGGTCGAGTTGCTCCGCAAGGGCGAGATCGGCCCGGCGCACCTGCACCGGACCAAGCGCACGGCCTAACCCCTTTGGGGAAGCCCTCATCGCAACGGCGCGGTGAGGGCTTCTTCGTGGCCCGATTTGCCTAATGGCTTTAGGTAAATCCATAATGAGTTATGGCAAGAGCGGGGTTGACCGGCGCACGGCTGGCACAGGCGGGCGCCGAGCTGGCCGACGAGGCCGGCTTCGACCAGGTCACCGTGTCCGCTCTCGCGCGGCAGTTCGGCGTACAGGTCGCCAGCCTCTACTCGCACGTCCGCAGCTCCGCCGACCTCAAGGCACGCATCGCCACGGTCGCCCTCACCGAACTGGCCGACCAAGCCGCCGCCGCCGTGGCGGGCCGAGCCGGTCGCGACGCGCTGTCCGCCCTGGCCGACGTCTACCGCGACTACGCCCGCAAACATCCGGGCCGCTACACCGCGACCCGCTTCGTGCCCGATGGCCCGGCTCCTGAACATGTCGACAGTGGACGACGGCATTCGGAACTCGTCCGGGCCGTCCTCCGCGGATACGACCTCGACGAACCCGCCCAGACAGACGCAGTGCGTCTGCTGGGCAGCACCATCCACGGCTACATCGCCCTGGAGTCAGCCGGTTCCTTCGCTTTCACCGAGCCGAGCTCCGACGACAGCTGGCCGCGCATCATCGACGCCCTCGACGCCCTCCTCCGCAGCTGGAGCTGACATGATCACCACCCCCATCACCATCGACCTGCTCCGCGGCGCGCTCGATCTCGAGCCGACGGAGCGTGGCGTTCTGCCACACCGCCTGCCCGCCTGGGCACGGACGCAGTACGACGACGCCCAGATGGCGATGGTCGACTCACAGCCCTCCGGCGTACGGCTCGTGTTCCGCACGTCGGCGACGGTCGTCGAGCTGGACACGCTGCCGACCAAGCGCGACTACACCGGCGCTCCCCCGCGTCCGGACGGCGTGTACGACGTACTCGTCGACGGCCAGCTCTTCACCCAGCTCACCGCGACCGGCGGCGACGTGATCACCATCGACCTGATGACGGGCGCCTCCGAGACCCGCCAGGGCGAGCCGCAGACCCTGCACGTCACGGGACTGTCCGCAGCGGCCAAGACTGTCGAGATCTGGCTGCCGCACGACGAGACCACCGAACTCGTTGCCCTGCGCACCGATGCGCCGATCGAGCCGGTTCCGACCTCGCGCCGGGTCTGGCTGCACCACGGCAGCTCGATCAGCCACGGCTCGAACGCGGCCCATCCGACCGGCACCTGGCCGGCGCTCGCCGCGGCCCAGGCCGGGGTGGAGCTCCTCAACCTGGGCTTCGGCGGCAGCGCGTTCCTCCAGCCGTTCATCGCGCGGACGATCCGCGACACGCCCGCCGACCTGATCAGCGTCAAGCTCGGCATCAACATCGTGAACTCGGACAGCCTCCGCCTCCGCTCCTTCACGCCCGCCGTCCACGGCTTCCTCGACACCATCCGCGACGGCCACCCCGACACGCCGCTCCTGGTCGTCTCGTCGATCCTCTGCCCGATCCACGAGACCACACCCGGCCCGACCGGCTGGGACCTGTCGGCCCTGGCCGCCGGCGAGCTGCGCTTCGTAGCCACCGGCGACCCCGACGAGGTCCTCGGCGGCAAACTCACCCTCTCCGTCATCCGCGCCGAACTCGCCCGCATCACCGCCCAGCGCGCAGCGTCCGACCCGAACCTCCACTACCTGGACGGTCGCGAGCTGTACGGCGACGCCGACAACGCGGCCCATCCGCTTCTCGACGACCTTCACCCCGGCGCCGAGACCCACGAGCTGATGGCAGCGCGGTTCACCGAACACGCCTTCAAAGGCGCCTTCAGCGGCTGAATCCGCTCACGGCGCCGTCGTACCCGCCCGGGCGACCGCCTGGATGGCTCGGACCCGACCGTCGGTCAGTGCGTCGGTCAAGTGCTTCATCCGCTCGCGGAACGTCGGGACGAAGGCGTGCAGTCCGAGCGGGCTCGGTGGTTGAGACATGATCGTCCGCATCATGGGGCCGACTTGATCGGTGAGATCTGCCCAGTGCTCAACGATGAAGCCAGCGGCCTCGATCTCGGTACGCAGAATGCTCGACGGGACAAGACAGCTGTGCTCAGGACCGTCCGACCAGGGCACCGGGTAGTCAGGCTCCCGCCCGTCGCCGGACGTGATGTCCCAGACGGCTAGTCGGCCGCCGTCCCGCAGTACCCGCCGGGCCTCCTGGTAGAGCCGGTCCTTGCGCGCCACGTTCATCTGTACGTGCTGGCTGAACACGACATCGACCGACGCGTCGTCCAGCGGCAGCGAGGTCACGTCGCCCTGCCGTACGACGATCTTGCCGTCGAGACCGACCAACTGGTCGAGCCAGTGAGCGGTCTCGCAGTACTCGTTGGACAAATCCACGGCGGTCACCGAGCACCCGAATCGGTCCGCCAGGTACCGCGCCGTACCGCCGATCCCCGCACCGTCGTCGAGCACCTCGCTCTCGGGCGACAACCCGAGCAGATCCACCAGTTGCACCGTCGCCGGCCGCCCACCGGTGTGGTAGTCCTCGACCATCGCCAGATCCACCGGCTTCAGGCCGTCCAGATCCTTGCCCCCAGCAACAAGCGCCTGCTCGATGCCCTCCCGCACCCGGCCGGTCACATACTGCGCCGGAACGGTTGAGTCGTTCATACCAGTACCTTCCTGAGGGATCTCTCCGGAAACCCAGCTCCGCATGTCAGGGCATCTCCTCGACGCCGTGGTGGCGGGCGACGCGACCGATGGCGTCGGCGAGGAGGGTTGGCTGCTCGCTGGTGGTGAGATGGCCGCCCGGGAACATGACGATGTCGGCCTCGGGGACCCGCTCACGGGTTGCGGTGACCTGGCGGTGCTCGTACGGGTCCTCGGTGCTGCCGCCCACGGTGATGGCGACCGAGCCCTTCAGCTCACGCGCGATCGCCGCGAGATCCCAGCGGCCGGCGTTGCGGCGGTGCTCCTTCACGAATCCCGCTCCCTCGTGCAGGAACCTCGCGCCATCTCGGCGTGCGAGGGCCGACCAGGTCTCGGCCAGCTCGGCCTCCGTCGGCTCGTAACCGCGCGAGAACATCTGCGCCTGCTTGAACCCCTTGCCGAACACGATCGGCGACCCCTGCGAGCCCTTCGCCACCAGCGCCCCGATCGGCGACCTCAGCAGCGGCGTACCTCGCCACGGATGCGTGTGCCCGTCGCCGTACAGGCCGCCGTTGATCATGAACGCCGCAGTGATCACGGGGCCGTCCTGCCGTTCCAGTTGCCGGCGCAGCAGCTCGAGCAGCGCCAGCGACGTGTAGTCGAACGTGACCACGACGGTACGACGTACCCCAAGGTCACGCCACCACGCTCCGATCAGATCGGCACGCTCCACGGTCGAGTACGCGTACCCCTTCGGCTTGTCCGAGTCCCCTTGCCCCACAGGCTCGACGTACAGCCGTGGACCGAGGCCGGCCGGCAGCAGCTGATCGACCTGCGCCCAGCCGTACGAGCCCTCGGGGAATCCGGGCAGCATCGTCAGCCACACCGCGTCCGGACCCGCCTCGCCGGCAATCCGGCCGAAGACCTTCACCAGGTCGTTCCTCCCCTCCCCCTCCGCATCGGTCAGCAGACGAGCGGACGCCGCGTCGTACCAGCGGCGCTCACCGCCACCGAACCAGTCGTCCGCCGTCACCCACGGTCTGTCCGTGCCCCGCACTTGCCGTGTTGCCGCCTTGCCATCCATTGGATGCCTCCCGATTTAGTGGACGCTGTCCACATTACACGTTTAGTGGACAGTGTCCACATTGCTATCCTGATCGGGTGAACACGGCCGATCCAGCACCAGCTGCCCCGCCACGACGACGGCGCCCCCGCGGCGACGTCCGCGCCGGCCTGGTCGCGGCCGGGGTCGAACTCGCCCGCGCCGGCGGTCCTGACGCGGTCGTACTGCGCGAGGCGACCCGCGCGGTCGGCGTCGTACCGAACGCCGCCTACCGGCACTTCGCGGACCGCGACGAGTTGCTCGCCGAGGTCTGTACCGCGGCCATGCTCGAGCTGGCCGACCGGATGACCGCGGAGATCGCGCGCGTGCGCGGGAGGCGCGGCAACCCGACCGCCGCTCAGCGCCGGCTGGGCGCGATCGGGACGGCGTACCTGCGCTTTGCTCACGAGGAGCCCGGGCTCTTCGCAGCCGCGTTTGCCCTGCCGGAGCAGCACGCGTACGGCGACACCGAGCGGACGCCGCTGGGGCTGCTGCGGGCTGCTTTGGACGAGTTGGTGGAGGCAGGCGTGCTCGCTCCCGAACGCCGGGAGGGGATCGAGTACCCGATCTGGTCGACCGTCCACGGCGCGGCCGCGCTGACGACGCAGGGGCCTCTTCGCGACCTCCCCGAGTCGGTGATCCGCAAGGTCGAAGCTCAGACCCTCGCGTTCATCGGCGACGGCCTCACGCGGTAGTTGTTTCGCCGGCTGCGCGGGCCAGGCCGGGCTGCAGGCGGCGTACCACCTCGAGGTGGTCGCTGGTCCAGAGGATGCGGATGGCGGTCGGCGTTGCGCGACCGTCGGCGTCGTACAGGTCGCGGCGTACTGCCTCGATCAGGCGGCTCTTGGTCTCGTGGTCGCGCGCCAACGGCTCGGGAATCCCGCCTTGAGTTTCCAGCGCCGCGGCCAGGGTGGAGTACCAGTCGAGCAGCCGGTCCGCCAAGGTGAGCAGGGCGGACTGAGCGGCGGCGCGGTCGTCCGACGGAGGCTGGCCGTCGGCGTACCGCTCCCACAGCTCGAGTACGGCGTCCGCGGCCAACCGGACCGCGACGACGCCGGTGACGAGTGCCGTCATCTCGCTCAACGGGATCGGCTTGGGTCCGCGTTCGGCGAGGTAGGTGCGGAAGGCGTCGTCGAGTCGACGGGCTGCAGCCGCGGCTCGGCGGCTGTCCTGGGGCGTGCTGGGGCGCGCGCCGGGTACGCAGCAGGAGATGGCGTAGCCGACAGCGCCGACGAGGTAGTTCACGCTGTCGACGTACGCCTCGGCCAGCGCTTTGCCGACTGCCGCGGATGCCCCTCGCGGCCAGAACAGCAGGCCGACGAGCACGCTGACCGCGCAGCCGAGGGCGATGTCCTCGATCCGGAACAGGATCAGCGACCAGCCCTCCGGCTGCGCGATGTTGAACAGGATCACCAGCGTGACCGTGAACGCAGCCTGCCCGGCCGCGAACGAGACCGCGGCCGGGACGATGCCGGCGAACAGCACCGCGAGCGGCAGGAGGATCCACAGGGCCGGCCTGTTCTCGCCGATCAGTGCGAGGACGCCCGCTCCGAGGACCGAGCCGACGACGGTGCCGCCGACC
Source organism: Kribbella sp. NPDC051586 (assembly GCF_044453965.1). Lineage (NCBI taxonomy): Bacteria > Bacillati > Actinomycetota > Actinomycetes > Propionibacteriales > Kribbellaceae > Kribbella > Kribbella sp. NPDC051586. The sequence goes on along the minus strand of NZ_JBITDF010000003.1, from coordinate 1,206,603 downwards.
GCCCGGTACGCGTTCTGGCCGGTGTTGAGCGCGTTCGAACGAAGTACCGACAGCGCTCCGAGGATGACCCAGAAGCCGTGCTGTACGCCGGTCACGTTGGCGACCGTGACGGCGATCGCAAGCCCGGCCGCGCCGCGGATGCTGTTGTGCAGCCAGACCGAGTGCGGCTCGAGATGGGCGGCGGCGCGCTCGGCAGCGCTGGCGAGGGGCGCCGTCAGCGAAGTCGGCTCGCGACCCAGCAGGCGGTCGGTCCAGCCGCGCTGGTCCGCGACGCGGGCGGTCTCGACGTTCTGCGCGATCAGCATCGCCGCGAACGCGACCTCCTGCGAGCGGAAGGACACGTTGAGGACGCCGAGGAACTCCGCCATTCCGTCGACTGGCAACCTCGCTACTGCGCCCTTTTCCAGTGCGGTGACGGCATCCCTCAGGACCTCCGCGGCCGCAGCGAGTTTGTCCGGGGTTCGCCTGGGGTCCTCCAGCAATTCGGCGCTGAGCTCCAGTACGTCCGCGGCCGCGAAGTGCACTGCGGAGGAGTCCGGGTCGCTCGCCGTCCCATGGGCAGCCGCCGGGCCGGACTCGTCGAGCATCGTGCTCAGCCAGGTGAGCTCGTCGACGAGGCGGACCAGAGACCTGGAGCCGGTGGACAGCCCGGTCGGCCGGTACGGGGTCGCGGTGAAGGTGCGCCGCAACTCCTGGATGGCGCTCGACGTCTCCTCGGTACGTCGCGTGCAGACCTCGAGGGTCTCGCTCGCCTCCGCGCGAAGCTGCATCGCGGCGGCCCGGCACACTCGTGCCGCCGGTGCGCCGAGCGGGTCGACCGCGACTCTGGGCCACAGCAGCCAGACAGCGAAGACGGCTGCCACGCCCGCGATCGCAACGCCGGCCAGCCGGTCCGGGAGCATCGACAGCGGTGTGGGTGTGGCGACCGAGAGGATGAATGCCAGCAGCATCGAGGTACTGGCGCCGGCGAGCACCGAGCTGACGACGCCCACGAACAGTACGGCGAACCCCACGACGACCGTGCCGACGATCGCGCTCCAGGTGGCCTGCCCCGCGAGCGTGCCCAGCGAAACGAGCACCAACCACGCGAAGGCGAGCTGAACCTGCGCCCGCAGCCGCTGGACAGTGCTCCCAGTGAAGTCGACCAGCAACAACATCGCAAACGCCCCGAACGCCGCAAACGTCGCCACCACCGGCGCCCGCAGTACCTCGGCACACAACGCGAACAGAACAGGCATCACCACCGCCGTACGCGCCGCCCGCCGAGTAGCCGCCAACCCGCCGTCCCGCCCGCGCAACCACCCCACCAGCCGCCGCCAGCCCCTGATCACCGCCCCAGTCTCCCCCACCAAACCCTCGCCACATAACAACCGCCGCAGGAACAGTCCCGCGCGCGGAGCAGGTGCGCTGAGGAGCGGAGCGACGAAGGGAGCGGCTGCGTAGTGGGCGGGGTTCTTACGCGGGGGTTTACTTCTTGTCGGGGTCGATGACCTCGCCCTGGATCACGTCGTCGGACGGCGGGCGGGGTGGGGTGGGACCGGCGCCGGGGATGAAGCCGCCCAGGCCCGAACTGCCGAGTTGGGTGGTGATGCGGCGGTTGAAGAAGGAGGACATGGCGCGGCGGGCGAGTGGCCGGGTGAAGGGGAGCACGAAGAAGAAGCCGAAGATGTCGGTGACGAAGCCGGGGGTCAGGAGGAGCGTGCCGCCGACCAGGATGAGGGCTGCGTCCGAGAGTTCGCGGCCGGGCATCTTGCCGGTCTGGAAGGCGGACTGCAGGGCCGTCCAGGCGCGCCGGCCCTCACGTTTGATGATCCAGGCTCCGAGGGCGCTCTCGACCAGCAGCAGGGCGACCGTCGGCCAGCCGCCGATGACCTGGCCGATCTGGATGATCACGTAGATCTCCAGGATCGGCACCACCAACAGCGCCAGCGCGATGAACCACGGCATGTCTGTATCCCTTCCGGTGATTCACCCAAGTGTTACAGGTCAGGCCGGGACCTTCTCGCGAGTCCGGGTGGAATCAGGGGCGGGTGGGGGTTCCGGGTCGTCACCACGCCGGCGGCGCCGGGCAATCAGGGCGAGGACCAGGCCGACCAGTCCGAGGCCGGTGAGGATCCACTCCGGCCAGCTGCCCAGCGTCGTCGCCAGCGTGTGACCGTCGCGGACCGGCACGGTCGCGACGTACACGTCGGACACGAACTGGCCCGACTTGTGCTCGACCGTCCCGTCCGGGCGGATCACGCCGGATATGCCGCTCGTCGAGGCGATCAGCACGGTCCGGCCGGTCTCGATCGCGCGCATCCGGGTGATCGCGAACTGCTGCTCGGGCTGACCGGTGCCGCCGTACGTCGCGTTGTTGGTCTGCACGATCAGGACCTGCGCGCCGCCCTTCACCACATCCTGGATCACGTTGTCGTACGCGAGCTCGAAGCAGATCACGTCGCCGTACGTGACACCGTTGATCGGCATCACGCCGGGACCGACGCCAGGCACGGTCTGCGCGCCGATCATCTCCAGCCGCTTGATGTACGGCAGCAGCTGGTTGCGGAAGGGGATGTACTCACCGAACGGCACCGGGTGCCGCTTCGCGTACCGCTGGCCGGGGCCCGTGACCGGGTCCCAGACGATGCCGGTCGTCTGCCGCTCGTTCGGACCGGGGCCTTCGGTGACGGCGCCGACCAAGATCGGTACGCCGACCGCGCGGACCGCGTCCTCGATGTCGGCCCGGGTCTCGTCGTCCTTGTACGGGTCGATGTCGGTCGAGTTCTCCGGCCAGATGACCACGTCCGGCTTCATCTCCGTACCGGCCTGGACGCGCTTCTCGAGGTCGAGCGTGGCGTTCATGTGGTTCTTGGTGACCGTACGGGCGCGCCCCAGGAACTCCAGCCCCTTGCCCGGCACGTTGCCCTGCACCATCGCGGCCTTCACGGTCTTCCCGTCGCCCTGGATGGACAGGTGGATCAGCGCGCTCCCGAACACGATCGCCAGTCCGGCGACGAGCGCCACGGCCCGCAGGCGCAGTCCACTGGCGCGGCGGAGTACGGCATACACGAGGACGCCGACGAACGCGACGACGAAGCTCAGCCCCGGGATGCCGACGTACGCCGCCAGCTTGCCCAGCGACGCATCGGAGAAGGCCCACGCGAGCCGTCCCCACGGAAACCCGCCGAACGGCACGGACGCGGTCGCGAACTCGGTCGCCACCCACAGCGCCGGGATCCACACCATCCACAACTTCAGCTTCAGCACCTGCGTCGCGAACAACCCGAAGACGGCATAGAAGAGGCCCTCGAGTACGGCGAGCGCGATCGCCGCGTCGCCGCCGATCACGCTCAGCCACGGCACCAGAACCGCGTAGTACGTGATGCCGAACCCGGCGCCGACGAGGAAGCCGGCCTTCATCGAGATGCCGTTCAGCGCGGCGAGCAGCAGCGGCACGGCGACGATCGTCAGCCAGGGGTGGTCATGCGGCTCGAACGCGAACCCGAGCAGCGCACCGGCGGCCACGGCCACCACCACCCGGGGCAGCAGCCGCCCCAGAGCCTTCAACCGGTCCATGCGGTAACCCCTTGTCCTCACTCACCGGCAGACGCCGGTCGCACGACGGTACAACGTTCCGAACACGCAAATGTATCCGGTCAGTAGCCATCCGGCGGCCATCGCGGAACGTGACGAGGTCGCTGCAGAGTGCGAAGAAGTGAGAAGACCTCGGGAATCGGGCCCTGGATAGAGGAAAGAGGCTCGGCGTGCCTTCGGACCAACCGACGATGCGCTGGCTGCGAACCGTCCGGCTGTTGTCTACTGGCCGCCGAGCCTCTTCCACCTCTGCCCCGCGGGGGGCTAACCACCGGCGATCTCAGCCCCCGTCGACTCAAGCCTGGCTTTGGCCTGGTCAGCGTCGCGGGATCATCCGGTGGCCGAACTTCGTGTGACCGTTGAACAAACGGGATATGACGACTCCCAAAACGATGCTCGCTGGCGGCGACGGTGTCAACCTCTCCCCCGGCTCCTTGAGCCCGTTGTAACACTATCGCCTGCCCCGCAAAGGAAAACGAGGATCCTTCACCTGGGTCACGTTACAGAGCGGTCTCGGCACTCCACGTGATCGTTACCCAGGGCAACCAATCGTCACCCAACCGGTACGACGACAGTTCCCTTTGCGCGTGTGATCACAAGCGGTTCGGCCAGTACCTCGGCCGCCGACCCCGACTTGTCCGGCCGGCCCCGGCAGACGACGTACGCGCTGAACTCGACGTCGCGGCTACGGTTGCCGACCCGGGTGATCGTTGCCGTCACCTCCACAACGTCACCGGCCCGCAGCGGCTGCAGGAACTGCACGTCGGAGTACGACGCGAACAGACCCTCGTCGCCGTCGGACCGGATACACACCTCGGTCGCGACGTCACCGAAGAGCGCCAGCACGTACGCGCCGTCGACCAGGTTCCCGGCGTAGTGGGCGTGGCTGTACGGCACGTACCGCCGATGCGTGACGGTCAGCCCAGTAGTTGCCTTGGACACCTATGCACTCCTCTTCGCAGGGACCCGCCTGGTCACCAGGGCGTCGACCAGGTAGCTGGCCACCTCGCCCGGTGTGGTGCCGCGGCCGAACACCCGGTCGACGCCGAGTTCCCCGGCCATCTGCTCGGTAAAACGGGGGCCGCCGGCAACCAGTACGGGACGGGCGTCCTCGGCGTAGGCCTCCCGGAAGGCCGCGGACATCTCCTTGGTGTTGAGCACGTGCGCCTCGCGCTGGGTCACCACCTGGGAGACCAGGATCGCGTCGGCCTTGTCCGCCTTCGCGCGGCGCACCAGCTCCGGTACGGCGACCTGCGCGCCGAGGTTCACGACCTTCAGCTCGCGGTAGTACTCCAGGCCCTTCTCGCCGGCGAAGCCCTTGATGTTCAGGATCGCGTCGATGCCGACCGTGTGCGCGTCGGTACCGATGCAGGCGCCGACCACGGTCAGCCGGCGGCGCAGCCCCTTGCGGATCGCGAGGTTGACCTCCTTCGGCGACAGCAGCGGGTAGTCGCGCTCGATCACCTCGACCTTGGAGGTGTCGACCAGGTGGTTGACCGGCCCGTAGACGACGAAGAACGTGAAGTCGTCGCCGATCGGCTTGGAGTGCACGACCAGGGCAGGATCCATGCCCATCTTGTTGGCCAGCTGGACCGCGGCGCCCTCGGCCCGCTTGTCGTGCGGGACCGGCAGCGTGAACGACAGCTGCACCATCCCGTCACCGGTGGTGTCGCCGTACGGCCGGATGATGCTCATCAGGCGCCTTCCTCGAGCAGTTCGATCGCCGGGTTGTAGTACTCCGACGACTTCCGCGCGACCCCGTCCAGGCCGCGGCCGGCGTCCTGCGGTCGCTTCATCAACCCGAAGGTGCCGTCGCCGATCGCGTTCAGCAGGCCGTCGTCGACGATCTCCTCCAGCAACTCCACCGACTCCCCCAGCACCTGCCGGGCACGCTGGGCGATGAACCCGTTCGGCTCCGGCCGGAAGTCCTCGTGAAGGTTGCCTGCGGCCCCCAAAACGTACCGGACGTTCTGCAGCGCCAGGTCGCGGTCGGAGATCCACGGCGTCACGACCGCCTCGGTCATCATCCCGACCAGCAGGATGCCCTGCCCGGTCATCGCGCCGACGAGGTTGAAGAATCCGTCCAGCAGGTACCCGCGGAACACGTCACCGGTCATGTGCCGGGTCGGCGGCATCCACTTCAGCGGCGCGTTCGGGAACAGCTGCCGTGCGAGCATCGCGTGCGCCAGCTCCATCCGGAACGAGTCCGGCAGATCGGGGTTGATCTCGAACGCGTGCCCCAGGCCGAGCTGCCAGTCCTCGAGGCCGGCTTCCTTCGCGAAGTACTCGTTCAGCAGTTGTGAGACGGTCACCGTGTGCGCGGCCTCGACCGCGTCGGCGGTGGTCAGGTAGTTGTCCTCGCCGGTGTTGATGATGATCCCGGCGCGGGCGTGGATCTGCCGGCTGAACCGCTGGTCGACGAACGTCCGGATCGGGTTGATGTCGCGGAAGAGAATCCCGTACATCGAGTCGTTCAGCATCATGTCGAGCCGTTGGAGCCCGGCCAGCGTCGCGATCTCCGGCATGCACAGTCCGGACGCGTAGTTGGTCAGCCGGACGTAGCGCCCCAGCTCCTTCGACGACTCGTCCAGCGCCGCGCGCATCAGCCGGAAGTTCTCCTGCGTCGCGTACGTTCCGGCGAACCCCTCGCGGGTCGCGCCTTCCGGGACGTAGTCGAGCAGCGACTGCCCGGTCGACCGGATCACCGCGATGATGTCGGCGCCCTCCCGCGCGGCCGCCTGCGCCTGCGGGATGTCCTCGTAGATGTCGCCAGTGGCAACGATCAGGTAGATCCACGGCCGCTGCTTCGGGTCGCCGTGGCGCTTGATCATCCGGTCCCGCTCCCGCCGCCGCCCGTCGATCCGCTTCATCCCAGCGGCCGCCGCCTTCCGCGCAGCGGTCCGCGCGCGTACGCCGTCGCGTCCCTCAGGCATCCGGAACGTCACCGATCCGGACGCCGCCTTCTGCGCGAGCACGGCCAGGTCCTCGGCCTCACCGCGGATCAGCGCGTCCCACACCGGCACCGCGAGCCCGTGCTCGAGCCCGACGTCGGCACGGACGGTGTCCGCCAGCCGGTTCACCCACGGGATACCCTCGGTATCCGCACCGGTCAGCCCGGCAAGCCGCAGTACCGCTCGCTCGACCGACACCGTGGTGTGCTGCTTGGCCAGGTTGACGATCGGCTTCCCGGCTTTACGCGCCAGACTGCGAGCCTTCCGGACGGTGACCGGATCGAGGTCGAGTTTCTTCACTGGGACCATCCTTCGGCTTCATAGATGACACGACCGCCCACGGCCGTCCGCAAGCAAGTAGGAGTTCCCTCACTCAGATCCGGCAGCACCGGCACGCCGGCGCGCGGATCCGTCGACCAGGCCGCGACCCGCTCGTCCGGGGTCTGCACGACGAGGTCGGCGTCGGTCTGCCAGATCGCGTACGTCGCTGCCGTGCTCGGCGCGAGTACTCCGGCGTCGTCGATACCCGCGGCCCGCCAACCGCCCCGCGTGTGCGCCTGGAACGCTGCGCGCACGGTGATCCGCTCGGACTGCTCGTGGTGGAACGCGGCCGCGCGGACCGCCTCCCAACCACCCAGCTCCGTCACGGGCGCATCCGATCCGAACGCGAGTACGACGCCGGCACGGGCCAGCGATCCGAACGGGTTCATGCCCTGCCAGCGATCGCCGACGCGCTCGGCGTACATGCCGTCCGGGCCGCCCCACAGGCCGTCGAACATCGGCTGCACGCTGGCCACGACACCGCAGCGAGCGAGTGTGGCGATGGTTGCCTCGTCGACCATTTCGACGTGCTCCAGCCGGTGCCGAGCCGCGACCAGGGCCTGGATGCCGACCTTCTCGGCGGCGAGCTCGAGGCCGCGGGCGATGTTGTCGAGGGCTTCGTCGCCGATGCAGTGGAAGCCGGCCTGCACGTTCCGCTCGGTGCAGGCGATCACGTGCTCGGCGATCTGCTCCGCCGTCAGGTAGGCGTGACCGCGATGGTCCGCGCGATCGGCGTACGGCGCGCGCAGGGCCGCCGTACGCGAACCGAGGGCGCCGTCGGCGTTGAGGTCACCGGCGAGGCCGGCGAGGCCGTACGTACCGATGTGCTCGAAGACGCCGGGCTCGCCCCAGTACAGGGTTGCCGACAGGCCGAGCTCATCAGCGACCTCACGGACGAGTGGCAGCTCCCACAACGGACCGATGTGCGGAGCGGCCATCTCGTGAAAGGCACCGATGCCCTTGGCGGCCATGGCTTGGAGGGCAGCGCGGATGTCCTGCCGACGCTGGTCCGGCCCGACCAGCTCGCTCAGGGCGTCGCGTACGGCGTGGTTCGCGTGCCGCTCAACTCGCCCGCTCTCGTCGAAGCCCTCGCCGCGCGCGACGTCGAACAGAGCCGACGAGACCACGCCGGAGTGCCCGTCGACGCGTGACAGATACACCCGCCGACCGCCACCCGCGCGATCGAGCTCCTCCGCCGTCGGCGGACGGCCCTCCGGCCACGCCGTCTCGTCCCAGCCGGCACTGTCGATGACCGCGTCCTCCGGCAGGTTCACCGCGAACGCCGCAAGCTTGTCGAGGGCCTCGGTCAACGACGTCGTACCGGCCAGGTCGAGACCGGTCAGCACGGCGCCGGTGCCCGCGGTGTGGACATGGGCGTCGACGAACGCCGGCGTGACCAGCTTGCCGTCGAGGTCGATCACCTCGTCCGCGCCATCGGCGTACGAACTCGCGCCGCTGTCGTCACCGAGCCACGTCACCACCCCGTCGTCGAAGGCGATCGCAGTGGCGTGGGGGTCGGCGGGCGAGTAGACGGAACCGTTTGTCAGAAGTGTGCGCACGAACTAATCCTCCGCCAGCCTGCTCTCGAACAGACCACGGACACCCGGCTCGGCCCGCAACAGCTCCAACGCGAAGTCCGCATGCCCAGGCACGTACCCGTTGCCGACCAGCATCGTCACGTCCGCGGCCAGACCCTCCGCACCGAGAGCCGCCGCCGAGAACGAGGTCGCCATCGAGAAGAAGATCACCGTGCCACCGGCAGCTGTGGAGAGGACGGCGCCGTGCTCACAGCCCGGTACGTCGACGCAGACAACGGTGATGTCCGCGGGTCCCCCGGCCTCCTCGACCGCATGCGCGAGCGCCACCGGATCGCGGGCGTCGGCCAGCGCGACGACGTCGGCGATACCGGCCTCGGTCAGCTTGTCCCGCTCGGCCTGGAACGGGACGATCCCGATCGTCCGGGCAGCTCCGGCCGAGTGCGCCGCGGCGAGCGACAACGACCCCGATTTACCTGCGCCGCCAATTACTGACACGACAGGCTTTATGCCTTTGTCGACATACGAACGGACCACGCGAGCGGTCAGTGCGGGCGCGCCGCAGACATCCATCACGGCCAGCGAGAGCTCGGGCTTGAGGTCGTCGGGCAGCTTCGCGACGATCGACCGGGCGAACAGGATCGCGTGCCCCTGCGCCGGGACCTGCTCGCTCCTCCCGTCCCAGTCCTTCAGTTCGTCGGTGATCCGCAGCGGGGTCAGCGTCAGCGAGACCAGGGTTGCGACCCGGTCACCCTTCTTCACACCGAGCGGTGAGTCCGGGCCGGCCTCGTCGACCACGCCGACGAGCATGCCGCCGGAGCCGGTGACCGGGTTCTGCATCTTGCCGCGGGTGTTGACGATGTCCAGGACCGCCCGGCGGATCGCCGGACCGTCGCCGCCGTGCGCCTCGGCCAGCTGGCGGTACGACGCGGCGTCGAGGTTGAGCCGCTCGACCGCGATGCGTACCTCGTCGGGCCAGATCTCGACCCGCGCGTCGAGGGTCTCCGCCGCCTGCGGCAACACGCCGGACGGCGCGAGTACGCGGTGCAGTCCTACCGGGCTCGATGACACGTGTCCTCCTCGTAGCGATCAGGCAAAATACTACTCAAACCACGCCTTGGCGAGAATTCTTGCGGCGTACTGTTGGATCTGAGGGAAGTTCTATCGCTATCCTCACATGAGACCGCAACATCCCGAAGCGCCGCGGAGGCACCTGTGACCGATCTGATCACCCCGGAGCTGGCTCGTTCGGAGCCCGGCGACGGCCAGCCGTACGCGTACCGGCGAGCCGAGCTGGTGGAGCCTGACTGGACCCGGCTGCCCGGTTGGAAGGACGTCACGGCCGAGGAGTGGCGCTCGGTGCAGTGGCAACGGTCGCACTGCGTGAAGAACGTGAAGCAGTTGCGCGACGTCATGGGTGACCTGCTCGAGGACAGGTTGTACGACGACCTGACCCGGGACCAGGCCGAGCGCGCGACCATGTCGATGCTGCTGCCGCCGCAGATGCTGAACACGATCGTCCCGCAGGGCGCTGCGGACTACACAGAGGCCTTCTACGCGGACCCGGTCCGCCGCTACATGCTGCCGGTGTTCAGCGACCGTCGCGCCGACTGGCCGTCGCACCCGCACGCAACCCGGGACTCGTTGCACGAGCACGAGATGTGGGCCACGGAGGGGTTGACCCACCGGTACCCGACCAAGGTCCTTGCGGAGATCCTGCCGACGTGCCCGCAGTACTGCGGCCACTGCACCCGCATGGACCTGGTCGGGAACTCGACGCCGGTGATCGACAAGCTCAAGTTCGTCGCGAAGCCGCAGACCCGGCTCGACAACATGCTGGACTACCTCCGCCGTACGCCGGGCGTCCGCGACGTGGTCGTGTCCGGCGGCGACGTGGCGAACATGCCGTGGCCGCGGCTCGAGGCGTTCCTGATGAGCCTGCTCGAGATCGAGAACATCCGCGACATCCGGCTCGCGACCAAGGCGCTGATGGGCATGCCGCAGCACTGGCTCTCGTCCGACGTCCTGGCCGGCGTCGAACGCGTTGCGTCGGTGGCGCGCAACCGCGGCGTGATGATCGCGATGCACACACACGTGAATGCGGCTCAGTCCGTGACCCCGCTGGTCGCCGAGGCGTCCAAGGCGATGCTGGAGGCCGGCCTGCGCGACGTCCGCAACCAGGGCGTGCTGATGCGCGGCGTCAACGACTCGATCCCGCAGCTGCTCGACCTGTGCTTCGCCTTGCTCGACGGCGCGAACGTCACGCCGTACTACTTCTACATGTGCGACATGATCCCGTTCTCCGAGCACTGGCGGGTGTCGGTGCGCGACGCGCAGCACCTGCAGCACGGCATCCTCGGGTACCTGCCCGGCTTCGCGACGCCGCGGATCGTGTGCGACGTCCCGTACGTCGGCAAGCGGTGGGTGCACCAGCTCTCGGAGTACGACGAGGTCCGCGGCATCTCGTACTGGAAGAAGAACTACCGCACCGGCATCGAGCAGCAGGACCCGGAGGCGCTGAACCGCACCTACGAGTACTACGACCCGATCGACACCCTCCCCGCCGAGGGCCGGCAGTGGTGGACCCAGCACGCCGGCACCACCCTGGCCGAAGCCGAAGAACGAGCTGCCGCCTCCCGCGCCGCAGCCGAGGCCCAGAAGTCACTGGACCTCTCCTGATCCCGTCTTCGGTGCCACCAATGCAGGGGGTGGCACCGGAGGCGTGCTCGTCTCCAGCCAGCTGACAAGGCCGGAGGCTACTGAGCGATCGCCAACCCGGTCAGCTCGGCGAAGGATTTGATGGTGGGGCCCGGCCAGTGTGGGGCCGTGTTGGCATGCTCCAGGGTGCGGATGGCGTGCATGCCCAGGGAGGCGGCGGCGGGGAGTTCATTGTCGTTGCCATCGCCAACGAAGATGCACTCGGTCGGGTCTACGCCGAGAGCGTTGCACGCCGACAGGTAGATGGCGGGCTCGGGTTTGGCGGCGCCCACCTCCGCGGAGAAAGCGGTCGCGTCGAAGTACGGCGCGAGCGGGCTGGCCGGCCACTGGAGTTGGGTCTCGGCGGTGATGTTGCTGACCAGGCCGATCCGCCAGCCCGCCGCCTTGAACGCGGCCAGCGTGCTCAGCGTCGTCGCAGGAGCCGCACCGAGCAGGCGTTGGGCGAGCGTACGGCGCAGATTTGTTGCCTCCTGCACCTGTTCGTCGGTCGGCGTGCCGCCGCAACGTTCCGCGATCACCCGGAGCGTGTTCGACAGATCGCCGTACGCGCCGATGAAGCGCTCGTACGACGCCGCGTCGAACGCCTGCTGGAACGCCGCCGGGTCGACGCCGAGCGCGGCGCCCATCCGTGCGTTGACCTGGTCCCGCTCGGTGTCTCCGCCCGGAACCAGTGTGCTGAACAGATCGCTGAGCAGGGCCTTCACAGGGCCGGCGGCCGGCGCTCGTACGGCGTGCTCAGCACGATCGTCGTGGTCGTGGAGACGTTGGCCCGGGCCCGGATCACGGCCAGTAGGTTCTCCAGCGCGGCAGGCGAGGCGACCCGGACGACGAGGATGTAGCTGGAGTCGCCCGCGACGGAGTAGCAGGACTCGATCTCCGGTACGTCGCGGAGCCGCTCGGGCGAGTCGTCCGGCTGGGACGGGTCGATCGGCCGGATCGAGATCAGCGCGGTCAGCGGCAGGTCGAGCGCGGTGTGGTCGACGGTGGCGGCGTACCCCTGGATGATGCCGCGCTGCTCGAGCCGCTTCACCCGCTGGTGCACGGCCGACGTGGACAGGCCGGTCGCCTTGCCGAGGTCGGTGAAGCTCATCCTGCCGTCGGTCGCGAGCAGCCCGACAATCTTGCGATCCAGGTCCTCCATCCTGGAGACCCTACTGCCGAGACCGCCGGGCATGAAAGCATCTCTCCATGCCAGGACCAGATTCAGGGACACCCCAGCGCTTGATGCTGCTCGACACCGCGTCGCTCTACTTCCGCGCGTTCTTCGGCGTGCCGGACACCATGAAGGCTGCCGACGGCACCCCGACCAACGCGATCCGGGGGCTGCTCGACTTCATCGCGCGGCTCGCCGAGAACCACCGGCCGACCCACCTGGTCGCCTGCTGGGACGACAACTGGCGGCCGTCCTGGCGGGTGGCGCTGATTTCGTCGTACAAGGCGCAGCGGGTCGAGTTCGTGTCGGCGAAGGGCGAGCAGGTCGAGGACGTACCGGACCGGCTCGAGGTCCAGGTGCCGTACATCCGGGCCTGTCTGGAGGCGATCGGGATCGCCGTCGTCGGTGCGGCCGACCACGAGGCCGACGACGTGATCGGCACGCTGTCGCACCAGGCGACGATGCCCGTCGACGTGGTGACCGGCGACCGGGACCTGTTCCAGCTCATCGACGACAGCCGCGGCATCCGGATCATCTACACGGCGGCCCGCGGTGTCGGGCGCGCGGACGTGTACGACGAGAAGGCGCTGCTGGCGAAGTACGAGATCCCCGCCCAGCGGTACGCCGACTTCGCCACGCTGCGCGGGGACGCGTCCGACGGGCTGCCCGGCGTGAAGGGCATCGGCGAGAAGACGGCCGCCTCGCTCGTCACGTCGTACGGCGACCTGGACGCGATCCGCGCCGCCGCGGCCGACCCGAGTACGCCGATGGCGCCCGGGGTGAAGAAGAAGATCCTGGCGGACAGCGACTACCTGGACGTCGCGCCGAAGGTGGTCGCGGTCGCGAAGGACGCGCCGGTCGGGACGTTCGATGCAAAGATCCCCGACGAGATCAAGGATCCAGAGCGGTGGCTCGAGCTCGTCGAGCTGCTCGAGCTCGGCGGCAGCGCACAACGGGTAATGGCCGCGCTCGACCTGGGACCGAAGGCATGAGCCGGACGCGTGAGCTGGCCGAGGGCTTCCGGGAGGAGATCGTCGCGCTGCGGCGGGCGCTGCACCAGGTGCCGGAGTACGACCTCGACCTGCCCAAGTCGCAGCAGCTGATCCTGGACGCGTTGGCCGGCCTGCCGCTGGAGATCACGCTCGGCAAGGAGCTGTCGTCGGTGACCGCCGTACTGCGGGGCGGCGGCGGCCCCGGGCCGGTCGTCCTGCTGCGCGGGGACATGGACGCGCTGCCGGTGACCGAGCGGACCGACGTGCCGTATGCCTCGCAGCATCCCGGGATGATGCACGCCTGCGGTCACGACCTGCACGTCGCGGGGCTCGTCGGCGCCGCGAAGGTGCTGTCCGCGCTCCGGGCCGAGCTGCCGGGCGACGTGGTGTTCATGTTCCAGCCCGGCGAGGAGACCTCGGGCGGGGCGCCGATCATGATCCGCGAGGGTGTGCTCGACGCGGCCGGCCGGCGAGCGGATGCGGCGTACGGTCTGCACGTCGGGTCGGCGTCCCAGCCGCTGGGGATGTGGAGCAGCAAGCCGGGCTCGTTCATGGCCGCGGCGGACCAGTTGCATGTCCGCGTGATCGGGTCGGGTACGCACGGATCCACGCCGTACCGCGGCAAGGACCCGATCCCGGTGCTGTGCGAGATCGTCGGCGCGCTGCAGACGATGATCACGCGGCAGTTCGACGTGTTCGACCCGGTGGTGCTGACGGTCGGGCGGATCGCGGGCGGGACGAAGGAGAACATCATCCCGGACGACGCGTTCTTCGACGCGACGGTCCGGACGTTCTCGGCCGAGGCGCGCGCCAAGGTCCAGCTGGCGTCGATCCAGCTCGTCGAGGGTCTGGCGGCGGCGCACGGGTTGCAGGTCGAGGCGGAGTACCAGGTCGGGTATCCGGTGACGGTCAACAATGCCGCGGAGTACGAGTTCGCCCGGTCCACGATCGTCGATCTGTTCGGCGCCGACCGGTTCCGCGAACGCGCCAACCCGCGGTGCGGCGCCGAGGACATGTCGTACGTGCTGGAGGAGGTCCCCGGCGTCTACCTCAACCTCAGCGCCTGCCGCTCCGCGGACCCGGACGCCGCCCCGGACAACCACTCCCCCTTGGCCGACTTCGACGACTCCGTCCTGCCCGACGGGGCCGCCCTCCTCGCCGAACTAGCGGTACGCCGCCTCGCGCGCTGACGCCAGCCCGGTCAACGCCAGGCCGACGACCGTCGTAGCCGCAGCGGCGAGGTAGATCGCGGGCAGGCCGGGACCGGCGACGACCCTGCCACCCAGCCAGCCCGCGAACGCGGCCGCGACCTGGTACGCCGAGGCGTTGACGGCGATCGCCAGCGTCGGGGCCGCGGCGGCCGTTGTCAGTACGCGGGCCTGCATGCCGGGGATGACGGAGAACCCGACGGCGCCGATCGCGAACACGAGGACGCCGGTGAGGATCGCGGTCGGGCTCAACCGGAGAGCGACGAGCAGTACGACGAGGAGCGCGAGCGCGCCGAGCTGGGACGGCAGGAGGGCGCGGTCCGCCAACCGGCCACCGACCAGATTGCCGAACGTTGCGCCGACGCCGTACACCAGCAGCATCGGCGCCACCGCCGTCGCCGCGAAGTTCGCAGGCCCCGTCAGGAGCGGCGCCAGGTAGGTGAACACCATCAGCAAGCCGACGTTCGCCACCGCGGTGATCGCGATCGCGAGCAGCAGGTCCCGGTCGCGGAAGACGCTGAACTCGCCCAGGGCCCGGCCCCGCACGCCGGGCTGATCGGCGGGCACGAAGCGGGCCACGAGGAGCAGCCCAGTCGCGCAGCAGGCCGTGATCGCGGCGAACGTCGTACGCCAGCCGAACGCGTCGCCGATCCAGGTGCCGAGCGGTGCGCCGAGGATCATCGCCAAGTTCATGCCGAAGGCAAGCTTCGCCACGGTCGACGCCTTCTTGCCCGGCGGCGCGGAGGTCGTCGCGATCACGATCGCGTTGGCGAAGAAGGTCGACGTGACGGACGCCGTCACGATCCGCGCCGCGAACAGGACGCCGTACCCGGGGGCGATCGAGGACAGCAGGTTGCCGGCCACCGCCACGCCGAGCAGCCCGAGGATCAGCGGCTTCCGCGGGCGGCCGGCAGTGATTGCCGTCAGCAACGGGCCGCCGACGATCATGCCGAGCGCGTACGCCGTCACCAGCAGGCCGGCCGCCGGGATCGACACATCCAGGTCGCCGGCCACGGCCGGCAGGATCCCGGCGACCACGAACTCCCCGGTGGTCACACCGAACACGCACACGAGCAACGCCGTCAGCTTCATGAATCTCCTCACGGATCAGGCACGCTTTATCCGTGAGGAACGGTACGCCGTTCTCACGGATATCGGCAACCCGTACCATGAGAACCATGGAGGATCCGACCGTCGCGCCACTGCCGCCCGCTCCCGGGGCGGAGGCCTGCCTCGCGCTCGACTTCGCCAACACGGCGATCGCGCTCCCGGGCGGCCAGTACGTCGACCTGCTCGGCAGTCCCGCGTCCGTCAACGCCTGGCTCACCCAGCGCGGCCTTGCCCCCGGGGATGCCGGCGTACAGGAGATGTGCGCGACCCAACTCCGCGCCCTCCGCGAGCACGTCCGCTCCCTCTTCGCGGCCCGCGTTGCCGGCGTGCCCGCCCTCCCCGCGGCCGTCGACGCCGTGAACGACGCGCTCACCCGGGTCCCGACCACCGCGATCCTCCGCTGGGACGACAAAGCCGGGCCCTACCGCGCGACCGTCTGTCCCACCAACCAGATCCTCGACCACGCTCTGGCCACCATCTCCGCCAGCGCCGCCGACTTCCTCACCGGCTCCGACGCCGACGCCCTGACCGCCTGCGACTCCACCCCTTGCAACCGCTACCTCGTCCGCCACGGCCGCCGCCACTGGTGCTCGACCCGCTGCGGCGACCGAGCCCGGGCCGCCCGCGCGTACGCCCGCCGTTCTACCCGCTGATCCTGTCGTCGGTCGACTAGGGAGAATTCCCGATGTCGCCGTCGGTCGCGGGCCAGCAGAATCGCGGTCATGCCCTTTGTCGATGTGCCTGGCGGATACCTGTACTACGAGCAGCACGGCGCCGGACCGGATGTGGTCCTGCTGAACGGCGGTCTGGCCGATACGCGAATGTGGAGCTCGACGGTCGCGTGGCTGGCGGACTCGGCTCGCGTGACGGTCTGGGACTGCCGGGACCGTGGCCTGTCCTCGGTGTCGTTGTCGGAGTACGACGAGCTCGCCGACCTGGCCGCGGTCCTGGATGTTGCGGGGGTCTCGCAGGCCGTACTGCTCGGCGTGTCCGACGGTGCGCGGCAGGCGCTGGCGTTCGCTCATCGGTACCCGTCGCGGGTGGCTCGGGTCTGTGCGGTCGCCGGGTCGTTCGGCGAGTTCCCGTCGCCGACTGCGGCCGAGGCGGCGGCGCGGGTGGTGATGCGGGCGCACTTCGCCCAGCAGGCCAAGATCCTCGAGACCGGCGACATCCCGACCGCCGCGGCGAACGACATCACCGCCTGGTGCCCCGCGGTCGACCTCGACGACCACCGCCTCCTGGTCGGCCTCGCGATCGCCAACTCCCGGATCATGCTCATGTCCGAGGACAACGCCCGCGAGCTCGATCCCGCGATCAAACACCGCTTCGCCGAGCTCGAGGTACCCGTCTCCGTGCTGGTCGGCGAGCACGACTTCCAAGGCACCCAGCTCTGGGCGGGCCGTCTGGCGAGCGAAGCCCCGAACGCCACGCTCACAGTCCTCCCGAACGCGGACCACATGCCGATGTTCTCCGCACCCGAGGCCTTCCGGACGTTTCTGCTGAACGCCCTGGCGACCTAACCCAGAGCACGCTCCAGCCACGCCATGAAGGCGGTGTAGTCCGCGCTGATGGAGCGAATGACCTCTACGCCGTTGGCATCCGTAGTCATCCGGGCGATCGGGTCCAGGGCCACGCGCTCGCGGACGAACCGGATGCCCGGCCAGAGCATCGCTGCAGCCAGTGTGAGCGCGTCGTGCTGCATCGAGCCCGGGTACTTTACCAGCCAGCGATCCCAGTGCTCCCGAAGTACACGCTCCCAAGGCCGCGCATCCGGCTCGGCCCAGCGCTTGTAGAGCGGCGAGTCGGCCGTGATCTCCATCGCCGGGTTGAAGGTCACGTCGGACATCACGAATGTCGGCCCCCACGGCTCCAACGACGGCACCATCCGAATCGCCGCCTCCGGATCGACGCGGAAGTTGTGCTCCGCCCGCGTCGGATCGCGGTAGTTGATAGCTCCGCCCATCTGCGTCACCACCAGCCGAGACACCAGCTCAGGCTGCTCACGCTGCAGAGTCGCCAGGTTCGACAGGGGGCCCATCCCCGACCCACCGAACGCGCCCCTCCGTCCTTCCACAAACCTCACTGGCCGCAGCCACCACGTCGGTCTCCTGCCGCGGCACGTCCTCCGGACACAACCCGTCAATCACCCACATCCGGCTGTTCCCCAGATCGGACCCCGCCACCACCCGCACATCCGACCGCCCGACCAGATCCAGCAAGTACCTGGCAAACCGAGCCCGCTCCCCGCCGTACTCATCACTCGTAACCACCAAGGCCAACTCAGCCACCCCCCGAGCCGCCACCACCAACGCCACCGTGTCATCAGGATCACCCCCGATGTCCGTATCAATGATCATCGGCGCATGCGCGATCGCCGGCACACCGACCGCCGGTGGGGGCCCGCCGCGGATCAGCGGCCCGGCGAGCTCGTCGAACTCCTCAAAGCTCTCGCCCAGCCCCGCGAGCGCCGTCCACTCGCCCTCGGGATCCGAACCGCTGCCGCCGCCCATCTCTACCTCCGCCAACCCGCGTCGAATTGAACATATTCTCTACGAACACCTGCTTGTCGCCGTCGCTCCCGCACCGCTCGTACGCGGCCCAGATCGCCTCTCTGTCCGTCTCCGGCACCTGTCTCCGGTCCAACGTCTTCTGCAGTGCGTCCACCTGTTGCTTGTCAGTCGTCCAGCCAGCTCCGGTAGTTGCCTCCGGCATCTCGAAGTACGGCGACATCCCGCGCCAGATCAGCGACTGCCATCAGGTTCACCACCTTCACGCCCTCGCGCACCCGGAGCTCCCGTAGGCGCGGCGACACCCGGCCTCTGCTCAAGCCTTCGAGAAGCGTCGGATGGTGACGTTGACCAGACTGCTCAGGTCCACGAGCGCCGATCCGCACCGGGCTGGACATCGGGCCGTCGAGCAGCTCCTCGATGCTGTTCAGAGCCAGCTGATGGGCGAACGTCTTCGACTCATCGGCGGGCAGGACGTAGAACGGCCGTCCTTGCCGTGACTCCGCCGCGGACAGGTGGACCTCGTAGCCCTTCTTGCTCCCAGGGTGCGGGTCATCGGGTGATTCGCCGAGGAATGCATACCGACCTGTGAAAGTCGTCTCCGGGTACGCCGCCGAGAGCAGCTCCTGCACCGTGCCTTTGAAGCTCGTGTCGAAGACACTCACCCGACTTCCCGGCCGGCCAACCGGCACCTGGTTCGCCTGCAGATAGTCGGTCAGGAGGCGAAACCCACCGACGGTGTCTGCAGGATCAACCCGCGATGCCACGCGCCGGAACCCGTGCACCTGTGGAAACTGACGACCTTGATGATGCTCCAGATCCTGCAGCGCGTTCTCGACGAGCGCCCGTGACAGGACCAGATTCGAGCCGTGCTGCCGGAAGAACTGACCGTCCAGCCGCGTCATCGCCAGCGCGAGATGGTGTCCGTCGCGGCCGAGCGCGACGATCCGGTCGGTCTTCCGCGTGGCGACGTGCTGCGTTCGCGGACGAAGTCTGCGTTCGTGGGCATGTCTCAAGTACCGCACAGGACGCGTGGACGGCGCGGAAGTTATCCACAGGCAGCAGGAGGGGACGCCTGATAGGCGTCCCCTCCTGTTCGAGAGTTCAGCGGGCCATCGGGCGGCCGGCTGGTGTGGGGGCTGCCAGGGCGGCGGCTTCCTCGTCTATGTCTACTACCGCGCCGCTGAACTGGGCGTTGTAGAGGCGGGCGTAGGCGCCGTCGAGGGTGAGGAGCTCGTTGTGGTTGCCCTGTTCGACGATGGAGCCGTTCTCCATGACCAGGATCAGGTCGGCGTCGCGGATGGTGGACAGGCGGTGGGCGATGACGAAGCTGGTTCGGTCGGAGCGGAGGGCGGCCATGGCGCGTTGGACCAGGACCTCCGTGCGGGTGTCGACCGAGCTGGTGGCTTCGTCGAGGATGAGCAGTTGCGGGTCGGCCAGGAAGGCGCGGGCGATGGTGAGGAGCTGCTTCTCACCGGCGCTGACGTTGTTGCCTTCCTCGTCGATCACCGTGTCGTACCCGTCGGGCAGGCTGTGCACGAAGCGGTCGACGTACGTCGCCTTGGCCGCGGCCAGCATGTCCTCCTCGGTGGCCTTGAGGTTGCCGTACAGGATGTTGTCCCGGATCGTGCCGCCGAACAGCCAGGTGTCCTGCAGCACCATGCCGATCCGCGAGCGCAGGTCGTGCCGGGTGAGCTCGGTGATGTCGACACCGTCGAGCGTGATCCGGCCGCCGTTCAGCTCGTAGAAGCGCATGATCAGGTTCACCAGCGTCGTCTTGCCGGCGCCCGTCGGGCCGACGATCGCGACCGTCTGCCCGGGCTCCGCGACCAGGCTCAGGTCGGTGATCAGCGGCTTGTCCGGGTCGTAGGAGAACGACACGTGCTCGAACTCCACCCGCCCGCGCGAATCGGTGACCTTCTCCGGCGTCGCGTCGTCCGGGATCTGCTCCTTGGCGTCCAGTACCTCGAACACGCGCTCGGCCGACGCCACCCCCGACTGCAGCAGGTTCGCCATCGAGGCGACCTGGGTCAGCGGCTGGGTGAACTGCCGCGAGTACTGGATGAACGCCTGTACGTCGCCCAGCGACATCGTGCCGGACGCGACCCGAAGACCGCCGAGCACCGCGATGACCACGTAGTTCAGGTTCCCGACGAACATCATCACCGGCATGATCAGCCCGGAGATGAACTGCGCTCCGAACGCGGCCTGGAACAGCTCGTCGTTCTTCTTCGCGAACTCCGCCTCGATCTCCTTCTGCCGGCCGAAGACCTTCACCAGCTCGTGCCCGGTGAACGCCTCCTCGATCTGCCCGTTCAAGGCGCCGGTGTGACGCCACTGGGCGATGAACCTGACCTGGGAACGCTTGGCGATCGCCGCCGTCAGGACCATCGTGATCGGGATCGTCACCAGCGCGATCAGTGCCAGTACCGGCGAGATCACGAACATCAGCGTGATCACCCCGATCACCGTCAGCAGCGAGGTGAGCAGCTGGCTCAGCGTCTGCTGCAGGCTGGTGGAGATGTTGTCGATGTCGTTGGTCACCCGGCTGAGCAGCTCACCACGCGGCGCGCCGTCGAAGTAGCTCAGCGGCAGCCTGTTCAGCTTGTCCTCGACGTCGCGGCGCAGCGACAGGATCGTGCGCTGTACGACGCCGTTCAGGATGTAGCCCTGTGCCCACGAGAGGAAGAACGCGCCGGCGTACAGGGCCAGGACCAGCAGAAGAACGTTGCGCAGGGCATCGAAGTCGATACCCACGCCCGGGATCAGGTCGATCCCCTGCAGCAGGTCCGCCAGCCGGCCGTTGCCCGAGGCCCGGGTCTGCTCGATCACCTGCGCCTTGCTCAGGCCGCTGGGCAACTGCTTGCCGATGGCACCGGCGAAGATGATGTCGGTGGCGCGGCCGAGGATCTTCGGGCCGACCACCGACAGGCCGACGCTGCAGATCGCCAGCAGTACGACGCCGGCCACCTTCGCCCGCTGCGGCCGCAACCGGCCGAGCAACCGCTTCGCCGACGGCAGGAAGTTCATCGACTTGTCCCCCGGGATACCTCCCGGCGGGCCGAATCCACGGCCGGTCGTCGGCCGCTCGGTCGCCTTCACCGTCTTCGCGCCGTCCTGCACCTGACCGTCCTGCACCTGGCCACTCGCGGCCTGACCGTTCGGGGCCTGTCCGTTCTGGGACGGCTTCTGTTCCTCGCTCATGCCGCCTCCTCCGCGGAACGCTGGGACTCGACGATCTCGACGTACGTCGGACACGTCTCGAGCAACTCGTCATGGGTGCCCTTGCCGACGATCGCGCCGTCCTCGATCACCACGATCTGGTCGGCGTCGATGATCGTCGACACCCGCTGGGCGACGACCACCACACACGCCTCCCGGGTGACCGGACGCAGCGCCGCCCGCAGTCGGGCGTCCGTCGCCAGGTCCAGCGCCGAGAACGAGTCGTCGAACAGGTAGATCTCCGGCTTGCGGACCAGCGCCCGGGCGATCGCGAGCCGCTGCCGCTGACCGCCGGACACGTTCGTGCCGCCTTGCGCGATCGGCGCGTCGAGTCCTTCGGCCATCGCCTCGACGAAGTCCTTGCCCTGGGCAATCTCCAGCGCTTCCCAGAGCTCCTCGTCTCCTGCGTCGGGGTTGCCGTACCGCAGGTTGCTGGCGACCGTCCCGGAGAACAGGTACGGCCGCTGCGGCACCAGACCGATCCGCTCCCACAGCGCCTCGGGCTCGATGTCGCGGACGTCGATGCCGTCGACGAGCACCCTCCCCTCGGTCGCGTCGAACAACCGCGGCACCAGCGACAGCAGCGTCGTCTTGCCGGCGCCCGTGCTGCCGATGATCGCGGTCGTCTGCCCCGGCGAGGCGACGAGGCTGATGTTCTGCAGCACCGGCTCGGCCGCACCCGGGTACTTGAACGAGGCGTCCTCGAACACGAGCTGCCCGCGACCGGTGAAGGTCTTGATCGGCGTGACCGGCGGCCGCACCGAGGAGTCGGTGTCGAGTACCTCGGAGATCCGGTCCGCGCAGACCGACGCCCGCGGCACCATGATCATCACGAACACGCCCATCATCACCGAGAACAGGATCTGGATCAGGTAGCTCAGGAACGCGGTCAGCGCACCGACCTGCATCGTCCCGTCCTCGATCCGGGAGGCGCCGAACCACAGCACCGCCACGCTCGACAGGTTCAGGATCAGCATCACGGTCGGGAAGATCAGCGCCATCAACCGGCCGGCCTTGATCGCCGTGTCGGTCAGGTTCTGGTTGGCCGCACCGAAGCGCTCGACCTCGTGCGGTTCGCGGACGAACGCCCGGACCACCCGGATTCCGGTGATCTGCTCGCGCAGGACCCGGTTCACCCCGTCGATGTTCTTCTGCATCTTCCGGAACTGCGGGACCATCCGGCTGGCGATGAACCCGACGCAGACGGCAAGCAGCGGTACGGCGACCGCCACCAGCCAGGACAGGCCGACGTCCTGGCGGACCGCCATGATCACGCCGCCGATCATCGTGATCGGCGCCGCCACCAGCATCGTCGTGGTCATCACGACCAGCATCTGGATCTGCTGTACGTCGTTGGTGCTCCGCGAGATCAGCGTCGGCGCACCGAACTGGTTCACCTCGCGGGCGGAGAACTCGCCGACCCGGTGGAAGACCGCCGCGCGCACGTCGCGGCCGAACAGGGCAGCTGTCTTGGCGCCGAAGTACACCGCCGTGATCGTGCAGATGATCTGCACCAGGCTGACAGCGAGCATCCAGCCGCCGGTGGTCACGATGTAGCCGGTGTCGCCCTTGGCCACGCCGTTGTCGATGATGTCGGCGTTGAGAGTGGGCAGGTAGAGGGAGGCGATCGTCCCGACCAGCTGCAGGACCACCACCAAGGACAGGTTTCCCGCGTACGGACGCAAATGCGTACGCAAGACGCGAATCAACATCAATCATCCCCAGGGTCGTGATGGCGGGCACCGCCGAGCGCGTACTCGACGATGTCCTCGGTGGCCGGTGGCTGACCGGTGTGGTGCTTGCGGAGGCCGTCGAACGCGAAGTCGACGATCTCCTCGGCGGTCAGCACGTGGCCGCCGGAAATCAGTGGGTGGGTGGCCGAGAAGGTGAGCAGGCCGAGATGGCGGACCACGTCCTCGGGCGGCAGCCGCAGCTGGTCGGCGTCGGGCCGGAGCAGGTCCGCGAACGCCAGGTTGGCCAGGTCGGACTGCCGTTGGCGCCGCGCCTCGTCCATCGGGGTCGAGTGCCGGAACTCCGGTGGCCGGCGGATCCGCAGCGCGAACATCAGCTTGAACACCCCGCGCAGCCGCTTCTGGCCGATCTCGACCGCGGCGATGGTCCGCTCCCGCAGCGGCAGTGAGTGGTCGACCCGCTCGATCGCCCGGACCAGGTCCGAGGTGTCGAAGACGGTCGCCATCGCAGCCTCGATCAGCGCGTCCTTGCTGCCGAACGCGCGGAAGATCGTCCCCTCGGCGATCCCGGCCGCCTCGGCGATCTGCTTGGTGCTGACATCGGGCCCGAACTCCTCGAGCAACGGCAGCGCGGCATCGACGATCGCCGCGCGGCGCTCGTCGGGTGGCAGTGGGGTCGCTCGTGGTGTCACGAGATCAAAGGTAACTGAGTGAGTACTCACTCACAACTACATTTACGCTTGCGGCGCAGACCGGTTCTCCACCAGCGCGGAAATGCCGTCCAGGACACGCTCGAGACCGTACTCGAACGCATGATCGACATCGTACGGTGCGTCGAACTCATTCCCGACCGCCGTCCCCACCCGTGCCGCCAGCGGGAACTTCGCCAGGTCGCTGATCCGGTCCAGGTGCGGGACGTGGGCCAGCCACCACTCCTTGTCCGTCATACCGGATCGGAGGATCACCTGGCCCGCTTCGACCGCCGTTCGCACCGCGCCGTGCACGTAACCGTTGACGAGCGCCACGGTCGAGTCCATCTCGACGTCGGTGAGCCCGATCCCCTCGATCGCGGTCAGCTCCCACTCGTACTTGGCCATCACGTTGGGGCCGAGCGGCGGGCGGCTGATCGCGACCTGGAGCATCCACGGGTGCCGCAGGTACAGCTCGCGGTTCTCGCGGGCGACCTCGTCGAGCTTGGCCCGCCACTCCCCCGGTACGTCGCGCCGCGGCAGCTCGCCGTAGACGGTGTCGAGCATGACGTCGAGCAACTCGCCCTTGCCCGGGAAGTAGCGGTACAGCGTCATCGCGCCGACGCCGAGCTCGTCGGCGACCCGGCGCATCGACATGGCCGCGAGACCGTCCGCGTCGGCCACCTGCAGGGCAGCCATGACGATCTGGTCGACGGTCAGCGCCGGCTTCGGTCCGCGGGTCGGCAGCGGGCGCCGCCGCCAGAGCAACTCGAGGCTCTTGGCCGGGTCGCCGCTGCCGCTGTAGTCCTGGTTCATCTGCGTCGGTCTTCTCGAATCGGTTATACTTCGTACAGTGTACGCAGTTGACCTCGACCTATGTCGAGGTTCTAGCGTCGGTTTTTGTCGGTGGCGCACGGAATCATCGACGGTCCCGATCGATCGATGCAGCGGAGCCTGGAGACCACAGCCGTGAGTATGGAAATGACCGCGTGGAACTCGCTCTACCACGCGATGCACGCGCAGGACGACAAACGTCCCTTCTCGAAGGCGACCCTGCGGCGGATCCTCGCGTTCGCGCAGCCGCACCGCACCCAGCTGACCTGGTTCCTGGTGATGAGCATCGGAGCGGCCGTGCTCGCGGTCGCCACACCGATCCTGGCCGGCGAGGTGGTCAACGCGA
Organism: Kribbella sp. NPDC051586; assembly: GCF_044453965.1. Classification (NCBI taxonomy): domain Bacteria; kingdom Bacillati; phylum Actinomycetota; class Actinomycetes; order Propionibacteriales; family Kribbellaceae; genus Kribbella; species Kribbella sp. NPDC051586. The sequence goes on along the minus strand of NZ_JBITDF010000003.1, from coordinate 1,181,750 downwards.
TCGTCGGCGGCAAGGCCTTCGGCGTCGTCCTGCGGCTCGCGGTGCTGATCGCGGTGATCGCGGTCGCGGAGGCCGGGCTGAGCATGCTGACGCGCTGGTTGTCGGCGCAGATCGGTGAAGGGCTGATCCTCGATCTGCGGACGGCGGTGTTCGACCACATCCAGCGGATGCCGATCGCGTTCTTCACCCGGACCCGCACCGGCGCGCTGGTCTCCCGGTTGAACAACGACGTGATCGGGGCGCAGCGCGCGTTCAGCGACACCTTGTCCGGCGTGGTCAGCAACTTGGTCATGCTCGTCCTCACGCTGGTGGTAATGCTCCGCGAGTCGTGGCAGATCACTCTGCTGGCACTGGTGATCCTGCCGGTCTTCGTGATCCCTGCCCGGCGGGTCGGGCGCCGGCTGGCGGCCCTCGAGCGAGAGGCGGCGAACTACAACGCCACGATGAGCACCCAGATGACCGAGCGGTTCTCGGCGCCGGGTGCGACGTTGGTCAAGCTGTTCGGGCGGCCGGCGCGCGAGTCGCTGGAGTTCGCGATCCGGGCGCGGCGTGTGCGCGACATCGGCGTGCGGACGGCGATGGTGCAGTGGATCTTCGTGACGGCGCTGACCTTGGTGTCGGCGCTTGCGCTGGCCGTGGTCTATGGGCTTGGAGGGTTCTACGCGCTTCGGGATGAGCTGGATGCGGGTGCGGTCGTATCGATGGCACTGCTGCTGACCCGCTTGTACTCACCGCTGACCGCGCTGGCGAGTGCGCGGCTCGAGGTGATGACTGCGCTGGTGAGCTTCGAGCGGGTCTTCGAGGTTCTGGATCTGGAGCCGCTGATCCAGGACAAGCCGGACGCGGGACGCGTGCCCGAGGGGCCGGTGGCGGTCGAGTTCGCCGGGGTGAGCTTCGCGTATCCGTCGGCGGACAAGGTCTCGCTGGCATCGCTCGAAGAGGTCGCGAAGTTGGACACCCGCGGCGGGGTCGAGGTGTTGCACGACGTCTCGTTCCGGGCTGAGCCAGGGCAGATGGTGGCGCTCGTCGGGTCGTCCGGCGCGGGGAAGTCGACGATCGCGCAGCTCATTCCGCGGTTGTACGACGTGGATTCCGGCGCCGTGAAGCTCGCCGGGACCGACGTACGCGATGTGTCGGCGGAGTCCCTGCGGGCGACGCTCGGCATGGTGACGCAGGACGGTCACCTGTTCCACGACTCGATCCGGGAGAACCTGCTGCTCGCGCGACCCGAGGCCTCCGAGAAGGATCTGTGGGACTCGCTCGAGCGCGCCCGGTTGGGTGAGCTGATCCGGTCGTTGCCGGACCAGCTCGACACGGTCGTGGGTGAACGCGGGTATCGCCTGTCCGGTGGTGAGCGGCAGCGGCTGACGATCGCGCGGTTGCTGCTCGCGCAGCCGCGGGTCGTGATCCTCGACGAGGCGACGGCGGCGTTGGACTCGACGAACGAGGCAGCCGTGCAGGCGGCGCTGACGGAGGCGCTCGCTGGTCGTACGGCAGTGGTGATCGCGCACCGGCTGTCGACCATCCGGGCTGCCGACCAGATCCTCGTGATCGAGGGCGGCCGGATCGTGGAGCGCGGGCGGCATGCTGAGTTGCTTGCCGCGGGCGGGCGCTACGAGGAGCTCTACCGCACCCAGTTCGATCAGCCCGGGGCGGCGGGCGCGGCGGTGGTCGCTGTCTAGATGGTTGCCTGGGGCACCGGTAGCGGGTTGTTCGATGGCTAGCGGCATACAGCACGTCAACGGCGAGATATCCCGCCAGTGGGGGCGGGATCAGGCCACGACGTACGGACAGAGCAGGAGGTTGTCGGGTTGGTGGAGAGCGGGCAGCAGCTGGCTGGATGCGCGGTGGTCTTCCGGCCGGCCGATCCACCACGCGCCGGCCGGATCGCCTTCTGGGATCCGTCGGGCGGTGAGCTGCCGCTAGGCGTCGGGGAGCAGGTCGAGTTGCAGCTGCTCGTTGATGCGCGGCTGCAGCCGGTCAGGGCGATCGAATTGCCGGTTGCGGAGGCGGTGGCGGTTCTGGGTCGGATGCGGCGTGCTCCCGGAGCACATCCGTCGGCGGCGTTCTGGGGTGGGTTGTCGCTGGTCGCGCTTCAGTTGGTTGCCCGCGGCAAGCTCCTCCCCGGCGTCTCCCCCGCCGGCCACGACGCCTGGCGAGTCGGCCCCCTCGACCCCGACGACGTCACCCGCATCCTCACCCTCGCCGAGGCGATGCCCCCATCCGCCCGAGCGCTCCCCCTCCCCACCGCACCTACCTCCTCCACCCCCACCACCCCCACCTGCTCGTCCACCAGCTCCACTACCCACACCACCTCGACCGGCTCGACCTTGGGGGGTGTGGGGCGGTTGCCTTTGGCGGAGGAGTTGGTGCGGGGGTTTCTTGATGCGGTGGCCGATGGGATGCCTCGGTCGGTGGCTGCGGGGAAGGCTCATCGGACGAAGGTGTTCACCTCGGCGGCGCCTCAGCGGGTGGAGCGGTTGCGGGGGTGGGCTGATGAGGTGTCAGCGGGGTTGGACAGCGGGGTGCGGGTCTCATTGCGGGTTGAGATGGCGGAGTCGCTGGCGTTCAGTGCTGTGGTGCAGTTGCACAGCCTGAAGGACCCGACGTTGGTGCGGGATGCGGATGACGTCTGGGCTGGGGATGTGGCCGGGTTCGGGCCGCGGGCTCGGATTGATGCGACGCTCGCGATCCGCCGCGCCGCGCGCGTCTGGGCGCCGCTCAACAGGTTGCTGGATGCCCCAGTGCCCGACCAGCTCGAGCTAGCGGACGAAGAGGTCGCCGAGCTCCTCGCTGGGTCAGCTCAGCGGCTGACAGCAGCCGGCGTGGATCTGCACTGGCCGCGCAGCCTCGGAAGAGCGCTCACCGCCCGCGCCGCGATCACCTCAGCCGACGGACCGCCGAGCAATCTCCCCGGGTTCTTCGGCGGCGACAAGACACTCGACTTCAGCTGGCAGGTCGCGGTCGGCGACGACCCGTTGACCGAGGCGGAGCTCGACCAGCTCGCCGAAGCCACCCGCCCGGTCGTCAGACTCCGCGACCAGTGGATGCTGATCGGCCCCGAGCTCGCCCGTAAAGCCCGCGAACGCATCCTCAAACCCGTCACCGCGATCGACGCCCTCGGCGCGGCCCTCACCGGCACCACTGAGATCGACGGCCGCCAGATCAGCGTCACCCCAACCAAGTGGCTGGAAGACCTCCGCGCCCGCATCGCCGATCCCGACCGAGCCGACGAGCCCATCGAAGCACCAGCCGGACTTCAAGCCACCCTGCGCGACTACCAGCTGCGCGGTCTCCGCTGGCTCGCAAGGATGACGTCGCTCGGCCTCGGCGGCTGCCTCGCCGACGACATGGGCCTCGGCAAGACCATCACGCTGATCTCACTCCACCTGCACCGCCAACTGTCCCCCGACACCGCCGGCCCGACCCTCGTCGTCTGCCCGGCGTCCCTCCTCGGCAACTGGGAGCGCGAGGTCCACCGCTTCGCCCCCGGCACGCCGGTACGCCGCTTCCACGGCACCTCACGCTCACTCGACGAAGCCCACGACGGCTTCGTCCTGACGACGTACGGGACGCTCCGACGCGACGCCGCCAAACTGGCCGACCACCGCTGGGGCCTGGTCGTCGCCGACGAAGCGCAGCACGTGAAGAACCCAACGTCCGGTACGGCGAAGGCCCTCCGCACCGTGCCAGGCCAAGCCCGAGTCGCACTCACCGGCACCCCGGTCGAGAACAACCTCTCCGAGCTGTGGGCGATCCTCGACTGGACGACCCCCGGGCTGCTCGGCCGCCTCGGCAACTTCCGCAACCAATGGGCCGCGCCGATCGAGGCGGACAAGGACGAAGAGGTCGCCGCCCGGCTCGCCAAGCTCGTCCGTCCGTTCCTGCTCCGCCGCAAGAAGTCCGACCCAGGCATCGCGCCCGAGCTGCCCCCGAAGACCGAGACCGATCAACCGGTGTCACTCACCCGCGAGCAGGTCGGGTTGTACGAGGCAACGGTCCGCGAGCTCATGGCCGAAGTCCAAGCCGCCAACCAGATGGCCCGCCGCGGCCTGATCGTGAAGCTGCTGACCGGCCTCAAACAGATCTGCAACCACCCCGCGCAGTACCTGAAGGAAGGCGACAGCGCCAAGCTCACCGGCCGCTCCGGCAAGCTCGAGCTCCTCGACGAACTGCTGGAGACAATCGTCGCGGAGGACGGCGCCGTCCTCGTCTTCACGCAGTACGTCGCCATGGCGCGCCTGCTCGAACGCCACCTCGACGAACGCGGCATACCGACCCAGCTACTCCACGGCGGCACGCCCGTCGCGCAGCGCGAGGCGATGGTGGATCGGTTCCAGGCCGGCGAGGTGACCGTCTTCCTGCTCTCGCTGAAGGCGGCCGGCACCGGTCTCAACCTGACCCGCGCGGACCACGTCGTCCACTACGACCGCTGGTGGAATCCGGCCGTCGAGGACCAGGCGACCGACCGCGCGTACCGGATCGGCCAGACCCGGCCCGTCCAGGTGCACCGATTGATTGCCGAAGGCACCATCGAGGACCGGATCGCAGCGATGCTCGCCGCCAAACGCGAGCTGGCCGAAGCGGTGCTGAGCGGCGGCGAGGCCGCGCTGACCGAGCTGTCCGATGCCGAGCTGGCCGACCTGGTCGAGCTGCGGGGAGGTCTGCGATGAACGACGTACAAGGGTTTCCGGCGTTCGCGCGGCAGCAGCGGAGCACTCGCGGGCGGTCGTGGTGGGCGCGCGCGTGGGTGCAGGCGATGGAGGACACGTCGCTCGACAACGAGCAGCTCAAGAAGGGCCGCCGGTCCGCGAACTCGGGCCAGGTCGGGACGATCACGATCAGCCCCGGCCGGATCGCGGCCACGGTCTACTCCCCCGAGGACACGTACGAGTCCGTCGTCCACGTCGACGAGTTGAGCTCCGACGACTGGCGCCGGTTCAGCGAACAGGTCGCGGCACGAGCCGGCCACATCGCAGCGCTGCTGGACGGCGAGATGCCGCACGACCTGGTCGAGGCCGCATCCGACGCGGGCGTCACGCTGTTGCCGGGCATCGGCGACCTCGACCCGAGCTGTACGTGCGACGCCTGGGAGCTGCCCTGCCAACACGCGGCCGCCCTCTGCTACCAGGTCGCGTGGCTCCTCGACGCTGACCCGTTCGTACTGCTCCTGCTCCGCGGCCGCACCCGCGAGACCCTCCTCGACGAGCTCCAACTGTCCGCAACAGAGCCGACCGCGACAGGCGTCTCCATCGCCGACGTCCTCGCCGCCACACCCGGCGAGCTCCCCGACCCGCCGGACCTACCGGCAAAGATCGGCCTCGACGACCTGCCAGTAGCAGGTATCGCGCCGCCCGACGGCTTCGGCCCGGCCGTCCTCCAACTCCTCGTCCTCGACGCCGCCCGCCGAGCCCGAGCCATTCTCCGCGCGCTCCTGAGCGGCACCCCGGAGCCACAACCTCTGAACGAGTGGCAAGACACCGTCCGGCTGGCCACCGACTTCCCCGACCTCGCCACACCGTTGACCGAGGCAACGGGCAAGGACCTTGCCCTAGGCATCCAAGCCTGGCGGTACGGCGGAGCACCAGGCCTCGACGTCCTCGAGCACACCTGGACCCCCACCCCCGCCGACCTCAACCGGGCCCGCACCGAGCTCCAGGCAACCGACCTCCCGATCACGACCGCAGGCAACCAGCTGACACTCGGCACCGAGGCCCAACTCCGGCTCGACCGCCACGGCCGCTGGCACCCGTACCGGCTGATCGGCAACACCTGGACCCCGGCCGGTCCGCCCTCCACGGACCCACTCGTCGCCGACTGGTAAATCCGGTGCGTCGACGAGATCCGCTCGGCTAAGGTGATCGCGACTTCGAAGGAGGAGGTGAGTTGATGACCGCGTCGTCCCGGGCTGTTGCAGGCCCGGCCGCCCACTCGGTCATTCAACTCACCATCTGACCTTCGAAAGGGACCACCGTTGTCCATCACCTGGAACACCCGCGTCGAGACTCCGTCCGACCTCGAGATAGTCCGCGACATCACCCGGCAGGCGTTCGGCCGGCAGTTCGAGGTCGACTTCCTCGACGCCCATCGCGCCGACCCGGTCGCCTGGCTGCCCGGTCTGCTGATCGTCGCGACCACCCCTGCCGACGAGCCTGTCGCCTACGCACTTCTCACCCGCTGCCACATCGGCGGCAACCCGGTCCTCTCGCTCGGGCCGGTCGCCGTGCTCCCGGCGTACCAGAAGCAAGGTGCGGGCAGTGCGGCCGTCCGGTCCGCGCTCGCCACGGCGCGTGATCGAGGCGAAGCGACGGTCGTCGTGCTCGGTCACGCGGACTACTACCCGCGGTTCGGCTTCCGGCAGGCGACCACGTTCGGTGTCCATCACCCGCAGTACGACGGGCCGAACCTGATGGCGCTCGCCCTGGACGGCCACGCCGTACCGGCCGGGGACCTGACCTACCCCGTCACCGTCTGAAACCGGGGTCGCCGGAGGCCGTGTGACAGCCTCCGGCGACCCTCACGGCCGTCGGCGTTGAACGTTCCTCTGCGAGTACGGCGGGCGGTCGTAAAAGGTTCAGTCAAACTCGCCGAATCACTTGCGCACCTGCCTTGTATACATGAAACAGTCGACAGAACCGCCTACTCAGGAGCACGCGATGACTCGTCGACTTCCGCTGTCGCTGAACCGTTTCACCTTGAGTAACCGCCGCCGCAGCGTGGCCGGGATCGGCGCCGCCGTCGTCGCGCTGGCCCTGGTCGGGACGGCCTGTTCCCCGGTCGAGCCGGCCGGGAACGACAACAACAGCAGCGGCGGTACCCAGGCGCCGGCCGGACAGGACGTGTTCGGCGAGCCCGCCGACGCCTCGCAGGTGAAGCAGGGCGGGACGCTGACCGTTGCCCTGTCCGCCGATCCGGACAAGCTCGACCCGACGCTGTCGCGCAGCCTGTACTCGCGGTACGTCTTCCACACGATGTGCGAGAAGCTGTACGACCTCGGATCCGATGCCAAGATCGTCCCGCAGCTCGCCACCGCGCTGCCGACGATCTCCGGCGACGGCCTCAGCCTGACGATCCCGTTGAAGCAGGGCGTGAAGTTCGCCGACGGCGGCGCGTTCGACTCGAACGCTGTGAAGATCTCGCTGAACCGGCACCTCACCCTGGCCGGCTCGGCGCGCAAGAGCGAGCTGGGCCCGATCACCTCGATCGAGACGCCCGACCCGAAGACCGTGGTGATCAAGCTGTCGAAGCCGTTCGCCCCGCTGACCGCGGCGCTGGCGGACCGGGCCGGCATGGTGCTCAGCCCGGCGGCGGTCGCCAAGCTCGGCGCGAACTTCTCCAACGCGCCGGTCTGCGTCGGCCCGTTCAAGTTCGCCAGCCGGGTCGCGCAGAACTCGATCAAGGTGGTCAAGGACCCGCAGTACTACGACGCCGCGAAGGTGCACCTCGACGCGATCGAGTACCGCATCATCACCGACTCCAGCATCCGCTCGGCGAACCTGAAGTCCGGGGACGCACAGGTCGCGGACTCGTTGTCGACGCAGGACGCCCCGGCGTTGCAGAAGGATTCCAGCGTGAGCGTGCTGCAGTCGCAGTCGCTCGGGTACCAGGGCCTGACGATCAACATCGGCAACTCGAACGGGATCGGGAACCCGCTCAAGCCGCTCGGCACCCCGATCGCGAAGGATCCGCGGGTGCGGCAGGCGCTCGCGCTGTCGATCGACCGCGCCGCGCTGGTGAAGTCCCTGTTCGGCGGACTGAACACCGTTGCCTGCTCGCCGGTCTCGCCGAAGAGCGAGTTCACCTCCGACGCGGCGCAGGTCTGCCCCGCGCACGATCCGGCCAAGGCCAAGCAGCTGCTGTCCGACGCGGGCGTGACCACGCCGTACAAGGTCGAGATGGTGACGTCGAACAACCCGGACAGCCTGCGGCTCGCGCAGGCGTTGCAGGGGATGGTGAAGGAGGGTGGGTTCAACCTGGTGATCAAGCCGGTCGAGTACGCCGCGCTGCTGGACCAGCAGGACCGTGGTGACTTCGAGCTGCTGCAGCTCGGCTGGTCCGGACGGGTCGACCCCGACGCCAACATCTTCAACTTCGTCGGCACCACCGGCAGCCAGAACGTCTCCGGCTACAGCAGCCCGGACGTCGACAAGCTGCTCACCGACGCCCGCCAGTCCACCGACAAGACCGAGCGGGTCAAGCTGTACGGCGACGTGGTGACCAAGCTCCAGCAGGACGACCCGATCATCTACATGTACCGCCAGCGCAACCTGACCGGTGTCTCCAAGAAGCTCCTCGGCATCCAGGTGTACCCGGACGGCGTGATCCGCACGGCGTTCGCAGGGTTCGCCAAGTGAGGCGTTACCTCCTCAACCGGCTGTGGCAGAGCCTGGTGACGCTCGTACTCGCGACGATCGTGGTGTTCGTCGGAGTACGGGCGTTGCCGGGTGATCCGGCGCTGGCCCTGGCCGGTGAGGATCGCGATCCGGAGTCGTTGCGGGCGATCCGGCAGCAGTACGGGCTGGATCAGTCGTGGCTGGTGCAGTTCTGGCAGTTCGTCAGTCACGCGGCACGCGGTGACCTTGGCGAGTCGATCCGCACGGGCGCGCCGGTGCGGTCGATGATCTTCAGCGCGTTGCCGGTGACGATCGAGTTGTCCGTGCTGGCGATCCTGATCGCCGGTGTGATCGGGGTCGGCGCCGGAGTCGTGGCCGCGGTACGACGCGGGCGTCCGGCCGAGTGGGCCGCGAACGGGCTGGCCCTGCTCGGGTTGTCCGTCCCGCACTTCTGGCTCGGACTGATGGCGATCCTGTACCTGTCCGTTGCCCTCGGCCTCTTTCCGGCCTCGGGTTTCGTCCCGTTCTTCACCGACCCGGTGGACAACCTGCATCACCTGATCCTGCCGGCGGTGATTCTCGGCACCGGTCTGGCCGCGGTGATCATGCGCCAGACCAGATCCTCGATGCTCGACGCGCTGAGCGCCGACTACATCCGGACGGCCGAAGCCAAGGGCCTGTCGCCGCGGGCGGTGATCGGGAAGCATGCCCTGCGCAACAGTCTGATCGTCGTCGTGACGGTCGTCGGCCTCCAGCTCGGCGCGCTGATCTCGGGCGCCGTCGTCACCGAGCGGATCTTCGCGCTCCCCGGCTTCGGCAAGCTCACCGTCGACGCGGTCTTCCAGCGCGACTACCCGGTGATCCAGGCCGTCGTCCTGGTCACCGCGACGGCGTACATCGTGATCAACCTGCTCGTCGATCTCCTGTACTCCGTCATCGACCCGCGGATCCGCGTCCGGGGTGAGGCGTGATGGCAGTCGCCGAAGCCGTCGCCGCTCCGCGCAGCAACAGCCGCCGAGTGGTACGCCGCGTGTTCCGCAACCCGCTCGCGCTGACCGGGCTCGCCGTACTCGCGATCGCGGTCATCCTCGCCGTGTTCGCGAACTGGCTGGTGCCGCACGACCCGACCGAGACCCATCTCAGCAACGCGTTCGCGCCGCCGGGGACGGCCGGGTACCTGCTGGGCACCGACGACCTGGGCCGCGACGTCCTGTCCCGCATCATGTTCGGTCTGCGCGCGTCGCTGCACGTCGGGATCCTCGCGGTCGCCTTCTCGCTGGTGATCGGCGTACCGCTCGGTCTGATCGCGGGGTACTTCCGAACCGTCGACGCGCTGATCTCCCGGTTCACCGACCTGGTGCTCGCGTTCCCGTTCCTGATCCTCGCGGTCGGGCTGGCCGCGATCCGCGGTGCGAGCCTCGGCAACGCGGCGATCGCGATCGGCATCGCGCAGATCCCCGGCATGATCCGGATCGTCCGCTCGGAGACGCTGCGGCTGAAGTCGCTCGACTTCGTCGCCGCCGCGATCGTCGAGGGCGCCAGTGACGCCTGGGTGCTCGGCCGGCACATTCTGCCGAACGCAGGCTCGGCGGTCATCGTCCAGGCCACCGTCGGCATTCCGGCCGCGATCCTCGGCGAGGCCGTGCTGTCGTTCCTCGGCCTCGGCATCCAGCCGCCGGCGCCGAGCCTCGGCACGATGCTCGCCGACGCGCAGCAGTTCGCGTCCCGGGCGCCCTGGGCCGCGGTGATGCCCGGCGTCGCGATCATGTTGCTGACGCTGGCGTTCAACATCGTCGGCGACAGCCTCCGCGACGCCCTCGATCCGAAGGCGAGCCGCCGATGAGACCTGTTCTGGCAGTCAAAGACCTGTCCGTCACCTTCCGGACCGAGGACGGGCCGGTGTCGGCGGTCGACCGGGTCGGCTTCGAGGTCGCCGACGGCGAAGTCCTCGCGGTCGTCGGCGAATCCGGTTGCGGCAAGAGCGTGACGGCGATGAGCATCGCCGGCCTGCTCCCCCGCACCGCGACGGTCGATGGCTCGGTCCAGCTCGACGGCACCGAGCTGATCGGCGCCGACAAGCGCACGCTCCGCTCGATCCGCGGCCGCGAGGTCGCGTACATCTTCCAGGAGCCGATGACCTCGCTGAACCCGGTCTTCACCGTCGGCCACCAGATCATCGAGGTACTGCGCACCCACGTCGGTGTCTCGCGCGAGGCCGCTCGCACGCGCGCGATCGAGTTGCTGAAGCTTGTCGGCATCCCGTCCGCGGAACGCCGCGTCAGCGACTACCCGCACCAGCTCTCCGGCGGCATGCGCCAGCGGGTGATGATCGCGATGGCCGTCGCCTGCGACCCGAAGGTCCTGATCGCCGACGAGCCGACCACCGCGCTCGACGTCACGATCCAGGCCGGCATCCTCGACGTACTGCGTGGTCTGCGTGAGCGCCTCGGTACGAGCATCGTCCTGATCACCCACGACCTCGGCGTCGTCGCCGATCTCGCCGACCGGGTGGCGGTGATGTACGCCGGGCGCGTCGTCGAAACCGCCGAGGTCCACAACCTGTTCGCCCGTCCACAGCACCCGTACACCGCCGGACTCCTCGGCGCCTCCCCCGCGGCCGGCCGGCACGCGGAATCACAGCGCCTCAACGAGATCCCCGGCCTCGTACCGGTCCTGACCGAACAACCCGACGCCTGTACGTTCGCCGACCGCTGCCCGCGAGCTGTCGACACCTGTACGTCGTCCCAACCGCTCTTGACTCCTGGCCCGCACGGAGTGGCGTGCTGGAACCCGGTCCGCGAGCCAGTGGAGGTCTGATGGACGCATTGGAAGTCGAAGACCTCGTCATGCACTTCGGACCGGTCCGTGCCGTCGACGGCGTCACGCTACGGATACCGCAGGGCTCGGTCGTCGCGCTGGTCGGCGAGAGCGGTTCTGGCAAGTCGACCGTCGGCCGGTGCATCGTCAGGCTGCTCGAACCGACCGGAGGGACGGTCAAACTCGCCGGCGCCGACATCACGCACCTCAATCGCCGTCAGCTGCGACCGCACCGCCGCGACGTCTCCATCGTGTTCCAGGACCCGGCCGGATCGTTGGACCCGCGGTTCACCGTCGGCGACATCGTCGGTGAACCACTCCGGCTGATGCGACGTAAGGACATCCCGGCCAAGGTCACACAGTCACTGCGCCGCGTCGGTCTGCGCCCTGAGGTCGCCCAGCGCGCGCCGCACGAGTTGTCGGGCGGTCAGCGTCAGCGGGTCAGCATTGCTCGCGCGCTGATCTCCGAGCCGCGACTGCTGGTCGCCGACGAGCCGACCAGTGCGTTGGACGTGTCTGTCCAGGCCGCAGTACTCAATCTGCTCGCCGATCTGCAGCGTGACCTCGGGTTCGCCTGCTTGTTCATCACTCACGACCTGTCCGCGGTCGAGTACCTCGCGGACGAGGTCGCGGTGATGTACCTCGGTCAGCTCGTCGAGCAGGGGCCACGGGCGCGTATCTTCGGCAAACCGTCCCATCCGTACACGCAGGCACTGCTGTCGGCCGCGCCGGTACCTGATCCGGCCGAGCAACGGGCCCGACGGCCCGTCCTGCTCGGCGACGACCTGCCGTCGGCGATCGATCCGCCGCCCGGGTGCCGGTTCCACACCAGATGCCCCGTCGCCGTGGACAAATGCCGGACAGTCGTCCCGGAACATCGCACGATCGGAGAGGCTGGACACCAGGTGGCCTGTCACCTCGTCAACGACGACGGCACCGGACCCGACGTACGACTGGACGCTCCGGTCGCTTCGCTCCCTACGCTCCTCAGTCCAGGCCAGGAGGCCCCATGACCTTCACCACCCGTCCAACATTGCGCGGCACGTTCGGGATGGTTTCGTCCACGCATTGGCTGGCGTCGCAGTCGGCCATGCGGATCCTCGAGCTCGGCGGGAACGCGTTCGACGCGGGCGCCGCGGCCGGGTTCGTGCTGCACGTGGTCGAGCCGCACCTCAACGGGCCCGGTGGTGAGGTGCCGGCGATCATCGCGACCGCCGACGACCCCGCACCGCGGGTGCTGTGCGGCCAGGGAGTCGCCCCGGCCGGTGCCACGATCGAGCACTACCGCTCGCTCGGCCTCACGCTGGTGCCCGGCTCGGGTCCGCTCGCAGCGACAGTCCCCGGTGCGGTCGACGCGTGGCTGCTCCTGCTGCGTGATCACGGCACGCTGCCGCTGCGCGTCGTACTGGAGTCGGCCATCGAGTACGCGCGCAACGGTCATCCGCTGGTGCCGCGGATCGCCGACACGATCAGCACCGTCCAGGAGCTGTTCGAGAACCACTGGCAGACATCGGCAGCACTCTGGCTCAAGGACGGCCGACCGGTGAGCGGGCGGTTCAGGAACGAGGCGTACGCGGCGACGCTCGAGAGGCTCGTCGTCGAAGGCGAGGCGGCCGGCGCGGACCGGCAGGCGCAGATCGAGCAGGCGCGGAAGTCCTGGCGTGAAGGCTTCGTCGCCGAGGCCATCGATAAGTTCTCGCGGCTGCCCCACCGCGACTCCAGCGGCGAGGACCACGCCGGACTGATCACGGGCGACGACCTGGCCGCGTTCCAGGCAACATGGGAGGACCCCGCGACCTACGACTGGAACGGATACACCGTCGCGAAGACCGGTCCGTGGGGTCAGGGTCCGGGCCTGCTGCAGTCCCTCGCCGTACTCGCGGCTCTAGGCGACGTCGACCTGGACAGCGCCGAAGGCGTGCACACGACCGTCGAGGTGATGAAGCTTTCGTACGCGGACCGTGAGGCCTGGTACGGCGACGGCGCCGACGTACCGCTCGACACACTGCTCTCGCCGGAGTACGCCGCCGAACGGGCCAAGCTGATCGGGCCGGACGCCTCGCTCGACCTGCGGCCCGGCAGTCCGGACGGCCGCGAACCGGCCCTGCCGGCGTTTGCCCTCGGCAACGAAACCGGCGCCGAGGCCGGCGACGCGACCACCGGCGAGCCCACCGTGTCCTCCGGCGGCGAGACCCGGGGCGACACGTGCCACGTCGACGTGATCGACCAGTGGGGCAACATGATCTCCGCGACGCCGAGCGGCGGCTGGCTGCAGTCGTCGCCGACGATCCCGGAGCTCGGGTTCTGCCTCGGCAGCCGGGCACAGATGTTCTGGCTCGAGGATGGCCTGCCGGCCTCGCTCGCTCCGGGCAAGCGGCCGCGGACCACGCTCACCCCGACGCTTGTGCTCCGCGACGGCGACCCGCTGATGGCCTGTGGATCACCTGGCGGAGACCAGCAGGACCAGTGGCAGCTGCTCTTCCTGCTCCGGCATCTCGGCGCAGGGATGGATCTGCAAGCGGCGATCGACGCCCCGGCCTGGCACACGACCGGCTTCCCGTCGTCGTTCTACCCGCGCGCCACCGAGCCTGGCGGGCTGACGATGGAGACCCGGGTCGGCAAGGACATCCGCGCCGAGCTGGTGCGGCGCGGGCACGTCGTCACCGACTCCGATGCGTGGAGCCTCGGCCGGCTCTGCGCCGTACGCAAGGAAGCCGACGGGGTGCTCGCCGCGGCGGCCAACCCACGCGGCATGCAGGGCTACGCCGTCGGTCGCTGACCGAACGCCGCCTTCGCGGCCGCCTCGACGTGCAACCGGGCGGCCGTGCTGGCGGCGGCCGCGTCACCAGCCTCGATGGCGTCGACCAGCCGGACATGCTCCTCGGACGAGTGCGGTGCGCGCTGGGCGGCGCCGACCCGGAATACCCAGTGGACGTGGTAGTACATGGCGGCCGAGATCGAGTGCAGCCAGCGGTTCTCGCTGACCTCGATCACGGCCCGATGGAACGCGCTGTTCAGCTCGGCGACCCGGTCGAAGTCCTCGGCGGCGGTGGCCTTGCTCGCCTCGTCGATCAGCCCGCGCAGCTGGGCGATCCCCTCGGAGGTCGCACGCTCCGCCGCCAGGCCCGCCGCGAGCGTCTCGAGCTGCTCCCGTACGGCGAACAGATCGCGGACCGCGGTCTCGTCGAGGGTCGCGACCACTGCGCCGCGGCGCGGGAGGATGTGCACGAACCCCTCGGCCTCGACCACCCGGAGCGCCTCACGCACCGGGTTCCGCGACACTCCGAAGTCGTCCGCGAGCCGGGTTTCGGTCAGCCGCTCCCCCTGGCTGTAGTCGCCGTCGACGATCCGCCGGCGCAGTTCCGCGAGTACCTGTTCGCGCAGAGCGATGTGATCAGCACCGATCGTGCGCACGATCTGGTCACGCGCCGCCTCCCCGTCCAGCTGCTCCACCCCTGGCTCCTCTCCCCGCTCGCCACACTCGTCCATGCTCGTTCATGCTCGTTCGCCGCGGCTTGTCCGGCGCTGCCCGTTCCGGCCTGCGCGCCACGGTAGCCGATCGGCCGACGCGCGGCACGTGATCCCAGGAGCGCGTTATGTTGACGGCTTGAGCATCAGACTGATTCCCCTCACCGATCCCGACTACCGCCCGTTCAGTCGCCGGATCGCCTGGCTCGCCGCGGAGGCCGACGGCACTCCGGTCGGCTCCGCGTTCCTGCGGCTCGACAGTCGCAGCAACTACTCGCATCTCGCGGAGTTCGAGCTCACCGTCCATCCCGCCGAGCGTCGTCGCGGCATCGGGTCCCAGTTGCTCGCCGCCGTTGTCGCCGGGGCCCGCGAGCACGAGGTCCGGTCGCTGCTCAGCGACGTGCAGGTCGACTCGGTCGGCGACGAGTTCCTCCGGCACCACGAGTTCGAGATCGGGCTGACGCTGATCTATACCCGGCTCGATCTGTCCGCGGCGGTGCCCGACGTACCGGAGGTGCCGGGGTACCGGTTGATCTCCTGGGAAGGCGCCGTACCGGACGAGCTGCTGCAGACGTTCACCGACGCGCGGACCGGGATGAACGATGCGCCGATGGGGACGATCGACACGAGTGTCGATGTGTGGGACGTCGAGCGGACCCGGCACGCCGCGGAGGTGATCGCCCAACGCGGCGACCACCTCTCCGTCGTCGCCGCGCTGGACGAGACGGGCCAGATCGTGGGTTTCACCGAGGTCGTCGTACCGGGTGACGGGAAGGGCGACGGGCAGCACTACGGCACCGCAGTACTCCCCGCCCACCGCGGGCGTGGTCTCGCCCTCTGGATGAAGCCGCCCAGATCCAGGAGACCCGCCACCGCTTCCCCGACCTGGACGGACTCCTCACCGACACCGTCGACACCAACACAGCCATGCGCCGGACCAACGCCCAGCTCGGCTACGAACCCGGCTACCAGACCCACCGCCGCAAACTCGACCTATAGCAGCCCGGCCAGCCGATACAGGACGAGCGAGCCGGCGACGGCGACGTTGAGGCTGGCACCGGTCCCGATCATCGGGATCTCGACGACCAGATCCAGCTGATCGACCGCCTCCGGCGGGATCCCGGTGCGCTCGTGTCCGAGCACGGCGACCGTCCGATTGCGGGCCGCCGGCAGGTCGCCCAGCCGGATCGCTTCGTCGGCCAACTCCACACCGATCACCGTGGTGTCCGGTCTCGCCCGCTGGTCGATCAGCCAGCGCACCTGGTCGTGCCCGGTCCAGTGCACGCACGTCCGTCTTCGCAGCGTGTTGCCCTTGGCAAGCGCATCGGGCACCCACGGCAGCTTCGGTACGGCGAGACAGGCTCCGACGGCATCACACGTACGGAGCAGGGTGCCGAGATTGACGTCGTACATCGGCCAGAGCGGCGCGATCAACAGATGGTCCCAGCACGAGTGGGACCGGCGGCGGCGTTGGTGCTTGAGATCCTTGCGGCTCCGCACCCGGATCCCGCTCATCGAGCAGCGGGATCGATCCTCCCGACAGGTTTGAGATTCATACCGCCCAGTCTACTGGCCGAGGATCCGCTGGACGGCCGCGGTGGTGATCGGGTGGTAGCCGGGGCGGGCCTTGGCGAAGACCTCGGCGGCGAAGGCGCGGTCGGTGCCTGCGAGGGCCTGGTAGACGGGGAGGACGAGCTTCATCCGGCCGACCTTGGTCAGGAACTCGGCCATCTCGGCGTACGCCGCCTCGTAGCTGCTCGCGGCGACGATCTGGTACCAGCGCCGCGCGATCTCGCCGTTCGCAGTCCCGGTCAGGCCGAACGCACGATCCAGCTGCTGCAACAGCAACGGGCTCAGGACGTCGGGGGCCGCGTCGAGGAACCGCAACCACTCCTGCGTGGTCCAATGCCCCGCGCCGCTCGGCAGCTCGCCCGTCTTCAGCCACAAGGCACGCGCCTCGTCCACGACCTGGAACCGCGGCGACACCGCGCGCTCCGCGAACGCCGGGATACCTGGCTCGTACAACCAGGCGGCCAGCTCGTCGTCCGTCGCCACATCCGGGTGCTCCGACAGCAGATGCTCGCGCAGGTGCTCGACGAAGTCGTCGGTGTTGATACTGCGGAACGCGAACCGGTCGAAGTACCCGCGCAGGAACGGATCGAACACCTCGCGCGAGAACCGCTCCTCCAGCCACGACAGGAACCACGACCCCTTCAGCGGCCCGGTCGACGTCTTGCCGTGGTACTCCGAGCGGTGGTGCAGCCCCGGCAGCTCGACCGCGAGCTCGGCCGGCGTCAGCGGATCCAGCTTCACCACGGTCGCGTGCTGCTTGATCGCGGTCTCCATCAGCGCGAACTCGGTGCCGTAGACGGCCTCGACGATCCGGTTCTCGACGTACGACGTGAAGCCCTCGTTGAGCCAGATGTCGTCCCAGCTGTCCTGCGTGACGAGGTTGCCCGACCAGCTGTGGGCGAGCTCGTGCGCGATGACGCTGACCAGCGACTTGTCGCCGATCACCACGGTCGGCGTCGCGAACGTCATCCGCGGGTTCTCCATGCCGCCGTACGGGAACGAGGGCGGCAGCACGAGCAGGTCGTACCGGCCCCAGCGGTACGGGCCGAAGAGCTCCTCCGTGACCCGCATCATCTCCTCGGTGTCGGAGAACTCGGTCGCCGCCTGCCGCACCGTGGCCGGCTCGGCCCATACACCGGACCGCTCGCCGAGCGGCTCGAACACCAGGTCGCCCGCGGCGATCGCCAGCAGGTACGACGGGATCGGCTCGGGCATGACCACGTCGTACGAGCCCGTCCGGCGCGACGTCGTCCCGTTGTCGGCACTCATCAGCACCATCAGCTCGGGCGGCGCGGTGACATGGGCGGAGTAGCTGAACCGCACGCTCGGGGTGTCCTGCACCGGCACCCAGCTGCGCGCGTGGATCGCCTGCGACTGGCTGAACATGAACGGCATGACGCCGCCGGCCGTCATGGCCGGCTCCAGCCACTGCAGACCGGTCGCGGTCGGCGCGGTCCGGTAGGACACCTTGACCCGCGGATGCCTCGACGTCCGGATCGTCAGCGCGGCGCCGAGCTCCTTGTCCGGGACCGCGAGGCTGTACTCCAGCGGCTCCCAGCCTTCGGCCGTCTGCCCCTCGACGGCGACCACGGTGAGGTCGCGGGTGTCCAGAACGAGTCGGTCGTCGGTTGCACCGGCCCAGGCGAGAGTGTGCGTGGCGCTACCGGCCAGCACCTTCTCGTCGAAGTCGAGCGCAAGGTCGAGCTCGAGATGGGTGGTCCGAACCAGGGCAGGCTCGGCGTAGGAGTGGCGATCGTGCGTCACGGAAGCTCCCCGAGTGAGGCGTCCGGGGAACAGTACCCAGGTCCCAGCCCGATCGGACGGCCAATCTGGGCCAGCCGCACCACCGTGCCAAAACCCTGGTTCGGTACTGACACAGGTTGCGGGAACGGGGGTGCTACCTAGCAGACTGTGACCATGATGTCCCAGGGAAGTCCGGAGCTGGTGCTGAAAAGGCGTCCGTTCGGATCCTGGCTGCTCGGACCGGCCGACCAGAGCACTCAGCGGCTGCGGTTCCGGCTGCAGGTCCTGATGACCACGTTCTCGATCGGCACCAACCTGATCGGCGCCCTGGTCGTGTTCGCCCTCGCGGTGTACGTGCTTCCCGGCCCGTCGCTGGTCGACCAGCTCCAGCTCGCAGACGCGATCATCATCCCGGCGTACTTCGTGCTCGCGATCGCGGTCGGATGCGTGTGGAGCACCCGGCTGACGCGGCGAGTGACGCGCTGGGTGGAGCTCGAGCGGCCGGCCACCCGCCGGGAGCAGATCGCCACGCTGCAGCTGCCCTTGCGGCTCACGCTGATCGAGGTGCTGCTCTGGTTCGTCGCCGCCGTGGTCTTCACCGTGATGACGGTGATCATGCAGCCGGAGAACGCGCTGCGTGTCGCCCTCACGGTCATCGACGGCGCGGTCGTGACCTGTTCGGTGTCGTATCTGCTGACCGAGTTCGCGCTCCGGCCGGTCGCCGCACGGGCGCTGGTGGACTCACCGCCGCCGCGACGGCTGCTCGCGGCGGGGCTGAAAGCGCGGACGGTGTTCTTCTGGGCGGTCGGGTCCGGCGTACCGGTGGCCGGGCTGATGCTGGCCGCCGTGCTCGCGCTGATCGAGGGCGACGTCACCTCGACGCGGCTGTCGGTGGTGATCCTTGCCCTGGGCATCGTGGCGCTGGGCAACGGCTGGCTGCTGACGATGCTGTCGGCCAAGTCGGTCGTGGCGCCGGTCCGGTCGGTGCGGGACGCGCTGAGCCTGATCGGCGAGGGCCGGCTCGACGTGAGCATCCCGGTCTTCGACGGCACCGAGCTGGGTTCGTTGCAGGCCGGGTTCAACCGGATGGCCGAAGGACTGCGGGACCGGGAGCGGATCCGGGACGTCTTCGGCCGGTACGTCGGTCCTGGCGTCGTCCAGGAGGCGCTGAGCAGCGATCGGCTCGGCGGCGAGGAGCGGTACGTCGCGGTGCTGTTCGTCGACCTGGTGGGTTCGACCGAGCTGGCGATCGACCGGCCGCCGACCGAGGTCGTGGAGCTGCTCAACCGGTTCTTCGAGATCGTGGTCGACGAGGTGGACCGGCAGGGCGGGTTCGTGAACAAGTTCGCCGGTGACGCCGCGCTGGCGATCTTCGGCGCGCCGGCCGAGCTGCCGGATCCGGCCGGGAGCGCCTTGAGCGCGGGGCGCGAGCTTGCCCGGAGGCTCGACGAGGAGTTGCCGGAGGCGATCGCCGGCATCGGCGTCACGGCCGGGATCGTGGTGGCGGGCACGGTCGGCGACGTACGGCGGCACGAGTACACCGTGATCGGCGATCCGGTGAACGAGGCGGCGCGGCTGAGCGAGCTCGCCAAGTCTGCCCCTCGGAGGCTGGTCGCCTCGATGGCAGCGGTCGAGGAGGCCGCCCCGGCCGAGTCCGAGCACTGGCTGCAGAGCGACTTGGTCACCGTGCGGGGACGGTCGCTGCCGACCCGTCTTGCTGTGCCGGAGTGAGCGGCTGCGTCTCCGCGATCAGTTGGTGCAGCAGCGCGGCGCCGTACAGCATCGCCTTGGTCTGGCGGTCGTGCGCAGCCCGGCGCTCGGCGATCGCAGTACGCAGCGCGTCGGTGCTGCCTGTCCTCCGCAGACCGTCGAGGACCGGCTTGATCTGCTCGAAGTAGTACCGGCCTTGCCTGAGCATGTGGATGATCCGGGCGTCGCGAACCTGCTCGGGGCCGTAGCGCCGGTACTTCGTCCCCGGCTCACGCGTCGGCGCGAGCAGTCCAGCGGCCTCCCAGACCCGTAGCGCCGACGTACGGATGCCGAGGCGGTGCGCCAACTCCCCCACCAGCAATGACGGGCCGGTGAACTCGTCGACCTGCTCAGCGGCCAACGCAGCCAGGGCCTCACTCGCGGCGTCCGTCGCCAGCCGTTGTTCGTGCAGGGCGGCGTGGGCTGCATCGACCAGCCGGTACGCGAGCGCTTCGTCGCCGTCATGGACAGCGCGCATGATCTCGGTGGCTGTCTCCGCGCCGAAGCCCGGCGCGAGTGCGCGGTACGTCAGCAGCGCCGACACGTGCTCCGGACCGTACTGCCGATACCCCGTGTCGGACCGCGGCGCCGCTGGCAGGATCCCGGCGGCCTCGTAGTTGCGGACGAGCTGGGTCGACACCCCCGCCCGGCGCGCCAGGTCGACCGGCCGAAGACCCATGTCTCAGCGGCCGCCGGAGACGTCGACCGTCGTACCGGTCATGTACGACGAGCGGCCCGAGGCCAGGAACGCGATGACCTCCGCGACCTCCTCCGCCTTCCCGGGGCGGCCCACCGGCGGCGTCGCACCGAGGCGATCCAGCCGGCCTGCCTCGTGGATGTCGGTCTCGATCAGCCCGGGGCGTACCCCGAGGACCCGGACGCCTTCCTTCGCGACCTCGTTGGCCAGGCCTGTCGTCAGAGCGTCGACGGCTGCCTTGCTCGCGGCGTAGTCGACGTACTCGCCCGCCGATCCGAGTACGGCCGCGCGCGACGACACATTGACGATGACGCCGCCGCTCCCGCCGTACACCGTGGACATCCGACGGACCGCGGCGCCGGCGACGAGGAACGCACTGATCGAGTTGATCCGGAACACCCGGTCGAGGCGGTCCAGGTCGTACTCCGCCACACGGCCGCCGGGCGACACGACGCCGGCGTTGTTGATCACGGCGCCGATCGGGCCGAGCTCGGCGGTCACGGTGTCGAAGAGGCGCTCGACCTGATCCGCCTCGACGACGTCAGCCTGTACGGCGATCGCTCGCCGGCCGAGCTCCTCGCACGCCTTGACCACGCGGGCGGCCTCGTCGGCCTGGGTCCGATAGTTGACGCCGACATCCCAACCGTCCGCCGCGAGGGCGATGGACGCGGCCGCACCGATCCCACGACTCCCACCGGTGACGAGTACAACCCCAGATCCAGTCATAGACCTACTTTGTCACGCGGGCGGCAGCGTGAACTGAAGCTGGGTCTCCGAGTCGTTGAATCCGACCGAGCGATAGATCCGGATCGCGAGGTAGTCCGGATCCGCGACCATGACCAGTGTCCGCGCGCCACCCTCGGTCAGCCCGTACGTCGACGCGTGGTGGACCAGCGTGCTCGCCAGACCGCGACCGCGATCCTCCGGAGACGTCTGCACATTCTGGAAACGCGCAAGGCCCTTGCCGTCGAACATCAGCCCGAGCGAACTCTGCAGCCGGGCGCCGTCGAACGCGCCGAACCATTTCCCGTGGCCGGCCTCGACCAGCTCGCGCTTGGCCACCAGCTTGCGCCGCGTGAAGTCCTCGTACGCGGCGTCGACCTCCATGTCCGCGGTGGCGAGGCTCTGGTGGTAGAGCTGCTCCCAGTCATCGTCCCCGGCCAGGAAGCGGTACGTCGCCTCGCCGTTCGGCCGCTGCGGCGGGACGACCCGATCGGCCGTCATCACGACGCTCCGGTCGATCTCCAGCCCGGCGGCGGTCACCTCGTCCTCGGCCCCGATCTCGCCGTCCACGCTGTCGATGCCGATGGCAACGTGTTTGGCTTCCGGGAACTCGCGGCGGAAGTCGTCCAGGCGGATCTTGGCGTCGTCCGGCGCGAACGGCGTGCGGTAGAGCAGGAAGTTGCCCCACCAGAAGCCGGGGTTGGCCGGCGTTCGCACGACGACGTACTCACCGGTGTCGCGGAACGTGCTCCCGCTCAGCTCCAGCAGCAACAGGTCGGTGCGATAGCCCAGGCTCGTGATGTCCACCCCTCCATCGTCGCGGAAGCGTCAATCGAGTTCCCTTGACATGCAGCCAATTGGCTGCCTATCTTGGAAAGGCAGCCAACGGGCTGCATGATCGGAGACGTGATGGACGACGAGGTGTTCCGCGCCCTGGCCGACCCGAGCCGGCGTCAGCTGCTGGACATGCTGAATGCCCGCAACGGTCAGACGCTGCGCGAGCTCTGCGCCGGGCTGGAGATGGCCCGGCAGTCGGTGAGCAAGCACCTGACGATCCTGGAGACCGCCAACCTCGTCACCACCGTTCGGCGGGGGCGCGAGAAGCTCCACTACCTCAACGCCGAGCCGATCAACGCGATCGCCGACCGCTGGATCAACCAGTACGACCGTCGGCGGGCGCAGCTGTTCGCCGATCTCAAGACGGCTTTGGAGGCCGAACCCACCATGAGCGACAACGACTTCGTCTACACGACTTACATCAAGACCACGCCGGAGCGGCTCTGGCAGGCGCTGACCGAGCGGGAGTTCACCGAGCAGTACTGGAACCTGCACCACGAGACCGATTGGAAGCCCGGCTCGGAGATCGTCTGGCACATGGGCGACGTGTCGATGGCAGGTCCGGGGCAGGTGGTGCTCGAGCACACGCCGTACACGCGGCTGTCCTATACCTGGCACCACATCACGCCGGAGTTCGCGAAGGCGGTCGAGCTGTCGGACGACGTGTACGAGCAGACCAGCCGCGAGCCGCTGTCGACCGCGACGTTCGAGCTGGAGCCGGTGGATGACAAGGTGAAGCTGACCGTCATCCACTCCGGCTTCGGGCCTGACAGCGCGCTGCGGACCATGATCCAAGACGGCTGGCCGGCGCTGTTGTCCGACCTGAAATCCTTCCTGGAACTGTCCACTGTGCACTAGGAGGACTCTTGCCCCGGCCGAACATCGTGATCATCTACACCGACGACCTCGGCTGGGGCGACCTCGGTTGCTACGGCAGTCCCGACATCCGCACGCCGCACCTCGACGATCTCGCCGCCCGCGGCGTCCGGATGACCGACTGGTACTCGAACTCGCCGGTCTGCTCGCCGTCGCGCGCTTCTCTGCTGACGGGTCGGCATCCGGCGCACGCCGGGGTGGAGTCGATCCTCGGCGCCGATCGCGGGACGCACGGGCTGCCGCCGCAGGACACGGTCGCGTCCGCGTTGTCGGCAGGCGGGTGGCGCACGGCGGTCTTCGGGAAGTGGCATCTGGGGGTCGAGCCGGGGTCGGCGCCGCTGCGGTACGGGTTCGACCACCACTTCGGCTTCCGGGCCGGGTGCGTCGACTACTACTCGCACATCATGTACTGGGGTGTGCGTAATCCGCTGCACGATCTCTGGTCGGACGACGTCGAGGTGTGGCAGAACGGTGAGTACCTGACGGACCTGATCACGGATCGCGCGGTGGAGTACATCGCGGACGTTCGCGAGCCGTTCTTCTGTTACGTCGCCTACAACGCGCCGCACTACCCGATGCACGCGCCGGCCGACGCGATGGCGCAGTACGCGCATCTGCCGTGGGAGAAGCAGGTGATGGCGGCGATGATCAGCCGGGTCGACGACGGCGTCGGGCGGATCGTCGACGTACTGCGGCGGACCGGGCGGTTGGACGACACGATCATCTTCTTCTCGTCCGACAACGGCCCGTCGGCCGAGGAACGCAACTGGCTCGGCGGCGAGGAGATCGCTTACCCGGGCGGCTCGACGGGCGGCTTGCGTGGGCACAAGGGCTCGGTCTTCGAGGGTGGCATCCGCGTCCCCGGGATCTGGTCGTGGCCGTCCACGCTGCCGTCCGGCGTCACCTGCTCCGAACCCGCTCTGATGATGGACGTCGCACCGACACTCCTGTCCGCGGCCGGCCTCACCTGCACGGACGTCGACGGCGTCGACATCCTCCCGCTGCTCACCGGCGGAACGTCACCCGAGCGAGTCCTCACCTGGGAGTACGCCAACCAACGCGCAATCCGCCGCGGCCCATGGAAGCTGGTGGTCGATCCCGCCGACCACCTGGGCGCACCCCAGGTCCCCGGCCACCACCTCTACAACCTCACCACCGACCCCTCCGAAACCACCGACCTCTCCTCTCAACACCCCGAAATCCTCAACCAACTACTCGACTCCGACCACACCTGGACCACCACCATCACCACCTGGCGCCACGCCCGCACCACGGCGGGCCGGTCCGCGACTTAGGCCCGCAAGCCGGGCGAGCTGCCGTCCGTTAACGCGGACCGACCCGCGCCATAGGTCCCGGGCGAACTGCGGTGGGTTCGCGCGGACCGACCCGCGCCGTAGCAGGTCCCACCCGCGCGCCTGTCTCACAGGTCGAAGGTCGGGCGGCTTTGTGGTTAGGGGCGTTTGTGGATGATGAGGGGGAGGACGGCGGATGCGCCTGCCTCGCGGAGTTTGGCTGTGGCGACGGTTACTGGCCATTGGGAGGAGGTGGCGTCGACCAGGAGAAGGACGGTGCGGGCGGTGATCGCCTGAGCTGTGGCCGCATCTACCTGGAGGCCGTCTCGCCAGACTCTTGCTTCCTCGGCTGAGGAGAGGTCGTCGGTGTAGCCGGTGCGGTCGATTGTCAGCTCGGCTCGATCCAGGCGGCCGACCGTGGCTACGTGGTCGGCGATGGTGGAGGTGAGGTCCGGGTGTCCGCCGGCCGCGAGTGGTACGACAACCTCAGGGCGAGCCGACCACGAACCACGCCACCGTGACAAAGCGGCCACCGCACCGGATTTCAGCGCCTCGACCGCATCCGGCATCGGCGAAGCGTTGAACGCGCCCTGCAGCACCTCCCGCCACTCCGGCGCATCGGCGTACACGATGATGCGTCCGGGCTCGGCCGACAGCGCCGGCGGGATCTTCCCGCGGGCGCCGAACGCACCACCGGGCCACATCTTCCGCGGCTCCAGCACGTGCACCTCGCCGCGCAACAACCGGACGATCGTCGCCACCGTCTCCGGATCGGGCCGCGACTCCAGCGGCGGCGGCAGCTCCCCCAGACACACCGAGCACCGACCGCACGGCTCCGCCGACGGATCGTCCAGCGACTCCTGGAGAAGTTGCATCAAGCAACGATCACCGCGGGTGTATGCCCGCATGATGTCCGCCTCGCGCCGGCGTACCGACACGATGCCGTCGTAGTGCTCGGCGTCGAACGTCCAGTCCCTACCGGTCCGCACCCAGCCTCGCTCGACCCGGTCGACCGCTCCGTCCACGGCCAGCTGCTTCAACATCAACTCGACCCGCGTACGCCGCAGCCCGGTCTCCGCCTCCAACGCCGGCGCGGTCGCCGGCTCGTCCGGACCGTATCCGTCCAAGGCCCGCAGCAGGCGCTGCACGTTCTCCGGGACTGGAATCGTCGCCGTGGCGAAGTAGTCCCACACACCCGAGTCAGCATCCGACGGCAGCAACGCCACCACGGCATGATCGATCCCACGGCCGGCACGACCGACCTGCTGGTAGTAGGACACCGGGGACGGCGGCGACCCGACGTGCACCACGAACCCGAGATCCGGCTTGTCGTACCCCATCCCCAACGCGGATGTCGCGATCAGCGCCTTCAACTGGTTCGCCCGCAGCGCGTCCTCGAGACTCTCCCGCTCCCCCGCCTCCAACTGGCCCGTGTACGCCGCGACCGGCACGTCCCGTCCGTGCACCTCTTGGACCACCGAGGCCAGCCGCTGCGCGTCCGCGACCGTCAACGCGTAAACGATGCCGGACCCGGGAAGCTTCGGCAGCTGATCGACGACCCAGGCGAAGCGGTCGAGTGGAGACAGCTTGTCCACGACAGCAAGCTGAAGACTCGCCCGGGCGAGCGGCCCACGCAGCACAAGCGTCGACTCCCCCAGCTGCTTCGCCACGTCATCGGTGACCCGCGAGTTTGCCGTGGCTGTCGTCGCGAGCACGGGAGTCTTCGGGTTGAGCTGCTGAAGGACGTCCGACACCCGCCGATAGTCCGGCCGGAAGTCATGCCCCCAGTCCGACACCGCATGCGCCTCGTCGATCACCAGCAGCCCGACCTGCCCGGCCAGGCCGTCGAGCACCCGCCGACCGAACCCCGGGTTGGCCAACCGCTCCGGCGACACCAGCAGCACGTCGATCGCACCCGATCGAAGGTCCTGCTCGATGCCTGACCAGGCGTCGATGTTGTTGGAGTTCAAGGTCGCGGCGCGCAACCCAGCGCGACTCGCGGCCGCGACCTGGTCACGCATCAATGACAGCAGTGGCGAAACCACCAGCGTCGGACCCGCACCCTCCGATCGTCTGATCGCGGTCGCGGCCCAGTACACGGCCGACTTGCCCCACCCGGTCGCCTGCACGACGAGCACCCGCGCCGCCGGCTCACACAACGCGGCAACCGCCGTCTCCTGATCCGCGCGCAGACGTGCCTCATCGCCCGCGATCGCCCGGATCACATCCCCGGCAACCTTCGCCCGCGCCTCGCTCAGACCAGTGGTCAGGCCAGTGGTCAGGCCTGTGCTCAGGCCGGTCGTCGGACCGCTGGTCGGATCGGGGCTCGCAGTGGTGTCAGCCATGCCGGAAACCCTAGACGCCCGCACCCCCAGTTCGCTGGCCGCGACCCCGGAGCTGTGGATAACCTCAGGCGCACTTCCCGGGATGACACGGCTCGCCCTCGTTGTCCATCAGTCTGCGCGGGCCAGGGCCCTTGGCCGCCAAGGAGTCGTACGGGTTGGCCAGGGCGCATCGGTCGAGCGACAAGCAGCCGCAGCCGACACAGTCCTTGAAGTCGTCACGGAGCTGCTCGAGGTGCAGGATCCGGCGGTCGAGCTCGGCCTGCCAGCACTCCGAGATGCGCTCCCAGTCAGCCCGCGTCGGCGTCCGGTTCTCCGGCAGCAGCTTGAGGATCGCGGCCACCTCCGCGAGCGGTACGCCGACCCGCTGGGCGATCCGGACCAGCGCCACCCGTCGCAGGGTGTCCCGCTTGTACCGGCGCTGGTTCCCCGACGTACGGCGGCTGAGGATCAGCCCCTGGCGCTCGTAGAAGTGCAGGGCGGAGATTGCCACGCCGCTACGCTGCGACAGCTGCCCTACCGTCAGCTCACCAGGCTCGATGTCCATCGCCCATCCCTCCAACCTCAACCTAGATCGAGGCTAGCGGACGGAGTCAGGCAGTCACGAGTCGGCGTCCGATGCTTGCGGACATCAGAGCGGCCCCGGCGCACAGTCCGCCGGCCAGGTACCAGGCGAGGTTGTAGCTGCCCTGCGCGTCCCGGATCGCACCGGCCCCGGTCGCCGCCAGCGCGGCGCCGACCTGGTGCGAAGCGAATACCCAGCCGAACACGATCGGACCGTCCTGCCCGAACCACTCGCGGCACAGCGCCACAGTCGGCGGTACCGTCGCCACCCAGTCCAGCCCGTAGAAGATGATGAACACCCAGGTGCTCGGTGCGGCCGTCGGTCCGAGCAGCGACGGCAGTACGAGTAGCGACAGTCCACGCAGCGTGTAGTAGGCGATCAGCAGGTACCGCGGGTCCCAACGGTCGGTCAGGTACCCGGAGAAGATCGTCCCGCCCACGTCGAACAGGCCCACCAGCGCCAGCAGCGATGCAGCGGTTGTCGCCGGCATGCCGTGGTCGTGCGCGGCGGTCACGAAGTGCGTCCCGACCAGACCGTTCGTCGATGCTCCACAGATCGCGAATCCACCCGCGAGCAGCCAGAACGCGGGCCGCCGTACGGCCATCCCCAATGCCCGGAGCGCCCGCATCGCACTGCTACCGGTCGTCTCGACCCGTTGCCCCGCAGTACTTCCCTCCGGAGCGCCGTACGCCCTCAGACCGACATCGCTCGGGTAGTCGCGCAGGAACAGCAGCACCAGCGGTACGACGGCCAGTGCTGCACCGGATGCCACCAATGCGGGGATCCGCCATCCGTAGTTCGACGCCAGAGACGCGATCAGGGGCAGGAAGATGAGCTGCCCGGTCGCACCGGCCGCCGTCAGGATCCCAGTCACCAGACCGCGGCGGTGGACGAACCAGCGCCCCGTAATCGTCGCAACGAATGTCATCGACATCGATCCGGTGCCGACGCCGACCAGGAGACCCCAGCAGAGCAGCAGTTGCCACGAAGACGTCATGAAGACGGTCAGACCGCTGCCCAGGGCGATCAGGACCAGCGCGCCGCTGACGACCTTGCGCAGACCCAACCGGTCCATCAGTGCGGCCGCGAACGGCGAGATGCCGCCGAACAGCAGCAGGTTGATCGACACTGCCGCCGAGATGGTCGCATGCGACCACCCGAACTCCTCGTGCAGCGGATCGAGCAGCACGCTGGGCACCGAACGGAACCCAGCCGCGCCGATCAACGTCACGAACCCCACCACGGCGACTGCCCAGGCCAGATGCACCCTGGGAGCCTTCTTCGTCTCCAGAATCTGCGTCACCCGACCAAGAGTGCCGGTTTGATCGTCATCGAACTAGTGGCCAGATGGACAACATGTGTCAAGATACGGCCATGAGCCGCCGTCATCTGTCCTCCGTCGGTCCGCACGTGGTCGCCGTGCTCGCCCTCGAGCCGGTCGTCGGGTTCGACCTGACCATCCCACCGACCGTGCTGGGTGCCGCGACCAAGGCCGACGGCACCAAGCTGTACGACGTCCGCATCTGCGGCCTCGGCGGCCCGGTCCGGGCCGGCGCGGGGTTCAACCTCACCCCGGACTACGGCCCGGAGGCGCTCGCCGAAGCGGACACGGTGATCGTGCCGGGCACCTACATCCCGCAGCCGCGGTACGAAGGCACGCTGCCCGACGACCTGGCGGCCGCACTCGCCACCATCCGCCCGGGCACCCGGATCGCCTCCATCTGCACGGGCGCCTTCGTCCTCGGTGCGGCCGGCTACCTGGACGGCCGGCCGGCGACGACGCACTGGGAGCGCGCTGACCTGTTCCGCAGCGTCTACCCGGCTGTGAAGCTCGACGAGGACAAGCTCTTCATCGACGACGGCGACATCCTCACCTCGGCCGGGCTGGCCGCCGGCGTCGACCTCTGTCTGCACCTGATCCGCCGCGACTTCGGCAGCGAGGTCGCGAACCGCGCCGCCCGGCACTGCGTCGTACCGCCGTGGCGGGATGGCGGGCAGTCGCAGTTCATCGAGCGGGCCATCCCGGAAGAAGGCAGCGAGGGGACATCACCGACGCGGGCGTGGGCGCTCGCCCGACTGGGTGACGAGATCAGCCTGGCGGCGATGGCGGCGCACGCGCGGATGAGCGTGCGGACGTTCAGCCGCCGGTTCAAGGCCGAGACGGGTCAGTCACCCGGCACCTGGTTGCTGCAGCAACGTGTGCGGCACGCCTGCAACCTGCTGGAGACGACCGACCTGTCAGTGGACCGCGTCGCCCACGAAGCAGGCCTCGGCACCGCCGCGTCGCTGCGCCACCACCTGCGCTCCGAGCTCGGCGTCTCGCCCCTCGCCTACCGCAAGACCTTCCGAGCGGGCTGACCCTCAGACCACCACGAGGTCGTGCGGCTGGTTGTTCATCGACTCGCCACCGTCCGAGGTGACCACGACGATGTCCTCGATCCGCGCACCCCACCGACCCGACTGGTAGATGCCCGGCTCGACGCTGAACGCCATGCCCGCCTCGAGCGGCAGGTCGTTGCCCGCGACGATGTACGGCTCCTCGTGCACGTCCAGCCCGATCCCGTGCCCGGTCCGATGGATGAAGTACTCACCGAACCCCGCTGCCGCGATGACGTCCCGCGCTGCCGCGTCGATCGACTCAGCCGTGACGCCTGGCCGAACGGCGTCCACCGCGGCCTGCTGAGCCTCCTGCAGCACCGCGTACGTCGCGGCCACGTCGGCGTCCCGCGGCGCGCCGACGGCGTACGTGCGGGTCGAGTCGGAGTTGTAGCCCTCGGCAACTGGTCCGCCGATGTCGACGACGACCACGTCGCCTGCCTCGATGACGCGCTCGGACAGCGCGTGGTGCGGGCTGGCGCCGTTCGGACCGCTCGCGACGATCACGAAGTCGGCCTCGGTGTGGCCCTCCTCGACGATCGCGGCGGCGATGTCGGCGCCGACCTCCGCCTCCGTCCGGCCCGGCCGCAACCACTCGGCGACGCGGGCGTGCACGCGGTCGATCGCGGCGCCCGCCTTCCGCAGCGCGTCGATCTCGGCCGCGTCCTTGCGCATCCGCAACTCGCGAACGATCGGCCCGGCCAGCACCTGCTCGGCCTTCGGCAGCGCGTCCCGGATCGCCAGCACGTGCAACGCCGGCGTGAAGTCACTGACCGCGACCCGCTCAGGGCCACCCAGCCGCTCGGCCGCCAGGCTGTACGGATCGACACCGTCCACCCAGGTCACCACCTCCACCCCGAGGTCCTCCAAGCCGGTGAACCCCGGCGCTTCGAGCTTCGGCACGACGAGCGCCGGGACACCGTCGGCGGGAATCACCAACGCGGTGAGCCGCTCGAACGAACCACCCGGCTGACCGATCAGGTAGCGCAGGTCCGAGCCCGGCGCGATGACCAGCCCGGTCCCGGCCGCGGCCTCGCGAGCGCGGTCCAGGCGGGAACGAAGTACAGCGAAGTCGGGAATCGGTGGGACTGCTGAGCGACGGGCCATGGGTCGACTCTAAAACTGTCGGGAGCGATTGCTAAAACCTCTGTCATGACTCTGCACCATGTGTCCTTCGGCGACGGCATCCCGGTTCTCGCGCTGCACGGGTGGACTCCCGACCACCGGCTGATGACCGGCTGTCTCGAGCCGATCTTCAGCCGGCTGTCCGGTTACCGGCGGCTGTATCCCGACCTGCCCGGCATGGGCAAGAGCCCGGCCGGCGACATCGACAGCTCCGACGGGATCATGGCGGCGGTCCTGGAGTTCATCGACGAGCAGATCGGTGACGAGCCGTTCCTGCTCATCGGCGAGTCGTACGGCGGGTACCTCGCCCGCGGCCTCGTCGCCGAGCGCCCCGAGCAGATCCTGGGCCTGGGCATGATCTGCCCGACCGGCACGCTCGCACACAAGGACCGGAAGCTGCCCGAGCCCGTCGTCCTGCGGACCGAGCCCGGGGTTCTCGAGTCGCTCACCGACGGCGAGGACTTCACCGAGCTCGCCGTGGCGCAGACCGCGGCCGCCCTTGCCACCTATCGCGCCGACGTCGCGCCGGGGCTCGCGGTCGCTGACACGGTGGCGATGGACCGCATCCAGCAGAAGTGGGACCTGTCGACGGCGCCGGAGAGCGGACCGGTCTACACACGGCCGACGCTGGTGTTGTGCGGCCGGCAGGACGCCGTCACCGGCTACGAGGACCTGTACGAGCTGCTCCCCCACTACCCGCGGGCGACGTACGCCGTCCTCGACGTCGCCGGGCACAACCTGCAGATCGAGCAGCCCGAGCTGCTCGGAGCGCTCGTGCGCGAGTGGTTGCAAAGAGTCAGCCAGGACCTCCCGTCGATGGCTACTAGCGGGTAATGTCGGCGGCATGGTGACTGCGAGGCGTCCGATCGGGTGGCCGTTGCTGGTAGCGCTGACCAACGGGCGTGCCCGGATCTCCGACGAGCGGTTGACCGCTGCCGTGCGCGACAAGGTGATCCTGGTGACCGGCTCGTCGTACGGGATCGGCGAGGCGACCGCGCGACGGCTGGCAGTGGCCGGAGCGACGGTGTTGCTCGTCGCGCGGACCGAGGATCAGTTGCAGGTCGTGGCGGACGAGATCCGGGCGGGCGGTGGGTCGGCCTCCGTGTATCCGGCGAACCTCGCGGATCCGACAGCGGTCGAGGAGC
Organism: Kribbella sp. NPDC051586; assembly: GCF_044453965.1. Classification (NCBI taxonomy): domain Bacteria; kingdom Bacillati; phylum Actinomycetota; class Actinomycetes; order Propionibacteriales; family Kribbellaceae; genus Kribbella; species Kribbella sp. NPDC051586. Next base: position 1,150,090 of record NZ_JBITDF010000003.1, on the reverse strand, counting down.
TCGTGCGGACGGTGCTGGCCGAGCACGGGCGGGTCGACGTACTGGTCAGCAACGCCGGCAAGTCGATCCGGCGGTCGATCGCGGACACGTACCAGCGCTTCCACGACATCGAGCGGACGAACGCGATCAACTACCTCGGCCCGGCGAAGCTCGTGCTCGAGTTACTCCCTTCCATGCGGGAGCGCGGGTCGGGACACATCGTGAACGTGTCCACGGCTGGGGTGCGGACGCCGCCGATGGCGCGCTGGTCGGCGTACCTGGCGTCGAAGAGCGCCTTCGATGTCTGGCTGCGCTGCGTGGCGCAGGAGGTTCGGGGCGACGGGGTGACGACGTCGACCGTCTACATGGGGCTGGTGCACACCCGGATGAGTGAGCCGACGCCGCTGCTCAACAAGATGCCGGGGCTGACGCCGGAGCAGGCCGCCGATCAGGTGTGTACGGCGGTGGCCGAGCGGCCGCACAACATCACGCCGCCGTTCGTCCGGCCGGCTGATGCCGTGGGCAACTTGTTGCGGGTGCCGACCGACCGGTTGCTCGAGCAGTACTTCTGGCGTACCGGAGGCGGGAAGAAGCGATGAGGACGATCCGGCCGATCGGACCGATCCGCCCGCCCGTGTGGCTGATGCAGGGCGCCGCCGAGGTCGGCGGGTTGTCCGTCGCGCTGGTCAGGTCCGGGGTGTGGCGGTCGGCCGGGCCGGCGCAGTTGGTGCGGATCGAGCGGGCGCTGCGGACGTGGGGTCAGTCGATGGCGGCGCTCGGGGTTGTCGCGGCGATCCGGTATCCCGATCGTGCGGCAGTGATCTCGGGTGATCGGCAGCTGACGTACGCCGAGCTGGACCGGCGGTGTGAGCGCATCGCGGCGGGCTTGCACGCGCAGTACGGAATCGTTGCCGGAAGCAAGGTCGCGGTCCTGTGCCGGAACCACATCGGCTTCCTGGAGGCGACGCTGGCAGCGTCCCGGATCGGCGCCGACGTCCTGTTCGTCAATACCGAATTCGCCCCACCACAACTACAGGCCGTCCTGGAACGGCACCGCCCTGACCTCGTCGTCCACGACCCGGAGTTCACCGCTCCGGCCGATCTCCCGGCCGTCCTGTCTCTCTCCGCCAACCCTTCGTCGGCGGAGAGAGTTGAAGCCGACGCCGGCGGTGGCGACGGTGCACCAGGCGGCAGCACGACGGTGACTCTCGACCAGCTCGCGGAGAGTCGGGCGGTGGGTGCGCCGGCTCCATCGACGCCCGGGCACATCACGATCCTTACCTCTGGGACGACGGGCACGCCGAAGGCGGCGCCGCGGGTGCCTACGGCGGCGGGGCTCGCCGGGCTGACCGCGAGTGCATTGAGCAGGTTCGGTCTTCGGTCGGGCGAGGCGGTGGTTATCGGGCCCCCGCTGTTCCACGGGCTCGGATTGTTGACGTCGATGCTGGCGTTGTTCCTCGGTTCGCCGTTGGTGTTGCGGCCCCGGTTCGACGCCGCGACCTTGCTCGCGGATGTCGAGAAGCACCGGGCGGGCGCGGTGGTGGCCGTGCCGGTGATGTTGCGGCGGTTGCTGGAGCTCGGGCCGACGGCGATCGCGGAGTACGACCTGCATTCGCTGCGGGCGGTGATCTCCGGTGCGTCGCAGCTCGGCGTGCCGCTGGCGGAGAGGTTCATCGAGCGGTTCGGGCCGGTGCTGTGCGACGCGTACGGGTCGAGCGAGGTCGGAATCGCCACGATCGCCACCTCCGCCGACCTGCTCGCCGCGCCCGGGACAGTCGGTCGACCATGCCTCGGCAGCTCGATCCGCATCATCGACGAGCAGGACCAGCCGGTGCGGGCCGGCGCGACCGGACGCATCTTCGCCGGCGGCGGGCTCGTGTTCGGCGGGTACTCCGACGGCTCCAGCAAGACCGTCGTCGACGGCCGGATGAGCACCGGCGACCTCGGTCATCTCGACCAGGCCGGCCGGCTGTTCGTCGACGGCCGCGAGGACGACATGATCGTCTCCGGCGGCGAGAACGTATACCCGGTCGAGGTCGAGGAATGTCTGGCCGCACACCCCGCGGTCGCCGAGGCAGTTGTCACCGGCGTCCCCGACGACGACTTCGGCCAGCGCCTGGTCGCGTACGTCGTACTGCGTGAGCCGGCGACCGAGGACGAGCTGATCGCGCACGTGAAGGCAAACCTGGCCCGCTACAAGACCCCGCGCCAGATCGTCGTCCTCGACGAGTTCCCGCGCAATGCGACCGGCAAGGTCCTCCGCGGCAAGCTCACCCCGCCGTGAAGAGTTCGTAGAACTGCGTCATCCGCTCCAGGACGCCGCGCTCGTCCCCGAACGACACCGCCACCGTCTCGGCGCCGGCGTCGGCGAGCTCATGAGCCATCGAGACCACTGGTCCAGGATCGCCGCTCGACCAGTCGAGCCGAGTGCCGACCTTCACCGTCCGCTCGCCGAACGACCGCAGCCGCGCGACCGCTGCGCTGAACGCGGCCCCGTCCAGGCCGAGCCCCTGCCACTCGTCACCGAAGCGCGCAGCCCGCCGCAGCGCCGGCGTCGTCGTACCGCCGATCATGATCGGCAACGGCGCCCGTAGCCGCGGCTCGAACACCCCGCCCCGGTCCCGGCCCTCGAACAGATCGCGGATGATCTCGAGCGACGTGTCCGTACGACGCCCACGGTCCTCGAACGACGACCCCACGGCCGCGAACTCCTCGCGCGCCCACCCGGCCCCAAGACCGAGTACGACGCGTTCGCCCGACAGCCGATGTAGCGTCGCGGCCTGCTTGGCCACCACGAACGGACTCCGCATCGGCAGCACCAGCACTGATGTCCCGAACCGGATCCGCGTGGTGCGAGCGGCCAGGTACCCGATCGTCACGAGCGGCTCGTACACGCCGCCGTACGTCGAGCCGAACTCGCCCGGCGGCAGCAGGTGGTCGGGCAACCACGCCGTCCCGTAGCCGAGCTCCTCCGCGGCCACGGCCACCTCGGCCAGTCGCTCGGGCGGCATCGCTGCCGACTCATCGGGGAGGACCACCTGCAGCTCGACCATCGCTCGACCCTAGCCGGTCAGTACGAGGGACCGATTGGTGGGAGAGTGGGCCCTGTGAAGATTCTCGTCGGATACGTACCAACGCCCGAAGGTGAGGCGGCGCTGACCGCTGCGGCGACCGAAGCCAAGCTGCGGGGCGCCTCGGTGCTCCTGCTGAACACCAGCCGCGGTGACGCCTACATCGACGCGCGCTACGCCAACGCCGACGAGTTGGCTGCCGCGGAGGTCAAGCTGCGCGAGCACGGCGTCGAGGTGACGATCCAGCAGGCCGTCTCCGAAGGCGACGTGGCCGGCGCACTGCTCAAGGCCGCTGCCGCCGAGGACGTCGTCCTGATCGTTCTCGGCCTCCGCCGCCGCTCCCCCGTCGGCAAACTCATCCTCGGCAGCACCGCCCAACGAGTCCTCCTCGAGTCCCCCGTCCCCGTCCTCGCGGTCAAGGTCCCGTCGCCGCACGACTAATCCGGGTGATGCGTTGGGCCGGGCCGCCTAAACTGGACTGGTTATGCCTGATGCCCGGACCGAGTCCCCGAGTCCATCCCCAGTTCCCTCCCGGGACCCAGCCGCCGGCAGGCGGCCCCGCCGCCGTCGCAAGCCGGGTCAGGCGGGCAGCAACGCCGCTAATACCTCGCCCGCTGAAGGCGGGCGTCGCGCAGCCTCCGTCGAGGACGGGGTGAGTCTGGCGGATGCGGTTGCCCGGTTGGAGGACCTGACGGCGTACGACCGGGAGCATCTCGGGAAGCGGCTGGAGCGGGTTCGGACCACCAAGGAAGCGCGGAAGCGCGAGCAGGCGTTGCAGGGCGTGCTCGGCGCGATCGAGCAGGCCGAGCGGCGGGTCCAGGTACGCCGGGACGCCGTACCGGAGATCACCTACCCGGCCGAGTTGCCGGTCAGTCAGCTGAAGGACGAGATCGCTACGGCGATCCGGGATCACCAGGTCGTGGTCGTCGCGGGTGAGACCGGGTCGGGCAAGACCACCCAGATCCCGAAGATCTGTCTCGAGCTCGGTCGCGGCATCCACGGGATGATCGGCCACACGCAGCCCCGTCGGCTGGCCGCGCGCACGGTCGCCGAGCGGATCGCCGAGGAGCTCGGCACCGAGCTGGGCGAGACGATCGGCTTCGCCGTACGGTTCACCGACAAGGTCAGCGAGCGCTCGCTGGTCAAGCTGATGACCGACGGCATCCTGCTGAACGAACTGCAGCGCGACCGGGACCTGACCAGGTACGACACGCTCATCATCGACGAGGCGCACGAGCGCAGCCTGAACATCGACTTCATCCTCGGCTACCTCAGGCGCCTCCTCCCCCGCCGACCCGACCTCAAGGTCGTCATCACGTCGGCCACGATCGACCCGGAGCGGTTCGCCGCGCACTTCGCCGACGCCCAGGGCGACCCGGCGCCGATCGTCGAGGTGTCCGGCCGGACCTACCCGGTCGAGGTGCGGTACCGCCCGGTCAACGACCCCGAGGACCCGGCGACGATCGACCGCGACCAGACGCAGGCGATCCTGGACGCCGTCGACGAGCTCGAGTACGAGGCCGACGGCGACATCTTGGTCTTCCTCAGCGGCGAGCGGGAGATCCGTGACACCGCCGACGCGCTGAACGACAAGTTCCGCAGCGACCGCCGTACGACGGAGATCCTGCCGCTATACGCCAGGCTCTCGAACGCCGAACAGCACCGCGTGTTCCAGTCGCACTCGAATCGCCGGATCGTGCTCGCGACCAACGTCGCCGAGACCTCGCTGACCGTCCCCGGCATCAAGTACGTGATCGACCCGGGTACGGCCCGCATCTCGCGGTACAGCCACCGCACCAAGGTCCAGCACCTGCCGATCGAGCCCGTCTCGCAGGCCAGCGCCAACCAGCGCAAGGGCCGCAGCGGCCGGACCAGCGACGGGATCGCGATCCGGCTGTACTCCGAGGAGGACTTCACCAACCGCCCGGAGTTCACCGACCCGGAGATCCTGCGCACCAACCTGGCCTCGGTCATCCTGCAGATGACGGCGATCGGGCTCGGCGACATCGCGGCGTTCCCGTTCATCGACGAGCCGGACAAGCGCAGCATCACCGACGGCCTGCAGCTCCTGACCGAGCTCGGCGCGATCGACAGCCCGAAGGGCGGCCGGCTGACCCCGATCGGCCGCCAGCTCGCGCAGATCCCGCTGGACCCGCGGCTGGCCCGGATGATCGTCGAGGCCGACAAGCACGCGTGCGTCCGCGAGGTGATGGTCATCGCGGCCGCGCTGTCGATCCAGGACCCGCGCGAACGCCCGACCGACGCCGAGGCGCAGGCCACCCAGCAGCACGCCCGGTTCCGCGACCCGAACAGCGACTTCCTCGGGTACCTGAACCTCTGGGGCTACCTGAAGAAGCAGCAGAAGGAGCTGTCCGGCAACCAGTTCCGCCGGATGTGCCGCAGCGAGTACCTGAACTACCTCCGCGTCCGCGAGTGGCAGGACATCTACGCGCAGCTTCGCCAGGTCGCGTCCCAGATCGGCGTAAAGCTCAACAGCGGCGAGCCGGCCGACCCGCAGAGCGTGCACATCTCGCTGATGTCTGGTCTGCTGTCGCACCTCGGGCTGAAGGACCCGGCCAACCAGCACCAGTACATCGGTGCCCGCGGCACCAAGTTCGCGATCTTCCCGGGCTCGGGGCTGTTCAAGAAGCCGCCGCAGTTCGTGATGGCCGCCGAGCTGGTCGAGACCTCGCGGCTGTGGGCGCGGGTGAACGCGAAGATCGAGCCCGAGTGGGCCGAGGACCTCGCGCCGCACCTGATCAAGCGGTCGTACTCCGAGCCGCACTGGGAACGCAAGGCCGGCGCCGTGATGGCCTACGAGAAGGTCACGCTGTACGGCGTGCCGATCGTTGCCAGGCGCAAGGTGAACTACGGCAAGGTCGACCCGGAGGTGTCGCGCGAGCTGTTCATCCGGCACGCGCTGGTCGAAGGCGACTGGGACACCCACCACAAGTTCTTCCACGAGAACCGCAAGCTGATCGAGGAGGTCGAGGAGCTCGAGGAGCGCACCCGCCGCCGCGACCTGCTGGTCGACGACGAGACGCTGTTCGCGTTCTACGACGAGCGGATCGGCGCCGAGGTGGTCACCGGGCGGCACTTCGACACCTGGTGGAAGACCGCACGTCAACGCGACCACGACCTGCTCGACTTCGAGCGGTCGCTCGTGGTGCGCGAGGGCGCCGAGGTCCGGGAGGAGGAGTTCCCGCTGCACTGGATGCAGAACGGGATGACCTTCGACCTCACGTACGCGTTCGAGCCAGGCACCGACGCCGACGGGGTGACCGTCCACATCCCCTTGCTCGTGCTCAACCAGGTCACCGCGGACGGGTTCGAGTGGAGCGTGCCCGGCTTCCGCGAGGAGCTGGTCACCACGCTGATCAAGTCCCTGCCCAAGACGATCCGGCGCAACATCGTGCCGGCGCCGGACCACGCCCGGCAGATCCTGCCCGAGCTGGACCCGGCGTCCGGTCCGCTCACCGATGCGATGGCCCGCGCGCTGCGGGACCTGCGCGGCGTCGTGATCGAGCCGGCCGACTGGGACTGGAGCCGGGTGCCGGAGCATCTGCGGATGACGTTCCGGGTCGAGGACGACAAGCGCAAGACCGTGGCCGAGAGCAAGGATCTCGCCAAGCTGAAGGAGAAGCTGAAGCCGAAGACGACGGCCGCGATCTCGCAGGTGGCGTCGAAGGCGGTCAGCGGGCTGGAGAAGTCCGGCCTGACCGACTGGACGTTCGGCGACCTGCCGCACAGCTTCTCCGAGCGCCGCAACGGCCTGACGGTGGCCGGGTATCCGGCGCTCGTCGACGAAGGCAAGAGCGTCGCGATCCGGCTGCAGGAGACCGAGCGCGACCAGACCGCCGCGATGTGGACGGGCACCCGCCGGCTCCTGCTGCTGACGATGCCGTCGGTGATCGACGTCGTCCAACGTCACCTGAGCAACCAGCAGAAGATGACGCTGATGGCCGGACCGCATCGCAACGTCGGCGAGCTGCTCGACGACGCGATCGGCGCGGCGGTCGACCAGCTGATGGCTGTCGCGGGCGGCCCGGCGTGGAATCTGACCGCCTTCGCGATCCTGCGCGACGCCGTACGGTCGGACCTCGCGGACACGGTGCTGACGATCCTGCAGCAGGTGGAGCAGGTGCTCGGACATGCCCGGACCGTCGACAAGCAGATCTCGCGGGCGTCGAGCCCGGCGCTGATCGTGGCCCTGTCCGACGTCCGCGGTCAGCTCGAACGCCTGGTCCACCCCGGCTTCATCACCGAGACCGGCGCCAAGCGGCTCCCGGACCTGGTCCGATACCTGCGCGGCATGGAGCAGCGCCTCGAAAAGCTCGGAGCGAACGCGGCCCGCGACCGCTCCGGGATGGCGATCGTTCAGAGCCTCACCGACGAGTACGAGAAGCACCTCCGCGCCGTACCGACCGGGAAGTACCCGAGCCCCGGGCTGCTCGAGGTGCGGTGGATGCTCGAGGAGCTGCGGGTCAGCCTGTTCGCGCAGACGCTGGGTACGCCGTACCCGATCTCGGAGAAACGGATCCGGAAGGCCCTGGCGGAGAGCTGAAGCTCTGCTGCACCTGGACTGTACGTATATGCCCACAGCGCGGTGATCAGACCGATGGCCAGACGTGCGGTTCGCAGGCAGTGGACGTATACGTACTGTCCAGCTGCAGCACTAGGTTCGGCGGCGCAGTTGTCGAATGCGGAGCGCGATCGCGATCAACGCGGTGACCAGGAGAGTGCCACCGCCTGCCCATGCCAGGCTCGAGCCCCAGAGCGGCCCGATTCGCAGGTTCTGGTGATAGTTCGGCCGACTTTCCGGGGGCAAGGTGTCGTCGACCTGCAGCCCCTCCTGACCAAGCTGCCGGGCGAGGGCAGCCACCACTCCGTCCTGGGCATTCGTGAAGCCCGGAAGATCAGCCTCGACGGGAGCCATCGGGGTGACCCCCTTGGAGAGTGCAATCCAGCACGGCGCCATCGGTAACGCTGAAGACCACCTTGCCCGGATCGCAGCCACAGCTCAGATAGCGCGCGCTGCGGGCCGGCAGTCGCGCAATCTGCTAGGAGTCGAGCAGGCGGCGGGCGTGGTCGTGGACGGCGGTGCGGAGTTCGGGGGGCTCGAGGATCTCGAACGGCCAGTAGAGGCGGATGACCCCGGAGACGAGGGGTCCCAGGTCGTTCGCGGCGAAGCGGACCTCGCAGGTGTTCGCGTCGATGGGGTCCACCACGCCTTGGCTCGGCGGAATCAGCCGGGCGACCGTCGCAGCGTCTGCCTGGACCCGGACCCGGGCGACGATGTCCCACGGCGCAACTCCGGTGCCCTCGGCAACTAGTGCGACCGGGTCGGGCGGGTCCTCGAACCGGTAGCGCGAGCCCGTGAGCACAGGCTCGGTGATGCGGTCGACGCGGAACGTCCGCCAGGCCTGGCGATCCCGGTCGCGCGCGACGAGGTACCAGCGGCGGCCGGTGTGCACGATCTGCAGCGGCTCGACGCTGCGCTCGGACTCGCTGCCGTCATGGGTGCGGTACCGGAACCGGATCCCTTCGACATGACGGCAGCCGGCGGCCAGCGTGACCAGCACCTCGCCGTCGACCTGCGGCAGCTCGCCCTGCGGCAGCTGAGTCGTGTGCGCGCCGATGGCGGCGACCTGCTCCTGCAACCGGGTAGGCAGAACCTGATGGAGTTTGGCCAGCGCCGAGATAGCAGCCTCTTCGACGCCTGACACCGTCGTGGTCGTCGCAACGCGAAGGCCGACCGCGATCGCGACCGCCTCCTCGTCTTCGAGCAGCAGCGGCGGAAGCCGGCCGCCCGGACCGAGCCGGTAGCCGCCGCCGATCCCGGCCTCGGCCTCGACCGGGTACCCGAGTGAGCGCAGTCGCGTGACGTCCCGCCGTACGGTCCGCGGCGTGACATCGAGCCTCGCTGCCAGCTCGGCGCCGTCCCACTGTGGGCGCGAGTGCAGCAAGGAGAGCAGGCGGAGCAATCTGGCCGCGGTATCCATGTTCACGCCATTCTGCCTCGACCTGCGGACCGATACTGTCCGCAGGTCGCTCTACGGTGGCTCCATGACGACGCTTTCGCAGAATCTCCTGGACCTGTCCGACTTCGCCTGGCAGCGCCTGCGGGACCGGGTGCGGGGCCTCACCGACAACGAGTACTTCTGGGAACCGTTCGACGGCTGCTGGTCGGTCCGCAAGACCGAGGACGGCTATGTCCCCGACGGCAGCCGGATCCCACCGACGCCGGCGCCGTTCACCACGCTGGCGTGGCGGATCACCCACATCGTCGACATCCTGCAGGAGGACCGCACCGCCACCTGGTTCGGCAGCCAGGTCGACCCGGCTGACGGCCAGCCGCCGGTGCCGGGTTCCGCGCCGGACGCTCTGGCCGCCCTGGATCATGCGTACGACGTCTGGCGTCGGCGCCTCGCCGCGCTCAGCCAAGACGTCCTCGACCGCCCGATGGGCGAGCCTGCGGGGATGTACGCCGAGCACGACGGCACGTCCTTCGCGCTGCACATCCTGGACGAACTGATCCACCACGGCGCGGAGGTCGGCGCCGTCCGCGACTTCTACCGGGGAATGCACCCCGAGGACCCGTTCGCGGCAGCTCTTGCGGGTGAGGTCACACCGGCCGAGCGGCCGGCGCTGCTCGCGGAGGCTGCCGCAGCGCAGCGATGGGAGGTCATCCCGGAGCTCGCCGACCTGGGCTTCGGCGTCGACGAGCGCACACCGGACGGCTTCACCGCCGCACACCTTGCGACTGGAACCGGCACGCTGGACACGCTCAGGTTCCTGGCCGAGCGCGGCGCCGACCTGTCGTTGACCGATCCGCGCTTCAACGCCGACGTGCTCGGGTGGGCGAAGTGGTTCAAGCAGTCGGACGCGATCGCGTACCTGGAATCGCTCTAGGGCACGAAGGCGCGCTGAGCGCGACGGCGGAAGTCGCGCGGCGGCAGGTCGTGCGCCGCGGTGAACGTCCGGGTGAAGTACGACTGACTGGTGAAGCCGCAGCGGGCGGCGATGGCGGCGATCGACGTGTTGGTTGCTGCTAGCAAGGATGCGGCGTGTTCGAGGCGGAGATCGGTGACGAAGGCGGTCGGGGTGATGCCGTACGCCGTACGCATCGAGCGGGACAGGTGAGCCGGACTGACACCGGCCAGCTGGAGGAGCCGGGGTACGCCGCCGCGGAGGTTCTGCTCGGCGCGCATCGCCGTACACGCTCTCGCGAGCCAGTCGGGTACGCCGGGGTCCGCGGCGTCGACCGGTGCGAGCAGGTCGAGGAGATCGATCCAGAAGCGCAGCAGGTCGTAGCTGCTCGGGTTGTCCTGGAAACGGGCGAGGGCGTGTTCGAAGACCGCGATCGCTGCCGGCTGGTGGAAGGCGATCGGTCCACGCGACGACCAGGTCGCGGTGCGGGTCAGGTCCAGGAAGCCTTGCCAGATCGAGCTCGGGAAGGCGACATTGACGAACTCGAGGCCGTCGGGCAGCGAGCCGCGGATTGCGTGCCGGTCCGTCGGCCGCACCAGGACGACGTCGCCCGGGCGGAGCTCCTCAACGCCGGTGGTCAGCAGGTGTTCGCCGCTGCCGGACACGACGGCCATGAACTCGTGGAAGTCCGCGTGTGTGTGCAGTTCGGTGTCGCGGGCGCGCGCCGGGATCCGCACCCGGGCCGCGTGGTACGGCCGCCCGAACGCGTGCGCCTCGAACCGCAGGATCTGGCTCACGTCAACACAGTACAAATTCTCGTCAGGGCGTTGCTAGTGCGTCGTGGTCAACGAGCCGCACGCTGAAGACATGTTCGAAACAGACGGCTACGTCATCTTCCGCGACGTCATCGACCAAGAGCTGATCAAGGAAGTGAACGACCATGTCGAATGGCTGCAGGCCCGGCATCCCGACGTACGGCCCGAGCAGCTCGGGCATGTGTACCTGCGCGACGACCCGTTCTGGGTGCGGCTGGTGAGCGACGACCGGCTCGTCGACATCGCCCAGCGGTTCGTCGGGCCGGACATCGCGTTGTTCGCCTCCCACTACATCTCCAAGCCGCCGTACTCCGGGCAGCCCGTGCTGTGGCATCAGGACGCGGCGTTCTGGCCGCTGGACCCGATGGAGGTCGTGACGCTGTGGCTGGCCGTCGACCACTCGACACCGGAGAACGGGTGTGTGCGGGTCGTGCCGGGCAGCCATCGGTCCGGGGTGGCCGGGACGCGCGCCAACACCGAGGTCGAGAGTGTGCTCGGCAGAGAGATCGCGGCCGAGGTCGACGAGAACGAAGCGGTCGACATGGTGCTGGCGCCAGGGGACGTCGAAGTCCATCACCCGAACATCGTCCACGGCAGCAACGCGAACACGTCGCCGAACCGGCGGTGTGGGCTGACGATCCGCTACATCCCTACGTCCACCCGGATCACCGATCCGGAGACGCCGTACCCGAGCGCGTTCCACCTGCGCGGCGAGCCGGGGGTGAACAGCTACCAGCCGCGGCCGAAGTACGTCGAGGGGCGGCACTTCGCGTTCACGGGAAGCAGCGCCTGGGTCTGAACATGCGAAAGCCCGCCCCGTGCGGGGCGGGCTCTCGAACTGTCACTCGAGGCAGATCCGGAACGGGTGGCCCGCCGGGTCGGCGTAGATCCGCCAGCCGCGCGCGTTGTCCGCGGGCGGCGGGTCCAGGGGGTCGAGCGGCTCGGCGCCGAGGGCGACCACGGTCGCGTGACCGCTCGAGAGATCCTCGACGATGAGGTCGAGATGGAGATCCTGCGCGTCGGTGCCGGGCCAGGTGGCCGGCACGTACTGCTCCGAGCGCCGGAAGGCCAGCGTCGAGAACCCGAGCGACGAGCCGGGGCCGGTCAGGCTCCGCCAGTCGTCGTCACCGTTCTCGTCGATGTCCAGCCCCAGCAGCGCTGAGTAGAACTGGGCGAGCTCGAGCGGGTCCGGGCAATCCAGCACCACCGAGCCGAGCCGCCCGGCAGTACTGCCCGGCTGCTCTGCCACCTGCGTCATCTGTCCTCCACATTCTGTTGCGTCAGCCTGCTTCCTAGTCCGGTGCAGGCCCGGCCAGGTCCCTCTGGTCGGAAGGCCCGGCCGCCTACGATGACAGGTCGAGGGGACAATTCGCACCTTTCGACACGCGTTCTCGACCTGTGAACCGATCGCTGACAGTGAAGGTTCGCTGTCGCTACCACTAAGACTGCAGTACGGCGGTAGCGCGTCGCCGCTCCCCCAGCTTGCGGATCTTCGCCCGCGTCCCGCAGTCCTCCATCGCGCACCAGCGGCGGGAACCGTTCCGGCTGCGGTCCAGGAACAGCCAGCCGCAGCCGCCGTCCTCGACCGGACAGGCCCGCAACTGCCGCAGCTCGACCGTCCGCACCAGCTCGACGGCGGCCACCACCAGCCGGTCCGGGATCAGCTGCGCCGGCGAGGTGCCGACGACCAACTCGGCGACGCCGCGGTCCTGCCGCGCGTCCGGGATCAGCATCGAGCGCGCGGCGGCCGCGGACCAGCGCAACATCAGTCCTTCGAAGGCGGATCCTTCGCTGCGCTTGACGCCGTCCGTCGCGACGACGGCGCCGGCCGCCCGCGGCGCGAGCACGTCGTACGTCGCCTCGCGGATCTCCAGCGTCGCCCCGAGCGCCTTCACGGCGAGGTCCGGGGACGACCGCCAGGTGCCCTCGACCGCGCTGTAGTCGCGCAGATCGATCAGCCCGATCCGGCGACTCCACTCGAGCAGATCCGCCGGAGAGGTCAGGTACTCGTGCTCGCCCGCGCCCCCGCGCAGCCGTGGGGTGACCGTGTTCACCAGATCGAGGGCAGGATGCCCGCCCACGATGCGAAATTCCCCGTGAGAACCGTCGGTCATAGATGAGACGCTACCAGCATCACACTTTTTACCGGGATCAGGTGACCGCATGACCCTCTCGTCCCGCCGAGCCACCGCGGCACTGGTGTTCCTCGGCGTCTCGACGTTCTCGTTCGTCACCGTCGAGGTGCTGCCGATCGGGCTGCTCACCGTGATGGCCGACGATCTCGGTCGGTCGCGCTCCCAGATCGGCCTCCTCGTCACCGGGTACGCCGTCGTCGTCGTGCTCGCCTCCATCCCACTGGCCCGGCTGACCCACCACCTGCCCCGCCGCCTCGTCCTCGGTGGCACCCTCGCGGTCCTCACCGTGGCGACGGCGCTCTCGGCCGCCGCCCCGACGTACGAGGTGCTGTTCGCCGGACGGCTGGTTATCGCCGTCTCGCAGGCGCTGTTCTGGTCGATCGCGCCGCCGATCGCGACCAGCCTGTTCCCGCCGGAGCTCCGCGGCCGGGTGGTCGCGCGACTCGCGATCGGCACCGCGCTGGCGCCGATCCTCGGGATCCCGCTCGGCACGTGGCTCGGTGAGCAGGCCGGCTGGCGGGTCCCGTTCGTGGTGATGGCCGCGCTCGGCGCGGCCGCCTGCCTCGGGATTGTGACCTTGCTGCCGCGCACAGAGGTCCAGGACGGTCCGTCACGTCGCGGCACCGCCCCCGACGCCCGCCGGTACGTCGTGCTGCTGGTCGCCGCCGCGATCGGAGTCACCGGCTTCCTGACGTTCAACACCTACGTGACGCCTTTCCTGCTGGACATCACCGGCTTCTCCTCCGCCGCGCTCGGTCCGATGCTGCTGGCCAGTGGTGCGGGCGGGTTCGCCGGCACGTTGATCGTCGGCAGGGTCCTCGATCGGTACCCGTGGGGTGCGGTCGTGATCCCGTTCGGACTCATCACCGTCGGGTTGCTCGGGCTGTTCGGGTTCGGACAGGTGAAGGTGGCCGCGGTCGTCCTGATCGCACTGATCGGGCTGTCCTTCAGCGGACTCGCGGTCGCGGTGCAGAGCCGGACGCTGCAGATCGCTCCGGGGAGCACCGACATCGCGTCGGCCGGGACCAGTTCGGCGTTCAACGTCGGCATCGCGGCCGGCGCGTTCGTCGGCGGCGCGCTGATCGACCACACGACGGTCCGCAGCGTCGCGCTCGCCGGTGGTCTGCTCACCGCGATCGCCGCCCTCGTGATGCTGTCCGAGCCGTTCGTGGCCCGCCGCCGCATCGTGCTGGAAGAGTGCGGGCATGAACGACAGGTTTGTGAAGAGCCGGCCTGACGCACCGCCAGGCTTCTTCGCCGCCGAGGCAGCCGGACTGCGGTGGCTCGCCGTACCGGGCGGCGTTCCGGTGGCCGAGCCGCTCGACGTCTCCCCTACTCACCTGACAACCACCATGCTGCATGCAGTCCCGCCGACCGCGGAGGCCGCGGAGGAGTTCGGTCGGAGGCTGGTTGTCACGCATGACGCCGGCGCCCGCCACTACGGCGTACCTCCGGATGGGTGGGACGGCGATGGCTACATCGGCACGGCCGCGCTGCCGTTTGCGCACGAGCCGGTGAAGTCGTGGGGTGAGTTCTACGCCAACCTGCGCCTCCGGCCGTACCTGCGGGCCGCGGGACTCAACCTGGACGTCTTCGAGCGGCTCTGCACTCGCCTGGAGGCGGGTGTGTACGACGACGCCTCCGACGAGCCGTGCCGCATCCACGGCGATCTGTGGTCCGGGAACGTGCTCTGGACGGCGGACGGAGTACAGCTCATCGACCCGGCCGCGCACGGTGGCCACCGGGAGACGGACCTGGCCATGCTCGGCCTGTTCGGGCTGCCGCACCTCGAGCGGGTACTGCGGGCCTACGACGAGGCACACCCGCTCGCCGACGGCTGGCGGGACCGGATCGGGTTGCACCAGCTGCACCCGCTGCTGGTCCACGTGGTCCTGTTCGGCGGGAGTTATCTGGCGCAGGCAACGGCCCTCGCCAAGAAGTTTTGAAAGGTCTTGACGGATTATCCGGGGCCGCGAACACTCTCGATCATGATCCCGCAGCCCACGGCGCAGCAGGCGCTTCCCGATGAGACGTTCTCGCTGCCGGCCGATGCCACCATCGGCCTCGATGACCCCTCCGCCCGGACGATCGCCGAGCGGTTCGCGACTCAGCTCCGGCAATCCACCGGATTCGCCCTACCGGTCGAGGACGGCGCCGGCACGATCACGCTGTCCACCAGCGGCCCGGAGTCCCTGGGGGCCGAAGGCTACGAGCTCCGCGCGGACGCATCCGGCGTCACCATCACCGCAGCGACGGCCGAGGGTGTGTTCCGCGGCGTCACCACGCTCCGCCAGCTCCTGCCCGCCAAGGCCGAGGCGGACAGCGCACAGGCGGGTCCCTGGGAGATCGCAGGTACGACGATCTCCGACGCGCCGCGGTACGGCTACCGCGGCATGATGCTCGACGTCTCCCGGCACTTCTTCACCGTCGACCAGGTCAAGCGCGTCGTCGACCTGATCTCGCTCTACAAGGTCAACCACCTGCACCTGCACCTGTCCGACGACCAGGGCTGGCGGATCCAGGTGGACTCGTGGCCC
This sequence comes from Kribbella sp. NPDC051586, assembly GCF_044453965.1. NCBI lineage: Bacteria > Bacillati > Actinomycetota > Actinomycetes > Propionibacteriales > Kribbellaceae > Kribbella > Kribbella sp. NPDC051586. Next base: position 1,134,623 of record NZ_JBITDF010000003.1, on the reverse strand, counting down.
AACCTCACGACGTACGGCGGCAGCCGGCAGGTCGGCGGAGGCGACGGCGGCTCGTACAGCAAGGTGGAGTATGCCGAGCTGGTGCAGTACGCCGCCGACCGGTACATCACCGTCGTCCCGGAGATCGACACACCAGGACACACCAACGCCGCGCTGGCGTCGTACCCGGAACTGAACAAGGGTGACCAGGCACCGGAGCTCTACACCGAGACCGAGGTGGGCTTCAGCTCGTTCGCCATCGACAAGGACGTCACGTACGAGTTCCTCGACGACGTGTTCCGGGAGGTGGCCGAGCAGACGCCCGGCGACTTCCTCCACCTCGGTGGGGACGAGGCCCACTCGACAGCGCACTCGGAGTACCTCGCGTTCGTGCCCAAGGCCGCCGAGCTGGTCGTGAAGCACGGCAAGCGGGTGATGGGGTGGCACGAGATCGCGGACGGGCCGCTGCCTGCCGGCACTGTCGTGCAGTACTGGGGCACCGAGGACCCCAAGGCTCAGGTGCTGGCGCAGAAGGCCGTGGAGCAGGGCGCGACGCTGGTACTCTCCCCCGCGAACCGTGCGTACCTGGACATGAAGTACGACGCCAGCACCGAGCTGGGCCTCGACTGGGCCGGTCTGGTCAGCGTGGAGAAGTCGTACAGCTGGAACCCGGCCACGCTGGTCCCCGACGTACCGGAGAGTGCGATCGACGGCGTCGAGGCGCCGCTGTGGACCGAGACCGTCGACGACGTGAGCAAGATCGAGTATCTGGTGTTCCCGCGGCTGCCGGGGATCGCGGAGCTCGGCTGGTCGCAGGAGTCCGCGCTCGACTGGACGGCGTACCGCGACCGTCTGGCCGAGCAGGCGCCGCGCTGGGAGGTGCTCGGGGTCAACTTCTACCGGGCGCCGGAGATCGACTGGCGCTAACTGAGGATCCGGTCGAGCAGCCAGGCGGTGGTGGCGTCCACGTCCTGCTCGGCGACGGTGTGCTGCGTGGCGTCGGTGTCCTCGGTGTCCTGAGCATCACGCACCACCAGCCGGTAGACATACCGGTCCGGCTGCGGCCTGCCGGAGCCGAGGTCCTTCCCGCCGAGCGCCCGGACCGCGTCCTCGAGCCGGTCCGCGTCGGGCTGGTCCCTGGTGTCGAGCTCACCGTGCTTGGTCAGACCGGCGAAACCCCCGCTGCGGGTCACTGTCACGATCACGCTGTCCTCCACTGTCCTGGCTGCTGTCCATGCCCGCGCGACACGCCGAGGGTAATGATCAGAAAAACGCGTCCGCTACCCGGCGTACCGGTCATTTGTCCTTCGTTGCCATCGTCCCGCACCCGCCGCCTGCCGAGAACCAGCAGGTAGGCGCGGGATTTCGGGTCGCGGAGCGGTACTCGCAGGCCCGCATCAGGGCGACCACGAAGCGTAACGGCCCCTGACAATCAGCGACACGTGTTTGTGGTCACCCCTACCATCAGGCCGCAGAACGGCTACAGTTATGGCGTTGCAGTTTTGGACTCCCTGACTTTGCTGTGCTGCATGGCCGGTCTGTCGTCTGGGACCTTTCGGCGACGCGTGATCCATGAGGTGTGGTTCACGGATTGTTATAAGCCATCGAGGAGATAGACAAATGGCTGTCGGTACTGTCAAGTGGTTCAACGCTGACAAGGGCTTCGGCTTCATCACCCCGGATGACGGTGGCGCGGACGTGTTCGCGCACTACTCGGCCATCCAGATGTCGGGCTTCCGCTCGCTGGACGAGAACCAGCGGGTCGAGTTCGAGATCACCCAGGGCCAGAAGGGGCTGCAGGCGGAGAACATCCGCGCGATCGGATCTTGAGGATCACCCTTTCCTGAACCAGTAGAGGGGCCGCACACCGGATTCGGTGTGCGGCCCCTCCGCCGTTCCCGGGTCTAATAGGAGTGTGACCGACAGCCCGCGGTACAACCGGCCGGACGAAGACCCCGGTGAACGGCTCGACCGGCAATGGAACGAGCTGCTCCAGGAACTCCGGCTGGCCCAGACCGGCACCCAGATCCTGTTCGCGTTCCTGCTCAGCATTGCCTTCCAGAACCGTTTCCAGGACGCGGACGGCTTCACCCACGCCGTGTACACCGTCACGCTGATCGCGTCCGCGCTGGCGGTCGGCCTGTTCCTGGCGCCGGTGTCGTTCCACCGGATCGTCTACCGCCGCAAGCTCCGCGACCGGATGCTCCCGATCGCCGGCCGGATGGCCGTCGGCGGCATGATCTTCCTGATCCTCGCCATCGCCGGCGGCATCCTCATCGCCGTCGACGTCGTACTCCCCCGCCCGGCCGCGATCATCATCGTCGCCGCCGTCCTGCTCTGGTTCACCGTCCTGTGGTACGCCGTCCCCGCCTGGGTCCGCCGCACTAGCGCAAACGAGGAATGACCTCGGTCGCGATCTGCTCCAGGGCAGCGTCGGAGCCGGCGTACACGCCCTGGCTGCGCGGCCAATGGGTGATGAGGTCGGTGAAGCCCAACGCAACGGCGCGACCGACGATGTCCTCGAAGACGCTGGGGCTGGAGAGGGCGAAAACGGCCGAGTCCATGGACAGGTAGCGGTCGATCCGGCGACCCTCCAGTCGGTCGTCCAGGCGCTTGCTCAGGTCCGCGAGAGAGGCGAACCAGGTGTCGAGGTTCGTCTTGTCGCCGCCGGTGGTCATCCAGCCGTCGCCGTGGTCCGCGGCGAACCTCACCGAGCGCGGGCCGTTGCCGGCGAGGACGAGCGGGACCCGCGGTTGCTGGACGCAGCCAGGGAGCGTGCGGCCGTTGCGCGTCTCGTAGTACTCGCCCTTGAAGTCGACGCCGTCGGTCGTCAGCAGGGTGTCCAGGAGCTTCACGAACTCCTCGTACCGGTCCTGCCGTTGCCGCGGTGTCAGGTCCGGGCCGCCCTGGATGGTCGCATCCAGGCTGCCGCCGGCGCCGATCCCGCACAAGAAGCGACCGTCGGAGACGTCGTCGATCGCGAGGATGTCGCGGGTCAGCGCCAGCGGGTGCCGGAAGTTCGGCGAGGTGACGAACGTGCCGAGCTTGATCGTCGACGTGACTGTCGCGGCCGCCGTCAGCGTCGGCGTCGTCCCGTACCACGCCGAGTCCTGGAGGCCGCTCCAGGTCAGGTGGTCGTAGATCCACGCGTGGTCGAAGCCGTACTCCTCGGCCCGCCGCCACCGCGGCGCGGCGTCGCGCCAGCGGTACTCGGGCAGGATCGCAATCCCGAAACGCATACCGGCGAGCCTACGGCGTCGGGAACGTGGCCAGCGAACTGGTCCCGATGCTGCCGAGCCACACCTTCCCGTCCCGCTCACGGACGCCGGTCGGCATGTGGAAGTCCGGGTGCTTGGCGCGCAGATCGTGGATCAGCGCACCGCTCTCGTCGTAGGCCTGGATCTCGATGATGTCCGCGGCCTTCGGCTTCAGCGCGTCCGGGAGCGCCCAGACGACCTTGCGCAGCACCGGCTGCTTGGGCAGCAGGAAGTCGAGTACGGCGTTGCGCGGCGAGCCGACCGCGACCCAGATCAGGCCGTCGGAACCGCGGGCGATGTTGTCCGGCAGCCCCGGGATCGAGGCGATCTGCACCGGCTCCGCGCTCTCGGTCGTCAGGTCGAGCTTGTACAGGCCGTACATCGCCGTCTCGGCCCAGAAGAGCGAACGACGGTCACCGCTGAGCGCGACGCCGTTCGGAAACCCTCGCCCGGTCGCCAGCCGCGTGAGCTCTCCGTCCGGCGTACGGCGGTACACGCTGCCGGTGGTCGAATGCTCCAGCAGGTCGGCCACCCACTCGTCGATGCCGAACCTGGTCGAGGAGTCGGTGAAGTAGATCGTGCCGTCCTCGGTGACGTCGGCGTTGTTGCAGAACCGCAGCGGACGGCCGTCGATCTCGGACAGCAGCGTCGCGATCCGGTTGTCCTTGTCGAGCGTCAGCAGGCCACGGTTCGCGTCGCAGATCAGGACCTTGCCGTCGGGCAGCCATTCCAGGCCGAGCGGCCGGCCGCCGGTGTCGGCGAGGGTGCTGATCGTCTTGCCGTCCGCGCTGACGCGCAGGATCCGGCCGTCGTACAGGCCGGTGAGGACGCTGCCGTCGTCGTCGATCAGCGTGTCCTCGGGGCCCGCGCCCGGCAGCGCGACCACCTCCACGTCGACGTTCTTCGGATGGCGCACGGGCGGTGCGGGCGGCGGGGTCCAGCGCAACGGCGCGATCGACGTCATGCCGCAGACCCTAGCGCGCTGCGCCGGAGTCATCACACAGCGCCAACCAACGACACAGCCCGGACCGGTACGCCGGTCCGGGCTGAACGCAGTCCTGCTTAGAAGATGACCTCGCCGCGGGCGCGCCGGGCGCGGAGCTTCTCGAGCGCTTCCTCGAGGATCTCCTGGGCCTCCTGCTCGGAGCGGCGCTCCTTCACGTAGGCCAGGTGCGTCTTGTAGGGCTCGATCTTCGGCGGCGGGGGCGGGTTGTTCACATCGGTGCTGGTCGGCAGACCGCACCGCGGACAGTCCCACTCCTCCGGGATGGCCGCCTCGACCGCGAACCAGGTCGCCGTCTCGTGCCCGTTCGCACAGAAGAACACGATGCGCTGCCGGGGCGCGGTGTCGCCGCGCTCCGCCTCGCCCATCGGCCCGGCACCGACCCGGCTGCCGCGAATCGCACTACCACCACCAGCCACGGGAACCGACCCCTCAGCCGAGCTTGTAGAGCAGGCCGACCGCGACGATGCTGGCGAACCAGATCAGACCGACACCGATGGTGATCCGGTCCAGGTTCCGCTCGGCGACCGAGGAGCCGCCCAGGCTGGACGACACACCGCCACCGAACAGGTCCGAGAGGCCGCCACCGCGGCCTTTGTGCAGCAGCACGAGCAGCGTGAGGAAGAGGCTGCAGACGATCACTACGATCGAGAAAGCGAGAATCACGAGGAGTAGCCTAACTGAAGGTCCAGGTAACGGCAGATGCCGGCGAACTCCTCCACCTGAAGGCTCGCACCTCCGACCAGGCAGCCGTCGACATCCGGTTGGGCCATGATGCCACTTGCACTGGCCATCTTCACCGATCCGCCGTAAAGAATCCGTACCGAGTCGGCGACCGAGGGTGAGATCGACTCCTCGATCCGGCCCCGAATCGCGGCGATGACCTCCTGCGCGTCCTCCGGGGTCGCCACCTCGCCGGTGCCGATCGCCCACACCGGTTCGTAGGCGATGACGAGCTTGCGGACGTCGTCCTGCTTCAGCCCGGCCAGCGCGGCGTCGATCTGGCCCAGGCAGTGGTCGACGTGGCCGTCGGCCTTCCGGATCTCCAGGCCCTCGCCGACGCACACGATCGGGATCAGCCCGGCCTCGAGCGCCTTGGCGGTCTTGGCGTTGACCAGCTCGTCGGTCTCGTTGTGGTACTGCCGGCGCTCGGAGTGGCCGGTCAGCACGTAGGTGCAGCCCAGCTTGGTGAGCATCGCCGCCGAGATCTCGCCGGTGTACGCGCCGGCGTCGTGCGTGGACACGTCCTGCGCGCCGTACTTGATCTTCATCCGGTCACCGTCGACCAGCGTCTGCACGCTGCGGATGTCGGTGAACGGGGGCAGCACGGCCACCTCGACCCGCTCGAAGTCGTGCTTCTTGTCCTGCAGCGTCCACGACAGCTTCTGCAGCAGGTGCACGGCCTCAACGTGGTTGAGGTTCATCTTCCAGTTGCCCGCCATGAGTGGCGTACGGGCAGCGTCTGCCATGGTTGCTCAGTCCTCTTCCAGTACGGCGAGACCCGGGAGCTCCTTGCCCTCCAGGTATTCGAGCGACGCCCCACCACCGGTGGAGATGTGCCCGAACGCATCGTCGGCGAAGCCTAGCTGGCGGACGGCGGCCGCGGAGTCACCGCCGCCGACGACACTCAGCCCGTCCACCTCGGTCAACGCCTGCGCGACGGCCTTCGTTCCGGCCGCGAACGCCGCCATCTCGAAGACACCCATCGGACCGTTCCAGAACACGGTCCTGGCGCCGGCGATCTCGGCCGCGAAGGCCTTGCCGGAGTCCGGGCCGATGTCCAGGCCGAGCTGGTCGGCCGGGATCGCGTCCGCCGTGACCACGGTGGCCGGCGAGTCGGCCTTGAACTCGGGCGCGACCACGATGTCGGTCGGCAGCACGATCTTGTCGCCGGCCTGCTTCAGGTAGCCGCGGACGGTGTCCAGCTGGTCTTCCTCGAGCAGGCTCTTGCCGACCTCGTGGCCCTGCGCCTTGAGGAACGTGAAGACCATGCCGCCGCCGATCAGCAGCTTGTCGGCCTTGGCCAGCAGGTTGTCGATCACGGCGAGCTTGTCGGACACCTTCGCGCCGCCGAGGACCACGACGTACGGACGAGCGGGCTCCTCGGTCAGCTTCTTCAGCACGTCGACCTCGGCGAGCACCAGGCCGCCGGCCGCGTGCGGAAGCTCGCGAGCCACGTCGTACACGCTGGCCTGCTTGCGGTGCACGACACCGAAACCGTCGCTGACGAAGACGTCGGCCAGCGCGGCCAGCTCCTCGGCCAGCGCCCCCCGCTGCTCCTCGTCCTTGCTCTCCTCGCGGGCGTCGTAGCGCACGTTCTCGAGCAGCAGCACCTCGCCCTCGTCGAGGTCCTGCACCGATTCCTGGGCGCTCTCGCCGGTCAGGTCGGTGGCGAAATGCACGGTGATGCCCTCGGGCTGCAGCAGCTCGCCGAGCCGCTTCGCGACCGGGGCCAGCGTGAACTCCGGGTTCGGCTGACCCTTCGGGCGGCCGAGGTGCGCGGTGACGATCACCTTGGCGCCGGCCTTCGCCAGCTTCACCAGCGTCGGCAGCGAGGCGCGGATCCGGCCGTCGTCGCCGATCACGCCGTCCTTGAGCGGCACGTTCAGGTCGGACCGGACGAGCACCCGCATCCCGGCCAGGTCACCCAGATCTTCGATGGTCTTCACAGTTCAGCTTCCTCAACTCAAGCGTGAAGCCTGTGCCGGCGCCTTCGCGGGCGCCGGCACAGGCCGGGAATCAGACGGTCGTCAGAGCCGTGTTACTCAGAGCCGTGTTACAGCGAGGCGCCGACGTGCTTCACGAGGTCGACGAGGCGGTTGGAGTAGCCCCACTCGTTGTCGTACCAGCCGACGACCTTGACCTGGTTGCCGATCACCTTGGTCAGGCCCGAGTCGAAGATGCAGGACGCCGGGTCGGTGACGATGTCGGTCGAGACGATCTCGTCCTCGGTGTAGGTCAGGTACCCCTTCAGCGAGCCCTCGGCCGCGGCGGCCTTGTAGGCCTCCTTGACCTCGTCCACGGTGACCTCGCGGCCGACCGTGACGGTCAGGTCGGTGGCCGAGCCGGTCGGGACCGGGACGCGCAGCGCGTAGCCGTCCAGCTTGCCCTTGAGCTCCGGCAGGACCAGGCCGATCGCCTTCGCGGCGCCGGTCGAGGTCGGGACGATGTTCAGCGCGGCGGCGCGGGCGCGGCGCAGGTCCTTGTGCGGGCCGTCCTGCAGGTTCTGGTCCTGGGTGTACGCGTGGATCGTGGTCATCAGACCCTTCTCGATCGTGAACGCGTCGTTGAGGACCTTGGCCAGCGGGGCGATGCAGTTGGTGGTGCAGGACGCGTTCGAGATCACGGTGTGCTTCTCGGCGTCGTACAGGTCGTGGTTCACGCCCATCACCACGGTCAGGTCCTCGTTCTTCGCCGGGGCGGAGATGATGACCTTCTTGGCGCCGTTGTCGGCGTGGGTCTTGGCCTTGGTGGCGTCGGTGAAGAAGCCGGTCGACTCGATCACCACGTCGGCGCCGACGTCGGACCACTTCAGGTTGGCCGGGTCGCGCTCGGCGAACGCCTTGAAGCTCTTCCCGCCGACGGTGATGTCGTCGTCGGTCGCGGAGACCTCGCCCGGGAAGCGGCCCAGGATCGAGTCGTACTTCAGCAGGTGAGCGAGGGTCTGGTTGTCGGTCAAGTCGTTGACGGCGACGACCTCGATGTCGGCACCGGACGCCTGCACGGCGCGGAAGAAGTTACGGCCGATCCGGCCGAAGCCGTTGATACCTACGCGTACGGTCACGGGACTGCGTCTCCTTGAACTAGCTGTCGAGCACTGCCGCTACAGCCCGAACACTAGCCCAACAGCCCACCTGGCCAACTGGTAGCGTCCACATCAGACCACCATGACCCGCCGGTAGCTCTGCAAGCAGACCACCCCACGTGCAACTGCCCCGGAAACCTTCCGGGGCAGCCGTTTGAATACCAGTTGACCAGCTGGTGCGTCAGCCGAGGCCGAGCGCAGGCTTCGCGGCGCGCGCTCCCGCCGTGCTTTCCTTGGCTCCGTCGGCGGCCTGGTCGGTCTTGCTCACGCCGCCCAGCGGTGCTTGGCCGCTGTTCAGCAGGTCACGCGCGAACGCGACGTCGCCGGCCTGACCTACCCGCAGCGCACCGGCGACCTTGTCCATGCCGGTCTGTGGCCCCGTCTGCACCTCGTTGTCCGGCCAGGCCACGCCACCCGCTCCCGGATCGGCGACCATCTTGTTCTGGTTCTGCTGCTCGGCGGCCTTCCGCGCGGCCTCGGCCTGCATGCGCTCGACCTCGCGCTTGATGGCCTCTTGGTTGATCCTGTCCATCGCCGCGGCTTCTTCTTCAGTGGTGCCCATCAGTCCTCATCTGTTCATTGGATGGAAACCCCGTAGAGCAATCCAAGCAACGCGATCAGGGCGACGCGGGTGGCAGTTGATAACGATCTGGTCAGGCCGGGTCGAGCATGTCCGGGGTCAGGTTGGCCTCGGTGTTGGGGATGCCGAGGTCGGCGGCGCGCTTGTCCGCCATCGCGAGCAGACGGCGGATGCGGCCGGCTACTGCATCCTTCGTGAGAGCCGGCTCGTGCAGCTGTCCGAGCTCCTCGAGGCTGGCCTGCTTGTGCTCCAGCCGCAGCTTGCCCGCGACCTGCAGGTGATCGGGCACGTCGTCGCCGAGGATCTCCAGCGCTCGTTCGACGCGGGCGCCGGCAGCGACCGCGGCGCGGGCCGAACGACGGAGGTTGGCGTCGTCGAAGTTCGCGAGCCGGTTCGCGGTTGCGCGGACCTCGCGCCGCATCCGGCGCTCCTCCCACGCGAGCACCGACTCGTGCGCGCCGAGCCGGGTCAGCAGGGCGCCGATCGCGTCGCCGTCGCGGATCACCACGCGGTCGACGTTCCGCACCTCGCGTGCCTTCGATCCGATGCCGAGCCGCCGGGCCGCACCGACCAGCGCGAGCGCCGCCTCGGGACCGGGACAGGTCACCTCGAGCGACGACGACCGGCCGGGCTCCGTCAGTGAGCCGTGCGCCAGGAACGCGCCCCGCCAAGCCGCGACCGCATCACAGGAAGCGCCCGACACCACCGCCGGCGGAAGGCCGCGCACCGGCCGGCCGCGGTTGTCCACCAGGCCGGTCTGCCGCGCCAGCGCGTCACCGTCACGGACGACGCGGACGACGTACTTCGTCTGCTTGCGAATGCCGGACGGGGAGATCACCACGACGTCCGACGGGTGCCCGAAGATCTCGGCGATGTCCTTGCGCAGCCGCCGGGCCGCGGCGCCGCTGTCCAGCTCGGCCTCCACGACGATCCGTCCGGACACCAGGTGCAGCCCGCCCGCGAACCGCAGGATCGACGAGACCTCGGCCTTGCGGCAACACGGTTTCGTCACCTGAATACTGGTCAGCTCGGACTTCACCTGTGCTGTCATCGCCATGAAGGCCATCCTCCCACCCATGTCAAAGACCCTTGGACCACCAACGGCCCCGAGCGCCTGCGGTTACGGCCATCCGGGACGCTGCAACCTTCGGGCGGGTTGATCGCGTTACCCCGGCGACATTGTGAGAGGAGGCGCATGAAGGCATCGGATGAAGCCGAGTTCACCGAGTTCGCCGCCGCCATGATCCGGCGGCTGCGGCGTACGGCGTACCTGATGTGCGGCGACTGGCATCGCGCCGAGGATGCCGCGCAGGACGCGTTGGTCAAGGTCTACCGCCGTTGGAACCGGATCGACCGCACGCATGGCCTGAACAGCTACGCCCACCAGTGCTTGGTCACATCGGTCTTCGACCAGTCCCGCAAGCCATGGCGGCGCGAGCGACTCATCGACGCCGACGATCGTGCCGGCGTGCTCGCAGACCCGGCCGGCTCGGTCGACGACCGGATGTTCGTCGTCGAGGCCCTGGCCGCGTTGCCGCCGAGCCAACGGGCGTGCGTCGTACTGCGCCACTACGGCGATCTCAGCATCGAACAGACCGCCGCCGTCCTGGGGATCGGCGTCGGCGGCGTGAAGAGCCAGACCTCCCGAGCCCTCACCCGCCTCCGCGAGCTTCTCGACCAGACCGAAAGGAGCGCCCCGTGAACAACGACATCGAACACCTGCTGGCGACCGCTGCCGACGACACCGACCGGCCGCTGAACACCGACGTCGACCACCTGCTGATCCGGGCCCGGCGTTCGGTCCGCCGTACCCGCATCGCGACCGCCTCCACCGCGGTCCTCACCACGGCGGCGATCATCGGCGGCATCGCCACCTGGTCCGCTACCCGGGACGAGAGCGCAGGCCCGGCCGGTACTCCGTCGGGTCAGACCATCACGATCGACGTCAAGACCGGCCGCATCGTCGACAACGAGACCGGCAAGACGGTCGTACCGGCACCGCCGGTGAGTCCGTTGGCCGATGCCGAGGTCCTGCGCCGATGCTCGGAGCACGACCTGGCCTACGCACGGCTGATCGACAGCGAGCACAAGACCGCCGACAAGGCCGGTCCGATCAACGGACGGTGGAAGGTCGTCGTGAAGAGCGGCGATCAGTCCGTGCTGAACACCCTGCTCCTCTCACCGGACCAGTCCGTCGTCGTGACCTGCACCATGGACGGTCCGGCCAAGCCGGAGAGCATGGGGCGCACCAGCACGGCAAGTGTCGCGGCGAGGAGTCAGTACCGGATTCCGCTGACCGTGCGGGACGGGTTCCGGGTTCCGGCGCCCGGTGTGGCTCGCGTGCTGCTCGACATCGACGGCGAAAGCAACCCGCGTGAGGCCCTGGTCGGATCGGATGGATTCGTCACGCTCGGCCACCCCGGCAAGGACGACAAGCTCATCACGCTGGATCGGATCCGGGGCTACGACGCCGCCGGCAAGAAGGTGTACGACCAGACGACCAAGCCGTTCACGGGCCCGGCGCGGACGGTCGATCCGGCGGTGACCGTCAAGACCGCGCAAGCGATCACGCCGGTGGTCGTGCTGACCAAGGAACCCGGGACCGGGAAGCCGCTCGCCGCCGCGCCACCCGTCAGTCCGCTCACCGACGAACAGGTCACCACCCAGTGCGAAGGCGTCGACGAGATCTACTTCAAGGATCTGGCGAACGGCGGCGTGAACACCGACGACGCAGTGATCAAGGCCGCCGGACCGATCTCGCGGGCGTGGCAGGTCGCGCTCAAGACCGGCACCGGGGACAAGCTGACGGCGGTGCTGATCTCGCCCGACAAGCGCGTGTACGCGTGGTGTCACATGCTGACGCCGACCGCGAAGGGCGCGTACGACTACAGCCGCGGCGCGGTCCAGGCCGACGGGAAGTTCAAGAATCTGTCCGGCTTCGCGATGGTTCCCGACGGGGTCGCGCAGATCGTCGTCGACCTGCCGACCGGCCCGACCCGTGCATTGATGTCGAACGGCTTCTTCATCTGGGGTCTGACCGGCGGGAACGCGGGCATCAAGAGCGTCCGGGTCCATGGGTACGACGCCCGGGGCAAGCAGGTCTACGACCAGCCGATGAACCTGGACGTCGACTTCGACTAGCTGAAGATCTCGCGGTACACCTTGGCGAGTTTGTCCGGGGCGTGGTGCAGGTCGCGGTCGTCGGCGGCGATGTCGGCGATCACCAGCTCGGCCCCGAGGGATTCCGCAGTACGGCGGAGTGACTCGGGGTCGGGCACGTGGCCGGTGTCCGCGAGGACGACGTCGATGCGCAGGTCCGGTGCGTGGGCGGCCAGCACCTCTAGGTGGGTCTCGGGTGAGAAGCCGTCGGTCTCGCCCTTCTGCTCCCCCAGGTTCAGCGTGAGGAGTCGGCGGGCACTGGTCAGCTCGAGGCCGCGGCAGAGCTCGGGGACCAGCAGATTCGGGATGACGGACGTGAACCATGAACCCGGGCCGACGACGACCCAGTCGGCTTCGGCGATGGCTACGAGCGCCTCGGGGCAAGCCGGCGGGTCGGCGGGGTCGAGCGCGACATCGACCACGTGCCCCTCGGTCGTCGCCACCTCGGCCTGACCGCGGATCTCAGTGATCACCTCGGGATGCGCGGGATCGAGCCCGAGCACCCGCGCGGTGATGTCCAGCGGTACGGAGGACATCGGCAGCACGCGCCCTTGTGCACCGAGCAGTCGCGCCACCCAGTCGAGCCCATCGACCGCCTCGCCGAGGAGCTCCCACAACGCGACGATCAGCAGGTTGCCGACCGCGTGGTCGTGCAGCTCACCGTTGCTGCGGAAGCGATGCTGCAGTACGTCGGCCCACGTGCGGCCCCACTCGTCGTCGCGGCACAGCGCGGCCAGGGCCATCCGCAGATCGCCCGGCGGCAGCACACCCAGCTCCTGGCGAAGCCGGCCCGACGAGCCACCGTTGTCCGCGACGGTGACCACCGCGGTCAGCTGGTCGGTGACGTGGCGCAGTGCGGACAGGGAGGCGGCCAGACCGTGTCCCCCACCTAGTGCTACTACTCGGGATGATCGCGTCACTCCCGCCCCAAGTCCCGATGTACCACCAACGTCGGCGACCCCTTCTCGCGCAGCCTGCGGGCGATCTCCTCGGCCATCGCGACGCTGCGGTGCTTACCCCCGGTGCAGCCGATCGCGACGGTGACGAAGCGCTTGCCCTCGTTCAGGTAGCCGGTCCGCAGGGTGTCCAGCACGTCCACGTAGTTCTGCAGGAACTGCTGGGCCAGCGGATGGCCGAGCACGAAGTCTGACACAGGCTTGTCCTGCCCGGTCATCGGGCGCAGGTCGGGCTGCCAGTACGGGTTCGGGATGAAGCGCATGTCGGCGACCACGTCGGCGTCGACCGGGATGCCGTACTTGAACCCGAACGACACCACGGTCGCCCGGAGCTCGGCGTTCTCCTCGTCGCCGAAGGCGTTCACGATCTTCGCGGCGAGCTGGTGGATGTTGAGGCTCGAGGTGTCGATGACCAGGTCGGCGCCGGCCCGGATGTCACCGAGCAGTTCGCGCTCGCGCTGGATGCCGTCCAGCAGCCGGCCCTCGCCCTGCAGCGGGTGCGGCCGGCGGACGCTCTCCTGCCGGCGCACGATCACGTCGTCCGAGGCCTCGAGGAACAGCGTGAGCGGGCGATAGCCCTTCAGCCGCAGGTCGTGGATGGCCGAGCTCAGCTCCTCGAAGAACAAGCCGGTCCGGACGTCGACGACGACCGCGAGCCGTGGCGCCGCGCCGGTGCCGATGACCTGCTCGACCAGCGTGGTCAGGAACATCGGCGGCAGGTTGTCCACCACGAACCAGCCGAGGTCTTCCAGTACGTCGGCGACGGAGCTCCGTCCCGCGCCGGACATGCCGGACACGATGATGAGGTTGCCGCCCGTGTCGTCCATCAGTTTCAGTTCTCCCTGGAGTCCCCGTCAGGCGCCCCGGCCGGCGCCGGGACGTCGTCGCCCAGTATCTCGCCTGTGGCCGTGTTCACCGATGGCGCCCGGCCGGTTTCCGCCTTCGTTGCGGCAGCGTTCACCGCGAGTACGACGGACTCGGCCAGCCGCGGCCCGAAACCGGGCAGGTCCGCGACCTCGTCGATCGTCGCCGCACGCAACTTCTTCAACGACCCGAAGTGCCGCAGCAAGGTCTTCCGCCGGACCTCGCCCAGCCCCGGGACCTCGTCGAGCGTGCTCTCGACCATCGACTTCGACCGGCGGTTGCGGTGGTGCGTGATCGCGAACCGGTGCGCCTCGTCGCGGAGTCGCTGCAGCAGGTACAAGCCCTCCGACGTACGGGAGAAGATGACCGGGTCCTCCTCGTCCGGCAGCCAGACCTCCTCGAGCCGTTTGGCCAGGCCGCACACCGGGATGTCGCCGAGGCCGAGCTCGTCCATCGCCTGCCGGGCCGCCGCCACCTGAGGCGGACCGCCGTCGACCACGACCAGGCTGGGCGCGTAGGAGAACTTCTTCGCCCGGCCCGTCTCCGGGTCGATCAGCGCCGCCGACGGGTCGTCGTCCTCGGTCATCGCGGCCCGGTCGTCGAGCAGCCGCTTGAAGCGGCGGGTCAGGACCTCGGCGATCGAGGCGACGTCGTTCTGCCCGTCGACGCCCTTGATCACGAACCGCCGGTACTCGCTCTTGCGGGGCAGGCCGTCCTCGAAGACGACCATCGAGGCGACCACCTCGGTGCCCTGCAGGTTCGAGATGTCGTAGCACTCCAGCCGCAGCGGTGCCTCGGGCAGGTCGAGCCCGGCCTGGATCTCCTCGAGCGCCTGGTTGCGGGTGGTCAGATCGCTGGCCCGCTTGGTCTTGTGCATCGTCAACGTCTGCAACGCGTTGCGCTCGACGGTCTCCATCAGCGCCTTCTTGTCGCCGCGCTGCGGGACCCGGATCGACACCCGCGCGCCGCGGATCCCCTCCAGCCACTCGGTCAGCGCGTCGGCGTCCTCCGGCATGGTCGGGACCAGGATCTCGCGCGGGATCGCGTCGACCGAGTCGTCGGCGTACATCTGCTGGATGAATCGCGAGACGAGGTCGCCGGTCGTCGCCGTACCGTCGGCCTTGTCGGCGATCCAGCCGCGCTCACCGCGGATCCGGCCGCCGCGGACGTAGAAGATCTGCACGGCGACCTCGAGCGGGTCCTCGCTCAGCGCGATCACGTCGGTGTCGGTGCCGTCGCCGAGGACGACCGCGTTCTTGGCCAGGGCCTTCTCGAGCGCGGCCAGGTCGTCGCGGATCTTTGCGGCCCGCTCGTACTCGAGCTCGGCCGCGGCGGCCTTCATCTCCTTCTCCAGCCGGCGCACGTACGTCGCGGTCTGGCCGGACAGGAACGCCGCGAAGTCGTCGACGATCTTGCGGTGCTCGTCCTGGGTCACCTGACCGGTGCAGGGCGCGGCGCACTTGCCGATGTACCCGAGCAGGCAGGGGCGGCCGATCTGGCGGTGCCGGTTGAAGACGCCCTTGCTGCACGAGCGCATCGGGAACACCCGGAGCAGCAGGTCGACGGTCTCGCGGATCGCCCAGGCGTGGCTGTACGGACCGAAGTACCGCACGCCCTTCTTCTTCTGGCCGCGGCCGACCATCACCCGCGGGTAGTCCTCGTTGAGGGTGATGGCGAGCCACGGGTACGACTTGTCGTCGCGGTACTTCACGTTGAAGCGCGGGTCGTACTCCTTGATCCAGGAGTACTCCAGCTGCAGCGACTCGACCTCGCTGGCGACCACGGTCCACTCGACCTTCGAGGCCGTCGTGACCATCGCCTGCGTGCGGGGGTGCAGGTTCACCAGGTCCTGGAAGTACGACGACAACCGGGCCCGCAGGTTCTTCGCCTTGCCGACGTAGATCACCCGCCCGGCGGAGTCGCTGAAACGGTAGACGCCGGGCGAGTCGGGGATCGATCCCGGAGCGGGACGGTAGGAGGACGGATCAGCCACCCAACCACCCTAGTTCGCGATGCCGACAAATCCGGAATTCCGGCAAAGTCTCTAAAGCAGGTTCAATGACAGACTTGAAGGTATGACGATCGACGAACTGGATCGGACGATCCGCGCGTACGACGGTGTCCGGGTGCTCGAGGCCCAGGACGACCTGTTCTACCTCTACGACCCGGCGGCCGACCTCCCACCGGAGCGACAGCAGCCGTTCGCCACCATTGTCACCGGCGACCACTATGAGACGGTGTCGCGACTCGACGAGCCGGGCGCCTGGCGGCTGAACATCGGTCTCACCAAGGCGACGTACACGTCCCTCTTCGGAGCGGCGCCGACCGAGCGGGACGCGGACTGGGTGCTCGACTCGGGTCACGACTACACGGCGCGCGGCACCCTGATGCCGCACCCGTTCTACGCCTCGCAGTACTGGGTCTGCATCGTCGATCCGACCGACCTCGGCGCACTCGTACCTCACCTCGAGGAGGCCTACGAGTTCGCGGCTCGTAAGTACGCCAACCATCAGTCCCGCCAAACGCAGTGAACTTTGCAGTCGTGTTGCGGCTTGCCCCATAAGCCCGGTTTGACCCCCGGTTGGGATGAGCGTCGTCTCTAGCGTGTGACACAGGGTAGATGTGCAGGACCTTTGCGTGAGGCAACAACGCCTTGCGCTGACTCGAGGGAGTTCCGCCCATGTCCCCATCCCTGAGCAGGCCGCGCGCTGTACCGCGCCGTTTCCTAGGCGCACTCGCGGCTTCAGCGCTCGCAGCCACCGGCATCGTCGCGTCGGCAGCCGGCAGCAACGCGGCACAGCCGGCCCCGGCCGGTACCGCGTCGATCCGTGGCGCCGGAAGTTCGAACGCGATCCCCGGCAGCTACATCGTCGTACTGAACGGCCAGCGGTCGCAGGCGCAGACCCGGGTCACCACGCAGAGCCTGGCGACGAGCTACGACGTCAAGGTCAAGGACCAGTACGACGCCTCGATCAAGGGCTTCTCCGCGAGCATGAGTGAGGACCAGGCGAAGAAGCTGGCCGGCGACTCGAGGGTCGCGTTCGTCCAGCAGAACCAGAAGATCAGCGTCAACCAGGACAACCCGCCGTGGGGCCTGGACCGCGCCGACCAGCGCGATCTGCCGCTGGACAAGAAGTACGAGGCGTCGACGACGGCCGACAACGTGAACGTCTACGTGATCGACACCGGTATCTACGCCAAGCACAAGGACTTCGGCGACCGCGCCTCGGTCGGCACCGACACCGTCGGCGACGGCCAGAACGGCGTCGACTGCATGGGTCACGGCAGCCACGTGGCCGGCACCATCGCCGGTACGACGTACGGCGTGGCCAAGGGCGCGAAGGTGATCGCGGTCCGCGTGCTCGACTGCACGGGCTCCGGCTCGACCGAGTCCGTGGTGGCCGGAATCGACTGGGTGACCAAGAACGCCAAGAAGCCCGCGGTCGCGAACATGAGCCTCGGCGGCGGCGCGGACGACGCGCTGGACGCGGCGGTGAAGGCCTCGGTCGGCGCCGGCGTCACCTATGCCGTTGCTGCCGGCAACGACAGCGCGGACGCCTGCCTGAGCTCGCCGGCCCGGGAGCCCTCGGCGATCACGGTCGGCGCGACCGACGACCAGGACCGGCGGGCGTCGTTCTCGAACTTCGGCAAGTGCGTGGACCTGTTCGCGCCGGGTGTCGACATCACCTCGGTCGGCATCACCGACCCGGACGCCACCGCGAAGATGAGCGGTACGTCGATGGCCACGCCGCACGTCGCCGGCGGGATCGCGCTGTACCTGGCCGACCACCCGGACGCGACGCCGGCAGACGTCGCCAAGGCGCTCGTCACGAACTCGACGCCGGACAAGGTCGGCGACCCGGGTGACGCGTCGCCGAACAAGCTCCTGTTCGTCGGGAAGGCGGATCCGGCCCAGTCCTGATCCGAGAACGAAAGGGCCCGGCCCGCAGGCCGGGCCCTTTCTCATGCCTGCCGGACGGGGTCAGGCGGACTGAACGATGTTGGCGCCCTCGACCGCGACGTTGACCGCGGGCAGCGGCGACTGCGCCGGCCCGCTGGCCACGCTGCCGTCGCTGATCTTGAAGTGGCTGTTGTGGAACGGGCAGACGATCTGGCCGTCCTCGACGGAGCCGACGATGTTGCCCTGGTGCGTGCAGACCGCGGAGAAGCCCTTGTACTGACCCGCGGTCGGCTGGGTCACGACGACCTTGGCGTCGGTGAACACCTTGCCGCCGCCGACCGGTACGTCGGACACCGGGCCGAGGACCGTGCCGCCGCCGGCAGGCGCACTCGACGAGGGTGCACTGGAGGACGGCGCGCTGGAGGACGGGGTGCTCGCACTCGGCGAGGAGCTCGAACCGGTGGCCGACGGCGTGGAGCTGCCTCCGGACGCGTCGTCGCTACTACCGCAGGCCGCAAGGATCGGGGCGCTGGCACCCACCAGCGCGGCCACGGCCGCGCAGCGGAGCACCGTCCTCCGGTCGCGCAGATCGGCCGCCGCTGTGCTGGGCACAGCCTCGGCCGGCTGCGGTGTGGTGACTGGTGCCATCGTGTCATCGCTCATGAATCTGGACCTCCAGGAGCCTGCGAGTCGAAGTAGTTGAACGCTATATACCGACTCAAACGACCGGATGAGCCGAACGGTTCAACCGCTCGCGGATTCAACCGCAGTTTGAAGGTTTGCTGTGAATCAGCTGGCAGACCGGGTCACCGTCTCCACGACCCGGGCCGCGAGTTCCAGTACGGCGCGACGCGTCTCGGCCTGCAGCTCACTCGAATGCAGCGGCCACGCCCCGGCGACATGCGGGTCGTACGGCAACATGACCGGCGCCAGACCCCGCTGCCGAAGCGCCTCCCCCAGCCACCGGCTGGTGTCCTCGTCGGCGTTCTCGACCATCGTGATCACGACGACTCCCCGGCTGAGGAGCAGGTCCTGCCCGGCCGGTCCGAGCGTGTCGAGCTGCTGCAGGCAATAGCCCGCGACCGGCTGGGCCGACGGTACGACGAGCACCGTGCAGTGCCCCGTGTTCGCCATCTCGGTCGCGATCTCGTCGTACATGCTGCCCGGGCAGTCCACCAGAGCGAGCCCGACGTCGCGTGCCCCCTGGCTCTGCACATCGGCGAGCGTGGACCGCAGCGCAGCGACCGCCGGGTTGCTGCGGATCAGGCTGACGCCCTCGATCGCCCCAGCTCCGAGGGCCAGCTCGAGCCGCCGCGACAGCTCCGCACCGGACGGGTCGACGTCGACCGCCACCACCCGATCGGCGCGCTGCGACGCCAGCATCGTCGACAGCAAGGCGGCGACCGTCGACGTACCGCCGTTGATCACCGGACTGGTCACCCCGATCCTGCGGGTGATCGCGATCGGCCGACGTACGGTGGCCAGGTCGTCGACGTCGCGCCGCATCCGGCTCGAGCCACCGACCAGGTACGCCGCCTCGCTGGCGATTCGGCGCAGTAGGCCGCCCTGCCCGTCAGAGTCAGTCATTCCATCCGGTCGTCAGAACTTGTGCAGCAGGCTCGTGTAGACGCCGAAGACTCCCAGCGCCAGTGGGACCACAGCGATGATCGCCACCACCTCAACATAGTCCAGCACCTGTGTCAGCCGGGCGCGGACATGCTCTGCCGGAGCAAAGCCCAGGCCGAACGCGCAGAACATCGCGACCAGGACCAACAGACCGAGAGCGATGAACGCGCCGCCCTGTCCGGTGACGGCGGCGATCAGGACGCAGCCGGAGACGATGGTGAACGCTGCGGCGAACAGTACGGCGACCTCGCTCAGCAACGGGTACATGCGCGACCGAGACGCGAGCAGGAACGCCAGGACGAGCGCCAGCCCAACCGCCCAGACAGAGCCCTGCCGCAACAACATGAGGCCGGCGACTGCCGACGACACCGCGATTGGCGCGGTCGCCAGCGCCAGGCCGAGGTGCGCCGCGTTCAGCGCGCTCTGTACGTCGCCGCGCATGATCTCCCGGCCGGCGGCTCGCTGGTCGTCCAGACCAGACAGCCCGGACAGCGCCAGCGCCATCCGCGGCAGTAGCCCCAGCAGCAGTACGGCGAGCAGCGCAGCGAGCGCACCGACCCGCTCAGCGGCCAGACCGGTGCCGACACCGATCATCCAGACCGCGACGAACAGCAGCGCCGTCGCTCCGGCGACAACGCCACCACCTGCGACGCCAGCGGCCGCATAGAACAGCGGGCCGAACGCCAGACACAACGCACCGACAGTCAGGACCAGCCCGAAGGTCCAGCCCGCATCCAGCGCCCAGTACCCGACAGCCAGCGCCAGCGTGACGGTCGCGATCGTCACCAGCGGGATTGCCATCAGCTTGTTGCCCACGCGGCCGAGTGCGATGCCGACGAAGGCACAGATCGCGGCGAGCACCAGCAGGACAGCTGCCGTCACCGGGTTCGGCGCAGCGACGAGGACGGAGATCCCACCTGCAACCACCGAGAAGACCAGCCCGGTTCCCGCAAGGATGCGCCGGTGGCTGGGCTTGAACGCAGTACCTCGTCGTTCGAGGTCGGCGACCGCCTCCTCGGTCACGTCGTACACGGTCGGTGGCGCCGGCAGCTCGCCCTCTGCCGCCAGTCGCAGCACCGCGCCGTCGAGCACCAGCGAGCCGGCGAGCGTGCCTTCCGGCGGCACCAGCGTGCCGTCGGCGGTGGTCAGGAAGCGGCGTCGCGGCGTCTCTTGGAGCGGCTCGTCGAGCATCCGGAGCAGGTCCGGCAGCAGAACCCCCAGCGGCTCGTCTGCCGGAAGCACAGCGTCCATGCGACGCCGCCGGCCGATGACTGTGACCCGGCTGTAGGTGCTCATGCGGCAGGCACCAGCTTCTCCATCACCTTCTGGAACTTCCCCCAGTCTTCCGGACGCCCGTCTCCGAGCGGATACCACAGCGCCGGCTTGTGCGCCGGACCGATCGCCAAGGCGGTCGGGATCCCGTCGACAGCCAGGGCTTCGGCCAGCGGCCGCCCGTTGAGGGCCTCATAGCCTGCGGCGACACCGATCGGGCCGGCCACTCCCGCGAAGCGTGGCTGGTAGGTGCCGTCCGCCGCGCCGTACGAGCCCATGACGAGCGCCGAGATCAGCTCGAAGTTGTCGGCGACGTCGTCGATGACACGACCGACGTCTGTGACCGGCGGGAAACCCGTCCCGGGCTGTGCCACGCACAGGGTCACCGTCTCGTCCACTCCCGACATGGTCCGGAGCAGCTCGAGCGTGCCGCGCGCCGGCTTGAAGTCATCGCCCGGCTGACCCGACAGCACCAGCCAGGTCGGCGCGGGCGCACGCCCCCGGCAGTACTCCGTGAGCGCTGCCGGGCTCCACGGCTGGGTCACGGGCTCGGACGTCGACCACCCGGTCGGGCCGCCGCCGGTCGTCTCGGTGAACAGCTTCTCCGCCAGATGGCCGACCTCGAGGGACTCCGTCGCCTGGTGCCGCACCCGCACGGTCAGCTGTAGATGCGCGGTCGGCGTCTCCTCGACCAAGAACGCCGGATGGATGTCTGCGGTGCCGTCGCCGTCACCTGTCAGCACAGCCACGAACAGCTCGCCGTTCCACTTCAGCCGGGCGCCGTTCAGCCCGTCGAAGTACTCGTCGTCGTCCACCGCCACCACCCACCGCGAGATGGGCTCGCCGAAGAGTTTCGAGCGGACGGGCCAGGTCAGCCGTGTGGCGGGTGATGTGACCAGCTGGATGCCGCGGTCCTCGGCCGTCGCCGCAAGGACCGCATCGGCAAGCCACGACGACATGCCCACGACCGCGCGGTCCTGCATCACCACTGCCACCCGATCGGTGATCAGGTCGACGCCTGGGCTGAACATCAGGTCGTTGGGCATCAGTTGTGCTCCTTCCCGGCAACCATCGGCGACGTGTCGCACACCCGGCCGCCGAGCCTGGCGATCAGGTTCTCGGCGTACCTGTCCGCGATCTCCCGTACCCGCTGCTCGGCCCCCGCCCGGACCTCGACCCACCAGGTCGGCGTCCTGACCGCGCCTACGTCCGGTCCGAGCATCCGCTCGACCTCACCGGGCACCTGGATCAGCAGCGGGATCTCGATCGACACCAATGGCACGCCGTCGTCGTCACACAGCTGGATGACGGCTCCGTCGGCCACAGCGCGGACCCGGAGGTCGTTCCCCGCCGCACCGAGGCCCGCGAGTACGTCGTCGCTCGTCGGTCGCCCGTCCAGCAGCAACACCAGGTCGTAGCTCATCTCGTAGCTCCTCCACTCGGCTGGGATGCGTGCAGCGGGTCGGCCAGGGCGGTCTGGACGAGCTGAGGTGCGTCACCGCGTCGTACGAACAGACCGCGGCCCGGCGGGTAGTCCCCCGGATACGCACCCGTGAACAGCTGGCCCTCGTTCCGGTCCCCGGACATCACCAGTCCCGCCGTTCCTGACTCGAGTACGGCGGACAGGAACGGCTCGTACAGCTGCCGCGATGCACCCGACGCCCGCCGGGTCACGATGAAGTGCAGCTTGATGTCGCGGCCCGCCCCGACGTACGGCAGAAACGGGTCCATCGGCGACTGACCACCGGTCGTCAGCAGGTCGTAGTCGTCGGCGAGTACAACGATGCGCGGCCCGCCGCGGCCCGCCTCCGGGATCGTTCCGGTGTCGTCCGGCATCCGCTTGGCCAGCTCCTGCGAGACCCCTGCCGCCAGCCCTGCCGCGACCCGGCCCGTGGGCGCGTAGCCGCCGACGTACGCCGCCGGCACGTACTCGCGGAGTCCGCGGCGGGGATCCATTACCGCGAACACGAGCTCGTCGGACGTGTGCTGTTCGATGAGCTGCTGTACGACCAGCCGCATCAGGTTGGTCTTGCCGGACCCGCTGTCGCCGAAGACGACCAGGTTGCTGTCCCGGCCCGCCAGATCCAGATACACCGGCGCCAGCGCCCTCTCGTCCACACCGACCGGTACGACGCCCTGCCGGCCGACCTCGTCCGGGACGTTGGCCCGCGGCAGCTGCAGCGGCAGGATCCGGATCTGTGGCGCGCGGGGCCCGTTCCATGCGGACCGCGCTGTCATGGCCTGTGCCTCGAGCACATCGGAGAGGTTGTCGTCCGACGCGTCGCCGTCGACGCGTGGCAGCGCTACCTGGACGAACAGCTTGCTGCCTGGCACGAGCAGCCGCCCCGGACCTGCCTTGCGCAGGACCTCCTGCAGCCGCCGGTCGATGTTCGAATCGGTCGCGTCGTTCAACCGCAGCTCGAGCGTCGTCCCGAACAGTGCCTGGTTCTGCATCCGGATGTCGTTCCAGCGCATCATCGCGGCGACTACGTGTACGCCATAGCTGCTGCCGCGCTGCAGGATGTCCGTCAGGGGCTCGTCCAGTTCGTCGAACGTCGTCCGGACCGCACCGTAGTTGTCGACGACCAGAACCACGTCAGCGGTCGGCAGCTCCGGGACCCGTCCGGCCGCGTGCTCGTCTCGCAGCGCCTCCATCGTGTCGATCCCGTGGTTGCGGAACACCCGCTCACGGATGTCGATCATGGTGCGGACCTCTTCGACAGTACGGCGGATCCGCTCCCGGTCGGTCCGCAGAGCGATCCCGCCGACGTGCGGCAGCCCGGACAGTGCCTGCATGCCACCACCGGCGAGGTCCAGCGCGTAGATCGCGACCTGCTGTGGTGTGTGCGTGTGGGCGAGCGACGTGACCACGGTGCGCAACGCCGTCGTCTTGCCGGACTGCGGGCCGCCCACGAACGCAACGTGCCCACCCGCTCGGGTCAGGTCCAACGGGTACACGTCCTGCCGCTGCCGGCGCGGGTCGTCGATCACACCGATCGGCGGCTGCATCCGAGGTGCCCCGGCCGCGAGCTGCAGGCCACGCTCCGCGACGAAGTCCGTCCGCCCGGCCAGGGCATCCAGGGTGCACGCGGCCGGCAGCGGCGGCAGCCAGATCTTCAGGATCGGCTTCGCCGCAGTGCGGACCTGGTCGACGAACACGTCCAGCACCGTCGGCCCGGTGGTTCGTTCTGTCGCCATCAGCTCGGCCGGCGCGCCGAGCAGTTCCTGCGGCCGCTGCTGGTACGTCGGGATCTCGTGGGGCCGTCCACCGGCGTCCTCGTCCTCCACCTCGTCCCCTGTCGGCGGGACGTACGGCCCGGAGACATATGCGGCCTTGAACCGCTGGTAGACGCTCGTATCCACCTTCAGGTACCCGAACCCCGGCAACGGCGGCAGGTGGAACGCGTCCGTACTGTCGAGGACAGTCCGGCTCTCCTCCTCGGAGAACGTCCGCAGCCCCAGCCGGTACGACAAGTAGGTGTCCAGCCCCCGCAACGCTCCTGACTCGATCCGCTGGCTCGACAGCAGCAGGTGCACGCCGATCGACCGTCCGATCCGTCCGATCGACAGGAAGAGGTCGATGAAGTCGGGACGCTGGTTCAGCAACTCCCCGAACTCGTCGATGATCACGAACAGGTGCGGGAGCGGCGCCATCTCCGGGCGCTGCCGGCGGTGCAGGCGGTAGTCGGTGATGTTCGCGATGTTGCCGGCATCCTTCAGGACCTGCTGCCTGCGCTGCACCTCGCCCGCCAGGCTCGCATACGCCCGTTCGATCAGGCCGGCGTCGTCCTGCAGGTTCGTGATGATGCCTGCCACGTGCGGCACGCCTTCGAACGGCGCGAATGTCGCACCGCCCTTGAAGTCCACCAGCACCAGGGCCAGGTCGTCCGGTGTGTGTGTCGCGAGCAACGCCATCACCATCGTCCGCAGTACCTCGGACTTGCCGGAACCGGTCGCGCCGATGATGAGGCCGTGCGGGCCCATTCCGAGCTGCGCGGACTCCTTCAGGTCGACCAGCGTCGTACCGCCGCCGTCGTCGACGCCCAGCGGCACGCGCAGGAAAGCCCGGTCAGGACGCGGTTTCCAGAGCTGCTGGAAGTCCAGCCGCGCGACGTCGTCGATGCTCAGCAACGTCATGAAGTCGATGTCGTCCAGCTGTGCGTCCTCACCGATCGAGTCCGCGGACAGGCGCAGCGGTGCGAGTGAGCGGGCAATGCCCTCGGCCAGCGCCGCGTCGGTGCGGTCCACCTGCCCGCCGGCGCTGATCAGGTACTGCCCGCGCAGATCTTCGACCCGCACGTCGTCGCCGTACACCGTGATCCGGATCGTCACCGCGCTCGGCTCCTGGACACGGTCGGACACCAGATGCAGCACGGTCACGCCGAGTTCCCCCGGCACGAGCGTGTCGTCGGCCCGCGGGCGGACGTCCTCCGACACCTCACCGTACGTGTCGTGGAGCACCAGCAGCCGCTGTGTCAGCCGACGCCGGTCGTCGAATCCGACCGAACCACGTCGCGACTCGGTCGCCCACTGCACCCGTTCGGACAGGTCGTCGGACAGCAGCGCCGAGAGCGCCCCAGGGCTGTCAGCCATCCGACGGAACGGGGTCGGCCCGATCCGGCGGTCGGTGTCTTCCACGTGCGGCAGCCAGGTCAACCACTCCCAGTCCGCCTTGGCTGCGCTCGGGAACGCGGCAGCAATCGCCACGTCCTCCGGTGCATGCCACACCGCGGCCTGCACAAGCAGGGACCGCGCGACGCGGACGACGCCGTCCCGATCGCCGACGATGCTCACGTTGCCCACGTGGTCCAGCGGTACCGTCAGCGGCATCTCGGGGATCAGCGTGAACCGGCGGACCAGCGCATTCGCCTCGGCCATCATGAACTGGTCCGGCGGCTCCATCGCGGAGCCCGACTGACCGACCACCGCCGGTACGACGGGAACCCGGCCGGTGCCGCAGCGGGGCTGCAGGAAGTCACTGTCGGTACGCCGCCGTGCCCAGAGCCGGGACACGTCGTTGACGCAGTCCAGCAGCGCGTCCGGCGGCGGGTTCAGGGCCAGTGCCGCGCTGCGTGCCTTGCGCTCCTGCACGGAGAACTCGTCGCGCAGCCGCTCCAGGTAGTCCAGGTACCGGGTGCGCTGGACCTTGCGCTGCTTGCCGCCGCCGCCCCGGCCGGCGAGCGTGCCCCCGACCATGCCGACCACCGTGACCACCGCCATGCCGATACCGATCATCACCATCGGCCCGGACCGTCCCACGGTCATCATGACCATCGACCCGACGCCGCTGAGGGCCGGAAGGACCTGCATCAGCGCGCCACCGCCGCCGGCGCGGCCGCCCGCACCCCCGAGCGTCGGCGCGGGTTCGACGACCCGCTGCTGCTCGACCCCCGGGGCCGGTATCTGCCTCGCCGGGCGATGCACGATCCGGCTAGCCACTAAGGTTTCCTCCGCTGCCCGGCCCGCACAGATGTGGGGGGACTTGGTACGTGCCAACTCGATGCCCGGCACACTTTAGTGGTGGGAAAGGGTGGAGATGACTGGTACGACGAACGATTCGACGGTTCTGAAAGCGATTGCGGATCTGGCCCCGATGTGGATGCCGGGATGCGTCGTCGACACCGACGATCGCACCGTCGAGGTCGGTTGGGGCCGCGGTGCGCTGCAGATGTCGGCCGTCGTCGGCCTCGGCGAGATCGTCGATCGTTGCCTTCAGCTACCACAACAGCTGTGGGCCGACCAGATCGAGGCCTGGCTGCGGGCCGTTGTCGCCGAAGGCGAGCTCGCCACCGAGGAACACCGCTTCGGTGACGTCGCCGGCCGGCAGCGCGCAATGCTGCTGCAACGCGGCTGGTCCGCGCGGACGGCCGGTCCGGTCGCCGACGCGCTGATCCCGTTCGGCGACCACTTCGAGGTCGTCGTGTTCATCGGCACCGGTAACGACTACCGTCGGTTGACCGTCGTACGGCGTTCCATGCTCGGCCTCGGCGATCCCGACGTGCCGTCGCCGGTGCAGTTGACGCTCGAGCAGATCGGCGACCTGCGACCGGTCGAGCACGACGGGTTCTCGGTCCTCGGCCGCGACGACGACCCGCTGGTGTCGATGGCGATCGTCGACCGCGACAGGTTGTTGCCCCAGGCCTCGATCGGGCTGGGTGTGCTGGTCGGCGTACCCAGATTGAGCCAGGTGGCGTTCTGCGATGCCGATGCCGGGCAGGAGGCCGCGGACCGGTTGGCGGAGTACGTCGCGGAGACGTACCGGGGCGCGGCGGATCAGTGCAGCCCGGACCTCTACTGGCTGCAGGGCGACCGGATGGTCCACATCCCCGTCACGCTCGCGACGCCGCCGGCCGTCGTACTGCCGGCGACGCTGCTGCCCTCACCGCGTCGCACCTGGCTGCGCCATCTGTGGCAGCAAGTGTTCCGTCGTTGACCTACTTGTGCGGTGACGGGCTCACTTGGCGTTGCGGCGACGGGCTGACGGGACTCGCGGGCGGCTGCTGGTTGTTCTGATGCTCCTTCGCCGACGAGGACCTGAAGTAGGAGACGCCCGCACAGCCCGCACACGCGACCACACCGATCATCACGCTCGCGAAGACCTTGCCGGTCTGCTCCTTGAGCGTGCTCTTGCGCCGCTCCGCCCCGAACAGCCACGCCTCGCGCAACCGCCTCCGCCGCACTGCCACCGACTCGATGACCTGCGTCCCGTAGTTGCTGCTGGACATCAGTTCACCACCCAGTCGCGCCACACGTCGGCGTCCGGCGCATCCATCGTCGTACCGGCAGGGAACTCGTGAACAGGCTGCCCCGGGCGGTAGGCGGCGACCAACTGGTCCAGATCGTGGCACAGCAGCATCGGAATGTCCGGGCGACCCTCGACGAGACGATCGAACACCAACCGGGCTTCGTCCGGCTGGGCCTGGCCGGATCTGCCGAGCCAGATGTCGATCTCGACCGGATAGCCGTCGATCGCCTGCGCGTCCTCCGGCCTCGGATCCGGCTCGACGTGGCGGTTCGGCTGGACCAGGTAACCCAGCACGCCGTCCACGGTCCGGGCCGGGCCCCGCAAGCCGTACTCGTCCGGCTCGGCGCCGGAATTGTTCGGGATCGGCTCCAGATCCAGCAGCTCCCGCAGCGCCTTCGCCTCGTCGGCGACCGCCGACCCCGACCACAGAAAGATGTTCTCCCGCGCGGACATCACTGCTCCTTCACAAACGTCACGATCCGCCCGTCTCCGAGGATCACGCGCACCGTCGGGGCCACTCGCGACCCAGGCTGGGCCACCGCCGCGGCGTACGCCCGGCGTGCGTCGGCCTCGCTGAGGCCGACTCCGCGACCGTCGAGCACGACCTCACCGTCAGCGCGCGGCACCTGGCCGCTCGCATGGTTGATGTGGCGCTTCGCCGCGGCCTGCGAATCGCTCACCAAGGTCTTGAACTCGGTGATGCTGCCCGCGTCGGACGGATCCTTGCGGACCATCGCATCCGGGTTCTTGGTGGACTGCACGCTCACGTCCTCCGGCCGGGCGTCCACCCGCCAGCCTTCCTGGGCGAGCCGCTCGGCGATCTCGGGCTCATGGTAGATGAGCACGCCCTCCGGATCATGCACTCCCGGAGCGAACTCGTGCCCGAGCGCCTTGTGGTGGAACGCAGGGTCGAAACCCTGATTCCTGCTCACACCGTACTCCGCGTCGCCAGGGCGCCAGTCCTGCGCACCACCGTGCGAGCTGTGGTGCGGAACGCGCTGGGTGGGGTCGGGCGGTGGGAGGGTCTCGAGGTCGACCGGGTCCACGCCGTGCGCTCCGAGGTGCTCGGGCTCCAGCAGCACCTCACCGAAGACGTGCACCTTGCCGTTGTGAGGTACCACGCGGTGGATGCGGATCGGCAGCTCGCGTCCGAGCACGAGCTCGCGTTCGCCGTCGCCGTGAGCCGAATGCCTTCCGGTGTACAACCCCGGCGTACCCTCCGGGACCTTCAGGTGCATGACCCCCGGCAGGCTGGACGAAACCGGAGCGCCCACCGAGGTCGACAGGTACGACGGGTCGCGGTAGATCGTGCCCTCGAGCTCGCTCAGCCGGTCGAAATGCTCGATGCCGGTGACGCGGCTGACGATCACCGTCTCCGGGACACGATGGCCGGCGAGGATCTCGTCGAACTCGGATACGAGCGGATCCAGCTCGGGCCGGCGCTCGATGCCCCGCAGATGTTCGTTCAGCTGTGTGTACGAGCCGGGTACGCGCTTCCCGCCCTGCGTGTACCTGTTGACGACCTCGTGCTGTCGCGGGCTGAGGCTCTCCTTGTAGTCGCCATAGTGCCGCTCGCCCCAGTCCTTGGCCGCGTTCTCGTCGAGCCTTCGGGCCTCACCACTCAGCTCGGCGCCGGCCCGGTCGAACCGCTCCTGGGAACTGAGTCGATCCCATGCCGGGTCGTGCGGCCGGTGACTGTCCGGATGCGGCAACGGACCGTCGTCCCCGAGATGCTCGTACGGCGACGACGTGTCCGGCACGTCCTCGCCCCGCATCTTCCGCGCGAAGATGTCGTCTCCCGCGTCAGGGTGCGAACCCGTCCCGTGATGCTCCGAGCCCGCCGTGTCGCGGTCCGCTGGTTGCCGGTCGCGGTGTCGGGCTTGCGGGGCTCCGTGCTCGGCGTTGCCGGCGTGCGAGGTCGCCTGGCTTTCCCCGCCGGCCTGCGGGGCTGGGCGATCGTGGGTCGGCGAATGGGGTCGGTTCGGCTCCAGCACCTCGGATACCGACGGGTGATCTGCCGCCGGAGGAACGTGCTCGTGACGTGCGGCTGACGGGGCGGGCGGTCCGTCGAGTGCGTCGCGGATCCGCGACGGCGTACCGGATCCGCCAGGCTCGCCAGATCCGCCGGGCTCGCCACCCGCATGGCCGGTCTGGCGCTGGGGGGTGCGCGGGTCGACCGGCTCGGTCGGCGTACGACCATGTGGTGCGGTGCCCTGATGCGGGTTCACCGGTGCGGGGTGAGAGTTGTGTTCGGCTCGCCACGCCATCCACTCCGGTACCGTCATCGTGGCGTTGGGTGGCAGTGCATCCAGGTCGACGGGCTCGCTCGGCTTCAGCTCGGCTTCGTCCCAGCGATGCCGCAGCTCCGCCGCCGAGGGATGGTCCGCGGGCCTCCGGGGACCTTCCCAGCGACCGCCGGGCTCGCGAACGGCGAACTCCAGTCGCTCGATGTTCGCCGGTAGGGGCAGCTTGTCGCCGTCCTTGACCAGATCCCGCCTGATCGCGGCCAGCTGCTCGGGACTTCCGTCCTTGAGCTTCCGCGCGGCCTCGGACAGCTGACCGTCGAACCACTTCACCGAGCCGTCCAGGTCGACGAACGCGGCGAACCGGTGCCCGCCAGTCTTGAAGCGCACGCCGATGTTCGCGTGCGTGCCCGGCGGCCGACCCCGCAACCGGTCCCGAACCTGCTGGAAGGCCTGCTGATCGACTCCGAAGTCCCCGTCGTGGCCGGGCGGACGAGCGAATGTGTTCTCCGGCGGGAACCCGGACAGGCCCATGTGCTCGAGCGTCACCTCGTGCAGCTCGCCCTTCCCGAACCGGTTGCCCTTGGCAACCCGAGGGGCATCGCCGTTGAGGATGTCGCAGAACCGCCGCGTGACCTCCGCGCAGTTCGTCCGGACCGCGCGGCTGCCGTCGAACAGGTTCACCTTGTGGGCCCACCGGAACAGCCGCTTCAGGGCATGGATCGAGCGTTCCCGCGGAGCTGCCTCCACCCGGCCGCCGACCCCCTCGGCCAACTCGTCCTGCCCACGACCGGTGCGGTCGTGATCCGTGTACTCCCCCGGATCCACCGCACTCGGATCCTTACCCTCACCACCCCTGCGGTGGTCGGGCACGGTCCGATCAATCTCCCGCTGCCGTTCGGCCGGCCGGTCGTACCGCGGGTCGTTCCCCCGATCAAACTTCTCTCCACCCCCCGAATGCCCCGCAACCCCCGGCTCAGCCTGCACTTCGCCGTGCGGTTGGCCGTGCGGCTGGCTGTGCGGCTGGCTGTGCGGCTGGTCGCCGTCCCGGCGCCCGTGTGGTTCTACATTCGGCTGGTCATGGTGCGAGTGCTCGCTCCGCTGCCTGTCCGCGTCGCCCCCCGCACCCGTGTCGCGAGGGTCGCGGTCGTGCGCGTCCTCGGGGACGCGGTCATGTCCCTCCTCAGACCTGCGGTCGTGACGGTCCGCAGGCGCACGGTCGTGACCGTCCGCAGGCGCACGGTCGTGGGCGTCGTCGCGGCGTCCACGGTCGGCAGGTTCGTTCGTACTGCGGTCGTTGTCGCCGGACGTCTGCTCGCGGGGTCGACGAGGGTCGTCTCCGCCACCGTCGTGGGGGCGTTCGGCCCCGTCACGTGAGTCTCCCGCGCGGGACTCGCGTGGGTCGCGCGGCGCATCACCTGAGGTGTGAGGTCGTTCCGTCCCGTTGTCCGGACTGGCGGTGCGGGGGTCGCGGGGATCCTCACCGCCAGTACGACGAGGTTCCGGCATACTGCGATCCGGGCGTGACGAGGCGGCGGGTCGGGCGCCGACGTCGCGTGGTTCTGGCGTACGGGCGTGTGCCGGTCGTACGCCTTCCAGGCGCTCGGGGATCGACTGCTCCTTGCCGGCCAGGCGGTCCGGGATCGACTGCCTCGGGACCGGCGGAACGGGTTCCCCTTCGAGCCGCTCCGGGATCGTCGGACGCCGCCCGTCCAGGGAGTCGGCGATGCGACCGCGAGAGGCGCCGGGGTGAGACGTGGGACTCGAGGGTACGTCGGGATGCGCTAGCCCGACCGGCGGTGCGACAACGGGCGGCGGTACGACGGGATCCCCCGCACGGCCCGCAGCACCCGCCCCGTTGGCCTGTGCCGGACCGCCCTCCGCGGATGGCGTGCTCTCGGTGCCCGCCGGCTCCGGCTTGGTCGCCTCGGCCGATGTCGCCTCCGGCTTGCCCCGCCCGGTCTGAGCCGGCTCCGCCTTACCGTGCTCGGTCTGCGCCGGCTCCCGCTTCGACTCTGCGTGCGAGGCCGGCCTGGTCTCCGTCTGCGACGGGTCTGACGTCGAACTCCTCGCGTGCGACGGGTCCGATGTCGAGTTCTCGGTGTGCGGCGATCCCGGCTCGTGCCGGCCCGGAGTGCCTGTCGCTTGCGGATCGCCTGTCCTCGCCTCGGTCCGGGACGGGCCTGCCGAGCCGTCGCGTCCTGGGTCGTGCTGCTCCGAACGGCCTGCCCCCGACTCTGTCCGCGAGCCGTGTGCTGGGTCGTCGCTCCCCGCCGAGTGCGCATCCGGCTTGCTCGCCCCCGGATCCGCCGTCCGCCCAGGCTCCGTCCGGGCGCCCGGAGTGGTGCTACCCGGCTCCGTGCGACTGCCCGGCGTCGTCGTACCCGGCTCGGTCCGACCAGCCGGGGTCGACGTACCGGGCTCGGTGCGACCAGCCGGCGTCGTCGTACCGGGCTCGGTCCGGCCACTCGGGGTCGTCGTACCCGGCTCGGTCCGACCAGCCGGGGTCGACGTACCGGGCTCGGTGCGACCAGCCGGGGTCGTGGTGCCGGGTTCCGTGCGACCACCCGGCGTCGAGCCGGGGTCGGTGCGGCCGGCTGGTGAGGTAGTGCCCGGGTCTGTGCGGCTGATCGGGGTGGTTGGTGGTACGACGGGCTCCGGATGGGAGCCGGGCGGCGTCGAGCCGGGCGTGGTTGTCCTTCGGCCCGGGGACGAACCTGGCTCGCTGTGGGAGATCGGGGTCCGAGGAGTCGTCAGTTCGCTGGGAACGACCGGATCGACGGGCCGCGTGTGGGTGCCAGGGACCGAGGAGTGCGCGTTGGGCAGCTCCAGCCCGGGGTGTGACGCTCCGCCTTCGATCCCGTGGGCCGTCGGCACCTCGACCTTCGGCACGTGCTGCATCTGGAAGGTGTGTCCGACGATCGGGATCTTCGACAATCCCTCGATCACCGAACCCACCTTCGGGATCTTCATCGCGAGCCCGAGCGTCGCGTCGTGCATGGCGGCCCGCGTGTTGCGCAGGTAGTTGACCGCGCTGATGCCCTTCTCGACCACCGGCGCGGCCTTGCCGAACTTGGCTGCCATGGAAGCCGCCTTGGCCTCGCCGATGGCACCACCGCTCGCGACCGTGGTCACCACGTTCGTCAGCACTGTCCCGAACGCTTTTCCTGGATTGTCGCCCCACTCGCCCCAGGCAACGAAGCCTTTCGCCGCCTGAACACCGGTCTCGCCGAGTTTCTTCACCCAGTCCGGCCGGGTGTCCTGCCCGGTCACCTTGTCGAAGAGCCACCAGTCCACCAGGACCGGCGCCGCGATCACGGCAGCACCGAGCTTCGCGACGCCGACCCAGCCCTTGCGGGAGTCGTCGAACGTCGGCATGTCCCAGCCGAAGGTGTCCTTCGCAAAATCCCGGACCGCCGGAATCTTCTGCAAAGCAGGGAGGACCGGAACCAGCGTCAGAAGTCCCCCGACGGTTTCGGTGATCCCGAGCGCAATGCCCTCGAGCGCACCCCCGAAGAAGTTGCCGACATCCTGGTACCACGGGTAATCCCGCTCCTCGGGAGCGCCCCAGGGCGCCGGCGGCGGTGGGGGTGGGAACCTGCCGTGCAGCGCGTCGTCGATCAGCTTCTGCCGCTGTTCCTCCGTCGGAGGTGGCGGCGCAGGCAGCGGCTTGTCGCCCTCGTGCTGGCCGTTCGCCTGCCAGCGGCGACCGCCGTACAACTTGGCGATCTCGTTCGCGGCGTTCAGCGCGGCCTCTGGGATGTTCATCGCGCCGCCGTGAGGCGCGCGGAAGCCCTTGTAGGTCCCACCGCCGGCACTCCCGGTGAGGATCATCGAGACCGTGCCGATCAGCGCGTTGTTCTCGTCGATCATCCACTGGTCGTTCTGCCAGTCGGGGTTCCGGTTCTTCGCGTCCTGCCAGGCGTACGCGCGGGTGCGGAGGTCCCTGAGCTGGACCGCGAAGCCTCGCAGGTCGCTCGCCAACCCGGCCAGGACATGCGATACCTGTGGGAGCTTCGGTCCGAACTCGCCCAGGCTGTCCTGGATCCGCTGCGTCGAGTGCACCAACTGCTCGCGCTCCGGCGCCTGGTAGCAGCCGTTCAGGCGCCGGAACTCGGTGTTGATGTGGACACCCACGTGGGTGAACTTCGGACCGAGCCCGTCCAGCGGTCCGAGATTCTGCTCGATCGCCGCCGCCAGGCTGAAGACGGCGTCGACCGGGATGCCTTCGGGTTGGATCATGCAAGTAGTTCCTTGATCGAGACGGCGACGAGATTCTGCGCCTGCGCCGGGAGTGGTGGGTCAGCGCTGCGCGCGAGCGGCAGCCACTGCGTCCTCGAAACGCTTCTGGCTGGGTGCGTACCAACTGATGCCGTGGTCGGCGACCAGGAAGACCTGGTTGGCATAGCCGGGCGGGACGAACACCAGGAACTCCGCTTCCCGCTCGACCGACCAGTCCGTGATGTCGTCGGCCGCCACCGGGTACTCCGGATCCTCCGCGCTGAGCCATTCGGCCAGGCGCACGCGGGCGGCGGCAGCATCGGCCACGGACCCAGCCTGATCGTCGACCTGCTCGACCCGAGAGTCCGGTCTGCTCATTCGGCTCTGACTCCTCCGTGGTTGCGCCTCGCCGATCCCGGCGGCGGCGGAATCTGTCCGTTCGCCGCCGCGCGCTGCGCGTTCGCCGCCATCTCCTCCTGGCCGTTCAGGTACGCCGTCGTGGCGTTGTACGCACCCATCAGCGACGCGCCGAGCTGCTGCACCGACGATTCGAGGCTCGGTTGCCAGTGCACCGCGAACTCGCTGAGCGAAGCGGCGACCAGCTGGACCGATCCGAGCTCCGGCGCCGACGGGTTCAGCCCCTGCATCAGGTCGTTCAGGCAGGTCCCATATTTCTTCGTCAGCGCATCAAGCGGCTTCGCCGCCGCCTCGGTCTTCTTCAGCACAC
Source organism: Kribbella sp. NPDC051586 (assembly GCF_044453965.1). Lineage (NCBI taxonomy): Bacteria > Bacillati > Actinomycetota > Actinomycetes > Propionibacteriales > Kribbellaceae > Kribbella > Kribbella sp. NPDC051586. The sequence goes on along the minus strand of NZ_JBITDF010000003.1, from coordinate 1,100,285 downwards.
TGGCGACGCCCCGCGGGTCGATGTCCCAGTCCATGTCAGCCGCCGATGTTGTCGACGGCCGACTGGGCCTTCTTCAGGGTCGCCCGGGCCGTGTTGTCGTTGGCCTGCATGGTTTCGCGCAGGGTCCCGATGATGCCGAGCGTCGAGTCGGCGGCCTTGTTGAAGCGGTCCTCGACCGCGCGGTACGAATCGGTGACGCCGGTGGCAGAGGCGTCGGCCAGAGCGGCCTGGACGTTCTTGCGGTGGGCGGCGATCAGGGCCTCGATCTGGCCGGAGAGGCGCTTGATCGTGGCCTGGACCTCGCCGGAGGCGGCGGTGTCGTAGCTGTTGCGGTTCGCCATCGTCTGTCCTCTCAGCGCTTGCCGAATTTGGCGCCGTCGAAGTCCGCGCCGCCGTCGTTCTTGCGGGCGGTGTCGGCCATCTCGGTGTCGCCGGTGTGGAATGCCGTGTCCATGCCGGACTGGCCCTCGGCGATCCGGCCCATGCCGGCGTTCAGGGCCGCGGTGATGTTGTCGACGTTCGACTTGAACGCGTCGAAGGCCTGCTTTCCAGCGCCGTTCATCTTGCCTTCGAGCGGCTGCGCGGCGGCGACGAGTTGTTTCACCAGGCCGCCGAGATCCTGGGTCCCGGTCGAGGTCTTCTTGGTCAACTGGTTCAGGGTTTCCTGACCCATGTCCCAACGCTGTCCCACAATGTCTCCTTCACCCTTGGAAGCCCGCGGCACATGGGTACCGTCGGCTCAGGGCCACCAGCCATCACTTCGGATTGCGTCGAAGCGTCGGGGCAGACATGCCGCAGCCCCGGACCGAATCGGTCCGGGGCTGCAAGAAAGGCTGGGCGGAAGGGCTGTCAGCCGGCGACGCGCTTCCTGGTCGTTGCCTTCTTCGCAGGCGCCACCTTCTTGGCCGTCTTCTTCGCCGCCGTCGCCTTGGCAGTCGTTGCCTTGGAAGTCGTTGCCTTGGCGGTCGTTGCCTTGGCGGTCGACTTCTTGGCCGCGGTCTTCTTCGCGGCGGACTTCTTGGCAGGCAGGGCGGGCTGAGCCGCAGCCTGCTTCCGTGCACTCGGCTTCGCGGCGCGGCCCTCGAGGATCTCGGCGAGGAACTGGCCGGTGTACGACGCCGGGTTCGCTGCGACCTCCTCCGGGGTACCTTCCGCGACCAGCGTGCCGCCTCGGCGGCCGCCGTCGGGGCCGAGGTCGATGAGCCAGTCGGCGGTCTTGATGACGTCGAGGTTGTGCTCGATCACCAGCACCGAGTTGCCCTTGTCGACCAGGCCGCTCAGCACGCCGAGCAGCTTGCGGATGTCCTCGAAGTGCAGACCGGTCGTCGGCTCGTCGAGCACGTACACCGTCCGGCCGGTCGACCGTCGCTGCAGCTCGGACGCCAGCTTCACCCGCTGCGCCTCACCGCCGGACAGTGTCGGCGCCGGCTGACCGAGCCGCACGTACCCGAGGCCGACCTCGACGAGCGTCTTCAGGTGTCGCGAGATCGCCGGGATCGCGGCGAAGAACTCCGACGCCTCCTCGATCGGCATGTCCAGCACATCCGCGACCGTCTTGGACTTGTAGTGCACCTCGAGCGTCTCGCGGTTGTACCGCGCGCCATGGCACACCTCGCACGGCACGTACACGTCCGGCAGGAAGTTCATCTCGATCTTCAGCGTGCCGTCACCCGAGCAGGCCTCGCACCGGCCGCCCTTGACGTTGAACGAGAAGCGACCCTGCTGGTACCCGCGGACCTTCGCCTCCGGCGTCTCCGCGAACAGCTTGCGGATGTGGTCCCATACCCCGGTGTACGTCGCCGGGTTGGATCGCGGCGTACGGCCGATCGGCGACTGGTCGACGTGGATGACCTTGTCGACGAGCTCCATCCCGGAGATCTTCGTGTGCCGGCCGGGCACCGCCCGCGCACCGTAGATCTGCCGCGCCAGCGACGTGTAGAGAATGTCGTTGACCAGCGTCGACTTGCCCGAGCCGGACACACCCGTCACCGCGACGAACACCCCGAGCGGGATGGTGACGTCGATGTCCTGCAGGTTGTTCTGCCGGGCGCCGTACACCGTGAGCTCGCGGCCCTCGGTCAACGGCCGCCGGACAGGGGGGATCGGGATCTCCCGGCGACCGGACACGTACTGACCGGTGATCGAGTCCGGGTGGTTGCGCAGGTCCTCGACCGTGCCGGAGACGACGACCTGGCCACCGTGCTCACCGGCGCCCGGGCCGATGTCGACGACCCAGTCGGCGTGGTCGATGGTGTCCTCGTCGTGCTCGACGACGATCAGCGTGTTGCCCAGCTCCTTCAGCCGGACGAGGGTCTCGATCAGCCGCCGGTTGTCGCGCTGGTGCAGACCGATCGACGGCTCGTCGAGGACATACAGCACGCCGACCAGACCCGAGCCGATCTGCGTCGCCAGCCGGATCCGCTGCGCCTCCCCACCGGACAGCGAGCCCGCCGGCCGGCTCAACGCGAGGTAGTCCAGACCGACGTCGAGCAGGAACCGCAGCCGCTCGCCGATCTCCTTCACCACCCGCTCGGCGATCTGCTTCTCCCGCGGGCTCAGCTCCATCCGCACGAGGAAGTCGTGGACCTCGTCGATCGACATCGCGCTGATCTCGGCGATGTTCTTCCCGCCGAGGGTGACCGCCAGCGAGATCGGCTTCAGCCGCGCGCCGTTGCAGGCCAGGCACGGCACCTCGCGCATGTACTCCTCGAAGCGCTCCCGGCCGGTGTCGCTGGACGCCTCCGTGTGCCGGCGCTCGACGTACGGGATCACGCCTTCGAAGCTGGTGTAGTACGACCGCTCGCGGCCGTAGCGGTTCTGGTACGAGACGTGGACCTGCTTGTCGTGGCCGGTGAGCAGCGCCTTCTTCGCCTTCGCCGGCAGCTCGCCGAACGGCGTGCTGGTCTTGAACTTCAGGTCCTTCGCCAGCGCGTCGAGCAGCCGCTCGAAGTACTGCGAGACGTTCTGTCCGGACCACGGCTGGATCGCGCCCTCGTCCAGCGACTTGGACGGATCCGGCACGAGCAGCTCGGGGTCGACCTCCATCCGCGTGCCCAGCCCCGTGCAGACCGGGCAGGCGCCGTACGGCGAGTTGAACGAGAACGACCGCGGCTCGAGCTCGTCGATGGCGAGCGGATGATCGTTCGGGCAGGCGAGCTTCTCGGAGAAGCGGCGCTCCCGGTGCGGGTCGTTGTCCGGCAGGTCGACGAAGTCCAGCACGACCAGCCCGCTGGCCAGACTGAGCGCGGTCTCGACCGAGTCGGTGAGCCGCTGCTTGGCCGAACCCTTGACCGCGAGCCGGTCGACGACCACGTCGATGCTGTGCTTCTTCTGCTTGTCGAGCTTCGGCGGGTCGGTGAGCTGGATCGTCTCGCCGTCGACGCGCGCCCGCGAGAAGCCCTGACCGGTCAGCTGCCGGAAGAGATCGACATACTCCCCCTTGCGGCCGCGGACGACCGGGGCGAGCACCTGGAACCGGGTGCCTTCCTCGAGCTCGAGCACCCGGTCGACGATCTGCTGCGGCGTCTGGCGCGCGATCGGCTCGCCGCACTCGGGGCAGTGCGGCCGCCCGGCCCGGGCGAACAGCAGCCGGAGGTAGTCGTAGACCTCGGTGATCGTGCCGACGGTCGACCGCGGGTTGCGCGAGGTGGACTTCTGGTCGATCGAGACGGCCGGCGACAGGCCTTCGATGAAGTCGACGTCCGGCTTGTCCATCTGGCCGAGGAACTGACGCGCATACGCCGAGAGGGACTCGACGTAGCGCCGCTGGCCCTCGGCGAAGATGGTGTCGAAGGCCAGGCTGGACTTGCCGGACCCGGACAGCCCGGTGAAGACGATCATGGCGTCCCGCGGCAAGTCGACCGAGACGTCCTTCAGGTTGTGCTCACGCGCTCCGCGCACGATCAGACGGTCAGACACAAGCTCACTCTCAGCCGTTCTCGAGGGTATCCGGGACGTACTTCGACATGCCCCGGTCATGCTAACGAGGCCCACCGACAAAAACTTCCGCCGCCGGATCCGGCGGGCGCTTCGAAAGTATATTCGACCGCGGACGGTGGTCGGCGCAAGCCGGGCCCGGACGTGCCGCGGGCCGCCGGAGGTGCGAGGATCGGCGGTGTCGCACAGGAGTACCGACATCCAGGGAGAAGGCGCATGCCGGAGTACCACGGGAACGTCAAGGTCGGCGGACCGGCTCAGACCCACGAGCTGGCCCGGTTGATGATCACCAAGGTCGCCGTCGGGCCGATGGACAACAACGCCTACCTGCTGCGCTGCCGGCAGACCGACGAGCAGGTCCTGATCGACGCCGCGAACGACGCGGACACGCTGCTCCGGCTGATCGGCGAAGGCGGCCTCGCGCGAGTCGTCACCACGCACCGCCACCAGGACCACTGGGAGGCGCTGGCCGAGGTGGTCGCCCGCACAGGCGCAACCACCGTCGCCGGGCGCCACGACGCCGAGGGCATTCCGGTCCCGACCGATCAGCTCGTCGACGACGGCGACCACATCGCGGTGGGCGACTGCAGCCTGCGCGTGATCCACCTCGTCGGCCACACGCCAGGCTCGATCGCCTTGGTGTACGACGACCCCGACGGCGCCCCGCACTTGTTCACCGGCGACTCGCTGTTCCCAGGCGGCGTCGGGAACACCCAGGGTGACGCGGCGCGGTTCACGTCGCTGATCGACGACGTCGAGACCAAGTTGTTCAACGAGTTCCCCGACGAGACGTGGGTGTACCCCGGTCACGGCTCCGACACGACCCTCGGCACCGAGCGCCCGCACGTCGCCGAGTGGCGCGAGCGCGGCTGGTGACGGGCGGGTTCGCGGAGTACCAGCCTGGCGTCGGCCGGCAGTCCGCCGACGTACAGGTGCGTCCAGGAGTACTGCGTGACCTGGACGCGTGCGCCGAGCTGATCGTGTCGCGGACCGGCGGGTCCGCGGCCGAGCGGCGGGAGCGGCTGGTGGCCGACCTTGCCAACCCGGAGCGGTACATCGCCGTCGCGGTCGTCGACGACGAAGTGGTCGGGTACGGCGGGGTGATCCGCCACGAGCTCTCCCCCGACGACCCGCCGAAGACGGCTCCGTCGGGGTACTACTTGATCGGCTTGATCGTCTCCCCCGACTGGCGCCGGCACGGCATCGGCGAGCTCCTCACCCGCGATCGGATCCGCTGGACCGCGGAGCGCGCCGACGCCGTCTACTACTTCGCCAACCAGGCGAACAGCGCGATCCTCGACCTCAACCAGCAGTTCGGCTTCACCGAGGTCACGCGGGACTTCACCTTCCCGCGCGCCCCACTCGAGCCCGGCACCTGCGTTCTGCTCCGGGCCGGCCTCAACGATCGGTGAGCTCGGCCGGGTAGGCGATGACGTCGACGAGGGCGTCGTTGCGGATCGCGGTGATTTCTGTCCGGCGGGCGATCGCCTCCTCGAACAACTGCCGCTGCAGCGACTGGGCGTCCCGCAGCGGTACGCCGTTCACAGCGAGGACCAGGTCTCCTTGACGGAGGCCCGCGGCGGCGGCCGGACTCGCCTGAATCACCTCCACGACGCGCAGCGCCGTCCGTTGGTCGAAACGCTCCGCCAGTGACGGCCGAAGCGGTGCTGGTTTGGTGACGAGGCCGAGGTACGCCCGGCGTACCCGGCCGTCGTGCAGCAGCGAGTAGATGATCCGGCGCGTGGTCGGGTTGACCGGGACGGCCAGGCCGAGCCCGATCCCGGCGACGGCGGTGTTGATGCCGATCACCCGGCCGTTGCCGTCGGCCAGCGCGCCGCCGGAGTTGCCCGGGTTCAGCGCGGCGTCCGTCTGGATGACATCCTCGATGATCCGCTGAGCCGAGCCGCTGCTCACCGGCAACGACCGGCCGAGCGCGCTCACCACCCCGGCGGTCACGCTCCCGGCCAGGCCGAGTGGGTTGCCTACCGCAACCACCAGGTTCCCGACCTTCAGGTGGTCGGCGTCGCCGTACTCGGGCGGATCCGGAATCTCCCGGTCGGCCCGCAGTACGGCGAGATCGGACAGCCGGTCGACCCCGACCACGCGCGCCTGCGCCGTCGTACCGTCCGCGAACTCGGCGGACGCCGCCGTGCCGTCGCCGACCACGTGTGCGTTGGTGAGCAGGTGACCGTCGCCGGTCAGCACCACGGCCGACCCGGACGAGTCGCCTCGCCGGCTGTGGATCCGCAGGCTGGCGACCCGCGGGATGAGGTGTTCGGCCACCCCCGAGACCACTCGGGAGTAGGCATCCAGGACGTCGTCCCCGGCAAGCTCGTCAGCCATCTCATGCCTCCTGAATTACAAAATTACACCGCCAACCAAGCAGGAGCCACGGCGTGAACCCGGCCACAATCCTGACCGATCGGTTGAAAACTGGCCGATCGGTCAGCGAGGATGCTGACATGGCAGTCACCACCCCCGCCCGGGAGCGGACCAGGCGCGAGATCGTCCGGCAGGCGATGGGCCTGTTCCAGGCCGGCGGCTACAACGCGACGTCGCTGCAGGACATCGCGACCGCGGCCGGCTGCTCCAAGGCGACGGTGCTGTACCACTTCAGCGGCAAGCCGGCCGTGCTCGCGGCCGTCCTCGAGCCCGCCGCCGCCGACGTCGCCGAGCTGGTGAAGGCCGCGGCCGAGCTGCCCCGGTCCGACGCGCAGGAGCTCGCGATCCAGCGGTTCATCGATCTCGCCGTCGTGCACCGCGGCGTGGTCGACGTACTGCAGGACATTCTCCCGGTGATCGAGCAGATGCCCGAGGTCGCGAAGCTGGTCGCCGACGGCATGCGCCTGACCGAGTACATGGCCGGCTCGGACGACCCGCTCGAGCACGACCTGGCGAAGTTCGCCATCAACGGCCTGCTCGGCGAGTGCCGGCACTCCGACGAGCGCACCGACGACGACCTCCGAAGACTCTGCGACATCGCCCTGCGGAGACTGCTCCGCCGCGCCTGAGAACCGACCGCCCTCCGCCACCCGCGGACGATCACCTCTGCCCGTACGCCGTACCGACCCGAACGGATGCACTTCCCGATGGCCAATCTGCTGTACCGGCTCGGCCGGTTCTCGTACCAGCGCAGGCGTCTCGTCGCCGCGCTGTGGGCGCTGTTCCTCGTCCTGCTGGGCGTCGGCGCGCTGACATTGGGCGGCAAGACCGCGAACACGTTCTCGATCCCGGGCACCGAGTCGCAGCGCGCGCTCGACGCACTGAAGCAGGAGCTGCCGGCCGCGAGCGGCGCGTCCGCCACGGTCGTCGTGAAGGCGCCTGACGGCAAGACGCTCACCGACCCGACGGTGAAGGCCGCGGTCGGCGCGACGGTCGCCAAGGTCACGAAGGTGCCCGAGGTGATCGGGGCGATCGATCCCTTCACCAGCAAGGCGATCAGCCCGGACGGCAGGACGGGGTTGATCAGTGTCCAGTTCGACAAGCCCGCGGACGAACTGTCGCACGCGAGCGTCGATTCCTACGACGGCCTGAGTGGTCTGAGCTCGGGCGATCTGCAGGTGGTCCCGGGCGGGCAGATCAAGGCCGGGATCCCGGAGATCGGCGCGACCGAGGTGATCGGCGTCGCGGTGGCGGCCGTCGTACTGGTCGTCACGTTCGGGTCGCTGGTTGCCGCGGGTATGACGCTGGTGACGGCGCTGCTCGGCGTACTCGCCGGGATGGCCGGCCTGTTCATCGTGACCGCGTTCACCGATGTCTCGTCGACGGCGCCGATCCTCGCGTTGATGCTGGGGCTCGCGGTGGGGATCGACTACTCGTTGTTCATCAGCTCGCGCCACAGGTCGCAGCTGGGTGAAGGGATGGATCCGGAGGAGTCCGTCGCGCGTGCAACAGCGACGGCCGGGTCGGCGGTGTTGTTCGCCGGTGCGACCGTGGTGATCGCGTTGGCCGGGTTGTCGGTGGTCGGAGTGCCGTTCCTGACCGCGATGGGTCTCGCCGCTGCGGCGACGGTGCTGACGGCCGTACTGGTCGCGTTGACGCTGCTGCCCGCGTTGCTCGGCTTCGTCGGGAACCGGGTGCTGCCACGGAAGTTGCGGAAGGCACCGACCGCGGCTGTGCACAAGGAGGGGTTCGGCTTCCGCTGGGGCCGGTTGGTGACGCGGCTGCGGGTGCCGATCGTTGCTGTCGGCATCATCGGGCTCGGGTTCCTGGCGATCCCGGTCAAGGACATGCAGCTCGCGCTGCCGGACGGCGCGTCGGCGGCCGCCGGCACCAACCAGCGGGTCGCGTACGACATGACCGCCGCCGCGTTCGGACCAGGTGCGAACGGTCCGCTGGTGGTCGTTGTGCAGAGCAACGACCCGGCGACCTCGAACGCGGTCGCGCAGCAGGTGCTGGGCAAGGCACAGGGCCTTCCCGACGTGGTCGCTGCGCAACCGGCCGCGGCAAGTCAGGACGGTACGACGCGGTTGCTGCAGGTGATCCCCAAGAGCGGACCGGCCAGCGAGGAGACCGCTGACCTGGTCAAGAACCTGCGCTCCGCGGTGAAGCCCTTCGCCACCGGCGACGCGAGTATCTCCGTGACCGGCAACACCGCGGTCGGGGTCGACGTGTCGAACAAGCTGTCCGACGCGTTGCCGACGTACCTGTTCGTGGTGATCGGGTTGTCGTTCCTGCTGTTGCTGCTGGCGTTCCGGTCGGTGCTGGTGCCGTTGAAGGCGACACTCGGGTTCGTACTGACGATTGGTGCGACGTTCGGGATCACCGTCGCGGTCTTCCAGCAGGGGCACCTGGCGAAGCTGGTCGGGATCGACTCCCCCGGTCCGCTGGTGAGCTTCCTGCCGATCATCATGATGGGCATCCTGTTCGGGCTCGCGATGGACTACGAGGTGTTCATCGTGTCCCGCGTCCGGGAGGAGTTCGTCCATGGCCGGCACGCGAATGACGCCACCATCCAGGGCCTCGGCCACGGCGCCCGCGTCGTCACCGCCGCCGCCCTCATCATGGCGTCCGTCTTCGCCGGCTTCATCCTGGTCGAGGACCCCATCATCAAGGCCATCGGCTTCGGCCTCACCATCGGCGTCCTCATCGATGCCTTCGTCGTCCGCATGACCCTCGTCCCCGCCATCCTCAGCCTCCTGGGCGACCGAGCCTGGTGGTTCCCCAAGTGGCTGGACCGCATCACCCCGCACGTAGACATCGAAGGCGAAACCCTCCGGGTCGAACCCACAAACCCCAAGGAACTCGCGGACGTGCACTGACACACCGCCCGGGGCATCGCCAGCCGACGCCCCGCTCCGCAGCAAGCTCGACGCATCACCCACGCGGTACGGCGTATAACTCTCCGCCGAGATGGCCACTCGGCCGGCCAAGACGGAGCTGGGAATGACGTAGATGCTGCCGTCACCGAGGACTATGAAGAACAGGTCGATCGACTCAGGGTCGTAGGGCACCTTGCCGGCGGATTTGTCGAGCACATACGGACGCCGACCGATGCCGACATGCCAGTAACCCCGTGCGTTCCGGGATACACAGGACTTCACCTGCACGCGCTGAACACCCTTCGATGTCGTCACGAGCAGGTCGTACTCCTGGGGTTCGATCGGCAACGCCACCGCGCATCCACGCAAGGCGAACCAGGCCATCGCCAACGCTGCCGCCGAATACCGGAGCATCTCAGGCCGGACCGGCTCGTCGAACGCCTCGACCGGTGTCGTCAGGGCATGCGGCGACTTCAGGTGGCTGCAGTCCAGGCCAAGTCTGACGGCGTGACCTTTGATCCGGACGCGTTCGGCTCCGTTGTCGACGATGCCGAGATCGGCGATCACCTCCGCCCAGCAGCTCGCCCCCGCCACGGCTTCCCGCAGCCGCTGATCGGACCAGCGACGCTGCCCGGTGAAATGCGACGTGTCCAGATCCAGCCGGGAGGCGTGCCGCTTCACCGTCCGGATCACGCCCGCAGAGGTCGACTTCAGTCTCAAAGCGCGAGCGACAGCGCGCCAGGACGGGTTGCTCTCAACCGCCTGCCGCAGCTGGTCGTCGTTCCAGGTTCGTCGATCTCTCGTCGCCGCCATGAAGACAAACGTAAAGCGGGGCACCGACAGAATCGGTGCCCCGCTTTGAGGTCGGGCTGCCGAGATTTGAACTCGGGCTCTCCGGTCCCCCAGACCGGCGCGTTAACCAAACTACGCTACAGCCCGGCACCCGCTCCGAAGAGCGAGCCGGGGTAAACCATACCTCATCACTGGGGGTGGTTCTTACCGGGTTGTCTCAGCGTTTCTTGTTCTTCTGGCGGGCCCGGATCTGGACGTGAACGGGGCTGCCGATGAAGCCGAAGTCTTCGCGGAGGCGGCGTTCGATGAAGCGTTGGTAGGAGGCTTCGATCTGGCCGGAGGTGAAGATGGCGAAGGTGGGGGGCATGGTGGTGGCCTGGGTGCCGAAGAGGATCTTCGGCTGCTTGCCGGAGCGGACCGGGTGCGGGTGGGCGGCGACCATGCGGCCGAGGAACGCGTTCAGCTGGCCGGTCGGGACGCGGGTCTGCCAGCCGTCGAGGGCTGCCTCGATCGCGGGCACCAGCTTCTCCATGTGCCAGCCGGTGAGGGCGCTGATGTTCACCCGGGGCGCCCAGCGGAACTGCACCAGGTCGCGGTCGATCTCGCGCTCCAGGTAGTAGCGCCGCTCCTCGTCCATCAGGTCCCACTTGTTGTACGCGATCACCAGCGCCTTGCCGGCTTCCTCGACCGCGTTCATGATCCGCAGGTCCTGCTCGGTGATCGACTGCGACGCGTCGATGACGACCACGACCACCTCGGCGCGCTCGATCGCGGCGTTGGTCCGCAGCGAGGCGTAGTACTCGTGGCCCTGGGAGTTCTTCACCTTGCGCCGGATGCCGGCGGTGTCGATGAACCGCCACTCCTTGCCGCCCAGCGTGATCAGCTCGTCGACCGGGTCGACGGTCGTCCCAGCGACGTCGCTGACGACGACCCGGTCCTCCTTGGCGACCTTGTTCAGCAGGGAGGACTTGCCCACGTTCGGCTTGCCGACGATCGCGACCCGCCGCGGGCCGCCGAGCTCGCCGTCGCGCTCGGGCGGCGCCTCGGGCAGAGCCGCGAGTACGGCGTCCAGCATGTCGCCCGTGCCGCGGCCGTGCATCGCGGACACCGGGAACGGCTCGCCGATGCCGAGGCTCCACAGGTTCATCGCTTCGGACTCGATGCGCTGGTCGTCGACCTTGTTCGCCGCGAGCACGACCGGCTTGCCGGACTTCCGCAGTACGCGGACCACAGCCTCGTCGGCGTCGGTGATCCCGACCACAGCGTCGACCACGAACAGCACCGCGTCGGCCGCGTTGATCGCGACCTCGGCCTGGGCCGCGACCAGGGCGGCCATGCCGACCGCGTCCGGGTCCCAGCCGCCGGTGTCGACGACCGTGAACTCACGGCCGGCCCAGTTGGCGTCGTACGACACGCGGTCGCGGGTCACGCCCGGGGTGTCCTCGACGACCGCCTCGCGGCGGCCGATGATGCGGTTGACCAGCGTGGACTTGCCCACGTTCGGCCGGCCGACGATCGCGAGCACGGGCAGCGGCCCGGTGTCCTCCCGGTCGTGCGTCGGTACTTCGGTGGGCAGGTCAGTCATGAGGGTCCTTCTCGTCTCGCCAGCCCGGAAGAGGGTGGCCGGTTTCGTCGACGGCCGCCTTCACATGGGCGCGCAGCACGTCGCCGATGTGGTCGGCAACCGCCTGTACGTCGGAATGTCTCCTAGGAAAGGGTACGCGGTCGACGGCGAACGGCTCGCCATACACGACGTCGATGCGGCTCCCGGCGGGCGGGAAACCCTCGATATCGCCCCCGGGCAGCCTGGTCCCCATCAGCACGACCGGCAGGATCGGGGCCCCGGTCACCATCGCCAGGTACGCCACGCCGCTGCGGATCCGGCTGAAATCGCCCGGCCCGCGGGTGCCTTCGGGGTAGATGTTCAGCACCCGGCCGTCCCGCAGGACCTGGATCGATCGCCGGACCGCGAGCATGTCGTACGACGACCGGTCGACCGGGATCTGCCCGATCCGGCGCAGGAACGCGCCCTGGAGACCGCCAAACACCTCGATCTTGCCGAGCTGGTGCAGCATCCGCGGCGCGACCGCCCCGAGCAAGGGACCGTCCAGCAGGCTCAGGTGGTTCGGCGCCATCAGCAGCGGGCCGGTCAACGGGAACCGGTCCTCGTGATGGATGGTCAGGTTGTACTTGCGCAGGAAGTACGGCTTGGCGATCTTCCGCATCGGCAGCGCCAGACGGTACGGCTGTGCCGGGAGATCGTCGGTCCGCGGCAGATCCTTGTGACCGGTGACCTCAGCCGTCATACGTCCCGGCCTTGAGGGACAGTCTCCTTGGCCAGCTGGCTGATCACGTCGACGACCTCCTCCAGGGTCATGTACGTCGAGTCGATGGTGACCGCCCCGTCCGAGGCGACCTGGAACTCCGACACGGTCGAGTCGTCGGCGTCGCGCCGGACGATCTGGTCGCGCAACTGCTCCGCCGTGAGGGAGCCGACCTGCGCGCCGCGGCGCGCCATCCGGGCCTCCTGGTCGGCGGTCAGCAGCACCTTGAGCTCGGCGTCGGTCGCGACCACGGTGGCGATGTCGCGGCCCTCGACCACGATCCCGCCGCTCGACTGGGCGTTGTCGATGATGGCCCGCTGCCGCCGGATCAGCTCCTTGCGGACCTCGAGGTTGGTCGCGATCTTCGAGACCACCTCGCTGATCCGCGGCTCCCGGATCGCGGTCGTGACGTCGGTCCCGTCGGCGATCACGAACTGGTGGCCCGGGTCGGTGCTGATCTCCAGCCGCAGGTCGCGGGCCCGCTGCGCCACCGCCGCGATGTCGTCCAGATCCAGCCCGCGCTCGACCGCCGACCAGGTCACCGCCCGGTACGTCGCCCCGGTGTCGAGGAACCGCAGTCCGAGCCGGGTGGCCACTCCGCGGGCGGTGCTCGATTTACCGGAGCCGCTCGGGCCGTCCACAGCGATGATCATGCCCCGAAGATTACCGCCGACGGGGGACAGAACTATCGGTGGACTATCGGTGGACTATCGGTGGACTACCCAGCCACGGTCGGTCAGCACGGTGACCAACTGATCGACTGAGGCGGGTTTGACGGCGAGTTCGACCTCACCGACGGGGCGGCCGGGGCTGTGGTCGATGCGGAGGTCTTCGACGTTGGCGCCGGACTCGGCCGCGTCCGCGAACAGTCTGGCCAGCTGGCCGGGCCGGTCCGGGATCGTAACGAGGACGGTGACCAGGTCGATGTGCGGCGTACCGTGCTTGCCCGGCACGCGGACCGCGCCGGAGACGCCCTGCCCGAGGATCGCGGTCAGCTCGTCGCCGGCCTCTTCCTTGCCCAGGGCAACGAGCAGCCGGTCGAGCTCGCCGCGGATCTGCTCCAGCAGGCCGGTCAGCGCCCCCGAGTTCGCGGACACGATCTGGGTCCACAGCGCCGGGTCCCCGGCGGCGATGCGGGTGACGTCCCGCACGCCTTGACCGGACAGCTCCAGGTGGGTCGACGGCGCATCGGCCAGCGTGCCCGCGGCAAGCGCGGACATCAGATGCGGGAGGTGGGACACCCGCGCGACACCGAGGTCGTGGTCCTCGACGGACATCTCGACGGTACGGGCGCCCGCGGCCTCGGCAAGTCGTCGGACCAGATCGACAGCATCCGGAGAGCTGGTCTCGTGCGGCGTGATCGCCCAGGTGGCGCCGTCGAACAGGTCAGCGCGCCCGGCGAGCGGGCCGTTGCGCTCGGAGCCGGCCATCGGGTGACTACCGACGTACCGGCTGAGGTCGCCGGTCAACCGGCGGGCGTCGGCGAGCGGCTTGGACTTCACGCTGGCCGCGTCCGTGACGACCGCGTCGGTCCGGTCGAGCTGCTCCGCGATCACCGCGCCGACGTGATCCGGCGGTACGGCGACCACGACCAGCTGCGGCTCGATCTGGACCAGCCGCGAGCCGGCGCCGATCCGCTCGGCCATCAGCGCGTTGTCCGGGTTCCCGTCGACGAGCTCCACGACCACGCCCAGTCGCGCCAGCGCCAGGCCGATCGACGTACCGATCAGCCCGGTGCCGACGATGCGGACCGGGCCGCGGAGCTCGCTCACTGAGCGCCGGTCAGATCTGGGCGGAGCGCGACCGCGCCGTGGAGGTAGACGTGCTGGATCTTGTCGCGGGACCGCGGCGTCTCGGTGTGCACCATCAGGCGGACCACGCGCGGCAACGCGTGCGGGACCGGGATCTCCTGCATGCACATCAGCGGTACGTCGGTCAGCCCGATCTGCCGCCCCGCGACGGCAGGGAACTCCGAACGCAGGTCCGACGTGACGGTGAACAGGATGCTGATCAGATCCTCGTTCTCCAGATCGTTCGCCTCCAGGACCGCCTTCACCAGCTCCGCGGACCGCTCGAGCAGATGCTCGCGCTCGTCCACGTCCAGCTGGGTGGCACCCCGGATCGCCCGTACCGCCACGTGCTCGCCTCCATGCTTCGTCCGGCTCGTCTCCCCCAACCCTAGGCCAGAGTAGTCAAGGAGTGGACAGCCGTCTCGGATCGTGCGCGTGCGTCAGCCGTTCCGGGCCGCCTCCAGCAGGCGCCGCGCCAAGGGAAGCAGCCCGGCCGCCCGGACCGGTGCGAGCGGATCGGACAGCTGCCGGCGACGACGGAACGTTCCCGGCGGGTCGCCGTACGCCAGGGCGAAGCGTCGCGAGAAGTGGTATGGGTTGCTGTAGCCGCAGTCCGCGGCGATCTCCCCGATGGTGGCGTTGGTACGCAGCAGGGCCGTCGCAGCCCGCGCGAGCCGAATCAGATCCAGCGCGTACGCCGGTCCGCACGCGTACTGCTCCCGGAAGAGCCGATGCAGATGCCCCGCCGACAGGTTCGCCGCGGCGGCCAACTCCGGGACGGAGACGATCCGCGGTCCGCTGCGGGCCCACACCGTCGCCACATGATCGACCAGCCGGCGGACGGCGTCCGGCATCTCCGCACGAGACGGGCCGCCAGGCGCGCGGACGAAGACCTCCAGCATCGTCGTCACCAGGCGATCACTGAGTCCGCGGACCGGCGACGGTACGCCGGCCAGATCCAGCGCGTAGCTGCACAGCTCTCCCAGCAGACCCGGATCGGACATCGAACGCACCGAAGGCCAACTCGGCGGATCGCCGAGCCCGCCGAAGTCCTCGATCTGGAAGTGCACGTAGGCGTGCCGCGACGGGTGATCACAGTCCCAGATATAGGCGTCCCGGTTGCCGCGCCGGGCAAGCGCCACTGTCCCCGGGCGCAACTCGTGCTCGACCGTCGCCTGCCGCACGCCGGCGTCGTCGTACACCTCGGTCCGCCAGAGCGCCGAACCGTGCAGGATCCAGAGCAGTTCGAAGTTCTGCAACCAACGCGGTCCGTACGTCGCCCCGGGCGCATAATCCGCGAGCTGCACCAGGGAATTCACGCTGATCACCGGCGGTCGCGATGTCACAAACAGATAGTAAAGCGCTTGCCAGCGACATTGGCGGGCACCGCGCGCTCTGCGACGGTTACTGGATGCACTTCACCGACGTCACCGACGAATTGGTCGAGTCCTTCCGGCGGGACGGCTTCGTCGTCCTCGAACAGGCCATCTCGGCCGACCAGGTGACCGAGCTCCACGACGCAGCCGAGCAGCTGTGTCGTGGTGACCTCGGCGCCGTCGAAGGTGCTCCCGCCACGGAGCCGACCGAGGACGTACTCCGCAAGTACCTGTGCATCCACCATCCGCACAAGGCCTCCGACGCAGCCCTCGCCGCGCTGCACGCGCCCCGCGTGGTCGCGACGCTGACCGCCGTCATCGGGCCGAACGTGAAGGCCATGCAGTCGATGCTGTTCATCAAGCCCGAGGGCAAACCCGGACAGGCGTGGCACCAGGACGAGTTCTTCATCCCGACGAGGGATCGCTCCCTGACCGCCGCCTGGATCGCGCTCGACGACGCCACCGTGGAGAACGGCTGCCTGTGGGTGTTGCCCGGCTCGCACCGTCGCGGCGTCATCTATCCCGATCGGGAGCAGGACGACCTCCGCTTCGACTGCACCAGCGAGGCGTTCGACTTCCCGTACAGCGACGACGACGCCGTCCCGGTCGAAGTACCGGCGGGCTCGGCGGTGATCTTCAACGGGTACCTGCTGCACCGATCACTGCCGAACACCGGCCGGCACGGACTCCGCCGGGCGCTCGCCAACCACTACATGAGCGCGGAGTCGCTGCTCCCGTGGCAGACCGTGCCGGCCGGCGTTCACGTCGGCAAGCACGACTACCGCGACATCGTGATGGTCGCCGGGACCGATCCGTACGCCTACAAGGGCATCGACGACCTCGCCCGGCCGCACTCCCGCCCGGACAAGGACGGCGGCTGCGACCGTTAGCCGGCGGCGGCGTCCGTCAGCCCAGCCGGGCCTCGGCGGCGTCGACCGTCTGCTCGAGCAGAAGCGCGATCGTCATCGGCCCGACCCCGCCCGGCACCGGCGTGATCAGGCGCGCGACCTCAGCCGCCTCCTCGAAGTGCACGTCGCCGACGTTGCCCTCGTTGAAGCCGGCGTCGACCACGACCGCGCCCGGCTTCAGCCAGTCGCCGCGGACGAAGTTCGCCTTGCCGACCGCCGCGATCACCACGTCCGCGGTCCGCACCAGCTCGGGCAGGTCCCGGGTCCGGGAGTGCGCGTACGTCACCGTCGCGTTCGATGCCAGCAGCAACATCCCGGCCGGCTTGCCGAGGATCGGGCTGCGGCCGATCACCACCGCGTGCGCGCCCTCCAGCGGTACGTCGTACGCCGCCAGCAGCCGCATGATCCCGCCGGGCGTGGCCGAGCGGAACCCGCGATCCCCGAAGGCCATCGCCGCGAACGACAGCATCGTCACGCCGTCGACGTCCTTGCCCGGGTCGATCGCCTCGAACGCGGCCCGCTCGTCGATCTGCGCCGGCACCGGGTGCTGCAGCAGGATCCCGTGCACCTCCGGGTCCTCGGACAGCTTCCGGATCTCCGCGACCAGCTCGTCGGTGGTCGTCTCGGCCGGCAGTACGACGCTCCGCGACGCGATCCCGGCCTTCTTCGACCGGTTCTGCTTCATCCGCACGTACGTCGCCGACGCCGGGTCGTCGCCGACCAGCACGGTCGCCAGACACGGCTGGACGCCGTACCGCTCCTGCAGGGCCTTGGCCCGCTCCGCCGCCTTGGCCACCATCTCGGCGGCCAGCTCGGTCCCGATCATCAAATCAGCGCTCATCTGCGCACTCCTCATGGTCGAAGGTGCCCAGGCGCGCGGCGTAGCCGGATGGCAGACCGTTCCCCGGTGGTGGTCCACCTCAGCGCCAGTCGCGGTCCGCCCTCAGGATACCGACCCGGTCACATCGGCGACGAACGTGTCGGCCACACCGTCGCCGATCCGGATCGGGACCTGGCTGTGCGGGAGCCGGACGTCGCGGATCTCCTCGGCCTGCGTGATCAGGTGCTCGATCCCGTCGCGGGCGGTTGCGCCGGCCGAGGCGTTGCCCTCCGCCTGCGCCTCGAGCACGCGCAGCGCCTGACGCAGCGCCCCACCCCAGTAGAACGACGCGTCCAGCCAGGCGTCGGCCTCGCCTTCGAACGCCGGATCGACGACGCCGCTGCGGATCTGGGCCGACGCGTTCTCGATCGCCTCGAGGTACGGCTCGAGCTCGGCGATGGCTCCGGCCAGGTCGCCACCGTCCCACGTCGCGCCGAACGCCGCGAGCTTCGCGGCCAGCACCGGCGCGTTGGTCAGGTGCAGCTTCCCGTCGTACGTCGTGAGGTCCGCGAACACCTCCAGCGCCGCGATCGTGTCCGCATCTCCCCCGGCCCGCTCGGCGATCGCACGATGCCAGGACGCGTCCGCGTCGTAGGTCGCCGGCTTCCAGCCGAACTCCGCGAACGAGTACAGGGCGAGCTTGCTGGCCGCGGCCTGGTTCATCGGGTTCGAGATGACGCCGACGACGTGCTCGGCCAGCCCGGGCTCACGACCCGTGTACGCCGCGAGCAGGATCCGCCCGTGCGCGTAGTCGTTCACCGGGTAGTTGTCCCAGATCAGGATGTCGTGCCCGAACACCGCCTTCGCCTCGGCAGCTTGTGCGCTCGTGATCTTCTCCGGGACGACCGCCGTACCGGTCCAGTGCACGATCACCGCCGGATCGAGCTGCTCCCGCAGCGCCTGCTTGTACGGCGTCTCGTGCACGTCGTAGTACTCGGTCGGGACCATCTGCAGCGGCGCGAGGTCAGCCTTGCTCGCGATCCACTCCCGCTGGATCCGGTTGCACAGGTCGGCCTGGGCCGCGCCCGCGGCGCCACCACCGGTGCCGTACTTCGCGGCGTCCTCGTCGGAGTGCCAGGTCTCGTACTCGATGTCGTCGAGCGGCACGTTGAAGACCCGTACGCCGAGCGCGTACAGCGCCTCGAACTTCGCGATCAGGGCCTGGTAGTCGTCGTCCGAGGTGTACCGGATCGACAGCCCGGGCGAGAGCGCGAACGTGAAGTCGACCTTGTTGCGCTGAGCCCGCTCGATCAGCTCGCCGAGCTCGGCCAGCTTGTCGGCCGGGTACGGGTCGCGCCACTGCTCGCGGTGGTAGACGTCGTCCTTGGGCGCGTACTGGTACGTGTTCATCCGGTGCGCGCCGAGATAGTCCAGATGGTCCAGGCGGTCCGCGTGCGACCACGGGGTCCCGTAGAAGCCCTCGATCGAGCCTCGGTACGGCAGTGTCGGCCAGTCGCGGATCTCGACACCGTCGACATGGTTGCCCTGGACAAGCTGATCCAGGGTCAGCGCGGCGTAGTACGTGCCGCGAGCGTCGACGCCGTCCAGCACGAGCTGATGGTCGCCGACGGCAACGACGTACCCCTCGGCCGGCAGACCGGCGGCCGGCTCGACGTCGAGGCCGGTGCCGCCGAGGTGGACCGTGACAGCGGCCTCGCCGTCGACGATCGTGCCGACACCGGCCCGGGCCAACGTGTCGCGGACGACCCGTTCGGCGTCGGGATCGGTGGTCGGGCCGTGCACCAGGCCGACCGTGTCACCAAGGTCGAATCCGTCGGGGCGGCTGCTGGTCTGCTGAGCTTCAGGGGTCACAGCCCTATCCACTCAGCGCGCCGCCCCGCTCGTCAAGACGCCCGGGTCAGCCTGAGGACCGGGATCGTGCGGATGCCGGCGGTGCGGACCTCGTACTCCGCGAAGCCCGGGTAGCGCCGCGCCTGCTCGGCGTAGATCCGGTTGCGCTCGTCGCCGGTCAGCTCGTCGACGGCCACCTTGTACGTCTCGGTGCCGACCTCGACGACGCCGTCACCGGCCGCCGTCAGGTTGCGGTACCAGTCCGGGTTGGCGGGGGCGCCACCCTTGCTGGCGAAGACATAGATGACAGCCGGGTCGTTCTCGTCGGCCAGGTACATCGTCGGGGCGATGTACTCCTCGCCGCTGCGGCGTCCGCGGTGGTGCAGCAGCACCATCGGGGCGCCTTCGAAGTTGCCGCCGACCTTGCCTTCGTTCGCCCGGAACTCGGCGATGACGTTCGCATTCCAGTCGCTCATATCTGGTACCTCCGCAGTAGCTCAGAGCAGTCCTGCGTGGTCCAACGCGAGATAGGCGGCATCGATTCCGGTCATCGCACCCGGAGTACGCAATTCGGTACGGAAAGCGTCGACGGTCAGCTCGACCGGGACGCAGTCCTCGGCCTCGTCGAGTTGCTGCTTGCCGTCGGGGCGGCAGCCGCGCGCGATCGCGACGTACTTGCGGAACGTCGACGAGGCGCCGGACCACTGCCAGCCGACGACGTCGAGCGTCTCGCAGGTGTAGCCGGTCTCCTCCTCGAGCTCCCGCGCACCGGCGACGGCTACGTCCTCGTCGGGCTCGACCAGACCGCCCGGGAGGTTCGTGACCACGCTGTCGGGGCCGGCGCGGAACATCCGGATCGTGACGATCCGCCCTTCCGGGGTCAACGGGAGCACGGTGATCCCGGACGTGATGCCGGCCTCGGGCCCGAAGACGTCCCACTCGACCTCGCGGCCGTCGGGCATCCGGTACCGCCGCAGTCGCACGGTGAGGAAGCGCTGGAACCCGGGCTCCTCCCCCAGCAGCTCCCACGGAGCGGGGTCGGCCGGCCGGGACGACTCAGCCGCCACGTTGTCGGTGACGGCTGAGGTCTCGAACCGGTCCGTCACAGCGGACGGTTGTCGTCGGGATCTTCCGGCGGAGCGATCGGTGCGTCGTCCGCGGGCGGAGCGACCGGGGTGTCACTGGCCGAGCTGGTGGTCCCGGCGGTGTCCTCCGCGTCGCCAGACTCAGCGGCGTCGGTGGACTCTGTGGATTCCGTGGACTCTGCGGACGCGGTCGGCTCCTCGGCCGGCCGGGACTCCGACAGGATGCTCTCCAGCGTCGCCTCGGAGATCCGCTTGAACTTGCGCACCTGGGTCCGGGTCCGGTCCAGGACCGCGACCTCGAGCTGGTCCGGGGTCAGCTGCCTGACCTCGGTGCCGTCGTGGCCGAGGGCATCGACCGCGAGCCGGAGCGCGCCCGCGAGCGAGATCCCCTCGGAGTAGTGCTCGCCGATGTAGTCCGCGACCTGGTCGGCCGGGCCGCCCATCACGGCGTACCCCTGGACGTCGGCGATCGAGCCGTCGTAGGTGAGCCGGTAGACCTGGTCGTCGGCCGGCGCCGCGCCGATCTCGGCGACCAGGATCTCGACCTCGAGCGGCTTCTCGCCGCCGGAGGAGAAGATCGCGCCGAGGGTCTGCGCGTACGCGTTGGCCAGCGCCCGGCCGGTGACGTCACGCCGGTCGTAGGAGTACCCGCGCATGTCGGCCAGCCGCACGCCGGCGATCCGCAGGTTCTCGAACTCGTTGTACCGGCCGACGGCGGCGAACGCCATCCGGTCGTAGATCTCGGCCACCTTGTGCAGTGCGGGCGAGCGGTTCTCGGCCACGAACAGGATGCCGTCGGCGTACTGCAGCGCGATCGCGCTGCGGCCCTTGGCGATGCCCTTGCGGGCGAAGTCGGCCCGGTCCCGCATCAGCTGTTCGGGCGAGACGTAGAACGGAACGCTCATCGAAGGTGTCGTCCTCTATCAGTCGAAGGGCGGGGGTCAGGTCAGAGACGTCGCGGCGGGACCGTCCGGGCGCTGGTGCCGTTGGCTCCAGGCCGCGTCGACGAGCGCCGCCACCTCGTCCTCGGGCAGCCGCCGGTAACCGTCCGCGGTGACCACGCCGACCACCGGGAAGATCCGCCGGAGCATGTCCGGGCCACCGGTCGCCGAATCGTCGTCGGCCGCGTCGATCAGCGACTGGATCATCACCGTCACGCAGTCGGTCTCGGACAGGTCCTCGCGGTACAGCTTCTTCAGCGCGCCGCGGGCGAACAACGAGCCCGAGCCGACGCTGTAGAAGTGGGTCTCCTCGTACCGGCCGCCGGTGGGGTCGTAGGAGAAGATCCGGCCACCCTTGATGTCCTCGTCGTACCCCGCGAACAGCGGCACCACGGTCAGGCCCTGCATCGCCATCGGCAGGTTGCCGCGGATCAGCGCGCTGAGCCGGTTGGCCTTGCCGTCGAGGCTGAGCGTGGCGCCCTCGAGCTTCTCGTAGTGCTCGAGCTCGACCTGGAACAGCCGGACCATCTCGATCCCGAAGCCGGCCGAACCGGCGAACGCGACCGCCGAGTACTCGTCGGCGGGGAACACCTTCTCGATGTCACGCTGGGCGATGATGTTGCCCATCGTGGCCCGTCGGTCGCCGGCCATGATCACGCCACCGGGGAAGGTGGCCGCGACGATCGTCGTGCCGTGCGGGACCTCACTGGACAGGTCACCCGATCCCAGGGCCCGCCGTCCCGGCAACAGGTCGGGCGCGTGCCCGGCCAGGAAGTCCATGAACGACGAGCCACCTGGGGTCAGGAAGGCTTCCGGCAACCGGCCGGAGGCATCAGAAGTCATCGAGCGGTTCACTCCCCACCCTTTTGCACGAATCCGCGGACGAACTCCTCGGCGTTCTCCTCGAGCACCTCGTCGATCTCGTCCAGGATCGAGTCGACGTCCTCGTCGAGTCGCTCTTTGCGCTCCTGGACGTCCTCCGACGCCTCGACCTGCTCGACCTCTTCCTCGGTCGACGAACGCTTCGGCTGCTTGTGCTGCTGACCGCCGTCCTTCGCCATGGCCACACACCTCCTAGAACCGCTGGGAGAGTCGCCCAACCGACTCTCAATAGCGACCCTACCCGGCGGCGCCCCCAGTGATGGTGCGAACCAGGTCACTCGCGGTGTCGCATTGGTCAAGAAGTGCGCCGACGTGCGCTTTCGTACCCCGCAGCGGGTCCAGGGTCGGGATCCGCTGCAACGACTCCTTCCCGGGCAGATCGAAGATCACCGAGTCCCAGGAGGCGGCCGCGACCTGCGGCGCGTACTGCTGCATGCAGCGGCCGCGGAAGTAGGCCCGGGTGTCGGTCGGCGGATGCGCGACCGCCATCCGGATCTCGTCGTCGGTGACGACCCGCTGCATGCGGCCGGATTTGACCAACCTGTAATACAGGCCCTTGTCCGGCCGGAGATCGGCGTACTGCAGGTCGATCAGGTGCAGCTTCGGGTCGTCCCACTCCAGGCCGTCGCGGTCGCGGTACTGCTGGAGGAGCTTGTACTTCGCGACCCAGTCGAGCTGGTCGGACAGCCTCATCGGGTCGATGGCGAGCTGGTCGAGCAGCTGCTCCCAGCGGTGCAGGATGTCCTTGGTCTGCCGGTCCGCGTCGTCGCCGTACTTGTCCTCGACGTACTTGCGGGCCTGCTCCAGGTACTCCGCCTGCAGCTGGACGGCGGTGATCTTGCGGCCGTCCTTGAGCGTGATCAGGTGCGTGCAGGACGGGTCGTGGCTGATCTCGTGCAGCGCGGTCACCGGCCGGTCGACGCCGAGGTCGTCGGTCAGCCAGCCGTCCTCGATCATCGCGAGCACCAGCGAGGTCGTCCCGACCTTGAGGTAGGTCGAGATCTCGGACAGGTTCGCGTCGCCGATGATGACGTGCAGGCGGCGGTAACGATCCGGATTCGCGTGCGGCTCGTCGCGGGTGTTGATGATCGGGCGCTTCAGCGTCGTCTCCAGGCCCACCTCGACCTCGAAGTAGTCGGCCCGCTGGCTGATCTGGAACCCGTGCGCCGCGCCGTCCTGGCCGATGCCGACCCGGCCGGCGCCGGTGACCACCTGACGGCTCACGAAGAACGGCGTCAGGTGCCGCACGATCGACGCGAACGGCGTGGACCGGCGCATCAGGTAGTTCTCGTGCGAGCCGTACGACGCGCCCTTGTTGTCGGTGTTGTTCTTGTACAGGTTCAGCTGGGGGGCGCCGGGGATCAGCCGGGCCTGGCGCGCGCCCTCCATGATCACCAGCTCGCCGGCCTTGTCCCAGACCACCGCGTCCCGCGGATTGGTCGTCTCCGGGGCGGAGTACTCCGGATGGGCGTGGTCGACGTACAGCCGGGCGCCGTTGGTGAGGATCACGTTGGCCAGGCCGGTCTCCTCGTCGGTGAGCTGGCTGGAGTCCGCCACCTCCCGGCTCAGGTCGAAACCTCGCGCGTCCCGCAGCGGGTGCTCCTCGTCGAAGTCCCACCGCGTCTTGCGCGCGAGCGGCTGCGTCTGCGCGTAGCCGTTCACCACCTGGCTCGAGGTCAGCATCGGGTTGGCCCCGGGCTGGCCCGGCACCGAGATCCCGAACTCGGTCTCGGTACCCATGATCCGCCGAACACTCATGCGAACGAGCCTACGCGGTACGGGCGGCTAAAGGTGTTGCTGTGTCCACAGGGTTACGTGTGAGACTGCGCGCGTGGACGAAATGGTGGCGATCCTGGACGAAGACAACCGTGTCACCGGGGCGGTGCCGCGATCGGTGATGCGCCGCGACAACCTGCGCCACTCCGCGACCGGAGTAGTTGTCCGGAATTCGGCCGGCGAGATCTACGTGCACCGCCGTACGCCGATCAAGGACCTCTACCCGAGCAGGTACGACTTCTCCGCCGGTGGGGTCGTCGCGGCCGGTGAGGACCCGTTCCACGCCGTCGTACGGGAGCTGGACGAGGAGCTCGGGATCTCCGGCGTCGAGCTGACGCGGTTGCCGGAGGGCGACTACGCCGACGACCACACGGCGTACCACGCGTACCTGTACACGTGTGTCTGGGACGGCCCGGTGCGGCACCAGCCGGAAGAGGTCGAGTGGGGCGCCTGGATGTCCCCCGCCGACCTCGTCGCCAAGCTGGACGACCCGTCGTGGTCGTTCATGCCGGACGCCGTCGGACTGCTGGGTGAGTACGTCCGGAGTCTGGTGTGACGATTCTCGAGGGCTGGGACAGCCACGCGTGGATCGACGGCGCGTGGATCCACCGCTCGCCACGCCGCCCCGAGGTCCGTCCCCGGCTTCTCGCCGAGGCGACCCTTCTCCCCTGGCTGGCTCCGCAACTGCCGCTGCCGATCCCGGTGCCGGAGCCGACCGACGACGGTGTACGCCACCTGACGCTGCCCGGCACACCGTTCACCGACGGAGGTACGGCGATCGGCCGCGAGCTAGGCGCCTTCCTGAAGGCCCTGCACGCCGTGGACACCGCGGAGGCCGTCGCCCACGGCGCACTCGACGCGGCGATCGCCACCTCCGAGAAGACGGCCTCACTGACCGAATTCAGGGACCAGATCGTCCCACTGCTACCGCACGAGGTCCGGACCACAGCGAACGAACTGCTCGACCGCGTCGCCGGCGTCCGGACGTCACTGATCCACTGCGACTTCGGCCCGGAACACATCCTCATGACCGACGGCCAGATCACCGGCATCATCGACTGGACCGACGCCCTCATCGGTGACCCCGCCCTGGACCTCTGCTGGCCGCTGAACGGCGCCCCGGCCGCCGTCCGAACCGGCCTGCTCGAGGTTTACCAACCCACCTCTGACCAGCTCGAACGCTCCCATGACTGGGCCCGCCTCTCCCCCTGGTACGGCGTCCACCGCGGCCTGCTCCTCGACCTCCCCGACGACGTCGCCAACGGTCTGCGCGGCATCGTGAACCTGCTCTGATGCAACCATCGGGCGATCGGCCGGTCACTAGAGGGTGTGAAGATCACCCTGACTGACGATACGGAGCCGTCGATGGCTACGGGATCCGACCAGGAGCTCTGGGAACGGCTGGGCGTCGGGGACCATTTCGCGCTCGGCGAGCTGTTCGACCGCTACGCGGACGACGTGCGCGCCTTCGCGTTCCGGCGTACCGCCTCGTGGAGTACTGCCGACGACGTGGTCCAGTCGACGTTCCTGAGCACCTGGCGGCGCTTCCAGCGCAATCCACCGGGCCCGCTGACCGGTTCCAGCGCCCGCGGCTGGCTGCTGATGGTGGCCGGCAACGAGTGCAAGTCCCTTTATCGGACGGCGAGCCGCCTGCGCAGGCTGGTGGATCGCCTCCCGGACCCGGTGCCCGACAGCGACCACGCCCCCGAGGTCGCCCGCCGGCTCGACGACGAGCGGCACATGTCGGCCGTGCGTCGCGCCGTGGCCAAACTCCCCCGGCACGAGCGCGAGACCCTCGAGCTCGTCGTCTGGTCCGGTCTGACGATGACCGAGGCCGCGGATGCCCTCGGAGTACCGGTCGGCACCGTGAAGGCCCGCCTGCACCGCACCCGTCGCCGTTTCCCCGACCTGCTCACCCGGGTCGCCCTCAACGAGGAGCTCTCATGAACACCCAACTCGAACCGCCCCGTGTCCCCCCGTTGAGTGCCGCGGAGCGGGCCCGGCTGCGCAATCAGGTGATGGACCGGGCGCGGCCCGCGGAGCACCGCCCGAGCCGCCGCATGATCGCCCCGGTGGTGGCGGTCGGAGCCGTCGCCGCCGCGGTGGCAGGCACCCTCGTGATCACCAACCGGCCGCCGGCCGACCCCGGTGTCGCCGGGTCCGCGACGGCGGCAACCCCGACCCGAACCGGTCTCGAAGTCGTACCGAACGCCGAGGCGACCGCCGCCTTCGCGAAGTCGTGCGAACCCCGCATGCACGTGAAGCTCGACCGGCCCCTCACGGTTGCCTGGGCGCGGAGGGTGCCGGGCGCGAACCCGGGGAAGACCGAAATCCTGATGATCGTCAAGGGGTCCGGGACCTCAGGCATCGCGTCCTGCGTGGCCCCCGACGGAGGCGGCGGGTGGGAGAGAGATCCGTCGCCGCGGTGGAGCCAGCTGCCGACGCGGAAGGAAGGCCTCGCGGGCCTTACCTCCGGCAGTTCCTCGGCATCGACGCCGAAGCCGGCTTCCCGGATGTGGACGCTCTACCGAGCCCGTCCCGAGGTCGCCCGGATCGAGGCGCGGCTGGTCTGGAAGGGCACCGTGGGTCCCTGGCAACGAGGCTACGTCGACAGCGGCTATGCCTACGCGGACAGCCGGATGAATGTGGAGGTCCCTGCGAGCACCGTGCGCCAGGAGGTGCGGGCGTACGACGCCCAGGGCCGGCTGCTGCCGATCGAGCCGAAGTAGCGCGCGTCAGCGGCGGCGGGACATGGTGCGGGCGACGTTGATGCCGACCAGGCCGAACCAGGCGATCAGGACGCCGAACGGGCCGATCATGGCGGCCGAGATCGCGGTGATCGGGATCGCGGCGACGATCGAGACGATCGCCAGCGCCAGGCCTCCCGGGTCGGTCTCCCGGCCCGGGTGCCGGCGCGGGGCCGGCTCCGGCAGCAGACCGGCGCGACGATGGACATCCCTGGCGTCGAGCTTCTCCAGGAAGCTGTCGATGATCTCAGCCTCGTACTCCGGCCCCAGCTCCTGCCGGGCCGCCACCGCTGCCCGCAGGTCCTTGCGCACCTCATCCGTCGCCATAACAGCAAGCTAAGGCCGCCGGACCGCCGTACCAATCGGGGAAACCCCCCGATCGCACCGGGGGTTTTACCTACCCCCTTCGCGCCGGAACGACGAACCGCCCCTGGACGCTCGGTTCAGGGGCGGTTTCGCGTGTCCTACAGGTACTGACCGGTGTTGGTCGCGGTGTCGATGGAGCGACCCGGCTCGGTGCCCTGCTTGCCGGAGATGAGCGTGCGGATGTAGACGATCCGTTCGCCCTTCTTGCCGGAGATGCGGGCCCAGTCGTCCGGGTTGGTGGTGTTCGGCAGGTCCTCGTTCTCCTTGAACTCGTCCACGCAGGCCTGGAGCAGGTGCTGCACCCGCAGGCCCTTCTGGTTCTCGTCCAGGAATGCCTTGATCGCCATCTTCTTCGCCCGGTCGACGATGTTCTGGATCATCGCGCCCGAGTTGAAGTCCTTGAAGTACAGGACCTCCTTGTCACCGTTCGCGTAGGTGACCTCGAGGAAGCGGTTCTCGTCGGCCTCGGTGTACATCCGCTCGACCGTGCGCTGGATCATGCCGTCCACGCACGCCTGCCGGTCGCCGCCGAACTCGCCGAGGTCGTCGACGTGCAGCGGCAGGCCACTGGTCAGGTACTTCGAGAAGATGTCCCGGGCCGCCTCCGCGTCGGGGCGCTCGATCTTGATCTTCACGTCCAGCCGGCCGGGCCGCAGGATCGCCGGGTCGATCATGTCCTCGCGGTTGGAGGCGCCGATGACCAGGACGTTCTCCAGGCCCTCGACACCGTCGATCTCGCTCAGCAGCTGCGGGACGATGGTGTTCTCGACGTCGGACGACACACCGGATCCGCGGGTGCGGAACAGCGAGTCCATCTCGTCGAAGAACACGATCACCGGCATACCCTCGGAAGCCTTCTCCCGGGCCCGCTGGAAGACCAGGCGGATGTGCCGCTCGGTCTCACCGACGTACTTGTTCAGCAGCTCGGGACCCTTGATGTTGAGGAAGAACGACTTCTGTTCGGCCACCCCGGTCCGCTCGGCGACCTTCTTGGCCAGCGAGTTCGCCACTGCCTTGGCGATCAGCGTCTTGCCGCAGCCGGGCGGGCCGTAGAGCAGCACACCCTTCGGCGGCTTGAGCTCGTGCTCAAGGAACAGGTCCTTGTGCAGGTACGGCAGCTCGACCGCGTCCCGGATGGCCTCGATCTGGCCGGCCAGTCCGCCGATCTGGGTGTAGTCGATGTCCGGGACCTCTTCGAGCACCAGCTCCTCGACCTCGGACTTCGGGATCTTCTCGTAGACATAACCGGAGCGGGGCTCGAGCAGCAGCGAGTCGCCGGACCGCAGGGCGATGTCGAGCAGCGGTGAGGCGAGCCGCACCACCCGCTCCTCGTCGGCCTGCGCGATGACCAGCGCCCGCTCGCCGTCGGCGAGCAGCTCCTTCAGCATCACCACGTCACCGACGACCTCGAACTCGCAGGCCTCGACCACGTTGAGTGCTTCGTTCAGCATCAGTTCCTGGCCGAGCCGGAGCGCGTCCAGGTCCACCGAGGGGCTCGCCGCGACCCGGAGTTTCCGGCCGCCGGTGAACACGTCCAGCGTGTCGTCTTCGTTCCGTCCGAGGAAGGTGCCGAATCCGGACGGCGGTTGCGCCAGCCGGTCGACTTCCTCCTTCAGGGCGATGATCTTCTCTCGCGCCTCCCGCAGCGTGTCGGCCAGCCGCTCGTTCTGAGCGGTGACACTCGCCAAGGAGGCCTGTGTTTCGGACAGCCTGCTCTCGAGCGACCGGCTGTCTGCCGGGTGTTCGAGCAGCCGTCGTCGCAACGCCGCGACTTCGGCCTCCAGGTACCGGACCTGGTTACGCAGTTCTGCCGCGGTAGGACTCTCGTCTCCAGCCACGATCATCACCTCACCATGTGGGGCTCGACCCTATGGACCTTACCCAGAAAACCTCGCCGGGCAAGCTGAATCCCATCACGTGTCGGTTGCGGATGAATCAGTTGCCTTCGGCATGTCGCCGGTTGATTCCGAACGGGCCACTTCGCGACGAGGCCCGAGGTAATCGTCGCCGTACGCGCCAGGCGCGGGGCGTCGCTTCTTCCGAGGTGCCTGCACCCCGTGCGCCATCCTTCGTGCTGTGACCAGGAAGGCGGTGTGACCTTGCATCCGGTGGCCCGGACGAACCGCAAGACCTTCTACATGCCAGTCTCGCACGAGAGACTCCCACGCGCGCGGCTCGGTGAACTCGCCGTGTGCCCTCAGCGTCTCCACAAACCGGCTCAGCTGCGTCGTGGTGGCCACATAGGCACAGAACACCCCACCGGGTGAAAGTGCCTCAGCGACGGCGTCAACGCACTCCCACGGCGCCAGCATGTCGAGGACGACCCGGTCCACGTCCTGCTCGTCCAGCTTCTCCACCAGGTCGCCGACCTCGAGCCGCCAGGCCGGGTGCTCGCCGCCGAAGAAGCCGGTGACGTTCTTCCGCGCGACCTCCGCGAAGTCCTCCCGGCGTTCGAACGAGATCACCTGACCGTGGATCCCGACCGCCCGCAGCAGCGCGGTGGTCAGCGCACCGGAGCCGGCGCCCGCCTCGACCACCTTCGCGCCCGGGAAGATGTCGGCCATCGTCACGATCTGCGCGGTGTCCTTCGGATAGATCACCGCTGCGCCGCGGGGCATCGACACCGAGTAGTCGGCCATCAGCGGCCGTAGCGCCAGGTACTCGACGCCGCCCTTGGACCGGATCACGACCGCGTCCGGGCCGTCGATCAGCTCGTCGTGCGCGATCCCGCCCTTCGTGGTGTGGAAGATCTTCCCGCGCTCCAGGTTGACCGAGTGCCGGCGGCCCTTCGAGTCCTGCAGGGTGATCCACTCGCCCTCCTGCAACGGCCCGTGGTGGACCCCGGAGAACGCCTGGTCGGGAAAGTCACGCAAGTCAGCCATAAGGCGCTCACCTTAACTTTCGGTCATCACAACCGAGTAATCAGCGCGATCGGAACGCGCGCTCCACGTCGGCCGTCGCCAGGACGCCGTACACCGCGCCGCTCCCGTCGAGGACCAGGTACTCCGAGGCGGGGTACTCGCGCAACGTGGCGAGGATCTCCTCGCCGGTGTCGTTGACGCCGATGATGTGGCCCGCACCGATGGCGGTGGAAACCTCGCTCACCGTGGTCCACGGACGCTGGTTCGGGTCGACGGCGGCGACCGCGGACTCCGACACCAGCGCGTGCGGCTTGCCCTCGCCGTCGATCACCACGACCGCACCGGCCTGGGTCTGCCCGGCCAGCCGGACCGCTTCGGAGATCGGCGTACCGGAATGTACGGCGACGGCGCGGCGGGCCAGCGTGCGGACCTGCAGCGCGGGCAGCTTGCGCCGGAGCCGGGCCTGCATCAGGGACGCGGTCGAGCCGGACCAGAGGAAGAAGCCGATCAGCAGGGCGATGACGAAGTCGATCATCGACGGCTGCCAGCCCAAGGCCTCCTGGAGCAGCACCGGCCCCGCCAGCACCGAGATCGCCAGCACGCGGCCGGCCCAGGCGGCCACGATCGTGCCGGTGTGCATGTTGCCGGTGAACTTCCAGACGATGGCCCGCAGCACCCAGCCGCCGTCCAGCGGCAGGCCGGGCAGCAGGTTGGTGACGCCGACGATCAGGTTCGCGATGCCGAGTTCCCACAGCGCGACGTACCCGACGCCCTCGTCGAAGGCCCGCGACCCGAAGTAGGCGAGCCCGCCGACGACCAGCGACGCGATCGGGCCGACCACCGAGACGGCGAACTCCTCCAGCGGCGACTTCCGCTCGCCCTCGATGTGCGTGCCGGCCGCGAAGAAACCGAGGTTGATCTCGGAGACGCCGATACCGAACCGCATCGCCATCAGCGCGTGCGCCAGCTCGTGGACCAGGATCGACAGCGTGAACGCGACCACGAACGCGAACGCCGCGGCGTAGCGCCAGGCGCCCAGCTCCGGGAACTGCTGCCCGATGATCGCGGCGAACCCGACCGCCAGCAGCATCGCGACCGGCAGCCAGGTGAAGCGCATGGTCAGCCGGATCCCGCGGATACGACCGAGCACCCACGTACCGGGCGGTGGACCGGCCGGCTGGGCGGGGTTCTGGGGATCGCGGGAGTCTGGCATCAAGCCAAACCTACTTTGCCGTCGGTAACTCCGTGCTACACACCCACCGGATAGCTCCGGGCGATTGTTTTCCACAGGGCGGAGTGGGGTGCGGGCGAAGTGTCGGTGGTTGTGCCTAGGGTTTCGGTATGAGCGTTGCTGCAGCTGTCGATCCGCATGTGCATCCGCGTGGGGCGTTGTCGCCGTCCCGGGCCGCGGATTTCATGAGCTGCCCGCTGAAGTACCGGTTCCGGGTGGTGGACCGGCTGCCGGAGAAGCCGTCGGCCGCAGCGGTCCGCGGGACTGTCGTGCATGCCGTGCTGGAGCGGCTGTTCGACCTGCCGCGCGGGCAGCGGACGCTGGAGCAGGCCGCGGAGATGCTGGAGCCGCAGTGGCAGCGCGTGCTGGAGGAGGAGCCTGAAGTCGCCGAGTTGTTCGCGGAGGACGCGAGCGGCGAGGAGCTGGCGAAGTGGCTGGCCGAGGCGCACCAGCTGCTCGGGAAGTATTTCA
The DNA here is from genome assembly GCF_044453965.1 of Kribbella sp. NPDC051586. NCBI lineage: Bacteria > Bacillati > Actinomycetota > Actinomycetes > Propionibacteriales > Kribbellaceae > Kribbella > Kribbella sp. NPDC051586. The sequence goes on along the minus strand of NZ_JBITDF010000003.1, from coordinate 1,068,867 downwards.
CCCTCGAGGACCCTAATGCCCTCGAGCCGGCCGAGCGCGAGCTGTACGTCGAGACAGCGCTGGACTCGGGTCTGGTGCTGCGCGGATACGTCGACCGCCTCGACGTGGCGCCGACCGGCGAGATCCGGGTCGTCGACTACAAGACCGGCCGCTCGCCGTCGGAGTTCTTCGAGGCCAAGGCCCTGTTCCAGATGAAGTTCTACGCCCTCGTGCTGTGGAAGCTGCGCGGTGTCGTTCCGGCCATGCTCCAGCTGGTGTACCTCGGCAACGGCGAGATCGTCCGCTACATCCCCGACGAGGCCGACCTGCGCGCCTGCGAGCGCAAGGTCTCCGCGCTCTGGATCGCCATCACCCGCGCCCTCGACTCCGGCGACTGGCGCCCCAGCCCCGGGCCGCTCTGCGACTGGTGCGACCACAAGCCGCTCTGCCCCGCCTGGGGCGGCACTCCCCCGCCCCTCCCGACGCGCTCGGTCGAAGAGGTCGCCGCCGAGTCGGCAGGCATCGACCTCATCACGGTCGACGGCTGATCCCACCTCCGCACACCCGGAGGAACCTCGGGTGGATACGGTTCGTCGCATGAGCGTGGCTGATGCGGCGGTTCGGGCGGTCGGGGTGTGGAAGGTGTACGGCGGCGGCCAGACGCAGGTGGATGCGCTGGCAGACGTGAGTGCGGACTTCGGCAAGGGCCGGTTCACCGCGATCATGGGCCCGTCCGGATCCGGCAAGTCGACGCTGCTGCACTGTCTCGCCGGCCTGGACAAGCCGTCGGACGGCAAGGTGCTGCTCGGCGAGGTCGACCTCACCAAGCTGCCGGACAAGCAGCTCACGCACCTGCGCCGGGATCGGATCGGGTTCGTCTTCCAGGCGTTCAACCTGGTCCCGACCCTCACCGCACTCGAGAACATCACGCTCCCCCTCGATCTGGCCGGGCGTAAACCCGACCAGGACTGGCTGACCACGGTGATCGACGCCATCGGCCTCGCCGACCGGCTGAGCCACAAGCCGACCGAACTGTCCGGCGGTCAGCAGCAGCGCGTCGCCTGCGCCCGAGCGCTCGTGTCCCGCCCGGACGTGGTGTTCGCCGACGAGCCGACCGGCAACCTCGACTCCCGCTCCTCCGCGGACGTCCTCGACTTCCTGCATCGCTCTGTCCGCGACTTCGACCAGACCGTCGTCATGGTCACCCACGACCCGAGCGCCGCCGCGTACGCCGACCGGGTCCTGTTCCTGGCCGACGGCACGCTGCAGTCCGAGCTGCTCGACCCGACCGCCGAGACGGTGCTCGACGCGATGAAGAAGCTCGAGACGGCACAGCCTGCCGAACACGTGGCCGGCTGATGTTCAAGCTCGGCCTGCGCTCGGTCCTCGCGCACCGGCTCCGGTTCGTGCTGTGCACCCTCGCCGTCACCCTCGGCGTCGCGTTCGCGGGCGGCGCGATGGTCTTCACCGACACGCTCTCGCACGCCTTGAAGAAGAACTTCGCGGTCAGTACGGCGGACGTCACCGTCACGCCGTCGTCGCCGATCGAGACCGGCACCGATCGACCCGCGACCTTCCAGGCCGAGGTCGCCGACCGCGTCGCCGCCGTACCAGGAGTCGCGAGCGCGATCCCGCAGCTCATGGTCGCCGACGTACAGATCCTGCGTCCGGACGGCAAGCTGATCGAGAACTACGGCCTGACCAGCTTCGGGGCCGCCTGGCCGCGTGACGCCGGGGCCGCGCCCTTCAAGCTGGTCGACGGCTCGCCACCTTTCGGCGGCGGCCAGTTGGCGCTCGACGAGTCGACCGCCAGCCGGGCCGGCTACGAGATCGGCGACCAGGTCAAGATCGTCACCCCGACGCAGGCGGTCACGGCGACGCTCACCGGTACCACTACCCCTGCTGCCGCCGGCGCGGCCGCCGGGGCGCCGCTGGTCACCTTCGACGGTGCGACCGCCCAGCGCCTGCTGCTCGGTCAGGCCGGCTGGACGTCCATCTCCGTCGCAGTCCAGCAGGGCTCGGACGCCGACACGGTCACCAAGGCGATCGCCACGACCATCGGCGATTCGGTGAAGGTCCGGACCGCGAAGCAGGTCACGGCCGACGGTGAGCACGCCCTGGACACGACGTTCGGCGGCTTCAGCACCGTCCTGCTGCTGTTCGCCTGCCTCGCGCTGTTCGTCGGTACCTTCCTGATCGTCAACACGTTCGCGATGGTCGTCGCGCAACGGTCCCGCGAGCTCGCGATGCTGCGGGCGATCGGCGCGTCCCGTGGCCAGGTCACCAGCTCGGTCGTCGTCGAGAGTGTCGTGATCGGTCTCCTCGGGTCGACGCTTGGCCTGCTGATCGGCATCGGCGTCGCGGTCGCGATCCGCTTCACCTACCAGACCCTCGACCTGCGCATCCCGACCGCGTCACTCCAGGTCACACCGGCCACGATCATCGTCTGCTACATCATCGGCGTCGGCGTGACGGTCGCCGCCGCGGCCCCGGCCGCCCGCCGGGCCGGGAAGCTCCCGCCGATCGCGGCCCTCCGCGACGACGTCACCGTGCCAGAGCGATCCCTGCTCACGCGCATCCTGGTCGGCGGCTTCGTCCTGCTGATGGCCGTCCTGCTGTTCGCCATCGGCGTCAACGCCGGCGGCCTGCCGGGCGTCGTACTGATCGTCCTGGGTGCCGGGGTCGGTGTGATCGGCCTCGTCATGCTCAGTCCGCTCCTGAGCAGGTACGTCGTCCGCGCGCTGATGTACCCGTTCGGCCGCAAGGCGCCGGTCACCCTCGGCCGCCGCAACGCCGAGCGCAACCCGCGCCGTACGTCGGCCACCGCGTCCGCGCTGATGATCTCGGTCTCGCTGATCGCCGGGCTGATGGTGATCGCCGCCTCGGTGAAGGCCTCCATCAACCAGAACATCGCCGATGCGCTCGGCACCTCCCAGATCCTCATCACCTCCAACGGCACGCCGAGCTTCAGCACGCAGGTCGGCGACCGGACCGAGAAGATCCCCGGGGTCCGGTCCGTGCACCGGGTCCGCCAGGAGACCGGCCGGGTCGGCAAGACGAACGTCCAGCTCACCGGGATCAGCGACGGCACCCTGGACGGCCCGATCGTCACGACGTTCGACTCCGGCTCCGCGGCCGCACTGGGCTCCGGGCAGGCCGTCATCCCCCGCAACCTCGCGATCACTCTCGGCGTGAGCGTCGGCAAGACGTTCGAACTGGACACCGCGACCGGCAAGCACGAACTGACCGTCGGCGGGATCGTCGCACCGAACCGGCAGCTCAACGCGGTGATCGTCTCACTGCCGACGTACGCCTCGATCGGCGGCGCGACCAGCGACAACCTGCTGTACGTCGAAGTTGCTGACGGCAACCAAGTGGGCCAGGTCCGGGCCGAGGTCATCAGCCGGCTGGCCAAGGACTACCCGTCGATCCAGGTCCGCGACCAGCAGGCGTACGCCGCCGCGGCGCGCGTGCCGGTGAACGGCGTACTGGGCGCGGTCGGGTTCCTGCTCCTGCTCGCGATCCTGATCGCGCTGCTCGGGATCGTGAACACGCTCGGACTCGGCGTGGTCGAGCGGACCCGTGAGATCGGTCTGCTCCGGGCGGTCGGGATGGACAGCCCGCAGCTGAGCCGGATGCTCCGGGTCGAATCGGTCGCGATCACGCTGCTCGGATCGCTGATGGGCCTGGTGCTAGGCGTCGGGGTCGCGGTCGCGATCCAGTCCGCCATGGTCGACAACGGCCTCAACGTCCGCGACATCCCGGTGCTGCAACTGCTCGGCGCGGTCGTCGCCGCGATCCTGTTCGGCGTACTGGCTGCGGTCTGGCCGTCACGGCGCGCAGCCCGGCTGAATGTGCTTCGGGCGATTGCCTCGGAATGATCTGCGGGTGATGACTGCAGTGAACTCCTGAGGTGAAGCCAGACCACTGATTCACAGGTAGCCTGCCGGTGTGCCGGGGACCGTGCAGTCGATCGAGCGGGCCGCGGCGGTGCTGCGACTGCTCGCCGCCGCGCCCGACGGGCTGGGGGTCGCCGATCTCGGCAACGCGCTCGGCCTGGCGAAGACCACCGTGCACGGCATCCTCCGCACGCTGCATCAGGTCGGCTTCGTCGAGCAGGACCACAGCGGCGCGCACTACCACCTGAGCGACGCGTTCGGCCGGCTCGGCGAGAGCTACCTCGATCCGAACGAGCTCCGCAGTCGCGCGATCAACTGGGCCGACTCGCTCGCGTCCCGCAGCGGCGAGGTGGTCCGCGTCGGCCGGCTGGTCGAGGGCAAGGTGGTGGTCGTCCACCATGTCTTCCGGCCCGACGACAGCGACCAGGACCTGGACGTCGGTACGACGCTGCCGCCGCATGCGACCGCGCTCGGCAAGGCAGTGCTCGCGTACGACGCCAGCGGCGCCTCCCGGCCGCGGGTCCTCGAGGCGTTCACCACCCGGACGATCACCGAGCCGGCCCGGCTGGCCGAGGAACTCGCGGCCGTCCGCGCCCGCGGGTGGGCCAGCGAGTTCGAGGAGCACACGGTCGAGCTGGCGAGTATCGCCGCGCCGATCCGCGGGCTCGGCGGCCTGGTCGTCGGCGCGGTCGGACTGGCCGGCCGCGTCGAACGCATCTGCGACAGCCGCCTGCGCCACCGCGCCGACCTCGTCACCATGGTCCGCGCCACCGCAGAAGCCATCGCCCGCGACCTCCGGGACGACACATGACCCGCCTCCCCCCACCGCGCCGCCGCCGGACATCTCAGGGGCCAACCCCTCGGCTTGTGGGTTGCCCCCTGAGATCTGCCTGGTGCAACCCATCAACTAAGGGGTTGGCCCCTGAGATGGTCGACGGCGAGGGGGGCGGTGCGGCGGGCATCAGGCACGAGACGGTCAGTCGGGGGTGGGGGGATGGCTGAGCAGTATGTGGCCGCGGTGGATCAGGGGACCAACTCGACGCGGTGCATCTTGTTCGATCGGCGTGGGCGGCTGGTCTCGGTGGCGCAGCGGGAGCATCACCAGTTGTTCCCGCGGCCGGGGTGGGTCGAGCACGATGCCGGGGAGATCTGGAACAACGTCACCCGCGTGGTGCCCGCCGCGATCAAGCAGATCGGCGCGTCACCGGCCCAGATCGTTGCCATCGGCATCGCCAACCAGCGGGAGACCAGCCTGCTCTGGGACCGGATCACCGGCCGGCCGATCGGCCACGCGGTGACCTGGCAGGACACCCGTACGGATCGGCTCGTCACGGAGCTGGCCGGCGACGAAGGCGCGGACCGGTTCGCGGAGCTGTGCGGGCTCCCGCTGACGACGTACTTCTCGGCGCCCCGGATCCGGTGGATGCTCGACCACACCCCCGGTCTGCGGCAACGCGCCGAGCGCGGCGAGATCCTCTTCGGCACGATGGAGAGCTGGCTGATCTGGAACTTCACCGGCGGTGCGAACGGCGGACTGCACGCGACCGACGTGACGAACGCCAGCCGGACCATGCTGATGAACATCGAGACGCTCGAGTGGGACGACCGGCTGCTCGAGGCGTTCAACGTGCCGCGCGCGATCCTGCCGGAGATCCGCCCGTCGTCCGGGGTGTTCGGGACCGCGACCGAGGTGCTGCCGGGTGTGCAGATCGGCGCGGCGCTCGGTGACCAGCAGGCCGCGCTGTTCGGGCAGACGTGTTTCAGCGCCGGTGAGGCGAAATGCACGTACGGCACGGGATCGTTCCTGTTGCTGCACACCGGTCAAGAGATCGTTCGGTCCAAGCACGGGATGCTGACGACGGTCGCGTACCAGATCGGCAACCAGCCGGCGTCGTACGCGCTGGAAGGGTCGATGGCGGTGACCGGGTCGCTGGTGCAGTGGTTCCGCGACGGGCTCGGGATGATCCACACCGCGGCCGAGATCGAGACGCTGGCACGCACGGTCGACGACAACGGCGGCGCATACATCGTGCCGGCCTTCTCCGGGTTGTTCGCGCCGCACTGGCGCAGCGAGGCCCGTGGCGTGATCGCCGGCCTGACCGGGTACATCACCAAGGGCCATCTGGCGCGGGCGGTGCTCGAGGCGACCGGCTTCCAGACGCTCGAGGTCGTCGACGCGATGAACGCCGACTCCGGCATCGCGCTGACCGCGCTGAAGGTCGACGGCGGCATGACGGCCAACAACCTGCTGATGCAGTTCCTGGCCGACCTGCTCGACGTACGCGTCGTGCGCCCGATGGTGACGGAGACCGTCTCCCTCGGCGCCGCGTACGCCGCCGGCCTGGCGGTCGGGTACTGGCCGGATCTGGAAGGCCTGCGCAGCAACTGGCACCGCGCCGGGCAGTGGATGCCGCACATGGATCCGGCTCGCCGCGAGACGGAGTACGCGAACTGGCAGGCCGCCGTCCAGCGCACGTTCAACTGGATCCGTCCTGAGGACCAGGAGCTTTAGTAACCCTTCCGGGCAGACCGGAGGAGCGCCGGCCGAACGGCTGGCCGGATCGCGGGGAGGACCGGCTCAGTCGGTCCTCCCCGTCCGGTGCTCAGGCCGGCGAGACGATGTCCGGCGCCTCGAGGCGGACCTTGTCGGCGGACTCGTCGTCGGGCTGGTCCTGGGAGTCGCGCTCGGACTGCACGCGCTTGGTGTAGAACGACACCTCGCGCTCGATCGTCGCCGCGTCCCAGCCGAGGATCGGTGCGACCAGCCGGGCGGCCGCGTCGGCCGCGCCGACGCCGCGGTCCCAGGCCTCGATCGAGATCCGGGTCCGGCGGGCGAGGATGTCGTCGAGATGACGAGCGCCCTCGGCCTTGGCGCCGTACACGATCTCGGCCTTCAGGTAGTCCTGCGTGCCCGGCAGTTGCTCGCCGAGCGACGGGTCCTCCTCGACGAGTTCGAGTACTTCGTCGACCAGCGCGCCGTACCGGTTGAGCAGGTGCTCGATCCGGGCAACATGCAGACCGGACCGCTGCGCGATCAGGTGCCGCTGGTTCCACAGCGCGTGGTACCCGTCGGCGCCGACGAGCGGGATGTTCTTGGTGACGCTCTTCGGCACCCGCCCGTCGAGCGCGTCCGCGGCCGCGTCGATGGCGTCCTTGGCCATCACCCGGTACGTCGTGTACTTGCCGCCGGCAACCACTACGAGACCTGGCGCGGCGTGCGCGACGACGTGCTCGCGGGACAGCTTCGACGTACTCTCCGACTCGCCGGCGAGCAGCGGCCGGAGCCCGGCATACACGCCCTCGACGTCCTCGCGGGTCAACGGCGTCGTGAGTACGGCGTTCACGTGGTCGAGCAGGTACTCGATGTCCTTGCTCGTCGCGGCCGGATGCGCTTTGTCCAGGTGCCAGTCGGTGTCGGTCGTGCCGATCAGCCAGTGCCGGCCCCACGGGATGATGAACAGCACCGACTTCTCGGTCCGCAGGATCATCCCGGTGCTCGACTGGATCCGGTCCTTCGGTACGACGAGGTGGATGCCCTTCGACGCGCGGACGTGGTACTGCCCGCGCTCCCCCACCATCGCCTGCGTGTCGTCGGTCCAGACGCCGGTCGCGTTCACGACCTGCTTCGCCCTGACCTCGAACTCGCGGCCGCTCTCCAGGTCCTTCGCCTGGACGCCGGTGACGCGCTCACCCTGCCGCAGGAACCCGGTGACCTTCACCCGGTTCGCCACATGCGCGCCGTACGACGCTGCGGTCCGGGCGAGCTCCATCGTGTGCCGGGCGTCGTCGACCTGCGCGTCGTAGTACTGCAGCGCGCCGATGAGCGCGGACTTCTTCAACGACGGCACCAGCCGCATCGCGCCGCGGCGGGTCAGGTGCCGGTGGAGCGGCAGCCCGGCTCCCAGGCCCGAGCTGACCGCCATACCGTCGTACAGCGCGACGCCGGAGCCGGCGTAGAACCGCTCCCACCAGCGGTGCTGGAGCGGGTACAGGAACGGCACCGGCTTGACCAGGTGCGGTGCGAGGCGTTGCAGGAGCAGACCGCGCTCCTGCAACGCCTCGTGCACCAGTCGGAAGTCGAGCATCTCCAGGTAGCGCAGGCCGCCGTGGATCAGTTTGCTGGACCGGCTGGAGGTGCCGCTCGCGAAGTCGCGGGCCTCCAGCAGTCCGGTCGTCAGACCCCGGGTCGCGGCGTCGAGCGCCGACCCGGTGCCGACCACCCCGCCACCGATCACCAGGACGTCCAGTTCGCGTCCGTCGGCCATCGCGTCGATCGCGTCGGCCCTCGCTTGCGGTGACAGAGCCACTACGCCCACTGTGCTGTTCCTTCCGATTTCAGTTACTACTACTGCTACTACTGCCCTGGAAAGCTGGCGGTGTCAGTCGACGTCCACCCAATCAAGCGTCCGCTGCACTGCCTTCTGCCAGCCGGCGTACCCCTTGGCACGCTGGTCGTCGGTCCACTGCGGCTCCCACCGCTTGTCCTCGTTCCAGTTCTGCACCAGCTCATCCTTGTTCTTCCAGAAGCCGACCGCGAGCCCGGCCGCGTACGCCGCGCCGAGCGCCGTGGTCTCGGCGACGACCGGCTTGCTCACCGGTACCCCGAGGACGTCCGCCTGCATCTGCATGGCCAGCTCGTTGGCCGTGACACCGCCGTCGACCTTCAGGACGTCGAGCGTCACGCCCGAGTCCTTCTCCATCGCGTCGGACACGTCCTTGCTCTGGTAGCAGATCGCTTCCAGTGTTGCTCGCGCCAGGTGCGCGTTGGTGTTGAACCGCGACAGTCCGACGATCGCCCCGCGTGCGTCGGAGCGCCAGTACGGCGCGAACAGGCCGGAGAACGCGGGCACGAAGTACACGCCGCCGTTGTCCTCGACCTGCCGGGCCAGCGTCTCGACCTCCGCCGCACCCGAGATGATGCCCAGCTGGTCCCGCAGCCACTGGACCGCGGACCCGGTCACCGCGATGGAACCCTCCAGCGCGTAGACCGGCGCCTCGTCGCCGAACTTGTAGCACATCGTGCTGAGCAGACCGGCCTTCGAGCGGACCAGCTCGGTGCCGGTGTTCAGCAGCATGAAGTTGCCGGTGCCGTAGGTGTTCTTCGCCTCGCCCGGGTTGAAGCAGACCTGGCCGACGGTGGCCGCCTGCTGGTCGCCCAGGTCGCCGGTCAGCGCTACGACGCCGCCGACCGGGCCGTTCGCCAGCGTCTCGCCGTACTTGTTCGGGTCCGACGACGGACGGATCTCCGGCAGCATCTGCCGCGGGATGTTGAAGAAGCTGATCAGCTCGTCGTCCCAGTCGAGCGTCTCGAGGTTCATCAGCATGGTGCGGCTGGCGTTGGTCACATCGGTGATGTGTACGCCGCCGTCGGTGCCGCCGGTCAGGTTCCACAGCAGCCAGGTGTCGGTGTTGCCGAAGACAGCGTCCCCGGCTTCGGCGGCCTCGCGGACGCCGTCGACGTTCTCCAGGATCCACTGCACCTTGCCGGCCGAGAAGTATGTTGCCGGCGGCAGGCCGGCCTTCTGCCGGATCACGTCGCCCTTGCCCTCACGCTCCAGCGCGGAAGCGATCCGGTCGGTCCGGGTGTCCTGCCACACGATCGCGTTGTAGTACGGACGCCCGGTCTTGCGGTTCCACACCACCGCGGTCTCGCGCTGGTTGGTGATGCCGAGCGCGGCCAGGTCGCTGGACTGCAGGCCCTTGGCGTTCATCGCGGTCCGGATCACCGAGCTGGTCCGCTCCCAGATCTCGACCGGGTTGTGCTCGACCCATCCGGCCTGCGGCAGGATCTGCTCGTGCTCCAGCTGGTGGATGCCCACCTCGTTGCCGGAGTGGTCGAAGATCATGAAACGGGTGCTCGTGGTGCCCTGGTCGACGGCACCGACGAAGTCAGCCATGGAAAGTCCTCTCCTCACACAGGGGTGGTGTCATGCGCTCGTGTTCTCTTCCGGGATCCGTCCCGGTTCCTCGTCCTCGTCGGCGATCGGCAGGTTCCGCCCGACCAGTACGTCGTACAGGAAGGCGCCGAGGAGCGCACCGAGGATCGGTGCCACTATGGGCACCCAGAAATACAGATCTCCCCATTGATCCTTGAACGCGCCGCTGTACCCGGTCAGGAACGACGCCAGCCGCGGTCCGAAGTCACGGGCCGGGTTGATCGCGTAGCCGGCGTTGGTACCCCAGGCCATGCCGATGGCGACCACTGCGAGGCCGACGATGAAGGGCGCCAGGTTCGCGGCCGGCGCGGTGTTGCGCAGGTCGGTGATGGCCAGGATCAGCAGCATCAGGATCGCGGTACCGATGATCTGGTCGCGGAAGCCGCCCCACAGATGGACCCCGAGGTCCGTGCTGCCGTTGCCGGGCAGCGTCGAGAAGACGATCTGGCTCTTGCGGGTGAGCCCGGGGTCGAACTTGTTGAGTGCCTCGGTGTAGTTCCAGCGAACCACGAGCGCCGCCAGGAACGCCCCGAGGAACTGTGCCACCGAGTACGGCAGCACCTTCCGCCAGCTGAATCCGCGGAACGCCGCCAGGGCGATCGTCACCGCCGGGTTCAGGTGCGCGCCGGTCATCCGGCCCGCGACGTAGATCCCCAGCGTGACACCGAGACCCCACGCCCACGCGATCGAGTCGTGGTCCCCGATCCCACCCGCCAGCACCTGTGCGACCACGCCGCAACCGAACAGGATCAGGATGAACGTGCCCGCGAGTTCCGCGGCACACTCCCCCAGAAGGGTTTTCGCTTTGACCGCTTCGGTCGTAGCCATACCGAACCTCCCTTCCCCGCCGTGACGACCACGGCTGGCTGGAATCTAAGAGCCACAACCACACGTGACAACGCCCGCCGTTCGACATTGTCGAACGATCGTCCCCGCTTGATGAGCTGCGACACACGGTAATCCGCTGATCACTCAACGGAACATGCCAACCGGGTGCAACCGCTCGGCGTCTCGCCTGTGGGTCTTGTCGGGTTCGGGAGGGTCGGATGAGTGTGTCGCTGCTCGGGGGATGGTTTCCAGCGGTGTCGGAGGTGGTTGCGGCGGGGGTTCTGGTCGCGGCGGTGGGGTGGCGGGACCGGCGGTGGCGGTTGGGGATGCTGCCGGTCGTTGTGCTGGCGGCCGCGTTCGTGACGTTGTTCGCGGCGTATCCGGGGGCCGCGTTGGCCGGGCTGACGGATCCGTTGCCGTTCTCGGTGTGGTTGTGGTTCGGGCTCGGGGTCGGGGCGTTGATCGTGCTGGGGGCCGGGTGGCGGACGGCGCGGTGGTGGCGGCGGGGTACGGCGGTGGTCGCGGCGGCGCTGGCCGCGTTGGTGTGTGCCAACGGGATCAACCAGTTCGTCGGCTACTACCCGACGATCGACTCCGCGGTGAACGACTGGACGGACACACCGCTGCCGGGTCAGGTATCGATGTCGGGCCTCGCCCACACGGCCGGTACGACGAGGTTGCCGCCGGCCGGGCGGCTGGTCGCGGTGAACATCCCCGCGACGTACAGCCATTTCAAGCACCGGCAGGAGCTGGTTTACCTCCCGCCGATCTGGTTCCGCGGTGATCACCGGCCGGCGTTGCCTGTCGTCGAGCTGATCGGTGGTGAGCGGGGTGGGCCGGGCGACTGGGTGCGGCTCGGCAACGCGGTGCAGGTGTCCGACGCCTACGCCCACCGGCACCACGGGTACGCACCGATCCTGGTGTTCGTCGATGCGACCGAGCGGTTCGACAACGACACCGAATGCGTCAACGGCCCGCGCGGGAATTCCGCGGACCACCTCGACCAGGACATCCCGTACTTCGTCGAGAAGACGTTCGGCGCCTCGCACGACCCGCGGCAGTGGGCCGTCGCCGGGTTCTCGATGGGCGGCACGTGCGCGCTCGACCTGGTCGTGGAGCACCCCGGCGTCTTCGACCACTTCGTCGACATCTCCGGCGACCTCGCGCCGTACACGACCACGCCCGCGGCCAGCCTGCAGGACCTGTACGGCGGCAACGTGGCGCTCGAGCACGCCAACGAGCCGCTCCTGGTGATGCATGCCCACGGCAAGTACAGGGACGTCAACGGCCTGTTCCTCACCAGCACCCAGGAGCTGCGCCACCAGCACGAGGCCGAGGAGCTCTCGACGGCCGCCGCCAAGGTCGGGATCTGGTCCCGGGTCGAGATCTCGCCCGGCACGCACGTGTGGCAGTTCGCGGCCCCGGCCTTCGCGTCGGCCTATCCTTGGCTGGCGAACCAGCTCGCACTTCCGGCGAGCCCCCATCACCGAACGAGGCACACGAAGACGGCGTGATCCAGACACTCCGACGACTCGCGATCGGTCTGGTCGTCCTGATGATCGTCACCGCGATCAGCAGCGCCGACACGATCAGTGAGGTCCTCCGGCCGCAGCCCCAGGTTGCCGGCCAGGTCCGGGTCGTCGCGCTCGGCGACTCGGTCACGTCCGGTCACAACTGCAACTGCGCCGCCTTCCCCCAGATGTACGGCGACCTGCTCCACGAGCGCTCCGGCGTACCAGTCATCGTCAACAACCTCGGCGTGGCCGGCATCGACTCCAACGGTCTGCTGCAGCTGCTCAACCAGCGCAACTCCCCCGCCGAGCAGGCCACCTCCGCCGCGAACGTCGTACTGCTGACCATCGGCGCGAACGACTTCGGCGACCATCATGACGACGTCACGAGCGGCCAGTGCACGGGCGACTGCGTGTCGGACGAGTTCGAGCAGCTCACCGCCAACCTGGACCGGATCGTCGACCGCATCCACGTCCTGCGGGCCAGCCTCCCGACCACCATCCTGATGACCGGGTACTGGAACGTCTTCAAGGACGGCGACGTCGCGAAACGCCAGTACACCGCCGTCGGCCGGGTCGCGAGCGACCAGCTCACCGTCCGCACCAACGCCGCGATCGCCGCCACGGCCCGCGCCGACGACGCGACGTACGTCGACATCTACACGCCGTTCGAGGACAGCACGGACATCACCGGCCTGCTCGCCTCCGACGGCGACCACCCGAACGCGGCCGGCCACGCCCTGATCGCGCGCACCCTTCTCGCCGCAACGCCCAACCCTTTGACGGCGTCCCCACGTCAGGGAGGGTAGATCGACCGAGGGGACACCGAATGAGCTTCGCCGAGTTCGCGACCAGCCGGCACGGCGCGCTCTACCGGTACGCCTACCTGCTGGCCGGCGATCGCGGTCTGGCCGAGGACCTCGTCCAGGAGGCGCTGGTCAAGACGTACGTCGGCTGGCACCGCCTCCGCGATCCGAACAACGCCGAGGCGTACACGCGCCGCGTCATCACCACGACCGCCATCGGCTGGTGGCGCCGCAAGTCGTGGCGGGCCGAGCTTCCCAACAACGACGTACCGGACCGGCCCACCGAGCCTGACGACGCGACCGCCCGCCTCTGGCTGTGGCGCGAGCTGCAGAAGCTCCCGCCCCGGCAACGAGCAGCCTTGGTACTGCGGTACTACGAGGACCTCACCGAAGTGCAAACGGCCGAGGTCCTCGGCTGCAGTGTCGGGACCGTGAAGAGCCAGGTCTCCGACGCACTGAAGAAACTCCGGGCCCGTCTCGGCCCCGACGTCGCACTGAAAGCAGGGATGACGGAATGACCGACCTCCTCCGGGACACCCTCGCCGAACGGGCCGACCACGCCGAACCGCCGCCCCTCGACCTCGACGCCATCGTTGCTACCGGCAACCGCCACGTCTCCCGCCGGCGCGCCCTCACCGTTCTCGGCGGCGCGGTCGCCACCACGGCGGTCGCCGTCGGCGGGGCCACCCTGATCCGCCCCCGCGCCGAGCGGCCCCAACCGGCCCGGCCCACGCCGTACGCCGAACGCCGGGCCGTCACGTTTGCGCTGGGCAACAAGATCCACTACGGCAGCGACGTCATCCCGGTCCCGTCCGAGCACATCAACGCCTTCGTCCAGACCGATGCCGGCTTCGTGTTCCTTGACGAAGGCAACAACATCCACATCGCCGACCGCGCCGGTGTCCGCACGACCGGCAAAGCCGCGTGGAGCGTGACGGCGGATCATCGCGGCAACCTGGTCGCCTGGGTCGAGAGCTTCAACGACCACTGCGAGTCGGTGGTGTACGACGTCGCGGCGAACCGCGAACTCGTCCGGACGGCGGCCGGCAACGCGATCCCACCGAACGCCAGTATCCCGTACAGCCCTCAGATCGTCGCCATCGACGGCAACACCGCGTACTTCGGAACGCTCAAAGGCCTGTACCGCTGGGACATCAGCGCGAACAAGGGCGAACTGCTGGCCGACGTATCACCCGTCGCCGTCCGGACCGCGACCGCCGGCCAACTCGTGTACCAGCAGCCGCTCCCGCAGCCGGGCACGGGCCACACGCTCAAGGTCGGCCCGACGCTGACCACCGGAGGCAGGACCACCTTCAGCGGCCAGCAGGCGTTCCTGTCGCCCGACGCGAAGTACCTCGTGACGCAGCCGGACGACGCGGTCATGGGCATCCAGCCCTTCTGGTCCGATCTCCAGCTGTACGGCGTGACCGCCGCGACCGGAGGCCCACTGCCGCGCACCGGCTACTGGGCCTTCAGGTTCGGTCAGTGGCTCGACGACACGACCTTCACCGTCGCCGGGGCGCGACACACGTCTCGCAACGAGGCGGACCTGCTCGTGTTCGACGCTCGCACCAGCAAGTACAGAGTCGTCGCCCCGGGCTTCTCCACCTACACCTTCAGCAAGACGGCACCGCGAACGACCCCGTTCGCGATGCCGACCGGCGCCCCGATCTACGACTTGGCCTGATCCTCCGCCGCGGCGGGGGTTTCCGTGCCCTGGTTCTCCGGGAAGTGGCAGGCTGTCTGGTGCCCCGGGGCCAGCTCGACCAGAGGCGGCTCGACGGCCTTGCAGATGTCCTGGGCCTTCCAGCAGCGGGTGTGGAAGCGGCAGGCCGGCGGCGGGTTGATCGGGCTGGGCACGTCGCCCTGCAGCCGGATCCGCTCCTGCTTGCCCTTCCGCTTGGTGTCTGGCACCGGGACCGCCGAGAGCAGCGCGACCGTGTACGGGTGCATCGGCTTCTCGTACAGGCTGACCCGGTCGGCGAGCTCGACGATCTTGCCGAGGTACATGACCGCGACCCGGTCCGACACGTGCCGGACGACGGACAGGTCGTGCGCGATCATCACGTACGTCAGCTCGAACTCTTCCTGCAGGTCCTCGAGCAGGTTCACCACCTGGGCCTGGATCGACACGTCCAGCGCGGACACCGGCTCGTCGGCGACGATCAGCTTCGGCCGCAGCGCGAGCGTCCGGGCGATGCCGATGCGCTGCCGCTGACCACCGGAGAACTCGTGCGGGTACCGGTTGTAGTGCTCCGGGCTCAGACCGACCAGCTCGAGCAGCTCCTGCACGGCCCGCTTCACGCCGTGCTCGGTCTTGACGTTCTGCAGCTTGTACGGCGCGCCGACGATCTTGCCCACCGTGTGCCGGGGGTTCAGCGAACCGTACGGGTCCTGGAAGATCATCTGTACGTCGCGACGCAGCGGACGCATCCGGCCCTCGCCGAGATGGCTGATGTCGCGGCCCTCGAACACGATCGTGCCCGACGTCGGCTCCAGCAACCGGGTCAGCAGCCGGCCCGTGGTGGTCTTGCCGCAGCCGGACTCGCCCACCAGCGACAGCGTCTCGCCGCGGGTCACGTTGAAGGTCAGACCGTCGACCGCCTGCACGGCGCCGACCTGACGCTGCATGACGCCCTTGCGGATCGGGAAGTGCTTGACGAGGCCGTTGACCGACAGGATCTCCTCGCCCATCTTCGGGACCTGCGGAGTCGGTTCGGCATCGGTGTCGGTAGTAGTCACAGTCGTCCCGTTCACAGCTTCGGCTTGATGTCGGTCTCCCACGCCTGCTGGCGGTTCTGCGGGGAGAGATGGCAGGCGACCAGGTGGCCGTTGCCGGAGTCGAGCAGCTCCGGGCGCTCGGTCTCGCTGGCGCCGCCGTTCAGGTGCGCGTAGTTGCAGCGCGGGTTGAACGCACAGCCCTCCGGGACGTTGATCAGGCTCGGCGGCGTGCCCTTGATCGGGATCAACCGCTCGGTGCGCTCCCGGTCGATCCGCGGCATCGAGCCGAGCAGGCCCCAGGTGTACGGGTGCTGCGGCTCGTCGAAGATCTCCTCCGAGGTGCCGTACTCGGCCGCGCGGCCGGCGTACATCACCTGGATGTCGTCGGCCAGCTCGGCGACGACGCCGAGGTCGTGGGTGATGATGATGACGGCGGAGTTGAACTCGCGCTGCAGGTCCCGGATCAGGTCCAGGATCTGCGCCTGCACGGTGACGTCGAGGGCCGTGGTCGGCTCGTCGGCGATCAGCAGGTCCGGGTCGCAGGACAGCGCCATCGCGATCATCGCGCGCTGCCGCATGCCGCCGGAGAACTGGTGCGGGTACGCGTCCACGCGCCGGTCGGGCTGCGGGATGCCGACCCGGTCGAGCATCTCGATCGCGTGCTTCTTCGCAACCTGCTTGCTGACCTGGTTGTGCACCCGGTACGCCTCGATGATCTGGTGCCCGACCGTGTAGAACGGGTGCATCGCCGACAGCGGGTCCTGGAAGATCATCGCCATCCGCTTGCCGCGCAGCAACCGGACCTCTTCCCGGCTGGCCGAGACCAGGTCCTGCCCGTCCAGGAAGATCTCGCCGCTGATCCTGGCGACGCCCGGCGGGTGCAGGCCCATGATCGACAGGCTCGTCACACTCTTGCCGGAGCCGGACTCCCCCACGATGCCGAGGGTCTTGCCCCGCTCGAGCTTGAACGAGATCCCGTCGACGGACTTCACCACCCCGTCGTCGGTCGGGAAGTGCACGCGCAGATCGCGGACGTCGAGGAACGCCTCACCGCGGGGAACCCGCTGCACGGCGTCCTGCTGCACGGTGTCCTCGCGCACGGTGTCCTGCGGCTGGCTGAAGTCTTCGGACTCGGTCACGAGATGCGCACCCTCGGGTCGACAACGGCGTACAGGAGGTCTACGACCAGGTTCGCGAACACGATGAAGAAGGCGGCGACCAGCGTCACGCCGAGCACCTTGGGCAGGTCGTTGGCCCGCAGCGCGATCACGGCGTACTGCCCGATGCCGGGCAGGGAGAACGTGGTCTCGGTGAGGATCGCGCCGCCCATCAGCAGACCGAGGTCCAGGCCGAAGATCGTCAGGATCGGCGTCAGCGCGGACCGCAGGCCGTGCCTGATCACCACGTCCCGCTCGGTCAGCCCCTTGGCCCGTGCGGTCCGGACGAAGTCCTCGTTCATCGTCTCGAGCATGCCGGCGCGGGTGAGTCGCGCGTAGGCCGCCGCGTACAGGAACGCCAGCGTCACCCAGGGAAGCAGCAGGTCGTAGGCCCACCACAACGGATTGGTCTCGTCGAGCGGATTGACGCCGCCCTGCTGCGTCCAGCCGAGGCCGTAGCTGAAGATCGACAGCGAGAGCAGACCGGTGAAGAAGATCGGCAGCGAGACGCCGGCCAGCGCCACCGACATGAGTGATCGGTCGAGCACCGACCCCCGTCTGAGCGCCGACACGATGCCGGTGCCGACCCCGGTGATCAGCCAGATGAACGCGGCGCCGCCGGCCAGCGAGGCGGTCACCGGTATTCGCGACACCAGATCCGGCCACACCGGTTGCTGGGTCAGGAACGAGTAGCCGAAACACGGCGCCGGGCAGTGCTCGGTCCCGGTGCCGTAGTTGTACTCCTCGCCGGCCACGAGGCCCTTCACGAACCGGCCGTACTGCACGTAGAGAGGGTCGGTGAAGCCGAGCCTGACCGCCGTGTTGTGGATCTGTTCCTGCCCGGCGCTCTTGCCGACGTACCGGCCGGCCAGGTCGTCGGCGGTGGCGCCGCCGAGTCTCGGCACCAGGAAGAAGATCGCGAACGTGACGGCCGTGACGATGAAGAGCAGGATCACTGCCCCGATCACCCGGCGGATCAGATATGCGAGCACCGTACGCGGCCTGGTGGCCGGTGATCATCGCTGATCACCGGCCACCGTCAGCCTTCACCTACCTCTGCTGGCGATTGTGTTGGGGACGACGGGAACTACTTCTGCGCGAGCCCGATGCTCGCGTAGTCGTACATGTTCTGGCCGTCGTTGGTGAACACGTTGGCCAGCGTGTCCGGCCGGTACAGCAGGCCCTTGGCCCAGATGCCCGGCAGTACCGCGGCCTGCTCCATGACCTTCTTGTCGACGTCGACCCAGACCTGGTTGCGGGCGTTGTCGTCGGTGGTCGTCAGAGCCTTGTCGATCAGTGAGTCGACCTCCGGGATCCGGATGCCCAGGTTGGTGTTACCACCGGCGGGACGGATCACCCGGCTGTCCACGATCTGGCTGAGGAAGCCGAAGCCGTCCGGCCAGTCCGCACCCCAGCTGTAGACGATCAGGCCGAGGTTGTTCGCCTTCGCGTAGTCCGGCTTGCCGGCGTACAGCTTGGTGTAGTCACCGGTCGGGAAGCCCTTCGGGGTCAGCTTGATGCCGACCTTGGCGAGCGACTGCTGCAGCGACTCCGCGACGGCCTTCTCCTTCGGCCGGTCGGCGCGGTAGGCGATGTTCGTGCTGAAGCCGGTCGGCATACCGCAGGCGGTCAGCGACTTCTTCGCCTCGTCCGGGTTGCCGTTCTTGTCCTTCTCGAACCCGTAGTCGTCGAACTTCTGCGCGCCCGCGACCGACGGCGGCATCAGGTTCGTCGCGATGTCACCGCCGACCGGACCGCCGTACGCACGCTGGTAGCCCTCGTGGTCGGCGGCGTACAGGATCGCCTTGCGGCAGTCCAGGTTGTCCAGCGGCTTCACCTGGCTGTTGAACACGGTGAAGTTCAGCCGGGTGGACAGCACGCTGTCGGCGTGCGCCTTCAGGTCCGGGTTGGCCAGGATCTTGGCCTGCGTCTCCGCCAGCACGCCGGTGCCCGCGATGTCGACGTCGAGGTCGCCGGCCTGCAGCCGGTTGTCGATGTCCGGACCGTTCACGTTGTACGCGACGGTGATCTTGTCCGGCAGCGCCTTGCGGCCCGAGTCCGGGTCGGTCGCCGGGTCGTACTGGTCATTGCGGACCAGCGTGAAGCCCTTGTTCGGGTCGTTGCTCTCGAACTTGTACGGACCGCTCGAGATCGGGTGCAGCTGGTACTTCGTGCCGGTGTCCTTCGCCTGCGGGACGCCCGCGGTGGACGGCAGCTGGGCGAAGTAGTCGAAGCCGGCGAACGGCTTGTTCAGGTGGAACACGATGGTGTAGTCGTCCGGCGTCGTCATCGCCTTGGCCAACGTCTTCAGCTGCGGGTCCTTCGCGACACTGAAGTCCTTCGGGACGTCCATCAGGAAGTCGTTGAAGTACGTCGGGCCCTGCGTCAGCGTGTTCTTGTCCAGCGAGCGCGCGACGCCGTACATGACGTCCTTCGCCTTGACCTCGGTGCCGTCCTCGAACTTGACGCCCTTGCGCAGGTGGTACGTCCAGGTCTTGGCGCCGTCGCTCGGCTCACCGGGCTTCTCCGCGAGGTCCGGGACGACCTTGCCGCCCTCCGCGCCCGGAGCCGACTTGAAGGTCATCAGCGGCCGGACGTAGTTGCGGATCAGGTTCCACGACAGACCGTAGTAGGTGTCACCGGGGTCCGTGGAGTCCCACTTGTCGGTGATCGCCATCCGGAGCGTGCCGCCCTTTTTGTCGCTCGGGTTGAAGATCTTGCCGACGGCCGCGTTGTACTCGGCCTTCGCCGACCCCCCGCTGCTGCCCGACCCACCGGAGGAGGCCTTGGGTCCCCCGCAGGCCACGAGGCTCAGGGCGACCGCCGCACTGACGGCGGTGGCCGTCGTGATGCGATTCCATCTCATCAGTTGTTGCACCCCTTTTTTTGTGAGAGCCAGGCTCCCTGGTTGATGCGAACGCCTATCGGGACCGCGGGTCGAGTGCATCGCGCAACCCGTCGCCGAACAGGTTGAACGCCAGCACGGTGACGAAGATCGCCAGGCCGGGCGGGACCATGTACATCGGGTCGACCTGGTACCAGTTGGCCGCGGTGGAAAGCATGTCGCCCCAGCTGGCCGTCGGCGGCCGGATGCCGACGCCGAGGTAGGACAGACCGGCCTCGAAGAGCACGTTGGTGGGAATCAGCAGCGTGGCGTAGACGAGGATCGGGGCGATCAGGTTCGGCAGCAGTTCGGTGAACAGGATGTACGGGCGCCGCGCGCCGAGACTGCGCGCCGCGTCGACGAACTCCCGCTCACGCAGCGACAGCGTCTGGCCGCGGATGATCCGGCCGATGTAGGGCCAGCTGAAGAAGCCGATGATGAACACGATCAGCGCCACCCGCAGCGAGTCGCCCTGCAGCCCGAACATCTTGTCCGGGATCGCGCCGACCAGAGCCAGCGCGAACAGCAGCAGCGGGAACGCCAGGAAGACGTCCATCAGCCGGCTGATCAGCGTGTCGATCCAGCCGCCGAAGTAGCCCGCGACGATGCCCATCACGACGCCGATCACCACCGACAGCAGCGTCGCCAGGAACGCGATCAGCAGCGAGATCCGGGCGCCGTAGACGATCCGGGCGAAGATGTCGCGTCCGTTCACCGGCTCGACGCCGAACGGGTGGTCCCAGCTGATCCCGCCGAGCTTGCCGTACGGCGTCTGCAGGGACGCGTCGACCAGGTCCTGGTGGAAGTCGTTCGGCGTGACGCCGATGAGTTTGCAGATCAGCGGCGCGAAGATGGCGACCAGGATCAGGAACGCGACGACGAACCCGCCGGCGATCGCGACCTTGTCGCGCTTCAGCCGCATCCACGAGATCTGCCACAGCGACCGGCCCTCGATCTTGCCGGCGCCCTTGAGGATCGCCTCGGGCTGCGCCGACGATGCTCCGGGCTCGACCTCGAGTGGCGTGCTCACGCGATAGGTCCCCCTGACTGGTTCGGTTTGAACAGGAACGAAATCCCGTATGGCTGCGGCCTTAACCTGCCGCCATTACAGCGCGGAGTCAAACGCGGAAAGTGCTGCGTTGCCCGATCGTGATCGTCAGGAAATCGTCCCGTATCGTGGACGTTCCGCAGTAAACCACGGTGTCGTACCCACGGTCGCCGCGGCCTCGCGAACCGTTACTGCCATGGCATTTTTGTGTCAGTGCCCTGATCAGTGCCCAGATAGGGCCGTGATCAGCGCCGCAGTCCGGACAGATAGAGGAACGACAACGGATCCACGCCCGCCCGGACGTTCTCGACGTCGTTGTGAGCCACCACGGCGACCCGGCCCTGCCAGCTGGGGATCACCGGCACCTCTCGCGCGATCACATTCTGTAGCTGACCGATCAGCTCGTCGCGCTTCAGCCCGTTCTGCTCGGTCCGTTGCTGCTGCAGCAACTTCGTGGCCGCCGTCGAGCGGTACCCGTTCTGGAACGGCACGTCGGTGACGAACGGCGCGAGGTAGTCGTCCGCGTCCGGGTACTCCGGGATCCACCCGGCCTGGTACATGTCGTACGCCCCGGCCTTGGCCAGCTGCTGGTACTGCGGCCACTCCGCACTCCGCAGGGTCACCCGGAACAACCCCGACGCCTCCAGCTGGCGCTTCAGCTCGAGTACCTCGGCCTTCGCGCCGACGCCGTACTGCGTCGGCGTCCAGCCGACCGTCAGCGGGACCGGCGCGGCGATGTTCGCGGCCTTCAGGATCGCCGCGGCCGCCACCTTGCCCGGCTGCTTGTACTCCGTCTTGAACGCGTCGACCTGACCGCCGAACCCGGGCGGCACCACGGAGTACAGCGGCGACACGTGATCGCCGTACGCCTTCTTCGCGATCGCCGGGCGGTCGATCAGCTGGGCGACCGCCTGCCGTACGGCGGGCCTGCGGGCAATCAGCGACTTCATCTGGAAGGCGAAGAAGCGGATCTCCGCGGAGTTGGTCTCGACCACCTGGACCTGGTCGGACTTGCGCAGCTTGTCCAGCAGACTCGGACCGAACCCGTGGAACGCGACATCCGCCTTGCCGGTGGTGACGGCCTGGTAGAGCGCGGTCGAGTCCTTCATCAGGCTGATGGTCACGCCGTCGTTCTGCGCCGCCCGAGGGCCTTTGTACCCGGCGAACTTGGCGAGGGTCACCTCGGCGCCCGGCTTGTACGCCGCCAGCTGGTACGGCCCGCTCCCTACCGCCTTCGTGTCGAGCAGCTTGTTCGCGGGGTACGACTGCTCGTCGACGATCGACGCGGCGGTCGTGGTCAGCAGGTACGGCAGGCGGGCGTCGGGGTGGGCGAGGTTGAACACCGCGGTCAGGTCGTCCGGCGTACTCACGGACTTCACCGACGAGAACAGCGGCGCCGCTCCCCCGGGCGTCTTCAGCCGGATCAGCCGGTCGAAGCTGAACTTCACGTCCGACGAGGTCAACTCGTGCCCGTTCGGGAAGGTCAGGTGCTCCTTCAGGCTGCACGTGTAGGTCGTCGGCGAGTCGAACTGGCAGTCCGCCGCGTCCGGCACCGGGGTCGGCTTGTCCGGCAGGATCGTCAGCAGCGTCTGGTACAGGTTCGCCTGGACGGTGCGCGAGCCCACGTCGTACGGGCCGGCGGGGTCCAGCGAGGAAATCGAGTCCGTGGTCGCCAGCCGCAGCAGCATCAGCTTCGGCGACGACTCCCCCGGATGCGGTGCATTGTCGTCCGGCTGACCGCAGGCAGCCAGAGACACCCCCAGCGCACCAACAGCCACGGCCGCCGACATCCGGCGC
The DNA here is from genome assembly GCF_044453965.1 of Kribbella sp. NPDC051586. NCBI lineage: Bacteria > Bacillati > Actinomycetota > Actinomycetes > Propionibacteriales > Kribbellaceae > Kribbella > Kribbella sp. NPDC051586. The sequence continues at coordinate 1,046,301 of NZ_JBITDF010000003.1, read as the reverse complement.
ACCCACTCGCTCACCGTCTCACCTTCCCCAGCCCGTTACCCCAAACAACGCCCCCGAGGGCACCAAGTGACGGTAGCCGGTCAATGGAGCAGGGAGCGCAGGGACTCCGGGGTGAGCGGTTCGAGCGACTTGACGACGAGCCGGCGGGACGCGTCCGGGATCGAGATCCACTGCGGTACCGCGACGACGTACGCGCCGGCCGCCGTACCGGCCTGGGTGCCGGTCAGCGAGTCCTCGATCACGACACAGTTCGCGGGGTCGACGCCGAGCTTGGCGGCGGCGGTCAGGTACGGCTCCGGATTCGGCTTGCCGAGCGTCACCTCGTCACCGGCGACGATCACGTCGAACGGATCTGGCGGCAGGTGCAGCAGGACCGCCTCGATCATCTGCCGGTACGACGCCGAGACGAGTGCGCAGGGCACTTGCTCCTTCCGCAGCGCCAGCAGCAGCTCGAGCGCGCCGGGCTGGAACGTGACCTCCTTGCGGAGCGCCACGATCACTTCAGAGAACATCCGGTCGGCCAGCTCCTCGGCGGTGATCACGCCGGCCGGGATCCGCGCCATCCAGACCTGCACGGCGTCGCGCAGGTCGCTCCCGATCAGAGTCATGCAGTCGTCCATCGTCCAGGTCGCGCCCAGCCCGGCCAGCAACTCCAGCTGGACCTCCGCCCAGACCTTCTCGGAGTCGACCAACGTCCCGTCCATGTCCCACAGCACCGCTTGCAGGGCCGGCAACTACCGCTCCTCTACGTCGTTGGCTCAGATCAGGTCACCTCCATTCTCCCTGGTCGCGCCACGTCCGGACATTTCGGGTCTCACCGACACGTTCCGCTGGGCGTGAAACCGGGCACACCGCCGGGCCGGAACACGTAGGCTGGCAGTCCGGTTTCCCGCCGGATTGCCTACAGAGACGACAGGGGGCCTGCGAGTGGTTGACCTCGCGAACCTGAGGGACCCGGTCGTGATCGCCGCGTTCGAGGGCTGGAACGACGCGGCCGAGGCGGCCACCGGAGCGGTCGACCATCTCGTCGACGAGTGGGACGCGGAGCTCGTCACCGCGATCGACCCCGAGGACTACTACGACTTCCAGGTGAACCGTCCCCAGGTCGGCCTCGACGACGACGGCGTCCGGCGGTTGTCCTGGCCGACGACCCGGATCTACCTGGCCCGGCCCGACGACACCGGCCGCGACGTCCTGCTGATCCGCGGCATCGAGCCGAACATGCGCTGGCGTGCGTTCTCCCGCGAGTTGCTGGAGATCGTCGACGAGTCCAACGCGCAGATCGTCGTGGTGCTCGGCGCGCTGCTCGCCGACTCACCGCACACCCGGCCGATCCCGGTCTCGGCGACGTCCTCCGACCCGGAGCTCACGGCGTCGTGGAGTCTCGAGGCCTCGACGTACGAAGGGCCGACCGGCATCACCGGCGTCTTCGCCGACCTGTGCACCACGCTCGGCGTCCCGTCGGTCTCGATCTGGTCGGCGATCCCGCACTACATCGCCGGCACCCCGTGCCCGAAGGCCTCACTCGCGTTGCTCGGCAAGATCGAGGCTCTGCTCGACCTGGCCATCCCCGAGGGTGAGCTGCCGGAGCTGTCCCGGGCGTGGCAGCGCGGCGCGGACGAGCTGAGCGAAGAGGACCCCGAGGTCGCGGAGTACGTGCAGTCCCTCGAGGAGCAGCGCGACACCACGGACCTGCCGGAGGCGACCGGCGAGGCGATCGCGGCCGAGTTCGAGCGCTACCTGAGGCGCCGCAACAAGAACCACCCGAGCGACTAGGGCAGCTCGCGGGCGGCCGTGGTGATGACGTCGTCGAGGACCGCGCGGGAGGTGGTCAGGTCGGCGATCATCTGGTCGATGCGGTCCCGCTCGGCGGTGAGTTCGGTGACGAGTTCGGGGGTGGCCCGCTCGTTCGGGCCGCCGTCCGGGTCCCGCATGCACGGCAGGAGTTGCGCGATCTTCTTGCTGTGCAGCCCGGCCGCGAACAGCTCCTGGATCAGGATCACCCGGTCGACGGCGCGTTCGGCGTACTCACGCTGGCCGCCGGTCGTCCGCTCCGAGACGAGCAGACCCTGCGCTTCGTAGTACCGCAGCGACCGCACGCTCACCCCGGTCCGCTCCGCCAGCTCGCCGATCCGCACAACGCCTCCCGGACTTGAACCTGACATTGATGTCAGACTTTACCGTCCAATCATGACGCTCTACGACTACAGCCCGCTCCCCGAACGACCCGCTCTCGACTGGCCCGACGGCAAGCGCGTCGCCTTCTACGTCGGCCTCAACATCGAGCATTTCCTCCCCGGCGAACCCTCCACCAGCATCTGGCCGCTCGACCTCAAACCCGACCCGCTCAACCACGGCTGGCGGGACTACGGCGCCCGGGTCGGCATCTGGCGCACCATCGACATCCTCGACCGGTACGACGTCCGTGCGAGCGCGCTGGTGAACTCGATGGTTGCCGAGCACAACCCGCAGATCATCAAGGCCGGCGTCGAACGGGACTGGGCCTGGCTCGCCCACGGGCAGACCAACTCGATCCTGCACACCGGCTACGAGCCCGACGAGGAGCGACGCGTCCTCACCGACATCACCACCAGGATCGAGACCGCCACCGGCCGGCGACCGAAGGGCTGGATGGGGCCCGGCCTGACCGAGACGGACAACACGCCTGAACTGCTGGCCGGGCTCGGCTATCAGTACGTCCTCGACTGGACCAACGACGACCAGCCCTACCGCCTGAACGTCCCCGGCATGCTCAGCGTCCCGTACACCGTCGAACTCAACGACCTCGGTCTCTTCCTCCGCGGCCTGACCGGCCCCGACTTCCTGCAGATGGTGAAGGACCAGTACGACGTACTGCGGGAAGAGGGCGGCCGGGTGATGGCGCTCGCGCTGCATCCGTTCGTGATCGGGCAGGCGTTCCGGGCGAAATACCTGGACCTCGCGCTGGAGTACATTGCCTCGCAGAGCGACGTCTGGTTGACGACGAGTGACGACATCGCCGCCCACTACTCGGCCTCGTAACCGACCCGGGCATGGCGCGTTGTTACCAATGGGTTTATTCTCGTCCGGATGACTGGGGGGTGACGGCGCGCCGTCACCGGGAGCACGGGGAGTAACGATATGCGCAACGAGCGGGGCGGCACTTCGATCCCTGCCCTGGCTGTGCTCGTGCTGCTCGGCATCGTCGCCGCGGTCGGCATCTTCGGCAACAAGACGAAGCACGTCACCGTCGACCTCACCACGCTGACGGCGTCGACAACCGCCACCACGATCGCCACCGCTCCGCTCGACACGCAGCCGTTCTCCGGGACCGACGGCCTGGTCGTCCACCCGCGTGCCGAGGCGGCGCTGTTCACCGCCCCGGACGCCGACGCCTTCGGCAAGATCGGACCCACGCAGTTCGGCCAGACCTGGCTGCCGGTCGTCGAGCAGACCGACGGCTGGGTCCGGGTCCTGCTCCCTTCCAAGCCGAATCGGTCCACCGGCTGGATCCAGGACGAGGACCTCGACCGGGCCTCCTCGTCGTACCTGATCCGCGTGCACACCAGTTCGCGGACGATCGAGCTGTTCCACAACAACAAGAGCCTCGGCAGCTGGAAGGCCGGGGTCGGCGCGAAGAAGACGCCGACCCCGGCCGGCCGGACCTTCCTGCTCGGCTCGATCATCGACCACAAGCGCTCGGCGTCGCCGATCGTGCTCCCGTTGGGTGCGCACAGTCCCACCTTGGACACGTTCGGTGGCGGACCTGGTACGGTCGCGATCCACGGCTGGCCGAATCCCCACGTGTTCGGGGCGGCGATCAGCGCGGGCTGCGTCCGGGTGCCGAAGACCGCCCTCGCCGACCTGCAGAAGGTCCCGCTCGGGACACTCGTCCTGATCGACAGCAAATAAGGAGATCCGAATGCGACGACAGTTGACTCCGACCGTGCTGACGGCTGCGGCCGTAGCGGGGGTCGTGACGTTCAGCCTGGTCGCCAGTGCGCCGGCCGGCAACGCGGCGGCCCGTCCGTCCTCGGCGTACGCCGTGAGCGCGGAAGGCCAGGTGCCGATCGCGAAGACGCCGTACGCCGAATCGCTCGACGGCAAGCGGCAGACGACGTCCGCGCTGGAGCTCCCGAAGAACCCGCTGCTCTCGGTCCGGGCCGGTACGGCGACCGCGGGCAACGACTCCGCGTCGGTCGAGCTGTTCGACATCGTGGTCGGCCCCGACGTCCTCAGCCAGGTGCAGATCCCGCCGGAGCTGAAGCAGCAGTGCGCGAGCCTGCCGAAGACCGGCGCCGACGACCTGCCGCTGCCGGACATCGCGCTGCCCGATCTCGGCCTTCCGCTGCCGAAGCTGAGCACCAAGGACCTGCCGGTCAAGAACCTCCCCGACCTGTGCAACCTGCTGCTCAACCCGCCGACGTCGCTGCTCGCCATCGACTCGCTCAACGTCTACTGCTCGGGTGACTCCGGCGGCGTCGACCTCGGCGCGGTGACGCTGCTCGGTCAGACCCTGAAGCTGCCGAGCACCAAGCAGGGCGCATCCCTGCCGTCCAACCCGCTCGCGGCGATCAGCGTCAACAGCCAGGGCAAGCACTCGGACGGTTCGTTCACGATCACCGGCCTGAGCATCAACCTCGGCGGCGGTACGGAGGTCATCAACCTGGCATCGGCCACCTGCGCCAAGCCGGCCGCAAAGCCGAAGCCCACCCCGAAGCCGACCCAGCCGGACATCCCCGCTCCGCCGATCGACCACGTCCCCGCGGCGCCGGTCCCGAGCCCGGTGAAGACCCACCAGGTCGTCACCGGCTGAGACTCGAAGGCCCCGACCAAATTGGTCGGGGCCTAACAGTTAGAGCTTCACGCCCAGCAGCGCGTCCACTGCCAGGGCAATCAGTGCGGGGGCCTCATGGTCGTCGCCTTCACTCTCGGCCCAGGCGTCGACCGCAGCCAGCGCACCGACCGTGTCCAGATCGTTCGTCAGGGCCGCCCGCAGCGCGTCGACCGCAGCCGCACCGTCGGGCCCGGAACCACGCCCGACTGCGCCACGCCAGACGTCCAGCCGCTCCTGCGCCGAGGTCAGATCGGTAGGCATCCAGAACCAGTCGGTGCGGTAGTGATGTGTCAGCAGCGCCAGCCGGATCGCCATCGGGTCGGCGCCCGCGAGCCGCTCCTTCGAGACCAGCACGAGGTTGCCCTTGGACTTCGACATCTTCTCGCCGTCCAGCCCGACCATCGCCTGGTGCACATACGCCCGCGCGAACGGGTGCTTGCCGGTCGCGACCTGCGCACCGCTCGCGGACATCTCGTGGTGCGGGAAGATCAGGTCCGTCCCACCGCCCTGCACGTCGAACGTCATCCCGAGGTACTCCAGCGCGATCGCCGAGCACTCCACGTGCCAGCCCGGCCGGCCACGGCCCAGCGCGGAGTCCCAGGCGGGCTCCCCCGGACGCTCGTGCCGCCAGAGCAGACTGTCCAGCGGGTCCTGCTTGCCCTCGCGCTCCGGGTCGCCGCCGCGCTCGGCGAACAGCTCCTGCATCGTCTCGCGGTCGTAGTTGGATACGCCGCCGAACAGCGGGTCGGTCTTGACCGCGAAATACAGGTCCCCGTCGACGGAGTACACGGCCCCGGCGCGGCGCAGGTCCTCGACGGCGCCCGCGACCAGGTCGACCGACTCGACCACGCCGATGTAGTGCTGCGGCGGGATCACCCGCAGCGCGGTCATGTCGTCGCGGAACAGCTGGATCTCGCGCGCCGCCAGCTCGGTCCACTCGACCCCGGTCTCCGTCGCCCGCTCGAGCAGCGGATCGTCGACGTCGGTGATGTTCTGCGTGTAGTGGACGTCGTACCCGTTGTCGCGCCACAGCCGGTTGATCAGGTCGAACGTGACGTACGTCGCCGCGTGGCCCATGTGCGTCGCGTCGTACGGCGTGATGCCGCACACATACATCCGCGCGGTGGAGCTGTCGGTGGGCGGCACCTCCACCGGGCCGCGGGATGCGGTGTCGTAGAGGCGCAGCCGCCGGGCCGGCCCGGGTACGACCGGGATGTCTGGTTTCGTCCACGCCTGCATGTGTCGGAGCTTATGCCAGTCCGATTTTCAATGACGCGACACGGTTCCAATCTGTGGTCCCTGCACCGGCTCGACCCCCTGCGCCGCTAACGTCGCCCGGGATGAGCGCTGACTTCAGTCCCGACTTCCAGGCGTACGGAAGCTGGATCGCCGCGGCCGCGATCCAGCAACAGGACCTCTTCAACGAGGTGGTCGGCCCTGGCTCGTTGCACGCCGACCTCGACGCGCGGACGCTCACCGGCGACCGAACTGCCCTCGGCGGCGTCACGTTGCTCGGCAGCTTCTCGCACCAGGACAACACCTGGCTGTGGGGCTGGGCGAACCCGGGCTTCGGCCCGGACGCGCCGGCAGTCGCTCCGACCGTCGCGATCCGGCAGCTCGGCGGCAGGCACGCGATCGGCGAGTTCACCACCGGCAGCCTGGACCTGAGCGGGTTCCCGCAGCCGGCCCAGGCCGCGATCACGCTCGCGATCGCCGCGGGCGCCGTACTCGGTGGTCGTGGGGTCTGGTCGACCGCGATCAACGAGGGGCAAGGGCAGGTGTACCTGCATGTCGCCGACGAGCAGCTGCCGCTGGCCGGGTTCGACGCGATCGCGGCACCTCGGCTGCTGATGACGGCGGTCAGCGTGTTCCCGTCCGATCATCGGCAGGTAGTGCGCGGGTACTTCCAGCACTTCGGTCTGCAGTACGACGAGGCGCCCGACGCGATCCGCGGTACGGCGCCCAACGGCAGCGTCGTCGTCACGTCCTTCGACGAGCACGGTCGCCTCGGCAACGTCACCGTCGACCCGAAGGCCTAGAACGCCGGCCAGGGAATCGCGGGCCAGTCGTCGCTCGGGTAGGGGAAGATGCCGGTCTTGAGCAGTGTCGAGCAGCGCTCGCGGGTCGCGGTCAGCTCGACCGCGGTGATGAGCTCACACAGTTGTTGCCCGAGGCCACCAGCCAGCTGATCGGCGAGCCGCCGTACGTCGTCCAGCAGGTCCGCCGGGATCGGGTCGCCGGCCCAGCCCCACAGGACCGTCCGCAGCTTGTCGTCGGCGTTGAAGGTGACGCCGTGATCCACGCCGTACACCCGGCCGTCGCCCGGGTTCAGCACGTGGCCGCCCTTGCGGTCGGCATTGTTGACCACGGCATCGAACACGGCCATCCGCTTGAGAGCTTCGTTGTCCGCGTGGACGAGCGTGACCGGGTTGTGGCGGCCGTCGAGCGCTTCGAGCACGCCGACCCAGCCCTTGGGCACGCGACCTTGCGGCACGATGTCGACCAGCTCGGTCTCCGCCGGACCGAGCTCGGCCTCGTCGATCCACAGCTGCACCATGCCTTCGCCGAGCGGCCCGTCCCGCAACAGCGTCGGCGGGACGACCGACCAGCCGAGCGCCTCGGAGACGACGTACGCCGCGAACTCGCGCTGGGCCAGCGTGCCGTCGGGGAAGTCCCACAGCGGCCGCTCCCCCTCGACCGGTTTGTAGACCACCGTCGCGGTCTCGCCGGCCAGGCTGACCGAGCCCTGGAACGTGCCGTTCGACGCGGCGACCAGGCGACCGTGCAGTGACAGCTCCCCGAGGGCGAGAAGCTCCGGGTCGGCGGTCATTCCGGCAGGTGCCTGCGGTAGCCGTTGGCGCGCGGGCAGATGTGGCCGTCGGCGTCGATCGGCCGGCCGCAGAACGGGCAGCTCGGCCGGCCGGACGCGACCAGCGCGACCGCACGCCGGGCGAAGGCCCGCGCCTGCTCCTCGGTGATCCGGACGATGAACACCTCGGCGTCGTCGGACTCCATCGCGGCCGTGACCGGGTCGGTCTCCTCCAGGTCGGCCTGCTCACCGGTGACGACCGCGAACACCTCGATCACCACCCGCTCGGCGTCGGCCTCCCAGGCCAGCGTCATCGTGCCGGCCCGGAACTCCTCCTCGATCGGCTGCTCCAGCGGCGCGGTGTCGTCCACCGCGGTCTGCGTGACCGGGTCGCGGTCGAACCGCCGGGCAACCTCGTCCAGCATCACGTCGAGCCGCTCCGCGAGCGCCATCACCTGTTCCTTCTCGCACGCCACCGACGTCAGCCGTTGCCCGGCCCTCGCCTGCAGGAAGAACGTCCTTGCACCGGGCTCCCCCACGGTGCCGGCGACGAACCGCTCGGGGTCGTCGTAGGTATGTACAACTCGCGCCATATCTAGACCCTATTACCGTCCGCCGACTACTGCGTCCGAGGACTGCTTCTTGGGCTTACCTTTCGCTGTCGGCTTAGGAACCAGTGACGCCAACTCGCTGCCGGAGTCGTTCAGGCGGACCAGGAACGGGCGGGTCGCGGTGTAGGTGATGATCGTGGTCGAGGCGGTGTCCACGACGATCCGCTGGAACGTGTCCAGGTGCTGACCGAGCGCATCGGCGACGATCGCCTTGATCACGTCGCCGTGCGAGACCGCGACCCAGATCGCGTTGTTCCCATGGCTCTTCGCGAGCTCCGCGTCGTGCGCCCGGACCGCGTCGACCGCGCGCTGCTGCATCCCGCGCATCGACTCGCCGTTCGGGAACGTCACCGCGGACGGGTGCTGCTGGACCACGGTCCACAGTGGGTCCTTCGCCAGCGTCGCGATCTTCTTCCCGGTCCAGTCGCCGTACCCGCACTCGGTCAGCCGCCGGTCGGTTGCCGGACGCAACACCGGGTGGTGCTCGGCGTGGTGCTTGGCGATCGCGGCCGCGGTCTGCTTGCACCGCTCGAGCGGCGAGGTGACGATCGCGGCCAGCGGCAGCTCGGCCAGCCGCTGAGCGACCGCCTCGGCCTGTTCGACCCCGGTCTCGTCGAGCTTCACGCCGGGAGTGCGGCCGGCCAGCGTGCCGGACGTGTTCGCGGCACTGCGACCGTGACGGACCAGAATCACCGTGGGCATGAGGTGCACGCTATCTCGTCCGCTCAAGTCCTGATGCCATGATGGTCGGGTGATCGTGGATTGCGGGGTGTACGCCGAGGGGGAACGGCGAGACCTGCCCAGGGACCCCGAGACGGTTGCCCAGGCCATCGACGACGACAACGAGTCGTTCGGATGGATCGGGCTGCACGAGCCGTCGGACGCCGAGATGGCGCGGGTGCAGCGGCTGTTCAACCTGCACGACCTGGCGATCGAGGACGCGCTGCAGATCCACCAGCGGCCGAAGGTGGAGCGGTTCGGCGACTCGATCCTCGTCGTCCTGCGGACCCTCTGGTACGTCGACGAGGGTGACGCGGTCGAGACCGGACAGGTGACCGCGTTCATCGGGCAGCGGTACGTCGTGACCGTGCGCCACGGTGAAGGCGGCGAGCTCGCGACCACGCGGCACCAGCTGGAGGAGCGTGCCTCGATGCTGGGGCACGGTCCGGCCGCCGTACTGTGGGCGATCTGCGACGCGATCGTGGACCAGTACGAGAGCGTCGCGAGCGAGGTCGAGATCGACGTCGACGAGGTCGAGAGCTCGGTGTTCTCCCCCGAGCGGACGAGCGACGCGGAGCGGATCTACCGGCTGAAGCGCGAGGTGCTCGAGATGCGCCGCGCGATCGACCCGCTGCGCGACCCGATGGAGCAGTTCGCCCACGGCGTCGCCGGGCTGGGGCCGAAGGCCAGCCCGTTCTTCCGCGACGTCGCCGACCACCTCAGCCGCGTCTCCGACCAGACCGAGGCGATCGACACCCTCCTGTCGTCCGCCCTGAACGCCCACCTGGCCCGCGTCTCGGTCCAGCAGAACGACGACATGCGCAAAATCTCCGCGTGGGTAGCGATCGCCGCGGTCCCGACGATGCTGGCCGGCATCTACGGCATGAACTTCGACAACATGCCTGAACTCCGCTGGCACTTCGGCTACTACGGCGTCCTCGTCCTGATGGCTCTCGTCTGCACCACCATGTACGCCTTCTTCCGCAAGGTCGGCTGGCTCTAGGCCGCCTCTCCCAACAGCGTCTCGATCTCGGTCAGCTGGGACGGCTCGAGCGCTCCGTACGCGAGGGCGCCGGCGTTGTCCTCGACCTGCGCCACGGTCTTGAAGCCCGGGATCGGGATCGTGCAGTCACTGCGCGCCCAGAGCCAGGCGAGCGCGCCCTGCGCCAACGATCTGCCGTCACTGCGCAAGATCTCGCGCACGGCATCGAGTCTCGTCAGCGAGCGAGGGTTGGGCCGGCCGTCGACGAAGTGCCGCATCCATGGGAAGTTGCGGGACCGCAGGTCCTCGGCGGGCAGCACCGAATCGGTGGTGTACTTGCCCGTCAGCAGACCGCGCGCCAGTGGGCCGCGATTGATGCTGGCCAGGGTGTGCCGCTCGCAGATGTCGATCACGTCCGGCGCGTCCTGCAGCAGGTTCAGGTCGTGCTGGATCGCGGTGCAATGCGTCCCGCCCGCGAAGAGCTCGGCCTGAGCGCTGTCGTCCGTGCTCCACCCGTAGGCCCGGACTTTGCCGGCCTCCACCAGTTCCTCGAGTACGTCACGAACCGCCAGGCTCTCCGCGTCGGAATCCGTGCCGCAGTGCAGCTGGTAGAGGTCGATGTAGTCGGTGCCCAGCCGCTTGAGGGACGCCTCGCACGCCCGGCGTACGTAGTCGGGCGAAGTGTCGGTCCCGGCCAGCGTGCGCTCGGACTCGTCGTACAGGTTGCCGAACTTCGTCGCGATGACGACCTGATCCCGGCGGCCGGCGAAGGCGCGCCCGAGGAGCCTCTCGCTGTGCCCCGCGCCATAGGCATCCGAGGTATCGAAGAACGTCACGCCGAGTTCGAGCGCGCGATGCAGGGCGGAGACCGACTCGTGGTCGTCGACCGCACCCCACGAGACCAGGCCTCCGTCCCTCGTGATCGGGCCTGCGATGGACCATGCTCCCAGCCCGAGGGCGCTGACCTGGATTCCGGAACGGCCCAGCAAACGTGTCGTCATGTCGCCGGACGCTACGAGCTCGAGCGCGCTCTAAGTCAAGCCTCGATGGGCGTCTGGTCATACAGTCCGTTGTCCGTCAGGTCGCTGTGATGGTGCTGGTGGCCAGGAGGATCACCAGGACGATGCCTAGGAGGATCCGGTAGAAGGCGAAGACTTCGATGGTGTGTTTGGCTACGAAGCGGAGGAGCCAGGCGATCGAGGCGTAGGCGACTGCGAAGCTGACGACTGTGCCGACCAGCAGGGGGACGGCGCCGACGTTGCCGTGGAGGGCGTCCTTGAGTTCGTAGACACCGGCGCCTACCAGGGCGGGGATGCCCAGCAAGAACGAGATTCTCGTGGCGGCCACGCGGTCCAGGCCTCGGAGCAGGCCCGCGGAGATCGTGGCGCCGGAGCGGGAGATGCCGGGGATCAGGGCCAGGCACTGGACCAGGCCCATCACGAGCGCGTCGACGAACGTGATCCGGGTCAGCGGTCTTTCCTTGGTGCTCAGGCGTTCGGCGGCGACCATCACGATCGACCAGCCGATCAGCGCCGCGGCCACCCACCACAGGCTGCGCAGCGGGCCGGAGATCAGGTCCCGCGCCAGGAAGCCGACGATCACGATCGGCACCGAGCCGACGATCACGTACCAGCCCATCCGGTGGTCGAACTCGCCGCGGTGTTCCGGCTTGGCCAGGCCGCGGACCCAGGCGACGGCGATCCGGGCGATGTCGTTCCAGAAGTACAGGACGACGGCGGCGATCGCGCCGACCTGGATCACCGCGGTGAAGCCGGTGATCGACGGGTCGTCGATCTTCAGGCCGAGCATCTTCGACACGATCGTCAGGTGCCCGGTGCTGGAGACCGGCAGGAATTCGGTCAGGCCCTCGACGATGCCGAGGATGATGGAGTCCCAGATCGTCATCGGCTACCGACCCCGGACAGCTCCAGGGCCTCGGCGGCCGTCCGCAGGTCGGCGATCCGCTGCTCCACCGTCGACGCGAACGGCGTCAGCGCGACGGTCGTCGCCCCCGCCTCGGCGTACGCCGTGAGCTTGTCGGCCATCCGCTCCTTCGAACCGAGCAGCGAGATCGAGTCCAGGAACCCGAACGGTACGGCGGCCATCGCCTCGCGGTGCTTCTTGTCCAGGTACAGGTCCTGGATCTGCTTGGCCTCCTCGGCGTACCCCATCCGCACCGCGAGTGCGTTGTAGAAGTTCTTCTCCCGGCTGCCCATGCCGCCGATGTACAAGGCGGCGTACCCACGGATCGGGTCGGCCGCGGTCTGCAGGTCGTCCCCGGTCATCGTCGGCGTGGTCACCACCACGTCGAAGTCGTCGAGACCGAGCTGACGGGCTTGCCGGCCCGCCTTGATGTGCGTCAACTGCTCTCCCAGGTAGGCAGGATCGTTCAGGATGCCGAGCCAGCCGTCGGCGATCTCGCCGGCCAGCTCGAGGTTCTTCGGACCGACCGCGGCCAGGTACACCGGCACGTGGTCGCGGATCGGCCGCACGGTCAGCTTCAGCGCCTTGCCCGGTCCGTCGGGCAGCGGCAACGTGAAGTACTTGCCCTCGTACGCCACGGTCTCGCGCCGCAGGGCCGCGTTCACGATGTCAACGTACTCACGGGTCCTGAGCAGAGGCTGAGAGAACCGGACCCCGTGCCAGCCCTCCGAGACCTGCGGCCCGGACACGCCGAGGCCGAGCCGGAACCGGCCGTTCGACAGCCGGTCCAGGGTGGCCGCGGTCATCGCGGTCATCGCCGGCGTCCGGGCCGGAATCTGGAAAACCGCCGCGCCGACGTCGATCGTGGTGGTCTGGGCGGCGATCCAGCTGAGCAGCGTGGCCGCGTCCGAGCCGTACGCCTCCGCGGCCCAGGTGACCGCGAAGCCGAGCGCCTCGGCCTCCTTCACCAGCCTCAGGTGGTCGAGATGGTCGTCGCCGCCGAAGACGAAGCCGATGTTGAGTCCGAGTCGCATGACTGGCGAGCCTAGCGAGAGGTTGTCGGTGGCCCGCAATAGGCTCGGGTCATGCAGCAGCGCTATCTCGGTCACAGTGGACTGGCGGTGAGCAGGCTCGGCCTGGGCACCATGTCGTGGGGCCGGGACACCGACGAGCACGAGGCGCGCGAGCAGCTCGCCGCGTTCGTGTCCGCCGGAGGCACGCTGATCGACACCGCCGCGGCGTACGGCGACGGCGACAGCGAGCTGCTGATCGGATCGCTGCTCGGCGACGTGGTGGACCGCGACGACCTGGTGATCGCGACCAAGGCCGGGTTCAGCGTCCGCCGGGGCGAGCGGATCACCGACACCTCCCGGGGCGCGCTGCTGCGCGATCTGGAGGGCTCGCTGCGCCGGATGAACGTCGACCACATCGACCTGTGGCAGCTGCACACCTGGTCCGACGACGTGCCGCTGGAGGAGACGCTCTCCGCGCTCGACCACGCCGTCAGTTCCGGCAAGGTCCGCTACGTCGGCATCTCGAACTACGCCGGCTGGAAGTCCGCCCGGGCCGTCACCTGGCAGCAGGCCTGGCCGGGCCGCGCCGTCCCGGTGTCCAACCAGGTGGAGTATTCGCTGCTCGCCCGGGACGCCGAAGTGGACGCGCTCCGCGCCGCCGCCGGGCTCGGGATCGGGGTCCTGGCGTGGTCCCCGCTCGGCCGCGGCGTGCTGACCGGCAAGTACCGCACGGGCATCCCGGCGGACTCCCGGGCGGCGTCCCAGCATCTGTCCAGATTCGTCGACCCCTATCTCGACGCGCGGGCTTCGGGCATCGTGGAGGCGGTCGCGCGGGCCGCGGACGGGCTCGGCTGGACCCCGCTCGAGGTGGCGCTGACCTGGGTGCGGGACCGGCCCGGCGTGTCGGCGGCCGTCGTCGGGGCCCGGACTGCGCTGCAATTGAAGTCGGTGCTCGGAGTGGAGGAGCTCACTCTGCCGCCCGCGATCGCGGCGGCATTGGAGGACGTTTCGTGAGGATGTTGTTGTTGAGGTAGGCGGAGGTGCGGATGGCCGAATACGAGCTGCAGCAGTTCGAGGTGTCCAGGACGGAGTCCCGCGGTGCGGTGCGCAGGCTGCTCACCGAGCACGCGGAGTACGGCGGGTGGGAGCTGGCCCGTCTGCGTCGCTATCCCGACGGCACCCGGCGGGTCTGGCTCCGCCGCCGCATCATCCGCGTGATGCGGACCCTCTGAGCAGCGCACTCACCAGTTCGCGTCGGCTCCCGACGCCGACCTTGTGGAACGACGCCCGCACGTGCTCCTGCACGGTGTGCGGCGACAGACACAACTGCTCGACGATCTGCCGCGTGGAGTAGCCGCGCAACAACAGCTCGGTCACCCGCTGCTGAGCCGGCGTGAGTCCATGCAGATCGAGCAACAGTGACCCCAGCTGAGCCGGTGTGACCGGCTCCATCACGACGACCATCTGCCCGTCGTCCCCCAGCCGCGACGCCTGAAGCTGTAACCAGTCGCCGGCACGCGTCCTGACCTTCAGCCTCGCGGTCGCCTGGTCGAGCTGCATCCGCGCGGCCACCGATCGGACGGCAACGGGCAGCTCATCCGCCGAGCCGAGCTCTGCGAGCCAGTAGTCCGCCTCGGCGCTCGACGACCGCATCCGGAGCCGGGTGTCCAGGACCACCACGCCCGGCCCGACTCGCGGCCCGCCTGCATACCATACGGTATGGTCTGTCGGGCCCGGCCCGGGCTCTCGCACCTCGAAGGCGGTGGGGCGCAGTCCGAGACGCAGGCCCTCGCCGAGGTGTGGCGCCAGACGGCGTACCAACTGAACCTCCTGCTCTGCGAATCCCGCCTCAGCGGTTTCGCGGTGCAGGCACAGAACGCCCCAGCAGCGGCCGTTCGACAGCAGGGCGGCGCGGAGTTCGTCGCCGAGACCGAGCGGCCGCATCACCTCGACGTACCGCGGGCTGGATCGCCAGTCGCCCTTCGTCGCCTGGCCGAGCGATCGGACCGGGTCGCGGCCGCCGGCCAGGACGGCGAACTTGTTCACGTCGTCCTGCCCGAACTCGTTCGCGATGAACTGCTCGGTGACCGCGCCGAGCGGCTCGTCGACCACCGCCGAGGTGAACAGCACCGTCGCCGGATCCACCGTCGCGAAGAACGCCGCGTCGACCGTCAGCACACCCCGCAGCCGCGCCAGCACCTCGGACCGCAACTGATCGGCGTCCAGCCCCGCGTAACAGCGCTGGATCAGCACCTCCAGGCGATCCATCGGTCCCTACCCCGCCCCGCCCCCATGGTCAGGATGCTACGCCTAGCTGCCGGGCGAGCCCCAGGTCGTCGAGCCGCCCCCAGCGTTCGACGATCAGGCCGTCCCGGAGCCGCCAGATGTTGATCCCCGGCAGGCTGACCGTCTTCCCGTCCGGCGGCACGCCCATCACCTCGCCACGCTGCGTCCCGCCGGCGGTGAACCGCTCGACGACCAGGTCGCCCTCGGCGATCAGCTCGTGCAGGTCGCTGCGCCAGTCCGGGAACGCGGCCCGCATCATCCGGCCGGCATCCCGCATGCCTTCGCGGTCGGGAGTCACGCCGAACGGCGGGTCGTGGTTGATGAAGTCCTCGGCCAGGTGGGTGTCCACGGCGCCGAGGTCCCCTTTGGTGAACAGTCCGTCGATGAAGTCCTTGACGACGGTCTTGTTGCTCTCTGTTGTGCTCATGCCTCGATGCTGCGCGCGCCCGTTCCCCCGCAGTACCCCGATTAGTTGGGGTTCTGCCGGTGATATATCTCTGCGACAGAGGTAATCTCGGAGCTGTGACCGAGACTCTCGCCGAGGACCTGCTCGCCGCGATCGGCGTCGTGCGCCGCCGTCTCCGCCGATCGGCGGGCCGTCCGTTGGCGCTCAGCACGCTGACCGGCTCGCAGGCGGAGCTGGTCCGGCTCGTACGCCGCAATCCGGGCATCTCCGTCGCCGAGGCGGCCGCCGAGCTCGGCCTGGTCGCGAACACCGTGTCGACCCTGGTCGGCCAGCTCACCGAGCGCGGCATGCTGCTGCGGACATCGGACGAGTCCGACCGCCGGGTCGCCCGCCTGACCCTGACCGAGCCGGCCCGCGAGCAGGTCGAGGCCTGGCGGGACCGCCGCGCGGCGCTGGTCACCGAAGCCCTGGACGGTCTCGGCCCCGACGACCGTGACGCGCTGCGGGCCGCACTTCCGGTTCTCGGCCTGCTGGCTGACCGGCTCACCCCATCCGAGCAGGACGTCAAGGAGCCCGTATGAGTGCGGAAGCCGCATCACAACCGGCGCCGGCCGTCGAGATCACCGGACTGAGTCACAAGTTCGGGGATCATCTCGCCGTCGACAGCCTCGACCTGACCGTCTCCCCCGGCGAGTGCTTCGGCCTGCTCGGCCCGAACGGCGCCGGCAAGACAACGACGCTCCGCGTGCTCAACACGCTCTACCCGCCGCAGTCGGGCACGGTTCGCGTCTTCGGGCTCAACGTCCGCACCGAAGCCATGTCGGTGCGCCGGCTGCTCGGCTACGTCCCGCAGCAGTTGTCGATCGAGGGCGCGCTCACCGGCCGCGAGAACGTGTCGTGGTTCGCGCGGTTGTTCGACGTACCGCGGCGTGAACGGGCCGCGCGCGTGGCCGAAGTACTAGAGATCGTCGATCTGACCGACGCGGCCGACCGGCTCGCGTCGACGTACTCCGGCGGCATGGTGCGCCGCCTCGAGCTCGCGCAGGCGCTGGTCAACCGGCCGGCGCTGCTCGTCCTCGACGAGCCGACGGTCGGGCTGGACCCGGTCGCGCGGGACTCGGTGTGGGCGCGCGTGCAGGACATGCAGGCGCGGTACGGGATGACCGTGCTGCTGACCACGCACTACATGGAGGAGGCCGACATCCTCTGCGACCGGGTTGCCCTGATGCATCTGGGCCGGTTGCGGGTCGTCGGGACCCCGGCCGATCTGAAGGCCGAGCTGGGTCCCGAGGCGAGTCTCGAGGACGTGTTCCGCCACCACACCGGCGAAAGCCTCGCCGCTTCGGAGAAGGGGGGCCTGCGCGATGTCCGTGGCACCCGTCGCACCGCCCAGCGCATGGGTTGATTCGCGGCCGCGAGCCGCGCTCCGGCTGTTGTCCAGGATCGGCACGTTCTGCCTGGTCGAGCTGCAGAAGCTGCGGCACGACCGGACCGAGCTGATCACACGCGCGATCCAGCCGATCCTGTGGCTGGTGATCTTCGGCCAGACGTTCAGCCGGATCCGCGCGATCCCGACCGGCAACGTCCCGTACCTCGACTACCTCGCGCCGGGCATCATCGCCCAGTCGGCGCTGTTCGTCGCGATCTTCTACGGCATCCAGATCATCTGGGAACGCGACGCGGGCATCCTGACCAAGCTCCTCGTCACGCCGAGCCCGCGCTCGGCTCTCGTCGCGGGCAAGGCGTTCGCGGCCGGCGTCCGGACGATCTCGC
The DNA here is from genome assembly GCF_044453965.1 of Kribbella sp. NPDC051586. Classification (NCBI taxonomy): domain Bacteria; kingdom Bacillati; phylum Actinomycetota; class Actinomycetes; order Propionibacteriales; family Kribbellaceae; genus Kribbella; species Kribbella sp. NPDC051586. The sequence continues at coordinate 1,028,962 of NZ_JBITDF010000003.1, read as the reverse complement.
AGGCGATCGTCGTGATCATCGTCGCCGCGCTGCTCGGCGTCAGCCTGACCTGGAATCCGCTCAAGCTGCTGGCCGTGCTCGTGGTCGTCGTACTGGGCGCGGCGTTCTTCTCCTGCCTGTCGATGACGATCGCCGGCCTGGTCCTGCGCCGCGACCGCCTGATGGGTATCGGGCAGGCGATCACGATGCCGTTGTTCTTCGCGTCGAGCGCGCTGTACCCGATCGCGATCATGCCGGCCTGGCTGAAGGTGCTGAGCCATGCCAACCCGCTCACCTACGAAGTGAGCGCACTCCGCGGTCTCCTCATCGGCCAGCCCACCAACTACCTGCTCGACTTCGCCGTCCTGATCGTCGCCGCCATCGCCGGAATCTGCGCCGCGTCAGCCCTCCTCAGCCGCCTCGCCCGCTGAGCCCGTCACAGGTCGTGGCGGACCCAGACGTTGGGTTCGACGTAGACCCCGTGGTTGTGGCGTACGTCAACGTGGACGGGGACCAAGGCCTTCGGTACGACGACGTCGCCGGTCGTGTCGAACGGCAGGCCGGTCCAATCGCGCCATTCGTCGAGGGTGCCGGCGATCACCATCGACCGTGGAGCGACCTGGACGATCTTGCCGCCGGCTTTGACGTGGACGCGCAGCCACGGGTCTTCGGGTAGGCCGTCCGGCCGCAGCTGGTCGATGTACTCCGTCATCGGCTGGTGCGGATCGCTCTTGCCGTTGGGGCGGACCGGGGCATAGAGGGTGGTGTGGCCTTTCGCCTTCACGGCCTGGCGCATCGCGGCGAGCATGTCGTGGGACAGGCCGCGGCCGAGGTGGGTCGGGCGGACCAGGATCTCGAGTGCGCTCGACACGTTCGGCTCGCGTCCGCCGCGCAGGTCCTGGAAGCCCCAGTGCAGGACGCGGTCCCAGCCGCCGGCCGGCAGGTCGGTGCGGTTCTCGTCCGGGTACACGAACGGGATGCTCCGGCCGTGCGCGACCAGCTCGCCGTCCTCGGTCGCCACGATGCACTGGTCCGGAAAGTGCACGGGCACCTGCCACATGAAGGCGTTGCCGATCGGGTCGTTGTGCATGAACGCCGGCCAGACGTCGGCGAAGTCGTACAGCTGGTCCAGGTACTCAGGCCGCTCGGCCAACGTGGTGATGACGATCGCTGACATGTCCTGCAGTCTGACACCGCAGCAGGACGACGAGCGACACGATTGCGGTGATCAGTCCGGCGCCCACCAAGGTGTGCTCGGCGCCGAACAGGGCGATGATCGGTCCGCCGGTCAACATGCCCGCGGAGCTGCCCGCATTCGTCACCACGGTCTGCCCCGACAACAACGCGCGCCGCTCGGCGCCCGAGGACTCCCGGGCGATCAGCTGGGAGATCGCGGCGTTCCCGATGGCGACGGTCAGGCCGGCGCCCGCCCCCAGCACCGCGATCGCCGGCGGTGTGGTCCACAGCCCCATACCCACGAAGCACAGGCCGGCGCCGGCCCAGGCCGCCGAAGCCAGCAGCACAGGTTTGACGCGCCGGATCACCGCCAGTGAAACGGCCGAACCGATCAGCGAGCCGACGCCGTACCCGGTCATGCCGGCGGCGAGGTAGATCCCCGGGCGCCCGCGGTGCTCGCCGACGATCGACAAGCCGAGACTGAACGCGAACCACATCACGCAGCCGGTGCCGCGGATGATCCAGCCGTAGAGCACGCCGGGCCGGCCCTTGAGGCTCGCACGGATCGACGGCGTCGCCGTACGCTCGGCGGCGCGCTCGCCCCGCACCGTGCAGGCGAGGAGACCGGCGACGAGTACTGCGACGGCCTCGATCCACAACAGACCGTTGGTGAGGCCGGTGGACACAGCCAACGCACCGGCGGAAGGACCGAGCAGCATGCCGATCCTGCGCAGACCGTCCTGCCACGTGAGCAGTACGACGGCCTGCCCCTCGCGCCAGCGGTCTCCGGTGTCGGCCAGGAGCGCGGATCGGCCCGGACTCGACAGCGCGTCACCGAAGCCGAGGAGCAACCCGCTCAGGACGAGCACTCCTGGCGTGAGCAGTCCCACCTCGGCCGCCGCGGGCACGGACGCCAGCGCGAGCGCGGAGATCGCGGCGACCACCGCGAGCCGCGGACCGGAATCCACCCACTGACGGGCCTTCCGCGCCCACCACGGCGACAGCAGCATCGGTACGCCCGCAACGCCGCCGACCAGTCCGGTCGCGGCGACGGAGCCGGTCTCCCGCAGGATCACCAGCGGCAGCGCGATCTGCGTGAAGCGGAGCGCGAAGTCCGCCACTCCTCCCCCGGCCAGCAGCGCGATCGCTTCGGTCCGGGGCTTCATACCTTTGATTCTTGGCCAATCCGGCCTGGTCAGGTACCCATCGGCAGTTGCGTGATTGCCATAGGCTGAACCTATGGCTTCATTACCATCCGTCGAAGACCTGCGACTGGTCCAGGCGATCAGCCGGACCGGCGCCGTCGCCACCGCCGCCCGCGAACTGCGCATCTCGCAGCCTTCGGCCTCGCAGCGACTGAGCCGGCTGGAGCGGACCTGCGGCGCCAAGCTCTTCGAGCGCGACACCCGCGGCGCCCGGCCGACCCCGGCCGGCGCCGAACTCACCCGCCGCGCCGTCCACATCCTGCGCCACCTCGAGGAGGTTTACGACGCGACCCGGGCGGCCGCCACCGGTCAGCGCCTGGTGATCGGCACGTTCGGGGGCCTGTCGCCGATCCTGTTCCCAGTTCTCGACGCCGCGCTGCCGGACGTCGACATCGAACAGCAGGTCGACCACGGCCACTTCCTGGTCGAGCGCGTCGCCGAGGGCACCATGGACGCCGCCTTCATCGCGATCGCCGAGCAGATGACGCTCCCCCGCGGCACCGTCGCCCGGCGGATCGGCTACGACGACATGGTCCTGTTCGTCCCGTCCGGCGCCCGCCCGCCAGGCCGCGGCCGGCAGCCGCTCAAGGGCCGGCCGATCGTGTTCGCGACCTACGATCGCGGGGTCGACGAGATCCACGCCCGCCTCGTCGCCCTGGGTGCGACTCCCCGCCGCGGTGTCAACCTCGGCACCACCGTCGCCATGGCTCGCCGCCGCTCCCACCTGGCCCTGGTCCCCCGCACCGCGCTCGCCACCGAACTCCGCCCCGGCGAACACCTCGCGACCGCCCCCTTCCGCTACCGCCTCACCCTCTCCGTGGTCACCACCCCCAGCCCGCCCAAGTCCCTCATGGCCCGCCTCCCCGACCTCCGCGCCACGTTGAACTTGTCGTGAACAACGGTGAGTCGGGCCGCACGAGGCGGCAGCGCTGCTCGCGTCGGCCGCCGGGGATCTGCTGCTCGAGACTGATCCCCAGCTTGCGAGGATCGCAGCCTTCGCGGCGGCGCACGCCGTCGGGCAGTACCTGCTGACGTCCGGCGTCACCAAGGCGCAGGAGGATCTGACCGGTACTGGTCATCCTCGTTGACCCCTCGTCACCTCCGGGGTGGGGTGAAGGTTATGGCGACCGTCGACGACGTACGACGACAGTTCCGGAACCCGCCGCCCGAGGCGCGGCCGATGATGCGCTGGTGGTGGTTCGGGCCGTCCATCGAGCGAGACGAAATCGACCGCGAGTTGGCAGCGATGGCCGCCGCGGGGCTGGGTGGCGCCGAGGTCGCGTTCGTCTATCCGATGGGGCCGGTGACCGCTCCCTTCGGTTCGCCGGAGCTGCTCGAGTTGGTCGGGCACGCGGCGCGGACGGCCCGCTCGCTCGGGCTGCGGTTCGACGTCACGCTGGGCAGCGGCTGGTCGTACGGCGGCCCGCACGTCGGGACCGAGTTCGCGGCCCGGCAGTTGCACTGGGATCGCCGGGAGATCGGCGCGGCGGCGTACGACGTGCCGATCGTTGCGGCCTGGCCGGGGGACGAGTTCGTCGCGGCGTTCGTGGGTGACGGGTCGCTCGGCGCGCCGTCGTCGTACGCCGAGGTGCCTGTGCGCGACGGGGTGATCGAGGTGCCGGCGGGCGGCCAGCCGCGTGAGGTGTTGATCGCGACGTCGCGCGTGTCCGGACAGAACGTGAAGCGGGCCGCCGCCGGAGCCGAGGGACAGACGCTCGACCACTACTCGGCGGCTGCGGCCGACGCGCACATCCGGCGGGTCGCCGAGCCGCTGCTGCAGGCGGCGACGCCGGAGCTGCTCGGGTCGGTGTTCTGCGACAGCCTCGAGGTGTACATGGCCGACTGGACGCCGGGGATCTTCGAGGAGTTCGCCAAGCGCCGCGGGTACGACCTGAGGCCGCGGCTGTACGAGCTGTTCGTCGACAGAGGTGAGTCGAAGCAGCTGCGGATCGACTTCGGGCGGACGTTGTCGGAGCTGTACGAGGACAACTTCCTGAAGGTGTTCCAGCGCTGGGCGGCCGGGCACGGCGTACCGTTCCGCATCCAGAGCTACGGTGAGCCGCCGGCGACGATGAGCAGCTACCGGTTCGCGGACATGTTCGAGGGCGAGGGCTGGGGCTGGACGCGGATCCCGGAGACTCGTTGGGCGTCGTCGGCGGCCAATATCTACGGCCGGTCGGTCGTGTCGGCGGAGGTGTGGACGTGGGTGCACTCGCCTTCGTTCCGCGCTACGCCGCTCGACCTGCAAGGCGAGGCGCACGAGCATTTCCTGTCCGGAGTCAACCAGCTGATCGGGCACGGCTGGCCGTACTCGCCGTCCAACGGCCCCGGCCTGGGGTGGATCTTCTACGCCGCCGGCGCGCTCGACGACCGCAACCCATGGTGGCCGGTGGCAACCGATCTGTTCGCGTCACTCCACCGGCTGTCCTGGCTCCTCCAGCAAGGTACGCCGGTACGCCCGGTCAAGATCTACATCCCTGCCTCGGACGCGTACGCCGGTGTGGGCGGTCCGGAGCCGCTCAACCTCTACCGCGTCGTCCGCCGACTGATTCCCGAGAGCATCCCGCGCACGATCCGCGAAGCCGGCCTCGACTTCGACCTGGTCGACGACGACGCGCTCGCGGTCCTCGACCCCGCCGACCTACCGCTGGTCGTCGTACCTGAGGGCGTCACGATTCCCGCCGAGACCCGGCAGCGGCTCGACGCTGTGGTCACCGCCGGCGGGCTGGTGGTCGCCGAGGTCGCCGAACACCTGCCGGTCGCGCCGATCGCACCGCCTCCCGGCGTCGGCGTCGTCCACCGCCGCCTCGACGACGGCGACTTCTACTTCGTCGCCAACACCGGGGCCGAGACTCGCACTCTGACGTTCGACAGCCCGATGGAAAGCTGGACCAGCTCCGACGAGCCAGCGCTCAGCCTCACGCTGCACCCGTACGAATCCGCCGTCCTGTCCCGGGCGCCAACCCCCACGCCCGGAACAACCCTCCCCTCCGACCAACTCGTCGGACCGGTCCAGGGCAACTGGTCGGTTGCCTTTGGCAACAATATTCGCCCTGTCGCGCTCCCCCACCGCTGGGAAGACGACCCGGAGCTGGCGAGGTACTCCGGCTCGGCCACCTACCAGGTCGAGCTGCAACTGCCGGAGACCGAGGGCAGACTCTTCCTGGACTTCGGCCCCGGCGAGCAGGTCGCTCCCGACAGCGAGCCGTACCTCCCGAGCAACTCCTACCGCGCCCTCATCACCCCACCAGTAGGAGTAGCCGCCGAGGTCTGGCTGAACGACACCCGCTGCGGCACCCTCTGGGCCCCGCCGTACCGCGTCGAGCTCACCAACGCCGCACGGGCAGGCGCCAACGTCCTGCGTATCGTCGTACACAACACTGCGGCCAACGCACTATCCGCCGACCAGCACCTGCTGGAAACAGCCGCGGACGTAACGGCGCAGTACGGCCGCCGCTTCGACCTGCAGCACATCGAGCACGCGGGCGATTACCTCAACTCCGGGCTGCTCGCCGTGCCGAAGATCGTCCGTCAGGCCTGATCCAGGAAGCGGTCCAGCACTCGCGAACCGAACTCCAGCGACGCGGTCGGCACCCGCTCGTCGATGCCGTGGAACATGCCCATGAAGTCCAGCTCCGGCGGCAACTGCAGCGGCACGAACCCGAAGCACCGCACCCCGAGCCGGCTCCACGACTTGGCGTCAGTACCGCCTGACATCAACAGCGGAGCGGTGCGCGACTGCGGGTCCTCCGCCGCGAGACACGCCTTCATCGCCTCGACCAGCCCGCCGCTGAACTCGGTCTCCAGCGCGATGTCGGTGACGACGGTCTCGCGCTGCACCTTGTCACCGAGCAACTCGTCGATGGTCGCGTGGAACTCGTCCTCGTACCCGGGCAGGAACCGCCCGTCGATGTGCGCCTCGGCGTCGCCGGGGATCACGTTGACCTTGTAGCCGGCGTTCAGCATCGTCGGGTTGGCCGTGTTCCGGATCGTGGCGCCGAACATCCGGCTGAAGGTGCCCAGCTTCGCGAGGGTCGAGGTCATGTCGTCGGGATCGAGCTCGACCTCGAGCACGTCCTCCAGCGTCTTCAGGAACTCGCGCACGGTCGGCGTGACCCGCAGCGGCCACTCGTGCGCACCGATCCGGGTGACCGCCTCGACCAGGTTGGTGACCGCGTTGTCGTTGTTCACCATCGAGCCGTGACCCGCCGTACCGCGGGCCTTGAGACGCATCCAGTTCATGCCCTTCTCGGCCGTCTCGATCAGGTACAGCCGGAGGTCGTCCTTGACCGTGATCGAGAAGCCACCGACCTCGCCGATCCCCTCGGTGCAGTCCGCGACGGTGTCCGGATGGTTGTTGATCAGCCACTGGGCGCCGTACACACCGCCGGCCTCTTCATCGGCGGTGAACACAAGCCGCACCGGCCGCCGCGGCTTCACGCCGGCGCGCTGGCGGGCGCGGACCACCGACAGCACCATCGCGTCGAAGTCCTTCATGTCGACCGCGCCGCGGCCCCACACGCACCCGTCGAAGATCTCCCCCGCGAACGGGTCGACCTTCCAGTCCTTCGGGTCCGCGGGCACCACGTCCAGGTGCCCGTGGACCAGCAACGGGTCCGCATCCTGGTCCTCGCCGTCCCAGTGGGCGACCAGCGTCGCGCGGCCCGGCTCCGACTCGTAGATGGTGGACCCGATCCCGACCTCGTCCAGCTTCGCGGCGACGTACTCGGCCGCGACCCGCTCGCCGTTGCTCTTGCCGTTGCCGTAGTTCGTGGTGTCGATCCGGATCAGCTCGCTGCAGAGCTCCACCACCTCGGCATCGGGCGTGTACGACGGGCGGTCGCTGGAGGTCGTCATGCCGACCATCCTCTCTCACCCCGCCGAGGCAGGCATCCCGAGGTCGGTCAGACCAGTGTGATCGAGTCTCCGGAGACGGTGATCTGTTTCGGTGGCAGCGGCCGCGGGGCGGGTCCGGCCACGACCGAGCCGTCCTTCACCGAGTACTTGCTGCCGTGGCACGGGCAGTCGATGGTGCCGTTGGCAACAGTCGTGACCTGGCAGCCCTGGTGGGTGCAGGTCGTGCTGAACGCCTTGAACGTGCCCTTGACCGGTTGCGTGACGACGACCTGGTTGTCGTCGAAGATCTTGCCCTCCCCGACCGGGATCTCCTCGGTCGTCCCGAGGACGGCGTTCGCCGGCGCCGTCTGCGCCGGCGGGTTCGAGGGTTCGCCGTACTTCGCGCAGCCGGCGGCGGTCGCTCCGAGTACGACGGCGAGGACTGCGCGGCGGCCTGCTTGCTCCGTCATCGGATCACTCCGAACGTGGTGAAGAACCACAGCGCCGAGGTCAGCCAAAGGCCGATCAGCGCGGTGAACAGGGCTCCGCCGACGACGGGCAGGAGCCACTTGGGGGTGTCGGTCCGGCTGAGGGTGAGCATCTTCGCGACGAACGCGCCGTAGAAGAAGCAGCCGAGTAGCGAGTGGATCAGCACGCGCGGTTCGCCGTACTGGAAGCCGAGTGCATAGAGACAGTGCGCGACCACGGGCAGCGTGACCGCGACGGCGGCGCGGCCGGACCAGCGGTGGAGCGGTGCGACCTGGGGGCGGCCGTGGTACAGGGCGTAGGCGCTGGCGACCTGCACCAGGCCCAGTACAGCGGCGAGTGTGGCAAGCCAGGTCTTGACGGATTGGAAGCTGGAGAACCCGGCGATGTTGATCGCGACGCCGGCGGGATCGTGGACGCGGCCGTAGACGCCGAGTGCGACGGCCGCCGCGGCGCCGACCGACAGCGGGACCGCGATCGTGGTCGCCTTCTGAACCTGTGCGGTGCTCATCAGAACGTCTCATCTCCGACGACTGCCTGCGCCGTCACGGGTACGCCGTCCACGGTCGCAGCGCGCGTGGTGGTGTCGAGCGGCGGCGCGGGCGCGGGCGTCCCGTCGTTGTCGATGCCGACCTGCTTGCCGTCAGGCAGAACGATCCAGCCGATCGTGCTGGTGTTGTTCCGCGCGCGGTACAGACCGGCCGGCGGGCCGGCCTTGGCGATCGCGAAGCGCAGCGTGCGGCCGCTGAGGGTGAAGGTGCCGATGGCCGCGTTGTTGGTGATGGCGGCGGTCAGCCGTTCGCCGGTCTTCGAGCGCAGCGCGAGGTGGCCGTCGCGGAACGTGCCGGTCAGCCAGGCCTCGAGGCGCCTGCCGTCGCAGACGTACGCCGCGGCTCGTTCACCCTTGGTCGCTATCGCCAGCGAGGCCTCAAGCCCGTTCGTCCGACCGGCGTACACCGCTGTGACCTGGGCGGACGGTTTGGACGGCGGCGTCGTACCGGGTGGCGTTGTCGTCTTGGTGGCCGTCGGCGGGACTGTGCCGGGTGCCGGCGATGTGTCTGACGCTGTCGGCGTCGCTGAGCTGATGACTGCGGCTGGGCTGCCTGCGGGAGTTGGGTTGCCGGTCTGGGTGCTGTTGACCACCAGGAACGTGACCAGCCCGACGGCCGTCGCCGCCAACGTCACCAACGGACTGCGCTGCCCCATCGCCCCACCCCGAGACGAGGATCCCGCCCGCACCCGGCCCGGTCAACGGCTCAGCAGCCTGCGCGGTGCACTCCTTCAGAGCACCTTGAGGCCGTACATCTCCCCCAGCGGATCGGAGATCAGCTCGATCCGGGCGCCGTCAGGGTCGCGGAAGTAGATCGACGTACCGCTCTCCTCCTGGAACTCGACCCCATGCTCGGTCAGGCTCTCCTTCAGCCGCTCCCAGTGCGCCGGCTCGACCGAGATCGCCATGTGATGCAGTCCGCCGAGCACCTCGGCGTACGGCCCGAGGTCGAGCCCGGGGAAGTCGAAGAAGGCCAGCAGGTTCCCGTTCCCGATGTCGAAGAAGAAGTGCGTCGAGCCCTCGTAGTCCCGGTTCCCGACCATCTCGGTCAGCGGGAATCCGAGGACCCCCTGATAGAACTTCACCGTCCGCTCGACGTCCGCACACAGCAACGCTGTGTGATGCAGCCCGCGCGCCGACGACGTCCCGCCGTCCTTCAGGTACGCCGCCCTGATCCGCTCCCGCGCCGCCTCGACCGCACCCAAATCGATCTCCGTCACCGACCCCACCCCTCTCCTTGAACCTGAAACTACCCCGCCCAACACTCCGTCACCACCCGATGTGAATTCCACCCCTGGTCTTTGCTACTGTTCTCCGGTCAGCACCGCCCAACGGTGCAGACCACTCGTCCGGGTGGCGGAATAGGCAGACGCGCTAGCTTGAGGTGCTAGTGCCCTTCGCGGGGCGTGGGGGTTCAAGTCCCCCCTCGGACACGCATGCTAACCACACGCGGAGTTGGACTGATGGAAACATCAGCCACCCGCGTTTTGTGGTTATAGGACACTTCCAGCGCCAAGGCGCCGTACAGTTCGGCCAGATCCGCTCGATCGGCCTGATCCAGCACCGTCTTCATGGCGCCCAACTCTTCGACCATCCCGCGGATAACCGCAGGACTCAACGCTCGGCAGGCTCCAGCGCCTCAACTCCAGCCAGAGCAGCCTTCTTCTCGGCCACGGCCGCGTTGTACTGGTTCGTCAGGGTCTCGGGATCCCAACCAGCCTCCAAGGCCCGTTGCAGTCGGCTCATGCTCGCTTCCGCCGCAGCGATCCGTTCCCGGAAGACTCGCTCGGTCGCCTCCGTAGGATCCTCGACGTCCTGGGCGCCGACGAGGACTGCAACAGTCTCATCAAGATTGTCGGGGCTGAAGAGACCTGCGATCCAACCATTCACGCCGTGGGAGAGCTGATCCTCGCGGACGTAAACGGTGGGCGGATGGCCTAAGGCTGCACTCGATCCCGGGACCAGAGTCCGCGCCGCACACCTGTAGAACACCGCATGCTTACGCCGCGCGCCCTCCATCTTCCGCCCACACGTCGCACAGCAAATCGCGCCTCGGAAGAGGTACGACGCCTTCTGCCCGACCCGCGTCCGCGGCTGGGACGCCCGGGCTGCCATGTCCGCGCCTCGACGGGCACGGATCTCCAACTGAACCCGCGTGAAGACGTCCACCGACACAATCGCGGGGTGCGCCGGCTCGCGGGACCGGACGATCTTCGACTGCGGCGAACGCCGGAATCGCACAACGTGTCCGGCCGCCACATCCTCGGGATCCAGTAACTCCTCGACCTTCCGCCACCGGCCGTAGATGGCGAACCCCGTGTACCGCGGATTCTCGAGGATCGCCTTCACCGTGCTGTGCTGCCAGCCGTCGCCTCTCCGATGCCTGTTCTGCTGAGGCGTGTGAGCCGACGGGCAAGGCACACCTTCAACGTTCAGCGTCTCGGCTATCGACTTCAGCCCCAGCCCACCGAGATAGAGCTCGAAGATTCGCTCGACAACCGCCGCTGCATCCTCGTCGACGGCGAGCACGCGGAGCCGGTAGCCCTCTTGCGCCTTGCGCGGATTCGGATGCGGCCCGGCGTCGACGACCACATACCCGTACGGCGCTCGACCACCCTGGTATCGCCCATCCATCACAACCTGCGCCGCCATCGCAGCCCGAACCCGCCGCTGCACGTGCTGCCGCTCGGACTTCGACAACCCACCCGTGATCGTCATCGCCATGTCGTGCACCGTGTTCTCGGGATCGAACCGCCCACCGAGACTCGGGATCCACAGCGCGACGCCGTACCGATGGAACTTCGGCCACCTCAGACTGAACTGGTTGCTGTACCAACAACGGGTAGCCTCCCCCACGACCAACCCATCCCAGCCACGCTGTGGATTCTTCAACTCCTGCAGCAATCTGCCGGCCTCATCGCGGCGTTCCCAGGGAAGAGATCGAGACTGCCCGATGTCGAAGAACTGCTCTACGATCTCGCCGCCGAGTGGCTCAACGAATCGAGTTGCCTCCCCCATCTGCCATGCCAGCGAGGTCCGCGGATCCTGGTTGTCCTCGGTCGAGCACCGCCCATAGAACGCCAACCGCCCGACTCCGTCCCCACCGACCGGCCCGGCTGCCAGAGCCTCCAAACCCAGCAGCTCGTCCAGCGTCTCCCACTCGTCGCCGCTCAAGATGCCTTCTCCTCCGACTGGCAATCGCCACCGGTCCCGCGCTTCGACCGTGCCAGTCGAAGAACGATCCGGCGCAACACACGAGCAGCCTGTGGATAGAGCACCGGCGACCTGCCCGGCAGCCTCAACCCAATCTGCGGATCCTCACCTACGCCGTCCACATCTGGCTTCTCCATGCCTGCTCAACGCATGAACTACGCACAGTAAGCAAAGCTTCTCAACGCTACTCGACGTCTTCGGCCCCAGGATGAGTCCGGCGGAGCATGGCCGTCAGGACCGGGCCGTCCACCGACGGCTGCTGCGTGCTGATCGGGTCGTAACCCCACGACTCGTACAGCGCCTTGACCTTCCCGTCGCCGTTTAGGGCGTTGACCAGCAACGACACCTGTTCCTCGGGGCGATCGCGGAGAAGTTCGTCATGGATCAGCAGAGCGATCCCCTGACCCCGCCAGGGCTTGCGCAGCATGATCTCTTTCACCGCGACCGTCGACGTTTCGGTGCATCCGTCGGGAAGCGGGGGCGTCATCCGGCGCCACCAGCGGTCGTCGGGCGTGAGCGTGTTCGCGTACGCGAACCCCACCGGCATGTCCGCGTCGTAGCCGATGACAACCTCCCAGCCGGGATCCGATCCGTGCCGGGCGAGCTGTTCTCCGAATCGCTCAACCGAGTAGTTCGGAAGGTGAAGTTGATCCGCACGTACGTCGGCGTACACCTCGATCAACGTGCTCCACACGTCGTCGATCACGGTCGAGTGGCGCAGCCCAATGCCGTCAGGGGTCACAGAAGCTTCCTCAGTGAGTCGTGTGCGTAATGATCCCAGGCGGTTGCCGGGTCGCTGGATGGTGCAGCGATCTGCAGTGTGCTGCCGAAGTCTTGAAGCATCGAATTGATCCGCGGATGCAGACCGGTCGGCTCGACCGGGATCGACATCGCAGTAGCAACCGCCTCCTCCAGATCGCCTTGACCGAGCTGAGCCTTCGCCAGTCGCGCGGTCGTTATAGATCGTGTACGCCGCATGCCGGGCCGAAGAAGCGCGAGGCTCCGATGAGCATGGCCCTCAGCCACCTCGTAGTCGCCGAGCGCCAAGTAGCCGGCCAGAGCCAGATTCTCCAACTCTGCCTGGTCGTAAAAGGCGTTAAGCCACAGCGGCCGCTCGTCGTTAGGTCGAGATCTGCCTAAGGCGTCCTCGGCATGCGCGACCGCCTGGCGTACGGCGCGGTGATCGCCAGTTTGCCCCAGGATCGCCGCGTGTCTTGCATGGCCAAGAGACGCGAACATCGGATCTCGTCTCGCGATCGGCAACCGGCGCGCGACGTCGTTGGCGGCCAACGCGTCGACGGGCCTGGCCATGTGGCGATAAAGGCTCCCCGCGTGGGACCAGATCCTGAATTGGATCGCCGGATCACCTGACATCGTGGCCAGGCCTGCTGCGCGATCGAAGTGTCGTTGGGCGGTGTCGAACCGGCGTCCGTCGATGGCCGCCCACATGGCGCTCGAGGTGAATGACGCTGCGCAGCTGTAGAGCGCGCTTCGGACGCGCTGACTCGCAGTCCCCCGCGCCTGGAGAGCCAGAGCTTCGCCCGCGAGCGCGGACGCCTGGGTCTCGATGGTGAGCTTTCCGCCGTACTGATGATCGCTCGCGACGATCAACGCGAATTTGGAGAGCAGCCGCTCGACGTCACCAGCACCGACTCGGGACTGACCAGCGCGCTGCGTCGACGCCCCAGCGGCGACCATGACTGTTGCCGCGGATGTACCGATGAACCGCCGTCGCGGGACAGGCGCAGGCTCGGCCGGAGTGACGAAGCCGAGATCCGTGATTGGACAGCCAAAGACTGCGGAGAGCGCATCGCGCTGGCGGTGATGCGGCCAGCGAGTCTTCCCGGTCAGCCAGTTCCGCACCGTTCGATCGCTGACGGTGCCCCCGTAGCCGGCGCGCCGGAGATCGGCGTTGACCGCTTCGGCCAACTCGGCCTGGGTCATGCCGACCTCGGCCATGCGCGTCTTCAGGGCCCGGTTTCCCTCCACAGCCCAACGATATGTACGGCGAGTCACCGGCCGACAGCGTTCTACCCGGAAATTTCCGGTTCATGTCCGTCGACAGGTAGCGACGATTTCCTTACTTTCCGCAGTCATCGCGCCTTCGATAGAGACCAGGGACCTCGAAGGGAACTCGAATGGACGTCGACGCAGACCTCGACCGCTCGACCGTGAGCATCGCGTGCCCACGCCGGTTCGTACTACGTCGCGTCGTCGACGTCAGCGGAGTCAGCGGCACTGGCGACGTTGCTGAGGGAGTCGAGTGGTCGGACGGGACCGTGGCGCTGCGGTGGCGCGGAAAGTGGGCCACCACAGTCGTCTGGGACTACGGCCTCGACGCTCTCCTCGCAGTACACGGCCACAACGGTTACACCGTCGTGCGGTGGCTCGACACTGGCTGCCCGGCCTGAGCGACGCGTCAGTTCGATGACCGAGCGGGAACTCTGGCGCGTGCAGCTGTGGCTGGGCGATTACCTGATCGAGGAACACATCGCCCCGACTGCACTCGCAGAGCAGTACGCGCACGTCATCAACCTTCGGATCCACGGCCTGCCTGGCCGACACCTGCGGTGTCAGCGAATCGCCGACGCCGCAGCCCAGAAGCCGGCCGGCGCGGGACGAGATAGCGAGTCCGTCCTGGGCCGGCCGTTCCAAACCCCTACTGGCAATGGAGATAGACCATGAGCAACGAGATGACCGCAGTCCCCTTCGGTGTCCGCCACCTGGCATCTGGGCCGGACCAGGCACCGATGGAACTGCCGATGACCTACAGCGCCAACCTTCAGCTCAACGTGTCCACCACAGGCAACCCCTACCACGCCATCGCCGCAGCGCTGCCGGAGACCAACACCGAAACTCCGATCCCCGACGGCCAGCGCCCCGGATCGGACAACTCCACCGACAACTACTGACGATGGGCACCATCCTGGTGCTGACAGGCCGCGACGACCTCACCGCAGACGCTGTCATCGACGAGCTGACACGTCGCAAGGCGCCGATCGTCCGATACGACACCTCCGACTTCCCGCAGGCGTCTCGTGTCGCTGCCACTCTCGGGACTCAAGGCTGGGAGGGGCAGCTGACCGCTGAACAGTCGATCGACCTCCAGACGATCAGCGCCGTGTGGTGGCGACGTCCCGCCGAGTTCAACGTGCCGACCGATTGGCCGGACGAGGCACGAGCGTTTGCGGTATCTGAGGCGCGCGTCGGAGTTCTAGGCGTACTGGTGTCGCTTCCGGTGCGATGGATCAATCATCCGGCAAAGGACTCGGCGGCCAACTACAAGCCGGTTCAACTTGCCGTGGCGGCCCGGGCAGGTCTCGACGTACCGCGGACGATCATCACCTCGGATCCTGACCGTGCCCGGGAGTTCATCGGAGCCGGGGAGGTCATCTACAAGGGCCTCAGCGGCGGCGTGCTCACCGCAGAACGGCGTCATCGGTACCTGCCGACCACCGTTCTGCGGGCCGCCGAGATCGACGCGAGCCTCACGGGCACAGCGCATCTGTTTCAGGAGCGGGTGCCCAAGCAGTGCGAGGTGCGCCTGACTGTGATCGGGCAACGGATGTTCCCAGTCGCGATCCATGCCGGGAGCACTGCTGCCAAACTGGACTGGCGAACCGACTACCCGTCGCTCACCTACGGCCCGATCGAGCTTCCGGTCGACGTCGAGAAAGGTGTCCGGCTGTTGATGAACGAGCTAGGCCTGTTCTTCGGAGCGCTCGACTTCGCCGTGACCCCGGACGGTCGATGGATGTTCTTCGAAGTGAACCCGAACGGCCAGTGGCACTGGTTGGCCGCTAAGGCCGGCGTCCCGATGGTCGAAGCAATGGCCGATGCCCTCCAAGGAAAGGACGATTGACCCCGTGACCGATTGGACCGACGCCGCTCGCAAGCTCGCCGAAGAGGTCACGGCCACGGCACCGGAGTGGTACGACTCGGTCACCTCCACCCCTCGGCACCAACTGGTGCCGAGGTGGTGGGAGCCGATCCCCGACAGCTATCCGTTCGCCTGGGGACTCCGCACGCCGCGGCCGGATCACCCATGGGCCGAGGTCTACGCCGACGAGACGCTCGTGACCCGCGTCGGCTCACTCCACGCGGACAGCGCCGACCTCTGCGATCGTCCGACGGGTCTCCCGACGTCGTCCTCGACCCTGCCCGGCTTGATCGTGCGCATGCTCCACCTGCTCGACCCCGACGATCAGAGCCAGGTGCTCGACGTAGGCACCGGCTCCGGCTACTCCGCAGCTCTCCTCGCACATCGCCTCGGCAACAACCAAGTCACCAGCATCGACGTAGACCCATACCTCGTCGACATCGCGCGCGAACGCCTCGCCAACTTTGGCCGAGCCCCACAGCTCGAGGTCGCCGACGCGACCGGCTCGCTGCCGGACACCGACTACGACCGCATCATGGCCACTGTCTCCGTCCGCCCTATCCCACAGGCATGGCTTGACGCTCTCCGCCCTGGCGGCAAGATCGTCACCACCATCACCGGCACCTCGCTCCTGATCAACGCCGACAAACACCCAGACGGAGTAGTCCGCGGCCGCGTCCAACCAGACCCAGCCACCTTCATGCGCACCCGCCACGAAACCGACTACCCAGCCCGCCTCGACCACGTCTACAACACCGCCCGCGACCAACCAGGCGACGAGACCCGCCAACTGACCGACCCAGTACCCGATCTCTGGGACGACTGGCAACTACGTTGCTTGTACGAACTTGACACCCCCGACATCGAGAACCGCTCTGCAACCCGCGACGACGGCAGCCAACTCCTATGGCTCCTAGCAACCGACGGCTCCTGGGCACGAGCCGACAGCCAAACCAGCACCGTCCACCAATGCGGCCCACGCCGCCTCTGGAACGACCTGGAACGCGTCCAAGCCAAATGGACGGCCGCCGGCCACTTCCCCCTCCACACCATGACCGTCGAACTCGCCGCCGACCGCAGCGCTCTCATCAGCCCAGACGGCAGCTGGACGCTCGAACTCTGACCAGCCGCGGACCACACCGCCGACACGGTCCTGCCCGCAACTGAAGCATCAAGATCAAGCCCGGCACACTTCTTGCACTCGAGGCGTTTCTGTCGCCGAAACGACTAGGTGCGATCTGGCGACGGTGTGAGATGAGGCCGGTTTCTGAGATCCCTGTTGCTCAGCGGGGAGCCGTTTGTCGCCGTGCGGATGTGACGCTATCGGACTTCGTCCCGATCGGGAACCGCGATCCTTTGCTGGGTTGAGGTCTGCACAGCGGCTCGCATCTGATGCGATGATCCCGCATCCAATGCGGGCAGGCGGAGAGTGGTTTCAGTGGACGATCGCGGTGAGATCCCGGGCGCAGCTGGCTTGGGTCTGGTCGATGGCGTATCGCTGTTTCGCCCTGAGGAGCAGGTGTTCGAGGCGACGCTGGAGGGCTTCGCGAATCAGCAGCTCGCCCGGAATCTGGCCTACTCGACGGTGAAGGCCCGGGAGCATCAGGTGCGTGCCTTCGCCGGTCGTGCGGAGGCATTTCCGTGGCGCTGGTCGGCGAATCTGGTCGATGAGTGGTTCAGTGATCAGCGTGCTGTGCGGCACGTCGCCCGCTCGACCGTGCGCAGCTACCAGGTCGCGATCCGCGGCTTCTGCAGTTACCTGACCGACCCTGCCTACGGGTGGGCGGCCGAGTACGAGCGACGGTTCGGGACGCACCCGATCCAGGTGATTCACGAGGTCAACGCGGCCGCGCACGTGGCCGATTCCGAGGCCGAACCGGCACGGCGGGCGTTCACTCGGGCGGAGTTGCAGGCGCTGTTCGACCACGCCGACGATGAGGTCGCCCGCCAACGCGCGCTAGGCCACAAGCGCTGGCTGCCAACATTCCGGGACGCGACAATTCTCAAGATCGCCTACGGCGCTACTCATCCTGCTCTACGCCCCAACCGCCCCCGCGGATCGTCCGTCTCACCCTCGCCGACATCACCCACGACGGCGACCAGCTCCTGATCCGGCTCGGCGACCCGCCCGTCCCCGTCCCTTCGCCGAACACATCACCACCTACATCGCCAGTCGGCCCAATCTCGTCACCGCCACCAACCCAGGAAGCCAACTGTTGTTCCCCGGCCGCCGCGCCGGCCAACCCATCCACCCCACCAGCGTCCGGCTCCGCCTGCACAACCTCGGCATCCCCAACCTCAACGCCAGAACCCGAGCCATCCGAGAACTGTTGCTCCAGGCACCAGCACCGTCGTGGCAACCATGCTCAACTACACACCCCACAGCGCAGAACGCATCGCCGCACAAGCCGGCAACACCTGGAAGACCTACGCCGCCGGCGACCACACCCGACGCCCCAGGCCACCACGGCGGCCCTGACAACGACCACCACCAACGCCAAACGATGAGCACCGATGATTGGCGACAGTCGAATAGGACTCGCCACCGGTCTTCAGCCAGCTGCAACGAGTACTTCGCCTGTACGGCTGCCCGGGCGTTGAGCATTTATGGACGACCTTCGAACTCCGTTCGGGCACGATTTCGTCGAGCGCCAACACGTCTGCGAGTACTGCGGCGACACCTACATCGCAGCCAGATCCGACCAGCGGTTCTGCTCAGATCGGTGCCGACTCCGCCACTGGCGAGGCCACAAACGGGCACGCTCATCAGACGCAATCGAGGCCGAACACGTCACGGTGCTTCTCAACGAAATCGACCGATTGCGGCACCTGGTCAGCGAGCTTCAGCGCGCCAACGCCGCCCTCCGCGAGACCCTGGTCACCCACAGACTCGCCTTGTGTCCGCTCGGAACTTGTACCGGACATGGGACCCGATGTAGGAGAACCGACCCTGCGGGCTTGCACTTCATGGACCGAGCCGTCATGGCTCAAGCCCGGCCGTCCCCGAGGAAGACACGACGACAGGAAGCGCGAAGTTGACCTCGATGACATAGCGTAATGGCGTTCACGTTCGCACAAGGGGACGGTGCGGAATGGCTGATGTTCTCTGGGAGCTGCAACCGGCGACCGCCAAGCATCGCTTGTACAGGCGCTATCTCGACGCCTGGTGGCCGATCATGCTGCAACCCACAGCACGCGGATATCGTCGCCCTCGCGTCACCTATCTTGACGCGTTCGCCGGTCCCGGTCGGTACCTCCACGGTGAAGCAGGATCGCCGGTATTTGTACTCGACCGGCTCCTGCACCATCAGGCAGCTGCGAGGATGGATCTTAGACGCGAGCGCGTCTACCTGATTTTCATCGAGAAGGACCCCGGTCGATTCGAGCATCTCCGGCGTGAGTTGACCGCGCGGTTCGGCGATCTGGACGCCCTCCCAGTATCGGTCGTTCTGCGACGCGGCGAAGCAGCGAACCTGACGCTTCCGCTCCTGGACGAGACCCGTGCCTGGGACAATCCGATCCTTGCCGTCTTCGACAGTTGGGGCAACGTCAACGTCCCACTCACACCGGTGATGACGCGCATCGCTCATAACCCGTCCAGCGAGGCGATCGTTACCTTCGGGCCAAATTGGTTCAACCGACGCGAGTCGGAAGACCCAGACCAGTTCGATGCCGTGTTCGGCGGACGTCGATTCTGGCAGGGCGCCGACCAGGGAAACACCTCGAGCGACCGGTGGCGGACGTGGCTGGACCTCTACCGCTCCGCATTGCGCAGAGCGGGATTCACGTTCCAGCTGCAGTTCAAGGTCGTTCCGAGCACCGGTCAGCCGTTGTACCTGGTGTTCGGCAGCAAGCACCGCAGCGGCGTCGAGGCGATGAAGGACGCCATGTGGTTGGTAGACGGTGCCGGCGGTATGCGGTTCGAAGATCCGCGAGTGCAAGGCGCACCGATCATGGGTCAGCTCGACCTCTTCGCGTCTTCAGGTGTCCTCGATGAGGAGCTCGTCGAGTTGGTTCACCAACACTTGGTCGAGAAGCCACTCACCACAATCGACGAAGTCGGCAAGTGGCTCCTTCTGGAGACATCGCGGTGGCGCAACAAGGACGCCAAAGCAGCGGTACAACACCTCCGCGATGAAGGTCAGGTCATAGTTCAGCCATCGGGACGGATCACGAAGATGAGCACGATCCGGCTCCGAGGGGCCTAATCAGACGATCGCTGGAATGCGTCGTGGAGGCATCCCATCCCACGTTCGACCATCGAGGTCGCGCCCGCCGGCCTTCGGCGTCCGCCCACCCCACTGCTTGAAGAAGAACGGCACGTCCTGCTCGACACACCGATCGCGAATCGCCAGTACCCAACTCGGCTCGATGGGTCTAGCCCGAGGACCTGACTCGCCGCCGACAATCACCCACCCGATCCCCTCGAGATCAAGATCAGGCAGTGGGCCCAGTAGCGGTTCCAGTGAAAGGAATCGCACTGCGGCATCAACTCTCCTCAGCTCGTCGGCGCGGTGCACGGTGTCCACCGACTCGACCGAGGTACCCAGCCACACGTTGTCCGGCCAATCGATTCGGTCCGACAACAGACGAAGTCGACGAGCTCGCTTAGTCAGGACCTGATACGTGTGCTGCGGCGTATCCCGCATTGTCTCAACAACCTGCTGCACGAAACTAAGCGGAACTCTCGCGTGGAACAGGTCCGACATCGAGTTCACGAACACAGTCCGCGGCTGTCGCCAGTGGCGCGGCACATCCAGCGAGTCAGGATGAACCGTCAAACCAAACCCCGGCCCGCTCGTCCGAGCATCACCGTCGTTCTGGTACTTGGCCGACCCCATCGCCTTCAGCCGCTTCGCCAGCGTCAGGGCATAGCAATGGTCGCAACCGGCCGAGATCCGGTCACAGCCGGTCGACGGATTCCAGGTCGCCTCGGTCCACTCAATGCCCGAACGATCGCTCAACTGTCCTCCCTAGCTTCACCCTACTGAACGCACGATTCACGGCTTTGTCACGTCGCCGGGCTGCGCGTCGACAGTGCGCCGCGGCAGGTCCCGCGGTAGGTGTGACCGCCCAGAGGTCGCATTCAGAGTCGTCCGATCATCGCGGTCACCGTCGCGGCCATGTCATCGAAACCTGGACTACGCACCGCGCGTTCGATCGCCGGCCGCGCGGTCGGGATTTGTGACAGAAGACAGAGGACGATCAGCCAGTAGACGGAGTCCGCCATCTGCCGGTAATGATCGACATTAGCCGCCGGACGCTGGCTGCGATTGTGAGCATGTTCGTGCCGCTCCTCCTTCAGGAACTCGCTCCACATGTCGACGTCGCCGACCGCGGCCTCGAACCGTGGACCCGCGAGCTGAGCAAGTTGCACCAGCCGAGCCTTGAGCGTCTCCTTGGAGTTGTTCGTCAGGTCGCGGTGCAGGCCTTCGGCCGCAGCGACCGCGTTGAGAAGCCGCTCCTCGGAGTACATTCCGGTCGGCCGACGGACAGCCATGATTCGCGCCAGCGTGCTCCGGTGTTCCGCGGCCAACGCGAGCCACGACCTCAGCCCTGGTCCATTGCCGATGTCGGCGTAGCTGAAGGCAACATCCGTCGGAGGCGCCTCATACGCACCATCCTTGACGATCCATCGCCCGAAGTGCCCGATCTCGACGCGCTCCGACTGCGGATCATCCGCGTCCTCAACTGCATCGGGATGGCTGAACACGACCTTGGTGTAAGCGCTCGGCCGGTCGATGCCCATCGACACGAGGTCTTGCAGGTCACTCGCGATATCGAGCAACTCCGGCTTCGGCACCAACGTGCTCAGCTCGATGCGTATGCCGAACGACTGCCACAACGTGAGCTCACGCGGCAGGCGGTTTCGCTGCCCGAGATTGTGCATGATGTCCAGCTCGCCGAAGTCCGTCGCCACCGCGTCACGGCGGAGCCACCTCTGCTCGATCTGCATGACCAGCGTTCCGTCGACGGACTGCATTCCGTCGGCGGAGATCCCGCTTCTTCCTAGCCAGGACGCGAGATCCTCAAGCTCGAACATCATCCGGTCGAAGGCGATCTCCTCGTCCGCAGAGAAGTGCACATTGGTAAAGACCTCGCCGACGCTCCAGGTGGACACCCCGAAGCCGGGTGGTCCGATGACTGAGCCCTTGCGGCTTTTCTCGAAGCATCGCTCAAGCGTGTAGAACGTCTCCTGCGACTCCCCCAAGAGCCTCACATAACCCGACGGACATCCCGCCAGGCCGAGGACGCCATCCAGACGAAGACGTCCGCGCGTGGCCGGGTCGAAGGTCAACGCACCATGAACCTTGTTCCTAGGCTCCGTGGCCAGCCAAAAGCGCCCACATCGTCCAACTTGTCCATCCCACCGATGCTATGGACTCCACCGCCTCTAGGCGCGTTCGACGCTCCCAGGCGACCACAACGGATATTCCTCACCACGACTGGAGCCGTCGCCGAGACCTGAGGTACTGCGTGTCACGGCCGCTGCCGCAGCAGTACCGACGGGTGTTCGGCGTCGGCTGTACCTCGCTAGATCCTCGACACGAAGTCGCCTTCGGCGGGCCTGGCGGTCCCCCGCCATGTCCCAGTTTCCAGCACCTGCCTCGAATCCGGTCTCTCAGATTGCCCCCAACAGAAGTGAACTCCACTACCTGGCAAGAGGATGCTGTCGGGCCCGGTCGAGAAGACAGCCTCGTCGAAGAGAGCCTTCCGAGTCCGCGTGACTCCGTTTCCGAGCCTTCCTGACAATGCCCGCCCAAAGAACGCGTCGCAGGTGAGTTCCGCCCCAGGAGACCCATACAGCTTCATAGTAATCGCGGTCGAGCCAATGCAGTAGTAGCTCAGGAACGACACGATGAAAGACTGCGCCAGGGCTTCCATGACGAAGTCGAACATGATTCGGACCTGCACCCTTTCCGACGGCTGATCGAACGCAGATGCCGCGTACCACCGAACGACATCGGGCAATTCGTCGACCGATTCAGGGAAGAGATCGATGACCTCACCGTTGATCATCATGCGCGCAGAACAGAGTTGCCCGATCAACCGACGCCAACTCGCACTGTCCAAGCCGGCCATCGGTAACAACTCACGCGCAAGGCACCCCATCTGCGTGTACTCATGCTGAAAGCTTGACGCGGTTCGCGCCATGGTCACCCAGTAGCGACCCCCGGTCTTCGACATCGGCGGTAGCACCCGCAGTGACTTTGAGTCGATGGAGACGCTCGTCACGAGAACCTGCTGAGCGTCCTCCGGCAGTTCGACCAAGCAGTTGGGGTGGATATGGATGTCGTAGTCCATATCGCCAATACACTCCCAGGGCGATCGCGACGCCTCTAGCAGCGGGTCTACCACTTTGCGCCAGAGAAGGTCGCTCCGGGCCGGGTCGTCGACCTCCGCGGCAATCAACTCCATCAGCAGCCGCTTGCGCTGGCGGATCGGAATCAGGATTCTGATTCGGTCCGCGTCGAGACTCCAGAGCGTCGACGGAAGTTCGGGAAGAATAATGGCCGCTGCCGCGACGGACATCAGAATCAGCATGAACTGCTCGAGTGAGTCAATCGATTTGGCGAAAGCCCAAGAATAGACAGCCATACAGGCCAGGCCCGCCATGAACGCCTTCCTCGCTCGAGGTCGAGTCACATGCGCAAGACCACGTGCTATCGTGAACCACACACTCCGTTCATGCTTCGTTCGAGAATTCCTGGAGTATCCGTCGGAAGGCATGCGCGACTCCTGCTCACTCGCGTCCTCACAAGGTTCGCGGCATTGCGACACCTGACCCCGAAGAGGATTTACCCGCATTTCCGCGAGAGAATCTGCGCGTTACGAAGCCGAGACCGATAATTGACCAAAATCGTCACCTTGATCGCAGCGACAGCAGCACCTGACTACATTCTGCGAGGTGGTTGACGTTCAGCGACGACGACTTGGCCAGCCTCCGAGCGACCGCACGCGATGCCACGGCAATCGACTGCCTGTCAGGTCGTTCGGTCTACTCTGCCGAACCACGCGACTCAATACGCCGACCTGTGATGGATCCAGAAGCCCTCGTGTATCCATCCGTCACTGCGCTACTCCGGCAGATCGAGCGTCCAGGTCGAGTTCGAGGCGTGTGGTTAGGGCGCAGGCGCGCGTCCCGCCTCGGACACCCGACTAACCACGGTCGGCCAATGGGTCGACCTCCACGCCGAGCTTCTGCTCGACGTGGTCGTATGCCAGGGCCAGTCTCAGCGACGAGTCCAGCTCACTCAGCTCCTCCGGCTAAGCGGTTTCAGAGCCCTCCCTACCTCGCCCAACTGGTCTATGTACGACTCCAGATCTTCTCGGCTCAGACCCCGTTCCCTCGGAGCCTTGCCAGGCCGGCTTCAGCAGAGCTTCTCAGCGGCAGCACCGTCTGAGCGCTGTCCACCGCCGCCGGGCGGCGGACACCCGGCAACCGATCGTTCCCATCGGCGGGCCCATTCCCCCGCGCGCTGCTTACGTCCGCGACACCGAGCGACCGGACCAGGCGGCCGATCCCGGCCAGCTGCGGATCGGCGGCTCGGGCGTTATAGAAAACACTGGCCGACCAGCCCGAGACTATCCCAGCTGGTCACAGCGTACTTCGCGAGCCGCTCAGCCTGTTCGTAGTCGCAGCGCCCGGGGGTGCGAGCCACTGCTGTTCCTCAGGCTCGCCTGCAAAGCCCTCAGTACGCTCGGCGCGGGCCGGATCAGCCTCCGCAGTGCCTGGCCGGACGACGGTGTCCGACACGTTCATCGAGGCGGTAAACAATCGCTTTAGAATACAGGGCGCTGAAACGATACGGCGACGGTACTGGTCACCGCTGCTTTCATGCGCTACGGTCTGTAACGGCTGAAATAGTCGTTTGGCCGGGGGGCCGTGGGGGGTTTAATGCCATCGAGATATTTCTCGCTGGTTGTTCTCGACGTGGAAAATTGGCGGGGACGGCCGGCGGTCGTACAAGCACGTGTCCAAGAGGCTCTGGATGCCGTGGTGGACAGGGCTGCGCGGGCGGCGGGGATCACGTCACCGATCGTGCGGACCAGTCGTGGCGACGGCGCGGTGCTCGGTTTCGATGCCGCCGTGCCGAAGGAACTGATCACCACCAGGTTCGTGGACCGGCTGCTCGAGGGGCTGCGGGAGCACAACAGTTCCGAGCCCGAGAGCGCCATGCGGCTTCGGCTGTCGATGCATGGCGGCGACGTACTCGCCGGGCCGGACCGGTGGGCCGGTGATGCCATCGTTCTGGCCTGCGACCTGGTTGATTCCCAGTTGCTGCGCAACGTTCTGGCCGCTGCCCGCGAGGCGTCGGTCGCCGTACTGATCTCCGAGGACTGGTACGACGCCGTGATCGCGGCCGGCCACGCGCCGGACGACGGGTACCGCCGGGTGACGGTGTCGGAGCCGAAGTGCCGGACGACGGCGTGGGTCCGGGTGCCCGAGCGATCGCAACCGCCCGGCCTCGAAGCCACCGACTTCGCGGCCGACAAGCAGCCGACCCGGCTGCGGAAGCCTCACGACACCGAGCATGCCGCGAGCGCTCGCTCGATCCTCGTCCACGGGACCGCCTTCATCGGCAGTCATATTCACGGCGACGTGGTACTCGGAAACAAATACACGTCGCAGTAGCAATTTGCCGCGACATCGGCGGGGGGAAATGTGGCAGTGCAAAAGGACGACGATTCACGAGACGACCGACTGAATTCCGAGCCCGGCGACCCGCCGGCGGACGATCACCAACAACCGGCGGCTGAACCGGCCGCCCCGGCGATGAGCGAAAGCGAACGTCATGCCGACGTCGGGCGGCAGATCACCGCGGCTCTCGAGCAGATGGCCGAGATGGCCCGCGCCGTGGCCGACCTGCTCCCGGGCTCCACGATCGGTGGCGACTTCGTCAGCGGTTCGCAGTTCAAGATCTACCTGGGCCAGCACGGGTACAGCTACCAGGCCTATCGGATGACGTCCGAGGAGTTGCACGAGGTCTTCGTCGAGCCCGACGGGATCGCCGGCGTCCGGGCCGCCGTGCGCGACAACACGATCGTGGTGCTGCACGGACCCGCGGGATACGGCAAAGGCGCGACCCTGCTCAACGCGGTCAAGGTCAACTCGAAGCCCGACCAGCAGGTCTTTCGGCTGCACCCGACGACCGACCTCAGCCGCTTCTCCTGCGCGCAACTGCCGAAGGAGTCGTTCTTCGTCCTCGACGACCTGCCGGCTCAACAGCTCGGCCACCTCGAGGGCTACGCGATGGACACCTTGCTCGCAGATCTCAGCACGCACCGGTGCAAGCTCGTCATCAGTACGCCGCAGGCTCAGGACACTCTGTTCTCCCGCCCCGGCGGAGTCGTCGTCGAACTGTCGCCGCGTCCGCCACTGCGGAAGATCTTCGACAGTCACCTGAACCGGAGGTGGTCGGCAACCGACTCCACGCCGAAGCAACTGCTGGCCCAGCCTGGCGTCCAGGACCTCATGGACACCGAGCTCCGCACGAACAGTACGGCGTACGCCGCCGCTCGGTTGGCCTTGCTGGTCGCGCACGCCGCGGCTGTCGCCGATCCGTGCCAGTACATCGCCGATCGGCTGCAAGGCCGGGCGGCCGAGGAGTGCGGGCGCTGGTTCGGCGAGATCACCGATCTGAGGGTGCACTGCCTCGCTGTGTCGCTGGCTGTCCTCAACGGGCTGCCGCGGGAGATCATCGCTCGGCAGGCCGACGAGCTCGAGCTGTTGGTCCGGCCTCCGACCGACGGCCCGGCGAGCAGTCCGGCGACCAACCCGTTCGCCGCGGCGAAGAGCTTCTCACTGGCGGCATTGCGTGCCGAAGTGTTGCCATTCGACGCGGCGACGCAGCACGGTGTCGTTCCCACCCAGGCGTTGAGGTACGTCGATCGCGAGTTCGCCGGTCTCGTCCTGCATCACGTGTGGCGCGAGCACGACGCGATCCGGACTCCATTTGTCAGGTGGCTCCAGCGCCTCGGCACGAACACCAATCAGGCGGTACGCACGCGAGCGGCCACGGCCGTCGGCGTACTGGCTTGTGAGTCGTTCGAATACCTGGCCGGGCAGATCATGGCGCCTTGGGCACGCGACAAGCGCCTCGAAGTGCGGCTCTGCGCGGCTGCCGCTGTCAGCCCGGTGATCGCGAAGCCGGCGCTGCGGGACCCGGCGCTGCGCCTGGTCGAACTCTGGTCGACCGATCAGTCCTCGCGATGGCTCCGCGCGACCGCCGCGCACGCGTACGGCCAATCCGTCAGCACCTACGAACCGCAGCTGGCTCTGGAGTCACTGGTCGGTCTGGCCGACACCGACGACGCCGATCTGATGATCGCGATCGGCTCCGGTTTCTGTGACATGGTGTTTGGCGGCACCGCCGCGGTCACGCTCGAAGTGCTGGACGCCGTCGCGGAACTGTCCCGCTCCCGGGATCGCGACGTACGGCTGACCGGAGGACTTTCCTTCCTGGGCATGGCGTTGTCGGACGGGCTGCCCGGCGAGCCGTCCTCGGACGCACAGCCCTCACTCGTGTTGCTGACCGAGCGCACTCCCCAACTGGCGCCGGCGCTTGGCCGGATGTGGAGTTTCGCGCTGCACGACCCCGATCTGAACGAGCTCTTCCTGGACTGTCTCGACGACTGGGCGGTTGACGCGGAGGCTCACGTCGCCCACCGGGCCGCGCTGATCCGGGTGCTTCGGCAATCCGCTCAGGATCCACGCACTCTGCGGACGCTACGACGCCGGGCCGAGATCTGGTCCGGCCGCAACGGAAAGGCCCCGGTTGTGGGGCGAGCACTGCTGACGGAGGTGTCCGACCGTGTCTGATCATGCGGAACCGATTGTGCAACTGGTGGAGATCGGCGCGAGTGGATCCCTTCCGAAGAAGCCACCGAACTGGAAGTTCGTGCTGGGGTTCGCCGACGGGACGGTGCGCGCGTACGTCGGCCGGCCGTCTCTCTGGGACCGGATCCGCAGCGAGCACTGCTTCCTCATCGACACCTCGGTACACCAACTGACAGCGGCCTTCACCGTTCCGGCGCAGGGCGATGCCTACCACTTCAGCGTGCAACTCGGTGCCGCCTGGCAGGTCGTCGACACCACGACAGTGGCCGGCAACCGGATGTACGACGTACCAGGCCTGGTCACGGGCGCACTCCAGCAGCAGCTGTGGCTCCAGGGCCGCCAGTACGCTCCGCACGCCGCGACCGAGCTGGAGCGTGCGGCGGGACACGCCTTGCAGAACGGGATGACGCTGGCCGAAGGAGTGTCGATCCTGCGGGTGACCGTCCGTGTGCAGGTGGATCCGTCGCTCCCGCGTCAGAAGCTGGCACTGGACGAGGTGGAGCACGAGAACGAGATCGAGAAGACCCGCTTCAAGGCCCTCCAGACGCTCTCGCAGGCCGACAACGGGATGATCATCATCGAGGTGATGAATCATCCGGAGAACCTCAGCGAGGTTCTGAAGATGATCGTCCACGGGCACGACCGGGACGCCCAGAGCCGACTGGATCTGCTCGATCGGCTGCTGGAGCACAAGCTGATCCAGGACAGCGACGCCCAGCCGCTGCGCGACGAGGTGAACGGGATCCGGTCGACGTACCCGCAGTCCATCGGAGGCGGCAGCACCAGCATCGATCCGCTCGCAGGCACCCACGCCGCTCCGGCCGACGACACCGTCCAGCACCCAACCACTCCCGCACCGTCAGCGACGCTCGACCCAGAAACCGGAAGCCCGGACATCGGAAGCCCGGACACAGGCCGCCCCGGTGAAGCGGGCGGCCTGAGCAACTGGCGACCGCTACCGAACCGTGGAGCAGGCGGGTCCGAATGACGGTGCAGGGCCGGTCCGGTCGCCGCTCGCAGACTGCACGGAGCCGGGTCAGCCGGCGTGCCGCTCAGCCGCGCCCGCTGGATCACTACGACCGAGAGGCGCATGCCGGCTCGCGGGCGGTCGCGGACGGCTTTCTCGTTCGCCGCGCCGTGATGATCGGCGGTTCGCTGGTCGCCTTACTGGCGGGAGCTACAGCTGTGTACGTCCGGGTCTATCACCAGGTGAAGTCCGACATCTCCACGGCGCTGTACGCGCTGGGCGGGACGGCGCTGGTCAGCGTCGTGGTGGCCGTCGTCCAGCATCGCCGCCAGGTGCTGGCCGACAGCGAGACGCAGAACAACGCACGAGTCGACGGCGCGACGCAGCACGACGTACGGGCCGATCCGATGCCTGAGGCAACAGTCCAGCCGTCGGAGGTCGAGGACGAGCCCGAGCCGACCAGCTCCGCATGGACCCCAGTGGTTCTCGACGGGACGACAAGCGCGGGACGAGCGCCCTGGCACCTCCCCACTGGGGTCGTGCCGAACGGCTTGGCGGCTGACGCCGTACGGCTGGGGAGTCTCGACGTACGGGCGGTGTCGATCGTCGGCGCCTCGCACCGATGTGAGGAGCCCGCCGTGCCGCGTCAGGACGCGTATGCGCTCGCACGTAGCGCCGACGGTCAGTACCTGGTCGTCGCGGTGGCCGACGGCGTTGCCAACAGCAAGCGCTCGGATCTCGGCGCGCGCGTCGCGGTCAGTGCCGCCGTACGGCTGCTCGTGCGGCACCTCGACGGCGGCGGTACGGCGGGGACGATCGAGCCGAGCACCGTCTTCCGCGCGGTGGCCGGCGAGATGCTCGGTACCGGGCGGAGCCGCGAGCTCGACGCCTCCGAGATCGCGAGCGTGCTGATCGTGGCGGTGATCCCGACCGTCGCGGCTGGCGGGCAGTACGAGATCTGGACCGCCCGGGTCGGCGACTGCTCGATCTGGTCGTTGAACGGTCACTGGACGCAGCTGACCGGATCCGCGAAGTCCGGCCTCGACAAGAACCTGCTGACGGCCGCACTCCCCCACGACCCCGACCAGGCCGAGGTCCGCATGCTCCAACTGACGCCTGATTCGGTGCTCGCGGTGATGTCCGACGGTGTCGGCGACACCCTGAGCGATGTGCAGGGCGCCAACACGTACTTCGCGCGGGAGTGGGGCGGCAAGGTCCCGACGTTGCCGCAGTTCATCCACACCGTCAGCTACGACGCTCCCGGGCAACTCGACGACCGTACGGTCGTGGTGGTCTGGCCGCGGATCCGGTCAGGTACGGGACAGGCACCGCGATGACAGCCACCTGGTCCTCGGTACCTTTCGGCCGCTCAGTCACCATGGACGAGTTGGGACCGCTCGGCGCCAATCTCAGCGGCCAGAACGGCGAGTCGCGGCGCGTGTGCGAGCTGCTCGACCACCCAGGCTGGTTGTTCAAGGAGTACCAGTCACCCCGAGGGCCAGCCGATACCGATAGGCTCGCGCGCCTGGTCAACCTGCCGTCCGCCATGACTGCCGCGGAGCGCGACGTTGTCGACCGCAGCACGGCCTGGCCGTCCGCCTCGGTCCTGAACCAGCTGCGCAGGACGATCGGCGTCGTCATCCCGAAGGCCCCGGACGAGTACTTCGTCCGCCTGCACAACCTGAACGGATCAGGCCGGCGCCGTCCGTGCGAGGTCGATCTGCTGGCCCTGCCGGAGGCCCAGATGGTCGTACGCGGCCTCCCAAAGCTCGACACCTTCGACCGTGCGGCCGTCTGCAGCTCGATGACCGAGATCGCGGCGCTGCTCGAGAAGCACGAGATCGTGTACCTCGACTGGTCGTACGCCAACGCGTTCTGGAGCGGTTCGAGCAAGACGGCGTACCTGATCGACCTGGACGGCGCGTCGTTCGGTCCACGGCAGCTGATCCAGAGCACCGGCTTCGAGGATCCGCTGTTCTCGTACGGATCCCGGGCTGGCGGCGAGGTCGACCGTTATCGCGTTGCTCTGCTGACCGCGCGCTGTCTGACAGGCCGGCGGCAACTACCCGATCTGCAGCTCGGCCTGATCCTGATCCGCAGGCACATCCGCGACGGCGACCTCGCCGAAACCCTGGCGCGGACGCTATTGGCGACCGAGGCGCACGAACGCGCCACGATCGCCGACCTGCACCACAAGCTCGAACTCGTCACCACCGCGAACATTCGCCCGATCCGCGTCGGCCCGATCCCGACGAACTCGACGAACCCGAGCCCCACCGGGGGACTCAACGGCTGGAAGACGATCAACCGCCCAATCACGCCGAAACCACCCGTGCCGCCCCCACGACCGAGTCCGGCGACGTCCATCCCGGCCGCGCGGCGCGCAGGCAAACCTTCAGCCGCGCAACCCAAGCCGGCTCCGCCCACCCGACCCGTTCCTCCGCGCCCCACTCCTCCTACTCCCCCCGTTCCACCCACACCACCGTCCGCTCCCCCGGCTGCCCCGCCGGAGGAGTTCGGCTGGCCCGCTGCCGTGTTCGGCCTCATGCTGTTCGCCGGTTTCGTGGCCCTGCTCGTCTTCGGCGTGGTGGAGCTCTTCAAGTTCCTGTTCTGAATCGGTATCGCCTCACTCAGGGAGCAGTTCATGGAGTCCAAGATCAATTGCCTGCCGGTTTACGTACTGCTGGACACGTCGTATTCGATGCAGAGTGTCGAGAAGCAGCTCAACGACTCGGTCCTCTTCCTCTACGAGGAGATGGCCGATAGCCCCCGGGTGTCGGAGTTCGTGTTCCTGTCGATCGTCAGCTTCAACACCCATGCCGAGGTGCTGATGCAGATGACCGACCTGCAGTTGCTGAAAGCCCTGCCGGAGGTCCACTGCGGTGGAACCACCTACTTCGACGAGGCCTTCGAACTGCTCCGGACGACGATCGACCAGGACATCCCGGAGCTCGCTACGCAGCGGCACGTCCTCCGGCCGGTTGTCTTCGTTCTTACCGACGGCGTACCAACCGACCAGCAGGGCAAGATGTCCGAAACCTGGCGGCAGAGCTTCGCGGCGCTCACCGACAAGAACTGGCGGCGGCGCCCGCACGTGGTCCCGTTCGGCTACGGCACCGCGTCGGAGGTGATGATCGCGGACCTCTCCACGCTGGGTCTCGGCTTCATGGCGAAGGACACCATGACCGCCGGCGCTCTGCAGCACGTCTTCCCCGCGCTGCTGAGCTCCCTGGTCGCGTCGGCGGACATGAACGCGCTGCGAGTGCCGACGAACCTCGACGGCTTCGTCACAGTGTCGTCGGAGCCGATCGAGTGACCGACCAGATCCGGCAGGACGCCGTCCGCGATCTGCTCGACCGGACCCGCACAGAGATCGTGCAGGCGGACAGCAAGGCCGCGATCCTGCTGGCCGGTGTGCTTGCCATGGTCGGCAGCAGCTGGGCCGTCCTCAGCGCCCAGTCCTGGCGAGTCACGGGCCAGCCGCCGTCCGTCGCTGTGCTCTTCTGGATCGCCGCTCTCGCGACCTTCGCGAGCATCGGCTGCCTGGCGGCGGCGCTCTACCCACGTCGCCGTGCGGTGCGCCGCCGGAACGCGGGCGTGATCGCGTACTTCGACGACGTGGCGGAGCTCGGATCGGTCGTGGATCTGAAGCGGGCGCTCCGCAGCAGCGAGCTTGAACTGTTCGACGTCTGGGCCGACCAGGTCTGGCAGCTCAGCCGGATCGTGCGCGCCAAGTACCGGCTGATCCGCTGGGCGATCCGCGGCGTCGGTACGGCGGTCGTCGCGGCGGGCCTGTGTTCCGCCCTGGCCGCACTGAGCTGACCCGGGACTCCCGCAAATCCTAAGGAGAACGCTGCTCGACAGACTGAAATACTTTGGTATGGCTCCTAGGATTATTGATAAGGACGCTGCGTCAGTCATGGCAAGGCCCCGCCCGCTCGACCTGAGCCGGTTTGGTAGCGGGTGCGATCTTCCGGCCCTGCGCGCTACGGGGTTCCGATTGGCGGATCGGGGTCGAGCTCCAACTGTGTGGCTAAGGTGCGTGTTCCTCCTCGGACACAGACCTTATCCAGATCCAGCCGAAGCGACGAGTAGGGCTGTCCCAGCTCCTCGGGCCGTGCGAAGTTCAGCGCTGGCTACGTTCCCCCACTGGTCTACGTACGTCGCAAGTTCGTCCCGGCTGAGTGCCTTCTCGCTGGAGGCGGGCCGCAACCACGGTTTCAGCAGCGCATCTCTCGGCGACGGCCGCGTTGTATTTATCTCGCAACTCAGCTGCGCCCTGCGCGGTCGGGTGATCCAAGGTGCTGGATTACCAGCTGACCTCGTCGAGTGCTGGCCAGGGTGGACCGTCCCGCAGGACGTTGAGGAATGCGACTCCCGATTCTCGGCCGCTCGGGTGCTGGTCGTCGCGACGCCAGCGGTATGCCGCGACCATGGCCAACACGAGGCCGCGGCACTCATCAACCAGATCTTGGTCGGCGCTCGAATAGCGATCCGCCACTTTTTTGGGCACCCAGCCAAGGTCGTATTCGATGGGGCCGTGGGCGGTGTTCTCGAAGTCGATGAGGAGCGGACCGTCCTTCGTGCTGAGCACGTTCCCCGGGTGCGGCTCGCCGTGGAGGAGCTGCTCAGGTGCGTGCCGATTGACGATCGACCACCTCAGATCACGCAGCATGTCGGCCAGAAAGTGTCGGTCCACACTGGTGAGATCCGGAGTGACGTCGCGGCTGGCAACGTCTTGTTGTACGGCGGTGACGCGGTCCATGGCGTGCGGGGTCGTGACCTCAATCTGCCGCAGGCCCGCATGAAGACTCCCGAGTGCCCGCGCATAGTCTGCAGACGGAATCAGCGGGGACTGCATCGATTCGCAATAGGTCCAGAACGCGATCTTGAAGCCGTCATGTACGACGACACGTGGCTCGACCCGAGCGTCGAGTGCGGCGACTGGACTGTCCGTTTGCGCAAGCCGTCTCACGACTTCGACCTCTCGCTCCGGGCTCACCTGATGACCCGCGTGATGCGTCTCGGGCGTGACCCGCACGACGGTGTCGCACGGCGTCAGACGGACGACAAGACGGTTGGAGTCGTTGAGAACGATGGCGTCATCGACCGCCAAGCCAAGCGCAGATGCGGTCGACATCGCTGCGGCCACCGCACGCTGTGTCTCCATTGGTTCCATGTATGTGCCTCCTCGGCACGAAGCAACTCGGCGAAGCATGGTGAACGTGTGCAACTGCCCCAGCAACGCCCGATGCACGACGGGCAGGCGTAGTAACGCCTCAGTGACGGCATCGGAGACGAGCGGCGTCAGTAGTGCGACAGCTCGGATCGAAACTGGCCGGCAAGGGCAAGGCATGCCAATAGACGACGAACGTCGTGGAGCAGTCCCCAGACAGGGCGCGACGAAGCGCGCGGATTATCACGCTGACCGCTTCCGGCTACCGACCGGCAGAATCAAGAAGGCGGGCACGCCAACTGGCACAGGGTCAGCGCGTGCCCTCAACACCGGGAGAACACATCACCCCACCGACTCTAGCAACAGCCGCCCGCCACAGCGGCCCGGAACCGGCAGAATCAGCCACCTCGCCGTACGACGTCTGCTCATCTCGTCGGTGCGATGGGGATCACTCGACGATGCTGGTCGACGTTCCGGATGCCTCGACAGTGCGATCGCCGCTCGCGGGTCTTAGGCAAGCCGAGGACTATGCTGGCCAGTGGGTCAACGGTGTCACTGCCAAGGTTTTGGCATCCAAGGTGGCGGTGGGTACGACCATGTGTGATCTCGGCTGCCACGTCCGGCTCGGTCGTCGGGAACTTGATGGCAGGACGGGCTGTCGGTGTCGCCCACTTCGTCGACAGCACTGCCATGAAGCCGGATCAGTGGGCACAACAGCTTGTCGGCAAGCCACCCGGTGAAGATCAAGAGCATGACCCCGACTGCGTAGACGACAACCTGAAGCACGACCATCATCGGCGTCCCCCAATCAGGTCGCCAGCCTCTCCAACGTCCGGAAGGGCGCCGAATGCCGGCGGGGATGCCGTTTCCGCCCAAGGCATGCCGGCCGGCGAACCCCGAGTGCGAGACCTCGCTGATCGCCGGTTTCGACCCAGGACGCCGGGCGCCACCAACGGCGACAAGCAGTCCGGCCGGACGGTGTTTCCACCATAATGCTTCATGGAGGTAACACAACCACGGCGCCCGAATGAGGTCAACTGGTAAAGTGTCTTTTGATGGAAACACCAGCAGCGGTCGGTGAGCCCGAGGTTCGAGAACTGCCCATCGTGTCGGGGCATCTCGCGCTCAACTTCGCCAACACCATCGACAACCCAGGTGGACCGACTCGGCACGACCACATCGGCACGTACCCGGAACTGTTGCAGTGGTCGCTCCGCCTCGGCGTTCTGTCGTCGGCACAGGTAGACCGTCTGCGCACAGCAATCGGGAAGCAGGACGCTGCAGCCGCAGTGCTGCGAGCACATGACCTACGACGCACGCTGGTGGCGACGTTCACCGCCATAGCAACCGGCGAGTCAACCATCGACCGCAACTGGACCGACTTGCAGCCGTTCGTTATCGAGGCGGTCGCCAATGCTGAACTCGTACCCGTCGGCGGCACGCACGAGTGGAACTGGCCCGACAACGCCCGACCCCACGCCATGCTTTGGCCCATCGCCCACGCAGCGGCCGACCTCGTCACAGCCCCAGAGCTCGACAGACTCAAGCGCTGCGCCGGCTGCCCATGGCTGTTCCTCGACCAATCCAAGAACGCCAGCCGCCGCTGGTGTGCCATGAACGACTGCGGCACGAACGCAAAGATGCGCCGGTACGTCGCCCGCCGCGCAGCCAGCCGCACGTCGACCCGATAAGCCGAAGACAAGGTCCGCCTACCGCCGGACAACTTGACCGCGGCAACGGACCGCGGGATCTGATCGCACCATCCGACGTACGCGTGGTGCGAAATCAGGCGCGGCTGAGTACGCATGGCTCTATCGTTGCCACGTGCCGATGCTGACCTTTACCGATTCGCTGCCGGAACGCCCGCGAAAGGTTCTCGTGGCTGGGACGTCGGCGTCTGGGAAGACGACCCTGGCGCGCGCGATCGGTGAGCGGCTGGACCTTCCACACATCGAGATCGATGCACTGTTCCACGGACCTGACTGGACGCCGAGGGAGACCTTCCTCGCCGAGGTCGAGGAGTTCAGTTCCCGGCCCGGATGGGTCACCGAATGGCAGTACACCTCGGTCCGGCCGATGCTCGCGGAACGCGCCGACCTCATGGTGTGGCTCGATCTGAGCAGAACCGTGGTGATGCGCCAGGTCGTACGCCGTACCGTCCGCCGCAGTGTCCGCAAGCAGCAATTGTGGAACGGCAACTACGAGCCACCGCTGCGCACCGTCTTCACCGACCCCGACCACATCATCCGCTGGGCCTGGAAGACCCATCAGGAGAATGCGGACCGCATCGCCGCCCTGCACGACCAGCGCCCGGACCTCGCCATCGTCCGGATTCCGAGCCACACCGCCGCCCGCCAGTGGCTGGACGGGCCGATCGCTTCTGCTTGACCCAGCCGATCACGACAACCAGTGCAACAACCTGGTCCGAACGCGCACGAACAAGCGATAGTCGCCTTCACTCGGGTGCCGGGGCATCGAAGCCGGCATCGCGGTCGGCTGCGTCGATCAGGTGGTGGAACCGCTTGTGCACCCAGTGCCTCTGGCCGAGCAACTCGATCTCGCCCCACACACCCGACACCGGACCAAGCTTCGTCTGCCGTGGCAAGACTCCGACGATGGACTGCGGCTTCGCACCACCGGAGAACTTGGTGCTCTCGAGCACATAGATGCCCTCGTCAGCGACCGCCACACAGCGGAACCGAATCCAGAAGATCGTCAGGAACGTCAGATAGTTGACGACGAACAGCCAGAAGTACGGTGCGGTCTGACAGATGAAGATCTGCCGGATCCGACCATCAGGCGGCAGAAACGGAAGCGCGCGCTCAACGAGATCAGGCCGTTCAACCGCTTCTTTCACCATGCCCGAGAGATTAGCGACAATCCGGCCCAGCAGCTGGTACATCGATCCAGGGGGAAGCCGGGAAGCGCGCCGATCACGATGACAGCGACTGTCACCGCAACCAAACGGGTTCGAGCCAGGTGGTGCCGTCGCTGTCGGCAGTGCCTTCGAGGATGGCCATGTGGCACATGAAGGTGTCGGGCGTACCGCCGTGCCAGTGTTCTTCGGCCAGCGGGACGCGCAGGTACTGCGCTTAGGCCCCGCCGGCGCCGACGTACTCGCGGTGCACGCAGGAGGTGTGGAATCCGGCGCGGCAGATGTCGCAGCAGGCCGCGGTGACGCGGATGATGGCGTCGGTGGGGGCTTGGATCGTCGGGTCGGATCGGTCTTCGATTCGGATGACGCCGGGTGCGTGCAGGACTGCTCCGCGCATTTGGCTGCTCTCCTTGGGGATGTCAGCTGGTGAAGACCTGCTTGGCCACGCTCATGGCGGCCATCGCCTTGGGCCAGCCGGCGTAGAAGGCCAAGTGGGTCAGGGCTTCGATGAGTTCTTCCTCGCTGTTGCCGTTCTCTCGCGCGAGGCCGAGGTGATAGACGAGCTGGCCGGTGTTGCCGCTGGTGGCCAGGCAGGTGATCGTGACCAGACTTCGTTCCTTGGCTGACAGCTGGTCGCGTTTCCAGACCTCCCCGAACAACACGTCATCGGTGAAGTGGACGAGTCCGGGGGCGAAGTCGCCGAACATCTGCTCGGCACCCGAGGTTTGTTTCGCTGTTGATTCGTCGGTCATGAGCGTTGGTTTCCTTCCTGGGAGTGGACAGATGTGGGTCGAACGGTTCGCAGGCCGGTCAGCGCTGCGGAGGCGGCGGTGACCGCGACGGCTGCAGCGATCAGCAGGCTGAGGCGCACTCCGGCGTGGATGCCGGCGGGTGCGGCGAGGAGGGCGCCGAAGACGGCGACGGCCAGTGCGCCGCCTACTTGGCGGCTGGTGTTGAAGATTCCGCTGGCTGTGCCGGCGAGGTGTGCCGGTACGGCGTGCAGCAGCAGCGCGATCACCGGCGGGATGACGGTGGGACCGCCGAGCCCAACCAGCATCATCAGGGCAGCCTGCTGCAGGTAGAGGCTCATCGTGAACGGCAGCCCGTAGTAGCCGACCATGAACGCGAACCCGATCACGGTGGCCGCAACCACGGTTCGCGAGGTGAACAGGTCCGGTGGCGCCATCGGATACGCGACCGTGCGCTGGACCATGACGAAGCCAACCTGGTGGCGGCTCGACCGCGCGGTGCGCGTGAGCAGCAGCAGTACGACGGCCCCGACCGGGACGTTGACGAGGAAGATCAGCCGCCAGTTGGCCTGTGTGAGTGCCCCGCCGAGTACCGGGCCTGCCGACGACGCCGCCCATCGCCCACCACGCCACCGCGTGCCGAAGCCGAACGCGGATTTCGCGCCGATCCGGTCCACCAGCACCCCGGAGGCCAGCAGAAACGCGGCGAACATCAGCGTGTAGCCGTCCACCACCCACTGCAGGCCGCGGATCCCTCCACCGAGGTCAGCCCCCATGCTCGGCAAGGCGACATTCACGATCACCGCGTCGAGCGTGACCAGGAAGAAGCCCAGCAGCGCCGCCAGCAAGGTCTCGCCCGACCGAACACCGGTTCGGATGGCGTTCGGGCGGCGGGTCGACGCGGCTGGGCAACTGGTCATGACAACAGGCAATCGCGCGCCCCGGCGCGGGAACAGGTCGCGGTTTTCCGGGTGACAACAGAACCCCCCTCGCCGCTGGACCACGTCGTACGGTGGACGACGTGAACGCGAAGAGCAACGAGGCACGCGACTTCCTGGTGACTCGTCGCGCCAAGATCACCCCTGAGCAGGCTGGGCTGAGCCATTACGGGGGCATCCGGCGCGTCCCGGGACTGCGGCGGGAAGAGGCCGCGCTGCTCGCCGGGGTGTCGGTCGACTACTACACGCGGCTCGAGAAGGGAAACCTCGCCGGAGTTTCCGACAGCGTGCTCGACGCCGTCGCGAACGCGCTGCAACTCGACGAGGCCGAACGCATCTACCTGTACGACCTTGCCCGCGCCGCGAACGCCAACGGCCCGGCCGGCAGTCCGAGCGGGAAACGGCAGCGCCGTACACACGAAGTCCGTTCCACGGTTCAACGGATTCTCGACGGCATGACGAGCATCCCGGCCTTCGTCCGCACCGGGCGCCTGGACATCCTCGGTACCAACCTGCTCGGCCGCGCTCTGTACTCACCGGTCTTCGACAGCCCTACCAGAACCAGCGTCATCTCCCCGCCCAACATCGCACGGTTCCAGTTCCTCGACCCCGCCGCACGCGACTTCTTCCCAGACTTCGACACGTCCGTCGACACCAGCGTCCAACTGCTGCGCGCAGCAGCCGGCCACGACGCCCACGATCGCAGCCTGATCGACCTCGTCGGCGAACTGTCGACCCGCAGCGACGACTTCCGCACCCGGTGGGCGGCCCACGACGTCCGCGTCCACCGCACCGGAACCAAACAGTTTCGCCACCCCGTCGTCGGCGAACTCACCTTCGGATTCGAAGCCATGGAGCTGTCCGCCGACTCCGGACTCACCCTCACCGCCTACACCCCCGAGCCGGATTCTCCTTCAGCAGAAGCCCTCAAGCTTCTTGCCACCTGGGCCGCCACCTCGCTCCAAAGTCATCAGCCGGCATCCGATCGGCAGAACACGTAGCTCCTGTCTCGACGCGCGGCAAGCGACCGCTACCTACCTGGAGGAACCTGATGCAGTATCGAAGGCTGGGCGGGACAGGCCTCAAGGTCAGCCGCGTCGCATTGGGGTGCATGAGCTTCGGGGACCGGGGCTTTCATCAGTGGACGTTGGACGAGGAAGCCGCGCAGCCGTTCTTCCAGCAGGCCGTCGAGCTTGGTGTCACGTTCTGGGACACGGCCAACGTCTACGGACTAGGTAGCTCGGAGGAGTTCGTCGGCCGGGCGATCAAGAAGTTCGCACGCCGCGAGGACATCGTGCTGGCGACCAAGGTCTCGGGCAAGATGCACGACGGCCCGGGCGGCTCAGGGCTGTCCCGCAAGGCCATCCTGGAACAGATCGACGCCTCGCTCACCCGACTGGGAACCGACTACATCGACCTGTACCAGATCCATCGCTTCGACCCCGACACCCCCGTCGAGGAAACGATGGAGGCCCTGCACGACGTGGTGAAAGCGGGCAAGGTCCGCTACATCGGCGCTTCGTCGATGTGGGCGTGGCAGTTCGCCAAACTGCAGCACGCGGCCGACCTGGGCGGACGGACCCGGTTCGTGTCGATGCAGGATCAGTACAACCTGCTCAAACGCGAAGAAGAACGCGAGATGCTGCCACTGTGCGCCGACACCGGCGTCGGATGCGTACCGTACTCGCCGCTGGGCAAAGGCCGGCTGACCCGCCCCTGGGGAGCGCACACCACCCGGGCCGACACCGATCAGGTCGCCAAGTCTTTCGACCTCGACGCCGACCGTCCCGTCGTCGAGGCTGTCCAGCAGGTCGCCGACGAACGCGGCCTACCCATGGCGCAGGTCTCGTTGGCCTGGCTGCTGACCAAGCCCGTGGTATCCGCACCGATCGTCGGAGCCACCAAATCCCACCATCTCGCCGACGCGGTCGCCGCGGTCGACCTCGAACTGTCCGAGGAGGAGGTCCGCCGGCTCGAAGAGCCGTACACCACACAACCCGCCTATTGGTGGTGATCACCGGTTCGAGTGGTTCATGAGACGCACCAAGCGAAGCCGGTTCATATGAGGCGGACGAAGACGGGCTCGGGAGCCGCGGCTTGTTCGCCGTCGCCTAGTTGCCTTGAGAGTCGGGTGGCCCCAGCTGGGCAGAACGGCGCGAGCTCCGTGGAGATCGTGCGGCATGCCTGCGCGACGCGGCTGAGGAGACGGTGAATGAGGTGCGAGTCGCCCGCGGGGTCCCTGAGGGCCTTCCAGGGTTCCGCCGCGTTCAGCAGCTGATTGGCGAGGTTGACGGTGGCAACCAAGTGTGCGGTTGCTGACCGGAAGTCTGCGATCTTGAGGGCGGCGTCGATGTTCGACGGGAGTGCTGCACAGGCAGTGTCCAGATCGGCGCTGTCCCAGGTCGGCCCGATCACGGGTGCTCCTTCGAGGTGCAGCCGCCCGTCGTAGTACTTGTGCAGCAAGGTCACGGTGCGATTGGCGAGGTTGCCGAGTCCGTTGGCGAGGTCGGTGTTGTATGCCTGGATCAGGCGTGCGGTGGTGAATTCGGTGTCGCCGAGAAGCGGAACTTCGCGGGTGATCCACCAGCGGAGGGCGTCCGTGCCGTAGGCGTCGACCAGGCCGACGGGATCGATGATGTTGCCGGTGCTCTTGGAGAGCTTGGCGCCGCCCACGTTGACGTAGTCGTGGACATGGATTGACGTCGGGAGCGGCTGGCCGGCAGAGAGCAGCAGTCCGATCCAATAGACGGCGTGGAAGCGGGTTATGCCCTTGCCGATCACGTGCACGCGTTCGCCGTTGCCTGCCCACCAGTACTCGTAGTCCTCGCCGGGTTGGTCGACGCCGAGTGCGGTGATGTAGTTCGCGAGGGCGTCCCACCAGACGTAGATCACTTGGCTGGGGTCACCGGGGACAGGGATACCCCATCCGCCCGCGCGGGCAGCTGGGCGGGAGACGCTGAAGTCCTGTAGGCCCTTGTTGAGGAGCGCGAGGACTTCGTTGCGCTTCTGGGGCGGATTGATTGTTAGGGTTCCGGCGGTGATCGCGTCCTTGATGTGATCGCGATACCGGGTGAGGCGGAAGAACCAGTTGGTCTCGGTCACCCGCTCCAGCTCCGTACGGTGCTCCGGACAGACTCCGCCAATCAAGGTGTCCGGCTCGTAGAACTGCTCGCATCCAAGGCAATACAGACCGGTGTAGGTGTGCTGGTAGAAGTCGCCTGCGTCGGCGCAGCGCTGCCACAGATAGTCGACGCCGGGGCGATGTCGCGGGTCGGATGATGTCCGGATGTAGTCGTCGCAACTTAGATCGAGAAGGCCCTGGAGCGCCTGGAAGCGGTCGGCAGCACTGTTGACGTAGTCGGCGACCGGCTCCCCGGCAGTCCGAGCAGCGAGGACATTCTTGAGCGCGTGGTCGTCGGTGCCTGACAGGAATCGAACAGGCTGACCGCGGAGCCTTCGATGGCGAGCGAGCACGTCGGCCTGCACGAACTCGAGCGCATGGCCGAGGTGCGGTGCCGCGTTCACGTAAGGAATCGCGGTCGTGATGTAGTACGGGTCCATAGGTGGGTGTCCTTCCCTGTCAGATCAGCAGGGACCCACGTCGAGTCGAGCCCACTGCCGTGGGGCTCGACCGGCCGAGTTCAGCGCGCGACGAGAAGCCCCACCCAGGGGCCCATCATTCGCTGCACGGTGAACATGAACACGGACACTACGGCCACATTCGGATCCCCGCCAAGTCGTTTCTCGCCCTGCCCAGCAGGTCAACCCCCGGAGACCGACGTGGCACCCCCAACGGAGCCTGCTATCCGCGGTCTGGACTGGCTGGCGTTGAGGCCGATCCGGTGGTGCGGCGGTCCAGGTCAGCCGCGCGGATCTGTTCGGCCGAGGCAGCGAGCGCCGAGACCTGACCAGCCAAGGCTGGGTGCGTCGCGCGCAGTGCGGAGCCTGCGTCGAGCAGCGGAGCAACGAGTGCGGCAGCGTCGTTGTTGCCGAGAGCATCGGTCACTCTGGAGACAAGTGCGGCGCGTTCACGAGCACCGTCCCCGCTGCCAGTGGCTTCGGCGTTGGGCAGGGCCGCGATTTGGCCGGCGATGCTTCGTAGCTCGGCGGCGTTGTCTCTTGCCCATCCTGCTACCGCGCGGTCGCCCGATCGCTGGTGGCGGGTGGCGCGCATCCGCTGATCACGAGTTGTGGTCCGGGCTTCGGGAGTGTCGCGTTTCATCCGCAGGTACCGTGATTCGGCGGCCTGCCGACTCGATACCCCGAGTACGGGAGCCAGGTCGGTCCACGTCACCCCCCGGTCGCGCGCAGCCGCGATCAAGGTTGGTTCCCAGCGTGCAAGACGGGCCCGCAGCCGACGCAGCTCGGTCAAGGCGACCAGGAGCCGGTCGGCGCCGATGGCAACCTCATCCGACGCCGAACCATGCCCGCTCTCGACCGACGCCGGATCCGCCGCTCCGAGACGAGCCACGGCACTCTCCAGCACCGTCAAGAGTTCACTCGCTGATGGAGCGCCCGGCTGTGGCGGCAAGGTCGTTGAGCCTTCCCCTCGGCGTTGCGACACAGGTCCTCCAAGTCCGATCCTTGTCAACGGAATCTTGACAACCTCTCTTGTCATCGTTCCGATGACATGCTATATCGGAAGTGGTGCAGAGCACCACACAGAACGCGAAACGGGTTCATACACAAGGACACAGGAGGTAGAGACAAAAATGTTGATCCGAACCGATCCGTTCCGTGAGCTGGACCGTCTCACTCAGTTCTTCGGGGGCACCACCAGTCCCGGCACCTGGTCGCGGCCGAATCCGATGCCGATGGACGCCTACCGCGACGGTGAACAGTACGTGGTCGCCTTCGATCTGCCAGGCGTGGCGGCGGATGCGATCGATCTGGACATCGAGCGCAACGTGCTGACGGTGAAGGCCGAACGGCGTCCACCGGAGCTCGGCGAGGACGTCGAGATGCAGGTGTCCGAGCGGCCGCTCGGGGTGTTCTCCCGGCAGTTGCTCCTCGGCGACACCCTCGATCCGGAGCGGATCGAGGCCGCGTACGACGGCGGTGTGCTGACGCTCCGCATCCCGATCGCCGAACAGGCCAAGCCGCGCAAGATCGCCATCGCCGACACCGACGCAGGACGCAAGCAAATCGACGCCTGACAGGCTCTCGCGCTGTCTTGTCGCTGCTCGTACTGCGGATCCGCCGAGATCCGCCAGCAGCGCAAGACGGAATGCGATGGTGGCAGGCGCGCGATGAGGTTCGCAGCTTGCTGGGACGATTCACTGCCCACACCGCCGATCGGGCCGCGACGTCCGGAGTACAAACCCCGGCCGCCGCGGCCGACGGCGCCGACACCCGGCAGTCCCATCACGCAACCGTGACGCAGCAGCCCGACTCTCACGGAGTTCTGCGGCATCGCGACGCTGCGCAGCAAGCCGCCGCATCGCCCCGTCCGGCCTGACCCTTCCAGCCTTGTCGGCTTCGGCTGACACCAACCGATCGACTTACAGGGGGAGCCAATGACGACCAGTGCACGCCCTGACCGCGACGGGCTCCGGGTCACCGCCCCCTCAGCTTCACGTGCACGAACGGGCCTCGGGCCGCTGCCGGCTCCGGTGAGCGTCCTGATCGGCGGAGAATGGATCACCACCACCGCACACGCGCTCCGGCAAGGCCGATGCGGCGCTCAGGTACTCATCGCGCACTCAGGCCGGCTGTCCTGGATCAGCCTCGATCGGGTCCGTCAAACCCACCAGCATCAAACACACGCCGGGGAGTCGCACTCCGCCAGCGACCCGGCGCGCGAGCCCGGGCGCGCTGACAAACTCGGGAGGGACGAGTCATGAAATCGTCTGGGCAAACCGATCTCTACAAGGTTCTGGAAGTAGCTGCGGACGCCGACGCGCACCAACTCGACCAGGCGTTCCGCACGCTGGCCCGTCGGTACCATCCCGACGCGCAGGACCAAGAAGAGCCGGCGCAACCTGACAGTCAACATTTCCAGGAAGTTCTGGCCGCCTACGCCGTACTCCGCGACCCCGTGGCTCGCGCGGCGTACGACAAAGCGAAGCGCCACGCGGTCCACGCGGCACCCGCTGGGCACGTCGGAGCCGACTCGGCCGGACCGATGATGGACAGCTCAGCGATGCCATCGTTCGGTCCCGAGCCACCCCTTCGGGTCGGACCCGTTCACTGGACGCCTCATCGCGCCCAGGGGGTGGCTGGAGTGCAGGGGCTCTGATG
This sequence comes from Kribbella sp. NPDC051586, assembly GCF_044453965.1. Classification (NCBI taxonomy): domain Bacteria; kingdom Bacillati; phylum Actinomycetota; class Actinomycetes; order Propionibacteriales; family Kribbellaceae; genus Kribbella; species Kribbella sp. NPDC051586. The sequence goes on along the minus strand of NZ_JBITDF010000003.1, from coordinate 984,850 downwards.
CTAAAGGAGTGGCCGGTCTCCTCGTCGCTACGACAGTCTGATCTCATGAGCCATCGCTCGCTCCTGCCACGCACGTCGCCGTCCAGCGCTGGAATACATGCCCCAGCATTGTCGGCGCTGCTCGACCGGCTTGAGAACGAAGCGATCGAGTGTCACTCGCTGATGGTCGTGCGTCGCGGTCATGTCGTCGCAGAGGGCTGGTGGACGCCGTACTCGGCCGAGCGCCCGCATCTGCTCTACTCGTTGACGAAGTCGTTCGTCTCACTCGCGGTCGGCATTGCTGTCGACGAGGGTCGAATGACGCTGGAGGACCGCGTCGTCGACGTCCTCGCCGATCACGCGCCCCCGTCGGTGTCGGCTCGGGTCAAGGAGCTCACAGTCCACCATCTGTTGAGCATGTCGACCGGTCACTCCGAGGATGTTCTGGAGGCTGCGTGGACGCTTGAGCCAGAGGACCTGGTGCGCGGCTTCCTGCGGATTGCACCGGAGGCGCAGGTCGGGTCGCGCCACGCCTACAACAATCCGACCAGCTACGTCCTGGCTCGAATGGTCGAGCGGGTCACCGGCCAGGGACTGCCAGAGTTCCTGGATGAGCGGTTGTTCGGTCCGATGGGCATATCGGGCGCGGAGTGGGACCGTGTTGGCAATGGGCTCACCTTCGGCTTCCACGGCCTGTACCTCACCACTGAAGCAGTGGCGGCCGTCGGTCAGTTGTTACTGCAAGGCGGGCGTTGGCTGGACCGGCAACTGGTCTCGCGGCAGTGGGTCGAGTTGGCCACTCGGCGACAAATCGAGACCCTTCAGCTCGAGGACAATGCGCGTACGCCGGATTGGCTGGAAGGCTACGGGTACCACTTCTGGCGATCGCGGCACGGATACCGGGGAGACGGTGCCATGGGCCAGATGTGTCTGGTTTTGCCCGAGGCGGACGTGGTCGTAGCGATCACCGCCGCGACCACAAGGATGCAGAGCCTGCTCGATGTGGTCTGGGATTGTCTTTTGCCAAGCTTGGATCGGCACGGATCGCGGGAAGCTGATCTCATGCTCGCCGATCGTCTGGGACGGCTGACCGTCCCGATGATCACCGGCGAGCACCGGCCGCACATCGCCGCCGGCGGGGTGGTCGGCGCCTGGACCGAAGGAGCCGCTCTCCCGCCAGGATCTTCGATCACCATCACTCCCGGACCCCGAGGTTGGTCACTGCGCATCAACACCGAAGGCGCAATCCTCGACATTGCCGTGGGCAATGGTCAGTGGCAGGAGAGCTCGCCGCTCGGGCGGCCGGTCGTGGCGGCGGGCGGTTGGGATGGCGACGTCTTCCTCGCCGACCTGTTCGTCATTACAAGTCCCAGTCGAGTACGCGTCGCCATCGACGGGAGCCGCGCTACCGCCAGTTGGAACATCGTGCCGCTGGTCGGGCCGAACCTGATCAACCAGTTGCGATCGGGTCTGATCACCCGTCCAGATCGCTCGTGAGCCAACCGGGGAGCACCTCACTCCTGCTGCGATTAGCCCTGGAGACATGGGGATCTCGCGATCATCGCATCCGCACCACTCGACGGACTCCGTGGTCAGTTCCGCTTACCTGCGGTTGGAAGCGTGGTCGGCGGCAGCCAATATCCGCTTCGCGTCGTCGAGCGGCGGATAGATCCACTCCTGATTGATCAGCCGCTTTCGATCCTTGCCGGCTGTCCCGGTGAGTTGGACGCTGCGCTCGAAGCCGGTCGTGAATATTGCTCCGGCTGCTCCGAGATCCAGACAGGTCACATAAGGAATCGCACTGAACGCAACCGGTGCGACGCCGACCAGGTCTGCCATCGCGTTGTGGCCGGCATGCTTGCCGAGCTGGCTCGCGTACTGGCACGACTGCAGCACCGTGCGGCCGTCGTCGAGTGCAGCGGACGCGGTGTCTCCGGCGGCGAAGACATGAGGCGCATCAGGAACGCGGAGCGCGTCGTCGACCAGGATCCTGTCCAAGTCGTCGCGGCGGCCGGCGATCTGGCGAGTGAGACCGCTTGCCGTGAGACCGCCCGCCCAGATCACAGTCGGCGCCGCGACGAAGCCGCCGTTGGTGAGTTGCACACCTGTTGACGAGACTGCGGTGACGCCGACCCCGAGCTGGACCTCGACACCGGTCTCCTTCAGAGCGGCCTCAATGGCAGCGCGAGGGTAGTCACCGATGTCGGGTCCGACCTGGTCGGCGCGTTCGACCAGTACCACCCGCACCTCGGTCTCACGACCAGTCCAACTGGCTCGTGATCGGAGGCGATCGACAAGTTCGGTGGCGACTTCGAGCCCGGTGAAGCCGGCGCCGACCACGACCGCCTTGTACATATCGGGCCCGGCCGGCAGTGCGTCGAGGTGATTCTCGAGCGCAATAGCGCTCTCCATGGTGTCGACGTTGTGAAGATGCTCGGCCCCCGGCAAGTCGGGATGACGCAGATGGCTGCCCGTAGCAAGCACCAAGCGTTTGTAGTGCACTGCGTGGGTTCTGCCGGCGCCGTCCCGCGTGGTCACCTCGTCGGTTCGGGTGTCGATCTGGGTGACTTGGGCGCGAAGTTGTTGCACACCGATCGGGCCGAGGATCCGGTCCAAGGGCACCTGCATGCGTGTCGGTTCAGGCTCGTACAGGCGCGGCCGGATCACGAGCTGGTCCCCTGGCGTGATGAGCATGACGGTCATGTCGGTGCGGCCTGTGCGCTCCCGGAGTCGTGCGGCCGCCGCAGCGGACCACACTCCGGCGAACCCGCCGCCTATCACCATTACATCGGTTTCCACGTGTGACTCCTTCATAGGTTCTCGTTGTCAGTTGAGTGGCCGTTGCCGCTTCGCGGCGTGGTTCGCCTCGCGAAGGACGGCCCACGCATTCGCGACCGGCCCGACGTGGCGCAGCTTGTCCGGGTTGAGGACGGTGCGGATCGTCTGGACCTGACCGTCGACGATGTCCATCGCCCAGGTATGCAGGACGTGATGCGCCCGATCGCGGAAGACCGCACCGGGCTGCCCGTTGACTGTGTGTGGTTCGACGCTGATGCCGATATCAAGCAGAGCGCGGAACCGGGTAGCCAGCAGCTGGGACACGTTCTCCCGCCCGAAGATCCCCGCACCCCACAGCGGTGCCTTGCCGCCGCTGTCGGCGATCAGAGCCGCGTCTGCCGTGAGGATTTCGCGAAGCCTCTCGACGTCACCGCGGTACAGCGCATCGAAGAACCGCGCCGCGAGTCGTTCACGATCCCGCTGGTCGGCATCGAAGCGCGGCCGGCCTTCGTCCATATGACGCCGGGCTCGTACGCCGAGTTGCCGGCACGCGTCCTCGGTGCGTCCCACCGCCGCGGCGATCTCGGCGAAGCTGTACCCGAACACCTCACGGAGCACGAACACGGCCCGCTCCAACGGCGTCAGACGCTCCAGCAGGATCAGGGCCGCCATCGAGACCGAGTCGGCCAACTCTGCGGACTCCTCGGGCCCTTCGTACCTGTCGTTCAGCAGAGGCTCAGGAAACCACGTGCCCACATAGGACTCGCGGCGCACCCGCGCCGAGCGAAGATGGTCGACCGACAGCCTCGTCACGATCGTCGACAAGTACGCCTTCATCGACACTGGGCGAGCATCCGCGGCCGCAAGGCGGAGCCATGTCTCCTGAACGACGTCCTCGGCATCGCCAACGCTCCCGAGCATCCGGTACGCAATCGCGAACAGCAGATCCCGATGCTGTTCGAACTCTTCCGCGGCGCTCACGCCAGCGCCTCTCGGAACGCCTGCCTCATCGCGACCCCTCCCTGCTGTCCCGCGCCCAACAGCGAGTAGACGAGGTACGTCGTTCGGACGTGACATCGGATCCGCACAGCTCCAGGGATGGCAGCTGCCGCGCGACTGGCTAGACGGTAAAGCCACCGGGATCGAAGCCGTGGACTGTCAATCAACCAGTCGCGTTGCTCGATCAACGTCAACCACGGGTGAAGCCGAACACTGGTGTCATGACAGCAGAAGACATCTGTGGATCGAGTGTCGAGTCCACCGGCGGATCCACCGGCGTGCGGAGTAGGTCGACGAGGAGCCCGTGGCTACCCGTGGCAGCGCTGGGTGCCGGCATAGCTGTGCTCGTGACCAGTGAGTTCCTGCCGGCGAGCGCCCTCCCGACGATCGCCGACGATCTCGGAATCAGTTATGGCACCGCCGGTCTCGCCGTGGCATTCACTGCCGTCGCCGGTGCTCTGTCGGCGCCGGCCATACCCTTGATGTTGCCTCGTACGGACCGACGTCGGGTACTGGTCGCGTTGCTCGTGCTGGGCAGTCTCGCAGATCTTGCGGTCGCCGTTGCTCCGGACTTCGCCGTACTCCTCGCCGGGCGGATGATGCTGGGGGTGGCGATTGCCGGGTTCTGGGCATTCGCCTTCGGTGCCGGCGTTCGGGTCCTGCCGGCGAAGGCCAACCTGGTCTCCACCGTGTTGGCAGTTGGAGTGAGTCTCGCATCGGTGCTCGGCGTGCCACTGGCCGCACTCGTCGACGACCACCTCGGGTGGCGTCCGGCTTTCGTTGGCGTGACCGTCGCATGTGCGTTGGCGGCGTCGGTTGTCTGGGCCACCCTGCCGGAAGTCCCGGCTCATCCGTCGGCTGGTTTGCGAATGATGCGGGCGGTCCTGGGCAATCGCCTCATCCGGACGGGAATCGTGCTCACCGTGCTGTCCGTGTTCGGAAATTTCGTCGCCTACCCCTACATCCGCTTGGCCATCGGAAGAGTCGATACCGATGTCACGACCGCACTCCTCCTGACCTGGGGCATCGGCGGAGTGGCCGGCAGCCTGTCAGCCGGCCTGATCGCACGCCGCCTCCGACTGCTGGCGTTCGGAGCCCCCGCGCTCCTCGGTGCGAGCCTGGCACTCACCGCGACCGCCGCTACGGTCCCGATCGCGGCCGTCGCAGTGGGCGTATGGGGCTTCGCCTTCAATATGGTTCCGGTGGCCATCCAGCTCTGGTTCGCTCGTGTCGAGTCCGAGCGTGCCGAATCGGCGGTCGCGCTCAGCGTGATGGCCTTCCAGATCGCGATCACCATCGGCGCCGCAACGGGCGGGCGGCTCCTGGACGCGCACGGCGTCCGACTGGCGTTGGTCGCGGGAGCTGTGTCCGCAGTACTTGCGGGTCTCGGGTTCGCCGCGATCCGGCTGCCGTCAGCAAGCGGTGATTGAGTCGCGCCGCCAGTCCTTGGGTGCGACCCCATGCTGCGCGGAAAAGGCCCGACTGAACGCAGCCGTTGACCCGTAGCCCACGTCGAAGGCCACTGTCCCGATGGATTTGCACGTCTCAACGAGCATCCGTCGCGCCTCACTCATGCGGAGTTCGCGCAGCACCTCGGCCGGCGTTCGCCCGGTCGCCCGGCGGAACCGAGCGCTCATCGCCGACGGCGAGAGGTGCACGGTCTTCGCCATCTGCCGCAGCGTCCAGCGTTCCCCAGGTGCGTCAGCGATAGCCTCGAGCAGATCGGCGATGGCCGAGTCACGAACAGACGGGTCGCCCGGCGCTGACTCCTGCCACGAGGCGACCATGGCCGCGCCCAGTAGCCCGGCATAGCTGACCGTCCACAAGGGCGACTGCCGGCGCTCTTCCAACGGGCACGATGCAACCAGCCGGGTCACTGCAGGGTGCTGTCGGCTGAAGCTGGTCGCGATGAACGGGTCAGGCATGCGAAACGGCAGAAGCAACGGCCGGAGATCGCTGACCATGGCCTGCACCGGGTCAATCGCAATGACAGAGCATCCGTCGAGCACCGAGGCAAGCGCCGCGTCACCCGCTCGAAGGGTGACCGTTCCCTGCTTCGATTCGAGTCGAGCCGTGCCCTCGAGAATCAGCGCCCAGAGATGCGTGCCCGGCACCGGGCCAAGTGACTCGCCTACCTCGGCATGCTGTCGCTGAAGGGTGGTCATGAGGAAGGCCGAGGTCCCGTCACGAAGGCTCATACGGCACCGTCGACAGGGCCTGATGCTCCGGGGACGGGTTCCAACGCAACCAGCGCGGCAGAGGCGAGCGTTGCGACGTCGTCGAGAGAGCGCCGGTCGTAGCCCACAGCCGTGAGAAGTTGCACTGTCGTCTCCAGGATCTCTTCCAGTCGTTGGCCTCCGATGCGCGGCCGTGCGGCACGGGGTCCGGTGTCCATACGCGTATCACTCCAGCGGCCGAAGTTGCCATTGTCTCGCATTGACGACACAGCCCCACCGCCACGTGACATCGCAGGTTGGTTTCATGGGTGCTCCATGCGAGAGTACGTTTGTAGACGAGTGCGTTCCTTGGAGGCTCTGTGGTTGCGGTGACACCTCCGGCCCGGCGCCGGCGCGGCTCCGAGCTCGAACGTGCCGTGTTCGACGCGACACTGCGCGAACTCGCTGATGTGGGGCTGGCGGCCCTGACCATGGACCGGATCGCTGCACTCGCCCATACAGGCAAGGCCGCGCTGTACCGCCGGTGGACCGACAAGTCGGACCTTGTCCTCGATGCTCTCCGTAGCGCGCTGCCTTCGCCTGCTGAGATCGAGCCGACCGGGGATCTGCGAGGCGAGCTTCTCGCGCTGCTGGTCTGCGTACAGCAGGCGAGCACAGTGGCCCACAGCAACGCATTCCGCGCGGCGGCGCTTGCCGGCAACAGGGATTGCCGGCAGCTGCTTGAAGACCGCGTCCTTCGGCCATGTCGGGAGGGCATCAAGGATGCGCTCTCCCGAGCTGCTGAACGGGACGAGGTGAGCGGGTCGCTCGCGAGCGACCCGCTCGTCGCCGCAGTCGGCCCGGCCATGCTCGTTGACCGTGTGCTGACGGGCGACGGTCGCCTCGCGGACGAGTTCGTGGTCGACGTGGTCGATCGGTTGCTGCTCCCCCTCGTCACTGCCGGAAAGGTCCCAACCAGCCGCTCGCGACGCTCCTGAGGCTCGTTTCAGGACGAGCGTGCTGCGGCGATGGCGAACATCTCGTGCGCCATCCCGTAGCCGAGGTCGTCCACCAGGCGCCGCTTCCACGGTCGTTGGATCACCGCGTGCGTCAGTCGGCGGGCGGTGCGTGGGCGTTCCATGATCATTGCGGCCAGCTCTCGCGCGCGTGGCATGAGATCCGCCGGCGCGACGACCTCGTTGACCAGTCCGAGCTCGAGCGCGGTACGCGCGTCGATCGGTTGCCCCGTGTAGAGATGGTAGGCAGCGCGCTTCGCGCCCAGCAGCTCCTGAAACGCCAGTTGCTGCCCATCTCCAGGCACCACTCCGACGAGGAAGTGCGGGTCCATGAACGTCGCGGTCTCGGCGGCCAGCGTCAGGTCGCACATCAGTGCGAACTCCGTGTGCGCGGCACTGGGACCGTTCACTGCGGCGATCGTCGGGATGTCGATGTTGAACACGAAGTTCTCTACGAGTTTCGTACCATCGTGGTACGCGTGCTCATACGCGTGATCAGGCGGTCGCTGGAGAGAGTGGAGCGATTCGTTCTGTTCTTGGACGGTTGGCGCGCTGGGACGAAACCAATCGCTTCCCGAACCGGTCAGGATGAGAACCTCGTTCTCCGGATCGCGACCGACTTCCTGCCACAACCGGCCCCAGGCGTTGTGGACGGCGTACCACTCCGGGTCGTGCACTGTGACGGACCCGCCATCGCTGTGCAACCGTGCCTCGAGAATGCCGTCGTGTCGATCGAGCACGCAGAACTCTGCGTACTGCTCGGCATAGTCCTCCAGCCTTGGCTGGGCAACGAAGCGTCCAACCTGGGCCTGCCAATCCTTGAGCGTCTGAGCCACCTTGCCGTCCTCCAGTGCCATCGCGACGCGCCGTCCAGCGCGCACAGTGAACGTCATCGTTCCTTCCGAGAATAGCCATAGTGAACGCCCACGTCTACTGTGTTTTACCTCGGGGATACCAAGCATCTGCCGTCGGCATCGAGCCAGGGTTTGTACCAGCGCGGGCCGCGGCGACGGCGGCGATGACATCTTGCAGGTAGGTACCACCGAGCACCGCGGCGACGGCGGGGTTGGCCAGAGCAGTCGCGTCGGCTACCTGCCGCGGAGCCGGGCCGAGCAAGCGGCGGCGCCCGGCACGTGCATGTCCCATCTCTGGAACATGTAGCGACCGAGCCGTGCTACAGCGTGACGATTAACTGGTGGGCGAGGGCCCGCGCGTGAATTCGGCCGGCCGACGGTTTCTCCTTCAATTAGCTGCCTCAAATTCGTACAGTCGCTTCATTCATTTGTGTTTCTTGACTTCGGCTATTCGGAGGAGTATCGAGGAACAAAGGGGCGGGTAGTCGACGAGCGGCGAGTGCGCCGTGGGGGGCGCTTTGGCATGCCGCCAAGTTTCGGCCGCGTGCCGGCCTCGCCATGTGCGGGCCGTTGAGGCCGCATAACTGGTTCAAGCGCAGGAGTTTCAACAGGGGGGCTTCACATGAGTGAAGAACAACTCGAAAGAGTCACCATCGACGAGCTGGACCTCAGGGGTGAAGACGAAGACGTCCTCCAGCAGGGGGATGCGTCACCGGAAGCAACAGCGGAAGCCGGGCTGACGGAGGACGGCGTCGAACTGGCACCGACGGACGACGTCGAGTTCGAGGAAGACGACAGCGGGGTGGCCCGATGAGCACCGTTCCGTGGATGGCTGACGCATTCCGCAGCAGCGGACTCAAGGTGCTCGAGGTCGCGGGTTGGAAGACGCGAGGGCGGCCGGGGACTTTCGAGCCGCGCGGCGTGATGTTCCATCACACAGCCTCGGGCAAGCACGGTGGCTCAGCGCCATCGCTCAGCACCGTCCTGAAGGGTCGGCCAGGCATCAACGGCCCGCTGTGTCACGTGCTCATCGGCCGGGATCTGACGGTTCGAACGATCGCCGCCGGCCGCGCGAACCACGCGGGTGCGGGCGGTCCGCTGATCGGCATCTCGAAGGACGTCGGGAACGCGTTCCTGATCGGCGTCGAGGTCGAGAACGACGGCATCGGGGAGATCTGGACACCCGGACTGCTCGAGACCTGCGACACCGTGTTCGCGACCCTGCTCCTCGGACTTCGCAGGCAGTCCACGATGTTGATCGGACACAAGGAGTGGGCACCGAAGCGCAAGATCGACCCGGCCCGCACCACCGCCGGCCTTCCGACGATGGACCAGGTCCGAGCCCGGGTCACCACGAAACTGGGCACGATGGGACACCACGACCTTCGAGCCGCGTCATCGGGAATCGTCGTCGTCAAGGCCGGCGACACCCTCTTCAGGATCGCCTTGCAGCACCGCATGTCGGTCGCCGAGCTCATGAAACTGAACGGGTTGACAAGCACACTCATCCGCGTCGGCCAGAAGCTGAAGGTCCGACGCTGACGTCGCGAACACCAGCTCCGGGTGACGCCCGGAGCTGGCGCAGCCTGCCACGTCCCACTCCTGGAATCTGCACCCCGGTTGCGACGACACCCGAGAGTCGGCTTGTGCTCCCCCGCCGACGACTTCCCCGCACTGTCAGGTTTCCGCGTTTCTGGGTACGCCGAGCACTCGCCGTACCGGAGAGGGTGTCTGGAACAGCGCCGAGCACCGTCGCGGTGACTGGTGGGGTGATCAGCGGAATCCCGATCCCGATCAGGCCGACCACAGGGAGTACGTCGGTCAAGTACGAGGTACTCGAGTCGATCCGGGTGGCGAGGACGAGGGCAAGTCCGCTGATCGACGACCCGGCGGCCAGGGGGCCGCGTGGACCTATCCGGGTGGTGAGAGCTCCGCCTTGGGCAGACAGGACAAGGGTGAGCACGGTCAGCGGGAGCAGCGCCAGTCCTGTCGCGAGGGTTGTGTACCCGGCCGTGATCTGTAGCTGGATCGGCAACAGGAAGAACAGTCCGGCGAGGTCGCGCGCTTCACAGTTCGCGGGCCCGACAAGACCAGATGATTCCGATCACGACACCCGCGAACGGCAACTCGACCCTGAACGTTTGGTGAGTCCTATCAGCCGGATCGCGAGACCTATGTCTTGAAGTACGAACTGCGGGGTGCACCGATACAGCTCGGCGCCGATGTCTCAAGCCGCGAACCCGATCTACTCCTAACCGCCGCCAATAATGCCGACCCATTGGCGTTGACATCTCAACTTCCTGCGCAGGATTCGTTCGTGTCCGAATCGCTCGTAAGGTCGAGGGACGGTCCAAATCTCGGCCTTGAGAGCGATTCGAACAGGGGCGAACCGTTCGTACGGTCGGATGATGATCGAGATCTCGTTGAACGGGCAGGCGCTGCGTCGGGTTCGCTTCGCCTACTCACCTCTCGGTGAGGTCGGCAGGAGCATCCAATTGTTGCTCGGCACATCAATATCTCCGGTCCACCGGCGTTGGGCCGAAGCGGCACGGGCGAGGCTGCCTCGGCTGGATCTCGCCGTTCTGCAGGCGGTAGCCCCGCCGAGCTGCTTCATCCCGGACTTCCTCTTCGCCGGCGCAGTCGCCCGGGGGACGACCCTCGAACAGCAACTGAGCCGGATGACGTCCATGCCGGACTCGTACCTCCGCGACCAGATCACCGAAGCCTGGTCCGGCCGCCCGCCCGCGCTTGTCGAAGAACTCGTTTCCGGGCACGCATCCGGGCGCGACCGCCTCGCCGAAGCCCTCCACACGTATTGGGAAGCGTGCATCGCGCCGTACTGGAGCGACATGAAAGGAATCCTCGACGAGGATCTCGCCTATCGCGCGTCGGTGATCACCCAGCACGGGTTCGAGGCCATGTTGACCGGGCTGCACTCCGGAATCAGCTTCGACGGAGACCTCCTCAGGATCGAGAAACGCTCACATCCAGGTCAGTACGAGATTGTGGATTCGACTGACGACGGCGTGCTCCTGGTGCCTTCCGTCTTCGCCTGGCCCAGCCTGATCGTCGCCCAGGATCCGATGGGTGTTCCGAGCCTGAACTACGGTGCCCGGGGCGTAGGCCGACTATGGGGCACAGGCTCCCTCGGCGCAGCGGAGGATGCAGTCCAAGCGCTGATCGGACGGAACCGAGCCCGGATCCTGGTGCAGGTTCGCAGGCCGCGCAGCACCACCGAACTGGCTCGCGCCCTCGGGCAGAGCCCTGGCCTGGTCAGCAATCACCTGTCCGTGCTTCGCCGCTCCGGGATGGTGACCTCGTGGCGATCGGGACGTGAGGTCCTCTACCTGCGGTCACAACTCGGCACCGACCTCCTGGGGGCATCCGAGGCCGATGACCGGGCCTCGGCCACTGGATCCACGACGTGAACCAGCGGTACGGGAGCACGTCCGGCTCGGCCGGCCCGGATCAGGAGGTGACGGGATCGCCGTGCTCGTCGCGGAACAGGCTGAGCGGGACCGGGCCATGGATCTGGCCGGCTGCCTTGTAGAGAAAGGTTTCATCGTCGGCTGAAGACGTCGAGGAGGGCCGAGCCGCGGGTGGTGCGGTGGATCGTGATCATGCGGCCCTGGCGGATGCGTGCGATCAGGCCGGCACCTTCCAGGATGTTGCAGTGGTGCGTGAGTGTGCTCGGTGCGCAGTTCACCTCGGCAGCGAGCAAGCTCATGGTCGTCTGCTGGTGAAGCTTCCGCAGCACGTCGGCGCGGGTGTGACCGACCACTGCGGCCAGCGGGTCTTCGAACGGCCGTAGGAAGCGCGCCGAACCCGTCCAGCCGGCCAGCGCGTCCGGTAGTGGGTAGCCGATCACGACCGCGATGGGGTCGGCGATCTCGACGACCATCGAGCCCGGTGCCGAGATCATCGGCGCGAGGACGATCTGGCGGCCGTTCACGGGGACACGGACGCGACCGTCAAGCAGGAATGCTCCGTCGGCGTATCCGATGCGTGGCGACAGTGTGTTGAACAGCGTGTCGGTGGCGCCGTACGTGACGAGCTTCTCCTGGCGCCGGAGTTCGCGGTCGACGGCCGGGCGCGATCCGTTCCAGGCACCGCGGCCGAGACCGTTCCAGACATCCGACAGCACATCGCCGAGTGCCCGGGACCAGCGCGCCGGCCGGTCAGCAGCTGTACGCCAAGCTGCGGGGACCCGGCCCTGGTAGATCTCGATCAGATTCCCTCGCAGCAGGTCGTTGTGGTTCGAACGCAGCGCATCAACCTGCCTCTCGATGGACAGATCCCCGGTCGGCGTCAACGGCGCCACCGCCGACGGAATCTGCCGTCGGTGCCCTGGCGGCGACACCATCGGCTGCAGTGCTGCACGCCCCGACGGTGTCTGCATCAACGAGAGCATCCGCAACCGCAGCGGTTTCGGGATGTCACCGCTGTCCCCCAGCAACGTCTCCAACATCACCGACAGCATCGAGAGATCCGGTACCAGAACACCACGCGCCTCGCTGATCATGTTGTCTCCCGCGAGATATGACGCCCGTCGCTCTGCAATCATGTCTGCGCACCCACCCACCGTCATCCATTTCACGAGCGACGAATGGTGCGACCCACGCACCGATCGGACGGACCGCCGAAGCGGCCCAATGCCGCCTACCGCGCCACTGGATGGGCCCATGCCGACGATGGCAACTCGCCTAGTCGTGATCCGCGATCTTCGTCCGCGTACGCCGAGGATCGGGCGTTCGTGAGCTGATCCATCATGTCGGCCGGGAGCTCGAGCTCGACGGCGGGCGCCGCGGCGACGGCAACCAGTGGTCGGGTGACGGCCGAATTCATTCGTCTCATCTGCTGGGGACCTTTTGGAGGTCTCTGGCTGGGCGTTGCAGTGGGAGGAGAGCGGCCAGCAGGAGCGCGCCGCCGAGGGGCATCAAAGTGAGGTTGACGATGATCGCCGCGAAGCCCAGCACCAGAGCTGCAGGTGCCCAGATCGGCAGCCGGTGCAGGCGCACGAGCAGGATGGTGAGGGTCAGGAAGCCGATCAGGAAGAGCATCGGACCGACGGAGTAGACCGCGTCGTAGATACCCAGGTTGCCCGGCCAGCGATCGTAGCGGTCGCCGACTCTGGACATGCTCGCGTGGTCGCTGGAGTCGAAACCGACGAGCAGATCGATCACGATCACGCGGACAAAGGCCAGTACGCCGATCAGACCGACCACCATTGCGATCGTTGCGATCGCGCGAGAGCGGGTGACCATCCGCCGGAGCGCGACGAGCACCAGGGCGAACAGCAGGAACCCTGCGAGAAAGAGCAGATGACCGATCGTCCAGGCGAGCCCTGGACCGTATTCGCCGTCTGTGCCGTCCATCCAGCGAACGATGCCGTAGGCAATGAAGAGCAGAGGCGCTGCGACAAACAACTTGTACATCACATCAGACTGACGTCTCGAGCCACCCGGGACATCGCCTGCACGAGTGAGAATCGGCAGCCGGCTGGGTCGCAGGAGTGACTCGGCTGTCGCCTGTCAGGCCGTGGCGGCGTCCAGTTCGGCCATCAGGCGAGCCTTGCCGGAGCGGCGGAGCCAGGCGCGGAAGTCCATCACCGCTGGGTGGGCCTTACGCAGCGGGGCGAGGTCACTGTCGTAGTAGCTGGCGTTGGCCCAGGTGAAGACCTTCCCGACCTCGGGATCGTGCTCCCACAGCAACTCGATCGGGGTCTGGGTGTGCGGCACAGCCTGTCCGGCCGCTGCGCTGAGCTCTTCGGCGATCTCAGGCGCGGTGAGCTGGTCACCGGTGATGTCGATCGCCCTGCCCAGGTACACATCCGGGTCCGCGAAGGCCAGTGCGGCGAACGCACCCGTGTCATCGATCGCGATCAACTGCATGACCAGGTCGTCGCGCCAGGGGACGTTCAGCGATCCGTTCTGGAAGAACCGCGCGGGACTGGTGAAGTCCTCCATGAACCCGGCCGGACGCAGGATCGTTGCGGGGATTCCCAGCGCGCGGATGTGCTCCTCGATCTGCCATTTCTCGATCTGCCCCCAGCCCCGCTCCCGGTAGAAGCGGTTCTGGTTCTCAGCGCCGCCGACGGAGGAGTACACCAGGTGCCGCACGCCCGTGGCCTGCGCGGCATCCGCGACGTTGATGCCCTGGTTGAGCTCGTTGTCGTTCGCGGACTGCACGCTGTAGAGCCCGTACGCACCGCGTGCGGCTTCCTCGATGGAGGCAGGGTCATCCAGGTTGCCGCGGACGAGTTCCGCGCCCGCGGCCGCGAGTGCGACAGCCGCCGGCGCCGTGTCGTCCCGAACGAAAGCGCGTACATGCCAACCGGCGGCGAGCAGATGGCGGGCGGTGGCGCCGCCCTGGTTGCCGGTCGCACCGGTCACCAGGATCGTCTTGCCAGGGCGGGTGGTGGAGGTGTTCACGTCTGACTCCTGTCATGAGAACTACGGCTGTCACACTGGACGATATGACGATCTTTGATAATTCGTCAATTGCATCTTGAGTTGACGGTATCTCACATCTGGTCATACATTCGACCCGTGAGCATCAAGGCCGTACGTCTTCACGAGCCGCAGCAGCGCGCCGATCGGGCCGCGCGCATCCTGGACGTGGCTGCCGAGCTGCTGAGCCGGCACGGCTACCGACGGGTGACCATGGACGATGTGGCTGACGAGGCAGGCATCGGCAAGGGCACCGTTTACCTGCATTGGAAGACGCGCGAGCAGTTGTTCGGTGCGGTCTTCGCGCGGGAGATGCTCCGCGGGATCGATGAGCTGCGGCAGGCACTCGAGCGGGAGCCTTCGACCTGCCTGCTGCACAACTTCGCCCGGGTCTACTTCCTGGCGATCGTGGACCGGCCGCTGTTGCGCGGTTTGCTGCTCGGCGATCTCCACCTGCTGGGCAAGTTGACCGGCTCACCGGCCACGGACCGCGACGCGCGGCACGCGGCGATGGCGCATGACTACCTGGTACTGCTCGCCGAGCACGGCCTGCTCCGGACCGACCTGAGTGTCGACGAGATCGGCTATGCCTATCAAGCGACCTTCGAGGGCTTCCTGCGCGCCGAGAGCTCCACAGCGACGGACAGCTCGAAGCACGCCGACCTGCTCGCACGGACCGTCGAGCATGCCTTCGGCAACGAGGCCGCCGCCGATGTCCAGCTCGACGACCTCGCCGCTGCCACCGCCACTCTGCTCAGCGGCCTGATCGACGCCGATCTCGCCGCATCCGGTCTCCCCGGCATCTGAGCCGGCCGGACCGATCCCATCGTGCACTCACTCGTGCGGCGGATCGACCGTACGGATGTCCGTCGTGGGAGCGAGGTCGGGCAGCAGATGGTGAGTAAGACTGAATCGGTGCGCATCCTCGAGCGGCTCGGGATCCCAGGGCCCCGAACGGTGGACCGGGTGATGGACGTCGCCGTCGTGGTCGCCGTGGCGATCGCGTCCAGCCCCCCGTTCGTCGACGCCCGGCCCGGCGAGATCACCTGGCTCGGCGTCGTCTTCACGCTGGGCACCGTGATTCCGTTGCTGTGGCGACGGCGCTTTCCCTTCGTCGTGATGGTCATCGTTGCCACCGCCGCGACCCTGGTGTCCGCTCACGACCACCCAGGTCAATCCCTGCAGTACGGCGGACTGGTGGCGATCTACACGCTCGCGAGTCTTGGCCATCGGCGCTGGCAGCGAAGAGGGCTGCTCGTGCTGATCCTTGTCACGTTCCCTCCGGCGTCGCTGCTGCTCAAGCACAACGACCTCGCCGAGTTCATGTTCACGTGCCTGCTCCCGGTGGCTGCCTTCATGGCCGGCTCACTCGAACGCAGCCACCGCGAGTACGCCGCGGTCCTCCGCGAGCGCACCGCGCGGCTCGAGCAGGAACGCCGTACCGAGGCCGCTCGCGCCGCCGCCGAGGAACGGGCCCGTGTGGCCCGCGACATGCACGACATACTCGCCCACGCGGTGACTTTGATGATCGTCCAGGCGGAGGCCGGTCCGGTCGTCGTCCGCACCGATCCGGATCGGGCCGAGCAGACCTTCGACGCGATCGCCGACGCGGGCCGGGACGCCATGGTGCAGCTGCGGCGGCTGCTCGGCGTACTCAAGCCGGGCGAGAGCCGTGCTCCGCAGCCCACCCTCGCCGACCTGCCGGAACTGGTCCGCAGCGTGCAGTTCGCGGAGACCGGAGTACGGCGCCCGGTGTCGCGCGACACCGAGGTGGCGATCTACCGGATCGTCCAGGAGGCGCTGACGAACAGCAGAAAACACGCACAAGCCACCCGGATCGGTGTCGGAATGCACTGGTCGACAGACCAGGTCGTCCTGACGATCACCGACAACGGAGTCGGAGGAAAACCGGCCCCTGGTGGGCACGGCCTGGTCGGGATCCGCGAGCGGGCCGGCGCCTGCGGAGGCACAGCGACCGCCGGGCCACAGCTCGGCGGCGGGTTCGAGGTACGAGCCGAAATCCCTTGTTCGGAGCAGGTTTCATGATCCGCGTGGTGCTGGCCGACGACCAGGAACTGGTGCGCAACGGCTTCGCGATGATCCTCGACGCACAATCGGATATCGAGGTGGTCGGTGAGGCGTCCGACGGGGCGGAGGCGGTCTCGATGGTCCGCGAACTCGCGCCGGATGTCGCGCTGCTCGACGTCAGGATGCCCCGGGTCGACGGTCTGGCGGCGGCTCGGACGATCTGCGCGGGTATGGCGACCAAGGTGGTCATGCTCACCACCTTCGACTCCGACGAGTACGTGTACGAGGCGTTGTACGCCGGGGTCAGCGGCTTCCTGCTCAAGGATGTACGCCGCGACGACCTCGTCCACGCTGTCCGGGTTGTCGTCGCGGGTGAGTCACTGCTCGCGCCCAGGGTTACTCGCCGGCTGATCGCCGACCTGACCTCCAAGCGCCCGCGCAGGGCGCCGGCCGCGCCGCTCGACATCCTGACCGCCCGTGAGCGCGAAACACTGGTCCTGCTCGGTCGCGGCCTGTCGAACGCGGAGATCGCCACTGCGATGTCCGTGACCGAGCACACCGTCAAGACCCATGTGAGCAGCATCCTGGCCAAGCTCGATCTCCGCGACCGGGTCCAGGCGGTCATCGCGGCGTACGAGGCAGGTCTCATCACTCCCGCGAACTGATCGACCTGCTGAAACGGACTCGGCTGCCTCAGGCGTTGCCGGTGAGGTCGTCGGAGCGGCCGGCCGCGATGCGGGACCACTGGGCGATGGGGCGGCCGTTCGCGCGGAATCCGCCGTCGAAGCGGGTACGGGGGTCGGCGGGCTCCTTGACTCCCCAACCCCGCGGCCAGCCGGCGGGCGAGTCCTCCCACGGTTCCTGCCGGCCCCAGACGGTCAAGTCGATGAGGCGGTAGTTGATATCCATCGCCTCGACACCGCGGCCGGTCGTCCAGTAGGTCTCGAACACGCGGTCGCCGTCGCGGAGATAGCAGACGATGTGCATCGAACCGATCGCGCGGCCGACCAGCAAGGTCTCGAGCGACGCCTGCGCCGAGTACCACGGCATGGTCCAGCCCATGAAGTCTCGGTAGCGGCGGCTCTCGTCGTACGGTCCCTGGCACAGCACCGCATAGGTGATGTCGCGCGACTCCAGGTACGACATTTCCGCCGTCTGGGTGTTGTTCCAGGTGCACCCCTCGCACTGCTCGTCCGCGGGCCGGCCGGGGTACCACATCATGTAGTAAGCGAGGAGTTGCCGACGTCCCTGGAAGGCCGCGAGCAGGGTCGTCGGGCCGGACTCTCCGATCAGCTCGGTGTTCGCGTCCACCTCGACCATCGGCAGCCGTCGCCGGGCCGCCGCGATCGCGTCGCCCTCGCGGGTGTGAGCCTTCTCGCGCACCCGCAGTTCATCCAGTTCGGCATGGAACGCATCCCGGTCCGCGACCGGCGGCAGACTCTCCGCCTCCGTCGCCCCGGCCACCACACCGGACAGCTTGCTCGCGTCGTCGACCACGTTCGTCCTCCTTGATGTCTACTTCCACATGTTCTGTTCAGGTTGGTCGGGGGCGATCGACCACTAGCCCGCCGGGAGTACTGCCTGCTGCCTGATCAATTGCAGCAGCGCGCGGAAGATGGACAGGGCGACTGCGGCACGGAGTACCGGTGACCAGCTCATGGAGCCAGAGTGAGGGCAGCGCCGAGGCCCGGCGAGCTTTTCGAAATTGCTCGAAGATCGGGAACATCACGATCGCCACCAGGATCACGAAGACGGCGGCGAGGCTGTCCAGGGCCGAGTCGTTGCTGCGGGCATCGCCGCTGCTCGGTGAGGCTCCGCGCGACTGATGCCTCGCTCGCTGGGCGGCGGCGGCAGGCTTGTCGCGTGCCAACTGTTCGCAGTCGCGTCCCGGGTTCACCGCTGCTCGGGTCCCCCACCGGGCCCGGAGCAGGGCCTGGCTGTTAGTGGTGGCCAGTGATCTTCAGGTAGTAGGCGCGTGCGTCCTGGGTTCGACCTGCGCCCAGCACTCGAAGTGCCTCCGCCAGTTCGGGATAGCGGTCCTCGAGCAGTTCGGAGGCTCCTTCGAGGTCGCCGGCAGAGGCGATGTCGCGGAGCAGTGCTTGGATGGCTACGACTGGATCGTCTGCGGGCACCGGCGTAGCGGACGTCTCTTTGACCCGGTCCACGGTGAGGGTCGATCGCTGGGCGCCACGAATCTCGTCGAGCCGGCGAAGTTGCTCGGCCGGCGGGTGTGTGTCCCAGGCGGGATCGTTCACCGTCGCCTCCAGCTGGAGCAGGCGCGTCAGCACAGTCGGGTTGCTGATCTTGGCACGCTGGCCGGACATCAGCTGCGACAGCATCGGCGCGGACAGGCCGAGAATGCCGGCCAGCTGGGCCTGGGAGAGCCCCAGGCGGCCGAGAAGGCGCCGGAATCGATCACCCAGCGGTTCGCCGTACCACTCCAGCTGCAGCTTGAGGTTGCGCGCGTACGAATCGGTCACCATCAGCTCCGGATTGCCATTTGCAAATTGCAGATGCAAACGCTAGGTTTCTGCATGTCCACCCTTCAAGCCCTCTGGAGACGCCATGATACGACGCTTCGCCACCGTGGCCGCGCTGCCCGTTCTGACCGTCACGTTCGCGTTCGGAAATGTCACATCGGCCCACGCCGAGGGCGAGTTGTCGCCGGTGATGGTGGTGCTGGACTCGTCCGGCTCCATGACCGCCAGGGATGTCGGTGGCAGCGGCACCCGGATGGACGCCGCCAAGCGAGCCGTCGGATCGATGATCGACGGTTTGCCCGCCCAAGCCCCGGTCGGGCTGGCGATCTACGGCGCGGGGACCGGGTCGAGCGGGTCGGAGAAGGCTGCAGGCTGCCATGACGTCCAAGTCGTCCAGCCGGTGAAGGCAGTCGACAAACCCGCGATCAAGCGGGCCGTGAATGCGGCGAAGGCGAGCGGCTACACGCCGATCGGCCAGTCACTGCGAATCGCGGCCGCCCAGCTTCCGAAAGAGGGCCAGCGCTCGATCGTCCTGGTGTCGGACGGCGAAGACACCTGTGCGCCGCCGCAACCGTGTGAGGTGGCGAAGGAGCTCCACCGCCAAGGGATCGACCTGCACGTGCATGCGATCGGCTTCCGAGTCGACGCGAAGGCCCGGGCCCAACTCGCCTGCATCGCGCAGAGCACCGGTGGGACCTATCACGACGCCGCTGACGCCGACGCGCTGCTCGGCGTGCTGGGTCGCGTGACCGATCGCGCGCTCCGGCACTACGAACCGACCGGCCAGCCGATCACCGGCACCGCGGATCCGTTCACGGCGCCGACGATGGCGCCAGGACAGTACCTGGACACCCTGAGCCCGGTCGAGGAGCGCTTCTACGCGGCCGATCTGAAGGCGGGCGACACGGCGTACTTCGCCGCGACGGCGGTTTTCCCGCGCGGCAACCCTCGGGATATCGAGGTCCTGGACATCAAGATCACCGGCCCGGGCGGGGCGGATTGCTATCGGTCCGAGCGTGAGCTGCACACCCGGGCCAAGGAGGACGGCGGTGCACTGACCACGGTGCTCAGCTGGAACGGGACGGTTCCCGGGTCGGCGAAGCCCAAGGGCTGCAGCGTCCCCGGCAAGTACGTCTTCAGAGTTACCCGCGACTCCAAGGACGGCACCGACCGCGTGCCGCTGGAGCTGCAGTTGCGGATCGAGCCGCCGGTGACCGGCAGTTTCGGTGAACCGGCGCAGACCGGCCTCGTCGACTTCGCGCAGCAGCCGGCCGGCGCTGTCCAGCCGGTGCGCGGCGGCGGCTCGTTCAACGAAGCCACCACCCTGACGGGGAGCGGCCGCTTCGGCGAGACCATCTACAACGGCGAAGAGCTGTACTACCGCGTGAAGCTCGACTGGGGGCAGGGTCTCGCCTACCGGGTTACCTTCTCCGCTGTTCCGGATGCCGGGACGACCAACATTCGTACCGGCCTGTTCAGTCCGGTCCGCTCGGAGATCAAGTTCGACACCACGGCCTACACCGGTACGACGAACATCTTGCCGTCGGGCGGAAAGGCGATCGCCACCCCGCGTACGGCGTACCTGAATCGCAACGCCACCGACGCGGTGGTGCGGGAGTCCAGCATCGACGGCTGGTACTACATCGTGGTCAAGCTGGGCGCCCCGTTCGCCCACCAGGCGGGCGGCGTACCGGTCACGATCGACGTGGCAGTGGCGGGCGACAAGGTCGCCGGACCGGCGTACGGCACATCGACCAGTGGAACCGCGAGCACCCCGACCCCTAGCACCGAGACGCCGTCAGCCAGCCCTTCCACGTCGCCCGGGTCAGGTACCACGGCCGGCCAAGGCTCGGGGGGCGACACCAAGCCGGCCGCCGACAAGACAGCCGCGTCGTTGCCCTGGATCATCCTTGGCGCCGTGCTCGTTCTGATCGTCGCGATCGTCGTCGCGGTGCTGATTCTTCGCCGCCGTAAGTCTCCTATGCCTCCGGCGCCGCCGACGTATCCGAACGGGCCGGATCAAAGCTGGTCTAACCGACCTTGATCCAGCGGTAGGACGACCCCTGCTGGCGGCACACGACCCGAGTGCCGTCAGCGGTCGTCTCGAGATTGCCGGCCTCCTGCCAACCGCACGTCCCGCCGACCTTCGCCTCAGCGTTGCGCGCTGGGGTGACAGGACTGGCGTTGATCGTCGCCGGAGCTGTCGGCTGACTCGGCGGTGGCGAGTCGTTGCCTGTCGGTTGCCCATCGAGAGTCAGTACCGCGACCACAGCCGCCATCGCGAGGACTGCCACGGCGGATGCGGCCAGTACGACGGTGCGCCGCCTCCGCGAGCCCAACTGGCTGCCGAACCAGCGACCCTGCTCGGATGGCTGGTGCAGCATGGTCGGCCGGGGTGGGTCGGCAAGGTCTGCGTACTGTGCGGGAAGTGGAGGCAAGTGGTCGAAGACCTCGATCAGGTCCCCGTCGGGCGTCAAGGCTGGAAGTTCCAACGGTTGCGCCATAAGAGGTGCCAGTGCGGCCAGCGCGGCCTCGGCCGAGTGGACCCGGTCGGCCGCCGCGGGCTGCATCAGGCTCTCAACGACCCCCCAGACGACGCTGTCGCCGGCCGCGTCCGGAGGCCGGCTCGGCGGTGGGCCGGTGAGCGGCGGATCTTCCCCGGTCAGGAGCTGCCATCCCGTCACGCCCGCCGCGTACAGGTCCTGGCTGATGGACGGGGGGTCGCCGGCAAGCGCTTCGGGCGCGACATACCCCGGCGTACCGACCACCGCTCCGTCCTGAGTGAGGCGGGGCTCTCCCAGCCACAGGGCAATGCCGAAGTCACTGAGCCGGAGTACCGGAGGTCCGGTGCCGGTGGTCTCGAGCAGCAGGTTCGCCGGCTTCACATCCCGATGGAGCAGACCGGCCGCGTGGACCTGGTCGAGAGCGCCCAGCAGTTGCGCCAACAGTTCGGCGGCATAACGCTCCGGAAGCGCACCGAAGTCAGCGACCAGGCTGTTCACCGAACCACCGCCGACCAGATCCATGGCCAGCAGAGCTTGATCGTCCTCGGCCACCCAACTGTAAGGACTCAGAACGTGCGGGTCGTCCAGCCGCAGCCCTTGCTCGCGAACGAATCGGAGCAGTGCCCCTGCATGACGCTGCCGGAGCACCTTCGCAGCGCAGAGCCGCTGCAAGCGGCGATCCCAGGCGCGCCAGACCGTGCTGTTGCCACCTGAACCAACCGGGTCGATGAGCTCATACCGCCCGGCAAACACGTCAGCCATCACGACCCTCCTCCCGCCGGTCCGAAGCACCTGACGATAGAGCAGGCACAGCCCCCAGCCGCCATCACGGCGCCTTCGGCATTGCGAGCGCACCACGGCGGCGGTCAGCTGACCCGGTCATCACGGAAGCCTCAAACCGGTTTACCTCCAGGACGTTCCGGAAATGCTGCCCTTCTGCGAGAGCATCGTGGCGAGGCATACCAATGATCAGGTACGGCCGGTCGGTCGACGCCAGTTCGAGGTGGGTACAGGGGCTCTGTAGCTCGTCCTCTGAGCAGCAGGCCGAGCGATGTAGGAGGAGATGGGATGGACGCACACCCGCCCAGTCGTTCCGTGATCGGCGCCGCGGG
Source organism: Kribbella sp. NPDC051586 (assembly GCF_044453965.1). Classification (NCBI taxonomy): domain Bacteria; kingdom Bacillati; phylum Actinomycetota; class Actinomycetes; order Propionibacteriales; family Kribbellaceae; genus Kribbella; species Kribbella sp. NPDC051586. Next base: position 962,495 of record NZ_JBITDF010000003.1, on the reverse strand, counting down.
TGACCTGTCGCGGCGGTCGTTCCTCAAGAGCAGCCTGCAGGTCGCCACCGGGCTGTCGCTGGCCGGAACTGCGGCCGGCTGCAGCACCCTGTCCGCCGGCGTCGCAGGTACCGACGTTGCACCGGGGACGGTGACCTACTGGAATCTGTTCGGTGGCGGAGATGGCGTGCGGATGCAGACGATGGAGGATGCCTACCGCGCCGGTCCAGGCTCTCCGAAGCTGGAAGCAGCCACCTTCACGTGGGGCAACCCCTACTACACGAAGTTGTCGCTGGCCACGATCGGCGGCGTTCCGCCGGATGTGGCGATTTCGCACCTCACCCGGTCCGGAAACCTGGCCCGCGCGGGCCTGGTCAGCGAGATCACCGACGACATGCTCGGTCTGGTCGGACTGCGCGCCGACGACTTCAACAAGAAGGCGTGGCTGGCACAGCAAGTGAACGGGCGTAACTACGCCATCCCGTTGGACACGCATCCTTTCGTGCTCTACTACAACGTTGATGTCTGTCGGAAGGCGGGCCTTCTCGACTCCGACGGCAAGCTCAAGCCGATCGCCGGCACCCAGCAGTGGGAGGCAGCCCTCTCAGCGGCCAAGGAAGTCACCGGTGCCTACGGAGCGTCCGTCGCCACGATCGCAGATCAGGCGACGAGTTGGCGCTGGTTCCAGACGCTCTACCAGCAGCACAAAGATGCCGCCCCGTGGCTCAGCGACGAGGGCCGGAAACTGACCTACGATCGCCGGCTCACGCTCGACACGCTGACCTATATCCAGTCGCTGACAAAGCGCGGGCTGATGCCGGCGAACACCGACTACGCCGGATCGCAGACGCTGATGTTCACCGGTAAGGCCGGCTTCTATCTGCAGGGCGAGTGGGAGATCACGACAGCGCAGAGCATCAAGGGGCTGAACTTCGGCATGGTCCCGGTACCGACGCTGTTCGACCAACCGGCCCAGCAGGGCGACTCCCACACGTTCGTCCTACCGGCCAGAACCAGAACCGACGCGCAGCTTCGCCGGGCGATGAGCTTCGTGAAGTTCATGCTGACGGAGAGCCTGACCTGGGCGAAGGGCGGTCACATCCCGGCCTATGGTCCGGTGCGTGACAGCCAGCCTTACAAGTCTCTGCAACCGCAGTCCAACTACGCGGCCGCTGCCGACACCGTCGTCTACGACGACCCTGCCTGGTACTCCGGGTCGGGGTCGACGTTCGAGAACATCGTCGGTGCCCAGATCGGTCTCGTGCAGCAGGGTCTCGCCTCGCCCCAGGCAGCACTGGACGGTGCTCGATCGCAACTGCTGACCTACGCGAACACTCCGAGTCCGCTATGACCGGGTCGTTCTTCGGCAAGACAAGAGGATCCAAATGACGGCTCAAACGGTGGTCCGACCGGAAGCCACCCGCGCGCGGGACAGTCGAGGTCCCCAGCGGTCGGCCCGGGCCGCGTGGCTCTTCCTCGCCCCCTTCGTCCTGTTCTATCTCGCGTTCCTTGTCTGGCCCGTGATCTACATGGTGATCACGAGCCTCTTCGACACCAGCTTGGTCAAGAAGGGCTTCGGGAACTTCGCCGGCTTCGCCAACTACCGCGAGATGCTCTCCAAGCCGGAGTTCTGGTCGGCGCTGTGGCACACGATCCAGTTCACCCTGTACACCGTGCCCCCGCTGGTCGTGCTCGCGTTCATCTTCGCCGTGCTGGCCAACCGGATCAGCGGGCGGTCCGAATGGATCTTCCGGCTGGCCTTCTTCGTTCCATTCATCTTGCCCTCAGCAACCATCGCCTTGATCTGGTCGTTCATTTACACGCCGGCGACCGGGCTGTGGAACTCGGTCCAGATCTGGTTCGGCGACAAGGTCCCGGCACCGGTTCTCGGGACGCCGAATCTGGCCATGATCGGCATTGCCGTCACCACTGTGTGGTGGACGATCGGGTTCAACTTCATCTTGTATCTCGCCGGACTTCAGGACATTCCACGAGAGCTGTACGAGGCGGCCGCGGTCGACGGCGCCAGCCAGTGGCAGCAGATCAAGTCCATCACGATTCCGCTGCTTCGCCGTACGACGACCCTCGTCCTCCTTCTCCAGATCATCGCGAGTCTCAAGATCTTCGATCAGGTGTACTTGATGACGGCGGGCGGTCCCGGCATCTCCACTCAGGTCGTCCTGGGACTGGTCACGACGACCGCATTCACCGACTACCGGGTCGGGGCCGCCTCAGCGGCGTCGGTGCTGCTGTTCATCGTCATCCTGGTGATCACCCTGGTGCGTCCCCTGGTCGAACGTCGCGAACAGCGAAAGGAGCGGTGAATGTCCAGCGAAGCCGCGGCTGTGAAGCGGCGCTCTGACAACGGCGTATCGGCAGCAGCCCCGGCAGCCAGGCGCGCCGGCGGATCTCGGGCATCGGGTCGTAGCTTCACGGTGGTGTCGTGGGTGGTGCTGGTCGTCTTCGCGATTCTGTGGCTGCTGCCGAGTCTGTGGGCGATCAAAACGTCGTTCACCTCGAACGCGACGTCGGCGATCGGCGCCGGACCGATCCTTCACGACTGGAATCTCACCACCGAGTCGTACCGAGCCTTGTTCAGCGCAGGCAACATCTGGGACTGGTACCTGGCCAGCGCTGTGACGTCCGTCGTGACGGTGGCGCTCACCATAGTCTTCGCGTCGATGGCTGCGTTCGCTCTCTCCCGGCTGAAGTTCCGCGGCCGGCGCCTGGTGTTCCTGCTGATGATCGCCGGCATCATGATTCCGCCACAGGTCCTGATCGTGCCGATCTTCCGCGAACTCAACGTCGTCGGGCTGCTGAACACCTACTGGGCGGTCGTCCTGCCGCAGGTGCCGGCTGTCATCGCGGTGTTTGTCTTCAAGCAGTTCTTCGACGGCCTGCCCCACGAATTCGAAGAGTCGGCGCAGATCGACGGCGCGGGATTCTGGCGGATCTACTGGTCCATCATTATGCCGATGTCGAAGCCAGTGATCGGCGCAATGTCGATCGTCACCTTCGTGGGAGTCTGGAACAACTTGATCCTGCCGCTGTTCGTCCTGTCGAACCCCAAGCTGATGACGATTCCGGTCGGGCTCGCCACCGTGCAAGGATCGTTCGGTCAGCGGCTGTCCGACATTCAGGCCTCGTCCATCCTCGGAGCACTACCTCTGGTCATCTTGTTCCTCATTTTCCAACGGCGCATTGTCGAGGGCGTCGCCGGCAGTGGTCTCAAAGGTTGACGACAGTATCGTCAACCAGGAAAGGGTCCGACACGGGTGCAGGAGCTAGGCGTCGGAGACGGGCCGGTAGGTGAGGGAGGCTAGGCCGTCGCCGACGGTGCGGACGCTGACGAGGTGCAGGGGCGTTGCGCCGGTGGTCTCGCCGAAGAGGCGCTCGCCGGCTCCGACGACGACGGGGTAGGTCATCAGTCGCAGCTCGTCGACCAAGTCGTGCTCCCAGAGCGTGCGTACGAGACGACCGCTGCCGTAGATGACGATGTCCCCGTCCATCTCTTGCCTCAGTTTGGAAACCTCGTCGATCACGTCACCCTTCAGGACCGTCGTGTTACCCCAGTCAGGACCTTCGAGACCTGAGGACGAGACAACGTACTTGGGCAGACTGCGCAGCCGGTCGGCCCACTCACCGGTACGGGACGATGCCCACCCCCGCGCGACGAACCACGCGTAGCTGCGGCGTCCCATCAGCAGCGCCTCGGCTCCCAGAGCCTCATCGAGCTCGACCTTGGCCCACGCCGCAAGGTTCTGCTCCCCGATCTGTGCGAACCAGTTGCCGCGCCCCAGGTTGTCCTCACCGGTCGGATCCTGGATGACTCCGTCGAGTGAGATGTTCTCGCTGACGATAATGCTTCCCATCGCGGTGCTCCTTCTGTCTGCGTTTGTCGGTTACGACTGATCTAGACGTCGCGACGATCGCAAAGGGGGCGCTGCCCAACCGCCCCCTTCTGCCGCCGGCCGACGTCCATACGGTGGAAGCGACAAACACAGTGCAGCGGAGAGAGGCGGCGAAGTGGAGTCGATCAGAGCCGATCTGATCAGCCGGGCGCGGGCCGGAGACGGCGAGGCGTTCCGGGCGCTGACCGAACCGCATCGCCGCGAACTCCAGGTGCACTGCTACCGGATGCTCGGATCGTTCCAGGATGCCGAGGACGCGCTTCAGGACACCTTGCTGTCGGCATGGCGGGGTCTCGGAGGGTACGACGGTCGCGCCTCGATCCGCACCTGGCTCTACCGCATCGCCACCAACAGGTGCCTCAGCACGCTGCGCTCGGCCGGTCGGCGCCCGGCCAAGGCATGGGACATCCCCGGCGTAGAGCCGCCCGAACCCAGCCGCCTGGGCGAAGTCGTCTGGCTCGAGCCGTTCCCCGATGCGCTCCTCGAAGATGCGATCCACGTGCCACTCGGTCCCGAGGCCCGCTACGAGCAGACCGAGTCGATCTCGCTCGCCTTCGTCACCGCTCTGCAACTCCTGCCGCCTCGCCAGCTTGCCGTCCTCATCCTTCGAGACGTCCTCGGGTTCCACGCGAACGAGGTCGCCGAGATGCTCGACACGACCGTTGATTCGGTCAAGAGCGCCCTCAAGCGGGCACGCGCCGGCCTGGAGCACCGCCGGTTCACAGCCGCGGGCCAGGAGCCGCCTCCGGCCGCGGGCTCACCCGTCGAGAACGCAATCGTGGCGCATTTCGTTCAGGCCTGGGAGACGGCTGACGTGGACGCACTGGTGGCCCTTCTGACCGACGACGTCTTCGTCTCGATGCCACCGCTGCCCTTCGAATACGAGGGCCGAGACCTCGTGGCTCGCTTCTGCGCCACGCTGTTCGGAGCCGGCCGCAGCTTCGACCTCGTGCCGACGCGAGCCAACGGTCAGCCGGCCTTCGGCGCCTATCTGCGCGACCCGAGCGGCGTCCGCCACGGAACCGGCCTCTACGTGCTCACCCTTACCGGCAACCGGATCAGCGCCATGATCCGCTTCGAAAACACCACCCTCCCGTGCTTCGGCCTCCCCCGCTCACTCCCGAGCCGTTAGCTTGGGCAGGGTCAGGTGGGTTGTGATCTGGTATCGGTCGCCGCGGTAGGCCGCGCGGGTGAATTCGAACCTGCGGCCGTTCTGGTCGCGGGTGGTTCGCTCCACGATCAGGATCGGGGCTTCCAAGGCGACGCCGAGCAGGGCGGACTCGGTGGCGTCGGCCGCTGCTGCCGCGTGGGTCTGTTCGGCGTCGGTCGGGATCACGCCGTAGTGCTCTTCGAGCAACGCGTAGAACGAGTTCTGCTCGATCGCCCGTACGTCGAACTCGGCGACGATCTCCTGCAGTACGTGGATGGTTTCCAGACAGATCGGGTCGTCGTTGACGAAGCGTTGCCGGGCGATCCGCAGTACGGCGGTGTTCGGCGTCACCCGGAGTCTGCTGCCGACCAACGTGCCGGCTTGGATCGTGGCGTGGCTGAGCACCCTGCTCGTCCAGGTCCCGGGTGCCGTCGGGTACGTCGCTCCGTGGGTCCCGCTGATCTGTTGAGCGACCTTGGGGCTACCGACGAACATGCCGCGGCCGTGCTCGCGAACCAGCCGGCCGTCGCGCACCAGATCGTCGACCACTGCTCGCAGCGTGGGTCGGGAGATCTCGAGCTCGGCAGACAGTTGACGCTCGGACGGGATCGGCTGGCCGACCGCTCGTGACTCGACCAGCCCAAGAAGGTGCTCGCGCGCCCGATCCCGCTTTCCCAGGCTGCCAGCCACGAGGACCCTCCTTGGTTCTGCCGGAAGGTTTCGTATGTTACGCCGCAGCAGTCGGGGCAGAGGCTCAGTGCTCCGGTGGCTGGTAGTTCTCGCAGCTCCCAGCGTTGCTCAAGGAGTCCTCGTAGGTGGTGTCGTGCTTGCGGTACTTGTCCACGCGGGCGTCTGCCTGTGCGGGCGAGACGGTGTCGTTCTTGGCGTAGTAGGCCCAGTCGACCTGCTCGCGGTACTCACTTGTCGACGTGCCCTGGTGCCCGTCCAGATCGATGAACCACAGGTTCCAGTTCATGCTCATGTCCTGGCGCGGCAGGACGGTGTTGCCGTCCTGGTCGACGGTGTGGTCGGCGGTGAGCTTGCCGTCGATGTAGTACCTCGCATGGCCGTTGCCGACCTGCGTGACATAGGTGTGCCAGCCGTCGAGCGACCGGTCCTGCCGGCTCTCCGCGGTTCGTGCGTCCCACGGGTCCTCCCGGAAGGTGTGCCAACTCGTCTGGAAGTTGACAGGGCCGACCTCTCCCCAGCCTCCGTTCGGCAGGTACTCGGTGAAGTCGAGTTCGCTGTAGATCGGGTCGTAGTCGAACTTTGTCGGGCCGATGGCGAACGCGGTCTCGTTGATGTGGTCGCCGTCCGTACCGGTGGCCGGCTTGTCGGCGTACCGGACGCGGGTCGCGTAGGTCCCGTTCCGCAGATTCATGGTTGTCCGGCGGAGTTCGGCATTCGTCGTACCGGGGACCGTGCCGTCGGTCGTCGCCCGGAGCTGAGCAACCTTCTGGCCCCCGGTGGTGACGAAGGAGATGTTGCTTGCCGGCCAGGCAGTGCCCGGCACACCTGGCCCACCCATTTCGCTGCGCGCATTCCAGCCGTGGTCGGCGAGAGCAGGATCGGTGGCCGCCTTGTACTGGAAGTCGTCGAACAGTACGCCGCAGGCGCCTGACTTGCGGTCGGCCTGATCGGACGAGCCGACGGCGGCCGAGGCGCCGCTGACCACCGAGGCGATCGACGCGGCGGCGGCGAGGAAGAGGGTCGTTCGCTGACGTGACATGGCTCTTCGGTCTCCTTCACGGCAAGGATGGGCGGACGCCGATCAGGGTTGAGCATGAATCCCACCGGACTGAACTGCAAGAGTTCCGCCGAACTTTTCGAATGGACCCAACATAAGCACTATCAGTGCAGATTTGCTGCCAGCTCACTGGTAAATACCAACAATTGATATCCGCGCTGAGGATGCCCAGATGGTCTTTACCACTTCCGCAACTGACTGCTCGGCGGACTGTCCGCCCAGGATCGTGACCGGCACCGGAGAGAGACTGACGTATGACGATGCCCGAAACCACTGACGTGCAGCAGTTGCGGCTCAGGGACGATCCGTTCGCGGAGCAGGCCGATTGGCCGGCGCGGTGGATCCGGGCGGCAGAGAGTGGCGACGTCGCCGGCTTTCGGCTGCAGATCGACTGCACCGAAACGGCTGGCGTCCTACTCCACGTGTCCGCCGACGAGCGGTACGAGCTGTGGCTCGACGGCGACCTCGTCGGCCGCGGACCGTCGCGGAGCGAGCTCGGCCACTGGTCGTTCGAGAGCTACCGCCTGCAGTTGCCGGCCGGCGGGCACTGGCTTGCTGCCCGCGTGTGGAGCCTCGGGGACGACGCGCCCTTGGCGCAGCTGAGCCTTGGTGACGGCCCTATTTTCCTGCTCGCGGCCGAGGCTGTCTCCGGACCGGTGTTGGAGCTGGACACCGGTACGGCGGACTGGCACGCGGCCACACTGCCCGGGCACAGCCGGAGAGGGAAAGGCGATGGCTACGGCTGTGGAGCCAGGCACGTCTGTGACGGCCGTGCGTTTCCCTGGGGTTGGCAGACCGGCACGGACCGCCTCGACTGGCCGGCCGCCGCGGCCGGCGACCCCGGGCGTGGGCGCGACAGTGCTCGTCCGAGCGACGGGCCGCGGTTGCTCGTACCGGCTCGCTTGCCTGCCCCTGCGCAGCGATGGGCCGCGGGTGCGCGCGTCCGCCATGTCGCGGAGCATCCGGCAGGCGAGCCGACGCGTCACCGCGTCGTGGATCCGGCGGACCACCTGGACGACGAGGCCCGCGAGTGGCAATGGTTGCTCGACGGTACGGCGTTGGTGCTGCCGCCTGGAACCTGCCGACGGGTGCTGATCGACCTCGACCAGTACGTCTGCGCGTACCCCGTCCTCGACCTCGAAGGGGGACGCGATGCCGAAGTACGCCTGCATTGGCAGGAGTCGCTGTACGAGACGGAACCCGAAGCAGGTAAGGGACATCGCGACGTTGTCGCGGGCAAGCTGTTCGGTCGCCCGGGGCTCGAGGCAGATGGCATCGGCGACCTCTTCATCGCCGGCGGCGGTAGCGAGCAGCACAGGACCCTGTGGTGGCAGTCCGGCCGCTATGTAGAGGTCCTCGTTACTACCGCGGCCGAACCGCTGACGATCACCGGGCTGCGGTTCCATGAGACCCACTATCCGTACGAAGACCACAGCGGCTTCACAGCCAGCGACCCGCGGCTTGCGCAGGTCGGCGTACTCGCGTTCCGGACGCTGCAGGCATGCAGTCACGAGACGACCATGGACTGCCCCTACTACGAGCAGCTTCAGTACGCCGGTGACACCCGGCTGCAGTGCCTCGTCGCATACACAACCACCGGCGACGACGCACTCGCCCGGCAGGCTTTGCGTGCTTTCGGACGCAGCCAGGACGACAGCGGACTGGTCATGTCCCGGACGCCGTCCCGGCACTCCTCCCCCATCCCGCCGTTCACGCTGTGGTGGGTGGCGATGGTGCACGACTTCGCACTGTGGCGCGGCGATCTGGCCTTCGTCACCGAGCTGATGCCGGGAGTCCGCGCAGCCCTCGACGCGCACCGCCGTACCGTCGACGACCGCGGGATCTTCCACGCCTTGCACGGCTGGAACTTCACCGACTGGGTGCCCGGCTGGGACGCCGGCACCCCGCCCGGGATCATCCAGGACGGCGAACAACACCCTGACTGGCCCGGCCCGGGGCGCGGCGTGACCGCGGTACTGCAGCTGCAGCTGGCTCTGGTCGCTCGGCAGGTCGCCGACCTCGAGTCCTGGGTGGGCGAGCCTGACGCCGCCGCCGAATGCGCACAGCTGGCCGACCACCTCGTCGAAGCCGCCGACGGGGCCTTCTACGACGCCGACCGGAGGCTGTACGCCGACGACCTCGGGCACACCGGCTTCAGTGAGCATGCGCAGTCGCTGGCGCTACTCGCAGGAGCGCGGTACGGCGAGACGGCGGTCCGGCAGATGCTCCAGGAGCCACCCGAAGCGCTGGCACGGACCACCGTGTACTTCGACCACTACCTGTTCGAGGCACTGCACCTGATCGGGCGGACCGACGTGCTACTCGACCGGCTCGGACTCTGGCTCGATCTGCTGGACCGTGGCCTGCGTACCGTGATCGAGCACCCCGAACCGACCCGCAGCGACTGTCACGCCTGGGGTGCGCATCCCCTGTACCACTATGTGGCGACACTCCTCGGTGTCCGGCCCACAGCGCCCGGAATGACAGCGGTCACGGTCGCTCCTCAGCTCGGCGGTCTCGAGTGGGCCCAGGCGTCAGTGCCGACACCGCATGGCCCGCTGACGATCCGGGCCGAGGCCGGCGAACCAGCCGAGGTCACAGGGCCGGCCGAGATCGCGGTAACGATCGCACCGACCCGCTGATCACCCGGGTGAGCTGATCGCGAGCAGCTCAGCGGCGAGCCACGTAGACGGTGTTGGTGGCGTCGTGACCCTGCAGCGGGTTGGGAAACGTGACCACATGCGCGACCTGACTGTCGAACACCTCGGACAGAACATCGCCGAACGCCGCATCGGGCGGATCGTTCGACCACAACGCGAAGACGCCACCTGGATACAGGTGCGCGGCGAGACGACTGAGTACCTCTGGGGTGTAGAAGGCGGCGTGGCTGGGATGCAGGACGTGGCGCGGTGAGTGGTCGATGTCGAGCAGTACAGCGTGGAAGCGGCGGCCCGGTTGGCCACCATCGAACCCAGCATCACCGCCCGCCAGAGCGAAGAAGTCACCTTGCACCAGCCGGCTGCGGGGATCCCCGGTGAGGTCATCGGCCAACGGAAGCAATGCCCGCCGATGCCAGCCGATGACCGCATCGAGGGCCTCCACCACCATCAGCGAGCCAACGCGCGCGTCCTGCAGGACCGCCCGGGCCGTGTACCCCAGCCCGAGGCCACCCACGACGACATCGAGCCCGGCACCCGGCGCGACACCGCGTACAGCGGCGAGTCCCAGCCGCGCCAACTCCACCTCGGCAACGGTGAAGAAGCTCGACATCAAGAACTCGTCGCCGAGCTTGACCTCGTACACCTCCGCCTCCAGAACCGGATCATGACGCCGGCGCAGACTGATCTCACCCATCGGCGTCCGCTGCCAGTCGAGTTCCTCGAACAACGCGTTCACAGCCGGAGCCGTCCGGCCGGCGTCATCAGTTCATTCACGAGCCACACTCTCCCCCGAGCCGTCTTGAAGCACCAATCGGCGCCCCGTTGCCCGCTCCTCGATCAGCCGGACGAACTGTCGCGGGTCCGGGACGGCGCACTGTGGATTGTTGCTCATGGCAAGCTTATTGGAAATTTCTGACGCCGCGTCTTTACAGCGTTGTAAGGAACCTGTATATCGTTGTAAACCCAGCTGTGCAGACGATCTGGGCGCAGGGTTCCGACGTGACCGAGGAGGCGTGGCGTGAGCGGTCGAGCGGGTACACGAATTGTCGTGGTGCTGGCTTCGTGCGCGGCTTCGTTGCTGTTGATCATGGGGTCCGCTGCGCAGGCGGCTCGGCCGCCCGTGCCCGCGCCGGTGTACGGGCCGAGCGCGGCCGACCCGGGTCTGTTGCGGGTAGGCAGCGACTACTACGCCTTCATGACCGGTGGTCCCCTGGGCGAGGTCGCGCGGTCCAACACACCTGGCGGACCGTGGAGGGCCGAGCCGAATGCGCTCAGCCGTTGGGGCGCGTGGGCGGCCGGCACCGGCGCGGTCTGGGCGCCGGATGTGTGGCACACCTCGGTGGGCTGGGTGCTGTACTACGCGGCGCAGGCGAAGGACTTCTCCGGACAGCGATGCATCGGCACTGCTGTAGCCGACAGTCCGGGCGGTCCCTACACGCCGGCGGACACCCCGCTGATCTGCCCGAAGCTCGGCGGCGACGATCCGGCGGCGGACCGGCCCGATCCGACAGCAGGGGTGATCGATCCGAATCCGTTCCAGGACTCCGACGGCCGCCGCTACCTGCTGTACAAGACGCAAAAGACGCCGGGCACAATCCGGATGTTCCCGCTCTCGGCGGACGGCCTGCACGGCCGGGGAGAGCCTAGCCACGAACTCGTGCGGCACGCGGACAGCATCGAGAATCCGGTGATGGTCAAGCGCGGCGAGCAGTACGTCCTGATGGCATCTGCGAACTGGTACGACCAGTGTCGCTACTCGACCGTATGGCGGCGATCGACCGACCTGTGGTCGTTCGCCGACAAGGAAGAACATGTGCTGCTGGATCAGGCCAACACCGGATTGTGCGGTCCCGGCGGGGCCGATGTGGTGACCGGCGGCCACGGCCCGGACCTGATCTACCTGCACGCCTGGGTGTGCACGACCGATGACCAGCCATGCCAGTACGACGGCGTGGTGACCGACCCGAACAAGAGGCGCGTCATGTACGCCGCCAAGCTCGTCTGGGGTCACGACGGCGCCACACCTACCGTCCCAGCGTTCCTCCCACCAGTGCCGTAAGCATCGGCAGATCGAGCACCTGCTTACCGATGGCGTGCCTTCTACTGGCCGGACTGGATGAACTTCTTGATGCGAGGTAGTTGACCGGGGTCGATCGTGTGGCCGCCGGAGAATGGCAACAGCTCGACCTCGGCGTCTCGTCGGCGGAGTTGCTCGGTCAGTCTGCTCGTCTGCGTGGGCGTGGCCATCGGATCGCTGTCGCCGTTGACGATCAGCACCCGTTTGCCGGCCAGACCATGGTCCCGAGGCTCGTCCTCCGCGAAGGGCACCATCGCGGCCAGCAACACCGCGCCGGCGAGCGACTCAGGGTGGCGTAGCAGCAGAGCAGACGCCATGTTCGCCCCGTTGGAGAAGCCGACCGCCATCCAGGAACCAGCGGGTACGTCGTACTTCGCCTCCGCAGCGGTGAGGAAGGCGGCCAACTCGTCGGCTCGGAGTCGGATGTCGTCCTCGTCGAACACACCCTCCCGCAGCCGGCGGAAGAACCGGGCCATCCCCTGCTCCGACACCGTCCCGCGCGGCGACAGGACGGGTGCGTCGGGCGCCAGATGCTGACGCAGTACCAGGAGATCGCGCTCGTCGCCGCCGGTGCCGTGCAGCAACAGGAGCGGCGGCGTGGACGAGCCCGGCTGCCAGATGTGCGGCCGCCGGAGGTCCTCGCTCATCAGTCGTCTTCGCCGGGCTTCGGAGCCGGTGGAACGCGCAGCGACGGCAATGTGTTCTCGATCTGCTCGCGGTTCGGTTCGAGCCAGGGCGGAAGCTTCAGGTGCTGGCCGAGCTCGAGCAACGGTTCGTCCACGGCGAAGCCCGGTTGGTCGGTCGCGATCTCCAGGAGGACCCCGCCCGGTTCACGGAAGTAGATGGAGGTGAAGTACTGCCGGTCGAGGATCTCGGTGACCTGTACTCCGGCCTCGATCAGCTCGAGACGCCACTTCGCCTGGGTGTCCCCGTCAGGCGCCCGGAACGCGATGTGGTGGACCGTGCCGGCCGCCTGTACTCCGCGATTCTCGTTGCTGGGTCGGACGTCCACCGCCGTACCCTCGACCCCGCCGGACATCACGAAGCGTGTCCCATCCTTGGTGTCCTGGCCGTGCTGCATCCCCAGTAGGCCGTCGAGCATCTCTGCCGTCGGGTCGAGCAACTGCTCCGTCATGGTCACCGAGAAGAGGCCGCGGATCGCGTTGTCGAACGGTATGGCCGCGACGCCGTCCCATCCGGACCGGGTGTCACCGTCGGAGGCGACCAACTCGATCACCAACCCGTCAGGATCGCGCAGTCTCAGTACCTCCTCGTCAGCGCCCGCGACCGGAGCGTCCGCGTCGACGCCGAGGGTCTGCAGCCGTTCCTGCCACCAGCCGAGGGACTCAGGCGGAACGCTGAAGGCGGTGGCTGTGGTGAGACCGGTGCCCTGCTTGCCGTTCGGAGCTCCGGGCCAAGGGAAGAACGTCAACAGCGTCGACGGCCGGCCAGAGGCATCGCCGTAGTACAGGTGATAGGTGTCCGGGGCATCGAAGTTGACTGTCCGTTTCACCAGACGCAGCCCAAGCACAGTCGTGTAGAAGTCGACGTTGCGCTGCGGATCCTCCGCTATCGCAGTCACGTGATGCAGTCCGTGCGGGGCAACCGAATCAGCCATTACACGAGCTCCCGCAACCGCTCCTTGGCACCCCGCTCGACGAACAACGGCACAAAGTCGCGGATCGGTACATCCGCGAACTCAGGGCGAGTGTCACTCACCACCTGAGCCACTTTGTCCACTCCGACGCTCGGAAACGCCTTGGCGAGCCGATCGACCACCTCACCGATCGCACGGTCCTCATCCGCAGTGTTCATCTCCCCACCATGACCGCCGGCCATCCCGCACACAACCCTGCTTTCCGCCCCCGCGGTGGTGGAAAGCATTAATCACTCGCCATGGATGAGGTGGGCGCTGTCGAACTGTCCAAGACTGAGCCGGCCAGGGTAGCCCGTCCTCGTCACGGACCTGCCGTCGTGGTCGACTGCGCCATGTCGTGGGTTGCCGGCGTGAGAGATCCGTTCCCATCAGGAGGATGATCGCCGATGACAGCCGAAGCCCCGTCCCACCCGGGCATTCAGGTCGGCCCGACGAGTGAGTTCAGTCTGTTCTTCCATGTGAAGCCCGGACACGGCGAAGCGCTGAGGGAGAGCCTGCGGGCGTTGCAGGAGTCCCCCGGCTACCGGCCAGGCGACTACGACCTGCCGATCGGGACCATCCACGAGGCGCGTTTCGTACCGTTCGACAACGACACCCGGCTCCTGTTCGCCACCAGCTTCGACGGTCCCTGGGACGCCTACATGCTGGACTTCGCGTCCAAGCCGCTGAAGCTGTTCGACGCCATCTTCCAGCACGTCGAGGGCTACGAGGGTCTGCCCGACCTGGAGGCGGTCAAGAACTTCATCCTGTCGGCGCAACTCACCGCCGGCGGCTACTCGCGCAACTACGGCGGAACGGTCAAGGAGATCCGCAAGGCCGAGCGCGTCAACAAGGCGTTCCAGCAGGTCCTGGACGACCCGGAGGCCGGCGAGCTGCTCCAGGCACCTGCCTTCGCGCCGTTGCTCGCCGAGGCGGCTGACTGAGCGTGGACCGTCGAGGAGACTTGCATGTCTGATCACATCTCGGGCCCGCGGGCGCTGGCCGAGCCCATCGCCGATATCACCGACCTCTTCGCGTTTCCGAGCCCGGAGACGCCGGGAGCCCTGGTCCTGGTCGTCAACACCCTCCCGTTCGCACCGCCGGACGGCCGCTTGTCGGACGGGCTGATCTACCGGTTCCGGCTCCGGCGGCTCACCCGGTCGGACGGACCGCCCGGATCGGCGCCGTTCGACGTGGACACCGAGGAGCTGGTCTTCGACTGCGTCTTCTCCGACCAGGAACCCGAGGCCGGCCCACAGTCCGGCTTCTGCCGCACACCGGCCGGCGACGAGGTCACCTTCGGAGTCGGTGACCCCGAGGGGGGCAAAGGCGCGGGAATACGGGTGTTCGCCGGCCCCCGCTGGGACCCGTTCATCCTCGACGCCCCGGCGGCGCTGAAGACGGTCGCCACCGGCAAGCTCGCGTTCACCGATCCGTCGGCGATCTTCCTCGACGGCAAGAACGTGCTGAGTATCGTCGTTGAACTCGACTGCGCGCAGTTCCTCGGCCGGCAGGACGGCTTGGTCGGTGTGGTCGCGGAGACGCTGACCCGCGGCCGGCTCAACGTCCGTATCGAGCGGACCGGCCGGCCCGAGATCAAGAACCTGGTGCTGGGGCCGAAGCAGTTCGACCCGGTCAACCGGGACCTGGAGATCCGCGACATCTACAACATGGAAGACGGGTTTCACCTGGCCGGCGGCTATCTCGGTGCCTACCGGGCGCGGCTGAACGCCAACCTGGCCTTCTGGGACGGCTTGGACGGCACCGTCGACTGGCCCGTCAACGACGACGGTGACCATCCACTGACCGCGCTGGTGCTCGCTGACCATCTGGCCGTCGACATCGGCAAGCCCTATCAGGAGCACGGATCGTTCCTGGAGATCGAGCGGGCCGCGCTGGCCGGCCAGCAGCACACGACCTGTGGCGGGCGAGCGCTCAACGACGACGCGATGGACACCTTCTTCACCTTGCTGGTCAACGCCGGCACCGGGCCGGTGATTCGAGACGGTGTCGACCACTGCTCGCGACCGGCGTCACGCGTGTTCCCGTATCTCTCCCCCGCGAATCCCTCGCCGCCTCAGCCACCCGAACACGTGTAGTCGGCCATGACTGACGCACTCGAGCTCGACGACATCCAGGCCGGTGCCCTGCAGGCGCGACCGTCGCCGTACGTCGGCACGTACGTCCTGCTGCGGGTGAACGACGGACAGGACGGCCGTGACCTGATCCGCCGGCTGATCCCGCTGCTGTCGCCGGCCCGGGCCGTCGTTGACCGCACACCGTCCGCATGGATGACGATCGCCTTCACCTACCAAGGGCTGAAGGCGCTCGGCGTGCCGCAGGACTCGCTCGACAGCTTCATCCCCGAGTTCCGGGAGGGCATGGCGGCCCGCGCGGGCGTGCTCGGCGACGTCGGTGCGAGCGGCCCCGACCACTGGGAGGAGCCGCTCGGCAGCCCGGACGTGCACATCGCGCTCGCCACGCTCGCTCCGGACCAGACGAGTCTCGACCAGCTGGTGGAGCAGGCACGTCGCGCCGAACACGAGTTCCCCGGGGTGGAAGTGATCTGGCGGCAGGACTGCTACCAACTGGCTACCGGCCGCACCTCCTTCGGGTTCAAGGACGGGATCGGACAGCCGGCCGTCGAGGGGCTCGCGCCACCACCGGCGAACCCGGACGAGCCACCGATCAAGGCGGGCGAGTTCGTCCTCGGCTACCCCGACGAGACCGGTGGCCTGCCGCCGATGCCCACGCCGGACGTCCTCGGCCGCAACGGCACGTACGTCGTGTTCCGCAAGCTGCACACCCGGGTCGCCGCCTACCGCCGTTACCTGCGCGAACACGCAGCGGACCGGAGGGAGGAGAGGCTGCTCGGGGCGAAGATGGTCGGCCGCTGGCAGTCCGGAGCGCCACTGGCTCTTGCCCCGGACCAGGACGACCCGGAACTTGGTGCGGACCCCAAGCGCAACAACGACTTCCTGTACCGCGACGACCCGCGTGGGCTCAAGTGCCCGGCCGGGGCCCATGCCCGGCGTGCCAATCCCCGCGACTCCCTCGACCACGACTCCGTCGACGTACGGCTGCATCACATGATCCGCCGCGGCACCAGCTACGGCCCGGTTCTGCCCGACGACGTACTCGACGACGACGGGGTGGACCGGGGCATCATCTTCGTCTTCGCCGGTTCGCATCCGGGGCGGCAGTTCGAGTTCGTCAAGACGCAGTGGCTCAACGACGGCATCTTCATCGGCGCCCCGCAGGAGAGCGACCCGCTGGTGGGCCCCCAGGACGGAGCCGGAACCTTCACCGTTCCCCGGCGCCCGATCCGCCGCCGCCTGCAGGACGTGCCGCCGTTCGTGGTCACCCGCGGCGGCGAGTACTGCTTCGCCCCCGGCCTCCGCGGGCTGCGCTGGCTGGCCGATCTGACTGAGGAGAGCCGATGAGCCAAACCACCGCAACCGATCGCTGGAAGGCCCTGGACTTCGGTCCGCCCGCACCCGACGACGCCGACCCGGCCGAGTCGGTACTGCTCGACTACCAGTCCGCGGGCACCATCGCGGTCATCACTCTGAACCGGCCACAGGCCGACAACGCGATCACCACCGAGATGGGCGCCCGGCTCACCGAGGTACTGGAAACCATCGCGGTGGAGCCGGCCGTCCGCGTCGCCATCGTCACCGGCGCCGGTACCCGAGCCTTCTCGGTCGGCAGCGACCTGCGCCAGCGCAAGAGCATGACCAAGCAGCAGTGGTTGCGCCAGCGGCAGGACTTCGACCGTACGCTCTACACCCTGCGCCAGCTGCGCAAGCCGATCTTCGCCGCGGTCAACGGGATCGCCTACGGCGGCGGTTCCGAGATCGCGCAGAGCACAGACTTCATCCTCGCCTCCGACAACGCCGTCTTCGGCCAGCCCGAGGCGATGATCGGGCTCGCGGCCGGCGGCGGTTCGCCGGTCCTGCTGCCCCGGGTCCTGCCACCCGGCAAAGCCCTGCAGATGCTGATGACCGGTGACCCGATCACCGCCCAGGAGGCGTACCGGCTGGGCATGGTCAACGAGCTCCATCCCACCGGCGAGCTGATGCCGGCGGCCCGCCGCCTCGCCGCGAAGATCGCCAGTAATTCGCCGACAGCCGTGCAGGCCGTCAAGCGGGCGGTCCAGCTCGGCGCCGGCCAGCCTCTCGAGCAGGCGATCTCGATCATGATGGAGGCCCACTGGCGCTCCGCGGTGCACCCGGACCGGGTCGAGGGAATCGCCGCCTTCAACGAAGACCGCGATCCGCATTTCCACGACCCCGACTACTGATCCAGGTCCCAGTACGCCACACCGAGGAGCGCTTGCCATGTCCGTCACCATCTCCGATGCCATCGCCGCGAACCGGGCCGCTCTGGCCATGATCAAGGAGGAGCCGTTCAATGCCGAGGCGCCGCACGCGGCCCTCCGCGATCACATCACCTCGACCGATGAGCATTACGTACGCAGCAACTTCGCACTGCCGGACCACGACGGAACCCTGCACGTGGGCGGCGCGGTGGCTAGTCCCCTCTCGCTCACGCTCGACGAGCTGCGGGCGTTACCGGCGGTGGAACACGCCGTCACGCTGGAGTGCGCCGGCAACGGCCGCCTCGACACGAAGCCGTTGCCGACCGGCGAACCGTGGGGCGGCTACGCGGTGTCGACGGCGCACTGGAAAGGCGCGCGCCTCACCGACGTCCTGGCACAGGCACGGCCCGGGGCGGACGGCGTCGAACTCCGCTGCGAAGGCGCCGACCACGGCAAGTACCACCTCAGCTCGGTGCTCGAGGACGTCGACGACCTGACCTTCGTACGCTCGCTACCGCTGGCGTTCGCGGCCGATCCGGCCTCCGAGATCCTGATCGCCTACGAGATGAACGGCGAGCCCTTGCGGCCCGACCACGGCGCGCCGTTCCGCCTGCTGGTGCCGCACTGGTACGCGGTCGCGTCGGTGAAGTGGCTGGCCCGGCTCGACGTACTCACTGAGCCGTTCCAGGGCGAGTTCCAGACCGGCCATTACATCTACCAGTGGGCCGACCGTCCGTTCGAACCCGTCACCCACATGCGGGTGCGGGCGCGGATCACTGATCCGGCGCCGGCAACCACCATCCCTGCCGGCACGTACACGATCCGCGGCAAGGCCTGGTCCGGTGACGGTGCGATCACCGACGTCGGGCTGAGCTTCATCGGTGAGAGCGAATGGAGTCCCGCGGTGGTCGAGCCGCCCCGAACGCCCTACGAGTGGCAGGACTGGAGCTACACGTGGGAGGCCACGCGCGGCCGGCACAGCCTGCGGGCGCGCGCGACAGACGCGGCCGGCAACGTCCAGCCCGACGTGCCGCCGTGGAACCGGATCGGCTACGGCAACAACGCCGTCGAGATCTCGTACGTCGACGTGCGCTGACCGCCGCGCCATGCCCCGCACTCAGGCGGGTGCGGGGTTGGCGGGCGCGGCGGGCCAGCGGTGTTCACGGCGGTGCAGGAAACCGGCGACGACGAAGACCACGCCCCAGCACAACGCGATCAGGCCGAGCCAGACCGCGATGCCGACCGCACCGCGTCCTGGGTTCGCGACGAAGAACACGCCCAGGAGGATCGACAGCGCGGCACCCACGAGGAGTAGCCAGCGGGGTGAGAGCCGGTAGCTGCTGAACGCCGTGAAGGCCTCGAACACCCCACGGATGATGAGCCAGATGCCGAAGATCCAGGTCAGCGTCTGCGCCGTCACTCCCGGACTGAAGATCGCGAAGAACGCCACGATCACCGCGAGCAAGCCCAGTAGCGCACGCCCGAGCCGGCTGCCCTGCCCACCGGATCGAACCGCCTGCACCAGCAGGCTGATGCCTTCCAGCAACGCCCAGAATCCCCACAGCACCATCAGTGCGAGCCCGGTCTCGATCGGCCAGGCGATCGCCACGATCCCGAACACGATGCCGACCGCTCCGCGGACCACCATCATCTTCCAGCTCGACGTGAACAGCTCCCGATCCATGTCCAGACCTCCCCGGCCGGCGCACACGACAGGTTGTGCGATCACGCTCATCATGGTCCGGATCGAGGCCCGGAAGATCATCCCCGAGAGGTGAGGACGCCCCGGACGGGAGACGCGAGGGTTTGATCACGCGCGTTTCGCGTACCGGAGAAAGGACGCTGCAATGAGTTTCTGGGACATTGTGTGGTTCATCATCATCAGCTTCGCGTTCGTCGCCTACCTGATGATGCTGTTCTCGATCATCACGGACCTGTTCCGTGACAGCGAGACCTCAGGATGGGTCAAAGCCATCTGGCTTGTCGCCCTGTTCATCTTCCCGTTCCTCACCGCGGTTGTCTATGTCATCGCCCGCGGCAGAGGTATGGCAGAGCGGACGGCCACCGGCCGCGCCGCCGCCCAGCGCCAGCAGGAGGACTACATCAAGCAGGTCGCGGGCTCGACCAGTCCGACCGACCAGATCGCCCAGGCCAGTTCGCTGCTCGACAAGGGCAAGATCTCGCAGGCCGAGTTCGACGCCCTGAAGGCGAAGGCGCTGGCGGCCTGATCGGTCGCCGACAGCCGACCTGCCTGCTCGTGCCCTTGCCGGCGACGGCCGCCTGGGCGGAGCAGGCAGGTCTCGTACTACAGCCCGCTCTCGGCGTCCAGGCGGCCGCACTTGACGGCGTCCATGAACACCCGGTAGTCGGACTCGTTCTGGTCGGCGTACGCCTCGGCGTACTCGGCCATCGCCTCGGGGAAGGCGTCATCGCTGTTGAGGTACGTCGCCAGCGCGATCCGGTCACCGGATCGGGCATGGGCCCTGGCCAGCGTCCAGGTGCACAGCTGGCCGTACATGGTCATGCTGCGCGGGTCCATCTTCTCCACGGCGGCCGAAACCTTCATGTCCCGCAGTTGGCGGACGTAGAAGTCGCGGGTCCGTCCGTCGATGCCCGCGACCCGCTGCCAGCCGAGGAAGATGTCACCGGCGGCCTCCATGAGACGTTGCCCCACCACCACGCGCTCCCCCTCGTTGCGGGGAGCGGACCGTTGCCTGAGCACGGTGGGCACCATCCTCTTGAGTACCGAGGGCTCGGCCTCCTTGACCTGGAGGAGAAGTGGATCACCGTCGTCCCTACCGCGCAGCAGCACGATCCAGCACCGCGTGCCGACACTGCTCACCCCGACCACCTTGCGGGCCATGTCGACGAACTCGAACTGGTCGAACAGGTCCCGTCGCTCGGGCGGCAACGACCGGCGGTAGAGCGTCAGCAGCTCCTTGATCCCGGACTCGAGCTCTTCCCGGTCGACGTCGGGCAGGAACTCGGCGATCGGAACCATCAACGGCGGGTACGCCTTGAGCCGGACGCCCTCGTCGGTCATCTCGGTGAGCTTCGCGGAGGGCTTGAGGTGCCCGCTGCCGCGTGCCTTGAGCAAGGTCTCGTCGACATTGATGCGCCGGCTCGAGGACATCTTGCTGCGCAGCGCTGCCTCTACCTCATCGATGTCGGCACGCGCGTACCAGACGTCCAGGGCTCGCATGGTTCCGAACTCGGCACTGGCGTCGCGATAGCGCCGGATGCTCTCCAGGACGCACTTGCGGCGCTCCTTCCGCGAGAACCCGTTACCCCGGCCGGCGATCGACAGGCTGGCGGCGAGGCGTTTGACGTCCCACTCCCACGGCCCGGCGATGGTCTCGTCGAAGTCGTTGATGTCGAAGAGCAGCCGGCGTTCGGGAGACCCGGAGACTCCGAAGTTCGCCAGGTGGGCGTCACCGCACAGCTGCGCGCCGAGACCCGATACCGGTGCCGCGCCGAGGTCGGTGGCCATGCCGAGGGCGTTGCCCTGGAAGAAGGCGAGGGGCGACACCATCATCCTGCCGTGCCGCACCGGCACGAGGTCGGCGAGGCGGGACCGAGCCTGTTGCTCGAGCAGCGTGACCGGATCCGGACGGTTCGAGGGCAGGACCAGCACCGCCTGCTCGCGCGGCGGCAGCGCCGCCCGCGCTGCGAGGCCCAGGCGAGCCCGGTCGGCAGGAGCGAGCCGGCGGGAGGCGTACGCCGGTCGAGCGTCGGCGCGAGCCGAGCGCGGTGTGGGTGAGGCCTTCTCTGCCTCCACCATCGTGATCCGTGCACTCATGCTGCTCTTCCCCTCCGGACATGGTCACGCCAGGTCAGCAGACTCTGATCCCCACGGGGCCCAGCCAACACCAGGGGTCACTTGGCGAGCATCACCCCCGCCGGATGAACCGGCCGAGGCGGGTTCGGGGCTTCACTGACGTTGTGAGAGACAGCGACGCCGGCTACGCCCAGCTCCCTCCGCGGTCCCGCCGCCGCGTCGCCGCCGCGTCGCTGCTGCGTTCGCTGCTGGTGTCGGTGGTCATCGGCGCCGGCTACTTCCTCCTGCCCCTGCGCCTGGACGGCTCCGTGGCCGTGGTAACCCTGGTCGGCGGGCTCGTCTTCGTAGCGATCCTGCTGGCATGGCAGATCCGCGAGATCGCCCGGTCGCCCTATCCCCGGCTCAGGGCGGTCGGGGCGCTGGCGACGTCCGTGCCGCTGTTCCTCGCGGTCTTCGCCACGACCTACTTCCTGATGGGACGCGCTCAGCCCGCGAACTTCTCCGAGCCGTTGAGCCGGCTCGATGCGGCGTACTTCACCGTGACCGTCTTCGCGACGGTCGGCTTCGGCGACATCGTGGCTGTGTCAGAATCCGCCCGCGCGGTTGCCACCGTGCAGATGATCGGTGATCTCATCATCGTCGGCCTTGTTGCTCGCACACTCTTCGGCGCCGTCCAGCACAGTCTCCGTCATCGGGAGTGAGTCGCGTCCTTCCGGCGCACCATGCGGAAGGAGTTCACCAACCCGGCAAGACCGGCGAGAATCGGAATCCCCAGCGCCACCTGAAGGGCGATCGGCCGCGCGTCGGTGTTGATGCGGATGATCTCGTCCCGAATCGTCTGCGGTTGCTTGGCGAGCACCTTCTCGAGCTCGGTGTTGCTCATCACCTCCGCATCGCTCTCCAGCGCCTGGGCGACCTGCTCCTGCTGCGCCGGCGGCAGGACTGTGCTCGAGTCGGCCAGGTTCGTGAAGGTGAACGACAGCGCGGCCAGCATGATGGCGCCGGCGAATGCCAGCCCGAACGACAGTCCGAACGATCCCGCCGCCGAGTTGACGCCGGCCGCCTCGCTGACCCGTTCCTCCGAGATCGGTCCCAGCGTGTAGTTGTTCAGCTGCGACACCAGCAGCCCCAGCCCCAAGCCGGCAATGATCAGAGGCCCGATCAGGGTCCAGCCGGAGTCCGCCCGGGGCACGATCGGGATCAGCAGCAGCAGGCCTACGGTCAACGACGTGAAGCCCCACCTGATGATGCTGCTCGGGCGTCGCCCGCCGGCCTTCTTCTCGGCCAGGATCGCCGTCCCGAACATGCTGAGCGAGAGCGGTGCCAGCGACAGGCCCGCCTGCATCGCGTTGTACTCGAGGACCATCTGCAGATAGATCGGCAGCACGATCATCGTGCCGCCCAGAGCGATCTGCTGAAGCATCTGCCCGGAGATACCGAGTCGGTAGACAGCGGAACTGAACAGGCCGGGGTCGAGCAGCGTCGGCTTGCCCTGCCGCTTGCGCCGCACCAGCCAGTAGATGAACCCCGTGAGAGCGATCGCGCCCGTGGCCATGATCAGACCGACGAACTCCCCGCCTTCCTGCCACACCAGGACGCTCAGCACGATGCCGCCCATGCCCAGCACCGACAGGATGGCACCGACCACGTCGACTCGCCGGGATCCGGTGTACGGCACGTCGTGGACCAGATGCTGGCCGGAGACCACGATCGCGATCACCACAACCTCGAGCAAGAACGCTATCCGCCACGACAGGTAGGTGGTGATGAAGCCTCCGAGCAGCGGTCCGACCGCGGCAGCCAGCGCAGCGGCGGCTCCGACCATGGCATAGGCCTTCACCTGAGCCGCGCCTTCGAAGTTGCCGTGGATCAGCGACTGCATGGCGGGCAGCAGGAGTGATGCCCCGAGGCCACCCACCAGGGCCCAGAACACGATGATCGCGGTCAGGCTCTGAGCCAGTGCCATCGCCAGCGCGCCGACCGCGTAGCCGAGCAGGCCCAGCAGGTAGGCGCGCTTGCGCCCGATCAGGTCACCGACCTTGCTCCCGATCAGGATGAACGCCGCGGACACGAGCGCCTCGAGCGCGATCGCGGACTGGACGCCGCTCACCGTCGTGTCGAGGTCCTTCACCACCGAGGAGATGGACACGTTCATCAGCGAGGTGTCCACGACGAGCACGAACATCGCCATCGCCAAGAGGACGGCGAGCCTTGGGTTGGCCGCCGTCCCCGCCGGAACGCTCCGCGTCTCCTCGGTCATGGCAACGCCTCAGCCCGCGAGGATCTTGGCCTTCTGTGCCTGGAACTCCGCCTCGGTGAGAACACCCGCCTGCTTCAGTTCGCCCAGCGACTTGAGCTGCTCCAAGCGGTCGGCGGTGTTGTCCGGCGCCGCAGCCGGAGCTGGAGCCGGGGCCGCGTAGACGGGCGCGGGTGCGGGTGCCGGCGCGGCGTAGGTGGGTGCAGGTGCGGCGGGTGCCGGCGCTGGCGCCGCCGCCGCGTCCTGCCTGGCGAACTTGGCGTCCTGCCGCCGCCGCACCCGGCCCGCGACAGCCGACGCGGTGCCCGCGACGGCCGCGGTCTTGGCTAGTCCTCGCAACAGTGGCATGTCAGGCTCCTCGACTCGTCGATTCCATGTTTTCCAGAGCGTCGAGCACGTCCATCACGTCCTGGGCCGGAATACGCCCGCCCGCGATCATCTGGCCGCCGGACTCCAGGGCCGCCGCGACGAACGGGATCGCCCAGGTGTTCTCGTAGACGATCAGCGCCGCCAGGGTTCCGGGCTGCATCGCGCCGGCCACCTCGCGGAGGTCGTCCTCGGCCAGGATTCCCGACCGTGCACCGTTGAGGTCGGCGAAGCCGCCGGCCTGACCAGATGACTCGGCCAGGTCAACCATGTACATGGAGTCGTTGATGTCCTTGCCGACCACCATCACGTCGTAGACGTGGACGATGCCGCGCTCGACGAGGTTCACCAGTTCCTCGGCCGCTCGACCGGTCAACTTGTTGCCCGTGAACTCGAGAAGTAAATAGTCGATCGGTCCATGAACCTCTGCGTCTGGCATGACTGTCCATCCCTCCACACGGATCTTGGGCGACTCTGCGTCCTGTTCATCGCCACACTGCCGCGCGCTGCCGGCGGCGTCATCCCCCGCGCGGGATGAGCTCAGGAGGTCAGGCCGGCAGCGGCCGTAACGTCCGGCCGCGTGACCTGCCGGATACTCAGGATCATCATGCCCGCGGTCTGGAGCATCGCGACCAGGTCGGCGATTCCCTGCTCGTCGTGGACCTGCAACCGAAAGACCCCGGACGTCCTGTGATGGGCCAGCGGCCCCGCACAGAAGACGAGAACGGGAGGCCTCAGCTCTCCCTGAACGGCAACCTGGTACGACACTCCACGGCACTCATGCGCTGCCATCGTCTCCCCCATCCGGATCGATCTCGATCAACTCTGCCGATGGCGAAGGAGCGCCCAGGATCCGGTGAACCTCGACGACCTCGATGCCCAGGGCACGAAGTCTGGCCAGCAGACCGTAGAGTGCCGACTCGTCCGGGATGCTGTAGATGACGGTACTCATCTGGTCGACCGCCACCGTCACGGCTTCCATGTCTCGA
The DNA here is from genome assembly GCF_044453965.1 of Kribbella sp. NPDC051586. NCBI lineage: Bacteria > Bacillati > Actinomycetota > Actinomycetes > Propionibacteriales > Kribbellaceae > Kribbella > Kribbella sp. NPDC051586. The sequence continues at coordinate 937,624 of NZ_JBITDF010000003.1, read as the reverse complement.
AGGTCTTCTTCGGGTACGGCGCCCGCCACGCGGATCTCGTACGTCGCGTCGACCATCGAACCCACACTCCGTTCCCAACGTGTGCGTTCGACGCTCGCAAAGGTCGAGTGCCACGGCTTCATCCCTGTGGGGTGAACTGCCGTGCGGGCCCGAGGACAGGTTCCACGCATTCTCAACACGAGACAGCCGAGTCTCAGAATGTCCGGCAACCGGACGAGAAACGCTGGTTTTACAGGGGATTCCGTGATTTCGTCGGGGAGTGCGATTCACTCGCGCACCGCCTCCCCAGCGTTCCGTGATGTCGCACGTCGCTAGGAGGGGACATGCCGAGCGATCAACACGCAGGGGCGGAAGACCGGCGCAGTACGTCGCCGGATGCACCGATGTACGGTCGCTTGAGATCCGCATCCAGGACCTCGGCGTCGCCACCGGGGATGGTGCCGCGTCCGCGGCTTGTCGACCGTGTGAGCCTGGGGGTTCAGCGGCCGCTCACGCTGGTCATCGCGCCGGCAGGCTTCGGTAAGACGATGCTGCTGAAGGCGTGGGCAGCGCAGTACCAAGGGCCGGCCGTCGTCCGGCGAATCGCCTTGGACGCGACCAGCGACGATCCCCCGGCCTTGTTGGAGGCCGTGCGCGCTGCTCTGTCCCGCCGCGATCACAACGTGCTGGTGCTCGTGGTGGACTGCGGCGACCTGACGGTGACGCCCAAGTTCGGGCGAAGCCTCCAACGCCTCATCCACGGCAGCGCCGGACGCGTCCGGGTAGTGCTGGTGACCCGGTCCGACCCGCCTCTCCCCTTGCACCTGTACCGGCTGGCAGGCACGATCGCCGAGATCCGGGCCGCCGACCTGGCCTTCACGACCGACGAGACCACGGCGCTGATGCGCGGGCACAAGCTCGAGCTGACTACCTCGGAAGTCGCCGAGCTCCAGGCCCGGACCGACGGCTGGCCGGCCGCCCTGATGTTCGCGGCCATGAACCTGACCGGGAAGGCCGACCCGGAACGGGTCATCCGCGAGTTCCGCGGCGACTCCGGAAACGTGGCGGCGTACCTGATGACCGAGGTACTCGATGCCCAGCCGCCCGAGCTGCGTGAGTTCCTGCTCCGGACCTGCATCGTCGACGAGGTCCGGCCGGCCCTGGCCGCGACGCTGACCGGCCAGGCTTCTGCCGGTCGATCGTTACAGTTCCTGTCCCACGGCAACTCGTTCATCCAGCCTGTTCCGGGGACGGCGGACAGCTACAGCTATCAGGCCCTGTTCCGCGAGTTCCTGCGCGCGCAACTGTTGTTCGAGCTGCCTGACCTCGCCCCCGTACTCCACCGCGAGGCCGCTGCCTGGTTCGCCCAGAACGGTCAGCCGCTGCAGGCGATCCACCATGCCGTCACGGCCGGTGAGTGGGAGCACGCAGCCCGGTACCTCGTGGAGGATTACCAGGTCGCCTGTCTCCTCGTCGGCCGCCGGCGAGAGCAGCTGACAGCCATGTTCGCCGCCTTTCCCGACGATCTGCACGGTGCCGAGGCCGCGATCATCAGCGCCGCCCGCGCGCTGGCGGAGTTCGATGTCGACCGCTGCGGGTCGCAACTCGACAGGGCCACCGTCCTGCTGGACCATCAGGCATCCGCTCGACGGCAGCCGGCCGAGTCTGCCATCAGGGTGCTGCAGGCGGTGTGCGCAAGCCTCAGCGAGAGTCCCGAGAGCGGGCTGGTCCCGGTCTTGATAGCGGAGGCCGACCTGAGATCGGCTTCGCCGGAGTCAGCCGTCGCGCATCCAGAGCCGAGGCTGCTGGTGGCCGGCAGCAAGGGCCGCGTGCTGCTCCAACGCGGAGACTTCCCGGCAGCTCTGGCAGCCTTCACCGAAGGGATCGCGCTCGCGGAGGTGAACGGTGCCCAGGAGGCGCTGGTCGACTTCCTCGGCATGGCCGCGCTGGTGGAAGCCGCTTGGGGACATCTGCGGCGAGCCGGAGAGGTCGTCGCGCAGGCAGCTTCGGTGGCCGAGCCAGGGGCGGAACTGCCGCAGTCCGCGATCGTGGCCGGTGCCTGGGTGCACACCGACCGGGGCGATCTGCCGAGCGCCGAAGAGATGGTGCAGCGTGCCGCGGAAACCGCTCCCACCCACGACGCGCGAGTTCTCGCCGGCGCCCTCGCCCTGGTCAGGGCCAGGCTGCTGCGGGCGAGCGGCAACATCGATCGGGCCGCCGCGGAACTCCGGGCGGCGCGCGACAGCTACGGCGCGCAGGGTGGCTGGCTCGGCCAGGCCCTGACCATCGACGAGGCGAAGATGCTCGTGGCACAACACCGGCCACAAGAGGCCATCACGGCGATCGAACAGTCCGGGGGTTGTGATGAGGCGGGATCGCGTCTGGTGCTGCAGAGAGCAGCTGCCGAGGCCGGCGAGCCCTCGCCCGCTCAGCCACTCCCGGCCACGGATCGCGTCGTCGCACTCGAGACCCAGGTGGACGGCTGGCTCGTCCAAGCCGCGGAATCGATCAGGACCGGAGACACGGGTCGTAGCGGGCTCTGCCTGGAGCGGGCCCTCAGACTGGCTGCACCCGAGCAGTTCCGCCGACCGTTCACGGAGGCTCCGCCGGCGCTGGGAAAGCTGCTGGAGCCCACCGGTGATCTGATGACGCATCACCCGTGGCTGCGCGCGCCGGGTCTGCGCGGTCGCGACCGGACCGCCGATCGCTGGGCAGTGTCACGACCCGAGTTGGTCGTCACCACGGCGTTGACCAGCAAGGAGCACGAGGTGCTCGAGTACCTCGCCGAGCTGCTGACCACCGAGGAGATCGCCGGCACCATGTACGTCTCCGTCAACACGGTTCGGAGCCATGTCCGGAGCATTCTGCGCAAGCTGAGCGCATCACGCCGGAACGAGGCCGTACGGCGGGCGTGGGAGTTGGGACTGCTGCCCTCGCGCCCCGAGGCCTTCAGTCCACTGGCCACGGACCCGGTCAGGCCCCGTGCTTGGGCCGGACGTCGCGACCGTGGAAGGTGAGCGCCCAGATCACCAGGACGTCCAGAGCGATCATGATCGTGGTCCAGCCCGGAGACGCGGCGAGGAACGCCGTGTTCATCAGAATGCTCGCGACGGCGAGGATCACCCCGACGGCCCGCGCCCAGACCTGACCGAGCAGGACACAGAATCCTGCCACCAGGACGGCGGTGCCGACGATCAGATGTGTCCAGCCCCAGGCGGTGTAGTCGACGTGGATGGCGAGACCGCTCTTCGGCACCGCGTAGTAGTCGTCGTTCAGCAAAGCGACGATCCCCTCGAAGCCGTGCATGGTGCCGATCACGATCATCACCACGGCGGCGAAGACGATCGGGCCCACCCAGCCCCCTCGCGGCGCCGCGACGCGCCTGTCAATGTCCGACATGGTCAACTCCTCATCGTGCCGATCCGGGTCGCCAGTCGTAGATGACCGACGTACGCAGGACGATGTCCTGCACAGAGTGCTGACGGCCGCCGGCGCACAACAGCAGTCCGAGCGGGAACAGAACACAGAACAGGGCCCGCAGCAGCGCCACAAGGAGACCCGGCCGGGCACCACCACGGCCAACGACCCTGAGTCCCATCAGATGGCAGCCGTAGGTCCGTCCGGTGATCGACCAGGCGACGAAGAGATAGCCGGCCAGAACCAGCAGTACCGTCGCCACGCTCGGCAGCGGGGATGCCTCACTGAACTGGAAGTCCCGCGGGCGGACGAGAAACCTCAGCCCGTTGACGCCCACATAGCCGGCCAGTACCGCTACCACCACGACGACACCGTCGACGACACCGGCGACCGATCTGGTCACAAGTCCTGCTCGCCGTCCCTGGTACTGCTGCGCCTCCCGCGGGACGAGCGACACCGGCTCGTGCGTTCTCATGGTTGCGGCGGCGTCATCTCGGGTTCGGCCCGGGTGCGCCGCAGCCTCAGCCGGGCCACCACCCGGCCCACCGCCTCATCGCCGGAGATGCCTTGCAGGCGTACGCCGCGGACAGTGTCGGACGCAACAGATCCGGTGGACTGCCGGATCATCTCGGCGAGATCGACCTCCGCGATGACCCCCTCCGCCAGCCCGGCCATGTCGATCCGCGCCAGCACCTCTGCCGCCACCGCGGGAACCATCCGGTCCAGCACGACCGACAGCTGGCGCTCCAACTCGGTACGTCCTCGGCCACCGCGCCTGGCCAGACCTTCCAGCCAGGTGGCCGGCTGGTACCGCTCCGCCAGCATGGGCGGCCGAAGGACCACGACGGCGACCGGGCTGAGAACTCCTCCGACCCGGCGTCCGACCGGGCTGACAACTCCCCCGACCCGGCGTCCGACCAACTGCGCCACGGCCGCCGCCAGCGCGGCGGCACCGACGGCCGCGTCGAGCATGACGATCGCGTCCTGGCTCGCCGGGGGCGCATCAGGCGGGTTCTCGGACTGCTCTGAAGTACCCACGCGACCATGCTCCGTCCCGACGCCGGGCGCCACCTCATCCATGGTGAGGGAGACCACCGGACCGGCGGTCGGAATCAGTTCACGGCGGGTCAGCGCTCGGCCTCGGTCCGGGCAGCGGCGGCGACGCGGTAGTCGGCGATCGGGCGATAGCGATCGTAGAGGGTGGTGAGGACGCTGAACAGGAGGACGAAGAACAGCGCGTCCGTCAGGTGCAGCCGGCCCGGGCCCCGGGACAGCAGCACGTCGGCCAGCACCACGAGTACGACGTTCGTCGCGAAGACGATCCCGAACGAGACCACAACCGAGTTCCACGAATAGCCGCGCTTCGCGGCCCACAGGCCGAGCGCGGCGTTGATCACCACGAAGACCGCGATCCCGAGGAACAGTTCCAGGTTGTTCGACTCGACGCCTGGCAGCACCTCGCCGTAGATCACGCTGATCAGGCCGATCAGGAAGGTCTTCTCCAGCGTTGTCGTATCGAACACCTTCCGGTGCGCGGCTTGGTAGGCGGCGCGCTGGCGGGCGTCGTCGATTCCCTCGGGCAGCGGATCGGCACGGAACCGCCAGTTCCAGTCGGCCGGACTCAGCCGCGGCCGGACCAAGAAGAACACGACCGCGAGCAGAACCAGCACAGCGACGACGAGCGTCGGGAGGAACCACGGAACGTCCCGGATCGTGTCGGTGAGGTCCAGCTGGGCGATGTGGATCCAGTACTCCTGCGGCAGCTTGACGAAGATCCAGATCGCAGCGGCGACGAGTACCCAGAACCGGAACCCGTACCGCAGCGGGTTCCGCCGGGTGCGCACCGCTTCGTAGGCGATGAAGAAGTACTCGAACGTGTTCGGGAACAGCAGGAGCAGCAGCCGGGCGCCGCTCAGCTCGAACGCGACGACACCGACCTGCCGGAAGAAGAACAGGAAGCGGCCGATCCGGACCGCGCCGTGGTTGGTCCAGTTCCGCAGACTCGCCAGATACGCGATGGAAAGGTAGAAGACGTCCATCGCCTTGTCGTAGCTCTGGTAGTTCGGCGGGTCGTATCCGAAGGTCTGGAAGATCGTCTGGTCGACGCCGTCGAGCAGGAGGCAGGCGATGATCGCCGGCAACGGGAACACCGGGATCAGCAGGGGCAGCGCGAAGCGCGCCAGAACCACACACCAGAACACGAACTCGACACTCATGTCAGAACTCCCCACTCCGGCGCATCCGGCGGGGGCGGCCGTCGGGATCGTAGACCAGCCTGTACAGCGGTTCGGCCCAGAGCGCCTGGAAGCGGGTCACGTGCTGCGTCTCGTGCGGACGGATGCTTCCGGCCGGACGCGGGCCCTTCCTGCCGCCGGCGTACCAGGACTCCAGATCCGCAGCGGTGCGCTGCCACAGCTCGAACCCCGTCAACAGGTCGAGCTGCGCCAGACTGGACCGCGGCCACCCGAGATGCTCCGACCACACCTCGAGCCGCAGGTCGCGGGCGAGCCGACGGGTGCCCTCAGCAACTAAATCCCGATCGTCGGGAGTCGCGTCCAGCACCGCGCAGGTGAGTTCGCTGTCGCTGGTCCAGGAGCGCCGGTTGAAGTTGTCCGAGCCGCAGGTGAACCACACGTCGTCCACGATGCAGATCTTTGCGTGCACGTAGATCGGTGCCCCCGCGGCATTCTCCAGGTTGTAGATCCCGACCCGGGAAGGCGCAGCCTCGCGCAGCAGCCGGACAGCGCGCAACTGCCCGAAGCGTTCCGGGGGGCCGCTCACCGGGCCGTCGGCATCCGGGTATCGCGGCACGACGATGATCACGCGGAGGTCGGGTGACCGCTCGAGGGCATCGCGGATCCCTGCCGCGATCAGCTCCGACCACAGGTACTGATCCTCCAGGTAGATCAATTTCCGGGCCTTGGCGAACGCCTTGCCGTAGGCTCGGGCGATGCTCCGCTCGCCCTGCGGCGCGAACGGGTAGCCAGGACGTTTGCGGGCGTACGTTCGCAGTACCTGTACGGCGTGCGGCCCGGCCGGCGGCGGATCGGGGAACTCCTCCGGCAGCGACTTCGGATGGCGCGGCATTCGCGCGAGTCGTTGCACCATCATCCGGTACGGCGTCCGCCGGTCGAGCGGATGACCGTCGTCCCAGCGCTCGATGAAGGTGCGGAGCAGATCGCCGACGACCGGTCCGCGGATCTCCAGCGCCGCGTCGTGCCAGGGCGTGCGGTCGCCGTACCTGCGATCCATCGGCGCCTGTTGCGGATCGCCCAGATGCTCGCCGTCGTCGCGACGCTGGTGGGACAGGTCGATGCCGCCGACGAACGCGACAGCCAGTTCTGCCCGGCCCTTGTGCCGGATCACGAACAGCTTCTGGTGGTGCGAGGACAGATGCCGGACCCGCTGGTCGAGCAGCACCTCCGCGCCGGCCTCGTTGAGCTTCGTCCCCAGCCGCTGGTTCTCCCGCGCGTTGAACCGCAGATGATCCGAGTGCGATCGCCAGAGCAGGCCCCTGACCTCGATTCCCGATCGGGCCAGATCAGCCAGCACGTGTCCGATCGTCGGACCGTCGGGCAGCAACTTCTCGTCCGAGTCGCCACGCCAGTCCGTGAAGTAGACCCGGTCTCCGGCCCGCAGCGCGCACAGTTCCTCGTACAGGCGACGGAAGTAGGTCGCCCCGTGGATCAGCGGCCGGACCAGGTTGCCGTCGACCCAGGAGCCGTCCACGTCTCCCACCCGGTCGATGTCCGTTCCGGGATTGCCGCGCTCGTCCGGTCGGAGGAACCATTCTCCGGCAGTGTCGTCGATCATCGTGAGCACCTGTTGCCTCATACGTCCGCGGTATCGCGGGAGAGGCCGCTGCGCTGACCGAGCTGTTCGAGATACCCGACCAGCACGCGGTGGAGCTGGTCCGCGCCGCGGATCGGCCGGTCGGGGATCACCAGGTCGGGCGGAGCCAGGAGCAGCGCCCGTCCCTGCCACCCGCCGAGTCCGCCGTGAGAGCCGACCAGACCCTCGAACGCGGAGACCTCGCCGGTGTCCAGGTCGACAGAGCTGTTCACATACAGGTCAGGTGCCTCGGGCATCGATACCGCTCGTAGCAGGTCTGTCGAGGCATACGGCCCGAACGGCGCCAGCGGGTCGACGCCGGTCACCTTCGCGTCGGACAGCCGGTGTACACCCGACGGTCCGAGGGCCAGCGGCCCGTGCTCGGTGCTCATCACGGCGATGAAGCCGATTCCGTCGTGGTCCACGAGCCCGGGGATGAGAGCCGGCCAGCGAGCGGTGATCTCCTCCATCGTCAGCCGGCGTTCCTCGGCGGCGTACACCAGGCCGAGGTTGCCCGACCCGAGGACGACCAGCTCCGAACTAGTGGTGACCGTCGGCGGTGCGGCGCGGTCCTGCACCCGCAACGCCGCGTGATGGGCAACCCGTCCGGTGCCGGAGCCGCTGCCGGACAGATCCGCCAGGAGGCCGTTCAGGCGGCCCCAGCCCTCGACCGACTGCTCGACGGTTTCGACGCGTGCCGCGGTCAACTGCGAGCAGACCGCAGCCAGGTCGATCCCGTGCCGATCGGCGAAGATCGTCCCCTGGGACTGACCGTGGTCGGACAGGACGACGAGGCGGTACGGCCGCGGCGCCGCGGCGGCGACGGCCTCCAGACACCCCAGAACACGATCGAGCCGATCCAGCGTGCCAAGCGACTCCGGCCGCAAGGCGCCGGCGTGATGGGCCACCTCGTCGTAGTCGACATAGTCGACGTACACGACCCGCGTGCCGTGCATCATCTCCTCGGCCACCAGTGCGGTGTTGAGGTCGCGCAGTACGACGTTCGTCACCGCGCGCATGCCGGCGAACAGCCAGCCGCGTTCTCCTCTCGGGCGAACGTCGAGGCGGCGTTGCCGACGCGACTCGAACCTCTCCCGCGCGATCTCGGCCACCGCCCCGGCCAGGCTGCCGGCGAAACCGTCCGGCCGGGCCAGATACCAGGCAGCGCGGCGACGCGTGTCAGCCGAACCGCGCGAGAGCTCGATCTTGCTCATGGTCAGCACCGACCGCTTGGCGTCGCCGCTGAAGAGGTTGGAGATACTCACGCCGCCATCGGCCAGCAGACCGCGGCCGTCGGAGGCCCGGCGCTCGATCTCGGCCGCGTCAGCGGTCCGATTGGAGACCAGCACGCGCCCCAGGGCCCGGTCGTACCAACGGAAGGCGGGTACGCCGTCGATGCGGCCATGCAGGATCCCCAACTGACTGGCGGGCGTGGTGGGTGGCAGCACCGGCGTCCACTCCACCAGCCGATAGCCACCGTCACGGACCCAACGCGCCATGGTGGGCAGCGTGGCGGCGAGAAGTTTCCAGCGCAGAACCGGGAACGGCACGCCGTCGAGCTGTACGAAGATGACGCCGGGAGTCTCGGGATCGTCGACCGGTTTCTGCCGCCGCCTGGTCCGGCGGACGAGGGCCGCCGTGAAGGCTTCCGACGTACCAGAGGTGCACAGCCACGCGACGATCGTCGCCGTCGCCGCCGCGATCCACGCCGCGGCGAGCACGACCCAGAACGAGTCCGCCTCGACCCCCGGGATCAGTGTGAGCGCCACCGCGAGGATCACGGCCTGTCCGAGCACCGCCACGAGGAGTACCGCAAGCCATCCGACCGCGGCGCTCGCGGCGACGAGCAACGGGCGCACCAGCGCACCGACCAGCAACGTCGCCGCCGCCGAGGCGAGCAGCTGCGGGAACGACGAGAATCGCAGGCCGGACAGCACGGCGCCCGCGAGGGCCAGGGCCAGGACCGAGCTGACATAGGTCGCGACGATCCGGCCGAGATCTCCGGCGCGGACCAACGGCGTGGACACGGTGGCGCAGCCCTCACCTACGGAGGGCACGCGGACGCGTCAGCGCCCAGATGATCCACACGTCGAGGGCGATCAGCAGCAGCGCCCAGAACGGCTGATACGGAATGAAGAAGAAGTTGTCGATCGCGCTCAGCACCACCAGGAAGAGCGCGACGACACCGGCCCAGACCGCTCGGGAGAACAGTCCGATCCCGGTCGCGATGAGCGCCAGGCCGATGATCAGGTGGATCCAGCCCCAGGCGGTGATGTCCAGATCGAAGGCGTAGCCCCTGACCCGCACGAAGTACTCGTCGTTGATGATCGCGGCCAGGCCTGCGACGACCTGGAAGCCACCGATCATCAGCAGCATCGTGGCGGCGAAGGCGACTCCGCTCATCACCCAGCCCGAGTCGGCCTGCGACTCGATACCGCGGTCGTCGGTCATCTGTGTCCACCTCTCCTGCCCGGGCCTGCCCGGTCCTCGACGGACGTCGAGTGCGCGTCGACAGTAGGACCGCGCCGGCCGTCGTTGCGTCACCCTTGGCGGACGACATCCGGGCCCGGTCCGCGGTCGTGGCGAAGGATCATCCCAGGTGGGTGATGCCGGCCCGGGACGATCTGAGCGATCTTCGAAGCCCAGGCCGGTCGGGACAGGGAGGTTGCGACGATGTCCGCAGGCTCCACGGACTCCCCCGACGGCAGAGTGCCGGCAGCCGACGCCCCGGCTCCCCCTGGGACGCTGCCGCGCGGAGTTGTCGTCCTACTCGGCACCGCGGCCGCGGTCGTGACGGCCGCCGGGATACGCAGCTTCGCGGAGATCGTCGGTCCTGTCTTCCTCGCGCTCGTCCTCACGATCGCGGTGAGTCCACTGCGCCGGTCGCTGCTCAGGCGAGGGGTCAAGGGGTGGTTGGCCGGCCTGATCGCACTCGTGGTCGTGAACGCCTTCTTGCTCGGCGTCGCGGCGATGCTGGCCTTCTCGGTCGCTCAGCTGGCGGGCCTTCTGCCCACCTATCAGGAGAAGTTCGCCGAACTGGTCGCGGATACCCGCGGCTGGCTGGCCGACCGCGGCGTGGGCCCGGAACAACTCGAGGCCGCGCTGCGGAAGTTCGACCTCGGGAAGCTCTTCGACACCCTGCAGGGCTGGCTGAGCGGACTCCTGGGGATCTTCTCCGTCCTGGCCTTCATCGTCGCCGTTCTGTTCTTCATGGGCATCGACGCCGTGGACTTCCCGGACCGCCTGAGGCGGGCGGCACAGGTCAAACCAGACGTCATTACCGCCCTGATCGGCTTCACGCGAAGTACGACGCGCTACCTGATCGTCTCCACCGTCTTCGGGGTGATCGTGGCAGCGTTCGACGTCGCGGTCCTCTACGTGCTGGACATCCCGCTGCCCTGGCTGTGGGGACTGCTCGCCCTCATCACCAACTACATACCGAACGTCGGATTCTTCATCGGGGTGATCCCGCCCGCGCTGCTGGCACTTCTCGACCAGGGCTGGGGCGCCTTGTTGTGGGTGATCGTGGCGTACAGCGTGATCAACTTCATCATCCAGTCGATCATCCAGCCGAAGGTCGTCGGCGACACGGTCGGGCTGTCCACGACCCTGACCTTCCTCTCCCTGGTCTTCTGGGCCTGGCTCCTCGGCCCGCTGGGCGCCGTACTGGCCATTCCGCTGTCGCTGCTGGTCAAGGCCCTGCTCCTCGACGCCGCCCCCTCCACCCACTGGCTCGCCGGCCTCATCTCCGGCGGCCCACTCCCCGAAGAGACTCCGCCGGCAGAGCCGGCGGAGCTCCCCCCGGACGAAGTCGCCGCCGAACAAGTCGGATGAGGAGATCGTCATGTGGCGCTCAGTGTTGCTGCACGAGTTCGCGGATGGCGACATCCGATCCTTTCAAGGCCTACCCGGCAGCTTGTCACCGGGCTCGCTCGCGCTGAGTCCGTCCGGAGACACCATGCTGATCGCACCGGGCCGCGGTCTCCACTACGTCCTCGAAACTCCCCTTCTCGATGTGATCGGGGTCAGCTGCCTCGTGCGGTTCAGGCACCCGGGTCGAGCCGTCAGCTCGTCGGTGCCGATCCTCTGCCTCGGCGACGAGTTCGTCCTGGGTCTCGAACCGTTGACCACGTTCCAGGCGCTGGTCCGCGTCCGGGTCCACCGGGTCTGGCACGACATCGGCCAGCTGCCGAACCCCAGTTCGCGCTTCGCGGAACTGAGATTCGACTGGCACACCAGCGGCAAGACGTACTTTCGCGTGGACGGGCGGCTGGTCGGCTACCACGATGCTCTGAGTCGGGGGTCCCGGCTGACCATCGAGGATGTCGCCTTCGGCTCGCCACAGTCGCTGGCCGGCTCGTCCGACCCGCACTATCAGCTGGGCGAGTTCTCCGTCCGCGTCCTCAGCCGCCACCCGCGCTGGCCGCGGCGGAAGCCCTGACGTCCCCGGCCTCCCGAGGGAGTCAGAGATCGACGCCGCGGGCCTGTGTGATGGACCAGATGATCCACACGCTGAGCCCGATCACCACCAGCGACCACGCCGGCTGGTAGGGAATGAAGAAGAAGTAGTCCAAGGCGATCAGGCCCGCGATGACGATCGCGACTGTTCCCGCCCAGGCCTTGCTGGTGAAGACGCCGCCCGCGACCAGGATGGCGCCGATCCCCAGCACCAGATGGATCCAGCCCCACCCGACGGTGGACAGGTCGAACGCGTAGCGCCGGCTGACGACCAGATAGTCGTCGTCGAGGATCGCGGCCAGCCCGGCGACGGTCGAGAACGTGCCGATGATGAGCAGGGTGAACCCGGCGAACGCGATGCCGCCCACCGCCCCGCTCGGGACATGCTTGCGTGAGTCCGTGCTGTCCAGGTCGTTGTACGTCATCGTGCCGGCCCTCCTGGTCATCCTGCTTCCTCCACGACGATGCCCGCCGGGCCCGCGCACCGCATCGTCCCTCGAGGGTGAGATGCCGACGGTGCCCGGCTACTGCAGACCTGTGCGGCGTTCGCGCGTCGCCGCGCGCGCTGCGCCGCCCAGCAGGGTGCCGATGGCGATCCCGACGGCGAGGTTGATCAAACCCGTCGCGATCTTCGACGACGTCGACCCGTTGGTCACGAAGGGGGCGAGCGCTGCCGCCACGGTGGCCAGCATGATGATCCAGTTGAAGAACTGCTGGGGCCTGGGCGTGGAGATCAGCAACAGATGCAGCAGGCCGGTGGCGATCAGCGCGGCGAGACCGCAGTAGATCGCGTACTTCCCCGTGTCCGCGTCTCCCCAGGTGCCCTCGCCCTCGGGTGCGAGAACGGGTACGCCGAAGACGCCGCGAGCGATCAGGATGCCGACAACCGCGATGAGTGCGGAGACGACGGCCGTGGCCGCGCCGCCGGCCCACAGCCGGCCGCCTGCTACCGCGTTCGCGTCGCCTTGCGTGGGGTGAACTGTCATGACAGCTGCTCCTTGTCACTCGGTTGCGATGGTGGCCAGCGGCGGAGCGCCAGCCGCTCGGTCAACCGCCCGAACAGCGCTCCTACGGCCGCCCCGACCAGGACGTCGCTCGGGTAGTGCACACCCGTGTACACGCGGGAGAACGCGACGACCGACGCCATCACCCGCAGCGCCGGCCGGAGCCCGGGCAGAAGGCCTCCGACGGCGACGGCGAAGGCCGCCGCGGACGCGGAGTGCCCGGACGGAAAGGATCCCGAGGAGGGCATCCGCACCCACCGCTGCACCGGTACGCCGAGGCCGGGCCGATCGGGCCGGAGGCGTCGCCCCGCCAGCTTCTTGATCGGCTGGTTCACGACGAGGGACGTCGCGCCGATCGCGGTGAGCCCCGACAACGCGGCGCGCCGGCCGCGCGGACCGCCGCACAGTGCGACGGCGCCGGCCACCAGGAACCACAGCTTGGAGAAGTTGGCGAGATCGGACACCCGCCTCAGTGGCTCGTCCAGGACCGGCGTCGACAGCCGCGCCACTTTTCGGTAGACGGCACGGTCGTAGCCGGCGATACGGTGCGAGTCGGTCACGCAGCGGCTTCCGTCATCCTGTGGGTCCGGCCCTCGTTCAGGTCCATCACGGACTCCCGGGAGCTGAACTTGCCGGCGTCCGGTGGTCCCGGCCGAGGGCGATGCGCACCAGCTCGGCCAAGCCGTCCCGAAGGCCCTCGGGAGCCCGCGCCGACGGCGATGAACCGGGGTGATGGTGCGCGATACGCACCCGGAGAACTCCGGGCCGGATCCGGAACCGCAGTGGTGTGTCGAGGACGAGCGCCTCCCCGTCGATGCCGGCAGGCAGTTGGCGATCCGCATCGACCTCGAAGGTCGGAGCCGACCACTCGCGCCAAGGACGCTGACGGTGCCCTTGATCGCCACCCGTGGACGCCCCCATGACGGTGATGCCGAGTACGCCGTCGTCGATGCGCGGACGGGTGCCGGAGCCAACCGCACGACCGAGTCGGTACCGGTTGTTGGACACGAGGACGGCCGCGCCACCGCGGTGTCCGTCACCGCCCGGCCCGGTCCAGCGCATGTCGAGCTGGCTACCACCGGCACCGAGCGCGTCCGGCACGGTGTCGAGAATGGTCCGGATCTTGGCGGCGCGGTACCCGGTGCGCTGCACCGCCTCGGCGTACAGGCCGAGCGACACGTTGTTGACGAACACCCGGCCGTTGACCTCGGCGAGGTCCACCAGCCGCTCGCCGCCGTCGACGAAGGCATCCAGGGCACCGACCACATCGTCACGGTCGACCCCGAGGTCGAGCGCGAAGTGGTTGCGCGTACCCGCGGGTATGCAGGCGTAGGGCAGCGAGAGTTCGGCGGCGATCGCGGCGACGATCGCCTGCGATCCGTCCCCGCCGGCCATCGCGAGCCCGTCAGCACCCCTGGCGACCGCACCGCGGACCAGGGTTTCGAGCTCGTCCCCGCCCGTCAGCTCGATCGGCTCGATCCCGCGGTCGCGCGCCTCCTTGGCGATCGCGAAGCGTGCGGCCTTCCCCCCGCCGGAGCGTGGATTGAAGAACAGCACCGGATGCTTCGGGGCCGGCACCCGCGACAGATCCACGTGGGCGACGAAGCTGGCTCGAGTCGCCGCCAGGGTCACCAGGAGCCCCACCACGACGAACAGATCGACGCCGAACTTCCCACCCGCGACGACAAAGATCACCGCACCGGCAAGCGCCAACGCGGCCACGGCCAGCCCCACCACGCGCGCGATCCCTCGTCGCAACAGGCCGAACCACGCCGCGACAGCGGCGATCACGACGCAGGCCAGCACACCGAGCCCGCGCGGAAACTGACTCACGGCGACCGCCACGGCAAGCACGACCGTCGCCGCTCCAACCACCAGCGCCACAACCGCCGCCATCCGGCGCCTCACGAGTTCCACCGCATCGGCCCGCCTCAGAATCTCCGCTTGGGCGCCGAGTCCCGGCGCCAGGCCCATCCTGTGCGGCCCGCACCCTCGAGGCATCCCACACCCGGGATGATCCGTCCCCGGACCGGCCCCGATCGCCGGCCTGATCCTCCCTGCGGGGTGATGCGGCGACCCCGGGTTCTGCTGAATCGTCGGCGGAGTACGCGGATCGCAGGGTGGGGACCGGGCTCGTCCGACGAGCCGGGGCCGGCGACGGCGAGAAGGGCGGCCGATCATGCCAACGACTGTTGAACACTTGACTCTGGACGAGCGCAGCGCACGCGGTCTGGCGGCGCGCGCGCGAGCCAATCCGGACAGTCACACCGGGTGGACTCCCGCCCCCGACCGGCCGGACCCGGTGGCGCTCATCGAGGAGCAGAACCTGCGGCGTGACGCGGACCTGCTCCCGGTGCGGCACGGCCGGATGATGGCATCACCGTTCACGTTCTACCGCGGTGCTGCCAAGATCATGGCCACGGACCTCGCCGGGACTCCAACCTCCGGTCTCGAGGTGCAACTGTGTGGTGACGCGCACCTGTCGAATTTCGGTGTCTTCGCCTCACCGGAGCGGTCGCTGGTGTTCGACATCAACGACTTCGACGAGACCCTTCCGGGGCCCTTCGAGTACGACGTCAAACGGCTGGCAGCCAGCCTCACGGTAGCCGCCTACAACAACGGCTGCTCGGAGTCCGACGCGCGGGCGATCACCAAGGACGCGGTCGCGACCTACCGGGAGACGATGGCCGAGTTCGCGTCGATGAAGACTCTCGACGTGTGGTACGCCCACACCTCCGAGGACGAGATCAAACAGTCGGTCACCGCTTTCCTGGCCGATGCCAAGGGCAAGGGCAAGCACAAGGGCAAGGGCAAGGGCAAGCACAGCGGCGACGCGGACGACACCACCAGCATGACGGGCAAGCAGCGCAAAGAGGCCACGAAGCGGTTCGAGAAGAACGCGCAGAAGGCCCACTCCCGCAACAGCGACCAGGCGCTGTCCAAGCTCGGCGAGGAGGTCGACGGCCGCTACCGCATCACCAGCGCCCCGCCCGTGATCGTCCCCGCCCGTGACCTCCACACGGCGTACGGCATCAAGCCCGGAGAGCTCGAAGACGTCGTCTTCGACCTGTTCCGGGACTACCGTTCCACCCTTCGGCCTGACGTCCGGCAACTGCTGGAGCGCTTCGAGATCATCGACTGGGCCCGGAAGGTCGTCGGCGTCGGCAGTGTCGGAACCCGGGCGTTCATCGTCTTGCTGCAGGGCCGTGACCGCGGCGATCCGCTGTTCCTCCAGGTCAAGGAAGCCACCAGGTCCGTGCTCGAAGGACCCCTGCGCAAGAGCGCGTACAAGCAGCCGGGCGAGCGGGTGGTCCAGGGCCAGCGCTTGATGCAGGCGAGCAGCGACATCTTCCTCGGCTGGTCCAGAGGGGTGCAGGCCGATCGCTACTACTACTGGCGCCAACTGCGCGACATGAAGGGCTCCGCGCTGGTGGAGCTGATGGCGCCCGCGACACTGGCTTTCTACGCCCGCACCTGCGGATGGACCCTCGCCCGCGCGCACGCACGATCGGGTGACGCGGTGTCCATCGCTGCCTATCTCGGCGACGATGATGCCTTCGACCTGTCGATCACCGACTTCTCCGAGCGGTACGCCGCCCAGAACGAGCAGGACTTCGCAGACTTCACCAATGCGATCAGCACGCACCGGATCGAAGCCATCCAGCAAGTCTGACCGGGGACGACGGCATGAAACTGGTCCCCGAGTCGCTGCGTGGCTACCAGCGGGCCTGGCTGACACGCGACGTCATCGCCGGCCTGACACTGTCGGCGGTGGCGATCCCCGAGGTGATGGGCTACACGTCCATCGCGGGTACGCCGATCGTGACCGGGCTCTACACCATCATCTTCCCCACGCTCGTCTTTGCCCTGCTGGGCTCCTCGCGGCTGCTCGTGGTCGGCGCGGACTCGGCCACCGCCGCGGTGCTCGCCGCGGGCCTGACTGGTCTCGGCATCGCCGGGGTGACCCCTGGATCGCCCGACTGGCTCGCCTTCACGAGCCTGACAGCGCTCGTCTGCGGGGTGCTGCTGATCGTGGCGCGGCTGCTGCGGCTGGGCTTCATCGGGGACTTCCTCAGCGCGTCGGTACTGATCGGGTTCCTCACCGGTGTGGGCGTCCAGGTGCTGTCAGGGCAGATCCCTGACGTGCTCGGCATCCCGAAGGGCAAGGGCGGCTGGTTCGAACAGCAGTGGCACTGGATCACCTCACTGTCCTCGATCCAGCTCGGCACCTTCGCCTTCGGCCTGAGCACGATCGTGATCATTCAGCTCTTCAAACGCTTCATCCCGGTCGTCCCGGGTGCCATCGTCGCCGTCGTACTGCTGACTGCCGTCTCCGCCTTGACCGACGCGCACGCGCACGGCGTGGTCGTGGTGGGTGCCGTCCAAGGCGGCTTCCCACCGCTCGGCCTACCGTCGGCAACCTCGTGGTCGGACATCACCGAGGTGCTGCCGACCGCCCTGTCCTGCTTCGTCCTGATCATCGCCCAGAGCGCCGCCTCCTCCCGCAGTTTCGCGTTCAAGCACGGAGATGCGGTCGACATCAACCGGGACATCGTGGGGCTCAGCGGCGCCAGTCTCGCCGCCGGCCTGAGCGGCACCTTCGTGGTCAACGGCAGCCCGACCAAGACGCAGATCCTGGACGAGCAGAAAGGACGTACCCAGCTCGCCAACATCACGATGGCAGCTGTCGTGCTGCTGTTCACGCTGTTCTTCACCGGGTTGCTGGCGGACATGCCCACCGCGGTGCTCGCCGGTATCGTCTTCCTCATCGGGCTCAGCCTGGTCGACCTGCCGGGCCTGCAGCGCTTGTGGCGGCGACGCCGGAACGAGTTCGTGGTGGCTCTGGTCACTGCCGTCACCGTCTTCGCCGTCGGCGTCGAGCAGGGCATCATCCTCGCCATCGTGCTCTCGCTGCTCGACCTCGTCCGGCGGCAGTACAAGCCGGGCGACTACGTCATCGGTCAGGACCAGGCCGGCGAACCGACCTACCTGCCGGCTCTGCCCGGCGCGCAGAGCCTGCCCGGGCTCGTCGTCTTCCGCTACGACGCAGAGCTCTTCTACGCCAACGCAAACCGCTTCGCCGACCACCTCGAGGCGGTGATCTCCGCCGCTCCCGACCCCGTCCGCTGGGTAGCGCTGGACTGCGGGGCGATCGACGACATCGACTACTCGGCCGGCGTGACGCTGGCCAACCTCGTCGGGTACAGCCAGGCTCACCACGCCCGCTTCGTGCTCGTCCGGCCCGATACCCGGCTGCTGGCGACGCTCCGGGCGTACCGGACCCTGGACGCGATCGGCGAGGACAACATCTTCCCGACCCTCGCGGAGGTCTTCCGCGCCTACCGGGCCGAACCGGATCCGATGCCTGCGCCGACTCAGGGGCCGGCAGACCCCGCCCATTAGTGCGCCGCGATGGTCCCTGGAGAGGAGAAGAGACTCATGAGCGAGATCGGCATGGCAGCGTCTTCGGCGACTGGAGTCGAGGGAGCGCCGTACACGCTAGCGGCTGGGATGGTGGTTGCCGCGGCCGGCTCCGATGCCGATGAAGGGCTCGCGGGAGCGGAGGCGACGAACCGGCTCTCGTCGTACGGCCCGAACGAGATCGCCGCCGAGAAGCCACCCTCGATCTGGGCCGTCGCGGTTCAGCAGCTGCGCGACCCGATGAACCTCATGCTGGTCGCCGTCGTGGTCGTCAGCCTGCTGATCGGAGAGCTCTCGACCGGCATCATCGTCGCCCTGCTCATCCTGCTGAACGTCGGCCTGGGAACCCGCCAGGAGTTGACCGCACGGGCGAGCGTCGATGCCCTGTCCAACTTGCAGGTACCGCAGGCGCGGGTGGTCCGCGACGGCGAGGTGGCGATGATCGCGGCCACGCAGGTGGTTCCGGGCGACATCGTCCAGGTCGAGGCAGGCGACATCGTGCCCGCCGACGGTCGTATCGTCCGATCCGCGACGCTCGAGGCGCAGGAGGCCGCGCTGACCGGAGAGAGTGCGCCGATCGCCAAGGGCACCGGCGCGCTGGCGTCGGCCGACGTCGGCCTGGGCGACCAGACCAACATGTTGTTCCAGAGCACCTCCGTGACCCGTGGCACGGGCACGATCGTGGTCACCGCGACCGGGATGCAGACACAGATGGGCCGGATCGCGACGATGCTGACCTCGGTGACGCGCACCCGGTCACCGCTCCAGCGGGAGCTGGACTCGCTGACGAAGGTCCTCGGACTCGTTGCCTGGGGATCGGTTGCGCTGATCGTGGTGGTCGGCCTGATCCGTGGGACGCCGGCCAAGGACCTGCTGCTGCTCGGCACCGCCATGGCCATCTCGGCGATACCGACCGGCATGCCGGCGTTCGTCTCGGGCCTTCTCTCGCTCGGTGCGAAGCAGCTGGCCGAGGCGAAAGCCGTGGTGAAGAACCTCACCGACGTCGAGACTCTCGGTGCGACGAGCGTGATCAACACCGACAAGACCGGGACACTCACGCTGAACCAGATGATGGTCTCGACGCTGTACGCGAGCGGGACGTGGTTCACCGTGGACGGGGAGGGATACCGCAAGAGCGGCGCGATCCGTTCGGTGGCAGGTGGTCCGGTGCCCGACTTCACCCGGCTCGGCCTCGGGCTGGCCCTCGACAGCGACGCGGTCGTCGGCGACGACGGGTCCGTGATCGGCGACCCGACCGAGGCGGCGCTGGTGGTGCTGGCCGCGAAGCTCGGTGTCGACGCGGACGAGACGCGGCGTACCTACCCACGACTGTCGGAGGTCCCGTTCGATTCCGAGTACAAGTTCATGGCGACGTTCCACCGGGTCACGGTCGACGGCGTCGAGCAGGTCATCGAGCTGATCAAGGGCGCGCCCGACGTCGTTCTCGCGCGCTGCAGCCACGCGGGCGGACCGCTCAGCGGCTCGCAGGTCCCGATCGCGGAGTTGCAGGACGGCATCGCCGAGGCCAACGAACGGATGGGCCACAAGGGTCTGCGCATCCTCGCGTTCGCGGCCCGCCTTGTCGCCGACCACGAGCTGACCACGATGACCGACGATCCCATGTCCCTGACCGAAGGGCTCTCGTTCGTCGGGTTGGCCGGAATCATCGACCCGCTGCGCGCGGAGGCCAAGAGCGCGGTCGGTACGGCGCTCACCGCCGGCATCGACGTACGCATGATCACCGGTGACCATGCGGTCACGGCGCAGGCGATCGGCGAGGAGCTGGGCCTCGGTCCCGGAGCGATCAGCGGCACGGAGCTGGTGACGCTCACCGACGAGGAACTGAAACACCACATGCCCGAACTGCACGTGTTCGGACGGGTCACCCCCCAGGACAAACTGCGCCTCGCCAGGGTCATGCAGGAGCAGGGCATGATCGTCGCGATGACCGGTGACGCGGTGAACGATGCGGCTGCCCTCAAACAGGCCGACATCGGGGTGGCGATGGGAAGCGGCAGCGAGGTCACCAAGCAGGCCGCGCGGATGGTGCTCACCGACGACAACTTCGGCACCCTCGTCCATGCAGTGGAGATCGGGCGGCGCGTCTACGACAAGGTCGTCTCGTACGTGCGGTACCAGATGACGCAACTGCTGGCGCTCGTCTTCCTCTTCCTCGCCGCCACCGTGTTCGACATCAACGACGGGGTGGCGATGACTCCGCCGATGGTGCTTTTCCTGTTGTTCTTCGCCACGGCTGTCGGTGTCGTGATCATCGCCGTCGACCCCGGCGATCCCGACGTCATGCATCGTCCACCGCGCGACGCCGGCGTACCGATCACGAACCGGAGCGCCGTGATCAGGTGGATCTGCTACGCGCTGGTGCTCTTCGTCGTCACCTTGCTGCCCCTGGTCGCGGGGCCGGACGAGCTGAGTACGACGCACGGCACCGTGTCGATGACGATGACCTTCGTGGTGATGGGGCTCGGGACCATCTTCAACGCCGTGGTCAACCGTCGCGACCCGACCAGCGGTGTGACAGCACCGATCGTGAAGGCCCTGGCGATCGGCCTGATCCCCGTCGTTCTGATCTTCCTGGCGACCCAGCTCCCGACGATCCAGAGTGGGCTGCTCACCGTCTCGCTCTCCCCGCGCCAGTGGCTCACCTGCGTCGGCCTGGCCGCGATTCTTCCGATCGTCGTCGAGGTGGCCAAGGTGGTCAGGAGGCGTGGGCAGCAGCAGCGTACGGCGCTCGGGCCCGAGCACGCCGTCGCGCCGGCCCGTGCCTGGAGCGCGCCTGGCGCCTAGGTCCCCGCCGGCGCCGACATTCCGGCTCGTCCGCGTGGGGTGATGCACAACGTTCCCCCGGGCGGTCGACTGGTGTCGGCCGGTGACTGCGAAGGCAGGAGAGAGCACATGACATCTCGCGAGCAGCGGATCGCCGACTTCATCGAGCCGTTCCGGGTCGAACCGGGCTCGAGGGTCAACCTGGCCAAGGACTTCGCGCCGGACTTCAGGGGCACGATCCGTTCCAAGAAACGCGGCCGCAAGCTGCTGACCCAGGGCATCGAACTGCTGTCGGAGTACCAGTCCCGGCTGTACGCGCAGCACACCCACGGTGTGCTGGTGGTGCTGCAGGCGCTCGATGCCGGCGGGAAGGACGGCACCATCCGCCACGTCATGACCGGAGTGAATCCGCAGGGTGTGGCCGTGAGCAGCTTCAAGGTCCCCTCCAACGAGGAGCTGGATCACGACTATCTGTGGCGCTACGGGCTGCGCCTACCGGAACGCGGTCAGATCGGCATCTTCAACCGGTCGCATTACGAGGAAGTGCTGGTCGTCCGCGTGCACGAGGAACTCCTCGACCGTCAGAAGCTCCCGGCCGGCTCCCGCCGCGGGCTGTGGAAACGGCGCTATCGCGAGATCAACGAGTGGGAACGGACCCTCCACGACAACGGCATCATGATCGTGAAGCTCTTCCTGAACCTGTCCAAGGAGGAGCAGCGCAGCCGCTTCCTTCGCCGGATCGACCTGCGCGACAAGAACTGGAAGTTCTCCGCGGCCGACATCCGCGAGCGCGACTACTGGGACGACTACCAGCGCGCGTTCTCGACGATGCTGTCCAGGACCAGCACCGACTGGGCGCCCTGGTACGTGATTCCCGCCGACCGCAAGTGGTACGGACGCATCGCCTCCGCCGCGGTGATCGCCAACACGTTGATCGAGATCGATCCTCGCTATCCCAGCGTCGGGAAGAAGGCACGCGAAGCGCTGCAGGAGATCAGGCGCGACCTCGAGGCACAGGCCCCCGCGGGCGCGGCGGCCGATCCGTTCGAACAACAGTAGGCCGAGGGGGTACGGCGAACGTGGCCGACGACAGCAAGCACCCGGCGATCACGCCGCCCAGGTGGCAGGAGTACGTGCCTGGCGCGGGCGTCGCCAGGTCGTACCAGCGGGCGTGGCTGCCCAAGGACATCGTCGCCGGCCTGGTTCTGTCCGCACTGCTGGTACCGCAGGGAATGGCGTACGCCGAGCTCGCCGGGCTGCCACCGGTGACAGGGCTCTACACCTCGATCCTGTGCCTGCTCGGCTACGCGGTCTTCGGGCCGTCCAGAGTGCTGGTCCTCGGTCCCGACTCGTCGCTGGGCCCGATGATCGCGGCGACGATAGCGCCACTCCTGCTGGCCAACGGCGATCCCGCCCGGGCCGTCGCGCTCGCGTCGATGCTGGCGGTGATGGTCGGCGTGGTGATGACGGTCGCCGGGCTGGCCCGGTTCGGGTTCGTCGCGGACCTGCTGTCGAAGCCGACCCAGATCGGCTACATGAACGGGCTCGCGCTGACCATCGTGATCGGTCAGTTGGCCAAGCTGTTCGGGTTCAAGGTCGATGCCGACGGGCTGCTGGCCGAGGCACACGCCTTCCTGTCGGGGCTCGCGGACGGCAAAGCCAACGCGACGGCCGCGGTCCTCGGGGTGGGTTCGCTCGTCGGCATCCTGCTGCTGAACCGGTTGCTGCCCAAGCTGCCGAGCGTCCTGATCATCGTGGTGCTCGCCTCCGTCCTGGTCAGCGCGTTCGACCTGCAGTCCCACGACGTCGACACGGTCGGCAAGCTCCCCCAGGGCTTCCCGCCGTTCACCGTCCCGGGCGTCGGCTGGGGTGATCTGCCGCCGCTGTTCGTCGGGGCGCTGGCTATTGCCGTCGTCGCGCTCGCCGACACGATGTCGACGGCATCGGCGTTCGCCGCTCGCAAGGGCGACCGGGTTCGCGGGAACCAGGAGATGGTCGGCATCGGCGCCGCCAACATCGCGGCCGGGTTCTTCCAGGGGTTCCCGGTCAGCACCAGCGGGTCCCGCACGGCCGTCGCCGAGCAGGCCGGTTCCCGGTCCCAGGTGACCGGCATCGTCGGCGCCGCGACGATCACCGTGGTCCTGGTCGTCGCCACCTCCCTGATGCAGTACGTGCCGCAGCCGACCCTGGGCGCGATCGTCATCGCCGCCGCGCTGTCGCTGGCCGACATCGCCGGGACCCGCCGGCTGTGGCATCAGCGGCGGACCGAGTTCGGGCTGTCCATCATCGCGCTGCTCGGCGTCGCTCTTCTGGGTGTACTGCCCGGCATTCTCATCGCCGTCGGACTGTCCATCCTGAACGTCTTCCGCCGCGCCTGGTGGCCGCACCAGGCCGAACTCGGACGGGTGGAGGGAGTCGCCGGCCTGCACGACACCAAGAGCTATCCCGGCGCCGAACTCCTCCGTGGTCTGGTCGTCTACCGTTTCGACGCACCGCTGATCTTCGCGAACGCGCGGATGTTCGGTGAGAAGGTGCGGGAGATCGCCTCGGACGATCCTGACGTCCGCTGGATCATCGTGGCCGCCGAGCCGATCACCGACGTCGACACCACCGCCTCCGACATGCTGCAGGAGCTGGACGCCTGGCTCAACGCGCGCGATGTGTCCCTGGTGTTCGCGGAGATGAAGGATCCGGTCCGCTCGAAGATCGAGCGGTACGAACTCACCCGCACCATCAACCCGGCGCACTTCCTCCCGACACTCGACGCGGCTGTCGCGGAGTACGTACGGCAGACCGGTGCGAGCTGGCGCAGTCCGCAGCCGGAGGCCGGCGGCGAGGGTTCGCGGCGGTGAGCCAGATCATCCTTCGAGGGTGACGACTCGGGATCGCGCCCGCTCGAACCTGGACTGACATCGAGGATGGAGGACGTCATGCCTGAGCAGTTCCAAGGAACGATCAACGTCGATATTCGTGACTCCGAGCCGGACTGGTCGCCGTTCGAGCCGCCGAAGGCGCCGGACGGCTCGCCGAATGTCGTCTACATCGTCCTGGACGACGTCGGCTACTCGGCCATGAGCTGCTACGGCGGACCGATCGAGACCCCCAACATCGACGCGATCGCTGATCGCGGGGTGCGCTTCACCCAGTGGCACACGACCGCGCTGTGCTCACCGACCCGGTCGTGTCTGCTGACCGGCCGCAACCACACGCGCAACAGCATGGCGTGCATCACGGAGGCGGCGATCGGATTCCCGAACGCGAGCGGCACGATCCCGCCGGAGAACGGGATGCTGCCGGAGATCCTCGGAGACCGCGGCTGGAACACCTACATGGTGGGCAAGTGGCACCTGTGCCCGACCGACGAGATGAACCTCGCCGCGACCCGGCGCAACTGGCCGAGCGGCCGCGGCTTCGAACGGTGGTACGGGTACCTCGGGGCCGAGACCAACCAGTGGTATCCCGACCTCGTCTACGACAACCACCCGGTCGCACAGCCGCGCTCGCCCGAGCAGGGCTACCACCTCACCGACGACATCACCGACAAGGCGATCGAGTTCATCAAGGACGCCAAGGCGATCGCTCCGGACAAGCCTTTCTTCCTGTACTACGCACCCGGTGCCTGTCACGCACCTCACCACGCGCCGAAGGAGTGGATCGACAAGTTCGCCGGCCACTTCGACCAAGGGTACGAGGCGATTCGGGAGGAGACCCTGGCCCGCCAGAAGAAGCTCGGTCTGGTGCCGGACGACACCGAGCTGCCCCCGGTGAACCCGATCGGCACCCCCGAAACGCGCAGCGGCCCGAACCACCAACCTTTCCCGGCGCTGGACTACACCCGTCCGTGGGACTCGCTGAACGCCGACGAGCGACACCTGTTCGCCCGGATGGCCGAGGTGTACGCCGGATTCCTCGCCCACGCCGACCACCACATCGGCCGGTTGCTCGAATACCTCGAGCGGACCGATCAGCTCGAGAACACCATGGTCGTGGTCGTGTCCGACAACGGTGCGAGCGGTGAAGGCGGCCCGAACGGCTCGGTCAACGAGAACAAGTTCGCCAACGGCATCGACGACGACCTGGCGGAGAACCTGGCCAAGCTCGACGACCTGGGTGGCACGAGGACGTACAACCACTACGCGAACGGCTGGGCGATGGCCTTCAACACGCCGTTCAAGATGTGGAAGCGCTACGAGTTCAGCGGTGGCACCTCGGACCCCTGCATCATCTCGTGGCCGGCAGGTGCGCCGGCGCGGGGCGAGCTCCGCCACCAGTACCACCACGCGATCGACATCGTCCCGACGATCCTCGATGTCCTGGGCGTCGAAGCCCCGGAGACGATCAAGGGACACACCCAGTCGGACATCGACGGGATGAGCATGCGGGCCAGCATGGACGACGCGAGCGCCGACTCCGGACGGCGGACGCAGTTCTACTCGATGCTGGGATCCCGCGCGATCTACCACGAGGGCTGGAAGGCGGTCACCACCCACCCGACCATCGCCGGCTGGGGCAACTTCAACGACGACGAGTGGGAGCTCTACCACGTCGAGACCGACCGGTCGGAGACCAAGAACCTCGCGGCAGAGCACCCGGACAAGCTGCGCCAACTGGTGAACGCCTGGTACGCCGAGGCCGGCTGGAACAAGGCCTTCCCGCTCGACGACCGCTCCGCGGTGGAGATCCTCACCACCCCGCGGCCCCAGCTCACGGCGGCCAAGGACCGGTACGTGTACTACCCGGACACAGCCCCGGTCTCGGAATGGCAGGCGGTCAACACCCGGAACCGGTCGTTCGCGATCGGCGCGCTGGTCGACATTCCCGCGCCGGGGGCAGAAGGTGTGCTGTTCGCCATGGGTGCCAGGTTCGGCGGCCATGCGCTGTACGTGAAGAACAACCGGCTGCACTACGTGAACAGCTTCGTCGGCGCGGTCGAGCAGCAGATCGTCGGAACGAAGGACATTCCCACCGGCACGAACCTGCTCCTGTCGGCCGCGTTCGAGAAACAAGGGATGGACCGCGACGGCGCGACCGGCACCCTCTCCCTCTACCACGGGGACGAGAAGGTCGGCGAGGGAAGCATCAAGACCCAGCTCGGAGCCTTCGCGATCGCCGGCGCGGGTCTGTACGTCGGCAGGCACAACGGCGAGCCGGTCACCGACGACTACCCGGGCGAGCCGCCGCATCAATTCACCGGCGGCACGATCAACCGGGTCGCCGTCGACGTCAGCGGCGAGCCGTACCTGGATCTCGAACGCGAAGCCGCCCTGATGCTGATGCGCGAGTAGGAGATCCCTGCTGTGACGACGAATCACGAAGGAGCTGCGCGGCCGGATGCCCTGCTGCCGTCCTGGCAGGACACCCCGGCACGACAGGCGATCGTGGACTATGTCGAGCGAGCCGTGCAGGAGGGTGGGGCGCAGTACGTCCCGCCCTCCGAGCGGATCGCGGTGTTCGACAACGACGGCACGCTGTGGTGCGAGAAGCCGATGCCGGTCGAACTCGGCTTCATCCTGGAGCAGCTCGCCGAGATGGCCGAACGGGATTCGAGTCTTCACACACAGCAGCCGTGGCAGGCTGCCCGGGACCAGGACTACGCCTGGCTCGGGGACGTGATCACCAAGCACTACCACGGCGACGACCGCGATCTGAAAGTGCTCCTGGACGGCATCCTCCAGACGTTCGCCGACATGAACGTCGACACCTACGCGGAGATCGCGGAGCGTTTCCTCCGGACGACCGAACACCCGACGCTCGGGCGACTGCTCCGGGAGTGCACCTACCTCCCGATGGTCGAACTGTTGCACTACCTGGAGGCCTACGGGTTCACGACCTACATCGCGTCCGGAGGCGACCGCGACTTCATGCGAGCGATCACCGAGGAGGTCTACGGCATCCCGGCCGAGCGCATCATCGGCAGCTCGGCCGGGCTCCGGTACCGCGATGACGACACCGGAGGCTCGGTCGTCTACCAGGCGAAGATGGACGGCTTCGACGACGGCCCGATGAAACCCGTACGCATCTGGAGCCGGACCGGCCGGCGACCCGTCGTTGCCGGCGGCAACTCCAACGGAGACGTCCCGATGCTCAACTACACCGGGCGTCCGACGTGTCCCGGGCTCCGGTTGCTGATCCTGCACGACGACGAGGATCGCGAGTTCAGCTACACCGCCGGCGCCGAGGCGTCGCTCGAGCAGGCCCGCACCGACGACTGGACGGTGGTCAGCATCAAGAACGACTGGGCAACCGTCTTCGCCGACTGAGTCCGGCGCCGCGCGGCTAGAAGCTCCCGATCCCCTTGCCGATCATGACCACACCGATGACGAGGAGAAGGACCGCCATGACCACCTTGTTCTCCCGGACCAGCCATTCGCGCAGAGACTCCAGCGGCTGGGCCATTCGGTCGGCGGCCACGAGGTAGGCGATGACAGGCACCGCGACGGTAGCCGCGGCGATCGCCGTGTAGACGGCGATGACGACGACGGTCTGAGCGGTGCTGAGGCCGCCGGCACCGATCGCGATGCCCGCCCCGGCGGCCATGATGAGGTTCTTCGGGTTCAGCGCGGACAGGAGAAAGCCGAGGCCGATGCCCTTGACCGGGGTCAGCGTGTCGATGGCCGACATCCATTTCGGTAACTCGGGCGCCGCCTGACCGTGTGGACGGCCCCGCCATTGTTTGACGGCCAAGAAAAGCAGCAGCGCGCCGAGGACAAGTCTGATCGTGCCCTGGATCGGACGCGACGCGTCCGAATCGTCCTCGGGCAGGGCAGCGGACAGCAGGGTGAAGGCCACGCTCGCGACGACGATCCCGGCGATCCAGCCGCCCAGGAACCCGACGCCGGTGGTCTTCGCGTTCGGCGACAGCAGCATGAGGATCGCCGCGATGATCGGGATCGGGCTGATCGCCACACCCAGCGCGAGGGGAAGGATCTCTCCGAGCACACCGCCCATGCCTGGTCCTCCGCGTCCTCGATCAGCACTCGTTCACGGCCGCTGTGTGCGGTCGAGCTGGGCGTCCAGAGTCATGGCCGCGTCGATCAGGGCGAGGTGGGTGAACGCCTGGGGGAAGTTGCCGATCTGCTCGCCGGTCAGGGCGATCTCCTCGGAGTACAGGCCGAGGTGGTTGGCGTAGGTGAGCATCTTCTCGAAGGTGAGCCGTGCCTCCTCGATCCGGCCGGCCTTGCCGAGCGCGTTGACATACATGAACGTGCACAGCGAGAACGTGCCCTCCGACCCGCGGAGGCCGTCCGGCGACGCCTCGGGGTTGTAGCGGTAGACGAGGCTGTCGGTGACCAGCTCGGAGTCCATCGCCCGCAAGGTCGACAGCCACTGCGGATCCTGTGGAGCGACGAACCCCACCGTGGGCATCCGCAACAGCGACGAGTCGAGCACCTTGCTGCCGTACTGCTGCACGAAGGCGCGGCGTTCCGGATCGAACCCGCGGGCCATCACCTGCTCGTAGATCGCGTCCCGGGCGGCGATCCACCGGTCCAGCGGAGCCGGCCGCGACCGGGTGGTGGCGAGCCGGATCGCCCGGTCGAACGCGGTCCAGCACATCACCCGGCCATAGGTGAAGTCCTTGCGCCCGCCCCGGGTCTCCCAGATGCCCTCCTCGGGCTGGTCCCAGTTGTCCGTGAGCCAGTCGAGCAGGTCCCGGACCGCGAGCCAGCCCTGGTGGCCCATGGTGAGACCCCGCTGGTCGCCGAAGTACATGCTGTCCAGCGCCTCGCCGTAGATGTCCAGCTGCAACTGCCCGGCGGCACCGTTACCGATGTGCACCGGGCGGGACCCGCGGTACCCCTCCCAGTGCTCGAGGGTCTCCTCGGTCAGGTCGGACGAGCCGTCGACGCGGTACATGATGTTCAACGGCCCGCCGGCGCCGCCCGCCTTCTCCTGCACGCGATCCCGCATCCACCCGCTGAAGGCCGCGGCCTCCTCGGTGAACCCCATCCGGAGCAGGGCGTAGATGGAGAAGGAGGCGTCCCGGATCCAGGTGTAGCGGTAGTCCCAGTTCCGCTCACCGCCGATCTGCTCCGGCAGTGCGGCCGTCGGCGCGGCCACCAGGCCGCCGCTCGGTGCGTACGTCATCAGCTTCAGCGTGATCGCCGAGCGCTGGAGCATCTCGCGCCAGCGGCCTGTGTAGGTGGACTGTGCCAACCAGTTCCGCCAGAAGGCGGCCGTGTCGTCCAGCAGCTGCCGTGCCTCGGCGACCCGGATCTCCCGTGGCGGCCCGTCGGCCGCCGTCTCGAGCATCAGCCCGCGCAGTTGCCCGGCCTCGAGGGTGAACGAGACCTGCAGGTCGCCGGTGTCGTCCACCCGCGGCTCGACCAGACGCGCGTCGTCGGGCTCCCGCACGATGTGGAAGGTCAGCGTCGAGCCCTCGCTCGTGCAGACGCCGCCGTGTTCGGTCACGTGCCACTGATGAGGCTTGCGCCCGTAGTCGAACCGCGGCGCGATATCCAGGTCGAACGTCATCCGGCCGCGGACGCAACGGAGCAGCCGCACGATCCGGTGGTTCTGGGTCGCGTGCGTACTGCTCGTCGCCGGCATGAAGTCGATCACCTCACCGACACCGGCCTCGGTCAGGAACCTGGTGATGAGGATCGCCGTGTCCGGGAAGTACAGCTGCTTGGTCTCGAAGATGCCGTACGACGGGCGGATCCGGAGGTGACCGCCGTTCTCGTGATCCAGCAACGCCCCGAACACACTGGGCGAATCGAAGCGGGGTGCGCAGAACCAGTCGATCGAGCCGTCCGTGCTGACGAGGGCGGCGGTCTGCAGATCCCCGATCAAGCCGTGGTCCGCGATCAACGGGTAGTCCTTCATGGCGGTGCTCCCTGTGGCTCCTGGTGATGGCCGACGGTCAGCGGGCTGGACAGCTCTCCGCCAACGCGGTGCCGAACGACGTGGCCGCGGCGCCGACCTGCTTGAGCGCCGAGCTGATAGCCGGCGCCTTCTGCCTGAGGTTGTCCGCGGTCAGGCCGCTGGACGCTGTCTCCAGATCCGAGAAGGCCGTTTTGACGCCCTCTACGGCGGGCCGCAGTGCATCCGATGCCGACGCTGCCGCAGCGTCCAGGCTGGTCTTGACATTGGCCACGGCAGTGTTCAGCGCGGTGAGACCGTCCTGCAACGGCTCCACGTTCGTGAGAGTGTCCAGCGAGGACTTCAATGCCGACGAGGCAGCGCAATCCGCCGTCGGCTCCCCTGCTGCCGGCGTCGAACTGTCGCTGCAGGCCATCGGTACGACGAGCAGGGCGACGGCCACCAGCGCGCCGGCGACCGCTCGACGTACGCCGAATCGCGGCATAACTGCTCCCCCGCGACTATTCGGAGGCCTTCTTGACCTCCTCGGCACTGTCTGCGTCGACCTCTTCCTTGGTGACCTTGGCGGCATGCGACAGCGCCTTTTCGACATCCGTCACCCATGTCTCTTCGAAGAGCGCCACGATTCCCGAACTGTTGGGCGGCAAGGCGTCTTCGACGTCAGCCTTGATCGCCTTCTTCTCCCGGTGCGATTTCAGGCCGCCGATACCGAGTCCGGCACCCGCACCCACCGCTGCACCCGCCAGCAGGCTGGGTGGGAAGATCAGCCCGACGACGGCACCCCCGACCGCGCCCCAGATCGCACCCTTCCTCGCCGTGTGGAAATCGTCGTCGACGTGGATCTTGCCGTCGGAGTCGCGGCTGACGAGGACGAGCCCGTCGACCTTGATCACATCGTCCGAAGCGGCCTGCTTGATGGCGTCCCAGTCACCTTGTGCTGCCCCTGCGTCGGGATACGCGGCGATGTACAGATCGACTGGAGCCTTGCTGTCAGATCCCACGGGTCTCTCCTCTGGATCGGGCGACCGCGACCGCGCGCGGTCCGACGTACTTCTCGCCCTCACCATTGCGTCGCCCCGGGGTGGAAAGCCTCACCCCGGGCGGACTAGGTACGCCGGGCGGCGGGCCCTCCCGGGTCGGTTCACCCCGCGCGGATGATGCTCACCATCGGTCCTCGCGCAACGATCCAAGTCGCCGGCGCCTCTGAGGGCGCCCACGAGTGCGCGAGGGGAATGACATGGGCTGCTTCTTCGCCTTGTTCGCCGGGGTCTTTCCGCGCCTGGGACTGCTGTTCGTCTGGGTCGCGCGCCCCAAACTTGTGGATGCCGCGTTCGACTCGTGGTTCTGGCCGCTGCTCGGCATCATCTTCCTTCCCTTCGCGACGCTGATGTACGTCGTCCTGTACACGGGAGGCGGGCTGAACGGCTTCGACTGGTTCTGGGTCGTCTTCGCCGGGCTCCTCGACATCCTCCACTGGGGTGCCGGCTGGACCCAGCGGCGCCAGGCCCCGGGCTACCCGGGTGGTGTCCAGGCCTGACCCCGAGGTTCATCCATGCAGGGTGAGGTCCTGTTCGGCCGGGGCGGAGACGATCGTTTCCCTAGCCCGACCGGCGAGGAGGTGCGGCATGGCTGTTCCAGACCCCACGCTGTCCGGTGGTCCGGACAGCAGCGTGCCCACCCGGACGGCTGAGGCGAAGCGACCGTCGAAGGGGCGTTCGGCCGCGGTGATCGTCTGTTTGGTGCTGGCGGCGTTGCTGACCACCCCGGCGGCGATCGCGTACTGGGGACAGCGCACGCTGAACGACACCACGCGCTACGTCAACACCGTCGGCCCGCTGGTGGACTCGCCGGAGGTGCAGGACGCCATCGCGACGAAGGTCACCGACACGATCCAGGACCAGGTCGACATCGAGGCGCTCCTCAACGACGTGTTCTCCGGTGTCATCACCGACCGGCCGCGTCTGCAGCGACTGGTCGGGCCGCTGTCCGGCGCGATCAACAGCCTGATCGACCGCCAGGTCCGGGAGTTCCTCGCGTCGGATGCGTTCGCAGACCTTTGGACGGCCGCCAACACCAGGGCCCAGCAGACCCTCCAGCGCGTACTGTCGGGCGACCAGACCGGAGCCGTCTCGCTGCAGGGTGAACAGATCGTCCTCGATGTCTCCCAGGTCATCGACCAGGTCAAGCAACGCCTGGTCGATCGAGGGCTCACCATCCTGCAAAACGTGCCTGTCCCAAACGTCGACAAGCAGATCGTGTTGGTGGAGGCGCCCCAGGTGAAGCAGCTCCGGACGATCTACGCGTTCGCGAACCCCGTGGCCAAGTGGCTGATCGTGGTGGTAGCCGGTCTCTATCTGCTGGCACTGGTGCTCTCGCGCCGGCGTCCCCGGACGGCGGTGATCATCGGGGCGCTGCTGGCGGCGAACGCGTTGCTGATGGCGCTGGCGCTGACCGTAGGACGGCAGCTGTTCATCGACGCACTGGCGGGTACGACGTTCGGTCCGGCGAGCGCGGTCTTCTACGACACGCTGCTGTCCTACCTCGAGCGTGGCCGGCAAGTGTTCCTCCGGCTGGGCCTGGCGATCGTGGTCATCGGCTGGTTCGCGGGACCCAACAAGTCCGGCACCGCCGTACGCGCTGCCGTCCGCGATGGTTTGGAAGGTGTCGGCGCAGCCCTGGCCAACGGCCCGGTCGGCACCGCGGGCCGATGGGTTGCGGCCAACGCGCGCTGGTTGCGCGTGGCAATCGGCCTGCTGGGCGCCGTCGTACTGCTCTGGGGCAACAACATCTCCCAGGGCAGGCTGTTCTGGTCGCTCGCCCTCGTGGCCTTGTTGCTGGTGGTTGTGCAGCTCCTGGTCGGCGCCGGCCGGGCAGCGGCCGCCTCCCGTCCCGTCCCACCGGCCGAAGCGGTCGCCGGAACCGCGAACTAGCCGGCTGTGGCAGCGGGGGCGGGCAGGCGCACATGAACATCGTCTGGGCCGCTGTGGTCATGGTCGTGTCGACGGCGGTCACCGTCACCGCAATGCTTCTCATGCGCACGCGGGCGCCGGAGGGCAGCTACTTCAGTGACGGTGACCGCGCCTCGGGTGTCTTCGGCGTGCTGGCCACCGGGTTCTCGGTGCTGATCGGTTTCATCATCTTCTTGTCGTTCACGTCGTACGACCAGTCGCGAGCCGGCGCCGAGTCGGAGGCGACGATCGTGGCTCAGCAGCTTCAGACGGCCCAGTTCATGCCCGGCAAGATCCCTGCGGAGCTCACCGGTGAGCTGAGCTGCTACGCACGGTCCGTGGCCGGGGTCGAGTGGAATGCGTTGAACACGGGCACGCTGGGCAATTCCGTCAACCCGTGGGGCGTGGAGATGTTCCGGACGATCTCGACCGTCGATCCGCGGACTCCGGCCGAGCAGTCGGCGTACGACCGGTGGATGGAACAGACCGCCGATCGGGAGCAGGCGCGCATCGACAGGGTGCACGGGGCGGAGGGGATCATCCCGGCGCCGGTGTGGCTGGTCCTGTCGGTGATCTCCGTGGTGATCTTCGTATACCTGCTGTTCTTCGCCGACCCGGGCGAGCGCGCGGTGACGCAGGGCATCCTGATGGGCAGCGTGACGGTGGTCATCACCCTCCTGCTGTTCCTGCTGGTGTTCTTCGACCATCCGCACGGCGACGGCGTGGGCAGGCTGCAGCCGACAGCGATGGTACGAACCATCGGCCTGATCGACTCGCAGGTCAAGCTGCTCGGGCTCGACGTGACCCTTCCATGCGCAGATGACGGCACCCGGCGCTGACGAGCGGCCCGGGCGCGGCCGCACCTGGCAGGAGGTGCTCGTCACCGTCCTGCTGGTACTCGCCGCCCTCGGTACCTCGTGGAGCAGCTACCAGGCGACCAGGTGGACCGGCGAGCAGGCCAAGGTGGCCGGCCGCATCAACGCGATCAGGATCGACGCTGCCCGGGCCCAAGGCCTGTCGCAGTCGCAGAGCCAGGTGGACGTCGCCACGTTCATCGCCTGGGTGGACGCGGATCGCCGAGGTGAGACCGATGTCGCCGACTTCTACGCCCACCGTTTCCGCGCGGAGTTCCGGCCCGCGTTCAACGCCTGGATGGCGACCCGGCCGTCCACCAACCCGGATGCGCCGCCGACGCCGTTCGCCATGCCTCAGTACCAGCTCGCGTCGGCGCAGGAGGCTGAGCGGCTCGACACGGCCGCCGCCGCCTCGACGGCCGAGGTCCTCCGCGACCTCCAAACAGCCAGCAACTACGTGCTCACCGTCGTCCTGTACGCCGTGGTCCTGTTCTTCGCCGGGATGAGCACCAAGATCGCCGGCCGCCGCCTGCGCTGGATCCTCATCGGGATCGGCTGCCTCGTCTTCGTCATCGCCATCGCCTGGATCGCCACCTTCCCGGTCAGTGTCGAGATCTGAGCGGACGCCACCGCGGCATCGGTCGGAAGGCCGGCCCGGCTCGTCTCCTGAGGATGATGCCGCGCCCGGGGTGATTCGTCAGCCTGGTGTCACCATCCGCGGTGGCGGAACGGTCCGATCACGGCGTGGCACAAGGGAGTGAATGACAGTGGCACAAGGAGCAGCAGCATCGCATTACGAAAGCGCGGGCGAGGAACACGAGGTCAGCGGCTGGGCAGTCGGCTTCATCCTGTTCGCCGGCGTCATGATGGTTCTGGCCGGAGGCTTCCAGGCTTTTACCGGTCTGGTGGCGCTCTTCGAGAACGAGTTCTACCTGGCCACCCGCAACTACATGTTCCAGTTCGACGCCACCGCGTGGGGCTGGATCCACCTGCTGATCGGCATCCTGGTGATGGTGGCAGGTTTCGCGGTCATGGCGGGCCAGATGTGGGCACGGGTACTGGCCATCGCCCTGGCGGCGCTCAGCGCGCTGGCCAACTTCACCTTCATCCCGTACTACCCGTTCTGGGCGCTGACGATCATCGCTATCGACATCTTCGTCATCTGGGCGCTGGCCGTGCACGGGCGCGATGTCCGCGATGTCACCACATGACGGCCGGTAAGGAAGGCGACGTGCACTGAAAGCCACCCGGAACCGGCACCGGCCCGCTCGCGATCCACGAGCGGGCCGGTTCACTGCGCGCACACAGCCGCCGGACTCAGCCTGCTCGGCGCCGGGTGGCGTCGACATACGGAAACGGGTTGCCGGATGCTCGTGCGCCGGAGGCGAGCCAGGCCGCGAAACCCTCCGGGGACCGCCGATGGAGCTCGTCGAGGTACAGCTGCCGCAGTTCGACGACGGACTGGCGCTCCGCAGCGGTTCGGGACGTCTCCAGCAACAAGAAGCTCTGGCGCCAGACCAGGCACAACTCCACGTCGGCGAGGGAACTGAGCTCTCGCGCCGGAGTGGCCGCAGGACCGTCGGCGAGCGACGTCACGGGATCGCGGTGCGTCACCGGCCCCGGCCGTACGGCTGGAGAATGCCCTTTGGCGCGCCGTCGCGTCCGCACGCGTGAGGTGAGGGCCGGCGTGGTTGCCGCCAGCGCCACCACGATCAGAACGCCGGCGAAGCCGGCGACCGCGATCAGGCCTACAGCGGCCGGCGCGATCAGCGCGGAGGCGAACGTGACCCGAACGACCTTGAGCACCGCGCGCCGCTCATGGCCTTCCCACGTGGTCGAGGCGACGACCGCTGTCACCATCGCGACAACGACCACAGCGATGAGCACGCGGGCCAGACCCCAGCTGGCGATCCCGCAGAAGAGCCCGGCTGTGACGGCCAGGTAGACGCACCACGTCCGGACAGTTCGGCCGTGGCCGCGGAAGGTGCTGGGATCGGATCCATCGGCGCCGGATGACCGCATCATCTCGCTCACGTTCTCAGTCCTTTGCCCCGGTTCTCGATCGCGTCTTTCGCCACCGAGCTCAGAGCGTCAGGATGCACGGGCCGACCGGTCCTCGCCTCCTCCTACCGGGGTGAGAACGGCTCGGGGGCCGGCGACCGCAAGCGGTCATCCGTCTCGCCCGGCGGGGTGGACCACGCCTCATCCCTGTGGGGTGAGCTACCGCGCTCGGTCCTGGGGCAGCATGGGCAGGTCCGACGAATCGGTGTCGTCCCGACCTGGAATCCGCGGTGCAAGTCACCGCTCACCGCGTCGGGCAGTCCTTGCAGTCAATCGCCGGGAGGGGATATGCCGGGGGGTCAGCAGGCAGACGAAGGGTGGGGACATCGCTGGACCCCGATTCGCGGGCCCGGGCAGAAGCCCGTGGGGGGACCTCCGGCGATACTCTCGAGGACGGTCGTACGGCAGCGTCTTCTGGACCTGGTGAGCCAAGGAGTACGGCGGCCGCTGACGCTCGTCAGTGCGCCCGCGGGCTTCGGAAAGACGATGCTCCTGCTCTCCTGGGAGGCACTCGGCACCTGGGCCGGCCCGGTGAAGCACATCGCTGTGGACGCCGCCGACGATCCGTCCGCGGCCTCGCTGCGGTCCGAACTCGACGGTCTCCATCGCCGCGCGGCCACCATCGCCGAGGAGCCCGCGCTGGTCGTCGTGGTCGACTGCGGCGACCTTGTCCTCACGCCGGAGCTCGGGGACAGCCTCGACCGCCTCATCCGCGGCAAGGTCGCGAGCCTACGGATCGTCCTGTTGACCCGCACGGACCCGCCGATACCTCTCCACAACTATCGGCAGGCGGGTACCTTGACCGAGATTCGCGCGACCGACCTCGCCTTCACGGCCGAGGAGGCCGCCGGGCTGATGCGGCGCGAGAATCTTGATCTGGCGCCGGCCGAGGTGGCAGAACTCCGGGCCCGGACGGATGGCTGGCCGGCCGGCCTGGCGTTCGCGGCGATGAACCTGGCCGGGACGGCCGACACGGCCCAGGCCATCCGAGGGTTCCGGGGTGATGTGGGGAACGTGTCGGCGTTCCTGATGACCGAGGTGCTCCAGGCGCAGCCCGCCGCGCAGCGGGAGTTCCTGCTCCGGACCTGCATCGTCGACAAGCTCTGGCCCGCGCTGGCCGAAGCGCTGACGGGTCGCGTTTGTGACCGCCGGTCGCTGGAGTTCATGTCGCACGGGAACGCGTTCATCCAGCTGGTTCCCGGGACCGACGACTGCTACAGCTACCAGTCACTCTTCCGTGAGTTCCTCCGGGCCCAACTGTTGTACGAGCGGCCGGCACTCGTCCCCGAGCTGCACCGGACCGCCGCCGGATGGTTCGCGCAGAACGGACACCGGCTGACAGCGGTCCGCCACGCCATCACGGCCGGGGAGTGGGGCGACGCGGCCCGGTATCTGGTGGAGGATCTCGACTTCGCGAAGCTACTTGTCAGGCCCCGACGGGAGCTACTGCCGGCGTTGGTCGCTGACCTTCCCGAGGACCTGGAGGGAGCAGGTGCCGCGGTGGTCCGGTCCGTTCGAGCGCTCGCAGAGCTCGATATCGACCTGTGTGCCGCGGAACTGCGCAAGGCCCGAACCAGCCTGGCCCAGGATGTCGCGCCTCGGACCCACTTGTACGACCTGGCAATCACCGTGCTGGACGCGATCTGTACAAGTCTCGAGGCCGATGTCACCACGGCCCTGGACGCCACACTCGTCGCCGAGGCGGCCCTCACCGCGGCGTCGGCGGGATCGAGCGCTCCGCATCCGGAGGCGAAGACACTCGTTGCCGGATGCAAAGGCCGGGTGCTCCTCCAGCAGGGGGATCTCCCTGGAGCGTCGGGGGCGTTCTCCGAGGCGATCGCGATCGCCGACGAAGCCGGCCTGCACGCAGCCTTGCCTGACGTCCTGGGGATGGCCGCGCTGGTGGAGGCGGTGTGGGGACATCTGCGTCGGGCCGGCGAGCTCGCGCTGCAGGCCACCACGCTGGCCGAGTCCGAGGGGCACCTGGACGAGCCGCAGTCGGCGATCGTGGCCCAAGCCTGGGTGAATGCCGACCAGGGCGACGTCACGGCAGCCCGGGACCTGGTGCTGCGCGCCAGGAATTCCGAACCGACGCTCGATTCGGGAGTTCTGGCCGTATTCGAGGCTTTGGTCCGCGCGAGAGTGCTCCGGTCCGGCGGACATGCCGAGCTGGCGCAGGCTGAACTCAGGGCGGCCGCCGACAGCTACGGTGCGGGGGTCGACGACTGGCTCGGCCAGTCCCTCGTCGTGGACGAGGCGAAGATTCTCGTGGCTCAGCACCTGCCACGTGAGGCAATCGCCGTGATCGAGGACTCTCCTGGGCGCGACCAGATCGAATCGATCCTGGTGCTGCGGCTGGCGGCTACCGAGGCCGGCGAGCAGGGACCTGCCCTGCCGTCTCCGCTCAGGCAGCGGGCCACCTCCCTGGAGGCGCAGGTCGACAGGTGGCTGGTCCAGGCCGCGGAGTCGATCAGAAGCGGTGACTCCGCCAGGAGCGGCCTCCAGCTGGAACACGCCTTGCGGCTGGCCGCGCCCGAGCACCTCCGCCGTCCGTTCTCGGACGCGCCACCACAACTGCGAAGGTTGCTCCAGCCAACCAGCGAACTGATGCGGCGCCACGCCTGGCTCCGCTCGCCGGGACCAGCGCGCGATCGCGCGGCGGATCAGTCAAGTCGGCGGAGCCGCTACGAACTCGTCGTCACCATCACCTTGAGCAGCAAGGAGCACGAGGTGCTGGAGTACCTCGCCGAACTGCTGACCACCGAAGAGATCGCCAACACCATGCACGTCTCGGTCAACACGGTCCGCAGCCACGTGCGGAGCATCCTGCGCAAGCTGAGCGCTTCCCGGCGCAACGAGGCAGTTCGGCGGGCATGGGACCTGGGCCTGCTGCCCCAACGCCCCGAGGCCTGACGATGTCAGGGCGCGTCCCCGGAGGTGCGAGGTGACAGAGGCAACGTTCGCGGTACTCGCGCTCCTCGTCCTTGTGTGGGCAGTGACCTCGGATCTCCTGGTCCGCCTGAACATCACCGGCCCGCTCGTGTTCACAGTCGCCGGCTATGCACTGGGGAATCCTGACAGCGGCCCTCTCTCGGTGGACGTCGAGGCGCCGTCCATCCACCTGATCGCGGAGCTGACGCTGGCGCTGCTGCTGTTCTCGGACGCCGCCAGAGTCAATGTGTCACGACTGAAACGAGACAGTCGCCTGCCCGGTCGCCTGCTGGCGGTCGGCCTTCCGGTGTCCGTGGTCCTGGGCTCTCTCCTGGCCGCGTGGCTCTTCGACGATTTCACCTGGGCGCTTGCAGGCTTCGTGGGCGCCACGCTGGCTCCCACTGATGCTGCACTCAGCGCCCAGGTGATCAACGATCACCGGATCCCGGTGCGCCTCAGGCGCGCACTGAATGTGGAGAGTGGACTCAACGACGGCATCGTCACGCCTGTCGTCACGTTCACCCTGGCTGTCGCAGCAGGCCAACTCGGTATAGAGAGTCATGACGGCGTCGCCGACGACAGCGGCGGGGCGTTGCTCGAACTCGCCGTCGGACTCGTCGTCGGCCTGGCGATCGGGACAGCGAGCGCCTGGCTCCTGACCGTCGGCTCTCGACGCCACTGGATGAGTACGGGCGCAAGGCGGCTCGGCACACTTGCGGCCGCCCTCAGCAGCTTCGCCCTCGCCGTCGCGTTCAGCGGCAACGGCTTCATCGCGGCGTTCGTCGCCGGCATCGCCTTCAGAGCAGCACTGGATCAGGATGCTGTCGACGCGGACACCGCGGTCGAGCTGCCGGAGCTGCTCGGTGAGGTCCTGGCACTCGCCGCCTGGTTCCTCTTCGGAGCCACGCTGGTGCCGATTGCCCTGCACAACTTCGACCTGACGCTCCTCGCGTACGCCGTACTGAGTCTGACCGTGGTCCGGATGGCTCCGGT
Source organism: Kribbella sp. NPDC051586 (assembly GCF_044453965.1). Classification (NCBI taxonomy): domain Bacteria; kingdom Bacillati; phylum Actinomycetota; class Actinomycetes; order Propionibacteriales; family Kribbellaceae; genus Kribbella; species Kribbella sp. NPDC051586. Next base: position 898,123 of record NZ_JBITDF010000003.1, on the reverse strand, counting down.
CGCCCTGTCTCTGCTGGGAACGGGGCTCGACCGCACGACCGTTGTGTTCGTGGGATGGTTCGGGCCGCGGGGCCTGGCGTCGGTTGTGTTCGCGCTGCTGGCAGTCGAGCAGCTCGGCGACATCCCGGTGGTCGAGCGGGCCGTCGCCGTCGTTGCGCTGACGGTGTTCCTGAGTGTGGTCCTCCACGGTGTCACGGCCGGTCCTCTCGGACGCCGCTACGTCCACCTCGAACAGGCCGACGAAGAGCAGACCGCCGGACCCCGATCGCGACGCCCGGCCCAGAATTCTCCGCCGCCTCCGGCACCCTTCCGAAGCGACCAGCCGTGACGAACCCGCCTGGCCGGCAACGGCCACCAACGCCACGCACCCTCCCACCTCGAGGTCGCCGTTGTGGAGTACAGTCGAAGTGATTCCGTTCCGTCATCAGAATGCCTCGTCGACACGGGGGTCAGAAGGGCTTGAAATCATGGGCTCCGAGCCCGGCGACGAGGTCGATCCTTCGCTGATCGACAGCCTGAAGACGGCCGCACTCCGAGAGCGCGCAGCCGGCGTACTGGCCGAGTATCACCAGATCGAGCTGACCGAGGCACGCATGCTGCTGGTCGTGCTGGCTGAATATCTCGGCCTCTCGGCCGACGCGGTGGCCGCCGAGGTCCTCGACAGCGCGGCCGCGCGCCGTGCGGAGATCGAGGATCCACCCCAGTCCCAGGACATCGCTCCGGAATGAGGACGTCCGGGACGCGCCCGATCGTGCGGTCCCACCAGGGGGTTCCAGCTCTTGGCGCCATCCGCCCCTCAGAGGATGACGCCAAGAATCGGCGACGGTCAGGTGCGGATCGATGCCCCGTCCGTGATCGCACGCTCCGCCTGCACTGCCGACGCTAGATCCGCCCGGACCGTTGCGCCTCACCCCTGGTGGACGATCTCGTCCCGTCCGCCCGGATCGTCCCGCCGGGATGAGCAACGACGGACCGCGCCGGGACAGGATAAGGCCCTTCTGAAGGAGGAATCCCGAGGTGGGCGCACATCCCGTACTCCGTTACCTGCGGTCGGAGCGGCCGAACCTGCGTGCCGATGCGGTGGCCGGCCTGCCGGGGGCGATCAGCAGTGTGCCGGACGGGATGGCAGCCGCCGTACTCGCCGGTGTGAACCCGATCCACGGCCTGTACGCGAGTTTCGCCGGTCCGATCACCGGAGGGCTGACGTCGAGCACCCGGCTCATGGTGATCACGACGACGTCGGCGGCGGCGCTGGCGACCGGGTCGGCCCTGGCAGCTGTGGACCCCGCGGACCGGCCGGACGCACTGGTCCTGCTGACGATCATCGCCGGTGTGGTGATGGTCCTGGCGGGGATCGCGAAACTGGGGCGGTACACGCGGTTCGTGTCGCACTCGGTGATGATCGGCTTCCTGACCGGGATCTCGGCCAACATCTTCTTCGGCCAGATCCCCGACCTCACCGGCGCGGAGGCCAGTGGCGGATTCCCGCTGGCCAAGGCGGTGGACGTCGTGCTGCATCCATCGCGGATCGACGTCGCATCCCTGCTGGCCGGGCTGACGGCCCTCGGAATCCTCGCCGGCCTGTCCCGGACGAGCCTGAGAGCGGTGAGCGCACTGGTCGCGCTTGTCGTCCCGACCGCGATCCTGATGATCGTCGGCGGCGATTCGGTGGCACGGGTGGAGGACTCCGGGCAGATCCCGCAGGGTGTTCCGTTGCCGCACCTCCCGGGCCTCAGCCAGCTGTCGTTTCCACTGGTGACCGGCGCGCTGGCCGTCGCGGCCATCGTTCTCGTGCAGGGAAGCGGGGTCGCCGAAGCCGCACCGAACCGCGACGGAACCGTGTCGAACTCGAATCAGGACTTCATTGCCCAGGGCGTCGGCAACCTCGCGTCCGGCTTCTTCCGCGGTCAACCGGTCGGCGGTTCGGTCGGCCAGACCGCTCTGAACCAGGCAGTCGGCGGCCGCACCAGGTGGGCTGCGATCTTTTCAGGACTGTGGATGCTGGTCATCCTCGCGGCCTTCTCCGGTGTGGTCGGCCTGGTCGCGATGCCGACCCTGGCCGCGGTACTCGTCTTTGCGGCCGCCGGTTCGCTGAGGCCGGGCGAGCTGAAGACGATCCTGCGCACCGGACCGACATCACAGATCGCGATCGTCTCGACCTTCCTCGCGACGTTGTTCCTTCCGGTCGCCGCCGCGGTCGGGATCGGCGTGACGCTGTCGCTGCTGCTCCAGCTCAACCAGGGAGCGATGGATCTCAGGGTCGTCGAACTGAAGCCCGCCGGCGACGGCCGGTGGATCGAGCACCCGGCGCCCGAGCTGCTGTCAAGCCATCACACGATCGTGCTCGACGTGTGCGGCAGCTTGCTCTATGCGGGTGCCCGAACTCTCGGCGTCCACTTGCCCGACCCGGCCGGCACCGAGGCACCCGCCGTCGTACTCCGGCTTCGTGGCCGGACAGCCGTCGGTGCGACATTCGTGAAGGTTCTGGCCGACTACGCCGCCGCGCTGCACGCGGTCGGCGGCCGGCTGTACCTCAGCGGCGTGGACCACGGCCTTGCCGAGCTGCTGCGTCGTACCGACCGGGTGGACGTATCCGGACCGGTGCAGGTCTTCGAAGCCACCGAGCTGGTCGGCGAATCGACCGGAAAGGCACTGCACGAAGCGGAAACCTGGTCCGTCGCCCACCGCGACGACGCCCCGGATCAGTGACCGGGCCGACGCAGGCGAACACCGGACATCAGCGGTTACGGTGTGCAGCTTCATCGAGGATCGTGTGGGTTGAGTTGTGTGAGTCGTCGAGGTCGAGGACGCCGAGGAGGAAGGCGATCACGGTTTCGGCGAACAGGCTTGCCTCTGGTGCACGGGCTTCATTCATCTCGTCGGCCTGGATGCGCGATCGGAACAAGAAGCCGTCGAGCATGGACTGCAACGCCAGGCCTACTCGCTCGATCGTCCACCCGGGCCTGAGTCGGAGCTGCAGCGCCGCGAGGAGCGCGGCGTACCCCTCGAACCATGGTTCTCGGGTGCGGACGATGTCCTTGATGATCGACCTTCTCAGGTCGGGGTACTGGTCGAGGAGAGGTCCGATGTGATGCAGCAGGTAGGAACGCGGTCTGGCCTGCAGCGCTCGAAGGAGTCCGTCGCACAGCTCGGTCACCGAGTCTGCCAGGCTCTCCGCGGTGAGGGTGGTCGGTAGGTTCGCGACGTACAGCGCGGGGTTGGACTCGGGTGCATCGCGGTACAGCATCGTGTGGATGATCGCCGCCTTGACGAAGCTGTTGCGCGCAGGCCACCGATTGCGGAAGGCCTTCTCGCTCGCTCCCTCGCCGTGGCGCTCCTGCGCGAGCCCGACGACGTCACTGACGCGCATCCACTCCAGCGCCGCCGGGAAGTGGATGCCACGAAGCCGATGTGGGCGGTCCGCGATCGTGTCGTCGAACATGGCGTCGATCAGTTCGGCGGCGGCATCCAGGAAGTACCCGGCGCTGGCGTCGTCTTGTGCGGCCGGTGGCCGTGGCGTCATGGCGAAGTCCTCCCCCGACATGTACATCGGGCAGAACACCCGTCACGTTACGTGGCCGTCGGTAGGGAGGCAGTTGGCCGCTCTTACGCAGCATCACATGGACGACGCGCTGTACGTCGCTTAGCGTGATCGAACTGCCGCGCGTCCGACGGCGTCATCGCCGAGAGGGGGATCGAACGCGCGGCAGTTCAGCACCGAAGGGGATTCAGTAGACCAGGTTCATCCAGGTGGTGCCGTCGGCTACTCCGGTGGCCGGGAGGCTGGACCGGGTCTGGAAGGTCCGGAGGTTGGTGTTCGTGATCGCGCCGAAGTCGCCGTCCACTTCGGTGGTGATGCCGTGGGCGGAGAGTTGGCTCTGCAGGGCCTTGACCGCGTCCCCGCGACTGCCCTGCTGGACAGTGACGACCAGCTGCTGCCAGGTCGCGGCGTCCACCTGGCCGCTCGCCGGGAGGCTGTGAGCGGTCTGGAAGGTCTTCACGGCTGCGAGAGTGGCGGGGCCGAAGTCGCCGTCGACGTCGAGGCCCGCGGTCTGCTGCTGGTTGAGCAGGTACTGGACCGTCTTGACCCGCTCGCCGCGGTTGCCGGAGACAACGGTCGGCCAGGACGGCGGTGGCGGCGGGTTGTCGTCACCCGCAACCTGCACGTCGAGGTAGTCGCCGTCGATGTTGAGGGTGTAGCCGCCGTGCGTCTCGTCGACCCCACCGCTGTACTGGTGCGCGCGCTGATGGTCGGCCCAATGGCTCGCGTCGATGTAGCTCGTGTCGGTGTTCTTCGCATTGTTGTAGCTCGCGAACCAGATCACGTCCGGCGACGTCGATCCGTAGCTGCCGTTGAGATCGCGCACGCCACTCAACAGGCTGCTGTACACACCCGACTTGTAGCCCTTGGCATGCAGTTCGGCGGTCCACGCCGCGAGGTAGTTGAGGACATTGGTCTTGTACGTCGCGGCGTACGACTCCATGTCGTTGTACAGCACGCTGCCCGGCGGCATGCCCAGCGCACCAGCCCGGAGTACGGCGTCGTCGGCCTCGGCCGTGCCCTTGGCCGCTGCCCCGGTGCCCAGCCCGGAGGCCTGCGTGCCCACGTAGATAGGCAGGAAGTGCCAGCCCCGACCGGCTTGCTCGGTCAGCCAGGCGGGAGTCAAGTTCGGCTGGGCCGAGCACGCCCGGTGGCTGCCGCCGAAGTAGACGCCGATCGCACGGTACGTCGACGACGAGGTCCACGCGGCCATCAACGCCGACGACGGCGCGTTGCACGCGTCGAATCCCAGACCCGTGTAGTTGGTGTCGGTCGCCGCGATCGATGGCGTCGTCGCCGCGGTCACGGCCGGCATCGCCGTTGCACGCGCAGTCCGGTCCAGCCTGGCGCTACGCAGTACGCCGGTGAGCTCGTCGAAGCCGGCTCCGTACGACGCACTCACCACGACGCCGGCCGCTGGTACGGCGTACTGCACGTCCTGACCGACCGACCGTGCCAAGCGCTCGGGGTATGAACGCCCCGAACCCAGCACCTCGAGATTCGCGTGGGCAACAACGGCGTTCGAGCTCAGCGGCTCGATCACGATCGACTCGGTCCGGCCGATCACGTGCGACGGACACTGCTGGTCCCATCCCGGCGTTCCGAGATAGACGGCGTGCTGGTCAGTACGCACGCAGGTAGTGGGATTCGCGGCCAGGTCGACGACCCGCCAGTCCGCTGGGACGGTGAGGCTGTAGCCGCGGTAGGACACCTCTCGGGTGGCGGGGGCCGCATGTGCCGACCCGGCGACCGTCCCGAGCACGACAGCGGTGACCAGGCCCGCAGCACAGGCCCCGTTCACGACGTGACGCAATGGCATGACTGATTACCTTCCAGATGAAATGTCAGAGAACGAGGGATTTCCAGGTGTCCGCGTCGACGGTGCCGGTGACCGGTAGGCCGTTAGCACTCTCGAAGGCCCGGACCTGCGTTTCGGTGCTCGAGTCGAACGTGCCGGTGACGGGCGTTGCGAACGCGTGCGCCGACAACTCGGTCTGCAATGCCGTCACCGCGGCGCCGGTGTCACCTGGTCGTACGGCCGGTGCGAGCACCCTCCAGGTCGCGGGATTGACGATGCCGTCGGCAACGATCCCGTGCGCGGACTGGAACGCCTTCACTGCCGCGGCGGTCAGCGATCCGAAGTCGCCATCAACCGCCAGTCCCGCGTCGAGCAGGATCTGGACGGTCCTGACCCGGACCCCGGTGTTGCCTTCCTTCACCGTCGGCCAGCCGAGCAGCCCGACATCCATCGCGTACACGACCCGGTTCCCGGGCACCTCGCTCTGGGACCACAACGCGTTGGTGGCGGGCCAGTACGAAAGGTCCTCCGGATGCGCCTGCAGGCTGTTGAGGAAGCCGGTCGGGCTCTCCCCGCGAGTGAACGTGTACAGCGAGCCGTACGACGATCCACTCGTCGTGTAACTGGTCGACGCGTAGAACCGCCCGCGCACGGACGCCGAGCCCTGCATGTGCGTGATGCCGGTCTCGTACGCCTCGGTCGCCGCCGATCCGAGCTCGAACGTGCTCGGGTCGGCCGGGAATCGGACCACGCGGTGCGTGCCGCTCGAGGAGGTGTTGTACTCGCAGACCACCATGCTGTCCGACGTACCGGTGCGGTCCAGGGACACAGCCGAGAAGCGCAGTGCCGAGTAGCCCGCCGTCGAAGCCGTGTACCGGAACGCCTCGGGCAGCACGTACTTGTAGCTGTACGCCTCGTACCTGCCGTCGGACTGCAGTCCGATAGCCGTCCGGGTCGAGTCGACCTTCCACAGGTGGTCGAGGTCGAAGACGCGGAAGCCGCCCCAGGTGTCGGCGACGTACACGTAGTGGCCGTACCAGGCGATACCGCCCGCATGCAGGGAGATCTTGGCACCGGTGTCGGCGTCGACGTTCGTCTCCGCGCGGAAGTCAGGCTTGTTCGCCGAGTTCATGAAGGGCTCGACCAGCAGGACGACCCGGTACTGCGGGGCGCTCGGGTCGGAGTAGTCGACGAATGCGATCCGAGCACCCCGCTCGGTGCCGCCGCCGCTCCAGTACCAGCTGGCCAGTATTGCCTTCCGATCCTGGTAGCTGCCCGACGGATCCGCATCGGCGCTGGTCGTGATGCCTTGCGGATACCAGTCCGCGGTGTGTTCGTCGTCCGTGCCGGATGCGGACGACCAGCAGAACGAGGCCACCCGGCCGGACGCGTGCGAACCGCACAACGGCGCCGCTCGGTTGGCGTCGTCGATCACCTGTTGACTCGTGGCCTTCGGCAACTTCTCGTCCAGCCCGCCGATGGCCGGGTTGTAGGCCGTCTTGTGCAGCTGGAAGTTCGCGGCCGTCAGCCCGGTCGGCGCGGCCGAGGCTGTCGTGGCCGCGTACGCCGGAATCAGGGCCGCCGCGACCAGCGTCGCGGCGGCCACGAAGCGCTTCTTCACGAACTACCTCGCCACCGGGCTCGCATAGCCGACGATCGCCGAGTACGACCGGCTGACGGTCTTCTGCAGGAGCGCGTCATCGTTACCCGTGGCCGGGTTGGAGGTGTTGCCCGAGATGTAGGTGACGGAGTTACTCGTCGCCGACACCACCAGACCGACGTGCCCGTAGCTGAAGACGATCGCGTCACCGGGCAGCGGGCTGCCGGTGTGCCAGGTGCCGTAGTTGTGCCCGTAGGTCTCGAAGCTGCTGTAGTACGAGGTGACGTACGTCGTCTTCGCGCCGGCCTGGTTCCACACCCACTTGCCGAAGTCGGCACACCAGGCCTGGGTCTTCCAGCCGTTGGAGCAGTGCGCTCCGGTGCCGCTGAGGCCCAGTGCTGTCGTGTAGTAGTTGCAGTTGTAGCCGCCGATCTCATGGTTGCGCGCCGGATTCGCAGCCTCCTGCTGAGCGATCTGCACGACCGCCGCAGCCAGCACTCCGGGCGGCGGCGGGGTGCAGTCCTTCACCCGGGTGATCCCCATCGCCGTCATCGTGGCGGCGTCGGCCTGGCCGGTCTGGGTCAGGCTGTGCGCCCCCTGCCACGTCTTGACCGCAGTCTCCGTCGCCGGCCCGAACTCCCCGTCCGGGTCGGCCCCCACGGCCTGCTGCACCTTCGTCACCTGCGCGTCCAGCTCGTCGGTCGTCATCACCCCGACCACACCGTCGATGTCCAGACACCGATCCGTCTGAAACGCCTTCACCGCGGCGGTCGTCTTCGGCCCGGTAGCCCCGTCCACATCCCCGAACCCGAGATAGGCCATCCCCGCCAGATCGAACTGCACCTGATTGGTGGTCACCGCGTCCGCGGGTTGCACCACGGCAACCATCATGCCGGCAGCCACGGCTGCCACCGCCAACAGACTACGAATTCTCACAATTTTCCTCTCTGCTCGAGCATTGCGAACCGGTCAGTGGAGGCCGAACATGTCGGTTCCACCGCTGACCGTCGAATAGACTCCGCCGGCGAGATCGGCGGTCCTCACACCGAAATCAATTCGCTGGGCGGCGCGCACGATGTACTTGGCGTCCTCGGGCAGCGGCATCTCCTTCCGGGCCCAGCCAGTGCGCGCCACCATTCGAGAGCCGATGACCTTTGTCAGGTCCCCTTCCACCTCCCTGAGATAGCCCGCCGACCGGCCGGCACCTCCGTAGGTGAGGATCTGGAAGCCGGCGAGAGCCATTCCCTTCCCATCGCCTTTGTACGCGGCGATGCCGAAGTCGACCGCGCTCATTCCCGCCGAGATCGCCGCACAGTACGGATTGAAGAGTGCGCAGGTGCCGGCGACGAGTTCGCCGGCCTTCCAGGTCATCGCGCCGTACCTGCCCATGCGGTGCCAGAAGCCCTCACCGGGTTTCTTCTTCTCCGGGGCGATGGAGAAGTGGCTGCCGCAGTAGTCGTGGGCGGTGTCTACGTGGCAGCCGGGGTGCCAGATTTCGTAGCTGGCGTTGCCGTCGGCGCCGCAGTAGTTGTGGCCTGAGTCGATGTAGCAGCCGGGATAGTGGCGCTTCGCCGGGTGGTACGAACGGCGCGCCGGGGCGTGATAGTGGTACCGGCCGTTGTGGTAGGTCCTGGCACGGGCGGCCTGGGACTTCTCCCAGTTCTTCATGCAGGAGCCCCAGCAGTCGGCCGGCTTCAGACCCGTCGGGTCGCTGAGGGTGACGGGGTTGTCGGCGGCATACGAATAGGGGTTGGCGGTGTCGGGTTCGGCGTTGTTGTCGAGGGGGTCGGGCGAGACGAACTTCGCGATCGTCGCGTCGTAGTAGCGGACTCCGAGCAGGTCGAGACCGGTTGCCTTGTCCTGGACCTTGCCGAGGAAGCCGCGGTCGGTCGGCAACTGGTTGCCGGCACCACGCGGAGCGCCGTTCGGCAGGTACCGCTGCCGGCTCACCGCCCCGGTCGCGCTGATCGCCAACTGCTCCGAGCCCTGCTGGTCCGCGGTCAGCCAGGTCAGGCCGGCCGGAGTGCGCTGGGCAACGGTGGCGCCGCCGGAGACGTAGTACCGCGTGGCGCTCACCCCGCCCGCACCGGCAGTCAGCTCGGTCCCGTCGAGGAACAGCGTGGTGCTTCCCGGGTCGGTGCGCAGCAGACGAGCTCCGTCGGCGTCGTACACGAAGCTGCTCGTGCCGGTCGGCGTGGCCATGGAGGCAAGCTGGCTCTGGGCGTCCCACGTGAGGGTGGACTTGACTCCCCCGACGGTCCGGGTCTGAAGGTTGCCGTCGGCATCGTAGGTGTACGTGCTGGTACCGACCGAGCTGACCGCGTGCGGCCGCACCGAGCCGGTCCCTTGCGCGGGATAGGTGTACGTCGACAGCGCGCCGTTGCTCTTGGCGGTCAGCAGGTTGCCGGTGCCGTCGTAGGTGTAGCTGAGGTTGTACGGGTCGGGTCCAGCGGTGTCGGCCGCGTTCGGGCATGCCGCGGTCGTCGTGTACGCCGACGTGAGCCGGTTGCGGCCGTCGTACCCGAAGCACTGCGCCTGGGCGACGACCCGGTCGGCGATCGTCGTGACGTTACCGACCTGGTCGTAGCTGTAGCCGTCGTCCTGCACAATGTTGCCGCTGACAACAGTCTTGATCCCGGCGAGCCGGTTGGTCGCCGGCTCGTAGCTGTATTGCCGTTGCACCGTGCTGCCGTACTGACGCGACGCCAGCTTCAGCGAGTCGGAGAACCCTGTCGCGGCGACATACGTCGCGGCGCCGACGAGCGTGCTCGGCAGGCCCAGCGCAGTGTAGTTCTGGGTCACGGTCTCCTTCGGCAGACCGCCGGCCCCGGGATAGGTGATCGAGGTCTGGTGATCGGCGGAGTCGTAGCCGTAGTCGAACTGGTAGGTCCCGGCCAGCGAACTCGGCGCCGGCACGGTCACCGAGCGACCGGTCGCTCGGTACCGGCTGTCGTACCCGCTCACCGTCTGGGTGTAGGCCTTGCCGTCGGCGGCGTACGACGTGGTCGACGACGCTTGGCCCAGCGCCTTGGCGCCGCCCTCCAAGGGCGTGGTGTCGTACGTCCAGTCGGCCAGCTTCGTCCCGGTGCCGACGTCACCGAGCCAGCTGGACGTCTTGCGCCCGAGGTCGTCGTAGCCAAGCGAGACCTTCTGGTTCTTCGCATCGGTGACCGAGGCCACCTTGCCGGCCAGATCGTAGACGGTCTTGGACAAGCCGCTGTCAGGGTCGACGGCGGTCAGCCGCTTGCCCGTCCAGTCGTAGGTGTACGTGCTGACGTTGCCGTTGGGGTCCGTGACCGAGGCCAGCTCGTGGGTCGGTGTGTACGTGTACGTCGTGTCCTGGTGCGTGGTGCCGTCCAGGTAGTTCTGCACCCGGGTGGTCTTGTCGCGGATGTCGGTCCAGGTCACGGTCTGCCCACCGGTCGGCGGGACCTCGACCGTGTGGTCGCCGTGATCGGTGGTGGTGGTCCGCCACAACTCCGCGCCCGCCGCCTTGGTGACGTCCGCGGTCTCGCCCTCCTGGGCGTCGTAGCTGGTCACGCTGTACTGCGGGATGACGTTCTCGGCCGGGTTCAGCAGTCCGGATCCGGCAGCCGCCGAGTTGTAGAACGGCTGGGACTCGAGTGCGGTCAGACCACGGCTGTCATTCCGGGTGACCGTGACCACCCGGCCTCCCTGCGGTCCGGGGACCTGGGTCTCGACCGCGTTCGCGAAGCCGTCGTCGTACTCGTAGCTGCTCAGCCACACCGCAGTACCGCCGGTGCCGGACTGCAGCTGCTTGGAGGTGACCAGAGTCGGGCCGGTCGGGGACTTGATGCCGTCGGCCGGAATGACGTAGCTGAAGGTGGACGACGGAGTACCGGCGGACCGCGGTTCTGTCGGTCGCCAGACCGCGCTGAGGCGGCCGAGTGCGTCGTAGTCGGACTCGGTGATCTTGCCGTTGACGTCCTGCACCCTTATGGGGCTGCCGAACGCACGGCTGGTGACCGTCACTGTCGACTGGTTCAGCGGGTTCGTAACGGTGACGCCGTCGCCCGGATAGCCAGTGGCCGGGGCGTACGTCGTAGAGGTGACCTTGCCCAGCGGGTCGGTCTCGGTCTTCACCCGGCCCTGGTCGTCGTAGGTGTGCTTGACCGTGCTCGCCGTGGCCGAGTCGGTGTACGAACGCACCTCGGTCGCGTTGCCGTCGTACGGCTTGTTGACGGTGTCGTCGGTCGAAACGGCGCCGTCGTACAGCGTCACCTTGCGAGAGACCACCGGTCCGGTGCACGCGCCCTGGTGGGTCTCGACGGTCTCCGGGTACGAGATCATGTACCGCCAGTCGTCGGTGTTCCGCGCGTACGACGTGGTGGTGCAGGTGTCGTCTGTGCCGGCAGCGGCGTCGCCGAGGTCGGTCTCGGTAGCGGTCAGGCCGTACGTGTCGTAGGTGTGGTCGACCTCGGTCACCCGCCAGGTACCGCCGTCCAGCAGTTCGCGGGTGTAGTGCTTCTGCTCGCGTACCTGATAGGCGTCGTGGTTCCCCGGGCCGTTGGCGGTGATGCCGGTATCGGTGTAGATCCACCGTTCCGAGGACAGCTCGGTGAGGGAGTCGTTGTCGTTCAGCCGGAACTGCTGTGCCTGCACCTTCTGACCGGCCCGGCGCTCGTAGTCGAACCAGGCGTTGCCGTCGTAGTCGGGCACTGTGGTCTTCTTGGTGGTGCCGTCGACCTTGATGTCTTCGTAGAGGCCGCGGTAGTAGGTCGTGGTCGTGACGGTCCGCTCGGCCTTGGCACCGGCGCCCTTGGTCACTCGCACCTGGCCGTAGCCGCGCCAGTCACCCCACGACTTCTGGTTGCTCGCGGTGAGCATGTCGTCGTCGTGGTGCCAGGCCGCGTTGCCCAGGTATTCGTACGTCGTGACCTGGTCCGGCTGGCCGCCGACATGGTCGATGTCGCGGACCTCGACCGCCGAGTACTTGTGGAAGATGCCGAAACCGGCGTCGGCGCCCTCGGGTGTGAACAGTTGCGGGTAGCACTCGTCGTCGTTGGTGTCCCAGTGCCCGTCCTTGGTGTTGTACCAGGCGTCCCATCCCGACGCCGCGGAGCCGCCGGTGAAACAGCCGTGGCCCTTGCCGTGGTCGTAGGTGACCTTGGTCTCCCCGCCGAACTCGTTGTGGATGCTCACCAGCCGTCGCATCGACAGCGGCTTCACGCCCAGGTGGTCGTTCCAGTCCACCCGGTTGTTGAGATTCGTACCGTCGAACCTCGTCACCGCCTCACGGATCGTCCCGCCCTGGTAGCCGGTCCGGCGGACGTAGTCGAGCCACAGCGCCGGCTCGGTGCCGTCGTCGGTGGCCGGGAAGGAGTACTTGAACTGGTACTTCGTGACCGGGTCGTAGCCGGTGCCGGCCTTGTTGCGGACGAAGGTGCTGACCGAGTCCAGCCAGTCGGTGACGAAGAACGTGGGTGAGTGCTTGGAGCAACTGGTCGAGCAGATCTGGTCCGTCGGCACGTCCGGGTACGACGACGGCGAGCTCGCGATCGTCGGGCAGTCGGCCGGCGGCGTCAGGTCCGGGTCGTCGACCGTGGTGCGCTCCTTGCACCGGTTGTAGTGGTTGAAGGACACGTACGCCGGCGGCTCCGCGTCCGGCGTCTCGGTCTTGCCGTACTCGATCTTCGACAGGTAGCCGCCGCGGACGTAGGACAGGATGTTGCCCGACGACTGGCGCTTGTAGCTGTTGGTCTCGGTGGCGTAGTAGAGGACGGTCCAGTTCTCGTTCGGGTCGTGCACCTGGTCCAGGTTCCACCGGTAGGTCTGCTTGCAGGACGCCGAATTCGACTGGTAACACGGCTCGCCGGCGTCGTCGCTGACGACGGGCACGATCCAGTTCGAGTTCGTCTTGGCGTGGGTCGTGCGCTGCTTGTCCTCGCCGTACCCGAAGTAGTACCGGGCGCCGTCCAGGGTCGAGATGATCCAGTACTCGCCGTCGTTGTCGTCGTTCGGGCCGCCGGTGAGGTGCTCGATCTTGAACGAGTCGTCGTCCTTCATCCGGTACGAACCGTCGGACGCCTTGATCAGCTCGGTGGTGTGGCCGCCGAAGTTGATCATGTACTCCGCGGCCGCCGGGTCGCCGGAGTACGGCGACGACCAGCACAGGTCGCCCCAGTCGAGGTGGCCGTCCAGCGAGCAGGACTTGTAGACCCGCTGGATGTACGGCTCGTTGAGGTCCCAGCCCTGCCCCACCCAGGAAGCCTGGTTGTTGCTCTTCGAGGAGCGGCCGTCGACGGAGCCGGAGTTGTAGCTCAGTGACAGGTCCGGGGCGTCGCCGTACGGCGGTGCCGGCACTTCGAGCGGGTACGAGTAAGTGAACGATCCGCCCGCCTCGCCGGCCATCCACTTCGCCGTGTCGCTCAGGTCGGTGGCCCGGTAGTCCCCGGACTGACCGGAGGCCATCGGCGTCACGGCATACACGACCGGCGTGCTCGTGGCGTCCACGGTCGCGGTGAGCGTCTGCGTGGTGGCGTTGGTGCTGGTGATCACCGGTGTGCCTTCGGAGCAGGCTGCGTTGTCCGGGTGGTCGGCGCAGACGCCGGGGAGCTTGACCACGCGCAGCCGATCGGCGTAGGAACCGCCGTACGCGTTGGCGAAGCGGGAATAGTTGACCGTCAGCGCGAGCGCGCCGCTCCGGCTGTCGGTACGGCGCAGTTCGAGCGCCATCGCGGTTCCGGTACCGAAGCGCGCGGCCGAGTCGTGAGCCAGGCTGCGAGCCCGGATCTGCGCCGGCGCCGCGCCTGCTGCCGTGGTCGATGTGGTGGATGTGGCTGTCGTGCCCGCGACGCTCACCGGCAACGTGCCGAGCTGCACGGGGCGCCCGTTCGGCACGGAGACCGTCAGGTCTGCGGCCTGCGGCCAGGTGCTGGTGGTGTCGATCGCTGCCGTCTTGTCCGGGTCGGCCGTCGGCGTGACGGCCGGTGCGCCGCGGCCCGGGACCGACGCCTCCGTGGCGACGGGCGCTTTGGGTGGTGGTGGGCCGGCTTCGGCCGGCAGCGCCGACAGGGTGCCGGCAATCACCGCTGTGCTGAGCAGGGGAACAAGGAATCTCGACACCATCGAAGGGTCTCCTCGCAGACGTCGGGCGGCGCGGGCACGGTTTTCCCGCTCGGGCAGCCTGACGGAGCGCGATTGCCACAACGTTGCCAAGACCGTGCCACCCCGGCACGGCCCCCTGCGCTAGCTGTTCAGCCGGATGATCTCTGGTGTGTCGGGGACGCTTTGGCCGAGCAGCACCTCGGCCTGCGCAGGCCGCAGTACGCCCAGGTCCCGCAGGATCCTGATGGCTTCGCACCAGTGGGTGCGGGCCTGGTCGTCCTCGCCGAGCGCGTGGAACGCCTGGCCGATCCCCCACTGCTGCTCGGACTCGTTGTAGCGGTCGCCCCAGTCCCGGAACAGCGGCAACGCGGCCTGATGGCAGTCGATGGCCAGCGACGGCAGCCGGGACCGCTGGTAGATCCAGCCGAGGTTCGCCAGCGCGATCGCCTCGCCGGTGCGGTCACCGAGCCGGCGGTATCCGGCGATGCTGTGCTTGCCGCAGGTGATCGCCTCGTCGTACCGGCCGGTCGCCTGAAGCGCGAGGCCGAGATGGTTGAGGGCAGACGCCTCGCCCGGGATGTGGGCGATCCGCCGATTGATCGCCAACCCTTCCCGCAGGCAGACGACGGCTTCGTCGAGCCGTTCCAGCTGCCGAAAGGTGATGCCCAGACCGGTCAGGCACCCCGCCTCTCCGACGTCGTTGCCGGTCTCCCGCCAGATCGCGAGCGCCTGCTCGGTGTGCCGTACGGCGTCCTCCAGCCGACCGACCTGTCCGCAGAGCGCACCGAGGTCTTCCAGCACCTGGGCCTGCACCCGCCGGTCGCCGATCCTGTGCGCCACCTCGGCTGCCAACTCGTTCAGCGCAATGCGTTCCCGGGAGTGGCCGCGATTCGCCAGCGGCCGGTAGAGCGCCAGCACCAGCCGGACGGCCAGAACGGGTGCGTCGCCCGGCAGCTCCACGGCTCTCCGCACAGTGGCGACCAGGTCCGCGAGGTTGTTCTCGGTCCACTCGATCGCCTGCGTCGTCGTACGCAGTCCGCCCGTCTCGCCGTCAACGGTGGCGGCGACCCGGCGCGACTCGGTGGGGTGGACCAGCAGGGTCGCCTGCGTCGCGCGGGCGAGATAGCCCTCGAGGAGACGCTGGATGGCCGCGTACTGCGCCTCCTCAGGCTCGTTGGCCAGCGCTCGGTCGCGGGCGTAGGCGAGCACGAGGTCGTGCATCCGGTAGCTGCCCGGTTGGCTCTCGTACACCAGGTACTCGTCGAGGAGCGACTCGAGATGAGCGTCGGCGTCGGCCAGCGGCAGACCGGAGAGTGCGGCGGCCGTCCGGGCCGTGAGTTGGCGGCCCGGGTTCAGACCGAGTAGCCGGAAGAAGCGCTGACGCTGCGGCGGTAGCGCGTCGTAGGACAGGTTGAACGACGCCTCTCCGACCGCCCGGCATTCGACCGGTCGGTCCGCACCGGACGCGTCGACCGTCAGCCGTGACACGAGATCGGTGAAGGCCCAGGTCGGATGGGCGCGCAGGCGCCGGGCGGCGAGCGTGATGGCCATCGGCAGGTAGCCGCACAGCGTCGCGACCCGGGCGGCGTCCTCCTCGTGGCCGGCGACCCGCTCAGGGCCGGCGATCCGGGCCAGCAACGCGACCGTCTCGGGCCGCGTGAAAAGGTCCAGCGGGAACGGCTGCACGCCGTCCAGTCCGGACAGCCGGCGCCGGCTGGTGATCAGCACGAGGGACGATCCGCTCCCGGGCAGCAGCGGCCGCACCTGCTCCTCGGTCGCGGCATTGTCCAGCAGGACCAGCGCTCGACGCCCGTCCAGCTGGCTGCGGTACAGCGCGGCCCGTGCGTCCAGCTCCTCCGGAACCTCCCAACCCGGTACGCCGAGCTGTCGCAGGAAGGCACCGAGAACCGCGGCGGGATCGGCCGGGTCGAGCTTCGAATCGAACCCGTGCAGATCCGCCCACAGCCGTACCTCGTCGAACCAGCCGCGGCGGACCAGGTCGTGCGCCGCATGGATCGCGAACCGGGTCTTGCCGACACCGGCCATCCCCTCGATGGCGCAGACCACGGGCGACGATCCTGGTCCCTGGACAGCGGGCGCTGCCATCGCCGTCAGCGCCGTCAGCTCCAGATCGCGGCCGGTGAACTCGGGGATGTCCATGGGCACCTGATGCGGCGGTCCGAGGCCGCTCGACCGAGCCGTCACCGCGGGCTCCGCCCCGCTCAGCTCCGGATCGGCAGTCAGGATCCTGTGCTGCAGTTTCCGCAGCTCCGGACCGGGGTCGAGTCCCAGCTCCACGCTCAGTCGCTCGCGCGCCTGCGCCAGTACCTGCAGCGCCTCGCCCTGCCGTCCGGCCCGGTACAACGCGAGCGCGAGCCGTGACCAGAGCCCTTCCCTGTAAGGGTGATCCCCGACCAGGCGGTACACCTCGGCCACCACCTGCTCGTGCCGCCCACGGTCGAGGTCGGCGTCGACGGCAAGCTCGATCGCGATCAGTCGGAGCTCGTCGAGCTCGGTGGCCAGTCGCCGCCGAAGCAGATCAGAACTGGCGTCCGCGAGCGCGGGGCCGCGCCACAGATTCAGTGCCGCCCGGAGCTGCCGGGCTCTGGAGGTCACGTCGGTCGTGGCGCGGGCCTGCTGCACGAGCGCGCTGAAGCGGTTGGCGTCGATTGCCCCCGGGTCCGTTTCGAGCAGGTAGCCGCCGCCACGGGCACCCAGCCGTACGCCGTACCGGTTGCCGCCGGCCGGATCGAGGCAGGCGCGCAGTCGCGACACGTGGCTTCGCAGACTCGCCCTGGCGGTCTCGGACGGGCTGCCGTCCCACAGCAGGTCCATCACCCGCTCCACGGACACGACCTTGTTGGCCTCGAGCAGGAGCACCGCGAGCAGAGCGCGCTCACGGCGCCGCCCGAGCTGCAGTCGTTCGGCGCCGTGCCACGCCTCGATCGGCCCCAACAGCCCGAACCGCGCCGAGCCCGCCTCCGACTCCCCCACCCGCCGCAACGTCGCCACCCGCGGCCCCCTCTCCGTCCCGGCCAACAGTCTGCCGTGTCAGGGTGCCGCGCAAACCTTCTCTTGTCACTGCCAGATGCGGATGTAGTCGACGTACATGTTGGAGGTCGAGTCGAAGACCTCGTCGTGGATCGATCCGTCGGCCCAGGCGTCCAGAATCTCGTGGGACAGGACGGGGTACTCCTTCACCTGGCTGATCTTGACCGGGTCGGTGACGGTCCGCACGACGGTGCCGTCGTAGGTGTACTCGAGCTTGTCCGCGGTCCACGTCAGTCCGAACGTGTGGTACCAGGTGGTGTGCAGCGCGGGTGCGGTGGCAGTGGCCGCGGAGCTTTGGTGGTCGGGGCCGCTGAAGGCATCCCAGTGCAGGCTGGTGTTGTACTGGTCGGCCTGGCTGTTGCTTTCCATGATGTCCATCTCTGCCCCGTCGCGTGCTGTGCCGTCGACGACGCCACCGGGAGCCAGGCCGTTCGTGGGTAGAGCCCACACTGCGCCGAGATGGCCGTTGGTGGGCGGGATGTGCACTCGGGCCTCGAGTGTCCCGTAGGTGTAGTCGAACTTTCCTTTGCTGTCCATGCCGCCGCCGGTGTACACAGTCGGCGAGGGGTTCTGAATGCGGATGGCGAGTGCTCCATTGCCATCGGTGGTGACGTTGGCGGGGTCGTAGCTCCAGGTGTCGGGCGCGACGGTCCCGGTGCGTGCCCAGTCGCGCTTGGTCCATTTGGTGCTGTCGACAACGGTGCCGTCGAACTCGTCGCTGAACACTAGAGTCTGGGTCTTGCCCGGCGCGAGTGGTTTCGTGAGCGGTTGGGCGCCGCGTGGAGTCGCCGGATCCACCCGGGAAGTCTTTGGCTCGGGTGCGGCGCCCGAGGCCGTGGTCGGCGTCACGAGAAGTGGTGCGGTCGTCAAGCAGAGCGCGGTCAGTACTGCGTACGGTCGAGGACTCATGGGGGCGGGTTCCTTTCCCTACGTCACTGCAGCTGTCCGGTGAACTTAGTTCGAACGGTAGCTGAACTAACGCAGACCCAACAAGAGCCGGGCGGGAACCCGCAGGAGGTCAGGCCTCGGCGGCGAGTGGAACGATCGTCGGGTCCTGGTACACCGACTCCAGCGCGTTCGCCGCGGCGCCGCGCGTGGTCGAGTCGAACCCGAAGGCCGAGCCGATGACCCGGGTCCGCGGCAGGCTCGGCGCCATCGCCTTGGCGTCGAGCAATTGCTGCACCGGGTTGACGAAATAGTCCCCGAAAACGGAGAAGTAGCCGCCGAGGACGACGACTCTGGGGTCGAGCACGTCGCAGAGCATCGCGACGCCGGCACCGAGGCTGTCCGCGACCTCGGCCACCGCGGCGAGGGTACGGCGGTCCCCGTTGTCGGCACGCCTGCGCAGTTCGCCGATGCGCTCCTCGAGATCGCGATCCGGATCACGGACCGTGTCGTCGGCCTCGGCTGCCAACTCCAGGAATCGGCCGGCTCCGACGCTGAGCTCCCAGCAACCGGTGCGCCCGCAGGCACACTGACGACGATCGGACCGGTCGAGCGAGGTGTGCCCGATCTCGCCGGAATGACCTGCGTGGCCACGGATCAGCCGGCCGTTCGCGATGATCCCGACCGCCACGCCCGCGGCACCGGTGACATAGACCAGGTCCTGAACGCCGAACCCGGCGGCGACCTGGGCGTACTCGGCGACGGCGCTCACGCGTACGTCGTTCTCCACCCGCAGACCGGGCAGGTCTGCGCCCAGCTTGGCCCGGAGCTGCCCGGCCACGTCGATGTTGCTCCAGCCGATACCGGACGCGAACACCGACCGCCCCGCCTCGGAGTCGACCACACCCGGGAGCGCGACGCAGATTCCGACCACTACCTGGCCGTCCTTGCGCATCGCGGTGAGAGCCGCGCGAAGCATCCGCGCGAGGCGGTCTAGCGTGTCCGACGGATCGAGCGCCTCGACGTTCAGGGCGACCGATCGCCGGTAGAGCTGCTTGCCCTGCAGGGCCTCCGCGGTCACACCCAGGTAGGCGGGGTTAATCTCGGCGCCGATCGCACAGATGCCCGTTCCGTCGACGTCGAGCGCCTGCCCCGGCCTGCCCATGGCGCGGCCGCGCTCGACGTGGCTGTCGCTGACCAGACCGCGTCCCACCAGCTCGGACATCAGGTTGGAGACGGTCGCCTTCGGGAGTCCGGTCTCCTGCGAGATCTTGGCCTGGGACCGGGCACCGTGATCGCGCAGCAGCCGGAGGATGAGGCCGAGGTTGCCCCGCCGGGTGGCGCCCCGGTCGGCGGCCGCGACGAGTACCGGATCCCCTTGCTGCGCAGTCATTGCCCCACCCTCACGATCGTTGCTGTTGATTCGTTCCAACACTATACAAATCGCGCCGTGGCAAGAAGCCCGACTGGCCGGGCGCTCCTGATGAAGTCTCGCCTCCGAGCGTTCGACCTCTTGACGGCATCCCGCTGCATTCGTACATTAACCGAACTAATGCGACCTGGGTAGACGGTCGCCACCCTCACCGCCTGCTCCGGGACGGATGCGTCCGTCCGTCAACAGCAAGAGAGGTAGTCATGAACACACCGCCCGACAACGCCGGGGACATGCAGGACATCGAGGGTCCGGCGCTCTCATCGCGACGACGATTCCTGATGCAGGCCGCGGCCGGCTCGGCAGGCGTGGTGGTCGCGGGCCTGCTGCCCGGGACAGCCTCGGCGAGTACGTCGGCCGCCGTCGGCCCGACCGCCGCCGGGTCCGGCGGGCCGTCCGCGTCGGAGCCGGCCGTCCTGTTCAGCACGTCCTTCGAGAACTCCTCGGACAACGTCTTCTTGACCGCCGCGGCGACGTTCGACCCGACGCAGTTCCACAGTGGCACGCGATCGCTCAAGTACGACCGGACCGACAACACCTCCTACGTGTTCACCGGCCCGGCCATCGACGGCAGCTGCGGACGCTACGACGAAATCTCCGGCTCCGTCTGGGTCAAGACCGCCAACCTGAGTGGCGGGGGTGCGTCCTTCGCCGTGGAGTGGCGCGATGCCGCCGGCAACTACATGACCGGGGCCTACTCCCAGTCCAGCAACCTGGGCGACTGGACCCAGCTCACCATCCAGCCGCAGGCCGTTCCGGCCGGCGCGGCCACGATGCAGGTGATCTTCTACCTCAGTCGCGGCCAGACCGGCACCGCCTGGTACGACGACCTGGTCCTCTACCTGGCCTCCCCCCGCGTGCTCCGTGCCAAGCTCGCCGCCCCGAACTACCGCGGCCTGCTGATTCCCGGCCAGCCCCAGGACATCGACCTGCGGATCGAGGCCTTCAGGCCGACGGGCGCCTCGGAGGCGCTCGGCGCCCGGGTCGTACTCGCTGATTCCAGGGGCAGGACCGTCGACACCAAGAACTTCCCCGACCAGACGCCGCAGCGATACCGCTACTCGCTGAAGAGCCGGCCGTACGGCGACTACACCGTCACCGTCACCGCCCGGGACCGCGCCGGCACCGTGGTCGGTACCCCTGTCGTCCACCAGCTGAAGAAGCTCTCCGCCGAACAGATCCCGACGAGCTACATCGACAACTTCGGGCGGCTGATCCGCGACGGGCAGCCCTACTTCACCCTCGGCTGCTACGACTTCGCGCTCGCCGAGGACAACCTCGCGGCCATAGCGGGCATGAACTTCAACTCCGTGCAGACCTACCACTCGCCGACGCAGGCACAGATGGACCTCGCCCACAGCCACGGCCTCGGCGTGCTGTACGTGCACAAGACCGATCCGCCGGTCATCTCCGAGCTGGAGCAGTTCCGGGACCATCCCGCCCTGCTCGCCTGGTACATCAACGACGAGGTCTCGCTGAGCGAGCATCGCGCGGCACTGCGCGCGCGCTACCAGGCCGTCATGGACAACGACCCCAACCACCCGGCCTATTCGGTCGACTACCGGACCTGGCCGGGCGATGACGAGGAGTACGTCACCGACGTCTTCGGCTCCGACCACTACCCGGTCAAGAACCACCCCGACACCGACACGATCGAGGCAGCGGGACGATCGACCGCGAGGGCGATCGCCGAGATGCCCGGCTACCCGAACTGGCCGGTCATCCAGATCGCGGCCGAGGCCAACAACGGCATCAACCGTCCACCCACCGAGGAGCAGGTGCGCACCATGGCCTGGCACGCCATCACGGTGGGTTCGACCGGCCTGTTCTTCTACTCGTACTTCGACCAGATCCAGGACCACAGCGGCGCGGACCCGCAGCAGCTGGTGGCGGGCACCACGAGGGTCGTCGGTGAGATCAGGTCGCTGACCGATGCTCTCCTGGCGACCGGCCGCCTGCCTGTCAAGGTGAACTCCCCGAGCGAGTGGATCACCTGGACCACTCGGCGGACCCACGACGGCAAGCGGTACCTGTTCGTCGTGAACTCGTCCAGGACCAGCCGGACGGTGACGTTCTCCGGCGTACCGGGCCACGTCGCCACCGACGTTCGCACGAACGCCGTCACCGCGATCTCGGCCCACACCCTCGAGGTCACCCTGCCGAGCCTCGCCGTCGGCCTCTATCAACTGACCGACTGATCCACTCCCCCAGCAGGCCGGGCTCGTCCGTCAGGGGACGAGCCCGGCCGACCCCTCTCGTTCGCCGCCCCGAGGAGAACACCATGCCGGAAAATCCCCATCGCCTCAGTCGACGGGCGGCCCTGTCGGGCGCGTTGGCGGCCGCCGGAACGCTGGCCTTGCCCGGTCCCGTCGCCATGGCGGCGACTCCCCCACCGGCAGGCCTCGACGCCGCCGAGCTGGAGCAGCGGGCGCTGGCGTTGCAGCCACCTGCCTTCCTGTTCGAGTCAGGCGTGCCCGACCAGGTACGCGCCGGCAGCGGGTCGGCGTTGAGTATCAGCGACCGGGCCGCGAGGTGCGGAACGCGTTCTCTGCGTTGGGACTACACGCCGGGATCCGCGGTCACCGTGCAGGCGGACCTCAAGTACACGCCCGACGCCTACCGCCCCGGCCGGCTGCCAGGCACCGACCAGTGCTGGCAGGGCGTGGTCGACACGTTCTCGCTGTGGCTGTACAACGAGACGCCCGTCGACGATGTGGTGCGCTTCGAGTTCGGTGAGGGTCCGCGCACCGACGCGTGGTTCGAGTTCCGGCTCGACTTCGTCGGCTGGCGCACCGCTTGGGTGCGCTACGGCTACGACCTCGAGGGCCGCCCGCACCCGGGAATGGACACGCTGCGCCTGATCGCGCCACGCAGTACCGGCACCTTGTACGTCGACCTGATGGTGCTCAACCGGGACGTGCGACCCGACAGTCCTACCAGGGATGCCCAAGTGCCTTTCGTTGCCTTGGAGAACGACCAAGGAGACACCTCCCACTGGTCGGCTCTCTACCGCTACGACCAACTGCTGACCGGCAACCCCCTGGAGACGCCGGCACCGTCCTCGGGCGAGCTGACCTGTCTGCAAGCCGCCCAGGCGCGCTATCACGACGACTATCTGGTCCCAGCGAGCAGCCCGACCACGCAGGTGCTGGCGACCCAGGTCGACGCGCTGGGTGTGCCGTCGCGCGACTCCACCGGCGTCGGCCGGCCGATCGTGTCGCGCCCGACCGAGGTCTACCCGGCCGAGATCGCGACCGACCTCGCCGCCTTCATCGGTGCGGCCGCCATGCTCGACTACACGACCCTGATGAAGAAGGTGGCGCAGGCCTACAGCATCGCCGCGACCGCCGACCGGCCGGTGCTGGCCGAGCTGTACCTGCGCATGATCACCCACCTGCGCGACCAGGGCTGGCAGCGCGGCAGCGTCCAGGGCACCGTGCACCACCTCGGCTACGACTTTCGCACGTACTACGACTCCGTCCACCTCATGCGCGAGGTGCTCCGCGACGCGGGCCTGCTGGCCGCCGTGCGCGCCGACGTGACCTGGTTCTCCGGGCTGGGCCGGATCTTCCGGAGCTGGGACGAGCGTCACGCGTACAGCAGCACGATGGACATCCTCAACACCACAGTGGCGGGCATGTTCCTTTCGATCCTGCTCCAGGACACCGAGGCGGAACAGGTCGCCTACCTGCACGCCCTGCGCGACTGGCTCAGCCAGGCACTGCTGCCCAGCCCCGGGGTCCAGGACGGCATCAAGGTCGACGGCACGGCCTTCCACCATGTCGGGTTCTACCCCGACTACAGCCGTGACGCGTTCATCGGCGTCAGCCCTTTCATCTACATCCTGAGCGGCGGTGTCTTCCAGATCTCGCGGCCGGCGCACGAATCCCTCAAGCGGGCGCTGCTGACCACGCGCACGTACGCGAACACCACCAACTGGCCGATGGCGATCACCGCCCGCCACCCCACAGGTGACCACAGCCTGTCGGTCGTCCCCTATGTCTGGGCAGCGCTGGCCGGGACCCCGGACGGCTCGTCGGACGTCGACCCGGAACTGGCGGCCGCGCTCTTCCGGCTACTGCCCGCACAGCCGAGCTCGGCGCCACCGAAGCTTCTGCAGCGACTCAAGGCACGTGGCATCCCTGCCGAGACCACCCCGAGCGGCAACTGGGCGCTCAACTACGCCGCCCTGTCGCTGCATCGGCGGGACGACTGGATGGTCTCGGTCCGGGGACACAACCGCTATCTGTGGTCCACCGAGGTCTACAACGGTGCGAACTGGTACGGCAGATACTCCACCTACGGACAGGTCCAGGTGCAGAGCCGCGGCAACCCGGTCACCAACAAGGCCAGCGGCTACAGCCAGAACGGCTGGAACTGGAGCCGGTGGCCCGGCACCACGGCGATCAACCTGCCACTCTCCGCGCTGAAGGCCGATCTCACCGGCGCCATCGAGGAGATGCTGCTCACCGACTCGGCTTTCGCCGGTGCACACACGATCGACGACCGGCACGGGATGTTCGCGATGCGCCTGCACGAGCACCCGAAGTACGACGGTTCGCACCGCGCGCTGAAGTCGGTGTTCTGCTTCGACGACCAGGTCGTCGCGATCGGCACCGGCATCGAGAACACCGACCGCGTGAACGAGACCGAAACCACCCTGTTCCAGACCGCGCTCGGCACACAGACGGCACCCACCTATGTGGACGACCCGGTACCCGTCACGGCGTTCCCGTACGAACGGCCCGACATCAGTCTCATCGAGCCCCGCTGGCTTCTCGACGACAAAGGCATCGGGTACTACCTGCCGGCCGGTCAGCGCATCGGGCTCTCCCGCACAACCCAGACGTCCCGCGACCAAGGCACCGACCAGCCGACCACCGGCGACTTCGCCACCGCCTGGATCCGGCACGGCACCGCGCCCCGCGATGCCGGCTATCAGTACGCCATGGTGGTCAACGCCACCGCCGATTCGATGGCCGCGTTCACTACCGCGATGGCGGATCCGGACACCTCGCCGTACACGGTGTTGCGGGCCGACAGCGTCGCCCACATCGTCACCGACCGGGCCACCGGAATCACCGGGTACGCCCTCTTCGAAGCGACCCGCGACCTGGCCGCCGGTGCGGTCCGTGCGGTCGACACCCCCTCCATGCTGCTGACGCATGCCGTCGGCAACGACCTGGTCCTGTCGGTGTGCGACCCCGACCTGCATCTGTACGACGGCATCGACAACGACCAGTACCAGGGCAACACCTACGTCGGCCACTACACCCTGTTTTCCCGGCCCTGGCTGACCAACCTCAGCCGCCCACACCGCCTGCGCGTAACGATTGCCGGCCACTGGCGGGCCTCGGACGACGAGCAGGCCTGCCGCACGAGGACGCTCGGCGAGTCGACCGTCGTGGAGTTCGAGACCGTACACGCCCGCCCGGTCCAGGTCCGCCTGTCCCCCACGGAGCACTAGACGTGTACTCCGAAAGGAAAGAATCATGTCCGTTGCCGCGCCGCCGAACATCCTCGTCATCATGGCCGATCAGTGGGCGGCCCACGCGCTGGGTTGCGCCGGCTCAACCGTCGTTCGGACGCCGAACCTGGACAAGCTGGCCAACGCGGGCACCCGCTTCGACCGGGCCTACACGACCTTCCCGCTGTGCGTACCCGCCCGCGCTTCACTGATCTCCGGTCGCCAGCCGCACGAATTGGGTGTCTACGGCAACGAAGGCAACGCGGACAACGCGCCAGGTCGGGAGAAGGACAGCCTGGGCCACTGGTTCGCGGCGGCCGGCTACGACTGCGCGTACGGCGGCAAGTGGCACGCGCCCGAAGCCAGCGCCCACCAGGAGGACGGCTTCGACGTCATCCATCCGTTCGGCGACAAGGGACTTGCGGCCGCCGCGACGGGCTGGCTCGAGACCCGGCAGAACCGTGAAGCGCCTTTCCTGCTCTTTGTCTCGTTCGACAACCCACACACCATCTGCGAATACGCACGCGACCAGCACCTGCCCTACGGCGACGTCCAGCCGCCCGCCGACATTCGCGACGCGCCACCGTTGCCGGCCAACTTCGCGACCGCTCCGTACAGCCCACAAGCCCTGGCCCACGAGCGGTCCGCGGCCGAGCACGTCTACGGGACCTCCGGCTTCGGCCCCGACGACTGGCGGCTGTACCGGCACGCGTACGCGCAGCTCATCGAACGGACAGACCAACAGATCGGCATCATCCTGACGGCCATGGAACAGCAGGGCCTGGCGGACAACACCGTCGTTCTCTTCACCAGCGACCACGGCGACGGCGACGCCGCCCACGGCTGGAATCAGAAGACATCCCTGCAGGAGGAATCCATCCGCGTTCCCTTCCTGATGAAAGGGCCCGGCGTGCCCAGGAATCACGTCAGCAGCCAATTGGTCTCTGTGGGTCTGGACCTCATCCCCACGCTCTGCGGGGTGGCAGGAGTCCAAAACCGTCCCGACGCCAAGGGACTCAACTGCCTGGCAGCACAGCGCGCCGCGGACGAAGGACTCGTCGTCGAGACTGCTTTTCTGACCACCCAACATCCGTCGACGCTGGGGCGTTGCTTCGTCGGCCACCGATACAAATACACGGTCTACAGCTGGGGCAAACATCGTGAACAACTGGTGGACCTCGTGGCGGACCCCGGAGAACTTCGCAACCTAGCCGCGGAGTCGGCGTTCGACGCGATCCTCGAGGAGTTCCGGATGAAGCTCCTGGACTCGTGCCTCAAGACCAACGACACAGCCTTCTTGAAGAAGCTCGTGCTCCCCCCAGCTACCGAGAGCTCGGTCCGCGACGAGATCTTCGCCGTTCCGTACTGACCCTTCTTTCCCTTCAGGAATCGCGCAGCGCAACGGCCGCGACCGGGCCCTGACTACGAGGCCGACAGCTCAGGCTTCGTGGTCGGTCGGCGGGCGGGCGCCGCAGGACGCGCGGATGACGAGGCGGGGTCTGAGGTGGATCTGATGGATCGGCAGGGCGTCGCCGAGCTCCAGGCGTCGCAGCAGGACCTGCACCGCCAGCTCGCCGAGCTGGTAGCGCGGTGGCGAGACAGCCGTCATCGGCACTTCCGCGACGTCGGCGAACTCATTGTCATAGGCAATGATTGCGAAATCGTCGGGAACTGTGAGTCCCGCGCGCCGGACGGCGCCCAGCACCAGAGAGGCCTCCCGGTCGCCGAAGCACAGTGCCGCTGTGATCTCCTCCGACCTGAACCGCTCGACGGTTTCCTTGGCATGTCTGGAGTTCCAGGCCGCCATCGGGTTCAGCTGCGGAGCGTGCAGGGTGAGTCCGAGGTCCGCGATCGCCGACTCGAAGCCGGAGCGGATCGGCGCCGAGGTGGCCGCGTCGGACCGCAGAGCGAGACCGATCTCGCGATGGCCGAGGTCGTGCAGGTGCCTGATGGCGTCGTAGGCGCCTCCCTCGTGATCCGTGCACACGTGTTCCATCGAGTCGGCCGGGCCGAGGGTAGCGAGCCGTCGTTCGACGAACACGATCGGGACCGGCAGTGCGCGCAGGTCGGACACCCGCGCTCGTGGATCGGCCAGGTCGTGCAGCGACGGTACTAGGAGGAGCCCGTCCACTCCTGCTTTCAGCAGTTCGCCGATCGCCTGGTCCTCGGCGTCGGGGTCGTAGTGCGAGCAGGAAAGCACCAGGCGCGCGTTCGCCTGGAACAGCGCCTTCTCGATGCCTTGCAGCACGCGCGGGTAGTACAGCGTGGTGTCCGGGACCAGAACGCCGATCACCCGCTGCCGGGTGGCCGCCCGGTGTCCCCTCGGCGCGACGAACGTGCCCGCGCCCTGACGTCGTACGACGAGACCGTCGACGGCCAGCTCCTGGTACGCGTGCCGGACGGTGGTCAGTGACATACCGGTTTCTGCCGACAAGGCTTCCTCGGTCGGCAGTTTGCTGTCCGGCGGATAGGTGTTGTCGAGAATCCGGTGCCGCAGTTCACCGGCGAGTTGCCGGAACTTCAGCTCGCGCGAGGTCTGAGGCAGTACGGCCCGGCCGGAGGCCGTGTCCGAGCTCGCGTCTGGCTCCATGATCGCTCCTCGCAACATCAAGATTCCCGATCATTACACCACCGGACAAGAGGATTGAAGTAGGAATCGACCATTGCCGGCGCACCGCGCCACGGCGACGGCGATCAGTCTTGGAATCAGTCTTGATTCCTTTTCTTCCCTGCCCCCACCGTCTCTCAAAAGTCGAATGCTCGAACTGGAGAGGACGCAAGCGCCATGAACACATCCATCCCCCGCCGTCTGGCCGTGAGCTGTACGGTCGCGGCCCTTGCGGCCACCGCTCTGGCCGGCTGCGGCTCCAGCTCCGACAGCGGCTCGAGTGCCGACAAGGAACTCACGTACTGGGCGTCGTGGAAGGACGGCGAGCCGCAGCAGGTCGCGCTGGCGAAGTCGATTGCCGAGTTCACCCGCCAGACCGGCATCAAGGTCAACGTACAGTGGCAGGGCCGCGACGTCCTGACCAAGCTGCAACCCACGCTGATGACCAGTCCGGCCGCCGATCTGTTCGACAGCAGCTACAACAACGTCAAGTCCAAGATCCCCGCCGGTGGCGCTGCGGACCTGACGAGTGTGCTCGGCGCGCAGGTGCCCGTCGAGGAGAGCACCGTCGGGAAAGTCATTCCTGAAGACCTGCAGAAGTTGGCCGGGATCGACGGCAAGCATCCCCTGATTCCGTACGTCACCCTCTGCAACACGGTTTGGTACAACGGCGCACGCTTCCCAGCGCTCGCGAACGCCGCACCCGCCACCTGGCAGGCGTTCCAGCAACTGCTCGACAAGCAGAAGGCAGCCGGGCATGCGCCGCTGGCTCTCGACGCGGACATCCCCGGCTACAGTGCGTTCTGGTTCGTCAGCCTCGTCGTGGCCAAGGCCGGAGCTGGAGCCTTCCACCAGGCCGCCGGAGACAAGACCGGCGCCTCCTGGGACAAACCGGAGTTCGCCGCGGCCGCCGCGCAGGTCGAGCATCTGGCCAAGGGTGGCTACTTCGCGGACGGTTACAGCGCGAGCAAGTTCCCGGCGTTGCAGCAGAGATTCGCCGCGAACAAGGCCGACTTCATCCTGATGGGTTCGTGGCTGCCCAGCGAGGCGAAGCCGTACGCCGCGGACGGCTTCCAGTACCGCACCTTCGGCTTCCCGGCCGACGGCGCCTCGAGCACCCCGGTGATGTGTCAGCCGTCGGGTTGGGTCGTACCCGCCAAGGCCAAGCACAAGGCGGCCGCCGAGAAGCTCATCGCCTTCCTGTACAGCAAGCCACAGGTACAGGCCTACGAAGATGCCACCGCCTCTCTGATGGCGAGGCAGGATGTGACGATGGCCCCGGACGCCGCCGGCGTCGCCGCCATCGTCAAGAAGAACGGGACCTACGCGAACGCCGACGGAGTGGTCGCCGACTACTCGGGCTGGTTCACCAAGGTGTTCCTTCCGCTCGACGACCAGCTCGTCGCGGGCAAGATCTCGGCGAACGACTTCATCGGCGGGCTGAAGTCCCAGAGCATCGACTTCTGGAAGCGCGAACAGTGACGGGCGTTGCCCGCACGGTCCTAGTGGTCAACCCCGGCGTGACCCGTGCCGTCGATCGCCGCAAAGGAAGCGCTCTACAACGTCAACGCCGGCGGCTGTACGCACCGTTCGTGACACCGGCTCTCGTGCTGTACGCGATCTTCCTGCTCGTCCCGGTCGCGGCCACGGCGTACATCAGCCTGCACAAGTGGCCGGGCTACGGTCCGATGGAATGGTCCGGCCTCCGGAACTATCGCTACATGTTCGCCGACCCCGTGTTCCAGCAGGCGTTGAAGAACACGATGCTGCTGCTCGTTGGAGCTGGTGTCGCCACCTTCGCGGTCAGCTTCGGACTGACCATGCTGCTGCGAGACCTGACCGGCCGATCGACGGCGCGATCAGTGATCTTCTTCCCGAACATCGTGCCGGCCCTGGTGCTGTCGATCCTGTGGGGCTTCCTGTTCCAGGCCGACGGTCTGGTCAACAAGATCCTCAGGTCGGTCGGCGTGCACCATCCGCCGGGATGGCTGTCGCAGGAGCACCAGTACACGATGATCCTGATCGGCCTGGTCTGGATCAACACGGGCTTCTACACGACGATCATCATGGCCGCGGTCGACCGCATCCCGCCGTACCTGTACGAAGACTGCCTGCTCGCCGGCGCCAATGCCTGGCAGCGTTTCCGCCATGTGACCCTGCCGCTGTCGTGGGACGTGATCGGCGTCTGCTCGGTGTTGTGGACGATCAACTCGATCAAGACCTTCGAGTTCATCCTCGCGATGGCCGGCTCGGCCAGCGGGCTGCCGAGTACGCGTACCTGGACCATGTCGCTCTACGCGTACGCGACCGCCTTCGCGTCCGAGGGCGTGCCGAGCTTCGGCCTCGCGGCCGCCGACTCGATCTTCACGCTCGGTCTGGTCGCGGTGCTGGTCGTGCTGATCCGCCGAGTCATGCGACGCGACCCCATCCAGTTCTGAACGGATCGACCATGAGTTCACTGACCAAGAGTTCACTGGCCAAGAGTTCACTGACCAACCTCCGCACCTTACGACGCCCACCACGGCCGACCCGGGCCGGCGCGATCCAGCGGTTCGTCGGCGCGCCGCTCGCCTGGGCGCTGGTGATTTTCAATCTCGCCGTGCTGGTCTGGATCCTGCTCAACTCGGTGAAGTCGACCCGGGAGTTGCTGAACGCCCCATGGTCGCTGCCCGAGTCACTGCACTGGGAGAATTTCGCCCGCGCCTGGTCGACGGGGAACTTCGGACCCGCGGCGATCAATTCGCTCGTGCTCGTGGCCGCCACCGCGGCGGCCACGGTGCTGCTCGCCGCGCCGGCGGGCTACGCCCTGAGCAGGCTCGGTGCGCCGAGCGCCGGCGCCGCGACCTCGCTGTTCGCGATCGGCCTGGGCATACCCGCCCAGGCGATCTTCCTTCCCCTGTACGCCGTGATGAGCCATCTCGGCCTGGTCAACAGCCTGTGGGGGCTCTGGCTGCTGTACACGGCGACGTCCATGCCGTTCGCGGTCTTCTTCCTCACCGGGTTCTTCAGGTCACTACCCATCGAGCTCGAGGAGGCTGCCGCGCTGGACGGCGCCAGTCCGCTGTACACCTTCGCGCGGATCATGATGCCGGTCTGCCGCAGTGGCATCGTCACACTGCTGCTGCTCAATGTCATCGGCCACTGGGGCGAGACCTTCTTCGCGCTGGTCTTCATCCATGACCAGCGCCTGCAGACGCTGCCGCTGGCGATGCTGGGCTTCCTGCAGCAGATGCAGTACAACGGCGCCGACTGGGGCGGCATGTTCGCCGGGATCGCCATCGTCGTACTGCCACTGGTCGTGCTCTATCTGTGGCTCGGCCGCCGAATCATCGAGGGAATGACCTTGGGCTCGGACAAATAGGTCCGCCCATCCTTGTCAGAAAGGCTTTTCGTGTCTCCACAGAAGACAGCCCTGATCGCCATGAGCCTCGACGTGCAGGCGCTGGCCTTCCCGCCCGACCTCTTCGATCGTCTGAGTGAGACGGTCAGCCTCCGCGACGTGGTTGTCCACGACTTCGGCGATCCCGAGGTCCGCAAGGCACTCGCAACGACCGACATCCTCATCACGGGGTGGGGATGCCCGCGTGTCGACCGCTCGGTGCTCGCCGACGCACCGCGACTGACAGCGATCGTTCATGCGGCCGGGAGCGTCAAGGGGCACCTCGCCGCCGAGGTCTGGGAACGCGGCATCCTCGTGTCCTCGGCCGCGGGCGCCAATGCAGGGCCTGTCGCTCAGTTCACGGTCAGCGCCATTCACCTGGCCGGCAAGAAGGCCTTCTACCTGGCCAGCCGCTACCGCGCCGGTCATCCGCAGAACAGCACCACCGATCCGGCCATCGGCAACGAGGGACGCACGGTGGGCATCGTCGGGGCGTCGCGGATCGGCCGGCTCGTGCTCGCCAGGCTGGCCGATTCGGCGTACCGGCTCCTCGTCAGCGATCCGTTCCTGACGCGGGAGTCCGCTGCCGATCTCGGCGCCGAACTGGTGGACCTGGACACCCTCGTCAAGCGCAGCGACATCGTCTCGCTGCACGCACCGCAGACGCCGCAGACCCGGCATCTTCTCGACCCACGTCGTCTGTCGCTGTTGCGCGACGGCGCGGTCGTCATCAACACGGCCCGCGGTTCCCTGATCGACACCGAGGCCCTGACCCTGCACTGCGCGGCCGGACGGATCGACGCGGTGCTCGACGTGACCGAGCCCGAGCCGCTTCCTCCCGGTCATCCGCTACTCAGCCTGCCGAACGTCCAGGTCACGCCGCACGTGGCCGGAGCGATGGGCCGCGAGGTCCGGCTGCTCGGCGAGTTCGCCCTGGCCGAGGTGGAACGCCTCGTCCGCAACGAGCCGCTGGCCGGCCGCGTCACCGCCGCAGAGCTTCAACGCATTGCCTGACCAAAGGAGTGTCATGACCGGCAACATCACAACCTCACGCCGCTCGGTGCTCGGAGGCCTCGGGGTCCTCGGCCTCGCGGCCGCCGTCAGCGGAACGTTCGGAGCGCTGCCCGCTGTTGGCGCGTCCAGTGACTTCGCAGACCTGCGGGAGCGCTGGGTGGATCTGCTCACCGGGCGGCGAAGCACGGACCTCGCCGACCTACGGGTTCAGCAGCGGCTGGCAGCCATGGACCTCGCCGTCAGCGACAGTCGGGCCAAGCTGGCGAGTCCGGCCGGCACCCGCACGACCGTGTTCACGAATGTCCCCTTCGGTACGAGCCCGAACCTCACCACGACATACCGTCTGCTGGAACAGCTGGCGACCGCCTACGTAACGCCGGGCTCGAGCTGGTTCGGCGACGCCGGCCTGCTGACAGATGTCGTGGCAGGGCTCGACGACGCGAACCGGATCTTCTACAACGACCGGATGACGGAGTTCGGCAACTGGTGGGACTGGGAGATCGGCGCCACCAGGTCACTGGCGAACACCATGGTCCTCCTCAACGACTCACTCACCGCCGAGCAGCTGGCGCGGTACGCCGCCGCTATCGACCACTTCCTCCCCGATCCCTGGTACTCCCGTCCCGGAACGACGGCCCAGACGCTGTCGGAGGGTGCCAACCGAGTGGACCAGGGCCAGGCGGTCATCGTCCGCTCGATCGCGGTCCCCGATGCGGTCAGGCTCGCACATGCTCGCGACGGCCTCCTGGCGACCTGGCAATACGTCGCCTCGGGCAACGGATTCCATCCGGACGGCTCTTTCATCCAGCACGACGCCATGGCCTACACCGGCACGTACGGCGTGGTGCTGCTCCGTGGCCTCGCCAAGCTCTTCGCACTGCTGGCGGGAAGCAGCGTCGACATCGACTCCGGCCGCGAGAACCTCTACCAGGCCGTCGATCGATCCTTCGCGCCGTTGATCTACGACTGCCAGATGATGGACCTGGTCCGTGGACGTGGCATCAGCCGCAGCGCGGAGACAAGCCACGACGACGCATACCTGGTCATCCAGTCGATCCTGATGCTCGCCAAGGGCGTCCCTGCCGAGACGGCCACTCGCTGGCGTGCTCTGTGCGCCGGATGGATCGCGCGCGACGGCTTCGGGGACATAGGGAGCACCAGCGACCTGCCGAACCTCGCGCTGCTGAAGGAGCTCGAGGCGGCCGGAGTGACGCCGGCCGCAGAGGCCGTCGGCCATACCCTCTTCCCCGGCATGGACCGCTCCGTCCACCGACGTCCCGGCTGGGCCTTGGGGATCAGCATGGCCAGCGAACGTATCAGCTGGTACGAGTGCGGCAACGGCGAGAACGATCGCGGATACTTCACCGGCAGCGGCATGACCTATCTGTACAACGGCGACAACGGGCATTTCGACGACGGCTTCTGGCCCACCGTCGACCGCTATCGCCTGTGCGGTACGACGGTTGACACGACTCCTCTCCCGGACCGGGTCGAGGGGCAGTGGGCGGCCGGTCGGCCGGCGTCCAGCTGGGCCGGCGGCGCTGTGCTCGGCGAGCACGCCGCCGTCGGGCAGCACCTCATCGGTCCTGGCGGCACGGGTCTGACGGCGCTCAAGTCCTGGTTCTGCTTCGGTGACCTGGTCGTTGCCCTAGGCACAGACATTCGCAGTGGAAGTGGGAAGAAGGTGGAAACCGTGGTGGAGAACCGGAACCTGCACCTCAACGGTTCCGCGCAACTCGTCGTCGACGGCCGGCCGGCGGCTGCCGCTGTGGGCTCGTCCGAGATCGTGCCGGCGACCTGGGCCCACCTCGAAGGCGTCGGAGGCTACCTCTTCCCGGGTGGCGCGGTGGTGAACCTCAAACGGGAGGACCGGACTGGAAGCTGGCGCGACGTGAACACGGGTGGTCCGACGGACCCGATCACCCGTCGCTTCGTCACGGTCTGGGTCGATCACGGTGTGGTGAACAACGCGCCCGGCCAGTACGCCTATGTCCTGGTGCCAGGCGCAGACGCCGGGCGCACCGCTCGACTCGCGGAGGTATCGCCGGTCGAGATCCTGAGCAACACCAACGTCGTACAGGCCGTGCGTGTTCGGGATCAGGGTCTGGTGGGCGCCAACTTCTGGGCGGCAGGGACGATGGCCTTCCGGATGCCGGACGGTCAGAAAGTGTCCGTCGCCGTCGACCGCGCCTGCGCGCTGTTGCTCCGGTGGTCCCAAGGTCGGCTGGAGGTCTCGGTCGCCGATCCCACGCAGCACGCGACCTCGGTGCAGGTAGAGGTGCGGCAGGCCGGCTGGGCCGTGGCCACCAAGGACCCGACCGTTCGCGTCGGTGGTCCGGCGAAGGATCGCCTGCGGCTCCTCGTGACGACGGACGCCACGTACGGCGTCAGCCAGCGGGCCACTTTCGTCCGGGCCGGCTGACGGCAAAGGCGCCGACCGGTCGTCTGCCGGTCGGCGCCTTTGCTTTGGATCAGGTGCGTACCCATGGGTCGTTGCAGCGCGACAGCTCCTCGTTGAGTGCGGTCCTCAGCGCAGCGACCTCGTCGGGCCGCTGCGCGGCGACATCTTCATTCTGATAGGGATCCCTCACCAGGTCGAAGAGGTGAACGGTCTCACTCCCGTCCGCGGCACGTTGAACGACGAGCATTCGATCGTGCGTCCGCAGCCCGCGAACGTCCTCCGGCGTGTTCTCGGCTTCAGCGGCCGGCCGCAGATACACGGCGCGGTCAGGCCGGTCCGATCGTTCGCCACGCAAGGCGTCTGCCAGGTTCCGTCCCTGCATCTCGTCCGGGACGTCCGCACCGAGCAGGCCGAGCAGCGTGGGCGCCACGTCGGGTGCGCCCAGCAGTAGATCGTCGGCTCGCGCAGGGACCCGGCCCGGCCAGCGGAGCAGGAACGGGACGAGCAACGACTCGTCGTACCAGACGTTCTTGTAGATCAGGCCCTGGCTGCCGAGCTGCATCCCGTGGTCGGAGGTGAACACGACGATGGTGTCGTCAGCCAGGCCCTCCGCGTCGAGCGTGGCCAGCAGTCGGCCGATCTGCGCGTCGACCCCGGTCATGGCCGCGAAGTACTGCGGAGCGATCGTCGCCGCCTCGTCCGCCTCGAGCGATCCCCATCGCACGTTGGGACGGACGAGCAGATCCTCGGCGGCCAGGTGACGGTACTTGTCGAGGTAGCGCGCGGGAACGGTGTCGAAGGGCTGGTGCGGCGGGTTGTAGGACATCATCAGGGCGAAGGATGTTCCATCGTCCCGGTACCGCTCCCCCGCGCCGTGAAGGAAGTCGACGGCAACGTCGGTCTCGTGCTCCGGCGACCAGGCCTCGACCCGGGTCGGGGCTTCCCGCGGGGCGTTGCCCGTCCAGTAGTGGGGACGCAGGTGGTCGTCGGAGCATCCGTGTGAGTACCAGAATTCGAACCCGTGCCGCCGCGCTGGTGGCGTGTACGCGTCCCAGACGCACCCGTCTTCCCGCGGGCCTTCGCCGTGGACGGCATCGTCCTCGATCGGCGCGTCGAGATGCCACTTGCCGACGTACCCCAAGTCGTACCCGTCGGCGTGCAGGACGTCCGACCAACAGGTCACACCGGCCCGGAGCTCCACGCCGAGCGGTGCAGTCACAGAGTTGACGTTGAGCGGTACGCCGTTCTGGAACGGGTACTGCCCGGACATCAGCATCGCCCGGTAGGGGCTGCAGACGGGATAGTTGCTCACGGCATTGGTCAGCAGCACCGACTCCGCGGCGAGGTCGTCGAGGTGCGGTGTCAGCACCGGGTCCTGGCCGAGACAGCCGAGGGCGCTGCTACGCCACTGGTCGGCCAGGATGAACAGCAGATTCGGACGTGTTGTCTTGGGCAACAAAGAACCTTCCTCGAGAGCGCACTACCCGGCGTACCGGCTGATGAGATAGGCAACGATCCGATCGTGCAGGATGTCGGCCAGGGCCGTCTCCACCTGACGGCCGCGCTGGCTCGCGATGTGCTGACTGATGCCGGCGAGCTGGTCGCGGATCGTCGACGCCGGGGCGCCGGCGACCACCGAGGCCTCCAGTGCGGCCGCCTGATTTCGAAGGCTCGGCGCGGCGCCGAGGATGATCTTGCCCTCGGCAACTCCCTGCTGGATCACCTGCCCGAGCAAGGTCGCGTCCGTCGCGGCGAAGCCGGACCGACTCAGCGAGATCGTCACCGGTCCGCCGACGAGACGACCCTGCCAGGAGTCGCTGTAGCCACCGCCCCCTGCGAAGCTGTCGCGAGCGCCGTCGCCGGTGACGGTGAGCGGCACCCAGTCGTGGACATGAATGGTGCGGCCCTCGATGTGATCCACCCGCATCGCCCAGCCGGATCCGTCGCCGCGGGTGATCCGGGCCCAGGTGCCGTCGTACGCGTGGTTCTGAGGAAGATCGGTATCGGCGGTGATCGTGTTCGGGTTGCTGGTGACGGGGCCGGGAGCGCCGTCGTACGCGCTCGTCGTCGCCGCGACTCCGGCTGTCAGGTCCTCGTGGCCGTTGAGCGCGTAGCCGGGCGCGTGCACCGAACCCTTGGACCATGCATAGGCCCAGCTGATAGCCCCGGTCGCCTTGTCCACCCTGGCGACGGCGACATGTCCGCTGAAGGTCACGCCCTGGACCGTGCGTGGCAGATCGTCGTTGCTCAGGTAGACCAGGTCGGTGAAGGATCCGCCGTCGACCACTGCGGTTGTGGACTCGGGGTTGCCGTCCGGAGCCGGCAGCCATTTCACGCCGTGCACGAGGGCTTGCTGCGACGTACGCCGGCTCTCGTACACGGCGCCGTACAGCGTGGTCTGTGACGGATCGACCGCGCGCAGGCGCTGGAAATGCTCGTTCGGGTAGTCGTTCGCCTTGTTGGCGTCCTGCAGCGTCCGCCGGTTGGTGGGAAGCTTCGAGAAGATGAGCTGATCACCCGGCTGGCCGTTGATGTAGGTCTGCAGCGAGGTGCCGCTGGTGGCGCCGGTCCAGGTGAAGTTCATGTCGTGGCTGCCGTCGGCCGTCCGCGGGTCGGTCATCTGCGCCCGGTACGCCGGGCGGCCGGCGGTGAGCCCCAGGTCGGCGACGGTCCCGCTGTGGGCTGTCAGTGGGATGCTGGTGGTGAGTGTGTCGTCCTCCTGCTCGGAGGCGCGGAGGAAGTTCTGGTGCGCCTGGCCGCCGCGAAGGGTGGAGAGATCCACGGCGTACGAGCGGTTGCCCGCGAGTTGCACCAGCATGACGATGCGGCGCTTGACCGCGACGCCGTTTCCGGCCGGGCCAGGCGACGTCGCTTCGACGAACTCGACCTTGCCGCCGCTGGTCGTCCCCGGGTCGTAGCCGAGGATCGCGGCACGCGTGGGCTCGCCGGCCTGCTCGGTGTAGTTGGCGTGGTCGGCGTCCCAGATCCACGGCACATTGTTGCTCACCGCATCGATCTGCAGCCCGCGTACGTTCGACGGACTGTGGGTGTAGCCGACCGTCGGCAGGGTCTCGATACCGCTCCCCCACAACATGATGCCGAGGTCACCCGAGTGCTGGTGCCCACCACCGTACGGCGGTCCGGCGGCGATCTGCGGCGCGTTCAGGCGGATCTGGGTCGCATCGGCCGTATCGCCTTGGGTGAGGGCGAAATGGCCGTAGTCATAGAGCTCGGTGTTGTGCAGGTTCTTCGCCAGGATCGGGCTTGCCGCCGTGTACGGCGCCAGGTTGTCCGGTCCCATCCACGTGTCGTTGAGTGGAACCGGCTGGTCGTTCGGCAGATACATCGCCGCGTCGACCTTGTCGGCCTGAGCGATCGCCGGGTACCTCAGGGCACCGAGGTCCGCATGGTTCAAGCTCAGCCCGTACTTCGTATCCGTGTAACCCGCGGGATCGCACCAGTTCTCCTTCAGCATCGTGAAGGCCTTCTTGGCCAGGCCGGTGACCTGGTCCTGGTACGAAACCGTCCCTTCCTTCCACAGGCCGCTCGCGTAGAACGAGGCTCCGGTGAACACGCGGTCCATCGGCGGAACGAAAAGGCGGATCATCTCCGGATCGTTGAGCACGCTGGCCGTGCCCATTACGTGCGCGAAACCGTACGGCGGGATGTTGCCGGAGTCCTGGCTGTAGAAGTTGTAGAGGTCGATCACCGCTTGGCGGAACCAGCCTTCGACCTCGGCCCGCAGGTCGACGCCGGACTGTTCGCCGAGCAGCGTCCATTCACTGGAATGGAACAACAAGTCATAGGAGTAGACGGCGTCGATCGGAATGGTGTTCATCGGCCCGAAGAATCCGCCTTGGGCGTCGAGTTGCAGATACGGCACCGACGGATACGTCTCGGCGAACTCGCGCAGGATGAGAATCGCCGCGTGCGCGTACTTTTCGTCGCCGGTCTTCGCGTAGCGATCGGCGAGCCGGCGGATGTTCTGCTCCATGACGGGGTGGTTCGACAGATGTGTCCGGGAGAGCGCGGCAGTGTGGGCGGCGGTGGAGAGGTCGCTGTCGGAGAGTGCGAGCAGCGGTGCCACCGCTTGCTGCTTCTGGTCCTCGCTCTGGCCGGCGACCGAACTCCACTGGTTGCCGCCGAACATGTTCTCCGGGTTCTTCACCGGGTGCGCGACCTCGGCACTGGAGTGGTGGCCGAGGACGGCGGTCGTCAGGCCGGCCTCGATCGTCGCGGGCGCGAACCAGACGGTGCCGGTTCCGGACAGGTACAGCTCGACCCGCAACGCATCCGTTCCCGGTGGCGTCCGTACCGCGATCGAGTCAGCCATGAAGAGGGAATTGCCGGTGTGCTTGACCGTGCTGTACGTCGTTGTCGCGTCGGCCGGTTGACCGCCGGCCAGCGGCGTCACGATCAGCTGCGCGTTGGTCCCACTTCCGGCCCCCTTGGTCTGAAGCGTCGTCCGCGCCACGTAGTCGGTACCGGCCTGAACCGGAAAGTCCTTCCACAGCGAGCCTTGGACACCAGTCGGCGCCTGGATGCGCAGCGTCGGAGCACCATCCGTTGTGACGGCGGTGTCCTTGGCGAAGGCCGGAACCGCGGCGGCATACGTGCGCTCCTGCCAGCCGTCGATGCTCTGGCCGAGGTCACGGGTCGAGTCGTGCGTGCCGGTCACGTTGTCGAGGTACATCGTGCCGGTCGTCCCGCTCACACCGGCCTGGATGAACCGGACGCTCGCCGTCTGCACCCACGTCGAGCCGGCCGGCGCGAGCGAGTGCTCGTTGGCGATCTGGACGCCGTCGATCCAGGCGTCGAAGGTGCCACTCGCGTTCCGCACGACCGCCTTGACGTCGTACCAACGACCGGCGGTGTAGGTGGTCGCGGTGTTCGTGCCGGCGATCGCCACGATGCCGGTCTTGCCGAACGTCACCAGGTTCGGGTACAGCGTCGTACCGGCTGTGGTCTGACCGCTCAACTCGTAGACGTGCCGGGTGTGGGTGGTGTCGCCCAGGTACACCTTCGCGTCGAGCGTGAGCACGCCGTTCCACGTCCCGTAGCGGTAGTACATCTCTGTCGCGGACGTGCTGGACGTGAGCTTGAGCCCTTGCCCAGCGCCATCCGGGTTGGGCGCGATGCCGATGGCGTCCGGCGCCGTGACGCTGGTGCCGAAGCCGCCCAGCGAGCCGTCGTCGAAGGTCACGTGGAACACACTGGTGGCCGCGTCAGCCGATCCGTGGCCGACAGCCACGAGTCCCAGCAACGCCACGACGCAGGCGGTGACCGCGGAAACAAGTCGACGCTTCATTCCTTACCAACTTCCTGCTCGCGCCCGTGAGGTGGCGTTCACACCTGCTGAACGGCACTCAAACCTCCCGCGAAGTAAGGAATCAAGGAGTAATCGAGGTGTAGCCATGAAACAGAGAGTCATCCCCAATTCCTGTCTTGTGGCCGATTACGCCCGACTGTTTACTGACGCGCACCCCCGCCCCCGACAGAGAGGTCTCGCCATGAGGTTCGATCCTGCTCGTCGTTCCCTACTGGCAATCACCACGCTCTGCGCGGCCGTGCTGACCCCGGCACAGCACTCCGCCGCAGCGCAGACTTGTCCCGATCCCTCGACCTCGACCGCCCCGGCCGGGTATCTGAGCGTCCGGGACTACGGCGCCGCGGGCAACGGCGTCTCGGACGACACCGCGGCCATCGAATGCACGATCACCGCCGCGGTCGCCCAAGCCGTGAACGTGTGGTTCCCGAGCGGGCGTTACGAGGTCAGCGCGAGCATCGCGTTGCCTGCCGGCCGCACGATCGCCGGTCAGGCCGACAGCACCGACCCCGCGATCATCCAGGCGACCACTGCCGGTTTGGCGTTCGGCGATGCGGCGTACAACTCGGTTGCTGGCAGCAACCTCACGGTGCAGGATCTCTTCTTCGACAGCATCGGACTCGAACTGCACGGTCCCTGGCAGTCGCTTGTCCTTCGGCGCAACGGTTTCAGCGACTCGCGGGGCTTCCTGAACTGGGCAAGCAACGGCTCCACAGAGCTGAGCCTGCTGGACGTCAAGTCCGCGACTGTCTCCGATTCGATCTTCCTGCACGGTGCGGAGACGACCGACGCCGTACCGATCCACCTGTACGTGAACTCGAACGTCACCGTGGCCCGCAACGTCGTGGGCCTCGATCTGAGCCAACTCGGATGGCTGTCCTCCTGGCCCGGATACGCGAGCTGGACCCACGGTTCGGTGACGGCGACCGGCAAGCTCGGGCGGCTGCGTACGACACTTGCTCTCGGCGCCGATCAGGGACAGTTCCGGACGGGGCTGTACGCGGAGAGCCAGACGAACGTCACCGTCGACTCCAACATCCTGGCCGGAAGCGCAGCCACCCAAGGGACGAGGGACCACGTGGCCTACTTCTGGGGTCCCGGCAGCGGGTCCTACACCCGCAACTGGGCCAAGGGCTGGGCGGCGGACGCGTCCGGAGGGGTGAAGGTCCGTAACGGCAGCAGCATCAAGGTCGCCGCGAACAGGCTGATCGGCACCGGGATCCTGCTGTACGTCTACGACAACTTCGTGCCGTACAGCCTCGATCACGTGACTGTCTGCAACAACGCGATCGACGTCATCGGCGGAACCGCTGCCAACGCCTACGAAGGCATCTTCTACTGGCAGACCACCACGCCGACATCCCTGTCGGACATCTCGATCTTCGGCAACCAGTTCACCGACCCCAGCCACACCGGCGCAGTGAGCCTGACCAACGGCAACGTGTCCGCCTTCGACGTGTTCGCCACCAACACCTACACCGACACCGGTGCAACCGTCCCACTGACCGGCAACGGCAACCCCACCATCGACCACGGCACCCCGGACTCGACCCACCTCGCCCAGTGCACCGGCCTCACCGTCCCGTCGTACCCCATCCCCTGACCTCAGCCACGGAGAGGCTGCCCCTCCGCCCCCCCGGTCCGGGTGCAACCAACTTTGCGCGTCGGAGCGTGTCTAACCCGGTATCGAGGATGGGAGGACAGATGAGCGATCGGGACGCCGCGTTCGAGGCGTACTTCGCGGCTCGTTCTGACGCCATGCGTGGCACGGCGTACCTGCTGTGTGGCGATTGGCATCGTGCGGAGGACCTGGTCCAGCAGACGTTCACGAAGATCTACCTGGCGTGGCGCCGGATCCAGCGGCACGAGGTGATGGACAGCTACACCAGGCAGACGCTCATACGAACGTTCCTGTCCGAGCGGCGCCGGGGGTGGTTCCGGTACGAGTCGGTCGAGCTGCCGGCGGCCGATCCGGCGGCGGCGTCGGCCGGCCCTGCCGAGGAACGGCTCGTGTTGCTTGAGGCGCTGGGGAAGGTTCCGCCGCGGCAACGCGCCGTCCTGGTCCTGCGGTACTGGGAGGACCAGTCCGTCGAGCAGACGGCCGCGCTGCTCGACTGCTCGACCGGAACTGTCAAGAGCCAGGCGGCGCGCGGGCTGGCCACGCTACGCGGTCTGCTGGAAGAGGAGAGGGTTCGATGAACGAAGAGGATCTCAACGAGGCATTCCACGACGTGATGGTGCGCAGCACTCCG
Organism: Kribbella sp. NPDC051586; assembly: GCF_044453965.1. Taxonomy (NCBI): domain Bacteria; kingdom Bacillati; phylum Actinomycetota; class Actinomycetes; order Propionibacteriales; family Kribbellaceae; genus Kribbella; species Kribbella sp. NPDC051586. Next base: position 856,301 of record NZ_JBITDF010000003.1, on the reverse strand, counting down.
CCGCCGTCGATGGATCCTGCGAGCGCGCTCGACCAGGCCCGCCGGACGCGCAAGCGGCGCACGGTGACGTGGGCCGCGGTTGCCGTCGTACCGCTGGTCGTCGGTGTCGGGGCCGGTCCCACACTGATCGCGAACTACACCGGACACCGGTCGGCCGGCCAGATGGTGGCCGGCGCCACGGGTACGACGCCTGTGCCTACGCCGCGATCGGTCTCCACAGTGACCCCGACGGCGGCGCCGACGACGCGGAAGTCCAATGACCCTTGGCCGGACGGTCAGGTGGACCGTACGGCGACCACGGGCCCGCGCGCCGCCCGGGCAGTGGCGCTGATGGACGACCTGGGCTCTTCGCTACCGCCGGGGTACAGCACACCGGACCTGAAGTACCCGGACGGTCGCCGGATGAGCTACCCGCAGGCCCAGTATGCGTCCAACGACGGCGAGCAGGACTACTGGGAGTACATGGCCGTCATCCCGGTGCAGAAAGACGACCGGGTGGGCCAACTGTTCGTGCAGTCCACCACGCCCGACGGCAAGCCGGCCACGGACCTGTGCAAGTTGGCGCGAGGATTCGGGGGCGGGACCGGTACCTGCGCCGTCGTCGATGCCGGCGGCAAGAAGGTCGCTGTGCTGACCACCAAGGGTGACGCCAGGTACGACCAGTGGGCTGCCTACCGCTACGACGACGGCACAGTCGTCTACCTCGCCCAGACCAAGGAGAGCGACAACCCGTCCCGCTCACCGCTGAGCCAACCGGTCTTCACCTCCCAACAGCTGGCCGACATGGTGTTGTCGCCGAAGTTCAAGATCAGCGCCTGACCAGTCCCGGGCTTGCTGCGTCAGGCATTCTGCTCGTCACGCCACGAGATCCAGCGACGAATGGTGTCGAGGTCGTAGTCGGGTCCGCTGGTACTGATGGTGAAGAGACTGACGCCCAGCTCACGCAACGCCGGACCGGTCTCCCGGGGGTCGCCGCCGACGTGGACGGAGACCTCGATCGCGGCCGGGTCGCGGCCGATCTCGGCGCAGTAGCGTCGGAGCAGGCCGAGCTTGCGGACCAGGTCGTCACCCTCGGCGAACGTGTTCCAGATATCAGCGTGCTGGGCGACGATCCGGAGCATCTTCTGCTCACCGCCGCCGGCGATCAGAATCGGCATCGGGCCCAGCGGCGGTGGGTTCAATGCGCCCAGCCGCTTCTCGATGCGCGGCAGCGCCGCGGCCAGATCAGCGACCCGACGGCCGGCCGAAGGAAATTCGTAGCCGTACTCGAGGAACTCACGTTCCTTGAAACCGGCGCCGATGCCGAGCACGACCCGGCCACCGCTGATGTGGTCGACGGTCCTGGCCATGTCTGCCAGCAGATCGGGATTGCGATAGGTGTTACAGCTGACAAGGACGCCGAGACCGATGCGGGAGGTCTGCTCGGCCCAGGCTGCGAGGATCGTCCAGCCCTCGAAGTGCGAGCCGTCAGCCACCTTGCCCAGTGGAAAGAAGTGGTCCCAGGTAAAGAGGATGTCCGCGCCCAACTCCTCAACTGCGGCGGCGGCACGCCGGATGTCGGCGTACGCCGCCGCTCTCTGCGGGGCGACCTGGGCACCGATACGAACAGGTTTCACAAGCGTTTCTCCAATCGGAACCAACTGATCGAGATTGCCGAAGAATGCAGGCACAGCACAGCCTGCTCGGAGCGACAGCCGGTGCAGCCTGGAATCAGATCACAGGCAGACCGATAGACACCAGAAGGTATCTGCTTTACAATGACGAAGTCCTAGTGCCGGAATGAGCCCACACGGCACTTCACCAACCTATCACGAGATTGTGAAGAGCGCAAGTACGCCTCCCCCGACCCCGACCCCGACCCCGACCGTCGTCCGGTCGGGAACCTGACGGCCATCATCTCCATCGAGCAGAGGACAGAATTTGTGAAAGTTGTCGATCTACCAAGCCAGGTGGCGCGGACCGATCGATTCCAGAAAGGGGCCCAGAGCAATCATTCGGTCAGCTGCGGCGGCCGGTACGTCACCTACCTGCGCGACGGATCGCTCTGGGCGTACGACGTCGCGCTGGAGCACGAGCGCCACGTCGGTGCGGCCTCGTCGTACGACGCCGGCCGCGGTACGACGGCGGTGCTGTTGCGGAAGAAGGAGCTGGTCGTCGCGGACATCGTTGCCGGGTGCATCGATCGCCCGCCGGTCGCGAACGTCGAGGCCGCGCGGGTGGATCCCAGCGGGCACACCGTGGCATTCGTCCGGGACCGGGCCTTGTGGCTGATCGGCGCGGACGGCCGTGGCGAGCGGCTGCTCGCTGCGGCGGACGGCGCGAATGTCAGGTGGGGCCTGTCCGAACCCATCACCGGGAGGTCGATGGGACGCACCGACGGCCTGTGGTGGTCACCGGACGGGACCCGGTTGCTGGCGGCCCGCGTCGACGACAGCCAGGTCGAAACGCGCTATCTCACCGACCTCGCCGACCCGACGGCCCCGCCGACGGCGACGCGCTACCCCGCCGTTGGGACCCCGACCGCCGACGTACGGCTGTATCTCCTGACGCTGGACGGGGACCGGCTCGAGGTGCGGTGGGACCGAGACCGGTTCGAGTACCTCGTTCGCGTCCTGTGGTCGCACGAGCAGCCGCTGATCACCATCCAGACAAGGGATCAACGATGCGTGCAGATCCTTGCCGTCGATCCCGACTCGGGTGAGACGTCGCTCGTCCGAGAGGTGACCGATCCCGACTTCGTCGGCGTACCGGCACGGACGCCTGAGCAGATGGCGGACGGCCGACTGGTCTGGATCGAGCGCGACCAGACCTGCGACACGTACCGCTTGATCGTCGGCGACGAGGCCGTCTCCCCACCGGGCCTGCAGGTCGCCGAGCTCCGCAGCATCAGCGCCGGCACCGTCACGTTTCTCGGCCAGACCGACCCGACCGAGACACACCTCTATGTCTGGGACGGCGACATACGACGTCTCACGACCGAGCCGGGCGTCCACACCGGACTCGTCGTCGACGGCACAACGGTGATCGACTCGCGGACCCTCACCGGACACACCGTCACGGTCAACGGGCAGCCACTGAAATCCACCGAAGAAGAGCCGGCCCTCGTGCCTCGGGTCTCCCTTGTCCGCACGGGATCGAGGGATCTGCGGACCGCGGTCTTCCGGCCTTCATGGCACGAGCCAGGATCGTCCAGGCTTCCGGTGCTCCTCACGCCGTACTCGGGTCCGGGCCTGCAGCTGGCGCAGAAGTACCTGGCCCCGGCCAACGTGATCTCGCAGTGGTTCGCCGAGCACGGCTTCATCGTGTTGTCGACCGACGGTCGCGGTACGCCGGGACGCGGGCCGGCCTTCGATCGCGCGACCGTCGGCGACATCCTCGCGCCGGTGATCGAAGACCAGGTCGACGCGCTGCACGCGATTGCCGCGCAGGCCGGCGACCTCGACCTCGATCGGGTCGCCATCCGCGGGTGGAGCTACGGCGGCTATCTCGCGATCGGCGCGCTGTTGCACCGTCCCGACATCTTCCACGCGGCGATCGGTGGCGCTGCCGTCGCCGATCAGCGCTGGTACGACGCCTATTGGAAGGAGCGGTTCTTGGGCCATCCCGCAGAGCACCCGGACGCCTACCGGCGGACCTCCCTACTCCCCTACGCCGACAAGCTGCGCCGACCGCTGATGATGATTCACGGCCTCGCCGACACCAATGTCTGGGCGGCACACTCGATCCGCCTGTCGGGCGCATTCAACGCTCTTGGCAAGCCTCACGAACTCGTGCTGCTCCCCGGTGAGGGCCACCGTCCCAGCAACACCCGGACGATCGAAGCCCTGCTCCACCGCGAACTCGCCTTTCTCCACAAGACTTTCCGGCCGAGCATCGACATCGCTACCTCGGGGGCAGGACAGTGAACAAACCATATGTGATGGACTTCGAAGAGGCCGACGAGTTCCAGGTGTCTGCCGTCGGAGGCAAGGGCGCGAACCTGGGCCAGTTGTCCCGGATCGAAGGCGTGCGGGTGCCGCCGGGCTTCTGCGTGACGACGAACGCGTTCCGGCGGATCATGGCGGAAGCACCGTCGATCGACGAACAGCTCGATCAACTCTCACGCCTGGCTCCGGACGACCGGGAGGCCATCTCCGCTCTCAGCGCGGAGATTCGCCGCTCGCTCGAGGAGGTCGCCGTCCCCGAGGATCTCGCCGCGCCGATGGTCGACGCGGTCAGGCGGCTCGGCGAGGATGCCGCCTACGCCGTGCGGTCCAGCGCAACAGCAGAGGACCTGCCGACAGCCTCCTTCGCGGGCCAGCAGGACACCTATCTCAACGTCGTCGGCCCGGAGGCGATCCTCAAGCACATCAGCCGATGCTGGGCATCGCTGTTCACCGAGCGGGCCGTGACGTACCGGATGCGGAACGGCTTCGACCACCGCAAGGTCGAGTTGGCCGTAGTCGTACAGCAGATGGTCCTGGCTCAGGCCGCCGGCATCCTGTTCACGGCCGATCCCGTCAGTGGCAACCGGAAGGTCGCCGCCGTGGATGCCGGCTTCGGCCTCGGCGAGGCATTGGTCTCCGGCCTGGTGAACCCGGACGTGTTCAAGGTGCGTGATGGTCAGGTCGTCGCCAGGTCGATCGCCGCCAAAGAACTCGCTGTCCACGCCCTGCCGACCGGCGGGACACAGACCTTGGCGATCGCTCCGGAGCAACAGGAAACGCCCGCCCTCACCGATGCTCAGGTCCTGCGGCTGGTGCACCTCGGGCGACGGATCGAAGCACACTTCGGCCGTCCACAGGACATCGAGTGGTGCTTCGTCGACGACGACTTCCAGATCGTTCAAAGCCGGCCGATCACGACCCTGTTTCCCGTCCCCGAGAGCGGCGACGAGAGCAACCACGTCTACCTCTCCGTCGGACACCAGCAGATGATGACCGACGCGATGAAACCCATGGGCATCTCTGTGTGGCAGCTGACGACCATGGCACCCATGAAGGTTGCCGGCGGGAGGCTGTTCGTCGACGCCACGTCACGGCTGGCCGCGCCGGCGGGTCGCGCCGCCTTCCTGGATCTGATCGGCAGAGGCGATCCGCTGATCCGAGACGCGCTGCAGACCCTGCTCGACCGAGGAGACTTCATCCCGACCCTCCCCGACGAAGGACAGAGCGCACCGGCCGCGGGCGCCACGCCCACACCGATCGAGACCGATCCGGCCATCGTCACCGGGCTCATCGAGCGCAGCCAGGCGTCCCTCGCCGCCCTACGCCGCGACATCGCGGCCTTGACCGGCTCCGCGCTGTTCGACTTCCTCCTCGAGGCCTTCCAGGAACACAAGCGCATCCTCACCGACCCGCTGAGCTTCCAGGCGATCATGGCCGGAATGGAAGCCACCTGGTGGCTCAACGACCACATGCAGGAATGGCTGGACGAGAAGAACGCGGCCGACACCCTGACCTTGTCCGCGCCGAACAACGTCACCTCGGAAATGGGACTGGCGCTGCTCGACGTCGCCGACGTGATCCGCCCGCATGCCGAGCTTGTCGAGTTCCTGCAGGGCGTCGACGATGATGGCTACCTGGACGAGTTGCCGAAGTTCCCGGGCGGGACAGACGCGCGCGATGCCATCAACGCGTACCTCGCCCGCTACGGCATGCGCTGTTCGGGAGAGATCGACATCACGAGGCCGCGGTGGAGTGAGCGCCCCACCACTCTGCTGCCTTTGATCCTCGACAACGTCAAGCTCTTCGGGCCCGGCGCCGCCGGGCAGCGCTTCGAGCAAGGGATGCACAGGGCACAGCAGAAGGAGGAAGAGCTGCTGGCCCGCCTCCGGGCTCTGCCAGGCGGGGAACAGAAGGCCGACGAGACCAAGCAGATGATCGACCGGGTCCGCGTCTTCATCGGATACCGCGAATACCCGAAGTACAACATCATCAGCCGGTACTTCGTCTACAAGCAAGCGCTGCTCGAAGAGGCCGATCGTCTCGTACGAGCGAACGTACTGCCCGAGAAGGAAGACATCTTCTACCTGACGTTCGGGGAGCTGCACGACCTCACGCGCACCCACAAGCTCGACCACCAACTCCTCCAGGAACGCAAGGAGTCGTTCCGGACCCACCAGCTCCTCACACCACCTCGCGTACTCACGTCGGACGGCGAGACCATCGCCGGCGAGTACCGCCGCGACGATCTGCCGGACGGTGCGCTGGTCGGTCTGCCGGTCTCCGCGGGGACCATCGAAGGCAGAGCCCGCGTCATCCTCGACATCTCGAAGGCCAACCTCGAGGCCGGCGACATCCTGGTCACGTCACACACCGACCCCAGCTGGTCGCCGCTGTTCGTCGCGATCGCGGGACTGGTGACCGAGGTCGGCGGCCTGATGACTCACGGCGCGGTGATCGCGCGGGAGTACGGCTTACCCGCGGTCGTCGGGGTGGCAGACGCGACCCGACTGATCGAGGACGGCCGGCGGATCCGCGTCCACGGAACCGACGGCTACGTCGAACTCCTCGACGATGAGCAGCGAACGGCAGGCTAGGCGGGCTCGCTGGTCGGACGTAGCAGGCGGGTGAGGAACTCGTCGACGGCTGCCTCGGCAGTGGCCTGGGCAGCCGGTACGTCCTCGGCCAGGGCGATGACGAGTGCCAGTTCGTTGCCGGCCGCAAGCAAGATGTGCGCGAACGACTCGACCAGGTGCGCCGGCACGCGGCCGGTGTCGGCGGCCTGCTGGAGGACGGTCTTGAGCATGCCGAGGCCGTACTGCGCTTCGAGGTCACGCCAGCGCCGCCAACCCAGTACGGTCGGCGCGTCGATCAGCAGGATCCGGCGTACGACGGGTTCGCTGGCGAGGCGGATCCAGGCCAGCTCGGCCGCTTTGATCAGGTCGTGCGGTTCGGTCGCTCCGCTGGCGGTGACGGCCGCGAGCGCGGATTCACCGACCTGCGCGTGGACAGACTCCACCACTGCCTCGAACAGGCGGTCCTTGCCCGGGAAGTGGTGGTAGAGCGATCCGCGGCTCATCCCGGTCCGCTCCAGGACGGCCTCGATCGACGTGCCCTCGTAGCCACGGTCGGCGAACAGCTCGGTAGCCACCTCGATCAGGTGCCGTCGGGTGGCCTGCCCCTTGTTGATCCGTCGATCCACAGAATCCTCCGTTGACAAACCGACTGTCGGTTTACTACTTTCTAGACCGACAGTCGGTTTCTTGACGTTTCCGGCACCACTCTACGATCACGGAGGCGAACGATGTTCCAGCCCGGGTTCGATGATCACCGCCGTACGGTGAGCACTCCGTCGGGCGAGATCAGCTACGTCCAGATCGGCGCCGGCGCGCCCGCGTTGTTCGTGCACGGCATCGCCACCAACGCCCACATCTGGCAGAATCTGATCCCCCTCCTTGCCGGCACCCGCAGATGCGTCGCCATCGACCTGCCGTTGCACGGGCAGAGCCAGGCCTCAGCGGAGCACCAACTCACTGTCGGGGCGTTCGCCGACACGCTTGCCGAGGTCTGCGCGAGCCTGCGCCTGGATCGCATCGATCTGGTCGGCCACGACACCGGCGGCGCGATCGTCCAGGTGTTCGCCGCCCGCTACCCCGAGCTGATCCACACGCTGACACTGACCGACTGCGAGACGCAGGACAACATCCCTCCGGAGGCGATGGCTGCCACCGTCGACGCGGCTCGCGCCGGTCAACTCGCGGCAACCGCTCCGGCACTTCTCGCCGACCCGGCCGCGGCCCGGGCGTTCTTCGCCTCCAGCTTCGAGAACCCCGACCTGCTGAGCGCAGAGATGGTCGACTCATTTCTCCGGCCCGTCATCGGTACGCCGGCGACGGCCGCGCGCTTCCAGGAATTGATCGCTGCACTGGGACCGGACGACCTGGTCACCGCGGAGCCGGCGTTGCGCACCCTGCAGGCGGCAACGCTGATCGCCTGGGCGACCGACGACGAGTTCTTCGATCTCAAGTGGGCGCACTGGCTCCATCAGCTCCTGCCCGGCGCACGTGAGGTGGTCGAGATCGACGGCGGCAAACTCTTCTTCCCCTTCGAACGCGCCGACGAGCTGGCCTCCCACATCCGCCATCACTGGACAACCGCGGATGCGTGGGTGCCGAAGTACTGAAAACCGGCTGGTCCGGAGGGCGGTCAACGAGGACGCCGAATTGCTGTTCACTTCGGCATCTGGAAGCCGCCGATCTTCTGCTCGAGGAGCTCGGCCAGGCGCAGTGGGGTGTGGTCCTCGAACATCGGACCGATGAGCTGCACGCCGACCGGCAGGCCCTCCGGGGATCGGCCCGCTGGTACGGCGGTGGCGGGCAGGCCGGGCATGGTGGCCAGGCCGGCCCAGACGAGCTGGTCGAAGTACGGGTGCTCGACGCCGTCGATGTCGATCCGCCGTTCCAGCAGGTTGGGGTCGTGGTCGTGCGGGAACGCGGGAGTCGGCGTGATCGGACACACCACGGCATCGAACTCGGCGAACAGCTGCCGCCAGCCGTGCCGGTGGAGCTCGCGGCGGTTGTTCGCCTCCATCCAGTCGCGGTGGCTGAACAGCATGGCGCGCAGCCGCGTCGCGCCGAGGCTCTGGTCGTCAGCGCTCAGTCCGGCGGCGCGGGTCCGCAGCTCCTCGAGGGCGTCGACGGGAAAACGCGCGACGGAGCCCGAGAACAGCAACTGCGCGTAGAGCGTCGCCGCCTCGGTCAGATCGGGCAGCAGCGGACTGCGCCGCTCGACGCGTGCGCCGCCGTCGATCAGCGCATCGGCGACTCGGTTCACGGCGGCCCGTACGGCGGACCCGGTCGGAAGGAGTGGGTGCTCGTCGAGGACCAGCACCCGGAAGTCCCGGAGCCGCTCGTGGCGCGCGGGCCGCAGCGTCAACTCGTGCGCGACGCCGAGTGACAGCGGGTCCGGTCCGGCCATGACGTCGAGCAGGAGCGTGAGGTCGCGGGCGGTGCGTGCCATCGGGCCGACGACGGCGAGGTCGAGGTCGACCGGCAAGGCCGGCTCGGTCGGCGCGACCATGCCGCGGCTCGCCGCCAGTCCGAGGCTCGGCTTGTGTGCGTAGACGCCGCAGAAGTGCGCGGGGGTCCGCAGCGAACCGCCGATGTCGGAGCCGATCGACAGCGCTCCGAATCCCGCCGCCAGGGCCGCCGCTGATCCGCCGGAGGACCCACCCGAGGTGCGGTCGTGATCCCACGGGTTGTTGGTGGTGCCGTAGATCTCGTTGAAGCTCTGGAGGTCTTGCAGCCCCAACGGCACGTTGGTCTTACCGAGCACCACCGCGCCTGCGGCCTTGAGCCGCGACACCTGTACCGCGTCCTCGGCCGGCACATAGTTCGCGTGCTGCGGCATGCCCCAGGTCGTGGGCAGCCCGGCCATGTTGTAGCACTCCTTGACCGTCACCGGAATGCCGAGCAGCGGCCGGTCCTCGCCGTGGGCGCGCGCCACGTCGGCATCGCGCGCGGCCGCCCGTGCATTGTCGAAGTCCGGCACACAGATTGCGTTGATCACCTTGTCGTAGCGCTCGATCCGGTCGATGGCCTCGTCGGTCAGTTCCGCAGAGGTCACCTCACCGGCACGCAACGCAGCGGCAAGTTCTTCGGCTGTCTGAAAGGTCCAATCCATAAATCGGACGCTAGCGACCCCGAGGAGGGGCCACAAAAAAATTCTTCGCGCAATGGCCCAACTGTCACCGCGCCCGATCTCTCAAGCGATTCACACTTGCCCAGAAAGCCTTTGTGTGCCCTCGCTGCTCCTCATTAATACTCCGCGCAAGAATCTCTGCGCCGACGGATGGTCAGAGCTGAGGCTTGCCTGGCTGGTAGAGCCAGGTGTGGAAGAACGTGCCGAGGTCGCGGTGGGTCAGTCGCTCGACGAACCGGATGAAGGTTTGCGTCGAGACATTGCCGTGCCGGTAGGTCGCCGGCCATTGCTTCAGCACCTGGAAGAAGGCGCGGTCGCCGATCTTCAGGCGTAGCGCCTGCAACGTCATCGCACCGCGGTTGTAGACCAGGTCGTCGAAGATGTGATCCCGTCCGGGGTCGGCCACCTTGCCGGTCCAGTCCTCCTCGTCGGCGTACGCCTCCGCGAAGCTCTTTGCCACCGGGGTGCCGTTGAACTTCTCCTGGTAGAGCCATTCCGAGTAACTGGCGAAGCCCTCGTTCAGCCAGATGTCCGACCAGTGCACCGGAGTGAGACTGTCGCCGAACCACTGATGGCCGAGCTCGTGAGCGAGGAGGTCACCGCTGACCTTGCTGCTGCGCTGGTCGTACACCGGTCGGCCCTGTGTCTCCAGGGCGTAATGGACGCCGACGTCGGCAAGGATGCCGCCGGTCGAGCCGAACGGGTAGCGCCCGTACAACGACGACTCCCATCGGACGATCTGCGCCGTGGTCTGGTTGAACACCTTGCCCTGACCTGCCACGGTGTCGATCGACTTGCCGATCGCGGTGATGTCCAGGAGGCCGGCCGTGACGCTGCGGGTGACGTTGTAGTTCCCGATCGCGATCATGGCCAACTCGCTGGCCATCGGCTGGTTCATGCGCCAGCGGAAGGTGGTCCGGCCGTTGTGGCTGGTGCTGGGTCCTGGTTCACCGTTGGCCAGCACGGTGAGTCCGGTCGGCACGGTGATCGTTTGGGTGTAGGTCGCCTTGTCGTCCGTGGTGTCGTTCACCGGGTAGTACGTCGCCGCGCCGATGGGCTGGTTGAGTGCGACCGCGCCGTCCTTGGTGGCGACCCAGCCGGAAAGGCCCAGCGCCGGGTCGTCGATCTTCTGCGGGACACCTGCGTAGGTCACCGAGACGACAAACGTGCTCCCCCGCCACAGCCCGTGCGGCGGAGTGATCACCAGCTCTTGCGCACCGGTGCGGGTGAAGGACGCGGCCCGCCCGTTGACCGAGAGCCTGCTGATCTTCAGCGGGCCCTGGAAATCCAGGTCGAACCGGGAGAGATTCTGGGTGGCTCTGGCGAGGATCGTCGTGGTCGCGTTGATCGCCTTGGTCTTGGGGTCGAACGCCAACCTGATGTCGTAGTGGCTGACGTCGTAGCCGCCGTTGCCCATGTCGGGGAAGTAGGGATCCCCGGCCCCTGATGCGCCGGGAGAGAACACCGACACGTGCCCTGGCGCGGCATCCGCCGTCAGGCTCGGCGCGGCCACCAATCCCAGGGCCAACGCGCAGCTGATCAACAGGTAACCGCGGCGACGACCGATACGTCCCACAATTCCTCCTTGCTTTCCTCAACGACTGGCGAGCAGGTGGTACATCGGGCGCGATCTACAACGATTGCCGAAGGGATCCGCCCCAACCCTACAGTCCACCCGCCGACACAGTGACGTGCAAGTCTGAGTCCCGTCCGCCGGGGGAAAGGACTGGTGTTCTGAGAACGACCGAGGGATCATCAAATCGGGGGGCGAGCGGTTCGTCGGAACGGATCAACTGGGGGGCGTTCCCGCCGTCTCGGCATTGGACGCGATCGATGTGAACACCGCGGACCCGCAAGCGGAAACCCAGCAAAAACAAGCGATTGTTCCGACTTTGCTGTCGGTTGTCGGTTCAGTGGCCGGCGCGCTGGTTGCCAGCACTTTCTCCGAATCGCCGTCGTACAACTGGATCGGCGCGATCCTGGGAGCCGCTCTGCCACCATTGATCGCCGTTGCAGGTCCCTTCTCCCATCTGCGACTCACAGCAGGTTTCCTGGTGATCGGGGTTGCGTTGTTCGTCACCTACAGTGGGTTCGCGGTGCAGGCCAGGGTCACGGGCTCGGCGACGAGCATTCTGCCGGGTCCAGACCCGAAGACGACATCATCGGTCAAGTCGATCGCGCCGACCCCGACGTCAAGTCCGACGGTTCTCGTCACCTGCGAGGGGCAACTCTGCATCAGGGTGACGCCGATTCTCTTGCACTGCTCGAATGACGGATGCGACTCCGACATAACCGTCAAAAGCACCGGCACGAAGGTGCTCCGGGTCACCGGCTTCGAATTCGAAGGAGCTGCAGCCGGACGATTCCATCAGGACAGCAACTGCGTCGACGCCGGGCCCCTGACGAAGAACGAGACCTGCACGATCGCTGTACGCCTCGATCCAGGACCGGCAGGGACCGCCCGTCTTCGGATTCACCAGAACCTGAAGGGGCCTGCCTCGCTCGTGGCGTTGGTAGCCGCCGGCGCCGACCCTCCAAGCGACGGCGGCGACACCCAAGACCTGTCGTTCTCCACGGTTTCGTCGTGCCAGGTCGACCCGGGTGGCGCGTCCAACGGCGGGGACAAGCTGACGATCTCCGTTGCGGTACTGAACAGCAATGATCAGAACCTGGCTCAGTTGGTCCCCTTCAGCTTGACCAGCGATACCGGGCTCAACGGCGGCGGAAACGCCCAGGTGAGCACAGGCTCGGGGTCAGCACCCATGACCGTAGCACTGGGCTCCGCGGACTACAGCCAAGTTCATCACTTCACGTTGACCCTCGATCCGGAGGGCAAAATCCCAGAGACCAACGAGTCCAACAACAGTCTCGAAGTCCGAGTAGATCTGCCCACAAGACCCGACAGCCCCAGCGACGTCCCCTGTACGACGAACTGATCGCGGGCGCGGGGAATGGTGGAGGGCTCGACCGCCTCAGGTGTCGTGGCCGGGTTACTTGTTGGGTGGCGGAGTTTGGCTGGGCGGAGAGCTAGGTAGCGCTGGTCGGGGATGCTGGCGGTCCTGCTTGCTGCACGCAACCCGCTCCAGTACGTCGATGGCCGCTTGGATCTGGTACGGGCCGATCGCGGCGTCCTGGATAGCTGCACCGGCCTTCGGGTTTGCGGAAGGCCGGTGCAGGGGGAACTGGGTTGGGGTCAGATCGGGAGCGGGTCGTAGTTGGCGCCGAAGGGGGCGTCTGGTCTTGCGAATTCGCCCATCAGGGCGCGCCTCAGGGGTGTGGTGCGCTCGAGGAACTCGGGGTCGTTGCTGAGGCGGTCCGCCGGGCGGACCCACGGCGGGCTGTAGACGTAGTGGGTCGTGTAGCGGTCGTAGTCGCCGTCGTGCCGGAAGGTTCGGTGCCAGACGCCGTTGTGGAACACCAGGGCGGACCCGGCCTCGGCGCACACGACGTGGCCGATCGCGATGTCGTCCTTGTTCTTACGGATCGAGTCGGGCAGCGGGACCCGCGAGCGGTGGCTGCCGGGGATCAGTTCCATGTTGCCCATGCCGGGCACGGTCTGGTCGGTGAGCAGGTACGACACTCGGAGCTGAATCAGTGGGACCGGATACCCCAGGTCCTTGAAGTCGAAGGCGGACGAGCCGTCCTGGTGCCAACCGCCGTTCCCGCCGTGTGCCGGTTGCATGGTGTTCCAGCCGGCCTGCAGCACGAATCGGTCGCCGAGCAGGCCCTGGACCTTCGGCAGCACGTCAGGATGATCGATCAACCGCTCCAGCACTGGCTCGCTCTCGTAGGTCCGGCCGATCTGCCCGAACTCGCGGTCGCGGCTCTGGTGCAGACGCTGCGAGACGTCGTACGCCTCGGCGGCCTCGTCCTTGGTCAAGACGTCGGGAATCAGGAAGTAGCCCCACGACTCGAAGATGAAGCGGTCGGTGTCGGTCAGCTGACCTTTGTCGACGACGGGATTGAGCATCACTCAGTCCTCTTCTTTAGTTGGAACGGCTTCTTCTACTACCGGACAGCCTAGAATTGCGGCGCGTGCTGAAGGGCGGCGACGTGAGATGACTCAGAATGTGGAACTGCAGCGCCGGTGTGAGTTGTTGCGGTCGCTGCACCGTCCTGGCACTCCCCTGCTGCTTCCCAACGTCTGGGACGCCGCCACCGCCGGCGCAGTCGTCGCGGCCGGCTTTCCGGTCGTCGCGACCAGCAGCGGCGCGGTGGCCGCCACTCTCGGGTACGAGGATCAGGAGGCGGCGCCGGCCGACGAGATGTTTGCGGCGGCAGCCCGGATCGCGCGGGTTGTCGACGTGCCGGTCACGGTCGACGCGGAGGCCGGGTACGGCATGCAGCCGGCCGAGCTCGTGGATGCGCTGCGGACTGCGGGCGCTGCCGGCTGCAACCTCGAGGACACCGACCACCGAGCTGGAACCATCCGCCCGATCGCCGAGCAGGCCAAGTGGCTCGCAGCGGTTCGCCAGGCCGCGGTTGACGCCGATTACCCACTCGTCGTCAACGCGCGCGTCGATGTCTTCCTCGGGCCGCTCCTCACCGGCGCCGGCCCCGAAACGCTGGCCGCGCTGGTGCCGGAAGGTGTCGAGCGCGGTACGGCGTACCGCGAGGCGGGCGCGGACTGTGTCTACCCGATCGGCCTGTGGGAGTCGGGGGCGGTGCGCGACTATGTCACGCAGGTCGGTGGCCCGGTGAACGTCGTACGAATACCGGCGACGCCGCCCCTGGCCGAGCTGGCCACACTCGGCGTCGCGCGGGTGAGCTGGGGCCCGTTCCTGCATCAGGCTTCGGTCGCGCGCTTCGCGGCCGAGCTCGCCACGCTCCGGGAGTGACGGGCTAGGCCGATTCGAGGCGGCTCAGGGGTACGTCGCCGAGCTCCCGGCGCGAGCTGATCTCGAGCTTGGCGAACACCTTCCGCAGATGCCAGTCCACGGTGTGCCGGCTGATGTACAGCTCGGCTCCGATCTCCGGATTGGACAGTCCGTCGCGCGCGAGCCGGGCGATCTGCGACTCCTGGTTGGTGAGCGGGCTCCGGGTCTGGTCGCCGCGTCTGGCGACCGAGACGCCGGCGGCCAGCAGCTCCCGCCGGGCGCGTTCGGCGTACGCACCGGCTCCGATCCGGCTGAACAGGCCGTGAGCGACCCCGAGCTGATCCCGTGCGTCCTTGCGCCGGCCGACGTGCCGCAGCCACTCGCCGTACAGGAGTCGAGCGCGGCCGAGGTGTACGGCGACGCGAGTCCGCTCGAGTCGCTCGATCGCCTCCCGGTACAGAGGCTCGGCGGCTTCATCGCCGGCGAGCAGCGCCCTTGACCAGGCCTGTACGCCGAGGGCCCACTCCGTCCCCGCCGCCGTCGTTCGTTCCTCCAAGCGGCGCAGTGCAGCGACAGCCTCGTCCCGCGAACCGCTTCGGTGGGCCGCCTCGACCAACTCGACCAGTGCGAACCCGTAGATCCCCGCATCGTCGTACTCGCAGGCACGCCGGGCCGGGGCGAGCGCGGCGGCGTGGCGGCCGAGGGCGTTGTACAGCATCGCGGTCAGATAGGCCTCGCCGCCGATCGCTCGTGCCTCGCCGCGCGCGACCCCGTCGTCGAGCTCGACCCGGAAATTGTCGACGAGCTGCTTCGGCTCGACGTCGCGGAAGGCGGCGAGCAACATCGGCGGGTAGTTCACGGCCGCGCCGCCGGTCGCCGTGGAGATCGCCTCACTCTCCGCCATCAACGCCGACGCGGCCGCGAACTCGCCGGCGTGCACGTGGACGACCGCCCGGTAACCGAGGGCCAAGGGCAACAAGGTGAGCGCGCCGGATTCCCGGCACAACCGGACAGCTCGAGCGGAGATCTCCTGCCACTTCGCGTCGTCCCACAGATCGGCTGCGATCATCCAGGGCAACCAGAACCAGCCCAGGATGTCGTCGTCGCCGGCTCCGGCGTACGCATCCAGCGCCCGCCGCAGCGCCTCGGCCCCGTGCGGAAAACCGTCGATGAACCGAGTCGCCAGGCCGTCGAGCAGGAGGTCGCTCGGCCTCGGCTCCGTCCGCGGCGAGGGCAGGTTCCGGACGGCGGCCGCCACCTCGCGCGATCCGACGGGACCGTGCCGGCGGCCGGCGTAGATGGTGGCGCCGAGAGCCTGAAGGTAGGTGTCGCGCGCCGCGTCGACGTCGTACGGCGCGAGCTCCTCGGCCGCGGCGAGCAACACCGGCGGCGCATCGACGCCCCGATTGATCGCGAACACGATCTGCGCGCGCAGGCCGGCCAGCCGGGCGTGGTCGAAGTCGTCCAACGGGCACGCCGCCGCCACGGCCAGCAAAGCGGTCGCGGCGTCGAGAGCCCCTGCTGCGAACCGCGCCTGGGCGGCGGCCAGAGTACGCCGGCCCCGGCGACGCGCATCCGGTGTCAGCTGAGCGGCTCGCTCCAGGAACGCGGCGACGGCGGCAACGCCGCCACGAGCCCGCGCCCGCCCGGCGGACTGCTCGAGCAGCTCGGCCGTCGCCTCGTCCAGGCCGAACGTCGCATGGCCGCGATGCCAGGCGTGCCGATCGGGTTCGAGTACGGGATCGATCGCCGCGGCCAGCGCGGCGTGCACCGTCAGACGCTCACCTGGCGATGCGGCCCGGTAGATCGCTGAACGTACCAACGGATGCCGGAACCGGACCTGCACGCCGATCTCGATCAAACCTTCGCGCTCCGCGGCCGCCGAGGCGCCGGGGCCGAGCCCGAGCAGTATCGCCGACCGCCGCAACAACCCGACGTCCCCCATCGGCTCGGCTGCTGCCGTCAGCATCAGCCGCCGGCATTCGGCCGGCAGCGACTCGGCCTGTCGCAGGAAGCTCTGCTCGATCTGGGTTGCGAGCGGCGTCGCGTCCGGAAGCTGGTAGCCGCCGGCCAGACCGGCGGGCGTCAGGCTGCGGGGAAGCTCGAGCAGCGCGAGTGGGTTGCCACGCGACTCCGCGATGACACGATCCCGGACCTGCTGGTCCAGACGTCCTGGCCAGGCCCTGTCGAGAAGCGCGCTCGCATCGGCGTACCTGAGTCCGCCGATCGCTAGTCCCGGCAATCCGGCCAGGTCCCGGACCTCGCTCGAGTGGCGCGTTGCGAGCACCACCCCGATCGGCTCGGCGAGCAGTCGGCGGGAGACGAACGAGATCGTCAGCAGCGATGCCTGATCCAGCCACTGGGCGTCGTCGACCACACAGAGCAACGGCTGCCGCTCCGCCGCCTCGGCAAGCAGGGTGAGTACGGCGAGCCCGACCACGAATCGGTCGGCCGGTCCTTGCGTGCTCAGCCCCAAGGCCGCGTCGAGCGCATCGCGCTGGGGCGCGGGCAGCCGGTCCTTCAGCGAGAGCAGCGGCGCACAGAGCTGATGCAGACCGGCATAGGCGAGCTCCGTCTCGTACTCCACCCCGGACGCTCGCACGACCCGGCAACCCGACGCGCGCCGTTGCGCGTACTCCAGCAAGGCGGACTTCCCCATGCCGGCCTCACCGCGGACGACCAGGACCTGGCTCTGACCTGCTCGTACGGCGTCCAGGAGCCGATCCACCGCCCCGCACTCGGCGTGCCGACCCAGTAACCCACGCCGGGGACGTTCGGTCGACATGACAAGGACGCTACAGGGCCCAGCCGCAGCCGATCCAACCCGATAATCACGCTCTCGTCAGCTGGGGCCAAGCGCCGATGTGACCTACGCGATGTCGACCGACAGGGGACGATCGGGGCACCCGCCGGGGCGTGCGGACGTACCGTTGCCGCATGCCGCGGCGGAGCTGGGTGGAGCAGATCATGGGGCTGCCCATCAGTGTGCTCGCTCGGGGGGACGGGGCCGCGTCGACGCGGGCGGAGAACGCGGTGCGGGCGGTCTTCGCGGAGTTGGTCGAGGTCGATCGGGTGTTCTCGCCGTACAAGGTGGACAGCGCGGTGAGTCTGCTGGCGCGGGGCGCGGTGAGTTGGGATCGTGTTGACCCGGTGGTGCGCGAGGTGGCCGAGCGGTGTGTCGCCGCGCGCGAGTTGACCGACGGGCTGTTCGATGCGGAGACGCCGGCCGGGTCGTGGGATCCTTCGGGACTGGTGAAGGGCTGGGCGGTCGAGCGGGCCGGCTCGCGGCTGCGAGAGGTCGTTGACGTGGACTGGTGTCTGAACGCGGGAGGTGACGTGCTCGTGGTGAGTCCGAGCGGGGAGCCGTTCGTGGTCGGCATCCAGGATCCGCGCGATCCGGGCCAGGTGGTTGCGAGCGTGGCGCGCACCGGCGGAGCGGTGGCCACGAGCGGTACCGCGGCCCGCGGCGCGCACCTTTACGATCCGCGGAGCGGCCAGGCGGCGGCGGGCCGTTGGCTGTCGGTGTCGGTCACCGGTTCGTCGCTGGAGTACGCCGACGTGCTCGCGACGGCCGCCTTCGTAGCCGGGGACCACTGGCCGGAGGTTCTGCTGCCGGGGTACGAGGGCCTCGGAATCCTTGCCGATGGCAACCTGTTCGCCACGCCCGGCTGGGGCGCCGGATGACAGCCCGGATCCTGCTGATCGAGGACGACGCCGACCTGGCCCGCCTCCTCCGACGCGTGCTGACCGACGAGGGGTACGCCGTGACATGGGCCGGCGACGGGCACACCGGCCTGCATCTGGCGCTCACCCGCGAGGTGGACGCGATGATCGTGGATCGCGGCCTGCCCGCCGTGGAGGGGCTGGACCTCATCGCGCGGCTGCGGAGCCGTGGGATCGGCACGCCGATACTCGTGCTGTCCGCGCGGAACAGCACCGAGGACCGGGTCGAGGGGCTGGACGCGGGCGCTGAGGACTACCTGACGAAGCCATTCGAGCTCTCCGAGTTGCTGGCCCGGGTCCGCGCGCTGCTGCGCCGCCATCTGGATCGCGCTGTCGAGCTCGCCGTACCGGGCGGTTCGCTGGATCTGGCGACCCGGACCGTACGACGAGCCGGCGGCGGCGCGGTGGAGTTGGTGGAGTTGTCGGAGCGGGAGGCGGCGCTGCTCGGTTTGCTTGCGGCCCGGCCGGGCGTCGTCTTCAGCCGGGCTGACCTGCTCGATCGCGTGTTCGGCGACGCGGAGTCCGAGACGGTCGTCGACACCTACGTGCACTACTGCCGGCGGAAGCTGGGTAAGGACGTGATCAGCACGGTGCGGGGACTCGGGTACCGCTTGGGCAAGTCATGAGCGGCCGGCCGATCGGAGACGAGGTCCTGGTACGGCGCGCCGCGCGCGGAGTCGCAGTACAAGCTGCGGCGCTGGTTGCGGTGGCGATGCTGGTGCTGATCGCCCTGGTAACGATCGTGGTGGTCCGCGGACAGGCTGGTGCGGCCGACGACCTACTTCGCTCCGCTGTCGCCACCGCGGATGATGTCGGTGACCCACCCGAAGGCGCGTGGTTGGTGATGACCGAGCCGTCGGGCACGGCCACGTCGCCCGGCTTGCCCGCTGAGCTCCTACCAGAGTTGGCCGCGCTGCGGGACCGGGCCACCGGACAGGTTCAGCTGGTCACGGTGGAGAACGACGACGGCGAGTACCGCGTCGCCAGCGGTGTGACCAAGGGCAAGCAGGTGCAGGCGGTGCTGAGCCTGGCGACGGCACACAAGGAGCGAGCCCGCCTGCTGCTGGTGATGGGCTTCGCGGCCGTGCTGGGACTACTGCTGGCCGGCTTGCTGGGCGTCTTCATCGGTCGCCGCGCGGTCCGGCCCCTGGTACAGGCATTGACGCTGCAGCGTGCGTTCGTGGCCGACGCGGGGCATGAACTGCGGACACCGTTGACGTTGCTGAGCACCCGGGCGCAGGTGCTTGGGCGGTCGCTGCGACGAAGCGGAGCCAGTGACGAGATTCTGGACGACGCGGACGGTGTCGTCGGCGACACCCGGCGGCTGGCTGAGGTGGTCGACGATCTGCTGGCGGCCGCTGATCCTCGAGGCTCGGACAATCACGAGTCGGTTGACCTGGTCCAGATCGCCCAGGATGTGGCCCACGCTGCGGGAGCCCATGCCGAGCAGGCCGGCGTACGACTGCACTGGACCTCCGATGGTGACTTTGCGCTCGCGTCGGGCTCACCGAGCGCGATCCGGCGCGCGACGATCGCCCTGGTCGACAACGCGGTCGACCACACACCGCGTGGCGGTGAGGTGCGGATCGCCGTACGGCGGCAGCGCGGTGACGTGATCCTCGCGGTCAGTGACACCGGCCCGGGCATCGGCCCGGAGGCGGCCGAACGGGTACTGCGCCGATTCGACTCCGGCGGGCACCGGGCCGGACGCAAGCACTACGGTCTCGGCCTGGCGCTGGCCCACGACGTGGCGAACCGGCTCGGCGGTCAGCTCCGGCTGGCGCCGAGCGAGGTCGGAGCGACGTTCGAGCTCGTCCTGCCCGCGACCAGGGACGACGGTCCAAGGAACGGCTAAGAATCCGCGGTCATCGTCGGAGCATGACGAGCCGCGGTCCAGCACAGGAGGCCAGCAGGCCGCGGACTGCGCACTTCCGACGCCGACCGCGGGCGACTCCGCGGTGGTGGCGCGACGCGGCCGGCGTCCTGTGCTGGGCGAGTGTGCTGGTTGTGATCGCATTGTGGGTGTCCGGGCGAGGCTTGCAGACACTGGCGAGCGGTCCGGCGGATCTGCTCACCTCTCTGGGCAGGTTGTCGGGGCTGGTCGCGGCGGATCTTCTGCTGGTGCAGGTGTTGTTGATGGCTCGGGTGCCGATGATCGAGCGGAGCTACGGCCAGGATGAGCTCGCGCGCCGGCACCGGCTGGTCGGCTTCTGGTCGTTCAACCTTCTGCTGGTGCACATCGTCTTGATCCTGGCCGGGTACACGCTGCGCGATCACAACAATCTGCTGCGTGAGACCTGGACGGTCGTGACGACGTACGGCGGGATGCTGCTGGCCGTCGCGGCGAGCGCTGCGCTGACGCTTGTGGTGGTCACGTCGGTGAAGGTTGCTCGGAAGGCGTTGCGGTACGAGTCCTGGCATCTGCTCCACCTGTACGCGTACATCGGCGTGGGGTTGTCGATCCCGCATGAGATCTGGACCGGCGCGGATTTCACGAGCTCGCGGGTGGCGCGGCTGTACTGGTGGTCGGCGTACGGCGTGGCGCTCGGTGCGATCCTGTTGTTCCGGTTCGCGCTGCCGCTGTGGCGGACGTTGCGGCACGGGCTGACGGTGCGCGAGGTGGTGCACGAGGCACCTGGTGTGGTGACGGTGCTGCTGGGCGGGCGTGGGCTGCACCGGCTGCCAGTCCGGGCTGGGCAGTACTTCGTCTTCCGGTTCCTCGACGGTCCGGGCTGGTCACGCGGCAACCCGTACTCGTTGTCGGCGTCTCCGGCGCCGGACCGGCTTCGGGTGACCGCGAAGGCAGCGGGCGACGGCAGCAGTCGGCTGGCACGGTTGCGGCCCGGTACACGGGTCGCCGTCGAGGGTCCGTACGGCCGGTTGACCGCGGAGCGGCGGGTCACCGACCGGGTGGCGATGTTTGCCTGCGGCATCGGTATCACGCCGCTGCGGGCTTTGCTGGAAGAACTCGGCTACCGGCCGGGGGACGCGATCCTCGTCTACCGCGCGCACAGTCCCGCGGACCTGGTGTTCCGCAACGAGCTGGAACAGCTCGCGGCGCGGCGCGGGATCACCCTGCAGTACGTGCTCGGTGCCCGGCAGCGGAAGCGTGCGTCGTGGCTCCCGGAGAGCGCCAAGGAATGGTCCGACGCGGATGCGATGTGGGATCTCGTCCCCGGGATCGAGCAGTACGACGTCTATGTCTGCGGTCCGGACCAGTGGATGGACGCAGTCTGTGCGGCCGCGCTCGAGCTCAGGCTGCCCGCCGACCAATTGCATCAGGAGCGGTTCTCGTGGTGAAGGGAGTGCGTGAGTGAGGCGTGGGATCAAGCTGCTGATGACGGTGGCGACCACTGCGGTGGTCGCCGTCGCGTTTCGGGCGAGCGTCCAGCAGCAACACACGACCACTGGAGCTGCCGCCGTGGTCAGCTCCGAGCAGCCGAGCCGTGTGTCGTCGCCGTCGAGTAGGGGCGGCGCACGGAGCCCCGCACCCCAGCGCTCGCCGCGCACCACTCCGTCGGCTCCGCGGTCCCGTACGCCGTCGCCGAAGCCGACAGCACACCCGTCGGCTCAGCAACCGTCGGCCGCGGCGGTCGTGGTGGCAGGTGGCGTGGTCGACACGCAGTACGGGCCGGTGCAGGTCGGGATCACCGTGCGCGGCGGGCGGGTCACCACGGCCCACACGTTGCAGCACCCGAGCGGTGACGGACAGACCGACCAGATCAACGGCTACGCCGTACCGCAGCTCAACCAGGAGACGATGGCCGCCCAGAGCGCCCAGATCGACACGGTGTCCGGGGCAACCTTCACCTCGGAGGGATATCGCCAGTCACTGCAGTCCGCACTCGACGCCGCGCACAAGGCCGGTGCGCGATGACAGTGCACTCGGAGCGGCTGCGGCGCAACCTGCTGGTCGGCGGAAGCACCGGCGTACTGCTCGCCCTGCTGTTCCTGTTTCCGACGAGCCGGAACCACGTCTCCAGCCAGTCCGTTCCGATAGCGACGCCAGGCGTGGTCAGCACGTCACCCGGCACCGGCGATCTGACGGTGAACGGTACGTCGGAAGGCACGCGGTACGGGCCGGTGCAGGTGCGGGTCACCATCCGGAGCCATCGGCTGGTCGGCGTGAACGCGCTGGTGTATCCGTCGTCGGGCGGCCGCGACCGCGAGATCAGCTCGTTCTCCCTGCCGCAGCTGGAGCAGGAGGCGATCTCCGCGCAGAGCGCCCACATCGACACGGTGTCGGGGGCAACCTTCACCTCGGACGGCTACCGCCGTTCGCTGCAGGCGGCCCTGGACGCCGCGCACTTCCGGGCCGCGGGCTGAGGCGCTCCAAGAATTCCCCAAGATCGCGCTGCCAGCCTGGGCGTTCCGAACCGGTCCGACCTCAAGGAACGTGATGCAGACAGTCAACGGACTCCCCGCCCACGTGCTCCTCGTGCACGCCATCGTCGTCCTGCTACCGCTGTCCGCGGCCCTGCTGGCGCTCACCGCGCTGTGGCCCGCGGCCAGGCGCAGGCTCGCCGGTCCGAACGCGATCCTGTCGCTGCTGGTCGTCGTACTGGTGCCGATCACGACGAGTGCCGGCGAGTGGCTGGAGCACCGGCTGACACCCAACCCGCTCATCCACAAGCACACCGAGCTCGGCGACACGGCCATCTACGCGGCGATCGCGGTCGCCGCGCTCGCAGTCGTCGTGTGGTGGCGACAGCGCGAGAGCACCGGACGGACACCGGCCACGCGCACCTTTCTCGCGCCCACCTCAGGAGCCCTCACCGCAACGCTGACGGTCGCCGCCCTCGTGGTGTCGGCCGCGGCCGTGTACGACGTCGTACGCATCGGCGACTCCGGCGCGAAGGCAAGCTGGAACAACTGGGCCGCACACCGCTGACGGAGTCAGGTGGTCGTCGTGCAGACGTACAGCTCGACCAGGTCGAAATATTTCCAGCGGTACATCGTGGACAGCGAGGATAAGCGCTGCGCCGGTAGGAGCGTGTGATCAACTGGTGCCTCGAACCGCCGGACCGGAGGAGTCGATGCTGAGATGACGGCAGAACGACACGTGCCCACCCAGGACGACGTGCTCGGGTACTTCGACACGCTGTCGAACTGGGGACGATGGGGCAACGACGACGAACTCGGCACCCTGAACCACATCACCGACGACGTCCGCCTGGCTGCCGCGCGGGCCGTGCGCCACGGCAGGAGCGTCTCGTGCGCATGGGAGGTCGCCGTACCGGAAGAGATGGAGCGGTCGACGACGGCGTGCCCGTGCGCTGCCGACATGCCGGGCGCCGAGAACATGCCGTCCGCGTTCCACAACGACCGGCGCTGGGGCTTCTCGAACGAGCGGCTCGGCATCTTGTTCCACGGCAACACGATCACCCACCTCGACTCGCCGTGCCACATCTTCTGGGACGGCAAGATGTACAACGGGCGGTCGCACTCGTTGGTCGACGCGGCAACGGGATCGGCCTGGGCAGCCGTCACCGCGGCGGCGAACGGGATCAGCACGCGCGGCGTCCTGCTCGACATCGCCAAGGTCCGCGACGTGGCGTGGCTGGAACCGGGCCAGGGCGTGTATCCCGAAGATCTCGAGCAGGCCGAGCGGCTCCAGGGTGTGCGGGTGCAGTCCGGCGACGCGGTGCTCCTGCGGACCGGTTACGGCCGCGCCCGCCACGAGACCGGGCCGGCCGGCGGCATCACACAGGCCGGCTGGCACGCATCCTGCCTGCCGTGGCTGCGGGAACGCGAGGTCGCGTTGATCGGCGCCGACACTCCCCAGGACGTTCAGCCGTCGGGGTACGACGGCGTGCTGATGCCGGTCCACGCCGTCAGCCTCGTCGCGATGGGCCTGTGGCTGCTCGACAACTGCGACCTGGAGGCGTGCGCGAGTACGGCTACCGAACTCGGCCAGTGGGACTTCCACCTCACCGTCGCCCCGGTCCGCCTCGCCGGTACCTCAGGCAGCCCGGTCAACCCCATCGCCACCTTCTGACCGCGTGCTGGGACAGCCCCGCTGACCGCATCGCCATTGCTTGGTCAGCGTCCGGAGGAGCGAGGGGCGGCCAGTTGGTGGGCGGCTGATCTGGTTTCGTCGTTCATGGGGAAGAAGCACTCGATGCGTAGTTCCTGGAGGGTTACGTCCTGTGGGGTGCCGAGGGTGGTGACCGTGGAGAAGTAGTCGAACTGGCGGTCTGCGTGGACGTAGCGGATGGGGACGATCGGGAGGACGGGAGCCGTCACGTCCAGCGAACGCAGGCCCGCTGGTACGCCGGGATAGTCCAAGACTTCCTCGAGGATGCGCTGGGCGCGCTCGTCGGTCACGCCTCCGACTGCTTCGCGGCGCGCACGGCGTACCAGCGCCTCGGCGACCTCCGGCCAGTTCGCAATGTGCTGCCGTACGCCGTCCGGGTGGAACATCCTGCGCAGCACGTTGGCCGGCCCTGGCGGCGTCTCCGTCTTCCCGTCCTGGAGGAACGCGAAGAACCGCCGGGCAGCAGCGTTCGTACTGCGGATGTCCCAGCTCCGATCCATCACCAGCGCCGGGAACGGCTCCTGCTGGGCGAGAATCGTGGCGAGAGCGTCCCGGACCGCGCCCAGCGCCGGCTCGTCGAGGGCAGACTCCTGGTACTCCGGCGAGAACCCGGCGCTGAGCAACAAGGTGTTGCGTTCGCGCAACGGCACATCGAGTACGTCGGCCAGCTTCAGCACCATCGACCGGCTCGGATTGGATCGCCCCGTCTCGACGAAGCAGAGGTGGCGCACAGAGACCGCAGCCGCACTGGCCAACGCCAGCTGACTCAGCCTCCGGGCGCTCCTCCAATGCTTGAGCAGTTCACCGACCTCAGCCACCTGTCGAGTATTCCGGTTTCCAGGCGTGCGGCGCCACCGCTTCCTCCAGCTCGGGCCGGGCGAGGTTGCCCGTGTAGTTCGTCATCGTCGACACCGCCACACCGATGATTGCCTCCAGCACCTGTTCGTCGGTGAAGCCGGCCGCCGTGAAGTCAGCGACATCGGTGTCGTCCACATGTCCCCGCTTCTCGATCATTGCCCGGGTCAACCTCGACAGCGCCGCCATCCGCGGGTCGTCGGGCAGCTCTCCGCGCCGCAGGGCCTCGACCACGTCCGGCTCGACCCCGTCGGCAAGTGACTCGAGCGTGTGGAACGCGACCGCCCATTCGCTGCGGTTGGCCACCGCGTTCGAGAGCAGGAGTACCTGCCGCTCGTCCGCACCGAACGTCCCGAAGCCGCGGAACTGACCGAAGGCCGCGAAGAAGGTACTGAGCAACGGCACCGAGTTCGCCATCACCCCAGCCACAGCGGGCACAAACCCAAAAGCATCCTGCAGAACCTGAAGCGTTTCCTTCGCGGGCTCGGCCGCCGTACCGGGAGTGTGGATCTGGTAATTGTTCACACCCCCACCCTCCGCGCCCACCCACACCGAAACAATTCCCTCACAGGTAAATGCCTCACTTCCGTAGGCAAACGAGTGCTGCGGTGTTCACGCAGCAGGCTTGCTGCCTGCACATCCACGTCTAACTGGACTAATCCGTCCAAACCCGGTCGCGCCGTATCGCTTGACAAGCGGGAG
Organism: Kribbella sp. NPDC051586; assembly: GCF_044453965.1. Classification (NCBI taxonomy): domain Bacteria; kingdom Bacillati; phylum Actinomycetota; class Actinomycetes; order Propionibacteriales; family Kribbellaceae; genus Kribbella; species Kribbella sp. NPDC051586. The sequence continues at coordinate 830,544 of NZ_JBITDF010000003.1, read as the reverse complement.
TTTGAGAAGACGGTGCGGCCGCCGAAAGGTACCGTGGAAGGCGTGACCGGATCGGGAAGCACGGCGGTGCCCGCACCCCGCCGGGTGACGCCGCGTGGTCTGGCGACCCGAGCACGAATCGTCGACGCGGCCGCGGACCTGATGTACATACGAGGCGTCAATGCCACGACACTCGACGATGTCCGGGCGGCGAGCGGCACCAGCAAGTCCCAGCTCTACCAGCACTTCGCCGACAAGGACCAACTGGTCCGGGCGGTCGTCTCGCTGCGCGCCGAGCAGATCCTCGAGCGCGAGCAGGGCTACCTGGAGCGGTTGCGTTCGTTCCGCGGACTGGAACGCTGGCGGGACGCTCTGGTCCAACGCAACGCCCTCCAGAACGGCGCGTACGGCTGCATGCTCGGCTCCATGGCGAGCGAACTGTCAGATCAGGACGACGAAGCCCGCAAAACCTTGGCGGACACTTTCGCGGAGTGGACCGGCCTGATCGCCGCCGGCCTACGACGAATGCAGGACACCGGCTCCCTCAGCAAAACCGCCGACCCCGAGAAGCTCGCCATAGGCCTCATGGCCGCACTGCAAGGCGGCTACCTCCTCGCCGAAACCCACCACGACATCAAGCCGATGGAAACAGCCCTAGACATGGCCCTCGACCACATCCGCTCCTCCCTCACGACCTGACAGAGGCCGGTCCTGGCGGCTTTTGCGGAGGCCTGGGATCAGGGAGATGGTGGCGAGGAAGGAGGCTGTGGCGACGAGGCCTATGGATAGGCCGGCGGCGTGGACGTCTCCGCCGAAGAGGGTTGCCAGGCCGCCGGCCGTTACCGCGCCTACGCCCTGCATCGAACTCATTCCTACGGTGTAGAGACCCAGCACCTGGCCGCGGTTGTCCGGGGCCGTCCATCTGACGAGCCGCTCCTGGAGGGGAAGGCTGGCGCTGTAGCCGATCGAGGCCAGCGTCGCCAGCACACACGCGACAGGCAGCGAGGGCTGGAGGAGGAAGAACAGGTACGGCGCGGCGAGCAGCAGGCGGGCGGGCTCCACCAAGCGGTCGCGGAATGCCGGCGGGACGAAGCGTCCCATCCCGACGTCCCCGATGAGCATGCCGAGGGCGGCGGCCGAGAAGAGGAATCCGGCCTGGGCGCCCGAGTACGGAACGATGAGCGCCTCGCAGCCGACGATGAGGCCGTTCGGCAGCCACAGCGCGAGGTAGACCGGGCGCAGCACCGGCGACCCGAGGAGCATGCGATTGACGGCCTGGCTCCGTCGCACGGCGCGGCCCTGCGCCCGAGGTGCCCGGTCGCTCAGTCCCCAGCGGCACAGCAGTACGACCAACAGGTTCGTACCGGCGGAGCCGACGAACAGCTCTGGCGGACTGAAGTGCAGCAGGAGCACCCCGCCCAATCCGAAGCCGACGATCTGCATGGCGCCCGCGGCCACATTGCTCGTCGCCCGCGCGAAGACGAATCCGCCCTCGGGAACGACGTCGGATATCAACGCCCCGAAGGTGCCGGAGGTCGCAGACAGAATGATCCAGGGCACCACGAGCAGCACCACCCGAACACCGATCGCCATCCCCGGGATTGCCTGCAGCGCGTTTCCGGCGGCCATCACGCCGACGGCCAGCATCAACGCCGTCCGCGGCCGCAACAGGTCGGCCAGGCTGAGCAGGAACCACGACGCGACGAGGCGCACCAGCGGTCCGCCGAACATCACGAAGGCACTGAGGACGGGCGATCCGGTCTGGGAGTACGTCAGCGTGCCGAGGCCCAGGCTCGCGACCGAACCAGCCGCAACGTTGAGTGAGGTCGCGGCGAACAACACCCGGAACTCCGGGATCGAGAACAGCTGGCGATAGGTCTGCACGCCCCGAGTGTGTGCGGCCGCCGGCCTGCCCGGATAATGTTTCGCAGGGAGGAGAAACATCGATGGGTACCTGGAAGGTCCCGGTCGACATCCTGGCCGAGAGCCGGTTCGCGATCTCGACCCTGGCCGAGGTCGTCGGATCGCTGAGCACCCTGCGCACTGCGCGGACACCCGAGCAGCGCGCCTTCCACGCTGCGCACGGCGCGGCCTTCCGCGACTGGCTTGCCGACCGGCCGGTCGTCGTCGACCTCGTCCGCGCCAGCTTCCGCGTGATCCAGCCCGGCCGGTTCGGCCTGATGCCCGACTTCTTCGGGCTGCCGCCGCCTTGGGTGGCCCGCACCTCGTTCGAGCTCGAGCTCGACCAACTGCGTTCCCTCACCGACGACGAAGTACGGGCAGACCTCGCGGCGACGACCAAGGCGCCGTTGGCCGCCACGTTGCTCGAGCCGGGAGTCCGCGACGCCCTCGTGGATCTCGTCGTGTGGCTGTGGACCCACACTTTGGAGACCGACTGGACCAGGCGGGAGCGACTGCTCCGCGCGGACATCGTGGCGCGCACCGACCAGCTCGCACGCCACGGCTGGGGGTCCGTACTCCGCGACCTCGGCCGCGATCGGGAATGGGTCGGCAACGGCGAGCTCCGCGTCAACCGCTTCGACCGGCCGACGGTGTCACTGCCTGCCGGGAGCCGGCTGACCTTCGTCCCGACCAACCACTCCGGAAGCTGGGCCGGGTGGTACCGCGACAGTTACGCCATCTACTACCCGGTCGCCGGACGCCTCGCCGCGGTCGACGCCGCCCGAGCGACGGGTCTCGGTCCGCTCATCGGGGAGTCGCGCGCCGAGCTTCTCCGGCTCCTCGACGGCCCGCGCAGCACGACCCACCTGGTGGCCCTGAGCGGCCAGACCCTCGGAGCGGTAGGCCGACACCTCAAAGTCCTGCTCGGCGCAGGCGTCGTACTGCGCCGGCGCTCGGGGCGGGAGGTGCTGTACTGGCGAACCCCGCTGGGCGACTCGCTCGTCGCATCGACGGACGTCAGCGGGTCTCGGGACGGAGGCCGGAGACGGTCGACACCATCCGATAGTGCCGAGGTGTCGCCTTGAAGCGTTCGTTGAAGAGCCGGTAGAAGTGGCTGAGCGAAGGGAAGCCGCATTCGGCGGCCACTGACGCGATCGGGCGGTCGGTCATCCGCAGCAGGGCCGCCGCGCGGTTCAGACGGAGCTGGTTGACCAGCTCGGTCGCAGTCTGGCCGGTGCCGGCCTGAATGACCCGGTTGACGTGCTCGCGGCTGCGGCCGGCCAGGTCGGCCAGCCCGTTGACGCCTTCGCCGAGGGCGACCGGATCGTCGGCGAAGCGGCTGAGCGCCTCGGTCAACCAGGCCGGCAGTCCGTTTCCCTCCGGGCGGCCGACCATGTCGCACAGCACCTCCAGCAGGAACCGCTCCAGCTGCAGGCGCCCGGCGGGTCCGGACACCAGCACCGATGTCAGTTCGGTGATCCGCTGCAGCCGGACGCTGTCGAGCCGATGCGTCACGGGCAGTCCACCGTCCGACCACGGCCAGTCCGCCGCGTCGAAGTACCGCGCCTCGAGCGCCCTGAGCGTCTCGCTCGGGAACGACACGGCCACCTGGGCGAACGACCGGCCGGGGACGGGCCGGAACAGGTGGACGTCGTCGGGGCGGATGAACACCAGATCGCCCGTCTCGAGCAGCCGACGCGTCCCGCCGACGACGTGCAGGAGTCCGCCGTACTCGATCCAGGTCAGCTCGGCGAAGTCGTCGTGCGTGTGCAACCGGCCGACGAACCTGACGGCCTCGGTACGCCGGCCGACGTAGTAGGCGTCCCCGGGCGCGACGTAGTCCTCGAGATGCAACAACGTCACGTCGGTGTCACTGGAGAGCAATTTTTGGTCCCTCCGCAGGAAGAAGCATCACTGTCGAGCATATAGCGTCGATCGCAGGGGAACCGGTGGAAGGAGACGGCGATGCAGGAGATCACCCGGCAGTACGACGCGGACGGCTACGTCGTCGTCCGGGACGTGATCGACCCGGACGTCGTCGCCGCGTCCAACGCCCACGTCGACTGGCTGCTCGCCCGGCATCCCGAGCTCACTCCGGAGCAGCTCGGGCACCGCCTGGCCCGCGACGATCCGTTCTGGATCCGGCTCGTGGCCGATCACCGCCTGCTCGACCTCGCACAACTGTTCGTCGGCCCGGACATCGCCTTGTTCGCAACGCACTACCTGTGCAAACCGCCGAGGAGCGGCAAGGGCGTCGAGTGGCACCAGGACGGAGCGTTCTGGCCGCTGGAGCCGATGCAGGTCGTCACGCTCTGGCTCGCCCTCAGCGACTCCGATCCGGACAACGGATGCCTGCGGGTCCTGCCCGGATCTCAACGCTCGGAGCTGGAACAGATGAAGCAGGCCGGCCCGGGGACCGTGCTCCGCCACCGGATCGACGCCGACATCGACGAGACCCGGGCCGTCGACCTGGTGATGCGTCCCGGAGACGTCGAGGTGCACCACCCGAACATCGTGCACAGCTCGATGCCGAACAGGTCGGACCGCTGGCGAAGGGCCCTGACCATCCGCTACATCCCGACCAGCACGCGGATCACCCGGCCGGACGAGGCGACCGCGATCCACCTGCGCGGTGAGCGCGTGCCCGGCCTCAACACCTACCTCGAGCCGCCGCCCTTTCGTGCCGGTCATCATTTCCCGCCGGACGTGGCGAGTCGCGCGTGCTGACTGCCTACGGTCACTCCTGGGTGTTCGGAACCGGCGCACGGCAGCACAGCGAGGGCTTCGTGGAGCTGGCCGCGCGGCAACTCGGCGTTCGTCTGACCAACCACGGCGAGAGCGGGAGCCTGAGCACGGAGACGGCCAGGCTCGTCGTCGCACATCCGCCTGGCCCCGCCGATGTCTACGTCCTGATGACCGGATTCAACGACGCGCGTCTGCACGGGCCGGCACCAGTAGGACAACGCCAGTACGAGGAATCCCTGGAGATCGTGTTCCGCTCCCTGCACAAGGCCGACCCGAACGCGGTGACGCTGGCGATCGAGCAGCCCCACATCGCGAACTACTCCGGCCACGCACCGTACGACCGGGCGACGGATGCGGTCGTCGACCGGTACAACGCGATCCTGCGCGCCACCGTCGAACGCTTCCCGACCGCCCGGACGATCGTCGTCGACGGCTGGGACGCCGCCACGATGCTTGCCAAGGACAACGTCCATCCGAACGACAGCGGACATGCCGTCCTGGCGCGGGCACTGGTCCGGGCGATCACCGGAAGGACGGCAACCGATGACAGACCATGATGTCGACCTCCAGGTCCGGCAGCTGCTCGAGAGTCACTGGGACGATGCCCGCGGGTACTGCGTCCCCAACCCGACGACGTACCCCCATCTGTGGCTGTGGGACTCGTGCTTCCACGCCATCATCTGGGCACACCTCGGCGACGACCGCGCGCTGCGCGAGCTTGACGCCACGCTGGTGGGACAGCTGCCCAACGGTCTCGTTCCGCACATGCGGTACGGCGGCCGGCGGGCCGACTCGTGGTTGGGGCCGCTCGAGAAGACCTCGTCACTCACCCAACCGCCGATGTTCGGCCACGCGGCCAAGGTTCTGAGTGCGCGCGGCTTCGCGCCGTCGGCAGAGACCCTGGACCGGGCCCGGCGCGGACTCGACTGGCTCTGGCGTACCCGACGTACCGAGGACGGCCTCATCTACGTCGTCCACCCGTGGGAGGCTGGCAACGATCACAGCCCACGGTGGGACGACTTCGGCGCTCCCGGGCGCACGCCGGACAACTACAGCCGGCCGGCCCGGACGGCGTGGAACAAGGCACGCGTCCACGACATCACCTTCGACCGCGACGGCGGCGCGGAGTGGTCGTCGTCCTTCGTCGTCTGCCCGGCCGCCTTCAACGCGTACGTCGCCTTCAACCTGGCCGAACTCGCCGAGTTGCTGGACGACCGGGAGCTGGCCGTCCGGGCAGCGCAGTTGAGCGCTGCGATGGACGCCCTCCTGTGGGACGACGACGAACAGCTCTGGTCCGACCTTCCGGTCGTGGGAGGCGGGCCTTCCGCAAAGCTGCCCACGAGTGACGGTGTGATGCCGGCCCTGGTGACCCGCGACCGGGCCAAGGCCGTCGCGGCACTACACCAGCTCGATGATCCCGACCGGTTCGGTGCGCCGTACGGTCCGGCGAACGTTGCCCGCGGCAACCCGGCGTACGACCCGCAGACGTACTGGCGTGGACCCGCCTGGCCCCCGCTGAACTACCTGTTCTGGCTGGCGGCGCGCCGCTGGCAACTCGACGGCCCCGCACAGACCCTGGCCGACCGCTCGGTCGGCGGTGCGCTGCAGAGCGGGTGGGCCGAATACTGGAATCCCGAGAACGGAACCGGCCTCGGTGCCGCACCGCAGACCTGGACCGGTCTGGTGATCGCTTTACGTGATCCGATGATACTTGCCCAAGGCATCGGTCACGCGTCCCCCACCGAAGGAGTGATCGAACGATGAGAGCGCGGACAGTGATGGCGGGAGTGGGGATCGTGCTGGCCACGGCCCTCAGCGCCACCGCCTGCGGAAGCGGTTCCGACGAGGGCGGTGCCACCACCGGTGAGCTCGCCTTCGCCCACAACAAGCCCTGGGACTTCGACTCCTTCTCGAAGGTGTCGAAGCAGGACATCGACATCAGCCTGAAGAGCACGCAGTACTCCGGCGATCCGTACCGGGCCTTCATCCGGCAGTCCTTCCGGACCAAGGAGAGCCCGGGACTGTTCACCTGGGAGGTCAGTACGGCGCTCGACGAGCTCGCGGAGCAAGGGGTGATCGCCGAGACCACCGACCTGTGGACCGAGGCCGTCGACAAGGGCTACGTCACCGACGCGGTGCGTCAGCTCTACACCGTCAAGGGCAAGCAGTACTGCACGCCGATCAGCGTCGACGACTGGGTGATGTTCTACAACAAGTCGGTCTTCAAGAAGTACAACCTGACCGTGCCGACGACCTGGGCCCAGCTGATGCAGGTCGCCGTGACCCTCAAGCAGCACGGCGTGACACCGTTCTGGAACCAGACCAAGAACTGGGCGTTCGTCTGGTTCCAGACCTTGCTGGCCGGCACCGACCTGCAGCTGTACAACGACTTGTCCACGGGCAAGGCGAAGTACACCGACCCCCGCGTGGTCGCGATCATGAACAGCTGGCTCGACCTGCAGAAGAAGGGGTACTTCAACGACCCCGGCCAGACCGACTTCGCCCGCGACCTGATGCGCGAGGGCAAGATCGCGATGGCGCCCGAAGGCACCTGGTTCACCGCCGACGCCGGCCTGGCCGGCATGACGATGGGCAAGGACGTCGACATGTTCGTCATCCCGGCGGTCAAGCCCGGCGCGGCCACCCCGGTCGCGATCGAGACGGCGCCGGTCTGCGTCGGAGCGACCTCCAAGCAGAAGGCACTCGGGCTCAAGTACTCCCAGTGGTGGATGTCCCCCCAGGGGCAGGCGGCGTGGGTCAAGCAGCAGGGCAACATGCCGTTCACCAAGGACGCCCAGGCGCCGACGCCGGAGATGAAGGTGCTCAAGACCAAGCTCGACACCGGCAAGTACGAGTACTACAACCGGTACTACGAGGCGACGCCGGTGCCGATCCGGACGGTCGCGCTGGAGCAGTTCAGCGCCTTCCTCACCAACCGCGGCGACCCGATGCCGTACCTGACCGCGATCCAGACCGCTGCTGACGCGTACTGGGCCGGGCGATAGCGGCGTGAACCGGTCGGGCGCGACGTCGTACCAGGGCCAGGCTCGGGGCTTCCTCCTCCCGAGCCTTGCCCTGGTGCTCCTGGTCTTCTATCTGCCGGTGCTCTACACGTTCTACCTGAGCTTCACGAAGTACAACGGCCTCGGTACGCCGCAAGCCGTCGGACTCGACAACTTCGCGGCCATGTTCGAGGACTCCGCGTTCCTGGACGCGGTGAGGAACACGGCGATCTGGGTGCTGGGCACGCTGGTCCTCCCGGTCGGCCTCGGCCTGCTCGTGGCGGTGCTGGCGTTCGGGTTCCGCGGGAGCGGATGGCTCCGGCTGCCGTTCCTGGTGCCGTACGCGCTGTCGGGCGTCGCTGTCGGTGTCATCTGGAGCTTCATGCTGGGGTCGGGCGGTGCGCTCACACAGGCGCTGCAGTTCCTCGATCTGCCGGGCGCCGGGCTGCGCTGGCTGCAGGATTCTCCGCTGAACACCGTCGTCATGGTCGTCGCCGCGGCCTGGCAAGGCGTCGGCGTGAACGCGCTGCTGTTCACCGTCGGCCTGCAGTCGATCCCGAAGGAACCGCTCGAGGCCGCCAGGATCGACGGCGCGTCCGGCTGGCGACTGTTCAGGCACATCACCTGGCCGCTACTCAGGCCGTCGACGACGGTGGTGGTCGGATTGTCGATCGTCAACGGTCTGAAGACCTTCGATATCGTCCAAGCGATGACCCAGGGCGGGCCGGGTCGCTCGTCGGAGACATTGGCGCTGACCATGTACCGCGACACCTTCGTGAACAGCGACTACGGACTCGGGTCGGCGGTGGCGATCTTCCTCAGCGTCGTGACTGTCGGCGCCTCGATCATCTACCTGCGCCGGCAGCTGAGCCTGAGCAGCAACAGTCTCGGAGGTGGCAGATGACGCCGTCGCGCACCGGAATCATCATCCGCGTGACAGTGCTCGTGCTCCTGGGCGCCCTGTGGCTCGTCCCGGTGTACCTGCTGCTGGCCAACGCGGGGAAGACGGTCCAGAACTACTCCGGCTCCACGCTGTGGCATCCCGGCTCGCTGGGACCTTTGTGGCGCAATCTCAGTCAGGTCGTCACGGGGACCGATATCCCCCGCGCGCTGGTGAACACTGCGGCGTACAGCGTGATCGCTCCGGCGATCGCTGTCGTCCTGGGCGCGACGGTCGGCTTCGCCGTCATCGTGCTCAAGCTGCGCCACGGGTTCCTGTGGTTCTTCGTGATCTACTGCGGGTCGGTGTTCCCGCTGCAGATGCTCGTGATCCCGTTGTTCGACAGCTACTCCCGGTTGGGGCTGTACGACTCGCTCGGCGGCATGGTGCTGATCTACTCGATCGTCTGCCTGCCGTTCTCCGCGTTCGTGATGCGGAACTTCTTCGCCGGCATCGCCGATTCGGTCTTCGAGGCCGCGGTCGTCGACGGGGCGAAGACCGTCCGGATCTTCACCAGGATCTACCTGCCGATGTCGTCCAGCGCGCTGGCGGTCGTCTTCATCCTGCAGGCAACCTGGGTCTGGAACGACCTGTTGCTCGGCCTCATCCTGACTCAGAGCGACACCACCCGGCCGGTCATGCCCGTACTCACCGGACTGCAGTCCACCGAGGGCGGCGGCGCCAGCTACACCGTCGTACTGGCGGCGGCGATCCTCGTATCGTTGCCGACAGCATTCTTGTTCCTGGTCTCTCAGCGCTACTTCGCGAAGGGTCTGGCGCTGGGCCAGTACTGACCTCTGAGGAAGCTGATGAGAGACGACGCAGTACGTGTGCTGGAAGAGAACTGGACCGGACACTCGACGGTCCCGTCGCGGTCGTTGTATCCGCATCAGTGGAGCTGGGACTCGGCGTTCATAGCCATCGGGCTGCGACATCTGTCGGCCGGCCGGGCGCGGACCGAGCTGGAATCGCTGATGCGGGCGCAATGGCCGGACGGGCGGATCCCGCACATCGCGTTCGCGCCGAGCGTGCCGCGCGACGCCTACTTCCCGGGTCCGGACTTCTGGCAGGCCCGGTCGGCGGACGGGACCGAGACCTCGGGGATCGTCCAGCCGCCGATCCACGCGCTGGCGGCGTGGCTCACGCATCAGGCCGACCCCGCCGGATCGGCGGGCTTCCTGGAGCGGATCTACCCGCGGCTGGTGGCGTGGCACGAGTACCTGCGCGAGCGTCGTACCCTCGGTGACGGCGGACTGGTCGCGATCGTGCACCCGTGGGAGTCCGGCATGGACAACAGCCCGGCCTGGGACCTGCCGCTCCAGCGGGTCACGCCCGCGCCGGCCGGTTCGTTCACCCGGCGCGACACCGACCACGCCGCGGGCGCCGATCGGCCGACGGACCTGGACTACGGGCGGTACGTCCAGCTCGCAGCGACGTACCGCGACCATGGCTACGACGACCGGGAGACGCCGCAGGCCTTCGTCGTCGAAGACCCTTGTTTCAACGCATTGCTGATCTCCTCCGAACACGCGCTGGCCGAGATCGCCGAAGAGCTCGGTCACGACCCCGCTCCGCATCGCCAGTACGCCGCCGCGCTCACCGGTGCCCTGGTCGAGCGGCTGTTCGAGGACGGGATCTTCCGCTCGCGCGACGTACTGACGGGCGACCTCATCCCGGCGGACACCGTCGCCGGCCTGATACCGCTCGTGGTTCCCGGTCTGGCGGTCGCCGACGAACTCCTTGCGACGGCGCTCGGGCCGCGCTTCCGCCTCGGCGAGACCCGACTCGTGCCCAGCTACAGCCTTACCGCTGCCGACTTCGACCCCGGCCGCTACTGGCGCGGACCCAGCTGGTTCAACACAGCCTGGCTGATCCACCGCGGCCTCGTCCACCTGGACCAGACCGGCTATGCCCAGGCCCTCCGCGCCGACTTCCTGGGCCTCGCCGAATCCACCAACTACGCCGAATACATCGACCCCTTCACCGCCGCCCCGCACGGAGCCCGGAGCTTCAGCTGGACCGCAGCCCTGGCCATCGACCTCGAGGCGGCCGGCTAGTGCTCAGCGTGGTGGGCGGAGTACCGCGAACGGGTCGGTGACGGTCAGCTCCCGGGCCACGAACTTGTAGACGGTCGCGGGACGCCCGCCGCTCTGGCCGGGGCTGGCGCGCCGCTCGGTCGGGTCGATCACGTGCCGCCGGGTCAGGACGCGGGTGAGGTTGGTGGCGCCGAGCTCGTAGCCCAGCGCGGCGCCGAACAGATCACGCAGCTCGGCGATGGTGAACTCCAGCGGAGCCAGCGCGAACCCGATATTCGTGTACGACAGTTTCGCGCGCAGCCGCCCGACCGCCGCTTCGATGAAGAAGTGATGGTCGAACGCGGTCCGCGGCAGGTCGTCGACCGGGTGCCAGACCGTGTCGGACGGAAGCGCCGGCTGTACGTCGGACGGAACCAGGCCGAGGTACGCCGTTGCCAGTACGCGGGCGCGCGGATCGCGATCGATCGCGCTGTGGGTGGCCAGCTGCTCCAGGTGGGCGACGTCGCGGACGTCGACCTTCGTGGCGAGGTGCCCGGTGATGGCCTCGCGGAGCCGCTCCGCCGGCTCGACCCCGCCGCCGGGCAGCGCCCACCGGCCGCTGTGCGGGCTCCGCGCGCGTTTCCACAGCAGGACGCACAGCCTGCCGTCGCGCACCGACAGGACCACGGCCAGCACCTCGTGCGGATAACTGGGGAAGTTAACCGGATCACCTTTCTTGGCTGCGGGCACGACGACGATGGTAGCGTGTGTCCAGTTATCGCCTCTTAAGCGAAAACCTCCAACAGCAGCGACGGAAGGTCGGAGCAACACATGCAACTGACGACGGAGACGGTCCGGACCGCAGTGCTGGCCGCATTGGCCGAGGACCAGGCGGCGGACGACGTCACCACCCAGTGGAGCGTTCCCGCGGAGCTGCAGGTGGAGGCGACGATGATCGCCAAGAAGCCGGGCCGCCTGGCCGGTCTGCCTGCCGTACAAGCCGTGTTCGCCGCGGTCGATCCCACCGTCACGGTGCGGCCGGCTGTGGCCGACGGCGATGAGGTTCTGCCGGGACAGCCGCTGGCGTGGATCAGTGGCGCGGCGCGCTCGATCATCACCGGCGAGCGGGTGGCGTTGAACTTCGTCCAACGGATGTCGGGCATCGCAACTCTCACGGCGGCCTTCGTAGCTGCGATCGGAGCACACCCGGTCCGGCTGCTCGACACCCGCAAGACGGCGCCCGGCCTGCGGGCCATGGACAAGTACGCCGTGACCTGCGGCGGCGGGACGAACCACAGGCTCGACCTGGCCGCCATGGTCCTGCTCAAGGAGAACCATCTCGCCGCGGCAGGTGGCGTCCTCCCGGCGGTTCGCCGGGTCCGGGACGGCATGACCGCGACAGGCAGAGATATGGCGATCGAGGTCGAGGTCACCACTGCGGAGGAAGCCCGCGAGGCGCTGGACTGCAAGGTCGAGTGGATCCTGCTGGACAACATGTCAGCCGCGGAGATGGCCCAGATCGCCGAGCAGCGCAACACCTCCGGGTCCGATGCCCGGCTCGAAGCCTCCGGCACCATCACCCTGGACACCATCGCCGACGTCGCCGCCACCGGTGTCGACGCGGTCTCGGTCGGCGCCCTGACCCACTCTCCCACCGCACTCGATATCAGCCTGCTGGTCACCCGCAACCACGGGTGAGCCGAGGTTCGTCGCGGCATTGTCACCCCCAGTTATCGTCTATTAAGCGAAAACTTCTCGAAAGAAGGACCTGTTGTGACCGTTGGTCAGCACACAGCAATCAGCTGGCAGGAAGAGGTACGCCGCCTCGCCCAGGAGCGAGATGCGGTGGTGCTCGCCCACAACTACCAGGAACCGGCGATCCAGGACGTCGCGGACCACGTCGGCGACTCGCTCGCACTGTCGCGCATCGCGGCCAGTACGGACGCGTCCACGATCGTGTTCTGCGGCGTGCACTTCATGGCGGAGACCGCCAAACTTCTCAGCCCGGACAAGACCGTCCTGATCCCCACCGCTCAGGCCGGCTGCTCGCTGGCGGACACCATCGACGCCGACCAACTGCGCGCCTGGAAGGCCCAGCACCCCGGCGCCGCTGTTGTTGCCTATGTCAACACCAGCGCCGCGGTGAAGGCCGAGGCCGACGTCTGCTGTACCTCGTCCAACGCGGTCGAGGTGGTGAACTCGATTCCGGCGGATCAGCCGATCCTGTTCCTGCCCGACCAGTTCCTCGGAGCGCACGTCAGGCGGCAGACCGGCCGGGACAACATCGAGGTGTGGATGGGCGAGTGTCACGTGCACGCCGGCATCAGCGCGTCCGACCTGCGTGCTCAGGTGGCGGCCGATCCCGCGGCCGAGGTCCTCATCCATCCCGAGTGCGGCTGCGCGACGTCGGCGGTCTGGCTCACCGGCGTGGGTGATCTGCCGGCAGACCGGACCCACATCCTGTCCACCGCCGGCATGCTGGACACCGCTCGTGAGCTGACCGCGAAGACCGCTCTGGTCGCGACGGAGATCGGCATGCTCCATCAGCTTCGCAAGGTCAACCAGCAGACGACTTTCCTGCCGGTGAACCCGAAGGCCTCGTGCCGGTTCATGAAGATGATCACCCCGGAACTGCTGGTCCGATGCCTGCGGGAGGGACGCGACGAGATCCAGCTGCCGCCCGAGGTCGTCGAGCGGGCCCGGCGTTCGGTCGAGCGGATGGTTGCCATCGGCAAGCCTGCGGGTGCTCGATGACGCGCGCCGTGGACGTCGTCGTCATCGGCACCGGCGTGGCGGGCCTGTCGACCGCGCTCGGTCTCGCGGCGACCTGCGACGTACTCCTGCTCAGTGCCGGCGACGGCAGCACGCCATGGGCGCAGGGCGGCGTCTCGGCCGCGTACGGCGAGGACGATCCGCTCGACCACTGGCACGACACCGACGTCGCGGGCGCGGGATTCTGCGATCCCCGCAACGTCCGTGCGCTGGTCGAGGAAGGACCGCAGCGAGTCGCCGAACTCATCGCTCACGGGGCTCGCTTCGACCGCAACGACGACGGATCGTTGTCGAGAACCCTGGAGGGCGGCCACAGCCGTCCCCGGATCGTGCACGCCGGCGGTGACGCCACCGGCGCGGAGGTTCATCGCGCGCTCGTCGGCGCCCTGCGGCGAACCAGCGTCCAGACGATGACCGGACGGACCGTCGGTCTGGTCCAGTCGGAGTCCGGAAGCGTCGTCGGGGTGCTCGTCGAGGCAGGCACCGAGGTCACGCAGATCGACGCCCGCGCCGTAGTACTGGCCACCGGCGGGATCGGCAACGCCTACCTGGCGAGCACCAATCCGTCGACGGTGCGCGGCGACGGCATCGCCCTGGCGCTGCGGGCCGGTGCCTCGCTGGTGGACATGGAGTTCGTCCAGTTCCACCCGACCGCGCTCCACACCGGAGAGACGACCGGTCAGTTGCCTCTGGTCACCGAGGCGGTCCGCGGCGAAGGCGCCGTACTGCGCGACGTGCACGGCCGGAGGATCATGGACGGACTGCATCCGCGAGCCGATCTGGCTCCGCGGGACGTCGTCGCACGGGCGATCGAGGCGACGATGCGGCGCGACGGGTCCGATCACGTCTGGCTTGACGCGACGGGTGTCGCGCCCGACGTACTCCGACGGCGATTCCCGACCGTACTGGCCTCTTGCGCGCGCATCGGGGTCGACATGCTGACGGAACAGATCCCGGTCGCGCCGGCCGAACACTTCCTCTGCGGCGGCGTTCGGACCGACCGCAACGGCGCAACCGACGTACCAGGCCTGTACGCCGTCGGCGAGGTCGCCGCGACGGGCGTCCACGGGGCCAACCGGCTCGCCTCCAACAGCCTGCTGGAGGGCCTGGTTTTCGGGCGGCGGGTCGCGACTGCCCTGACCCTCGACCTCCCCGCGAAGGACCACGGTCGCACCCACGAGGTCGCGCTGGGCGAGGATCGCGAGCCGGAGCGGATTCGCGCGATCCTGACCAGGTACGCCGGTATCCGTCGCGACGGCGCAGGCTTGAACGCCGCCGCGGACGAGCTCGACAGCGCCGGCAGCGGACCGCTCGCGACGGTGGCCCGATCTGTCGTCGTGGCGGCGACCGCGCGCCAGGACAGCCGCGGCTGCCACTGGCGCTCGGACCTACCACACTCCGACCAGCGATGGGACGAGCACATCGTCGTACGCCTCGACGAGGATGGTCGCCCGACCACCCGGCAACTTGTCCAGTCAGCCACCCGCTGATGCCGCCCGAGCGGTTGTGAGTGGTTGAGCCGGGGTACCGGGAAGCGCCGGACACGCGGCAGGATCGCTGGAAGAGGGTGGGTATGGGCAACGCAGCCTGGATCTTGATCGTCATCGCACTGGTCGGGGCCGGGCGGCTGTGGCTCGCGTACCGCTTCGGCGAGCTGCGCCGCTCCGGCCACCGGGGCCGGACCGCCTGAGCGCCCGGTCGTGATCGAGAACCAGGTAGAGCGGCCAGTTGTGGCCGGGCGGTACCGGCTGGGTATCCGGCTGGGCCGTGGCGGCATGGGCGAGGTCTACCGAGCGACCGACGAGCTGCTGGGCCGGTCCGTCGCCGTCAAGGTGATGCTGCCGGTGGCCGACACCCTCGCGGCCGAGGAACGGTTCCGCCGGGAGGCCCGGGCCGCCGCGAAGATCGCCGATCCGCATGTCGTCACGTCGTACGACTTCGGTGAGTACGGCGACGGCTATTACCTGGTGATGGAGCTCGTCGAGGGCCCGACGGTCGGCGAGGCGCTCCACGAGTACGGGCCGTTCACTCCCCCGCGGGCCGTCGACCTGATCCGCCAGGCAGCACGCGGGCTCGCGGCGGCCCACAGCTGCGGCGTCGTGCACCGCGACATCAAGCCCGGAAACCTCCTGCTGTCGGCGGACGGAACGCTCAAGATCACCGATTTCGGTATCGTCCGGCTGCTCGGCGACAGTACGACGACCCTCACCGCGACGGGCCAGATCGTTGGCTCGAGCCACTACTTGGCCCCGGAGCGCATCGCCGGACAGCCGGCCGAGCCGACGTCGGACGTCTATGCCTTGGGCTGCGTCCTGTACCAGCTGCTCACCGGCCACCCACCGTTCACCGCGGACGACCCGGCCGCTGTCATGTACCAGCACTTGCAGGCGGAGGTACCGCGACCGACAGACCTACGACCTGACGTCGAGGCTCTGCTGTTCTGGATGCTCGAGAAGGATCCGTCGCGGCGGCCGACCGCGCATCAGGTCGCAGCCGGCGAGACGCCGCCGGCTGTCGACGACCGCACCGCGGAAACCGTCGTACAGAACACACGGCGACTCTCAGGGCGACAGGTCTTCGCGGCGACCGGCGCGACAGTCGCCGTCGCGGTGGCGGCGACCGTGGGCGTTCTGCTCGACAGGACCGACGTACCGCGGCCGCGAACGGACGATCTCCCCGCGACCACCAGCTCGACCGTGCCGAGCTCTCCCCGGTCGACCGCATCCGTCCGGCAGACATCCACACCGAAGGCCACCAGCCACCCGTCCACCGCAAAGCCCCCGGCCGCGACCCAGCCGCGCATCGCCGCCAGCTCCTCGACGAAGCCGCGTCCGCCACAGAAGTCGCCGGCCAAGGGTCATCAGAAGACCCCCAAACCACACCCCCACAAGAACCCGTGAGACCAGCCATCGCCCCACCCGCCGACGTGGGCGCGTGGGGCGATGGCTGACGGATCAGAGCTCGCCTTCGCTCTCGACCTTCTTCTTGAGCTGGTCCTTGGTCAGACCCGACGTACCGGAGATGTCCGCGTTGTCGGCCTGCTGGGCGAGTTGATCGCGGGTCATGTCCCCGGGCTGCTCACCGAGGTGCTGTTTGCGGCTCGCCGCGAACGCGTCGCCGAGCTGCGCGCGCCGCTCGTCGGACAGGTTCGACCGCATGCCCGGCAGCACCTTGGTCTCCTCCTCCTCGACGTGGTGCGACACAGCGTCGATCAGGTTCTGCAGAGCCTTGTCGAACGCCGGCGAGGCCGGATCGGTCCCGGCCAGCTTGGCCAAGAGCTGATCGGCCTCGATGTGCTCCTGCTGGCTGTGCGAGACCTCCTCCTTCTCACCCGCCTCCGCGGCCGCGACGGGGTACACCTCCGCCTCCTCGGCCCGGCTGTGCGCAGTCAGAAGCGTGGTCAGCACCGGCAACAGGTTCGGCCGCTTCTCCGGGTTGTCCTTCAACTCGTCGAACAGCCGCTCAACCTCACGGTGGTCCTGCATGATCAGGTCGACGACATCTACAGCCATTTCTGGTTCCCCTCGAATCGACTTGCTTTGATCCGTCTGTACCCCGACCCATGCGGCAATCGTTGCCCCCGGCAGCCGCGCGTTCAGACCCCCCGTTTGGCCGCTCGGTGAGGGGTCGGCACACTGGGGTGGCTGGCTTCGGGTGATGGGAGACCTGCGGGCGATGGGAGAAGTGCTGCCGGTGGACGGTGCGCGTCGGCCGGCGTGGCATCGCCGGATCTGGTCGGCCGTGTCGTTGCTGCTCCTGCTCGCACTCGTCGAGTACGTCGTACTCCCGAAGCTCGCCCTCGCGCGCCAGTCGCTCGATCGCGTCTCGCAGCTCAACACGGTCTGGGTGGTCGCCGCGGCCGTTCTCGAGGCGGCGAGCCTGGTCAGCTACTCGTTGTTCACCCGCGCGCTGCTCGGGGGCGGCCGGCTGCCGTTCTCGTGGGTCCTCCGGTCCGACCTCACCGGGTACGGCGTCAGTCACGTCGTTCCGGGTGGCGCGGCCACGGCGGGCGCACTCCGCTTCCGGCTGCTCGTCAGCGGCGGCGCGCAACCCACGAACGTCACGGCCACCGTCACGGCCGAGGCCATCGGTTCGCCGCTCGCGCTGGTGCTGCTTGCCTGGCTGACGTCGATCCCCGCCCTGTTCCTGCGGGAGGCGACGCCGGCGTACCTGGCGATGTTCCTGGTCGGGCTGATCGCGCTGGCGTGCGGCCTCCTCGCCGTCCGCGGGCGCTCGACGTTGCACCGGCTCGCCGAGGGCCTGCTCCGGGCCATCCTGCGGCGACTTCCGCAGCGCGTCCGGCCGTGGATCGCCTCGGTCGCCGTCCGTCTGCGCGAACTGCTCGCCGACCCCGAAGTACGCAAGGCGTTCCTGATCTGGGCCACGCTCAACTGGGTCTTCGATGCCGCCGTCCTGTGGACCTTCCTCGCCGCGTACGGCGAACGAATCAGCCCGGTCCCGCTGCTGCTCGCGTACTGCGCCGCGAACCTCGCCGCCGTCGTACCCCTCACCCCCGGTGGCATCGCCGTCGTCGAGGGCATCGCGATCTCGACCCTCATCGGGTACGACGTCCCGGGCCAGGTCGCCGTCCTCGCCGTCCTGTCCTGGCGGCTGATCCAGTTCTGGGCGCCGGTCCCGCTCGCCGGCCTGACCTATCTGAGCCTCCGCGCCCAGAGCGCAACGACCCGAAGCACATCCTGACCTAGCCGAACCCACTCCTCCGGAGGCACAACTTGAGTAACGCCGACATCGTCATCGCCGCCCTTCGCACCGGGTACGAGCGGCTCGCGGGCCTGGTGACGAACTTCGACGAAGAAACCCTGGCCGGCCCGTCGGCAGCGACCGAGTGGGACATCGCGCAGGTGCTGAGTCACCTCGGCAGCGGCGCGGAGATCATGGCCAACACGATCCAGCTCACTCTCGACCGCAAGCCCGCCGCCGACAGCGACTTCAACCAGAACGTGTGGGCCCGCTGGGACTCGTCGTCGCGCCAGGAGCAGGCCGCGGGCTTCCTCGTCTGGAACGAGAAGCTCATCACCTTGTTCGAGTCGCTGGACGACGACCAGCGCGACAACCTCCGGATCGACCTGGGCTACCTACCCGCCCCAGCGGACGTGGCAACAGTCGCCCGCATGCGCTTGAGCGAGCTCACCTACCACTCCTGGGACGTCCGCAGCGCGTCCGACCCAGGCGCCACGCTCGACGCTGACGCCGTACCGCAGATGCTCCAGGCCACCGGCGACCTGAGCTGGATCACCAAGCCGGCCAACCTCAACGGCCGGCAAGCCGTCCTGACGGTCGTGACAACCGAGCCGTCGACAGAGTTCTCGCTCCGACTCGACGACCCGGTCAGCATCGACCCGATTCCCGCCGACGACTCCGACAGCGCCGCCACCGCCGACGGGTCGCTGACCCTGCCCGCAGAGTCCTGGCTGCGACTCATCGCGGGGCGCCTCGGCCCGGACCGCACCCCAGCCGCAGTCACCTTGACCGGACCGATCACCCTCTCCACCCTGCGCAACGTCTTCGCAGGCTACTGACCCATCGGAGGTCGCGTGCTGAGCTTCCTCCGGGAGCTCAGCACCGCGGCAGCCTGATCCACGGAGAAGGCGGTGATGCCTAGGGCAACGAAGGCGACGCCGAGTGGGAGCAGGGTGAGGAACGCTCGTACGCCGCCGGCCGTGCTGAACGGGACCGTCAGAGCCCCCAGGATGGTCAGTCCGCCGATCCAGGCCGGGACCGTCCGCGCGCGCAGCAGGGCGATGCCGAGCAGCACCGTTCCGAGCACGAACAGCGGCGCGAAGGCGAACGGCAGGCCGATCAGCGGCACGGAGTCGGAGAGGGTGAACAGGCTCGCGGCGAGGTCCTGGTGATCCGGGACGAGGCCGCCCATGACGAGCGAGATCATCGCGTCGCCGGTACCGAGTGCGGTGATGCCGACGCCGGCGAGGATGGCGCCGGCGGTGGCGAGCCGGGCGCCACGCTCGCGGATCAGCCGCAGCAAGGCGGCCAGCCCGGGTACGACGAGGAAGGCGCCGATCGCGGTGAGCAGCCCGCCGATGGTGCCGGTGACGCGGTGCGCCGCGAGTTGCGCCACGTAGGCGGCGGCCGGCTGGTCGGACGGGACCGTCAGGAGGTGGCCGACCACGATGCCGACGCCGCCGGCGGCCAGGGCGATCGCGGACAGCCGATTGCGGGCGGTCAGGTCGGACGCCGTCGTACCGCTCACGGCCGGAAGGCTGGTTGTCATGGGAATCTCCTTGCGCTGAAGGCTTTCTGGACGCCTCGACCGTACGAAGGGCGCGCCGCCGGTCGCTTCCGTCGCGAGGTACGGGTTCAGACGGCGGTCCGGAGGACGTTGCCTCCTCCGTGAGGAGGATGGGCAGGGTCGGCCGTTCGTTCTACCGTCGTGGGTATGAGGACGACCAGGCTGCTCCGGCCGGCCCCGGCCGACATCGCGCTGGCGGTGGCGTTCGCGGTCGTCGCCGAGGTGGAACTGCGTGTTTCGAGTCAGAACATCCTCGCCGGGCACGTGCCGGTCGCGGTCGACTCTTTACTGGTGCTGGTGCCCTTGGTGCCGCTGGCCTGGCGCCGCGCGGCGCCGATCGAGGCCTGCGTCGCGGTAGCCGCCGGACTCACCCTGGTCGGTGCCGCTTTTGGCGGAACACTCTGCTTCTTCGGTGGCCTGTTCCCGTTCCTGGTGACGGTCTACTCCGCGTCGGCCTGGGCCCGCGCGCCGTGGGACCGTGCGGCTCTGGCCGTGCCCGTGCTGCTGATGGCGCCGATGCACTGGTACATCCCCGATTTCAGACTCACCTACGACGCGGGCCTCGGGCTGGTCCTGTCCGGCATGGCGTGGACGGCCGGTCAGGGTGCGCGTCGTTGGCGGCGCCAATCACAGCAGCTGGCCGCCGCCCTCGCCGTCGCCAACGCCGGCCGCGACGCCCAGGCCGCCCTGGCCGTCGCCGAGGAGCGCGCCACGATCGCCCGCGAACTGCACGACATCATCGCGCACAGCATGAGCGTGATCGTCATGCAGGCGGGGATCGCCCGACTCGACGTACGGGACGCCCCGGACAAGGCCGACGCCGCACTCGAGCGCATCGAGGGCCTCGGGAAGTCCGCACTGCAGGAGATGCGCCGCCTCCTGGGGATCTGGCGCGACCACCAGGACCTCGAGCCACAACCCGGCCTCGACAGGCTGCCGTCGCTGCTGCGCGACTTCGCAGCGGCAGGTCTCTCGATCGACCATCGCATCGAGGGTGATCCGCGGCGGCTGTCCACAGCGCAGGACGTGTCGGCGTACCGTGTCATCGGCGAAGCGCTCACCAACGCGGCACGTCACGGCGGGCCGGGCAAAGTCCGGCTGGACCTGGACTGGCGGACCGACGAGCTCTCGATCACCGTCTCCAATCCGCTCGCCGCGACGCCGCCGACTTCCACCAGCGACGGCCACGGCCTGGTCGGCATGCGCGAGCGGGCGGCCGTCTTCGGTGGCCGATGCAGTACGGCGGTGGACTCGGGCCGCCATGTGACGACGGTCGAGTTCCCGTACGACGCGGAGCCGGCGTGATCCGCCTGGTCGTCGCCGACGACCAGGCACTGATCCGCAGCTCCCTGCGCTCGATCTTCGACCGGGAGCACGATCTCGAGGTCGTCGCCGAGGCCGGCAACGGGTCCGAGGCCGTCGCCGCCACCCAGCGCACCTCACCCGACCTGGTGCTCATGGACATCCGGATGCCGGGCACGGACGGCATCGCGGCCACCCGCGAGATCCTCAGCGAGCCCGAGCCGCCGAAGGTGCTGGTGCTCACCACCTTCGACCTCGACGAGTACATCCACGCCTGCCTCCGCGCCGGTGCCAGCGGATTCCTGCTCAAGGACACCGACCCCGCCGGCATCGTCGCCGCCGTCCGCGCGACGTACGCCGGCGACGCTGTCCTGTCCGCGGCAGTCACCCGCCGCGTCATCGCCTCCTACATCCACACCCCGGCACCAGGCACGACTCTGCCTGCCTTGACGGACCGCGAGACCGACGTACTCCGCGCCGTGGCACGCGGCCTGTCCAACGCCGAGGTCGCCCACGAACTCTTCCTCGGCGAGACCACCGTGAAGACCCACGTCACATCGATCCTTGCCAAACTCGGCGTCCGCGACCGCCTCCAGGCCGTCATCCGCGCCTACGAATCCGGGCTCATCCGCCCCCACCCCAACAACTGAACCGCGTTGCGCCGGATGACCGCACAGTCGATACGGTAGGTAGATGTTCGAGCTTGGCGGCGATGGGCCTGGGGCGATTCTGGTCGGCGTTGACGGGTCGGAGACGTCGTTGCGGGCTGGGTCGTATGCTGCGGGGCTGGCTCGGCGGCAAGGTGCGCGGGTGGTTGTGTTGTTCGTCCATACGCCGCCAGGCGCCGGCATCCTGACTGCGGGGCTGATCGAGGTGCAGCGCCAAGCACAGGCCACTGTCGTGGACGAGCTGCGGGCCGAGGTGGAGCACCACGCGAGGCTGCTCGGCCTGAGCTTCGCCTTCTACGAACGGCACGGCAACCCGTACCTCGAACTGATCCGGCTGGCCGACGAGCTCCGCGTCGACGCGGTGGTCATCGGCGCCTCGATGCGCGCCGGTCACCGGTTGGTCGGGTCGCTGGCCACCCGGCTCGTCCGCGACGCCAAATGGCCGGTCACCGTCGTCCCATAACCTTTCGGCCTCGCGCGGTATCGGAGTACATAGAAGTTCTATTCCGTACCGCGAACCGAGGGGCTGGCCATGACCGGTCGACCGAGTACAGCTGGGAGCGTGGCAGTCGCCGCGGTGAAGACGATGGCGATCGCGCTCCTGGTGACAGGGTCGGTTCCCGGCGTCGCGCACGCCGAAGCCACCGCCGGAACCGCCGCCTCGGCAGCGTGCTTCGTGATTCCAGGCTCCGTGACGGCCGGCGGCGACCACACGGCCACGGTCGTCACGGCCACCTCGCCGCCGTCGGTGCGGGCGAACCCCGGTTTCTCCGACATCTACCCGGCCGGCCAGGTCCGGCTGAGCGGGATGATCGCGAACGACCCGGACATCACCGGCACCGGCGGGGCGTTCTACGGCGACGTGGTGCTGGGCTCCACGATGTACGCCAGCACGTACTACCTGCTCGAGAACGGCGAGGTCGACCGGTCGCGGGTCTTCCTCACCCGGATCGGCGGTGGCTGGGGTGATGCGACGTTCTTCGAGACCACCAACTACTGGGCCTATCCGAAACCGCCGGCCTTCACCGAGCAGTACTCCCTCCGCAGCAACGGCACGATCACCCGCTGGGACGTTCGCGCCGACTCCAACGGGGTGAGCCGGTGGGTCAACAAGCAGTCCGCGACCGGGTTCGCGGCGGTCAAGACGATGGCGATGATCAGCCAGACCGCGACGTACGACACCTTCCTGGCCACCACCCACGGCGGCGCGCTCTACACGATCAGGCTGCCGCGGACGTCACCGCTGAAACCCGTGGTGAAGAAGGTTCGCAGCTCGACCTGGCAAGGCTTCGAGTCGCTCGTGATCGAGAAGTGCGGCCAGTACGGCACGCTGCTGCTCGGCATCGACAAGGACACCGGGTCCGGCTATCTGTACGCCGTTGGTCACGCCAACGGGACCGCGACGGTGATCAAGGGCCTCGGCAAGGTGCCGGCCACCTTCACCGACCCGGTCTACTTCCGCCACGTGCTCCGAATCGGCGACGCACCGATGCTCTTCGGAGAGTAAATCGGCCGGGTCCTCGCCGTGCGGGTCCTGGTCGGCGAAGATGGCGGCATGGTTG
This sequence comes from Kribbella sp. NPDC051586, assembly GCF_044453965.1. Lineage (NCBI taxonomy): Bacteria > Bacillati > Actinomycetota > Actinomycetes > Propionibacteriales > Kribbellaceae > Kribbella > Kribbella sp. NPDC051586. Next base: position 807,389 of record NZ_JBITDF010000003.1, on the reverse strand, counting down.
AGGGGATTCTGGAGCTGGCCGAGGAGTTGGCCGAGATCAGTCGCCTGGTCGAGGACGACGATGTCAGTACGACGTTGAGCCGGTTCGTCACTCGCGTCGTACGGACGGTGCCCGACTGTGACGAGGCGGCGATCGTCGTCCTCACGGATGGCGTGCCCGAGATCGCCGCCAGGCACCATGCGCTCGCGGACCCGCTCCTGGAACCGTCGCGGGCAGCGCTCGACGTCGAGCTGACTACCAAGAGCGGTCCGATGTACGACGCGCTGGTCTACGGCGAGCCGCGCCGGATCGCCGATCTGGCGGTGGACGGCCGCTGGCCGGAGTTCGCTGCGTCGGGGATCAATGCCGGCTACCGCAGTTGTCTGTTCCTGCCGCTTCGGGCGGCCGGCGACGACGAGGTGGCATTCAGCCTCTTCTCCTGCACCCCGCACGCATTCGGCGGGACGTCGTACGACGTCGTGCTGCTGTTCGCGCTGCACGCCGGGGTCGCGTTCGACAACGTGAAGCTCTACCACGACAGCATCCGGCTGCTCTCCCACCTGCAGACCGCGCTCGGCACGAGGACGGTGATCGGCCAGGCGCAAGGCATCCTGATGCACCGGTACGATCTCGCCCCGACCGTCGCCTTCGACGTCCTGAAACGCTGCTCGCAGGACGGCAACGTGAAGCTGCGCGCCATCGCACAGGAGCTCGTCGACGCCCAGAGCCGAGGCACTCTGCGGGAAACCCTCGCCAAGCACGGCCTACGCTCCGACTGACAACCCGCGCCGACAACGGTCTTGTGTCGCCGTTGACGAGATGCGGCGCTGGGTCTGGCGTTGGGGTGGGGAGGTGGGGCACTCTCGGTGGAAGGGGATTCGGAGGGGGCGGGGTGGCGGATACGTCAGGGGTGCCCGAAGAGCAGGGGCTCGGGCTGGTGGAATTTCTGGGGGATCTTCGGGCCGAGTTGCAGGAGGCTCAGGATCGAGCGCTCGCGACGAGCCCTCCGGGTACGCCGAACGCGCTGCGGCTGGGCGTCGACGAGATCACGGTGACGCTCGAGGTGGCGCATGAGCGCACGTTGACCGGTGAGATGAGCGGCAAGGTCACCGGCAGGTTCTGGGTGTTCGGCTCGGCCGAGGCCGGCGCGAGCGCGGGCGTGCAACGCGGCCGCACCGGTACGCAGACGCTGACGCTCACTCTCAAGCCCCGGGTCGAGACGGTCGGGCCCGACAACCAGGGCGTGACGGAGAGCCGCGTCGATGTCGACGCGCCGGTCGGCGCAAAGGATCACAACCCGCCGGCCGCCCGGCCTACGCGATAGCGATCGTGCATCCGAACCCGCTGTGCGTCGCCGAGATCCGGACCACGTGGCCCGACGGGCAATCCCGGGTGGGCTCGGGGTACCTGGTCGCGGACGGCTGGGTGCTGACCGCAGCGCACGTCGTGGAAGGTGCCACCTCGGTCCGGGTGTGGATCAATCCTGGCGCGAGCCTGACCCTCGAGGCCGAGGCGATTGTTGACGCCGGCAAGATTCGTTGTGCGGACGGAGCTGTCGATGCGGCCCTGATACCGATCTCCGGCCCTGGCCATGCGCTGCCGGCCGGTTGTCTTCCCGCTGTTCGCGGCACACTCGATCGGCAAGCCACGAACGCGGTCCCGGCGACCGCGCTGGGGCTGCCTTGGTACAAGCTCCGGGAGGCCGGTGCGGAAGCGACCGGGCTGATCCGTGAGCTCGCAGCCGTCGGCGGCACGATCATTCCCGCGGCCGACGACAAGCTCGAGACGTTTGCCCTGTCGATCACCGGTGCGCCTGATGCCGCCACTCACGACGACTCGGAGTCGGTGTGGGCCGGGATGTCCGGATCGGCGGTGTGGTCTGCGGGTCATCTGATCGGGGTTGCGGCCAAGCACCACGTCCATGAGGGTGCGGGCGCGCTGACGGTGTCGCCTCTTGGCACGGACGGCTCGTGGCTGAGCGACGTACCGAACTTCGGCACTGCGGTAGACGTGACTCCTGAATCGTTGAGTGAACTCATTCCCGACATGTACTCGCGGGTGGCGGCCGGACTCGCGCCCGCGCTGCTGACCGGCCGCGCGGAGGAGCTCGACCGTTTGGACGAGTTCGCGGCGGGAAGCGACCGCTGGTGGTGGTACTCCGCGGATGCGTTCGCGGGCAAGAGCGCGCTCACGGCCTGGTGGGCCTCCAACAATCGCCAACCGGCGAAGACAGCGGTGGTCGCCCACTTCCTGCGCCGCGCCACCAATCTCAACACGGCAGACCACGCGGTGCGCTCGCTTGCTCTGCAGCTGGGCGCCATCGCCGGGTGGTCGGACGACGAGGCCTTGAGGCTCGATCTGCTACCCATCGATGCCGCCCTCCGGATGCTCACGCAGTTGCTCGCCAGGGCTGCCGCCCGGTGCGTCGCCGAAGGGCGCCGGCTCGTCGTGGTCATCGACGGCCTGGACGAGTACCAGACGCTGGGACAGCTCCCGGTCGACGAATGGTTGCCGAACGCAATGACACTTCCGGCCGGGGCGGCGCTGCTGGTGACGAGCCGCGCCGGCGCGCCCAGCGGTATCCCGCCTGGCCATCCGCTTCGCGATCACGTCCACCAGCTCACTCCGTCGGACACCGCCGCGCGGATCTTCGAACTCGCCGGTGAGGAGATCGAGCGCGCGGCCTTGACCGACTCGAACGGTCTGATCCACCAGGTCCTCGCGTTCCACGCCGCCGCCGAGGGACCGTTGACCCATGCGGACCTGGCTGCCCTGATCCGCGCGCAGCACCCGCAGTCCGATGTCTACCCGGACCAGATCGCGGCGACCTGGACACGCCATCTGGATCGCACCATCACCCTCGTTCCGGGAACGAAGGACGAGTACGGCTTCGCTCACGATCAGCTGCGGGCGAACGCGCGCGAACGGTTCGCCGGCCGGCTCCCGGACTACCGCGGTCGGCTGCAGGACTGGGCCGGCGAGTACGCCGGGAAGGGCTGGCCGCCTGATACGCCGGCCTACCTGCTGCGTTCGTACACGCCGATGCTGAGTTCCTCCCTCAGCTCCGGCACGGCTTCGCTCGAGACTCTGGATCGTCTGTACGACGTGGTGTCGTCTCCGGGGCGCTGGATGGCGTTGTTCCTCGCCGATGGCAGCCCGGTGCTGCCGGATGACGAGATCGTCCGGACCCAGCACGCACTCGTCGCGGCGTACGAGAAGGGTCTGATCGTCCAGCGGCAGCTGGAGTTCAGGCTCGCGACCCTCGGCCTGGCCCGCGGACCCGTGCGCGACTCGCTGACGTATCCGGCCGCAGGTGTTGCTGTGGTCTGGATCCTGCTCGGCGACGGGCCCAAGGCGATGCGTCTCGCCGGGTCGATCCTGGAGCCGGACGGACGAACGTACGCGCTCGGCGCGATCGCGACAGCCGCATCAGCAATCGGCGACGTCCAACTGATGCGTCTCGCGCTGGACGAAGTCCAGACCGCCGAGCCGCACGCAGGTCCGTACCGGCAGAACCTGCAGGTTCACCTCGCGCTGCGCCTCGCGAGGGCCGGCGAGTTCGGCGAGGCCGAGCGGGTCGCCTTGCGGATCGCCGACCTCGAGACGTCGGTCAAGTGTGTGGCCGATGTGGCGCTTCTTGCCGCCCGAGCGGGTCAGACGGTCATCGCGGAAGCGCTGGCCACGCAGGTGGCCGAGTTGGCTGTCCGGCCTGGCGCCGAGGGGCACCGAGCGATGGGCGTACTGGCGGAAGCCTTCGCGGTACTGGGCGACAGGGCTCGCTCGGCGAGTTGTTTCACGCAGGCGAACGACCTCACCACCTCGACGAGGCATGCACACGAAAGCAAGTACCTCGAGTGGGCGCGGCAGACGGTGAAGACCGCGGGTTGGAGGTCCATGGCAACCATCGCGGCCGTGACCAGCGATGACCCGCGGGGAGAACTGACCAGCGATCCCACGGTGCGCAACTGGCTCGAGTTGCCTGCGTTCGCATTGCTCGATCGTCAGATCTGGAACATGGCGAACATCGCCGCGGCGATCACGCTCGTCCGTGGTCCCGCGGCGGCGGGAGATCTGGCGGACCGAGCTGTGGAGGCCTCCGTCGAGGACGCGGAAACGCACGACGAACGGGCCGAGGCCACGGGGTCGACACCGTTCGAGTTGGTCGCCGTGCTGTTGGCGGCCGGTCTCGACGCTCCGGTGATCGCAGCGCTCCAGAACTCGTCCATGGGCGATGGCTGGCGGGCCGTCCGGGAGTCAGTCCGGGCGCAACTGGTCCGGCACCTTGCCGCGAAGGGCGCCGAGGAGATGGCCCTCGACCACAGCGCGCGGCTGGCGCATACCGGCTACGGCACGTCGCGGACGGAGATCATCGCGGCCGTGGCCCTCGCGGCGTTCGGCACGAGTCGGTGGAAGGAGTACCGCGAGCACGCCCGAGCCGCGGTGGAGGCGGAGTTCGGCCGGATGGTGGCCGGCGAGCGGACCGTCCGGCTGCTCCAAGCCCGCCGGCGGATCGAGGAGCACCTCCGGGACAGCGCAGAGCAGCCGGGCGAACCACCGGCTCCGACCCAGGAACGGATCGACCTCTACCTGGAGAGACTCCACGAACTCTCGTCGCGGTCCGATGGCGACTATCGATCGGACCTGGTGGAAAACCTTGCCGGCGCGCTCCCCGATCACGCCTTGGCCGAGCCGGCCGACGCTCGGCAGTTGGTGCCGCGAGTACAGCGGCTTGTGGACGAGTGCCTGAAGATCTACGGCTACCGCTGGTTCCGTGCCCAGCGTCGGCTGATCGAGGCTCACGTTGCCTTAGGCAACGTTGACGCCGGACGCCGCCAAGCCGAGGCGATGATCGAACCACTCACCGCCATGGAGTTCGCCGACTCGTCCGCGATCGCCGACACCGTCGCGGCGCTGCACGCCGCCGGGGCGCTGACCGATGTCACCATCGTTCCGCTGCTGGCGCTGGCTGCACCGGATCAGCTCGACGACTACTACCTGCGCCGGGACGTGGCCGTGGCTTTCGCCAAAGGAAGTGTCGGTGGCCCTAGGCAACTGGCCGAGGTGGCGGCCGACCTCATCACCGACCGGATCCCGTCGCCCAGCGTGGTGGCGTCGCCGTGGCACATGACCGCGCTCGAGATCCTGACCAGCCTGCTCGAGGGCAAGCATGCTCAGCTGGCGCAGCGTGTTGCCCAGGCCTTGCTCCAGCAGGCAACCCGGACGGACGTGCTGTGGACCGATCGGGCCGCGATCCTCGGTGGGCTGCTGAAGAGCAACGAGCCGACCGTGCGGGACGAAGCGCTGCGCCGCCTCACCATCGAAGACGGCTTCATCGACCAAGTCACCGACCTCCCCACCGAACTCCTCGAAGCCCTGCTCCGGACCGCTACCTTCGCGGGGCCTGTGGAACAGTAAGGATCATGACTACCGAGACGTCGCCGTACGGTGTGGTGACCAAGACAGCCGCCGGTTCCGTGGCCGAGGTGGCAGCGCGGTTCCGTGAGCTCCTCGATGCCAAGGGAGTCACGGTGTTCGCGGAGGTCGACCAGGCGGCAGCAGCCCGGACAGCCGGTCTGACGCTCCGCGACACCGTGCTCATCCTGTTCGGCAATCCTGCCGCCGGCACTCCGGTGATGGCGGCCGCTCCCCTATCGGCGCTCGACCTCCCGCTGAAGGCCCTGATCTGGGACGACGCCGGGGTGACCCGCGTCAGCTACTACTCCCCCGAGTCCATCACCGACCGTCACCACCTCGACCCGGCCGTCACAACCGGGCTGTCCGCGATCAACGCTCTCACGGACGCCCTGACGAAGGCCTGATCCGGTCAGCTGGTGGCGAGCCCCGACGTACCGGCAGTGGTTGCGCCGGCCGTGTCCTGCTGCGGGGTGAGCGAGCCGTCGTGGTGCACGACGTACGACGCGACGGCGCCGTTGGACAGGCGCACGTACAACGACTTGCCGTCCGGACTCAGCGCGGCATCCGATCCGCCGGCGCTGGTCGGCGCGGCAACCGATGCCTGCAGCGTCAGCCGCCCGTCGGACGAGATGCGGTACGACGAGATCGACGAGCTGGCCGCGTTGACCGTGAAGGCATACCGACCGTCAGGCGTGACGACGAGCCAGCAAGCCGCGGAGCCCTGGTCGACCACGGAAGGGCTGATCGTCCGCACGCGATCGCCGTGCACGGAGTACGACGAGACCGCTGACGGGCCGGCCTCGGAGACGATCGCGTCACCGCGCCGGTCGAAGTCGAATCCGTACGGCGTGACGCCGGACGAGTGATGCGGCGTCGCCGTACCGGCGTAGCCGTGGCGGACTGCGAACGTGTCGATCGTCTGGTCGCCCTTGTGGGTGACGACCAAGCTCCGGCCGTCGGGGGTGAACGAGACCTGCGCCGCGGCCGTCGGGGTCGCGCCGGACTTGCTGAGCGACTTCGTTGAGTGCGGCAACGGCTGCAGGTGACCGTCGTGGCTGACGCGTAGGCCGCTGATGGTTTCGCTGTCCTGGTTGAGGACGTACACGATTCCGTGGCGGACCGTGACGCTGACCGGCCGGTCGCCGCCGGTCGGCGCGACGTCACGTCGTACGAGACCTCGGTCGGTGATGGCCAGCGTCGAGACCGTGTCGTCACCGGCGTTCACGGCGAACAGCAGATTGCCGTCGCGTACCAGGCCGAACTGCGAAGCAAGGGACGCTCCCAGTCCGTGGCCGCCGGTCGCGACCGTGGCACCGGCCCGCAACCGGCCGTCCCGCAGGCGATCGAAGACCTGGACGGCGTTGCCGGCAGCCGAGTTGGTGGTCTCGTAGACGTGACCGACGACTGCGCCGGACCGTCCGTCCACCGCGGCGTCGGCGGGAGCGGTCGCCAGGAGCGACGCCACCGCGACCACGGCGAACGCAGGCGCCAGCAGTCGGGCAGAATGAATGGGCATGGAAATTCCTCTCACGCAGGAAATCACTGGAACGCCTTTGACAGTAGGACGTTCTGCGATCCTGGAGCGGGATTCCCCAGCACGGTAAGGATGCCGTTATCGCCCATTTCGTTCGCGAAACATAAGCTCGAGGAGCCTCATGTACGACGTGGTCATTCTGGTCGAAGAAGAACTCAGCGGCCCCGACGCCGAGCAACTGGTTCAGTTGTACGGCGGCAAGCCGGAGCCGGTCCGCTTCCATGTGGTGGTCCCGTGCGAGGACGCGCAGGCACAGGTCGAGGCGTCCCTGGCCGGGATGGCCGGCACCGAACTGTTCGGCGCGGCCGGCCCGCGGTACGTGCCCCGGGCGAACGACGAGATCCACCAAGCCGCGGATGAGGCACAGAAGGCCGTCGACGCCGCCGCCACCGCCGCGCTCGAGCGCAGTGTCGCGCGGCTCCGGTCCCTCGACCGGGAGGCCGAGGGCATCATCACGCGGCGGCCGCCGGTCGACGAACTCGTCGACTACATCCAGCGCGTGCACGGGCAGGAAGTCGTCGTACTGACCCGGCCGCATGTCATCGCCGAGTTGCTCCACGTCGACTGGTCAGCGCAAGCGCGCCGGCATCTCGGCGTACCCGTCCTGCACCTGCTCGAACAACACCAGGACGGCCCTACAGCGTGATCAAGCCTCAGGCGACGGGTACGTCGGTGACGACCGCGTAGTGGTCCGACGGCGGCCGGCCGTGGTCCTCGTCGAAGCCGGCCAGACGGGAGCCGATCGGGGCAAGGTCACCGTCGGCCAGGATGTAGTCGATCCGGTGATCCTCCAGCCATTCGCCCTTGCCCAGATACGGGTTGCGTGAGCTGTAGGTGACACCGTCGTGCATCTGCGGCTGCCAGCAGTCCTCCAGTACGGCGAGCAACGGCTCGAGTTCCGGCCCGCCGGGCGGTGCGTTGAGGTCACCGGCAACGATCACGTCGTCACCGCCGGCTCTGAGGTCGGACACCAGCGCAGCCAGCGAACTGGCTTGAGCCAAGCGCTCCTGCTGGTGGTCCTCCTCCCAGTCCAGGCAACTGGTGATGAAGTGCAGACTGTCCGTGCCCAGCCGGATCTCCGCGCGGAGCGCGACGGTGCCGGTGGACAACGTGTGCTGCTCGACCTTCCGCAACGGAAAACGGCTGAGAATGCCCAGACCGAGATGTACGTCGGGATCCGGGTCCTGCGGCATCCGCGACGGCGCGAACGCCGACGCCATGCCGAGCTCGAACCCGAGCAGACCGGTCTGCGCCTGGCCGTCGCTGCGCCAGGTCTCCTGCAGGGCAACGAAATCCGGTCGTTGCCCACGCACCGTATCGATGATCGCCCGCTGCCGTTGCAACCAGCGATCGCCGAAGCGTCCCCAGACGTTCCACGTCATGAACCTCACGACAACTCCACCTTCCTCAAGTCGCCGCTCCGGTACCCGCCCCACCCCGGCCACACGCCTCGAACCGCCAGCAATCCCTGTGTCTGTTTGATTCCGGCCGCCGACGGACACCTACGGTGTACATCCATTGAGGAGGCAGTCATGAGTACGACTCCGGTACCACCTGTCCCGCCGCTGCCCGACCCGACCGATCCGGACCGGCCTGAGAACGACCCGGAGACCACGCCGTACCCCGACCCTGAACCGGACCCGGACGAGGACCCGGACGAACAACTCCCCCGGGACAGCTGATCCAGCTCGGGTTGTGGTCGTAGTCGTGCCCCAGTCGCCGGCGAACGGCGTGCGATTCCCACCCGGATCGGGTGGGAATCGGTGGACGCGGAGTCGTCAGTCCTTGAAGGCGTCCTTGGCCTTCTCGCCGGCCTGCTTCAGGTCGGCCTTCGTCTTCTCCGCCTGGCCCTCCGCCTGCAGGTCGCGGTTGTCGGTCGCGTCGCCGGTCTTCTCCTTGACCTTGCCCTTCGCGGCCTCGGCGGCGTTCTTCATCTTGTCACCAGCACTCATCGAACTCTCCTCTCCAGCGCGGTCACATCGCCCTCCGGGTGCCCACGATCCACCCGTCCATGCGGCTAATTCGGCGCGGATGGGGTATCGCTGCTCTGGCCGCCCGGTGAAGGAGAGTCTGTCGGCGACGGGGACGAAGAGGTCGGCGTCGGCGACGGAGAGGTCGACGGCGTACTCCGGGTGGAAACGCTCGGTGTCGGGCTGCTCTTGGTCGGGGTCGCGGACGGCGTCGGGCTCGTCGAGGGAGTCGCGCTGGGTGTCGGTGTTGGGGACGGGGACGCGCTTTGAGTCGCCGTGGACCGGGTCGGCTGGGTCGACGCCGACTGAGTAGATCCGGTCGTGGACGCCGGCGTGGTCGGCTTGGTCGTCGCCGTACTGCTGGTCACGCCTGGTTGCGGGCCGACATCGGTTGTCGGGGGTTTGTCGGTCCCGTTGTCATTGAGCAGCACCACGGCCAGCACGGCCCCGGCCGTGGCGAGCAGGGCGATCGCGCCGGCCAGCAGCGTCATCCGTCGATCCCGCTGTGCCTGCGTCGGGCCGGCGGGCTTACTGTCCACAGGCCCGAGCACTGGCTCGACCACAGGAACAACCACAGGGGCAGCCACAGGTACCGTGGCGGTCAGCTCGGTGGCGCTCAGGGCGCCGGCCTCGATCTCGGCCGCCGTCGGGCGTTCCGCCGGGTCCTTGGCAAGCATCCGCAGCAGGACCTGCTCGAACGGCCCACCGAGCTCGGGCCGTTCGAGACTCGGCGGCGCCGGAGCGGTGTCTACGTGCTGGTAGAGGATCGCTGTCGGGTGTTCCCCGGTGAACGGCGGCCGGCCCGTGACCAGCTGGTAGAGCACACAACCGAGCGCGTAGACATCGGCCTCCTTGCCGGCCTGTCCGCCTCGCGCTCGCTCGGGCGCCAGGTACTGCGCACTCCCGATGATCTGCCCGGTCGCCGTCAGCGTGCTCGCGCCCTCACCCGGAAGGTGGGCGATGCCGAAGTCGGCGACCTTGACCGTCCCGTCGGTCGAGATGAGCAAGTTGCTCGGCTTCACATCTCGATGGACGACGTCTTCGCGATGCGCCGCGGCCAGCCCGGCGGCGCTCTGTTCGATGATCTCGATCGCCCGGTCCTTCGGCAGCGGACCGTGCTGGGCGAGCTCGTCGGCGACCGAACCGCCCTCGACCAGCTCCATCACCAGGAAGAACCCGTCGTCGTGCTGACCGAAGTCGTACACGGCCACGACGTGGGCGTCGTTGAGCCGCGCGGCGGCCCGCGCCTCGCGCTGGAACCGCTCGGCAGCCCGCGGATCACGATCGGACCGCAGCAGCAACTTCACCGCGACCTCGCGCCCCAGCTGTTCGTCAGTACCGCGAAAAACCTCCCCCATGCCGCCCCGGCCGAGAGAGGAACCCAATCTGTACCGCTCCGCTACAAACACCCTCACACCCGTACCCACGTCCACACACAGCAACCTGTGCGCCGACGCCTCGTCGTGACAAATGACAGAGTTCATCATGACAAACGGCGCAGAATCGCGCTCAGCGAACCGCTAGGTTCGATTCGTGACCACTGACACCACCACTCGTAACCCGCTCGAAGCGCTCGCCTTCGGTCCACGTCGGCCGCTGCTGACAGCGGGTGTGCTCCTGGTGACGCTGGCCTGCGGGATCGCGCAACTGGTTCACCGACCGCTGTACGACGCCGTCGTACGCGACGCCGCCCACATCGACAACGGCCAGTGGTACCGCCTGGTCACGGGCATGTTCTTCCAGGACGGCTGGGCGTCCGGACTGGTCTCGAACCTGATCCTGCTGGCGATCTTCGGCACCATCGCGGAGCGCGTCTTCGGCCGCCCGCGCTGGCTGGTCCTGTACTTCGTCTGCGGATGGTTCGGGCAGCTGATGAGCTACCTCTGGCTCAACCCGGTCGGCGCCGGCAACTCGATGTGCGTAGCCGGGCTGATCGGCGGCCTCGCCATCCTGATCCTGATGGCCCCACGCCGCTACGGCGTCACGCCACCGCTGCAGCTTCGCGTCGCAGCGTTCGCCGTCCCAGCCCTGGCCGTCCTCGACACCGCCGTACACGACAACCACGGCCTCCCCTGCCTCCTCGGAATGCTCCTCGGCTACTTCCTCCTACCGAAGAACACCGACCGCACCTAGATCACAGCGCACCGAGGTGCTTCGCCGCGCCGAGGACCTCTCAGCCGTCGAGGGGGTTGGCGGCGATTCGGTCGGCCAGCCCGGACTGGATCGCGCGGGCGGCCGAGCTGTCGGTCTTCCGGTCGGCCTGGGCCTGGAAGCAGGCGAGGAACTCGGCGGTGAGCCCGAGCCTGGGGTAGTCCCGCAGCACCTCGGCGCGGAAGGCGGGGCTGAAGTCGTCGACGTCCTTGCCCACGATGTCCAGCGCGGCAGCCCGTGACAACAGGTGCCCTTCGGGGTCGGCGGCCACGTCCACGTCGGGCCACATGTGCCTGACGATGACCTCGGCGAGGCGTTCGCGGCGCGCGCTCGGCCAGCCGGCGCCGGCAGCGAAGACCTGGGCGACATGGCCGCCCGCCTCCTCGAACGAAACGGTGTGGCTGTCGAACTCCGGCGCCAGCGCGATGTCGTGGAACATCGCAGCGGCGAACAGCAGCTCGGCGTCGTACTGGATGCCGTGTAGCTCGCCGTAGCCGGCTGCCCACAGGTAGACCCGTCGCGAGTGGCTCAGCAGCGCGCTCGACAGGTACCCGGAGGCCACCTCCAACGCCGCCGACGAGGCAGCCGTGTCCGGAGTCGCGAGGTCCTTCGTACTGATCATGTCTCGACGGTACGACGCGAAAGGCCGTCTCCTTGAGTTCACTCGGCCCGTCGGACCATCGGCATCCGCGAGCGCGTCAGCGCCCAGGCGATCGCGCTCGCGAACAGCGGTACGACCAGGCCGATTCCGGCCAGCACCGACCACGGCACGACGAGCTTCGGCGATCCGAACGCCGCGTGCGCCGTGTACCCGTACAACGCGCCGGCTCCGAGGCCGAGCACACAGCCGACCTGTCCGAGCACCCACGCCTGTGACCCCGCGAGCCGCTTCCGGCTCCGCGGTGAGGCACCCACCGCGGCGAGCGTGGCGAGATCGGCACGCCCCTCGGCCAGCGAGAGCGACACGGAGATGGACACCCCGAGCAGGGCCGCCACGGTACCCAGCACCAGCAGACCGGCTGATGCCTTCCGTACCGGGCTTTGGTAGCCGTGCTCGACCGTCAACGTGTCCTCATGACCGAGCAACTTCGCGACCGCGCCGAGCTCCGCGGCGGTCGGCTCTCGCCGCAACTGGAAGTGGACCTCGTCGACCTCGAGCGCACCGATCGATGCGGCGGTTTCCGTGCTGACGAGCGTGGCCCGCGCGAGCCTGCCGACATTGGGCGGAGACATGACCACCGCCGCCGGCCGGAAGAACGTCTTCCGGTAGTCGTAGTCGTCGTCCCGACCGATCCTGACCCGACCGTCCTTGCTCAGGTCGGCCTGCGGCACGACCACCTTCCCGGCTCGCAGCGCCGCGGCCGCACGGTTGCCGTAGGCACCGAACCGCTCGACGTACGCCGGATCGACCGCGAGCAGCGCCAGTCCCGCGCTGGTGGACGGACCCGCCGGCGGTACGACGCTGAGGCCCACCGGGCTGCCGTCCTCCGTCTTCACGTTCCGGGCGGAGACGCCCTGCAGCTCGAAGGTCCGCTCCACCGGCAGCAGGTGCTCGAGCTTGTTCACCAACTGCGGCGAGTACTCGACATCCGCCGTGTCGAACGGGAGCACCGCATCCCCGTCGTGCCCGGCCGGCACGTAGTTCTTGGCCGCTGCCGCCGACTGGTTGACCACCGCGAACGTCAGCGCCACCGTCCCGGCCACGGCGAGCATGATCGCGGCCGTCGCCGGACCCGTGCGGTGCCGATGCCGAGCCGCGTCCCGCAACGCCATCCGCGAGCTCAACGGCAGTCGGTACGCAAGGGCCGCCGCCTTGCCGATCAGGGCCGGTAGCGCCCAGATCAGGCCGGCGATCACCAAGGTGATGCCCAGGAACACCAGCGCGATCGGCAGGAACGGAGTCACCGACGCAACCCTCGACAGCTGCTGCGGATCCGCCTGATCCCTGGCCGAACGAGCCGCCGCGAGCGCCGACGCGAGCCGCACATTGCCCAGCACCGAGACAACCACACCGCCCGCGACGAGAACCAGCGCCGACCTCCGCAACCTGGCCGTGCCGACGACGGTCGCGAACCGACCGGCCAGTGCGGCGAGGGGTGTCTGCCGACCAGCGCTCAGAGCAGGCGCGAGCGCCGCGGCCAGACCGGCGAGCAATCCGATCAGTACGACGCCCAGCAACGGCAGCCACGGCACCTGCCACTGGTTGATCAACCGAGCCGCGGCCGACTCCCACCAGGACCGTCCGGCCAGCGCCACTGCCACACCCAACGCCAGTCCCCCGAAAACGCCAACGGCTGCGGCGAACAGTCCCTGCGCCAGGACGACGCGACGGATGTCCGCCGCGGTCGCACCCATCGAGGTGAGCAGGCCCAGGTCCCGCGTCTGCCGGCGCGCTCCGACCGCGAACGCCGTACCGGCCAGCAGCACGATCTCCAGGACACCGAACCCGGCGCCTAAGGCCGTCGCCGCAGAGGTGCCGGCCAGCGCACTGTCTCCCTTGACCGAAGGCGGCGGGTCGACGACGTTCGCCCGCGGGACCAGCGTGATACCCCGGGCATTCAGCGGATCCACCAGGGTCTTGGCGTCGACCCCGCCGGGCAGCGAGACGAGGTACGCGATCGACTCCGGCTGATCCGCAGTCGTGAGCGGCGAGGCCGGCGGCGCGAAGACGGTCCGCCACTGCGGCGCGTCCAAGGTACGGGCGAGCCCGACGATCGAGTACGTCGTGCCGGTCGCGGTCGTCAGCCTCGCGCCGGGTGTGAGCTTGTGCCCGTCGCTGACTCCGAGGTGTTCGGCCAGCGCCGGCGACACCGCGACCTCTTGCGCCGCGGTCGGCATCCGGCCGGCGTCGAGCCGGAACGTCCCCTGCGTGAGCGGACTCGCGCCGTCGCCCACCATCAGGGTGACGCTCGCGTTCGTACCTTCGGCCTTGATCTCGAGTCCGCCCGCGATCGCGAGGGTCCGGGCGATCTGCGTGCCGGCCGGGAACAGCGAGTGCACATCGACCGACGAAGGCGACCGCTCGGCACCTCCTCGGCCATCAGGCACTGTCTGCCCGACCATCGACAAGCTGGGCTCCTCCGTCATCGGCGGGAACTTGCTGTAGCTCGAGACGCTCACCAAGGCGTCGGCTGAGCCGAGCTCTGCGTTCGCAAACGCCTCGCCGGTCGGGTTCAGCCCCTTGTCGACCACTGCGAACCAGCTGCCCACCAAGACCGGCAGTCCGATCAGCGCGGCGATCAGCAGCGTTCGTCCACGAGAACGCCGAGCCGACCGCCGGGCGAGCCGCAGAGCGACACTCCAGCGCCTCACTGACCAGCCTCCTGCAGCAGAGCATCGGCGTCGGGCAGCGGACCGGACTGGCCGATCAGGCAACCATCGCGCAGGTAGACGACGCGGTCGGCCCACGCTGCGTGCCGGGCGTCGTGAGTGACGAGGACGCCGGCGATGCCATGGTGGTCACAGCGGTCGCGCAGCAACTGCAGGACGGCCTCACCCGTCTCGGAGTCCAGCGCGCCGGTCGGCTCGTCGGCCAGCAGCAGCCGGCGTTCGCCGACGATCGCGCGCGCAATCGCCACTCGTTGCCGTTGGCCACCGGACATGTCGTCCGGGAACCGGTCGGCGAGGTCGTCGATCCCGACCTCCTGCAGGGCGGTGACAGCGTGCCTGCGGGCAGTCCTGGCCCGGGCGCCGTCCAGCTCCAGCGGCAGCGCGACGTTCTCCGCCGCGGTCAGCGCGGGGATCAGGTTGAAGTCCTGGAACACGTAGCCGATGCGGCGACGGCGCAGCGCGGCCAACCCGTTGCGGTCGAGCTTGGTCAGGTCGTTGCCATCGACAAGTACTTCGCCGCTGGTGGGCCGATCGAGACCGCCGGCACAGGTCAGCAGCGTGGACTTGCCGGAACCCGACGGGCCCATCACCGCCACCAACTCCCCCGCCTCGACGCTCAGATCGACACCGCGCAGCGCGTGCACGGCCTGCTCGCCCTGACCGTGGGTCCTGGTCAAGGCACGGATGTCCAGGATCGCGCTCACGATCGCGCCTCCTGCTCGCCCGCGGGGACTTCGTACGTCTGCGGGACCGCGGGGCGCGGTGTGCCGCGGTGGCGCACCAGCATCGACTCGCAGTGGTCGAGCCAGCGGATCTCGGCCTCGGCGGCGAAGATCATCGACTCGACCACCAGTTGCCAGGAGATCTCTCCGTCGGTGCTGCTCCGCTTCAGCCGGGTCAGCTCCTGCAGGGACTGCATGGTCGCCATCCGTTGCCGCTGGACGACGGCCCGGACGTCGACTCCCGGCACGGTCAGCGCCAGGGCGAGCTTGATCGCGAGCTCGTCGCGCGGCCGCGACTCACGGGTCACCGGCGTCTCGAACCACTTCGCCAGCTCGGCCCGGCCGGCGTCGGTGATCTCGTACATCGACCGGCCGTCCTTGTCGGCGCTGCCCGCATCGCCGCGGACCAGGTTGTCGCGCTCCAGCCGCGTGAGCGTCGTGTACACCTGCCCGATGTTCAGCGGCCAGGTGGCGCCGGTGGCCACCTCGAACTCTCCCCGCAGCTGGTACCCGTACTTCGGACCCTCTTGAAGCAGCGCCAGCAATCCGTGCTTGATCGACATAGATACTGAGTATGCATACCGAGTATGCTCAGGTCAACTGTAACGGCGCGTCCGTCCGTCCCGATACGTGTTTACGGGGAGCGAGAGGGGATCAGCGATGCGACGCTGCAGGTACCGGCCGCCCGGCCCAGATCCGTACGACGCGGATCTGGTCCGGCGGCTGCGCGCGTTGCTGGCGCTCGTTCGCCGGCCCGCTGAGCGTGGCCCGGACGCAGTACAGCGTGACGACGACCTGCTGAACCGGCTCTAGCCGATCGGCGGCCGACCGGTCAGGGTGGACCTGGCGTCGAGCGCCTCGATGGCGGCGAGCGAGACGCGGTACCACCGCACGCTGTGCTGGAAGACCGACTGGAACAGGTTGCTGAGCACCGAGAAGCGGAAGTCCCACGCGCACAGCTCCCAGCTGTAGTCGTCGACCGCCAACGCCTCCCAGTAACGCCGCAGCAGCACACGGTCGCGGGCTGGTCGATCGTTCGCCGGGACCGCGGCCAGGCTGTAGGCCAGGTCGTGCGGGCCCAGGCCGGGCTTGAGCTCGGACCAGTCGATCACCTTCGGCCGGGGATCGGATCCGGTGAAGAACACGTTGCCGAGGAAGTGGAAGTCACCGTGGATGAGCGTGAGTGCGCGGCCAGTCCCGGCTCTGCGATGGAACTGGCTCTCCCAGCGGTCGACGATCTCCCCGAGGATCGAGCGTTCCGCGTCCCTGAGTTCCGTATCCGCAGCGAAGAACCGAGCGGCCTCGGCGCGGACCGCCGCCGCGTTCCGGGTGATCATGTCCGGTGGCCAGGCTTGCGCCGTACTGGTGACCGACGGCTCGAGTTCGGCAACAACCTGGGCGTCGTCCCAGAACTCGCGGTGCAGCTCTGCCAGTACGTCGATCGCGCCGAGCAACTGCTCTCCAGTCACGCCGGCGCCGACCACGTGGTAGCCGGCAGCGTCCAGGTCTTCGGTCAGCAGGACGACCGTCTCCCCGTCATCCGTTGCCCCGAGCAACCGCGGCGCCGGGTGCTGCCAGCGCGACGCGAGCCGCTCGTAGAACCGGACCTCCCGACGCGCCGCCGCGACTCCGGCATCGGTCGCATGCTTGGCGATCACGGTGCTTTCAGACCCGTCCGTCGCACCCAGGCGAACCCGCGCAACCTCAGCCGCCGAGGCGGCAAACCTGTCGAGCACGGTCACCTCACTCAACGGTGAACCCAGCGCGGCACTGATCACATCGAGGGAGAACGGCGTGGTGGTCACCCGCCCTATTCCACTAGACGACCCAGCGAGTGGACCAGGGTGGTCAGGGTTTCATGGCTTGAGCCGAAGGTCAGGCGGACGTGGGTGGACGGGGCGTGCATGTCGGCGCCGCGGACCGCTGCGATGCCGTTCTGCAGGAGGGCCTGGTCGATGGCGTCGGGCGTCGCTGCGAGGCGAGAGCAGTCGAGTAGCAGGAATGCGCCGGCCCCGGGACGCACCGGTGGAGTGAGACCGATCCCGGCGATGCCCTCGCAGATCAGGTCGCGTTTGCCCTGGTAGGTCGAGAGCGCGTCATCGAGCCAGTCGCGTGGACCGGTCAGGGCGGCGACCGCGGCGTACTGCGGAACCGCTCCGCAGCACACCGCTTCCCACTGCAGTCGCCGTTCGAGCGCGTCGACGATCGACGGCGGCGCGACGACGTACCCGACCCGCCAGGTCGCGAGGGCGTAGTACTTGCTGAGGCTCATGACCGTGACCAGGTGTGGCCAGCGATCGGCGAAGGCCTCCACCGGCTGGTACCGGCGGCCGTCGAAGGTGAAGTGCTGCCAGGAGTCGTCGGAGATGACGAGCAGCCCGTGCCACGCCGCCAACTCGACGACCGCCTCGATGGTGGCGGCGTCGGGCAAATTACCGGTCGGGTTGTTCGGGTTGCAGAGCAGTACGGCGCGCGTGTTCGGCGTGATCGCAGCCTCCAGGCGGGATACGTCGAGAGCCCAGCCTTCGCGCTCGTGGGACGGGACGTACACGGGCTTCGCGCCGGCCTCGCGAAGGAACTCGTCGAAGAAGAAGGTCGGGGTCGGCACGATCACCTCGTCGCCCGGCGCCAGCACCGTTCGCAGTACGAGCGACAGGCCGTGCATCGCTCCGTGAGTCACGAGCACGCGCCGCTCGGGATCGACCTGCAGGCCGTGATGCCGCTCGAGCTCGGTCGAGATTGCCGCCCGGAGCTCAGGAAGGCCGCGGCTGTCGCGCGGATCGGGCTGATTCATCGCCTCCGCGACCGCACGCCGTACGTGCTCCGGCATCTGCAGGACCGGCGCTCCAGCCAGCGGCAGCATCCGTACGCCGTCCCGCGCGCTCCGCGCCGCACGCTCACGGGTGCGCATCGCGCCCATCACCGGAACGCCACCTGCGGGCAGGACCCAGGCATCGCCGCTACGCTGCATAGGTCTTAAGATATCACTGCAGTGTTTAAATATCTCTTTTGGCCGACATTGAGCCGATCTGCTGTATCAACGGTCCGGAGTGGTACGGTCAGATGGTGCGCCAACCCAACTCCGTCATCACGGGAACGCCTCATATCCCCGCGCTCCTGCTGGTCGGCATGGAGGACAGCGGCCTCGACCGCACCAGCCAGGCTTACCGTGCGATCAGGCGGCAGATCATCGATCTGACGCTGTCGCCCGGCAGCAGCTTCACCGAGACGTCGCTCGCGCAGCAATGGCAGATCAGCAAGACGCCGGTGCGCGAGGCGCTCGCCCGCTTGCGCCGCGACGGCCTGGTCAACGCGCTACCGCGCGCCGGCTACGTTGTCAGCCCGATCACCCTCCAGGACACCGACGACCTCTGCGCCCTGCGCACGCTGCTGTCCTGCGAGGCGGCCGTCGCCGCCGCGAATCAGGGCATCGGGGCGCCTGCACTCGAGCGGCTCGAGGTGCTGTCGAAGGTGCCGTTCGCGTTCGCAGCGGGTGAGGTCGAGCTCGAGGACTCGCTGCTGGCCGGGATCGAGTTCGAGGCGATCATCGCGAACTTCAGCGGCAACGGCCGGCTGGCCAAGGCGATCGTGGACGTCCTCGACGAGCTCGAGCGGGTGCTCCGGATGGCCGAGCTGATCGATCCCGGTATCGTCAGCCCGCCCGGCGAGCTGCAGGCCATCTTCGAGCGGCTGCGGGCGCGGGACGCCGACGGCACGTACGAGGCCACCCGCAAACGCTGCGAGCGGGTCCGGCGCGACGTACTCAAGGTGCTGGCGATGAGCGCATCCGTCAGCCGGGCCAACATCGAGATGCCGCGCTAGTGTCCTGAGCCGAACCTCCGACCCAGGACACCTGACTCAGACCGCCGTCGGGAAGCTGAGGTTTCCGCGCGGCTCGTCCGGCTCGGGCCAGCGGGTGGTGACCGCCTTCGCACGGGTGTAGAAGGCAATGCCTTCGGGTCCGTGCACGTGGTGGTCGCCGAACAGCGAGTCCTTCCAGCCGCCGAACGAGTAGAACGCCATCGGCACCGGGATCGGGACGTTGATCCCGACCATCCCGACCTGGACCGAACGCTGGAAGACCCGCGCCGCCCGACCGCTCGAGGTGAAGATCGCGGTTCCGTTGGCCCAGCGGTTCGCGTTGATCAGACCGATCGCGTCCTGCAGCGAGTCGACGCGGACGACGACGAGGACCGGCCCGAAGATCTCGTCGCGGTACACCTCCATCTCCGGCGTGACGTGATCGAACAGGGTCGGGCCGACGAAGTACCCGTTGCCCAGTACGTCGGGCCGGCGCCCGTCCACCACCAGCTCCGCACCCGCTTCGACCCCCGAGGCGATGTAGCCCGTGATCCGCTCGAGCGCTTCCCGCGTGACAACCGGTCCCATCTCGGCCGCGGGCTCGTGCCCCGGCCCGACCTTGACCGCCTGTGCCTTCTCGCGGACCCGCTCGACGAGCGGTTCGGCCGCGTCACCGACCGCCAGCGCGACCGAGATCGCCATACAGCGTTGGCCCGACGAGCCGTACGCGGCCGCGATCAAGTGGTCGGCGGCCGAATCGAGATCCGCGTCGGGCAGGACGACGGCGTGGTTCTTCGCACCGCCGAGCGCCTGGACGCGCTTGCCGTTCGCAGTCGCGCGCTCGTGCACGTACTGCGCGATCGGCGTCGAGCCGACGAACGACACCCCGGCGATCTGCGGATGATCGAGGATCGCGTCGACCGCGACCTTGTCGCCGTGCACGACGTTGAAGACGCCGTCGGGCAGACCGGCCTCCGCATAGAGCTCGGCGACGAAGTTCGACGCCGACGGGTCGCGCTCGGACGGCTTGAGCACGAACGTGTTGCCGGTCGCGATCGCGATCGGATGCATCCACATCCCTACCAGGGCAGGGAAATTGAACGGCGTGATCCCGGCGCACACACCGAGCGGCTGACGGAACGAGAACAGATCCACATCGGTCGACACCTGGTCGGAGTACTCCCCCTTGAGCAACTGCGGGATCCCGCAAGCGAAGTCGATCACCTCCAGCCCGCGGATCACCTCTCCCCTGGCGTCGTCGAGCACCTTGCCGTGCTCGGAGGACACCATCCGCACCAGCTCGTCCAGGTTCTTCTCAACCAAGTTGCGGAAGGCAAACATCAGCCGGGACCGGCGCATCACCGAGGTGTCGGCCCACCCCGGCAGCGCGGCTGCCGCTGCCAGCACCGCGGCGTCGACGTCCTCCGGCTCGGCCAGCAGTACCTCGGCCTGGTGCTCGCCGGTGGCCGGATTCCACACCGGCGCGGTACGTCGCGACGTACCCGCGGTCTCTTTGCCGCCGATGCGGTGCTGGATCGTCCTGACTGTCACTGTGCTCACAGAACTGCTCGCTCTCTGGTAGATGGTCAGACGATGAGGTCGCCGCCGTTGATGTCGACGGCCGCACCGGTGATGTACGCCGCCCGGTCGGAAGCGAGGAACGCGACGAGCTCGGCAACCTCCCACGGCTGCCCGACGCGCGGCACCGGGAAGGACCGGGTGGCGCGTTCGAGCGACTCCGCCGGGAGCAGGGCGCGGGCCATCGGGGTGTCGATGAGGCCTGGGCACACCGCGTTCACCGTGATTCCGTCGGGTCCGTACTCCTTGGCCAGGTGCCGGGTGAGCCCGAGTACCCCGTGCTTGGCGGTCGTGTAATGCGCACCGCCGACTGTGCTGATCGTCTTGCCGGCCGTGGAGGAGAAGTTGACGATCCGGCCCCAGCCACCGGTTCGCATCGCGGCAACTGCTCGCCGGCAACACAGGAAGGTCCCGTGCACGTTGACGCCGAGGACGCGGTTCCATTCGTCCTCGGTGATCTGCTCGAACGTGGCCGGCGGCGCGATGCCCGCCGCGTTGACGAGGATGTCGAGCCGGGAATGCTCCGCCAGCACCGAGGCGAACGCACTCTCGACCTGGTCGCCATCGGTGACGTCCACGCTGACCGGCCGGATCGACTGCTGCGGGCGGTCACTCGGCTCCACGCGATCGAAGACCGCGACGGTCGCGCCGCGACGGGCCAGGGCGTGCACCGTCGCCAGGCCCATGCCGCTGGCGCCGCCGGTGACGACCGCGACCCGGCCCTCCAACTCGCGGCTGTCGACACTCGTCGGTGCTTGGACCATGGTCATGCGCAGTCCACGAACTTGCGCACACGATCGAAGGCAGCAGCCGCCGCTTCGAGCTGGTCGGCGGTGTGCGCCGCCGAGATCTGCACCCGGATCCGCTCCTCTCCGGCCGGCACCACCGGATGCCAGAGCGCGAAGGCGAGCACGCCTTCAGCGAGGAGCGCGCCAGCTACGTCGCGAGCCCACGATCCGCCCCGCAGCATCACCGGGATGATCGGATGCTGCCCAGGCAGTACGTCGTACCCGAGCTCGCCCAACGCCTCACGGAACCAGGCAGTATTCGCGGCCAAGCGCTGCCGCAGCTCAGGACGACTCCGCGCGATCCGGATCGCCGTCACGGCCGCGGCCGCCAGCGGAGGCGCCATCGCGTTCGTGAAGATGTACGGGCGCGACACCTGGCGCAGCGTCTCGACGACGGCATGCGAACCCGCAACGAAGCCTCCCGCACCGCCCCCGAGCGCCTTGCCGAGCGTCCCCGTCAGTACGTCGACGCTGCCCGTCAGTCCGAAGTACTCTGCTGTGCCGGCGCCGGTCTCGCCCAGCACACCGGTGGCGTGCGAGTCGTCGACCAGCAGCGCTGCGTCGTAGTACTGCGCCAACTCCGCGAGCTTGGGCAGTGCGGCGATGTCCCCGTCCATGCTGAAGACACCGTCGGTGACGATGAGCCGATGCCGTGCACCCGCGCACTTGGCGAGACAGCGCTCCAGGTCGTCGAAATCGGCGTGCGCGAAGACGTGTCGCCGTACCGGCGCCAGGCGCATGCCGTCGATCAGGCTCGCGTGATTGAGCTCGTCGCTGATGACGACGTCGTCCCGACCCAGCAGGGCATCGAAGACTCCAAGATTCGCATCGAAGCAAGAGCTGTACAGAACCGCGTCTTCAACGCCGACCAGCGCCGCGATGCTCTCCTCGAGCTCGCTGTGGATCGCGCGCGAGCCACAGAGCACACGACCTGCGGTGACTCCGAGTCCCTCGTCGCGCAGCCCCCGCTGGGCCGATTCGATGACCTCCGGGTCGCTTGCGAGCCCCAGATAGTCGTTCGAGGCAAGGTTCACGAGCTTCTCGCCGGCCACGTCGAGCATCGGTCCTTGTGGGCCCGAGACCACGAGATCGCGACGCAGCCCGGTCGTCGTACGGCGATCGGCGAGCTCGGTCCGGAGGCGGTCGAGCAATCCGGCGTTCACGCCGGCCATCCGGAGCACGGTACGACGTCGACTCCCCGGCTGGGGAAGACCGTGTCCATGAAGAAGTCGTGCATCGCCTGATCGCCGTCGGCGCAGCCGTCGCGCAGGACTGTCAGGTGGTAGCCGCGGTCGGCCGCGTCGTACACGGTCGCGGCCACCATCGCACTGGTCGCGACTCCGGCGATCGCGAGCGCGTCGACGCCGGCCGATCGCAGGACCAGGTCGAGATCGGTGCCGGCGAACGCACTCGCGCGGCGTTTGAGTACGACGACATCCGCTGCCTCGACCGGCAAGGCCACCTCGGTCGACGCCGTTCCCTCGTGAAAGATGTCGCCGGCATCGAAGAACGACCGGAACAACGCGTTGTCCGGTGGCAGATCGGTCCCGTTGACACGGAAGGCGAACCGCACGAACACGACCAGCAGACCGGCGGCGCGCGCACGCGGCAGGAGTTCGGTGAGCGGTGGCACGACGTGCTGGGCGAACGGGAAGTTGGCCGTGATGCCTTGCTGGACGTCTCCGATGACGAGTGCTCGCGTCATGCCAGTCTCCCGTCGAGGCTTTCCATCCGTCGTCCTACCGTCAGTAGCACGCCCATGCCGCCGATCATGATGATCGCGATGGTCAGCAGCGCATAGGTGAAGCTGCCGGTCGCGTCCGAGATCCATCCGGTGATGTAGGGGCCGACGAAACCGCTGATATTGCTGACGGAGTTGATCAAGGCGATGCCGGACGCCGCGGCCGCGTCGGTCAGGCCGATCGCCGGGATCCGCCAGTACTGCGGCATCGCGGTGATGATCCCGGCGACGCTGAGGCAGACCGCGAGTACGAACAACGTCCCGCTGTGCGCAAAGGTTGCCAACAGCAACCCCACCGCACCGCCGCCCATCGGTACGAGCGTCGCCGTGACCGCGCTCCGCCGGGACGCGAAGTGCGCCCAGCCGAGCAGGGCGACCGCGGCAACGGCGTACGGGATCGCGGACAGCAGCACACTGCTCACGTCGGCGGCGCCGCCGATTCCCTTGGTGATGGTGGCGATCATCGTCGGCAGGAAGAACGCCATCGGGTACAGGCCGAAGGCGATCGCGAACCAGCACACGGCCATCGCCCAGACGCGGCCGCTGGTCAGCGCGTCGCGGAGCCCGGTGAGCGCACCGTGGGCGCGCTGTTCGGCGGCCTCGGCGGCCAGTGTGGTCTCGATGGCCGCCTTCTCCTGCTGATCGAGCCACCGCGCGTTCTCCGGGCGGTCGGGCAGGAAGGCGAAGATCAGCACGCTGACGATGGCCGTGAGCACGCCCTCGACCAGGAACAGCGCCCGCCAGTTGGTGATTCCGAGCAGGCTCTGCCCCCACTTGATCACCGCGGCGGCCAGTGGGGAGCCGATGATCGAGGACACCGGGATCATCAGGATGAACAGGGACAGGGCCCAGGACCGCTGCCGGCGCGGGAACCAGTTGGTCAGGTAGAGCAGGATCCCGGCGGCCAGGCCGGCTTCGGCGAACCCGAGCAGGAGCCGCGCGACGTACAGCATCGGCGCCGAGGTGACAGCTGCCGTCGCGGCCGTGATCAGTCCCCAGGTGATCATGATCCGGGCGATCCACCTGCGCGCGCCGAACCGTCGCAGCATCAGGTTGCTCGGCACCTCGACCAGGACGTAGCCGATGAAGAACAGGCCGGCCGCGAGGCCGAACTGGCTGCCGTCCAGGTGCAGGTCGCGTTTCATCGGTGCGGCGATGTAGCCGAGGTTGGCGCGGTCGGTGTAGCTCGCCACGTAGGCGAGGCCGACCAGCGGAATGATCCGGAGGCTGACTTTGCGCCAGGTGCGTGGCGCGACGGAATCCTGGATGACAGCGGCGGTTGTGCTCATCGGACAAGTCCTCGTCGTGAGTGGTGATGGGGTGTCCCGTCGCGCAGCTCGGCGGTGGCGTCCGTGTCGATCACGCCGTCCGCTGTGATCACGACGCCGTAGTCCAGTTCGGCACCCGCGTGCGTGACCTTGCCGTCGAGGACGTCTTCGAGGACGTGTTCCGGATCGCGCTCGAAGGGCAGGCCGTGGCCGCCCCCGCCGGCTGTCACGTGCCGGTGGCGGGTTCCCGCGGTCATGACGAAATGTGGCTTGGACTCCAGCAGTCGTTCGCCGTCGCCGTCCGGGTCGAGCACATTGAGCGAGGGCGTTCCCTGTGCGCCGCCATTCAGCCCGTACGGCAGGAACTTCCGCCGGTCGGACCTGATCTGCACGCTGGCCTCGGGGGCAAGCAGAGTCATGTCCCGGAAGGTCGCCAATCCCCCGCGCCAGCGTCCGGCCCCACCGGAGTCCGGGAGATAGCCGTAGCCGTCGATGCGGATGTGGCCGGAGGTCTCCAGTTCTTCGACCGGCGTGTTGGTCAGATTGGCGCCCAGTGAGCTGATCCCGTCCACACCGTCGCGATCGGGACGGGCGCCCCAGGCTCCGGACAGCGGATCCCACAGGACGAAGGACTCACCGTCCGGGCCGACGAAGCCGATCGCGATCCCGTCGGGTCCCCCGTCGCCGGCAGCCGGTACCCGGGTGGGGAACACCGGGGCGAGTGCCCCGAGCACCGCGTCGACGAGCCGGAAACCCACCAGGCCACGGGCGCCGCGCGCTGCCGGTCGCCGGCCGTTCAGGATCGAGGCTTCCGGGATGACGAAGCTGAACGGCCGGTAGAACCCGCTGTTGGCCGGGATGTCCGCGGCGAGCATTCCCTGCAGCGCGGCGTACGCCGCGGAGCGGGTGAACGGGGCCGTGGCATTGAGCGCGGAGTCCACCTGCGGCGAGGACCCGGTGAAGTCGAACTCGATCCTCGAATCGGACAACGTGGCCTTCACGCAGAGCGGGATCGGCCCGGAGCCGAGGCCGTCGTCGTCGATGTGGTCGGTGAACTCGTACGTACCCGGGACCGCTTCGGCCAGCGCGGCGCGCAGCAGGGTCTCCGAGTAATCGAGCAGTTCGTCGATGAGCTCGTTGAGCCGTACGACGCCGTGCCGGGCCGCGAGCGCCCGCAGACCTTCGGCTCCCGTGTGGCAGGCCGCCAGCTGGGACTCGAGATCACCGCGCAGGAGCTCGGGTTCGCGGACGTTGCGCAGGATCAACCGCAGGAACGTGTCGTTCACGGTGCCGGCATCGACCAGCCGCGACGGCGGGATCTGCACGCCTTCGGCGAAGATGCTCGTCGACTGCACGGCCATCGAGCCGGCCGCCCAGCCGCCGACGTCGGTGTGGTTCACGACCGTGACGGAGAAGCCCAGCAGGACCCCTTCGCCGAAGACCGGAGCGACCGCGAAGATGTCCGGCAGGTGCATGCCGCCCAGCGACGGATCGTTGAGCAGGTAGATGTCTCCCGGACGGATCCGCCCGCCGAACTCGTCGAAGATCGCCTCCATCGCGCCGGGAATCGAACCGAGGTGCAACGGCAGCGTGTTGGCCTGGGCAATCACCCTGCCCCCGGCATCACACAGCGCCGCCGAGAAGTCCATGCTAGAGGCAACGAGTTGGGAGTGTGCCGTCCGCAGGATGGTGATCGCCATCTCGTCGGCGATCCCGGTGACGGCGTTGCGGAAGACTTCGAAGGTGACTGCGTCGCGGATCATGCGGCACCCCAGGTGATGACGATGTTGTTGAACCGGTCCAGGTGCACCCGCGCGCCGGGCGGGACGAGGGTCGTGGCGTCCATGTCCTCGATCACCATCGGTCCGTCGACCGGCTCGGCGCCGAGATCCGACCGACCGACGACAGGCGTGGTCGTCGTTTCGTCGAACCGGCACTCACGGGTGCCGGGGTGCCGTACGGCGGTGTCGGGACGGCTCAACACCTCCTCGATGGATACCGATGTGCGCAGCCGGCCGCGGACCCGGAGGTTGACGAGTTCGACCAGGTCGTCGGTGCCGGCGCGACCGTACGTACGCTCGTGCTCGGCATGGAACCTCGCCAGCGCCTCAGCCAGCAGGTCATCGGTGAGCTCGCCGTCGGGCACCCGGATCCGCAACTCGAACCGCTGGCCGCGGTAGCGCATGTCCAGCAGGCGATCCACGACCGCGTCCGCTCCCAGCTGGTCGCCCACCTTGGCTGCGAGCCGCTCGAACTCGGCGGCAAGTACGCCGGCATCCGCGAACTCGGACCGGTACGGCGTGAGCTCGTGGCGTTCGGTGTCGGCGACGAGGAGGCCGAGGCTGCTGAACAGGCCGGGGTACACGGGCACGATGACGGTCGAGATACCGAGTTCGCGAGCCAGCGCGGCGGCGTACAGCGGACCGGCGCCGCCGAACGCGACCATCGTCGCCTCGCGCGGGTCCCGGCCGCGTTCGCTGGTCACAGCCTTCACGGCGGTCGTCATGCTCGACACTGCCACCTGGTAGGCGCCACGCGCCGCCTCCGCCACCTCGGACCCGAGCTGATCGGCGACCACGGACAAGGCTTTCGCCGCCAGGTCGGGGTGCATCGCAACGCGTCCCCCAGCAAGGGATCGCGGGCTCAGGTAGCCAAGCATGACGTTGGCGTCGGTCAGCGTCGGCAGCTCACCGCCATGTCCGTAGCAGGCCGGGCCGGGGATCGAGCCGGCGCTGGCCGGTCCGACGTGCAGCGCGCCGGCCGCGTCGACCGAGATGATGCTGCCGCCGCCTGAGCCGACCTCGGCGATGTCGATCGACGGGGTCCGGACCGGATAGCCGGCGCCGGAGCTGAGGCCTCGGGCAACATTCATGCCGCCGCCGACCTCGTAGTCGGCCGAGACGAACGGCTCGCCGTCCTCGATCAGCGACGCCTTCGCCGTCGTCCCGCCCATGTCGAACGCGACCACACTGGACAAGCCGATCAGCTGCGCAAGGTTCTGTACGGCGGTGACGCCCGCCGCGGGTCCCGACTCGATGATCTGGACGGGCCGCTCAGCCACCGAGGCCGCGTCGAGCAGTCCCCCGCTGGACTGCATCACCAGGAGCGGGGCACTCACCCCGACGGCTCGCAGTCCGGCCTCCAGCCGGGTGAGGTACCCGTGCACGGCGGGACCGACGTACGCGTTGACCGTTGCGGTGCTCGTGCGCTCGAACTCCTGTAATTGCGGGGAAACGTCGACCGACGCTGTGACGAAGACACCGGGCAGCCCGCGGCGCAGCAACTCGGCCACGCGCCGCTCTTCGTCCGGACGCACGTACGAGTTGATCAGGCAGACAGCCACCGCTTCGATCCCATCCGCACGCAGCCGCGCGGCCAGCGTGCGGATCTCGTCCTCGGCTGCCGGCGGCTGGAGGTGCCCGTCCGCGGCGATCCGTTGGTCGAGCTCGTAGCGGTTGCGGCGCCGGGCCAGTGGCGTGGGCTTGGACCACGACAGGTCGTAGAGCACCGGCCGGCGAAGCCGTCCGAGCTCGAGCACGTCCCGGAAGCCGCGGGTGGTGACGACCGCCGTACGGGCGCCGTTCATCGCCAGGATCGCGTTGGTGGCCACGGTCGTGCCGTGCAGCATGGCAATGACCGAGTCGTGCGGTGCGCCGGCCGAGGACAGCACGTCGGTCGTCGCCGTGACCACACCTGCGCCGTAGTCGGGAGGAGTGGAGGGGACTTTCATCGGAACGACTTCGCCGGCCGGGCCCAGCGCGATGACGTCGGTGAAGGTCCCACCGATATCGGCGGCGATCCGCCAGCCGACAGCTCGAGGTTCATGACTCGGAGGCACTGAGATCTCCTTCGCTGAACGAAGCAATTGGGATCACAGTAGGAGCCTCTTAAGATATCAGCAAGACCCAGTTGCTGTTCTACGTGGGGCAGCGCATTTCTGCTACCTCGATCGGGTGTCGCCCGGGTAGGCGGCTGCCCCGGGTGCGGGGCCCGGCCTACGGTGAGGTCCAGGTGCGGAGAGGGGCGGGCGATGGTCAGGTCACGAGGGTTCGGGCTGCGAGCCGGGTACGAGTTCGAAGACGAATTCGAGGATGAGTTCGAGGATGAGTTCGAGGATGAGTACGAGTACGAGGAGCCGGCGCGGGTGCGGATCCGGATCGTGCGCGGGCGGGCCTGGAACGAGGCGCGCGAGTTCGAGTACGACGCGGACTTCTTCGATCCGGTGCCGCCGCCGGCGGGAGCGCGGCTGTTCACGCGGTTCGCCTACGGAGGTGCGGCGCTCACCGCCGTCCACCGGCGGATGATCGTGCAGCTTGCCAAGGATCTGCTCCGGGACGGGCCGATGGGCAACGTCGACTGTCTGAGCGTCACGATCGTCGGGCACGAGGACGAGCTCGGCGAGCCGGCCCGGTTCGGCGCGCTCGGCCAGCGACGCGCGGAAGCGGTCACCAAGGCGCTGGCCGACGAGCTGGGCCGGCAGGTCGCGAAGCTACCGGCCGCCTCCCGGCCCAAGGGACAGTTCGTCATCACCGTCCAGACCCTCGGTCCGACCAAGCCGATCCGCTCCAACCTGACCGCGGACGGCCGAGCGCTCAACCGCCGCGTCGAAGTAACCGCCGGCCGCGCAGGCCTCTGCCCGGACGTGATCTGACGACACCACAGCACCGTCAGGTCATCACAAGTGGTTACGCCACGCTCGAGTCCTGTTCGGTCAGGGTCAGGGCGTCGTGGAGCGAGGTTTCGGGGAGTGGGTCCGCGCTGTGGCGGGCGGATTGGCGGCGAGCCACCCGGCGATGGCCTTCGGCGATTGCTGCGATGCCCGCGACGCTCCAGGCGAGCAGAACGACGATGTGCTGCGAGGCGCCGTGTCCGTCGAAGTACGCGGCGCTGCGGAGCAGATTCGCCCCGGCGCCCGGTGGCATCAGCTGACCAAGCTCAGCTACCGCCCTCGGCAGCAACTCGGGCGCCGAACTGACCGCCGAGAACGGATTGCCGACGAACACCATCGCGATCGCTCCGGCGGCGACCCCGCCCGGCCCGAGCAATGCCGCCAGGCCGGCGACCGTGCTGCTGATCGCGAACAGCATCAGCGACAACGAAGCCCAGGTCTCGATCCGGTCGCCGGGCAGAGCGCCCACGTAGTCCTGGGCCACCAGATGTACGCCGACGCCGGTGATGCCCGACACCAACGCGAGCGCCAGGATCTCTCGCCACGCGGGCCGGAATCCGACCATGACAGCCACCATGACGGCCAGAATCACGCCGCCCAGCACCAACGGCGTCATCGCGGCAGTGAAGATCGCGCCGCGTGGATCATCGCCCGAAGTCGCAACGACGTCCTGCACGACCGACTTCAGGACCGGTCGTGGAGCGGATTGCGCCGAGAGTTGCTGGGCGGTCGACGTCAGCAGTTGAGCGACGGCCGGACCGGCGGCGCTCGCGGTCAGCACGGTGAACCGGCGGGACGAGATCTCGAACACGCCGTACACCTCACGATCGGCGATCGCAGCACGCGCCTCCGCGTCGTCGGCGTACAGATGCAGTTCGAACGCGCCCGGCGCGGCGTTCGTCAGGCTCTCGACCGTCTGCTGCGTGCCGAGACCGGTGCCGACGACGCCGACCGGCAGGCTGCGCGCCGCGGTCCGCGAAGCCGGCCAGGTGAACATCAGCACCGCGAGACTGACCACGAGCGGAGCCAGCACCGACAGGATGAGCAACTGCCGCCACGGCGGATGGTGTACGAGCGGATTCTTGGGCACTTTCCTGCGCCTCTCGATCGGATGATCGGCACGCCTCACGCGCCAAACGACAATGAACGTTCGTTTTCGACTATACTCGATCCGTGCCCAAAGTTTCCGACCGCTATCGCGATGCCCGCCGCGAGCACATCCTCAACGCGGCCCGGCGCGCGTTCCTCCGCCACGGCTTCCACGCGACCTCGATGAACGACCTGTTCGCCGAGGCGAAACTGTCCTCCGGCGCGGTGTACCGCTACTTCCCCGGCAAGGAAGACATCGTGCTCGCGATCGCCGAGGACAACATGCGGGAGGTGGCGCAGCTGATCCGGACCGTCACCGAGGAACGCCCGGGCGAGTCGATCGGGACCGTTCTCGCCGCCGCTGTGGAGCTCATCACACTGAAGAACCAGGACACCGGACTGGCCGGGATCGGCGTCCAGGCCTGGTCGGAGTCGCTCAGCAACCCACGGATCGGCATGGCCTTCGGCCAGATGCTCTCCACCCTCAGGACCGAGCTCGCCGAGGTCATCAGCCGGCACCAGCGGACGGCGGCCCTTCCGGCCGATCCGTCAGCAGAAGCCCTGGCCGGCGTGATGATCGGCGTACTGGTCGGCCATCTCCTTCAACTGGCGCTCCTGGGCCCTGAGGCGGTGGCAGACACCCCCACCGCTCTCAAGGCCCTGTGGCCGCCCTCAGATCACTGAGCTGCGCCGCGGACCGCTGCCTGCTGCTGGGCCTTCAGAGCCAGGCGCATGGTCTCGAAGGTGTGGGCTTGCGGCGCGGCCGTCGTGGTCCGCTCCTGTACGTCGTGGATCAGGTCGGCGTAGTAGGTGGTCTGCACCTGCGAGCAGTCGATGTACTGCGTGCCTTCCTGGTTGACCAGGAACAGGTGATCGCCGCCGTCGCGGCCCGCGATGTCGACGTACTTGCGGAGCTCGATGTAGCCGTCGGTGCCGAGGATCATCAGCCGGCCGTCACCCCAGGTCGGCAGGCCGGCCGGGGTGTACCAGTCGACGCGGATGTAGCCCTGGGCGTTCTCGCTGCGCAGGAGGATCTCGCCGAAGTCCTGCAGGCCCGGCTCGTCCGGGTTCGCGAAGTTCCCGACCGTGCTGGCGACGACCTCGGCGGTCCGCGCGCCGGTGAACCAGAGGAACTGGTCGATCTGGTGCGAGGCGATATCGGTGAGAATGCCGCCGTACCGCGCCTTGTCGTAGAACCAGTCCGGGCGCCCGGCTCCGCCGCCGAGGTGGCCGCGGTCGCCGACGCGGTGCGGCCCGATCCCCAGCGTCTGCACCACGGTCCCGATCTTGCCCTCGCGGACGAGTTCGCCGGCCTTGATCACGCTCGGCACCTCGAACCGCTCCGAGAACGTCACCGACCAGAACCGGCCGCTCTGGCCGACCGCCTTCTCGATCTCGTCCAGCTGGTCGAGGCTGACACAGCCGGGCTTGTCGGTCACGACGTCCTTGCCGGCCAGCAGCGCGGCGACGGCGATCGGTCCCCGCCGGTCCGGTACGGCGGCGGTCACGATCAGGTCGATCCCGGCCCGGCCGAGCAGCTCCTCCGGATCGGCGACTACCGGAACATCCGGGTACCGCTCCCGGACACGGGTCGCGATCGCGGCGTCGGGATCGTCGGTCGCCATCCCGACGAACTCCGCACCGG
Organism: Kribbella sp. NPDC051586; assembly: GCF_044453965.1. Lineage (NCBI taxonomy): Bacteria > Bacillati > Actinomycetota > Actinomycetes > Propionibacteriales > Kribbellaceae > Kribbella > Kribbella sp. NPDC051586. The sequence goes on along the minus strand of NZ_JBITDF010000003.1, from coordinate 775,709 downwards.
CCCCGATCAGGCCGGCGATCTGACCGAAGATGTGCGCGTGATCAAGACCGACGGCGGCGAACCTGACAGCCTGCGTGGAAGTCACCCGGATTCCTCCCGGCTCGGCAACGTTTCGATTGCCACTCACCCTATGCCAGTTCGGCAAGCGCTTGCCAACCGGTGGCGCGTCACAGGACGTAGAAGCCGGTGATCACCGTGGGCAGGATGCCGAGAACGAGCCAGAGCGAACGCAGCGACCGCTGGAAGATCAGGAGGATGCCGGCGGCCGTGAGAACGCCGATCACCCCGGACATCAGCCAGAGGCCGACGCCTCGCCCGTACTCCGCCCGGGCGACGCCGATACTGTAGACGGCCAGTGTGACGGCAGGGACGCTGCCGACGTGGAACAGGATGACCGAGACGACCCAACGCTGGACCGTCTCGATGTTCATAGGCTTCGGAGTTCTGCGGCGCACATCTTCATCGTACACGAATGATTAGTGCACACACTATTTAGCGTTCGCCACGTTCGCGGCGGCGATCACCTGCGTCAGCACCTGCCGGAGGTGCTGGAGTTCGGAGACCTCCATGCCCAGCCGGCCGACGATCGCCGCCGGGATCTTCTCGGCCTCGTTGCGCAACCGCCAACCCGCCGGGGTCAGGGTGACGGCGAGCGCGCGCTCGTCGGTGCGCGCACGCGGACGCTCGACGTACCCGCTTGCCTCGAGCCGTTTCAGCAGCGGTGACAGTGTCGCCGGCTCCAACTGCAGCAGCTTGCCGAGCTCCTTGACCGACAGCGGCGCGTGCTGCCACAGCGCGAGCATCACCAGGTACTGCGGGTGGGTCAGGCCCATCGGCTCGAGCAAGGGCCGGTACACCGCGATCACGCTGCGCGCGGCCACGGCCAGCGCGAAGCACACCTGGTTCTCCAGCTCCAGCGGGTCGATATCGCCGAAGTCAATCAAGGGGACCTCCATCAGACGTCGTCCCTCGAGGCTATCGCACTGCACTAACGATTAGTGCGACAACCAGCCTATGACCGGCCGGTCCAGCGGGGTGAAGTCTGTTTCCAGTCGCGGGCCCAGGCGTCGGCGCGGCGGCGGTCCAGCGGTCGGCGGGCCAGGCAGAACAAGGCGAAGATCGTGGGCCAGGCGAGCATCGGCAGGGTGAGCGCGACAGCGGTGCCCAGGGTCGCGCTGTCGCCGGGTGAGTGCGGGGCGCGGGTCATGGCGCCGGTCTCGTCGAGCCAGATCGTGAGGTCGGCACCGGCCGCGGTCCCGATCAGGACGTCTGCTTGGCCCTCGTGGGCCGACCCGGACGCGTCGTACCAGCGGACCGGGACCAGCGTGGTGCTGAGGCCGAGCGTCGACGGGACAGCGTCGGCGGCGCTCTCGAGCGTCCGCGCGTGCACCGGGTGGGCTGCGGCGCGGGCTGCCGCGGCGGACTGCTCGCTGCGGTCGCGGATCGTCGTACCGATGGCTGCCGCCGCGGGGATCACCAGCAGAGCGACTGTCAGCGCGGTCAGCAGCAACGCCGCCTCGATCCGGTCGACCCGCCGGCGCAACGGGTTCCGCCCGAACCCGAGCCGCCGCAACTGCATCACGACGAACAACTCGGCCCGACGCTGCGACCTGGAACCCATCACACTCCCCTATCTCCCACTAATGAAGACAAGAGAGGTGCTCCGCGTGTGACATCCCGACGATCGTCAAGTAGAGCGGCGGCTCGCGAGGACTCTGGAGGTGAGGTAGATCAGGAACGAGATCGTGGTGACGTAGGGACTGATCGGCAGGCTGCCGCCCAGCGCCAGGAGGATGCCGCCGACGAGGGACACGGTTGCGAACAGCACGCTCAGCACCGGCACGAGCCAGGGCGACGCAGCGATCCGGAGTGCGGCGGCCGCGGGAGTGACCACGATGCTCAGCACCAGCAGCGCACCGACGATCTGCACCGAGATCGCGACGCCCAGCCCGAGCAGCAGCATGAAAACCAGCGACAGCAGCCGAACCGGAACACCGCGGGCAGCGGCCTGTTCCGGGTCCGAACTGGAGAACATCAGCGGCCGCCACACGATCAAGAGCCCCATCAGTACGACGGCACCGGTCACGACCAGCCAGGACAGCTGCGGAGTGTCGACCGCGACGATCTGCCCGGTCAGCAGACCGAACTTGTTCGCCGCCCGGCCCTTGTACAAGGCAAGGAACAGCACCCCGAGCCCCAGCCCGAACGGCATCAGCACCCCGATGATCGAGTTGCGATCCCGCGCCCTGCTGCCGAGTACGCCGATCAGCACCGCGGCCAGGATCGACCCGGCCAGCGAGCCCGCGACCACGTTCAACCCCAGCAGCAAGGCGCCCGACGCACCCGCGAACGAGAGCTCGCTGATGCCGTGAACGGCGAACGGCAGATCGCGCATCATCACGAAGACGCCGATCAGCCCGCCCACGATGCCGAGCACCACCCCGGCGAGGATCGAGTTCCGCACCAGGGCCAGCAGGTCGCCGTAGTTGGCGAAGTCGAAGATCTGGTGCCACGCCGATACTGTTGCCGTGAGCACCGACCTCACCCGGCCCGCTGGACCGGCGCGTGGTGTGTGTCCTCGGGAATACCCGCCACCAGCACCCGGCCGCCGGAACGGACCACCTCGACCGGCGATCGGTACAGGTCGGTCAAGGTGCTCGAGGTCATCACCTCGTCGACGGTCCCGGTCCGGAAGCGTCCGTCGGCCAGGTAGAGCACGCGATCGACGTACGGCAGCACCGGGTTGATGTCGTGGGTGACGAAGACGATCGCGGTGTCGTGCGTACGGCGTCGGCGGTCGACCAGTCCCGAGATCGCGCGCTGGCTGTTGAGATCCAGCGACAACAGCGGCTCGTCGCACATCAGCAGCTCCGGATCGGCGGCCAGGGCCTGCGCGATGCGAACGCGCTGCTGCTCTCCCCCGGACAGCACTCCGATCGGCCGGTCGGCGAACTCGAACGCGCCGACCGACCCGAGCACCTCGTCGATCCGCCGGCGCCGCGCCCGATCCGGTCGCCCGATGCCCCAGCGATGGCCGTCGAGACCCTGCCCGACGACGTCTCGCGCTCGGAGCGGCGTGAGCGTGTCGATGCGCCGCTGCTGCGGCACATAACCGATCTGGGCGCTGCCCCGACGCGGCGGAGCGCCCGCGACCCGGATGGTCCCGGACATCAACGGATGCAGACCGAGCACCGCCTTGAGCAGGCTGGTCTTCCCGGATCCGTTCGCGCCGAGGATCGCCAGGAATTCACCCGCACGCAGGTCCATCGTCAGACCGCCCCACAACCGCCGACCCCCGTATCCGAACGCCGCATCGTCGAACTTCAGGACGTCCATCGGCGTCAGGACAGGGCTGAGCGGATCGCGGCCAGGTTGGCCGTCATCCAGCCCAGGTAGTCCTTGCCTGCGGGCAAGGTCTCGGTGACCGGCACGACGGCGATGCCGTTCGCCTTGGCCGCCGCGAGCACCTTCTCCGTCTCCGGACCGGACGTCTGCTGGTTGTAGGCGAGCAGCTTCACCTGCTTCCCGCTGAACAGTCCGAGGGTCTCCTGCAGCACCGTCGCCGGTACGTCGGTCCCCTCCTCGATCGCCTCACTGAACTCCCCCGGCGTCTTGTTCACCAGCCCGCAGGCGGTCAGGAGGTACACCGGCACAGGCTCGGTGATCGCGGCGCCGGCGCCGTTGTGAGCCGACTTGATCGAGGCCTCGGCGGCCTCCAGCTCTTTCACTTTCCCGGTGAAGGCGGCCGCGTTCGCGGCGTACGTCGAACTGTTCGCGGGGTCGACCTCGGACAGTGTGGTCGCCAACCGAGCGGCCAGCTTCTGCACGGACGGGAAGTCGTACCAGACGTGCTCGTTGAGTTCACCGCCGGCGGGCGCCTTGTGGCCGGACAGGTCGACCACGTTCAGCACCTTCGCCGACGTGTTGCCCGCCGCCGTCAGCATCTTGTCCATGAAGTCGTCGTACCCGCCGCCGTTCTCGACCACGACCTGCGCCTTCGACAGCGAGAGTTGCGTCCGCGCGTTCGCCTCGTACGAATGCGGGTCCTGGTCCGGGTCGGAGATGACCGAGGTGATCTCGGCCTTGTCCCCCGCGATCTGCTGCACGATGTCGCCGTACACGTTCGTCGACGCCACCACTGTCACCTTGGCCGGCGATCCGCCGGCCGCGGCCGCCTCTCCCCCGGACGATCCACACGCGGACAGCAACAGCATCGCCGCCACCCCAGCCAGCAACCCCACCGAACCACGCAGCCTCACAGCACACCTCACGTATTGATAATGAAAATCATTCCGCGCTTACCGTAGCACCACTCGGCAGGTGAGCAATCCGCTGGGTCCCGGGTGGCCGGAGAAAATGATTCCGGCCGTGGTCGCCCGGCCGTTAAGCTCGGAGGCCGGTGCACCCGAGGAGGCCCCGTGTTCCAACCGCTGCACGCTTCTGCGACTCGAGCAGTTGAGAAACTCCGCGACATCGGTGAACCCCTGTCCGACGACCTCGCCGGCCGATTGGCCAAGCTGGCGGACGATTCACAGACCGACACCGTCCGCTCCGCCGCAGTCGAGGAACTACTGCGTCCGTACGTTCTCGTCGACGTCTCCCTCGACGAGCAGGGCCTGCCCATGAGTACGCCGGGTGCCGCGGCGCCGCGCCTGGTCCAGCACGGATGGCGCAGCTTCCTGGTCCGGATCGAGAACCCGCATCGCCTGATCGGCGATCTGGCCGCGCAGTCGAACCATGTGCTCAACACGGTCGACTACCACAGCCACGCCGCGCGGATCGCGATGGCGGACACGTTGACCATCGTCCCGAGGATCAAGAGCAGCTGGCTGGAGGTGAAGCTGGCCGGTCCGACCGACGTTTCCGGCCTGGACGTCGAGTACAAGGTGATCAGCCTGTACAGCCGTGACGGCGGCAGCCACAACGGCGAGCTGGGGTTCGTCCTGGCCGTCGAGGAGGCCGAGCACAGCTACACCAGACCGCCGATGGCGAAGGCCTGGCGGCGGATGGGGTCCGAGATTCGGCAGTACCAGGCGTCGTACGAGTTCGACTGCCTGCCTGCGCACGACATCCGGTTCGACATCCGCGAGCCCGACGGCAGCAGTTGCGTCGCGGCGCTGACGGTTCGCGATTCGCAGCGGCGCGCGTACCCGTCGAAGGGGATGCGGCTGGCGCCGGACATGTTCTTCCACGAACACGTGTATCGCGCGACCGGTGAGGTCATCACGCTCCCGGCCGGGCAGTACGAGATCTCCGCCCGGCGCGGCCCGGAGTACCGCGAGGTGCGGGTCGAGATCGACCTGTCCGCCGAGGACGACGCGGTCACGGTCGAGCTCGACCGGTGGGCCGACCCGGCGCGGCACGGCTATTACTCGGGCGATCCGCACATCCATGCCGGCGGCTGCTCGCACTACAGCGTGCCGTCCGAGGGCGTGAACCCGGAGACGATGATCCGGCACGTCCGCGGCGAGGGCCTGTGGATGGGCAGCGTGCTCACCTGGGGCCCGTGCTACTACCACCAGAAGCAGTTCTTCAGCGGCTCGTCGATCAGCCCGCGGGCCGAGCTGGAGTACCCGGCCATGCAGCAGGCGCAGGGCATGAACTGGGAGCCGCAGGACACCGACCACGACGGCCAGAGCCTGCTGCGCTACGACCTCGAGGTGTCGGGCTTCCCGTCCAGCCACTCCGGTCACGTCATCCTGCTCGGACTCACCGACCAGGACTACCCCGGCACCAAGCTGATCGAGGACTGGCCGTCGTGGAACCTGCCGGTCATGCGCTGGGGCCACGCGCAGAACGCGATGGTCGGCTACGCGCACTGCGGGCTCGGCCTGTCCGTCGGCACGAACGAGCTGCCGAACTACGTGATTCCTGGCTTCCAGTCGATCGGTTCGAACGAGATCATCGTCGACGTACCGCTCGGTGCGGCGGACTTCCAGTGCGGCGCCGAGTTCGATCCCGCGGCCGAGCTCAACATCTGGTACCACCTGCTGAACGTCGGCTACCGCACGCTGATGCTGGGCGAGACCGACTACCCGTGCATCTACGACGACGGCCCCGGGGTCGGGCGCACGTATGTCCAGCTGCCCGAGCCGCCGCAGGGCGAGCAGGCGCTGGAGTCGTGGCTCGGTGGGTTGAAGGACAGGGCGTCGTACTTCGGCGACGGGCGCAGCCACCTGTACGACTTCGCCGTCGACGGCGACACGAGCCGCGAGCAGACGACGGACGCGGCGGGACCGGTCCGCGTCAGCGCGACTGTCGCGGCGTGGTTGCCCGAGGATCCGCCCGCACTGCCCGCGGCGGGTCAGCCGGCGTACAGCGCGCCGGTCGGGTGGCACCTCGAGCGAGCCAGGATCGGCCGGACCCGCAACGTGCTGGTCGAGGTACTCGTGAACGGCATCCCGGTCGCGTCACAGGAGTTGCTTGCCGATGGCAACGAGCAGGCGGTCGGGTTCGACGTACCGCTGGAGCGGTCGTCCTGGGTGGCGATGCGGATCCAGCGCAGCGTGCACACCCAGCCGATCTTCATCGAGATCGCTGGCCGGCCGATCCGGGCGTCGCGCCGGAGCGCCCAGTGGCTGCACGACTCCGTCGACGCGCTGTGGAAGGCGAAGTCCGGCTTCATCCGCGAGGCCGAACGAGTCGAAGCCCGCGAGGCGTACGACGCCGCGCAGGCCGCCTACCTGACCCGCCGAGACGAAGCCGAGGTGGACTGATGTACGGCGAACCGGCAGGCTGCTGCGGCCCCGTTGACACCAAGGCGCCGATCTCGGTCACGATCAACCCGGAGGCCCGGGTGAACGTCGCCCGGACCGCAACCCGGGTGGAGCCGGTCGCCCCCGGCCACTGGCACCCGATCGACGTCACGATCGTCAACGACGGCTACGTCACCGGCCAACTCGTCATCGAGAGCGACCCGGTGCCCGGCGTCGAACTCGACCTCCCGGCCCACAACCTCACCGGCGAGCCACGCCAGGAGGGCGCCATCCGCGTCCGCTTCAATGCCCCGGCAACCGTCGACATCACCCTCAACTTCCGCGCCCTGGGAGCCCTCGGCGGCCTCGCCACCCACAGCGCCCTCCACCTGCTCCTCCGCTCGCAGGAGGCCTTGGAGTAGACGAGTCCGCCGCACTCGCCGCGGCCGACCTCAGGCAAGCCCGAGTCATGCGACATGCTTGGTCAAGGACGCAGACCTCACCTCCTAGGAGTTGCTCTCGTATGACTGCCTTGCGTGTTCTCTTTATTGGTGGGACCGGGATTATCAGCTCGGCGTGTTCGTGGCGGGCTGTTGAGGCGGGGCTCGAGTTGACTGTGGTCAATCGTGGTAAGACCTCGATCCGGCCGCTGCCGGCGGAGGTGCGGCAGATCGGTGGGGATATCGACGAGGCGGGGACCTTGGCGGCGATTGCCGGTGAGGAGTTCGACGTGGTGGTGGACTGGCTGGCGTTCACGCCGGATCAGGTGCGGGCCCGGACGGACGCGTTGCGCGGGCATGTCGGGCAGTACGTGTTCATCAGCTCGGCCTCGGCGTACCAGACTCCGCCGGCGCGTCTGCCGATCACCGAGTCGACGCCGTTGCGGAACCCGTATTGGCAGTACTCGCGGAACAAGATCGCCTGCGAGGACCTGCTGACCGCGCTGTACCGCGACGAGAACTACCCGGTCACGGTCGTGCGGCCCTCCCACACCTACGACCGCACGCTCGTGCCGTTCGACGGCGGCTGGACGATCGTCGAGCGCATGCGCCGCGGCCAACCTGTCGTCGTGCACGGTGACGGGACCTCCCTGTGGACGCTGACCCACCACCGCGACTTCGCCCGCGGACTGGTCCCACTGCTCGGCCACCCTCGCACCATCGGCGACACCTTCCAGATCACCTCCGACGACGTCCTGACCTGGGACCAGATCGCCCACGCACTCGCCGCCGCGGCTGGTACGACGGCGCAGATCGTCCACGTCCCGTCCGACGCGATCGCCGCCGAGCACCCCGGCTGGGGCGACGGCCTGCTCGGCGACAAGACCCACTCGGCCGTCTTCGACAACAGCAAACTCCGCCAGGTCGTCCCCGACTTCGTCGCCACCATCCCGTTCGAAACCGGCGCCCGCGAGATCATCGCCTGGTACGACGAGGACCGCACCCGCCAGCGCATCGACCCAGCCATCGACGAAGCCATGGACACCCTGATCGCGCGCTACGCGCGGTGAGTACGGACCTCGTCTGCGTCGGCGACCTGGTCGAAGACATCGTGGTCTGGGCGACCGGCCCGGCGCGGTCCGGCACCGACAACCCGGCGCGGATCCGGCGCGTGCGCGGTGGCGCAGCCGCGAACGTCGCCGTCTTCGCGAGCAGTCTCGGCCTGTCGGCCCGGTTCGTCGGCCGGGTCGGGGACGACGTGGCCGGCGCGGCACTGGTACAGGATCTGGTCAGTGCCGGTGTCGATGCACGCGTGCAGCGGGAAGGAAGCACCGGCGCCATCGTCATCCTCGTGGACAACGACGGTGAACGGACCATGTACCCGGATCGAGCGGCCGCCGCCGAGTTGACCGGCGTACCTGACGACTGGCTGTCCGGTGCGGCCGCTGTCCACCTCTCGGCGTACTCACTCGCCGGGCCACCGCTGTCCGTACTGCGGCGGGCGTCGGACCTCGCCCATGCCGAGGGCGCGATCCTCACCATCGATGCGGCCTCGGTCGCGCTGATCGATGCAGTCGGCCGGACGAAGTTCCGCGACCTCATCAGCAGTCTGCGGCCGACGTACCTGTTCGCGAACGGGATCGAGGCCGACGCCGGCGACCTGCGGAGGCTCGCCGGTGCGGGGACGACCGTCGTGGTCAAGAACGGCATCAAGGCCACGGAGCTCCACCTTGCCGACGCGAGAACGGTGACCGCCGAGGTACCTCCGGTCGGGGACGTACGGGACACGACCGGAGCCGGCGACGCGTTTGCCGCGGCCTTCATCTCCGCCGTACTGGCCGGAGCCGACGCCGTCGAGGCGGTCGGGGCCGGCCATCGACTTGCCGGCAGGGTTCTCACCGAGCCCGGTGCTTCCCTCACCCAGAACGGAGCCGCTCGTGATTGAGCCCATCGTGTCCGACGAAGTGGCAGAAGCCCTGACGGCGGACCGCCCCGTCGTCGCGCTCGAGTCGACGATCTTCTCGAATCTCGGCCTTCCGGCGCCGGCGAACGCCGAGGCACTCGAGCTCTGCAAGCAGGCAGTCTCCGACCACGGCGCCGTACCGGCCGTGACCGCGGTCCTCGACGGAAGACCTCATGTCGGTCTCCTGCAGGACCAGGAGACGCGCGTGCTGCAAGGCACCCGCAAGGTCGCCGAACGCGACCTTGCGGTGGCGCAGGCACAGGGCTGGGACGTCGGCGTGACCACTGTCTCCGCAACGCTTGCGGTGGCGCATGCCGCCGGTATCTCGGTGTTCGCGACCGGTGGCATCGGCGGCGTGCACCGCGGGTCGGAGGTCAGCGGCGACATCTCGGCCGACCTCGACGCGATCGCGAACCACCCGGTCATCACCGTGTGCGCGGGCGCCAAGGCGTTCCTCGACCTGCCGCGGACGCTGGAGTACCTCGAGACTGCGGGGGTTCCGGTCCTGGGGTGGCAGCACGACTGGTTCCCGGCCTTCTACACGCGGTCGAGCGGGCTGCCGATCCCGCACCGGGTCGACGCCGAGGGCGAGGTCTGCGACGTACTCCGGTACCGGGCCCGGCCGGCGACCGGCGTACTGCTGACGATTCCGATTCCGGTCGAGGACGAGATCCCGGCGGCGCGCATCGATGCCGTCCTCGCGGCCGCGTTGGCGGCGAGCGACCGGGCCGGTATCGCGGGTCCCGCGGTGACGCCGTACGTCCTGGCGAGGATCGAGAAGGAGACCGACGGACAGAGCGTTCCGGCCAACCTCGCCCTGGCCCGGAACAACGCGGACGTCGCGGCGCGGATCGCCGTGTCAGCAGGTTTCGCAAGTTCTCGTCGTTAGTTTCTTGCGCGCACGGTGAGTGGAGCGGAAAATCAGCGTACGGTCGCCCTCCAGGCCCGCGTGACACCGCCATGCACCGGTAAAGGAGTGACGTGAGATTCTCGTTTCGCGCTGTCCCCGCTCTGACCATCGGCGCGCTGGTCGCCGCAGTTCTGGTCCCGCTGACAACAGGAGAGGCTTCCGGCACGCCGATGTCCGCTGACGCCACCGAGAGCGTGAACCTCTCCCTCCTGCCGGGTGCGGTCGCATCGGCCAAGTCCCAACGCATGACGGCGCCCGCGGCGACGTACGCGCCGGCCAACGCGGCGGACGTGTTCGTGCACAACGGCTGGACATCGAACTACGCGTCCGTCGGCAACGGGTACGACCCGACGCAGGACTGGTTCCAGGTCAAGCTGGCCACGCCCGCACCGGTCTACGAGGTGTTCACTCGCTGGACGTCCCCGGCCAAACCGACGGAGTACGAGCTGCAGGTCTCCACGGACGCCGACTGCCAGAACTGGTCGACGGTCGCCCACGTGGTGAATCCCGCCGACAAGGACTCCCAGGTGATCGATCAGAAGGACCCGATCACGTGTGTCCGGATGCAGGCTCTGGCGACGACGTCCACCGTCGGGTACACGATCAACGAGTTCGAGCTCTGGTCCGGCCCGAAGCCGCCGCCGACGGTCGGACAGATCATCCCCGTGCCGGTGAAGCAGACGCCCGGCAGCGGCGAGCCGTGGGCGCTCACGAACAAATCCCGCATCGTCGTCTCGAGCAGCACCCTCACCGCCACGGCCGAGGTCCTCGCCGGCTACCTGCGCCCGGCCACCGGGTTCGTGCTGCCCGTCGTGACGGGCTCGGCAACCGCCGCCGACATCTCGCTGTCGCTCGGATCGGTGTCCGGCGTCCCCGCTGACAAGACCGACGAGGGGTACTCGCTGACGGTGTCGAGCGCGGGCGTGAAGATCGTCGCCGCCCAACCCCACGGCCTGTTCAACGGGTCCGCCAGCCTGCGCCAGCTGTTGCCAGCGGCAATCAACTCCCCGACCGCCGGCGCGGGTCCGTGGACCGTACAGCCCATCACGGTCCTCGACTACCCGCGGTATCCGCATCGCGGCCTTCAGCTCGACCCGGCCCGCAACTTCATGACAGTGGCCGAGATCCGCTCGATGATCGACCAGCTGGCCGCGTTGAAGGGCGACCGCCTCCACCTGCACCTGAGCGACTCCCAGTCGTGGCGTCTGGAGATCAAGGGCTACCCGGCCCTGGACGGCACCGGCTGCAACGGCACGGGCTGTATCGCGGGCTTCTACACGCAGGAGGACTTCAAGGGCCTGGTCAAGTACGCCGCCGACCGCTTCATCGAGATCGTCCCGGAGCTGGAGGGCCCGGCCCACGCAACCGCGGCAGTCAGGTCTCTCGGCGGCGTCGCGGTGATGGGCTGCGCAGGTCAGACCCAGACCGACCGGTTCTGCACCAACCCGAACGACCCGGCGAGCGGGCGCGCGCTGGCGTTCTGGCGGGACGCGATCGCCCAGCTCGCCGCGATCTCCCCCGCACCGATCGTCCACATCGGCGGCGACGAAGCCATCGGGATGCCCCACGAGGACTACAAGTGGTGGATCGGCCAGATGGAGAAGATCGTCAACGACAACGGCAAGCGGCTGATGGGCTGGAACCCGGCGCTCGAGGGTTACGCGCCGGGCTCGACCTCCATCAACCACTACTGGTCCGACTACACCGGCGGCGGCCCGCCGCTGATCAAGCCCGAGTGGTTCAACCAGGGCCGTAGCGTCATCACGACGCCGGAGTGGAACGCCTACCTCGACTTCGGGTACGACGGTTCGCCCGGCCGTACGCCGCGGACCGAGCTCGACAAGGCCTACACGTGGGACCCGGAGTGGGTGTACGAGAAGTACCGCTCCGTCTGGGCGCAACCGGCGTACGGCGGACCGAAGGCGGAGGACATCATCGGCATCGAGGCGCCCATCTGGGGCGAGCAGATGCGCGGACTGGCGACCAACGAGTTCATGGTCTTCCCACGGCTGGCCGGGATCCTGGAGAAGGCCTGGTCCCCGAAGGTGCTGACCCAGGACTACGACGCGTACGTGCAGCGGCTCAGTGTCGCCGGACCGCGCTGGGCCTTCGCGAACGTGAACTACGGCTCCATCGCCCAGGTCCCCTGGACTCCGGAGTCGATGGGGACGCTCACGCGCTTCGGTGTGGACAAGACCGTCACCAACGCAACGCTCGGACGTCTGGCCGCCGGTTCGCTTCCGCCCGGTGAGTTCACCGCCACGATCGATTGGGGCGACGGATCCCCGGCGGAGGCGGGTGCTGTCGTGGGCCGCGATTACGTGGCGAGCCAACGTCAGGGCCGGAGCCTGATGACCGTCAGCGGGAGCCACACCTACCCGGCCGACGGGACGTACCACGGCACGGTCATCTACAGCCGTCAGACCCAGACCTGGGTCGTGCCGTTCGTCGCGACCGGCGCACCGGCGTGTACGACGATGCTGAGCGGCACGCATTCAGGCCCGATGACCGTGTCGTCGGGCGTCGCGTGCTTCGACGGCGCGACGGTATCCGGACCGGTGACGGTTGCCCCAGGTGCCGGCCTCTACGCATCCGGATCCGAGATCCGGGGCCCGGTGTCGGCATCCGGCGCAGGCGACGTGCTCCTGTGCGGTACGACGGTGTCCGGACCGGTGAGCGTCACGGGCCGGACCCGGGTGTGGCTCGGCAACGCCGACGGCGAGTGTGCGCCGTCGACGATCAAGGGCCCGGTCGCCGTACGGAACGACACCGGCTCGACAATCGTGTCCGGCAACCGCATCAGCGGGCCGCTGTCCTGCTCGGGCAACGTCCCCGCCCCGACGAACGCCGGACGGCCCAACTCGGTGTCCGGCCCGAAGTCCGGGCAGTGCGCCGGACTCTGACTCGCTGTTCGTCTTCGACTAACGACCGAGGGCGGCGACGAGGGCGGCGAGCGCGAGGGTGAAGAAGACGGCCCAGTTGATCCAGGCGGACAGCCGGGTGTCGTGTGCACGGATGTGGAAGGCGGCCGCGGCGACGAAGTACAGGACGAGGCCGCACGCCGCGACCGCCCCCAGGGCCGGTACGGCGAAGCCGGCCACCAGTCCGAGTGCGCCCGCCGCGAGCAGCATACCCAGTGGGACCTGCCAGGACACCGGCACGTGCAACCGCTCGGCGGTGGCGGTGATCGACTTGTTGTGGGTGAAATTCAGGACAGCGGCGGATGCGTACGCGATCGCCGCCACGACGGTGACCGCGACATAACCGGCGAGCATGATGACCTCCTCGGCCGGAACAGCAGACGGAAGTAGCTTGGTATCAAGTAACTTAATGCCAGGCTACTTCGCATTGGCTTGGTGTCAAGCTAAACTCCGGGCGTGGAGAGTGACTCCGTCGACCGGATCAGGCAGGCGTGGCGGCACCGCGACCCGCAACTGGACTCGAGCTCGCTCGAGATCACCGGGCGTCTCGTGCTGGTCGCGGGCTATTACGAGCGTGTCGTCGGCAGCGTCCTCGACACGTTCGACCTGAGCGTCGCCGACTTCGACGTACTGAACACGTTGCGCCGGGTCGGCGATCCGCACGGCAGCAAGCCCAGCGATCTGGCGCGAGCCGCCCTGATCACCACGGGCGCCATGACATCGCGCCTCGACCGCCTCGAACGAACCGGCCTCATCCGCCGTACGCCCGACCCGGACGACCGGCGCGGGGTCCTCGTCCAGCTGACCCGGCAAGGCAACAAGCTCGCACGCCAGGCACTGGAGAAGCTGATCGCCATGAACGAGGAGTTCCTCGCGCCACTCAGCGGACAGCAATCGGCGTCGGTCGCCGCCGCCCTCAAGCAACTACTCCTCCAGCACGAACCCAGCGGGTAGGTTGCGCGCATGGACTGGAGACTCGAGTTGGTGTCGGTGCCGGTGTCGGACGTGGACCGGGCCAAGGCGTTCTACACCGAGCAGGTCGGGTTCGTCGCCGACCACGACCATCAGGTGACCGACGAACTGCGGTTCGTCCAGCTGACGCCACCCGGTTCGGCGTGCTCGATCGCACTCGGCTCCGGCATGGACCAGGCCGAGCCGGGCTCGGTTCGCGGCCTGCAGATCGTGGTGCCCGACGTGGACGAGGCCCGGGCCGAGCTGACCGGCCGTGGGGTCGAGGTGTCGGAGGTCCAGGAGTTCCCGTGGGGCCGCTTCGTCTTCTTCAGCGACCCGGACGGCAATTCCTGGGCGTTGCAGCAGATCACCAACCGGGGCTGAGGCTCACAGGACGCCTCGCTCCGGCGCGGCGGCGACGACCGACGGGCGGAAGGACCCCGAAGCCCAGTGCGGTGTGCCGAACAGCACGATCCCCGCGCCGCCGAGCACCGGTGCACGGGAGCGTTTGCGTCGGGGCGGATCACGGTGAAAGCCTGCTCGGGTGGCGGAGCGTGAATTGCGGGGCCGGCAGCATGAACGCGCCGTACTGGATCAGCAGGTCGAGGCCGCACGGCAAGGCCGCAGCGCCGCGCTCGTCCTGCGAGGCGAGGCCGGCGCCGGCAAGTCGGCGTTGCTGGACACGCTCACGGCGGGCATCGGAGGCTGTCAGGTCGCGCGGACGGTCGGCATCGAGTCGGAGATGGAGCTCGCGTACGCCGGGCTCTATCAGCTCTGCCGTCCGTTCCTCGACCGGATGGATCGGCTGGCACAGCCACAGCACGACGCGCTGGGGATCGCGTTCGGCCGGCTGAGTGGACCTGCGCCGGATCGATTCCTGATCGGCCTCGCCGTCCTCAACCTGCTGTCCGAGGCAGCCACTGACCAGCCCGTCCTCTGCGTTGTCGACGACGCCCAGTGGCTCGACCTCATGTCCGCGCGGATCCTCGCCTTCGTCGCACGGCGGCTCGAGGCGGAATCGGTGGTCATCGTGTTCGCTGTGCGCGACGGAGACGATCACGAGTTCACCGGCTTCGACGAGCTGGAGCTCCGCGGACTCGACGACGCCGACGCACGAGCTCTGCTGGACTCGGTCCTGCCCGGACCGGTCGACCCACGGGTCCGCGACCGGATCGTGGCCGAGACCCACGGCAACCCGCTCGCCCTGCTCGAACTCCCCCGCGCCTGGACCGCGGCCGAGCTCGCCGACGGCCTCCGCGGTACGACGCTCGCGGGTCAGATCGAGGACAGCTTCGTACGGCGACTCGAAGTACTGCCCGCCGAGACCCGGATGCTCCTGCTGGTCGCGGCGGCCGAGCCGCTCGGTGACGCGACTCTGCTCTGGCGAGCGGTCGAGCACCTCGGGCTGGACGGCGACCCGGCAGCGGCGATCGAGTCAGGGCTGATCACGTTCGGACAGCAGATCGTGTTCCGGCACCCGCTGGTGCGCTCCGCGGCGTACCGGACCGCAACGACTCAGGATCGTCAGGCCGTGCATCAAGCGCTCGCCGACGCCACCGATCCCGATGTCGACCCGGACCGGCGCGCCTGGCACCGCGCCCAGGCGACGGTCCGGCCCGACGAGGATGTCGCTGCCGAGCTCGAACGGTCCGCCCAGCGAGCCCAGGCCCGCGGTGGCTTCTACTCGGCCGCGGCATTCCTCGAACGCTCCGCCGAGCTGACCCCTGACCCCGGCCGCAGAGCGCGGCGGACCCTGGCCGCCGCTGTGGCGAAGCGCAGCTCTGGCGCACTCGAGTCCGCCGCGGAGCTGCTCCGCGCGGTGAACGCCGGTCCCCCGGATGCACTCCGCACGGCCGAGGCCGAACGACTGCGCGGTCAGATCGCCTTGGACCAGGGCCACGCCCGCGAGGCCGCGCATCGGTTGCTCGACGCCGCCAGACAACTCGAATCGCATGATCACGATCGGGCTCGCGCGGCGTACCTCGAAGCCATGTCTGCCGCGATCTGGGCCAGCGGTCCGGATGCGCCGGGCATCCTCGCCTATGCGGCGGCCGAGGTTCCTGCGGATCCGCCGGCCGATGACCTGCTCCAGGCGCTGGCGTTGCGCTTCACCCGCGGGTACCCGGCGGCGGCACCCCACCTCACCAAGGCGCTCGATCAGGCCGGCCGGCCTTCCGAGAACAGCGGGATCGTCGCGATGGAGGTGTGGGACTACGAGGCCGCGCTCGAGCTCGCTCTCCGGCAGGAGCGGACGGCACGCGCGAACGGCGCGCTCGTACAGCTGCAGTTCGCGCTCAACTTCCGGGCCAACCTGCTCAGTGTTACGGGTGATCTGGAGACGGCGTCCCGCCTCGTCGAGGAGGACGCCGACATCGCCTCGGCGACCGGCAACCCGAGCATCGGGTCGGGCCGGCTGCTTCTCGAGGCGTACCGCGGTAACGAGACGACAGCGCGCGACCTGATCGACGCGGCCTTGCGGAGGGCGACCGATCGGAGCCAGGGCAGGATGGCGGCGTTCGCGACGTACACGAATGCCGTTCTGCACAACGGCCTCGGCCGCTACGACGTCGCCAAGGACGCGGCGCTGCAGGTGTTCGAGCAGGACGTCCTCGGGTACGGCGTACTCGTGGCGGGCGAACTGGCCGAGGCTGCTTCGAGGACAGGCGACACCAAACTCGTCGAGAGCATCCTCGCCTGGCTGACCGAACGCACCACCGCCACCCCGACGAACTGGGGGCGCGGCATCGAGGCGCGCACCCGGGCGTTGCTGAGCGCCGACGAGACCGCCTACCAGCAGTCGATCGAGTACCTCGGCAAGACCGCCCTCCGCGTCGAGACCGCTCGGTCCCGCCTCCTGTACGGCGAGTGGCTGCGCCGCGAAGGCCGCCGCGTGGACGCCCGCGAACAGCTGCGGATGGCGCACGAGGAACTCGAGGCGACGGGCCTCGAAGCGTTCGCGGAACGCGCCCGGCACGAGCTGCTCGCCACCGGCGAGACCGTCCGCAAGCGCCGCCCGGACACGCTCAGCGATCTCACCGCCCAGGAGACGCAGATCGCCGGCCTGGCCCGCGACGGCCTGACCAACCCCGAGATCGCGGCCCAGCTGTTCATCAGCCCGCGCACGGTCGAATGGCACCTGCGCAAGACGTTCTCGAAGCTCGGGATCACGTCTCGCCGTCAGCTGCGTAACGCGCTTGCTCGCAGCAACTGACGTTGTCGGACCGCCCCGGTAAGGTCCTCGCTGTGGACGTTGGGGAGCGGATTCAGGAACTTGCCGATCGGATCGTCGTACTGCGGGACGCCTACTACCGGGGCTCCCCGGTCGTGGCCGACGCGGAGTACGACCTGGTCGAGGACGAGCTGCGGTCGCTGATCGAGGCCAACCCGGAGCTCGCACCGGATCCGAATCCGTTGGAGCAGGTGGGTGCGCCGACGGTGCTGCACGCGCCGGTCCGGCACTCCCGGCCGATGCTGTCGCTGGAGAAGGCGACCCGCCCGGAGCAGGTCGAGGCGTTCTTCGCCCGCTTCCCCGGTCAGTCGGTGGTCGTCATGCCGAAGCTCGACGGCCTGTCACTCGCCCTCGTCTATGAGAACGGTCGCCTGGCCCGGGCCGTCACCCGCGGCGACGGGACGACCGGCGACGACGTCACCCCGCTGGTGCGGGCGCTCACCGACGGCGTCCCGGCCAAGCTCGACGTCCGGGACCGCGTCGAGGTGCGCGGTGAGGCGGTCATGTTGCGCTCCACCTTCACGGCGTACAACGCGGCTCACCCCGACAAGCCGCTGATCAACCCGAGGAACGCCGCCGCGGGCACCCTCCGGGCCAAGGATCCGGCGACCGTCGCCGAGCGGCGGCTGCAGTTCCTCGCTTTCGACCTGCTCACCGACAGCGCCGACACCGACCTCGAGCGTGCGTTGACGACGATGGGTTTCACCGTCGCCGACATGCGGCACTGCGACGACGCGGCCGCGGCGCAGGCGGTGATCACCACGATCGAGCAGCGACGCAACGACCTCGACTACGACCTGGACGGCGCAGTACTGCGGCTGGCCGATCGTGACGCCTTCGCTGCCGCGGGCACGCGGTCGAGCTCGCCGCGCGGCGCGCTGGCGTTCAAGTTCGCCGCCGAGGAGAAGACGACCGTGCTGGCCGATGTGGTCTGGGACGTCGGCAAGACCGGCAAGATCGCACCGGTCGCCTGGCTCGAGCCCGTTTTCGTCGGCGGTACGACGGTGACGCGCGCGACGCTCGCCAACCAGGAAGTGATCAAGGCCCGCGGCATCAAGATCGGCGACACGGTCCTGGTGCGCCGGGCGGGCGACGTGATCCCGTTCGTGGCCGGGGTGCTCGACGCCTCCAAGCGGACCGGCGCCGAGAAGGACATCGTGCCGCCGGTCGTCTGCCCGTCCTGCGGCTATCCGTTGACCGAGCAGGGCAACAGCCGCGAGCTGTTCTGCACCAACGTCTCCTGCCCGGCCCAGACCGTGCGGCGGCTGATCCACTGGGCGTCGCGCGCCGCAGCCGACATCGACGCGATCGGCGGGGTCTGGATCGAGCGGCTGGCCGACGCCGGCATCCTGGAGCACCCGTCGGACTTCTACCAGTTGACCGCCGAGAGGTTGCTGGAGTTCGACCGGATCGGCGAGGTGTCTGCCGCGCGGATGATCGAGTCGATCGACACCAGCCGTCAGGTCGGCCTCCGTCGGGCGATGATCGGCCTCGCGATCCCGATGGCCTCCGAGGGCACCGCGGCCCGGCTGTGCCGCGCGGGCTTCGGCTCGCTCGAGGCGGTCGCCGACGCCGGCGAGGAGGGTCTCGTCGCCGTCGACGACATCGGGCCGAAGGTCGCCGCCTCGCTGATCGAGCACCTGACCCGGCTCCGCCCGGAGCTCGAGCGGCTGCGGGCGGCGGGCGTGTCCCTCGACGTACGCGAGGAAGACCTCCCACCGGTCGTCGCGGCCGGGGCGCCGCTGGCCGGCAAGACCGTGGTGGTGACGGGCTCCATCAGCGATCCGCGCTCCGGCGAGAAGGTCGCCCGCCCGGCCTTCCAGCGGCTCTGCGAGAGAGCCGGCGCGACCATCGCCTCGTCGGTGTCGGCCGGCACCGACCTCCTCATCACCGGCGCCGACGTCGGCGCCGCCAAGCTCACCAAGGCCGAGAAGCTCGGCGTCACCGTCGTCGACCAGTCCGACATCTGGCAGCAACTCCAAGCGGCCGACCTGCTGAACTGAAGGGCGGCTCACGGCCGCTAGGAATTTGCCGCCGCCGCTGTCCAGTTCCTGACGTCATGCTGGCGTCCGGCGGGCCGGAGCGGACAGGGTTGAGGTATGACGGACAAGCACCGTGAAGCGACCGGCTTTCAGGAGCAAGCGCCGTACGACGAATCCATCGACCTGCGCACCGATTTCGTCATGGTCTACGGCCTCAACGACACCACAGCGCAGCGGATCGCCCGGTGGCGGGAGGCCGGGTATCGCGTCCACCTGATGACAGGCATCTCGTGGGGCACGTACCAGGACTATCTGGACGGACGCTGGGACGGCTCCGACCACTGGGCCGACGCGCAGACCACGGGTGACGGCAAGCCGATCCTGCACGGCCGGAGCACCGACATCCCGTACATGGTCCCGACCTTCGGTTTCACCGAGTACCTCGTGCAGAAGCTGCGCCCGATCATCGAGCTGGGCGTCGAGGGCATCCACCTCGAGGAGCCGGAGTTCTGGGCCCGCGCCGGCTACTCGGAGTCGTTCAAGCGGGAGTGGCAGGCGTTCTTCAAGGAACCGTGGCAGGCCCCGCACAGCAGTCCCGAGGCGCACTTCCGCGCCGGCCAGCTCAAGCAGCATCTCCTCTCCCGCAGCCTCGACCGGGTCACCTCCGTACTGCGCGACGAAGCGCTCCAGCAGGGCCGCCACGTGCGCTTCTACGTCCCGACGCACAGCCTGCTGAACTACACGCAGTGGCAGATCATCAGCCCCGAGTCCCGGCTCCGGACGCTGCCCTCGATCGACGGCGCGATCGCACAGGTATGGACCGGGACCTCCCGTACGCCGAACGTGTACGCCGGCGAGGTCGCCGAGCGCACGTTCGAGACGGCGTACCTGGAGTACGGGATCGCACAGGACCTGACCCGCGGCACCGACCGGCGGATGTGGTTCCTGCACGACCCGATCGAGGACCACCCGGACCGCACCTGGGAGGACTACCTGGCGAACTACCAGCGCACGCTGATCGCCTCGCTGCTGCACCCGGGCGTCTCGCGGTACGAGGTGGCGCCGTGGCCGAACCGGATCTTCAACCGCCCGTACCTGCGCGACGGATCCACCGAGCGGGAGCTCATCCCGCCGGACACGGCCACCAGCTACCTGATCGCCATGAACAGCCTGCGCGATCTCGACCAGCCGGACGTGCGCTGGGATCAGGAGGGCCCGCGGATCGGGATCGCGCTGTCGGACACCGCCATGTTCCAGCGCTGGTCCCCCGGCGGTGACAGCGGACACTACGACGGCCTGCAGGATGCTCTGGCGCTCGAAGGGCGCGAGCAACTGCACTTCTCCGACTTCTACGGTCTGGCGCTGCCACCGCTGTACGACGGTCAGCGGGTCACGCCGGTGCAGCTGGAGAGCGTGATCGACACGCCCGACGCGCTCGACGATGTCGACGTACTCGTCCTGAGCTACGAGTTCCAGAAGCCGCTCGCGCCGAGCATCCATTATGCGCTGGCCGGGTGGGTCAACCGCGGCGGCAGCCTGCTGTACGTCGGCGACGGCGCCGATCCGTACCACGAGATCCGCTCGTGGTGGACCGGCCGCTACGACACCTGTGCCGATCACCTGGCCGAGGCGCTCGGCGCGGGCCGGGACGGCATCCACACGATCGGGAAAGGCCGGGTCCAGTTCCTTCCGACGCGCCCGGCCGACTTCACCGAGTCGCCTGAGCGCGCGGCAGAGCTCGTCGCGGCCATCCGCGAGCTGGCCGAGGCGGCCGGCCACACCTGGCAGCCGACCAACTGGCTGTCGGTGCAACGCGGGCCGTACCTCGTCGGCGCCGTGCTCACCGGAAGTCACGTTGTCGAAGGCAACTACCTCGACCTGCTCGATCCGCAGCTGGGCATCGTCCGACGGCGTGAGCTCGGTCCGGGTCAACTGACCTGGCTCCGCGACCTCACCTACGACGAGCAACCCCTGCTCGCCTCCGCCGGACGAATCGAGGACTGGGCCTCCGACGAGACCGGGATCCGTTTCACCTGCGAGGCGCCGCGCGGAGTACAGGTCACGACCACACTGCGTGTCCCGTCCGAGCCGACCGCCGTCAACGGCGACGACATCGAGGCGCGCTACGAGGACCACATCCTGTGGTTGCGCCATCCTGGCAATCCGGGCGGGACCCACGTAGAAATCAGGTTATGACGGACGCGGTGGTCTTTGATCTCGACGGTGTCCTGGTCGACTCGGAGCCGCTGTGGGACGAGGTTCGACGAGACGTCGTCGCGTCCGCGGGCCGGTCCTGGCCCGCAGACGCAACGCGGGCATTGCAGGGCATGAGTACGCCGGAGTGGTCGGCGTACCTCACCGACGTGGTCGGGGTGCCGGGCCGGCCCGAAGACGTGGCGGCCGACGTGATCGACGGCATGGTGGCCCGCTACCGCGAGCGGCTGCCGCTCTTGCCGGGGGCGGTCGAGGCGGTGCAGCGGCTGGCGAGTGAGTGGCCGTTGGGGTTGGCGTCGTCGTCGCCCCGGCGGCTGATCGACGCGGTGCTGGAGTCGGCGCACCTGACCGAGCACTTCCGGGTCACGGTCTCCACCGAGGAGGTCGCTGCCGGCAAGCCATCACCCGCGGTCTACGACGAGGTGGTGCGGCGACTTGGGGCGGACTCGTCCCGGGTCGTCGCCATCGAGGACTCCAGCAACGGGCTGCGCTCCGCGTCCGCCGCCGGCGTCCGGGTCATCGCCGTACCGAACGCGAGCTACCCGCCGCAGGACGACGCGCTCGCGCTGGCCGACCTCGTCGTCCGTTCCCTCGACGAGGTCACGACGACGCTCGTCGAGGGCAGCTAGCGGGCGCGCACGCGGTTGTTGCGCGGATTGTGCTCGAGTTCGACCAGGCCGAGCGCTTCGAGGACCGGAGGCACGTAGTTGGCGAAGCGGCCGCGGTAGCCCTTGCGCAGCCCGTACCAACCGCCGACCGGGTTGTCCTCCGAGCGCGCCCAGGCCTCGACCGTGCCGGGCGCGGCCGGCTTCTGCTCGTCGGCGTTGCCGAGCGGCATCCAGTCGCCGTGGGCCTTCAGCATCGCGTGCAGGTCGTCGATGCAGCGCACGTCGTAGCTGAGCTTCGTCGTACCCACCTGGCAGACGAGGGCCGTCTCGTCGCGATACACCTGGTACTGCGAACTGCCGGGCGGCGTGGTGAGCACCCACGGATCCGCGGCCGTCCCCGAGCCTTGTACGTCCATGACTCCCCCTCTTGGTCCACTTTCGGTTACCGTAACACTCAAGTTACCGAGCTGGGGAGGTCCGCAAATGGAACCGCGTGAGGCCGGGCCCGCGTTCGACGCGCTGGGCGATGCGAACCGGCGCGCGATCGTCGAGATCCTCGGCAACGGCGCGCTGTCGGTGCGGCAGATCACCGAGCAGTTGCCGATCAGCCGGCCGGCCGTTTCGCGGCACCTGCGGCTGCTCAAGGACGCCGGGCTGGTCAGCGACGTACCGGACGGCAATCGCCGGGTGTATCAGCTCCGCGAGGCGGGCGTGGACGCCGTTCGCGCGTACTTCGCGGAGGTGTGGGGATCGGCGTCGACGCGGTTCCGGATCGTGGCCGAGAACACCTCGGAAGATTCATGATCGAACCCCTTGTCGTCGAGTTCGAGGTGGACGCGACGGTCGCACACGCATTCGACGTGTGGACGCGCAAGTGCGTCACCTGGTGGCCGAGCAGTCACACCGTCAGCGGTGATCCGTCCGCCATCACCTTCGAACCGCTGCCCGGCGGTCGAATCGTCGAGACCGGTCCGGACGGAGCGGAGCACCTGTGGGGCGAGGTGCTCGATTGGGAGCCGCCCGGGCGGCTGCGGTTCGCGTGGCATCTGTTCTTCGACCGCGGCGAGGCCACGGAAGTCGAGATCACGTTCAACCCGCGCGGCGACCGCACCGTCGTACGACTCGAACAGACCGGCTGGGACAACCTCGGTCCGGCCGGCCGGCCACGCCGTGACCGAACGGGGGCGGCGTGGGCGGCCATCACCTCGCGCTACATTGCCACCCTCTGATCCTTATTGTTGGCATCCCCCACGATCTCCCCAGTTTCCCCTTGTGTGCCGTGCATACGAGCACCGAACGAATTCGGTTCAGCGTGAACCGGTCGACGTCGGCGCCCGTGTAGGGCCCATACATTCCGGCGAGTCGACTCGAGACGGCCGTGAACGACAGGGGAGCAAACATCATGAGTACTGTGGCAAAGCGTTTTCGGCGCGGACTCGCCGTGGCAGCTGTCAGCGCCGGCATCGCCGTCAGTCTTGCCGGTACGGCGTCCGCGGCACCGGCGGGCAGTGTCGTGGTCGACACCGGCCAGCTGATCGTCACCGGCACGAACCGCGCGGACAACATCACCCTCAGTGTGCCCGCGGCCGACACGTCGGTGGTCGAGGTCGACTTCGGTGACGGTACGGCGAAGCGCACCGTGAAGCGGGCCGATTTCGGCCAGATCCAGGTGACCAGCCGCGGCGGCAACGACGTCGTACGCATCGACTACGGCGCCGAGGTGCAGCCTGCCACGACCATTGACACCGGGAACGGCAACGACACCGTGTTTGGTGGCAGCGGCAACGAACTGATCCGCACCGGCGCCGGCAACGACAGCGTCGACGGGAACCGTGGCGCCGACACGGCGTTGCTCGGCAGCGGCCGCGACACGTTCACCTGGGATCCGGGCGACGGCAGCGACGTCGTCCAGGGCGGACGCGACCAGGACACCATGGTGTTCAACGGTGCGGCCGCCGCGGAAAAGTTCGTTGCCTCTGCCAACGGTGGGCGGCTGCGGTTCACCCGGGACGTGGGCAACATCGTGATGGACACCGACGATGTCGAGCGCCTCACGCTCAACGCCCTCGGCGGCGCCGACACCGTCACCGTCGGCGATCTGCGCGGTACCGATGTCCAGAAGGTCTCCGTCGATCTGGGTGCACAGCTGAACACTAGCGGCGGCGACTCGGCAACCGACGCGGTGACCGTGACGGGCACCGGCGGCAGGGACCAGGTCCGGGTCTCCGGCTCCCGCGGCGACGTGCGGGTGTCCGGACTGCGCGCCGGCGTACAACTGAAGAACGCCGAACCCACCGACCACCTCACCATCGACACGCTCGCCGGCAACGACCGGGTCTCCACCGGCCGGCTCGCGCGCGGCACCATCACCCTCAGCATCCTCTGACCACGCTGACCACGCTGACCACGCTGACCACGCTGACCACGCTGCCCGGCGTCCCCCCGGACGCCGGGCACCGGACCGCCGTGGCCGCCCGGCGCAACTTTGGTCCCACCGCGGGCATCAGGACAGGTAAGAGCCTGCAGCGGGAGGGCGGTCATCCGTCCCCTGGGGCTGCCGCCGGGCGCCGAGCACCAGTCCGGGGGAGGACAGACAGATGAATCGAACGCTCGTCGCAGGTGCGGTCGCGGCGGTACTCGCGGCCGGCTTCCTGCCGACATCAGCCGGGGCGTCGCCGCGTGCCGCAACGGAAGCCTGTGCGGTGGATCTGGGATCGGTCACGGCCAGCGGGGACAGCTGGACGCAGATCATGGCCGCGACCTCACCGCCGACCCGCACGTACGACCATATCGTCGGACGGGACGTGTATCCGGACGGTCAGGTCCGGCTCAGCGGCACGATGAGCGCCGACGCGAACGCGGCCGGCCCCGAGCCAAGCGGCTATCTCGTCCTGGGCGACGTCCTGTACAAGAGCTTCTACGCCGTCAACTTCTCGGACGGCGAGATCCTGCGCTCCGGTCTCAGCCGGATCGGCGGCGGCTGGGCCGGATTCACCGCCTTGGACCAGGCGACGTACGCGACCTCCACCGGCTCGTTCTACCGAACGAACACGTACGGTCTGCGCGGCGACGGTGTGCTGTTCCGCTGGACCGTGGATACGCAAGGCGTCTGGCGGAACAAGACGTCGTACCCGGGCTTCTCCGCGGTGAAGTCGATGACGCTGATCAGCCAGACCCGGACCTACGACACCTTCCTGGCCAACACCCGCGGCGGGGCGCTGTACACGATCCACATCCCCACGACGACGCCGATGAAGCCAGTCGTCAAGCTCGTCCGCGGGTCGACCTGGCAAGGCTTCGAAGCGCTGGTCGCCGAGAGGTGTGGTCAGTACGGCACGCTCCTGCTCGGCATCGACAAGGACACCGAATCCGCTGATCTGTACGTCGTCGGCCACGCGAACGGCGCCGCGACCGTCATCCAGAACCGCGGCAAGATCCCGGTGACCCTCGATGACCCGGTGTACTTCCACTGGACCGGGCCGGCCGCCGCCCCACCGTTCGGCGAGTGATCGACGCTGTTACGAGACTTTCGCGCCGGCGTGTAAGGCGAGGCCGTCGGTGGCGGCGACGTCGGCGCGGAACCAGCCGGTCGAGTCGACCGTGTACGTCGGCCCGGTGCAGTGGCCTGGGGTGTAGTCGCCGTGGAACACGTCGCAGTACACCCCGGCCGGGAGGTCGGTGTGGAAGCTGCGACCGGTCAGCGCGGAGCTCTCGTCGTTGAGGACGAGGTATCCCTTGGTGCCGCGGCCGAAGGCGATCGCGTCGTTGCCGTTGTCCCACCACTCGGTGACGGCGGTCCCCCGCGTCGTGTTGTGGAAGCCGACCATGTTCGCAATGACGCGCCACTCGTGCTCGCACCGCCAGCGGTTGGTGAAGCACGTCGTGTCGACCGTCTGCCCGGTGCTGGTCGACGGCGGTCCCTCGTCGTTCGAGGTGTACTCGTAGCTCGACATCACCTTCGGTGTCCCGTACGTCCAGGCGAGCATGAACGCGTTCGCCATCGCGTAGCGGCCGTTGTCGCGGAACGTCAGTACGCCGCTCCCCCGCTGGGTGTCGTGGTTGTCGGTGAACACGACCGCATGGTCCGACGACAGCGGCTCGGCGAAGGTCCGCAGATACGCCAGCCGCTCGGTGTTGAAGATCTTCGCGAGATCCGTCCCGTAGCGGAACTCGAGCACGTCGCCGTTGCCGACGTACTCGTCCGGGGTGATCGGCTCGCCCGCGCCGTAGATGACCTCCTGATAGAGGTACGCCGGACGCGACAACTTCGCCTTGATCGCAGCGATGTCCGCGGCCGCCATGTGCTTCGACGCATCGAGCCGGAACCCGTCGACGCCGATCGACAACAGATCGTTCAGGTACGCCGCGATCCGGCCGCGCACGTAGTCGGTGTCGGTCGCGAGATCCGCCAGGTCGACCAGTTCGCAGTTCTGCACCTCGTACCGGTCGTTGTAGTTGACGATGTCGTCGTTGCCGTTGCGGCCGCAGTGGTGGAAGTCCTGGTTCTGGTAGATCCCCGGGTAGTCGTAGTGCGTGTACGACGAACCCGCGCTGCCGACCCCGCCGGACGAGCCGCCGGTCATGTGGTTGATCACCGAGTCGACGTACACCTTGACGCCGGCCGCGTGACAACTGTTGACCATGGCAACGAACTCGGCGCGGGTGCCACGGCGGGTGCTGTCGATCTTGTAGCTCACCGGCTGATAGTCCTGCCACCACGGATACCCCGGCCCCGGCAGCACGACATGCTCCTGCGGCGGCGAGACCTGCACGGCGCCGTACCCCTTCGGGCCCAGCACCGCGCCGCACTCCCGGCCGACCGAGGCCCAGTTCCACTCGAACAACTGGACGATCACGTCCCGATCCCCGGACGGCGCGGCCCGCGCGACCGGAACGGTCAACCAGACCATCGACAGACTTGCCAGCAGCACGAGCGTTCGACGAATCATCAGTTCTCCCTAAGGGCGATCGGGAACTCTCATCAAACCAGACCGATTCCTTTTGGTCGCGGGCTCGGTCTACCTGTCATGGGAATGCATGCGCTGGAGCAGATGTCTTTCGACGGGCCGCAGGACATGCGGCTGGTGACGGATGCGGAGGTGCCCGTGCCTGGGCGGGGCGAGGTGCTGATTCGAGTCGCCGCCGCCGGGGTCAACTTTGCTGATGTCTCCAAGAGCCACGGCGTCTTCGGCGGTGGACCACAGCCGCCGTACGTCGCGGGCTTCGAGGCTGCCGGGGAGGTCGTCGCGGTTGGCGAGGGGATCAATGACGCTCAGCTCGGAGCGCAGGTGGTCGGTGTCGGTGACGGCGCATTCGCGGAGTACATGGCGCTGTCGGCGCCGGTGTCGGTGCCCTCGGGCTGGGCCGCGCACGAGGCCCTGGGGCTGCTGGTGAACTGGCCCACCGCTCTGGCTGCGCTCAAGCCTCTGGGCGGGCTGACCGCCGAGCAGACAGTCGTGATCCATGCGGCCGCAGGCGCCACCGGCCAGGCAGCGGTGAAGATCGCCAAGCACTACGGCGCCACGGTCATCGCCACGGCCTCGGTGCCCAAACACGGCGCAGTGCTCGCGCTCGGCGCCGACCATGTCCTCGACTCGCGTGGCGCCGACCTCGCGGCCGACGTACTGCGACTGACCGACGGCGCCGGTGCCGATCTGGTGGTGGAGTCCGGTGGAACCCTCGAAGCCAGCCTGGGCGCGGCCAAGCGAGTCACCGGCCGGGTCGTCGTCACCGGATTGGCAGGTGGCGAAGCCGCGCTCACCAACTGGGACCTGGTGTACCGGCACCAGGTGCACGTCATCGGCTTCAACCTCGGCGTACTCATCCAGGCCACGCCGCACCTGTTCGGCGAGCTGGTGGGTGAGCTGTTCGGCCTGATCGCGGCCGGGGTCCTCTCCCCCGGTCAGCCGACTACCTACCAACTGGCCGACGGCCCGAAAGCACTCTCGGAACTGGAAGCCCGGGCCACCGTCGGCAAACTGGCACTGCTGCCTTGAGAGAATCAGGTATGGGCCCGGACGAGCGGTTCGCCGCCGACACCGAGCGATTCCGCCGGGAGTTGCTCGCGCACTGTTATCGCCTGGTCGGCTCCGCGCACGACGCCGAGGACCTGGTCCAGGAAACCTACCTGCGGGCCTGGCGGTCGTACGCCGGCTTCGAGGGCCGCTCATCGATCCGCTCCTGGCTCTACAAGATCGCGACCAACGTCTGCCTGACCGCGCTGGACTCCCGGCAGAGCCGCGTCCTGCCCTCCGGTCTGGCCGGCCCGTACGACGGACCCGATCGCCCACCGATTCCCTCGGCACCGGGCGAGCTTTCCTGGCTCGAACCGCTGCCGGACAGCTGGATCGCCCCGCCGGCCGACGATCCGGCCGCGGTGGTGGTCGAGCGCGAATCAGTACGGCTCGCGCTCATCGCGAGCCTCCAGCTCCTGCCGCCACGCCAGCGCGCGGTCCTCATCCTGCGCGAGGTACTGGCGTTCCCCGCGACCGACACCGCGGAGATCCTCGGCACCACCACGGCGGCGGTCAAGAGCGCCCTGCAGCGCGCCCGCTCGACGCTCGACGAGGTGGAGACCGACGAGCTCCTCGAGCCGACCGACCAGCGGGCGCGCGCACTGCTCGACGGCTACATCACGGCCTTCGAGCGCTCGGACACCAACCTTCTCGAGCAGGTACTCCGGGCGGACGCCACGCTCGAGGCGACGCCGTTCCGAGACTGGCAATCGGGCCGGACGAGGTGCATCCACCTGCTCGAAGCTCATGTGTTCGGGGCGCCGGGCGACTGGCAGCTGATCCCCACGACCGCCAACGCCCAGCCCGCAGCGGCCGTGTATCACCGGGGCCGGGCGAGCGGCATCGTCGCACTGACCGCCACCGCCACCGGCATCTCCCGGGTGGTCGAGTTCCAGGACCCCGCCCTGGTCGCGGCCTTCGGCTTCCCGCCAGCAATCGAGAAGCAGCAACCGATCGCGCACCCGCCGACGTGAGTCGCAGACACGCGGTCAGCTGTCCTCGGGCCTGACCTCGTAGTGGGTGACGGTGAGCTCGCGCTCGAGGAGGTAGTCGTCGTCCTCGGGGTAGTACTTCGCGTGCTCGATGTCGTCCCCGGCGAACGCCCGGATGTGCTCGAGGTCGGTCCACCAGCTGAGCGTGACGATCTCGGTCCGGCCGTCGCCGAGATCCCGGGTCAGCAGCTGGGCGCCTTCGTTCCCGGGCGTACTGCGATAGCCGGACATCCCGGTCCGCTCGACGATCTCAGCGTACTCGGCGGCCTTCTCGGTCGGCACCCAGCCACGCCACATCCGCGCGATCATCCGCTGATCACGCGCCTGTCAAGAGCGGTCGTAGTGCGACGGCGGGAACGGATGACGGTCGGTCAGCGGGTAGGCCTCGCCCTCGGACTCCTCGCGATCCAGCTCCGCCTTGGCCTCCTCGTACACCTCCGACTGCGTGACGTCGGCCGGCGCCGGCTCGTCGGTCGCGGGCGGGACCTCGTCGGGGTCGTAGGCGTCGACGCCGGCCTCGACGCGCTCCTCCTCGGTCCGGCGGTCCAGGTCGTCCTGGTCCGGGTGGATCGCGTCGGCGCCACCGTGCTCACGGCGATCGCGGTGCACGTTCTCCGACGTCTCGAATGGTTCGTCCGACATCGTTCCTCCTCAACCGGGGGCCGTCACCAACCACAGTAGGTCAATTCAGTCGCCCAACTCAGGGCAAAACCTGACTGACGGGTAGGTGCACCACGCGTAGGCTCTGCTGAGACGCGCTCGTACCCGAGGGGGGACCCGTGAGCCAGCCTGAAACACAAGCCGAATACCCCGATCAGATCGACGCCGCGGTTCTGAAGATCGCCGGCGTGGTGGTGCTCGGTGCGATCATGTCGATCCTCGACATCACCGTGGTCAACGTTGCCCTGCCCACCTTCCAGGACGAGTTCGGCTCGCCCAGCAACCCGATCGCGTACTCCACGGTGGCGTGGACGGTCACGGCGTACACGCTGGCGCTCGCGACCGTGATCCCGCTGACCGGCTGGGCCGCCAACCGGTTCGGCACCAAGCGGCTCTACATGACCGCGATCTTCCTGTTCACCGCCGGGTCCGCGCTGTGTGCGACCGCCACCAGCATCAACATGCTGATCGGCTTCCGGGTCCTGCAGGGGCTGGGCGGCGGCATGCTGATGCCGCTCGGGATGACGATCATGACCCAGGCCGCCGGCCCGCGCCGGATGGGGCGGCTGATGGCGATCCTCGGCGTGCCGATGCTGCTCGGCCCGATCCTCGGACCGATCCTGGGCGGCTGGCTGATCCAGGTGGCGAGCTGGCACTGGATCTTCCTGATCAACGTGCCGCTCGGCGTGATCGCGCTGGTCTACGCCTGGTTCGCGCTGGCCAGGGACCACGCGGAGCCGTCGGAGTCGTTCGACTTCGTCGGTGTGCTGCTGATGTCGCCGGGGCTCGCGCTGTTCCTGTTCGGCATCTCCTCGCTGCCGGCCGAGGGCGGCGACTTCGGCGCGCCCCGGGTGTGGGTGTCGGTGCTGATCGGTGTACTGCTGATGGCGGCCTTCGTCTGGCACTCGTTCCGGCCGGCGCATCCGCTGCTCGACCTGCGGCTGTTCCGCGACCGCAACCTCACTGTCTCGATCATCACGATGTTCCTGTTCGGCGCCGCGTTCTTCGGCGGGCTGCTGCTGGTCCCGACGTACTTCCAGCAGATCCGCGGTGAGTCGACGCTGCACGCGGGGCTCCTGGTCGCACCGCAGGGCCTCGGCGCGATGATCACGATGCCGATCGCCGGGCGGCTGGTGGACAAGATCCCGGTCGGCCGGATCGTCCCGTTCGGGATCGGGTTGATCGTGATCGGCATGTTCGGGCTCACCCAGATCACCGCGACCACGCCGTACGGCGTCCTGATCGCCATGCTGGTCGTCATGGGTCTGGGGATGGGCGGCACGATGATGCCGCTGTTCACCACCGCGCTGCGGACGCTGCACGGGCCCCAGGTCGCGCGCGGCTCGACACTGCTGAACATCACCCAGCAGATCGCCTCGTCCTGTGGTGTCGCGACGATGTCGGTCATCCTCACCAACCAGCTGAACAACTCGCCGATCATCCCCGGCACGCAGAACGTGCCCGGTCTCGGCGAGGGGCTGCGTGAGACCCAGGCCGCCATCTTGTCCAACACCCACCCGGAGGCCCTCGTCCCGCTCCACCTGGACCCGGCCGTGATCGCACGCGGGCTGACCGATGCCGCAGAGGCGTTCGCGCACAGCTACTGGGTGGCGTGGGTGTTGGTGACGCTCACGCTGGTTCCGGCGCTGATGCTGCCCCGCAAACGCGAGGTGTCCCACCTGGCCGACGAAAAAGCACCACCCGCAGTGATCGACTGACCAACACCAGGGACTTCTACTGGGGCGACGCCGACGAGGGCGGAGCAGGCTTTCACGAGTACCGATACTTCGTGAAAGGGATCAAATGTCTTCGTCAGCGTCCTCCAGGCCCACCCGGCGCACGGTCCTGTACGGCGGACTCGCAGCAGGCACCGCCCTGGTGGCGTTGGGCGACCGCGCCGAGGCCGCCCCGTCACTCACCTCCGCCGCGGGCCCGGGCGGGATCCGGCCGTTTCGTTTCACTGCGTCCCGTGAGCAGCTGAACGACCTGCGTCGCCGGGTCGCCGCGACCCGCTGGCCGTCCGAGGAACTCGTCGGCGACCGCTCGCAGGGCGTGCAACTGGCCACCGGCCAGGCGCTGGCGAAGTACTGGAACAGCCGGTACGACTGGCGGAGGTTCGAGGCGAAGCTCAACCGGCTTCCGCAGTACACGACCGAGATCGACGGCGTCGACATCCACTTCATCCACGTCCGCTCCCGGCACGCCGACGCGCTGCCGCTGATCATGACCCACGGCTGGCCCGGCTCGATCGTCGAGCTGCTCGAGACGATCGGCCCGCTCACCGATCCGACCGCGCACGGTGGCAGCGCGGCGGACGCCTTCCATCTCGTCCTGCCGTCGGTTCCCGGTTTCGGCTTCTCCGGTCAGCCGACCGAGACCGGCTGGGAGCCCGGCCGGGTCGCGCGTGCCTGGGACGAACTCATGCACCGCCTCGGCTACCAGCAGTACGTCGCCCAGGGCGGAGACGTCGGCGCGGCCATCACCGACACCCTGGGGCGCCAAGCACCGGCGGGTCTGCTGGGCATCCACCTCAACCTGCTCGTCCCGGCCCTCGGCGGAGCCACCGAGCCGACGAACACCGCGGAGGAACGGGCGGCGGCCGCCGCACTCGCCGAGTTCGGCCGGACCGGCAACGGCTACCTGATCGAGCAGTCCACGCGTCCGGAGACGATCGGCTACGCGCTGCTCGACTCGCCGGTCGCGCTGGCAGCCTGGATGCTCGACCACGACACCGACAGCTACTACAAGATCTCCCGCGCGTTCCGTGGCGGGCCGGTGGCCGGCAATCTCAGCCGTGACCACGTCCTCGACAACGTCACGCTCTACTGGCTCACAGGCACCGGCGTATCGTCCGCCCGCGCGTACTGGGAGAGCGCCGCGGCCCGCGCGGCCGGCGGCGGCCAGACTCCCCCGCCGGTCAGCGTGCCGGTCGGTTTCAGCGCCTTCCCCGGCGAGATCTTCCAGGCGCCGCGCAGCTGGGCCCAGAACTCCTACCCGACGCTTGCCTACTACAACAAGCCGGCCCGGGGCGGCCACTTCGCGGCCTGGGAGGAGCCGCAGCTGTTCACCCAGGAAGTCCGAGCCGCCTTCCGCTCATTGCGGTAGCAGCGGTGGCCGGCGGTGGGCCCAGGGGCGGGCCGACTCGAGCTGGGCGGCGAGGCGGAACAAAGTCGCCTCGTCGCCGTACCGGCCGAGGAAATGTACTCCGATCGGCAGGCCGTCCGCGTTCCAGTACAGCGGAACCGACATGGCCGGGTTGCCGGTGAGGTTCGCGACGACACCGGCGTACGCGACGGTTCGGCCGCCGGCGCGCCCCGCGCGCAAGGGATCCTCGGCGGTCGAGGTGATCTCGCCGATCGTTGCCGGCGGCATCGACAGGGTCGGGGTCAGCCAGACGTCGATCCCGGTCAGCCACCGGGCGACCACACGGGCGAAGGCCTGACAGTCCTCGATCGCGAGCAGGTAGGCGGCCGCGGACACCCGCCGCCCACGCTCCCAGTACGCGCGGGTCAGCGGCTCGAGCTCGTCGTCGGCCGGGAGGCGGCCGAGGCGGCGGACCCAGTACTCGCCGATCCACGCCGTCGCCGCGTCGAACACCGTGCCGATAGCCTTCCCGACCGCGGGCGTCAGACCGGGCAGTTCGGTCTCCACCAGCTCGTGGCCGAGCGATGCGCACAACGCGGCCGCGTCATCGAGTGCCGCGACACAGTCCGGATGTGGCGTGCTGCCGTCGGGCGTCTGCGCCGTGTAGCCGATCCGCAGCCGCCCCGGATCGATCCCGGCCTCCACGGCGAACGGACGGTCCGGCAACGGCACCCCGTACGGGTCGCCGAGCGCCGGACCGGCGGTGGCATCGAGCAGTACGGCGCTGTCGCGGACCGAGCGGGTGAGCGCGTGTTCACAGGCCCAACCGCTGATCGCGTCGCCGTACTCCGGACCGAGCGGGTTGCGTGCCCGGGTCGGTTTCAGGCCGAACAGCCCACAGGCCGACGCCGGGTAGCGGATCGACCCGCCCAGATCGTTGCCGTGCGCCATCGGCACCAACCGGGCCGCGACCGCCGCCGCCGAGCCGCCGCTGGAGCCGCTGGTCGACCGGGACGGATCCCACGGGTTGCGCGTCGGCCCGAAGGCGATCGGCTCACAGGCCGGGACCATGCCGAACTCCGGCGTGTTGGTCTTGCCGAGGATGATCAGCCCGGCCCGCCGCCAACGACGTACCAGCTCGGAGTCGTGGCCGGACACCAGACCGCTGACGAAGCGTGACCCCTCGCTGAAGGGCGCTCCGGCGATCTCGGCGACCAGGTCCTTGGCGAGGAACGGCACTCCGCCGAGCGGTCCCGACGGGGCGAGACGGGCCGCGGCAAGAGCCGTGTCGTACAGCGGGGTGATGACCGCGTTCAGGGTGGGATTCAGGGCCTCGATCCGTTCGATCGCGGCGGTGGTCAGCTGGTACGCCGTGACTTCGCCGCGGCGGACCAGCTCCGCCTGGGCGACGGCATCAAGCTCTTCGGTCCCGATCTGTGTGCTCATGCCCTATAGGCGCTGGATGCCGCCTAGCGGATCGCGAGGCGGGATCTCGCGCCTTCGCGGTAACAGCACCTGATCAGAGGAGTTCCATCATGAGCACTTTGCAAGAACAGCCAGTCACCGACGCGGCGGTCGAGGAGCAGATGGGCAAGATCCTGACCGAACTCGGTGCGTCGCTGGGCGTCCTGCTGACCGCCCTCGGCACGCGGAGTGGACTCTGGGCCGCGCTCGCCGACGCGGGTCCGTTGACCGATCGCCAGGTCGCGGCCAAGGTCGACGTACACCCCGCGCTGGTCCGCGAGTGGCTGCGGGCCCAGGCAGCCGGCGGCTATCTCGAATACGACCCGGCCGGCGAAACCTTCGTCCTGCCGGCACCGGTCGCGGCCGCGATCCACTACGGCCCCGGCGGAGCGCTCGTCGACGCCTGCGCGACCATGCTCTCGTCGATGGGCGAGGGCTTCGGCGCGTTCAGCGAGGCGTTCCGCACCGGACAGGGATTCGGCTGGCATCAGCGCACCGCCGAGCACTGGCACGGTACGGACGCGTTCACCAAGATCGCCCTGCCCGAGGAACTCATCGCCGCCGCCATCGGTGCGATGCCGGCCGTGGTCGAGGCGCTGTCCAGCGGTGGCACGGTCCTCGATGTCGGCTGCGGGTACGGCACACCGACGACGGACATCGCGAAGTTGTACCCGGCGGCGCGGGTGCTCGGCATCGACTACCACGACGCCTCGGTCGCGCACGCGCGCGAGCAGGCCGGGCCGGACAACGTGCGATTCGAGGTCGCAGCCGCCGCCGATCTGCCCGGCTCGGACTACGACCTGATCACCTTCTTCGACTCTCTGCACGACATCGGTGATCCGCGCGGAGCGCTGGTCCGGGCCAGGTCGGCGGTCGCCGATTCCGGGATCGTTCTGCTGTTCGAGCCGCTGGGCGCCGACGACGTACAGGACAATCTGAACCCGACCGGCCGCATGTTCTACGCGGTCTCCACGCTCGCCTGTACTCCGAACGCCGTCTCGCAGGAGACCGCGACGTCGTCCGAGCCGCTCGGCGCCCAGGCCGGCGAGAAGCGTCTGCGTGCCCTGGCGGCGGAGGCGGCCTTCAGCCGGGTGGAGAGGCTCGACGTGCCGGCGCCGCTCAACCTGGTCTTGGCGCTACGGCCCTGACGACTGATGATGACGCTATGAACTCACGGGTGCGGCTCGTGGGCCGGGAACCGGTGCTGGCCGCGGCCGACGCCGTACTCCGGGACGCCGCGTCCGGGCTCGGCCAGTTCCTCCTGCTCAGCGGCGAGGCCGGGATCGGCAAGACGGCCGTCCTGACCGCGCTGGCCGATCGGGCCGGGCAGGACTGGACCGTGCTGCGCGGTATCTGCCCGGACGGTGGCGGCGCTCCGCCGTACTGGCCGTGGTCCCAGGTCCTGCGCGCCACATGCCTTCCGGTGGGCGACCTCGGTGCGGCACGCCGGCTGGTGGAGCCTGACCCGGACGCCGGCGTACCTGGGATGGATGCGGCGGCGGCTGCCGATGCGGAGTTCCGGGTGTTCGAGGCTGTCGCACAGTGCCTGTCGGCGCTGGCAGCGGACCGTCCGGTGCTGGTGGTTCTGGATGACCTGCACTGGGCGGACTCCGCGTCCTTGCGGCTGCTCGGGTTCCTGGGCCGCGCGCTGGCCGGCAGCCGGGTGTTGCTGGCCGGCGCCTACCGCGATACCGAGGCGCCGGCCGACCTGCTGCAGGTGTCGGCGGCCGCTCAGCATTTGCCGCTGCACGGGCTGGGCGCCGGCGAGGTCCGCGACCTGGTCGCGTCGGTAGCCGGGCGGGAGTCGTCCGAGCTGCTCGGCGAACAGGTCTGGAAACGCAGCGCGGGCAACCCGTTCTTCGTTCGCGAACTGGCGCGGCTGATCGTCGCGCAGGGTACGCCGCAGCCGCCGATCCCCGCGAGCATCACGGAGACACTGCGGCGCCGGCTCGCCAGGCTGTCGACCGACTGCGTCCGCATGCTCGAGCGCATCGCCGTCGCGGGGACCGACGCCGACACCGGCCTCCTCGTCCGGATCGGTGCTGCTGGCAACGAAACCGAGCTGATCGGGCTGCTGGACGAGGCGCGCCGGGCGGGCGTGGTCACCGCCGAGCCCGGCGTACCGGCACTGGCCCACGATCTGTACCGCGAGACGATCCTCCGCGGCCTGAACGCCGGGACCCGGAGTGAGCTCGACCTGGCCATCGGCCAGGCCCTGCGCGAGCGGTCGGGTAGTTCGGCCCGGATCGCGGCCCACCTCCTCGCGGCCGGCACCGGAGCCCGTGGGGAGGCGATCGAGTACTGCGTCCGCGCCGCGCGCGAGGCCACCACCCGGCTCGGCCACGACGATGCCTGCGGCCACTACCGCCGGGCCTTGCAGGTGATCGCCGTCGAAGGACCCGACGTACTGCAGCCGGTCCTGCTGGTCGAACTGGCCGACTCTCTCGCAAGAGCCGGCCACGCCGACGAGGCCCGTGAGCAGTACCTCGCCGGCGTCCGTGCGGCGGGCGATGCAGTCATCGTCGCGCGCGCCGCACTCGGCATCCACGCGCTCGGTCACAGGTCGG
Organism: Kribbella sp. NPDC051586; assembly: GCF_044453965.1. Taxonomy (NCBI): domain Bacteria; kingdom Bacillati; phylum Actinomycetota; class Actinomycetes; order Propionibacteriales; family Kribbellaceae; genus Kribbella; species Kribbella sp. NPDC051586. The sequence goes on along the minus strand of NZ_JBITDF010000003.1, from coordinate 739,015 downwards.
GTGCGCACCAGGCCGAGGCGCTCGAACTGCTCGAGGAGGCCGCTGCCCGGTTGGCGACCACGCAGGGATCGCTGAGTCTTCAATCCCGGCTGTACGGCGCGATCGCCAGATTGCTCCGGCACGGCTCGACCGCTGTCCCCGACGAGAGGGTGGTCGCCGCGGCGGAGCGGGCGGTCGGGCTCGCCACCGCTGCCGGTGACGACCGAGCGCTGGCCGAGGCGCGACTCGCCATGCATGATGCGCTCTGGACTCCGGGCACCGCGGCGCGAAGGCTCCCGCTGATCGACACGATGCTCGACGCGGCAACAGCGGCCCACGACGTCGACCTGATTGCCCAGGCCCGTCAACTGCGGGCGGCGGCCCTGTTGGAGCTGAGCGATCCGGCCGGACGCGACGAACTACTCACCTACATCGCGCTGGCAAGCCAACTGGGCCACGCCCGCGGCCGATGGGGTGCACTGACCCGGCGTGCCACCTTCGCCCAGCTCGCCGGCCAGGCCGAAGAGGCGGCCCGGCTGGGCGAGGAGGCGCTCGGACTCGGGCTGGCGATCGGCGAACCTGACGCAGTCGGCTGCTTCTGCACCTCCCGCTGGTCATTGGTCGCGCTCGGCGTACCCGAGCCGGAAAGCTCGCTGGACCCCAGTGACCCGCTGTGGCCGATGTTCCCGCTGCTCAAGGCTTGGCCGCTCGCCGTCCGCGGCGAGTTGGAGGCCGCCGCCGCCGCACTCGGCGACTTCAGCGTGCTGGACATCGCCATCTGGACGGGTCTCGAAGGACTCGCCGTGGCGGCCGTCGTCTTCGCCGCGGTCGGCACGACGGCCCAGCGGACCTGGACCTACGAACAGCTTCGGCCGTACGCCGGAACGCACGTGATCGTCGGCGGCTGTGCGTCGTACCACGCTGCCGTCGACCATCATCTCGGCGCGCTGGCCGCCTCGCTCGGTGACCTCGATGCGGCGGAGGAGCATTACCGCGCCGCGCTCGTCCTGCACGAACGACTCGGCGCGGCCGGTTGGATCCGGGTCACGGAACGGGCGCTCGCCTCGCTCGCGACCAACGAGTTCCGGCAGGTCGAGGGGCTGTGGCAGCTCGGGTACGGCGGGGTGCACGTTCAGGTACCCGATTCAAAAGGCTTGCGCGACCTCGCCGTCCTGATCGGTGCTGAAGGCAACGATATTCATGTGTCGGCCCTGATCGGCTCCGGCTTCGTCGGCGCCGGCGCGGACCCGGTGCTCGACGAGACAGCCAAAGCGCGGTACAAGGCGCGCCTCGACGAGTTGGGCGAGCAGATCGAGGACGCCTCTGATGCCGAAGCCGGGAAGCTGCGCGCCGAGCGTGACGCCCTCATCCACGAACTCGCCGCAGCCACGGGTCTCGGGGGCCGCTCCAGGCGTCTGGACGACCAGACCGAACGAGCCCGGAAAACCGTCAGCGCCCGCATCCGCGACGCACTGACGAAGCTCGACCTGGCCCATCCAGCCCTCGCCGCCCACCTCCGCGCCTCGGTACAACTCGGCACCGTGTGCGCGTACTCCCCCAAGCCGGCAACGACCTGGCGCCTGCGCTGATTGTTGAGGTTGTGTTGCAGTGGCGGCTGACTGCTCAACCTGTTGGGGGTGATCGGGCGTCCCAGTTTGCATTACTGGGGCGATGTGGAAATTCTGGGGGAATTTTCAATGGGTACGGTGCAGGTTCTCGCACGTCCGGATGTTGTTGTGCTGCCGGAGAAGTTGCCGTGGATGCGGCGAATTTTCAAGCATCCACGGTTGATGCAGAGCAATCGGCTGGCTCTGTTCGTCGTGGTTGCGAATGTTGTGGTGTTGCTGGGCGGAATACATGAGGTCGCCGGCCTCGCGTTGGTTGCTCAGGTGAATTTCGCACTGGGAATTCTCGTCCGGCAGCAACTCGTCGTGAATTGTCTCTCCCGCTTGGTGACGCAGGTCCCGAAGTCCTGGCCGCTGCGCCTGCGGTGGGGGTTGGCGAAGGGCTATCACCTGGGCGGATTGCACGTCGGCGGTGCTGTCTGCGGCACCTTCTGGTTCCTCGGGCTGACCGTCGCCGCGATCGGGCAGGTGAGCTCGGCGCTGCAGTTCGTGTACTGCGTGCAGGTGGTCCTGCTGCTCGCCATCGTGATCACCGCGCGGCCGAGCGCCCGCGCCATGCACCACGACCGCTTCGAGCGAATCCACCGGTACGGCGGGTGGGCTCTGTCGATCCTGTTCTGGATCGGCGCACTCCTGCTCGCGGACGAGCGGCCCGGCCCGCTGCTCGCGGCAATCGCCAGTACGCCGACCGTGTGGGTGCTCGTCGTCACCACACTCAGCTCGCTGGCACCGTGGATGCTGCTACGACGGGTCCCGATCGACGTCGTACGGCCGTCGGCCCATGTCGCCCTGGTGCACTCGCGACACGGCATGCCGATGGCCGGCTCGTCACGCTCCATCGCACGACACCCGCTGCAGCAGTGGCACAGCTTCGCGGTGATCCCGACGCCCGGTGTACCAGGCTTCCGGATGGCGGTGTCGCGAGCCGGCGACTGGACCGGCGAGTTCATCGACAACCCGCCGTCGCACATCTGGGTGCGAGGCGTCGCGACCGCGGGGATGGCGAACTACGGCATGGTGTTCCGCCGAGTGGTCTACGTGGCCACCGGAAGCGGCATCGGGCCGATCCTCGCGCACATCCTCGCGAGCCGCGTGCCCAGCAAGCTCGTCTGGGTCACGCGCGACCCGGTGAAGACCTACGGGCAGAGCCTTGTCGACGAGATCCTCACCGCGCAGCCCGACGCCCTGATCTGGGACACCGACGCCAACGGCAAACCGGACATGGTCAAGCTGGCCTACTCGGCGTACGCCGACTCCGGCGCGGAGGCGGTGATCTGCGTGTCCAACCGCAAGGTGACCTGGACGGTCGTGCACGGACTGGAACAGCTGGGCATCCCCGCGCTCGGTCCGATCTGGGACTCTTGAGATTAAGCTGGCGCGATCATGGGGTCGACGATGCCGGACGCCGGGGATCAGTCCCGGTTGCGGCAACTCAACGAGCGGGCCGTCCTTGCGGCTGTGCGATCCGCCGGCGACGTCCGGGTCGCGCAGATCGTGGCGCAGAGCGGGCTCGGGCGGACCGCGGTCGAAGAGGTACTGTCGAGTCTGGTCAGCCGGAGCTGGCTGGTCGAGGAGAGCCCGGCGATCCGTGGCCGCGGGCGTCCGGCGCGGAGCTATCGGTTCCGGGCCGAGGCGGGGTCCGTCGTGGGGCTCGACATCGGGGCGTTCTCCGTTCGTGGGGTGCTGACCGATCTCGACGGGCGGATGCTCGCGATCGAACGGCGATCCGTGACGCCGGAGACGCCGCGGCGCGACCGGCTGGCCGCGGCGGACGAGGTTGTCGCGGCCTGCGCGCGCGAGGCCGGCGCGCCGGTGTGGGCCGTCGGCGTCGGTACCACCGGGTTGGTCGATTCCGCCGGGATCGTCGTACACGCGAACGCGATCCCGGACTGGGCAGCCACCGACCTCGCGGAGTACTTCGGCCGATCGGCGCAGCTCGTTGTCGTGGACAACGACAGCCAGCTCGCCGCCCTGGCCGAACAGCGTCAGGGCGGCACGGACATGGTGTTCCTGCACGCCGGGCGGCGTACGGGTCTGGCGCTCGTGCTCGACGGGAGGTTACGGCGGGGTGCGTACGGCGCGGCGGCGGACATGTCGGCGCTGCGAGGTGTCGCCTGGGAGGCGGCGCTCGAGCATCTGCACGCGGTCGTGCCGGCGGAGACTCCCGAGACGGACAAGGCCGAGCGGGCGTTCGCTGCCGCCCGCGACGGCGATCGGGCGGCCGTGAACGCCGTCCGGAAGTATGCGCGGGCGATGGCGGTCGCGGCGGCCACAGCCATCTCGATCGTCGATCCACGGATGCTGGTGCTGGGCGGGGCCTTCTCCCAGTCGGCCGACGTACTGATGGATCCACTCGCGGCCGAGCTGGCCAAGCTCTGCCCGCGTGTGCCGGAGCTGCGGGCCTCGTCGCTGGGTGCACTGTGCGTGGCGCTCGGCGCCGCGACCCTGGCTCTCGACGCCGTCGACGAGCGGTTGCTCGCGGCCTCGCGGGGCCCGTTGCCGCTACTCGCTGCGGGCAGCCTGCACTCCCCCACGCGCTGACCGGCGTTCGCCGATTGTTCAGTCAGCCGTTGACGCCTGCCCGGACGGAGGCTATTAATGTCGGAAACAGGCAATAATGCGCACTAACGCGCGTCCCTCCCCCAGGAAGTAGGTTCGCCGTGAACAGACGGATCCGCCGCCGGACGTTCCTCACCACGACCGGCGCGATCGCCACCGCCGCCGCGGTCGGCGACATCGCGTACGCCAGTCCGGACGCCGTCGACGAGGCCGCAGCCGCCGGGTACGTCGACGTACAGCTGCTCAACATCACCGACCTGCACGGATACCTGCAGCCGACGACGCCGAGTCAGGGCAGCGTGATCACCGGCGCGGGCGGTGTCCAGGTGACGGTCGGCGGCGTCGGGTACCTGGCGACGCACCTCAAGCAGCTGCGCGAGGGCCGGCGGAACTCGCTCTTCTTCTCCTCCGGGGACAACTTCTCCGGCTGGCCGTTCGAGGTCGACGCGCACGCCAACGAGCCGACGGTCGAGGCCCTCAACGCGATGGGCCTGCAGTTCAGCACGGTCGGGAACCACGAGCTGGACCACTCGGCCAAGTTCCTCATCGACCACATGGAGCACGGCGCGCCGTACCCGGTGAACGGCCGCGACGACAACTTCGTCGACTCCACCGGGCACCGCTTCCGCGGCGCGGACTTCCGCTTCTACACGGCGAACATCGTGCACGCGGACACCGGCCGGACGATCCTGCCGCCGTACAACATCGAGTGGGTCGACGTGGGGCACGGACGCAAGTTGCCGATCGCGTTCATCCACCTCACCGTGATGGACACCCCGACCGGGTCCACGTCGTACCAGCCCGACATGCGCTCGCTGTCGGACGTCGAGCAGGCCAACAAGCTGGCCGCGCAGCTCAAGAAGCGCGGCGTCAACGCGATCGTCATCAACATCCACGACGGCGGCGTCGCGGGCAACGACTACAACGCCGGAACGAACCCGTCCGGGCCGGTCTTCCAGCTCGCCGCGCAGGCCTCGCCGGACATCGCCGCGATCGTGACCGGGCACTGGCACTGCCGGTTCAACATGATGGTCCCGGACCCGAACGGCGTACCGCGTCCGGTCGTCGAGGCCGGCAACCACGGGTCGCTGATCAACGAGATCAACCTCAAGCTCGACCCGCGGACCGGTGCAGTGATCCGTGAGCTCACCACGTCGACGAACCACGCCAACACCCGCGACGTGCCGGTCGACGAAGAGCTCCAGTACATCGCCGACTACTGGACCGCGAAGGGGCAGAAGCGCTACGCGACGCCGCTGGCACGGGTCACCGGCGACTTCACGCGGACGCCGAACGCGTCGGGCGAATCCACGATGGGCAACCTGGCCGCGGACTTCGCCTACTGGGACGCGAACCAGCACCGCGACGGACGCGCCGACCTCGCGCTCATCTCGGTCAAACCGGTGTCGGGGTCGAACGCGCTGACCGGTGACCTGCTGTTTGCCAAGGGCACCAACGCGGCCGATGCCGACGGCACCGTCCTGTTCGGCGAGGCGTGGAACGCGTTCGGCTACGGCAACCCGGTGCTCACGGTGACGCTGCCGGGGACGCAGCTCCATGCGGCCTTCGAGGCGCAGTGGGTGCCGCAGGCCAACGGCACCGAGAAGTTCGCGCCGTTCGCCGTGTCGCACAACGTCAGCTATACCTTCGACACCGCGAAGCCGATCGGCCAGCGGGTCGACCCGGCAACCGTCCAGATCAGCGGCAAGCCGCTGGACCTGAACCGCGACTACCGGGTAGCCGCGCTCGCCTACACCCTGATCGGCGGCGACGGCACCCAGGTCTTCACCGGCTTCACCGATCCCTACCGCAACGATCGGGACCACGAGGGCTTCATCGCCTACCTCCGCGCCAACCCGACCCTCACCCCCTCCACACTCGACCGGGCCCGGCCCGCGACCTGAGCCGGAGCGGTCGTGTCGGACTGGTCTTGTCCGGTTAACGGTCGAGTCGGGGGAAATCCGGTACTTGACGGTCCGTCCGTTTTACGGTGGAAGTGTTCGCCTGGCGGTATACCCCACAAACCGGACCTACTGATCGAGAGTGCAGACCGCGCGACCCTCATCCCCGAGACGTGCTGGTGCCCCATCGGTCGTACTCAAGGCCCGGCGCCGCCAGGCGGGCCCGTCTCGGGCCTACCTGGCGGCACCATCGAACGCATGATTCAGACCGGGGCGTGCCGCTGGCGTGGTTGTTGCCGGCAGCAACTCCGATCGGGTTCGCTGTTAGTTGTCCCTGGAGCTCATCGGCACACCTCCTCTCGCGACGTCCGGCACAGGGTTGTTAGTTGTCCCGGTTGCTCACGGCATACCTCCTCGAGCTACCACTCCCTGTTGGCCATCTCTTCTCCTCGCCCAGAAGCAACAGCCTCATCCCGGTATCCCCGGGCGGCCAACACTTCGGATGCGGTCGAAGGATCGGCCGCTCGATGCGGGAAGCTTGGTCGCATGACTCGAAGTGAGCAGCGCAGTCCCGCGCTGCAGGGTGCCGCGTTCGGTGTGTCGATCTTCAGCTTCTTCGCCCTCGGCTGGCTGGGCTGGGGCACCGGCGGTCACCTCCCGACGGCTGCGCAGATCGCACTCATGGTCGTTGCCGCGCTGGTCTCGGTCGCGCTCGCCGCCTACGCCTGGCAACGCTGGCGCACCACGCCGGCGCCACCCGCTCCCCGCACCGAGCGCCGCCTCTCCGGCCGTACGTTCGGGCTGATCATCGGCAGCGAGTGGATCGCCCTCGCGATCATCTCCGGCGTACTGGGCGGCACCGGCCACCCCGACCCGATCCCTGCCGTCATCTGCGCCGGCGTCGGCCTCCACTTCATCCCGCTGGCCCGGCTCTTCGGCGTCCGCGCGTACTACGCCACCGCCGCCGTCATGTGCCTGCTGACCGTCCTCACCTTCATCCTCGCCCCCTCCAATCCAGCCCTCTGGACCGTGCTCCCCGGCATCGGCGCCGCCATCACGCTCTACGCGACCTGCCTGACCCTCCTCACCTTGGATCCCCAATAGCAGCGAGGGTCTGGTTGGTGGTCGGGGCATTGACGCGGTGAGGGGTGAGGAGGAATGTCGGGGTGGCTGATGCATGAGCACCAGGGGGAATCACACCGCATTGCCAGGGGGAATCATGGCCAGGAAGTTGTTCGAAGACAGCGTTGTCCCGCTGCCACCAGATGACGGCCTCGCAGCCAACGGGCTGGTCGTCCAAGCCACCGCGCCGAGGAACGCGAGCGAGACGATGGAGGTCATGTTCTCGCTCGCCCTGCCCGAGCAGGACCAACGCAACCTCGAGGACGCGGTCGCCCGCGGGGAGGTAGTACCGGCGAGCGAACTCGAGTCCTTGAAGACAGCGGACAAGGACCGCGCCAAGCTGGAGAAGTGGCTGGCCGGGCACGGGTTCGCCGTCGACCACGTGTCCGACGACGGGACCAGCGTCTACACCACGTCGACCGTCGACAACCTGGCCAAGCAGTTGCAGGTCGACATGGTCCAGGTCACGAAGGACGGCCTCACGTTCACGGCAGCCCGGAACGCGCCGAGCCTGCCGTCGACCGTCGGCGACGGCGTACAGGCGATCATCGGCCTGCAGCCGTTCCGGCACGCCAACAAGCATTTCCGCGCTGCTCCGGGGCCGGCCGTCCCCGCTGCCCAGGCGGTCAACGTGCCGAACTCGCCGCCGTACCTCGTCTCCGAGATCCTCAGTGCGTACGGCGCGAGCGGCCTCGACGTGGACGGCTCCGGGCAGACGATCGCGATCCTGATCGACACGGTGCCGAAGACGTCGGACATCACCGCGTTCTGGAAGGCCAACGGGCTGACCAGCAGGCCGTCCCGGGTGAAGAAGATCAACGTCGGCGGCGCGACGCTGCCCGCGACCTCCGGCGAGGAGACGCTCGACGTCGCCTGGTCCAGCGGCATCGCGCCCGGCGCGAAGATCCGGGTGTACGCCAGCGGATCGCTGTCGTTCGTCGCGCTGGACCGCGCCCTCGACCAGATCATCGCCGACCTGCCGAAGAATCCGGGCCTTCGGCAACTGTCGATCAGCCTCGGTCTCGGCGAGACCTTCATGGGCGGTCCGCAGGGCGAGGTCGCGACCCAGCACGCCAAGTTCCTGCGGCTCGCAGCGGCCGGGGTGAACGTGTTCGTCTCCAGCGGCGACGCGGGCTCGAACCCGGACCAGACCGGTCACGGCTCGCACGGGCCGCTACAGGCGGAGTACGAATCCTCCGACACCGCAGTCGTCGGCGTCGGCGGCACCTCGCTGCACCTCACGGACCAGGGCACCGCGGCCAGCGAGACCGGATGGGCCGGAAGCGGCGGCGGCACGAGCGTCTTCTTCCGTCGACCCGCCTGGCAGAGTGCGCCCGGCGCACCCAAGGGAAAGATGCGGCTGGTGCCGGACGTGAGCCTGGCGGCCGACCCGGGCACCGGGGCCTTCCTGGTTCTCAACGGCATGGAGCTGCCGCACGGCGTCGGCGGCACCAGCTGGAGCGCGCCGGTCTGGGCGGCCTTCTGTGCCCTGATCAACGAAGCCCGCACCAAAGCCGGCCAGGAGCCGCTCGGTTTCCTGAACCCACAGCTCTACCCGCTCGCCGGCGGCGCGTGCTTCCGCGACATCACCGCCGGGACGAACGGCGCGTTCACGGCCGGCGCCGGCTATGACCGGGTCACCGGCCTCGGGGTCCCCGACGTCGCCGAACTGATCAAGGCGCTGAGCTGAACCACCCAGAAGAACCAGGAAGCTCTCCGGAAAGAAGTTTGCGATCAGTGGCAATTAAGTTCCGGCAAACTGGTCCGCCCTGCCGGCCTCGGGCTCGCCTGGGACTTCTCTTCCTGTTCTTGAGCTTCGTCAGAGGAAGGCTGAGAGGAGGAGGGTCATTCCGAGCCCGATCACGGAGATCAGCGTCTCCATGACCGACCAGGTCTTGATGGTCTCGCCGACCGTCATCCCGAAGTACTCCTTGACGAGCCAGAAGCCGGCGTCGTTGACGTGGGAGAAGAACAGGGAACCGGCCCCGATGGCGAGGATGACCAGAGCGATGTCAGTGGCGTTCTCACCGGTGGCGAGCGGTGCGACGATACCGGCGGCCGTGACGGTGGCGACCGTTGCGGAGCCGGTGGCGAGCCGGATGAGTACGGCGACGATCCAGCCGAGGAGGAGTGCGGACAGGTTTGCGGCGATCGCGATCTTGGCGATCGCCGTACCCGTCCCGCCGTCGACGAGGACCTGCTTGAACCCACCGCCCGCGCCGACGATCAGCATCACACCGGAGATCGGGAGCAGACTCGTGCCGATCTTCCTGCTCAGCACCGGCATGCTGAAGCCGATCGACGTACCGAACGTGTACATCGCCAGCAGTACGGCGAACAGCAGCGCGAACACCGGATCACCGATGAACTGCAGGACCGGATAGAGCGCGGCGTCCTTGCTCATCCAGACATCCGACGCGGCCTTGAGCAGCATCAGTACGACGGGGCTCAGCACCGTCACGATCGTCCAGGTGAAACTCGGGGTCCCGGTCCGCCGGCCGTCCGCGGCAGCGGACGTCTCGACGCGCCTCTCCGTGGAGACTTCAACGCCACCCGGTGATGCCGGCGCGTTGCCGTCGACATCGTCGACGTGCCCGCCGCCCGACACCTCGAGCGCGGCACCGGCCGCCCCGATCGGCACCCACCGGGCAGCAACCCGTCCGAACACCGGCCCCGCGATGATGACAGCCGGGATCGCCACCAGCAGCCCCAGCGCCAGGGTGATGCCCACGTTCCCGTGCAGTACGCCGATCGCAGCCAGCGGTCCGGGGTGTGGCGGCACGAAACCGTGCAACACCGACAGACCCGCGAGCGCGGGGATACCGAGCAGCATCGCCCGTGCACCCGTCCGCCGGATCGCCAGCACGACGACCGGAACGAGCAGCACCAACCCGATCTCGAAGAACATCGGGATACCGATGATCGCGGCGATCAACGCCATCTTCCACGGCAGTACGGACGGTTTGCCGCGCAGCAGGGTGTCGACGACCTGATCGGCGCCGCCGGAGTCGGCCAGCAGCTTCCCGACCATGGCGCCGAGCGCGATCAGCACCCCGACGTACCCGAGGACGCTGCCGACGCCGTTCTCGTAGGACTTGGTGACGGCGCCCGCGTCGATCCCGGAGGCCAGCCCGACGAACAGCGCCCCGATCGTCAGCGCCAGGAACGCATGCACCTTGAACGCCACGATCAGCGCCACGATGATCCCGATCCCGATCACGGCGACGATCAGCACCCGTGTGTCGTGCCCGTTCCACGGCGCGTTCACATCGGCGTTCGCCGCCAGGGGAACCGCGGTGACTGCATCGGTGAGACCCATTGCTTCACGCTCCTCGAGACCGGCCCCCTTCCGCAGTCTCCCACCGCGCCCCCGCCCAAACCCCTCAACGGCGCGCCGCCCGGCTCAAGGCAAGGCCCGACGTCGCCGCCACAGCCGGGCCACGCGTTCTCAGGGTTCGGTCGACGGTGGCGGGACCTGGAGTACCTCCACGATGCTGATGCCCAGCATGTCGAGGTGGTTCACGATGCCGGCCAGCGCCGCCTGGTCGTCCAGGTACCCGTGAAGGACGGTCTGCGCAGGCTCCGTATCAGCTGTCATCGAAGGGAATGCGTCGGTCAGGTCGCGCGACAAGGTCCCCTTCACCCGAATGACGTAGTGACCCATAGGACGCCCCTTTCACGGCCCCTCTGCTCTCGACTCTGCTGCTCCCGTAGGCAACTCGGCTCCCCCGGATCGGGGGATGGTGGTCGTGCGTCCGGTCAGCAGGCTGGGAGACGTGGCCGAGACCTCTCCTCCGGCAGTGCCGACCCCACCAGTTGCTCGGCGCAAGATCCCGAGGCCGGTGGTGCTGCTCGTCCGGCTCGTCCTCATCGCGGTGGTGGCGTGGCTGCTGCTGCGGCTGCTGCGCGGGGTGGACTGGGGCGAGGTCGGCTACGCCCTCACCCATCTCAGTGCGTGGCAGATCGCCGTACTGCTGGTCGTGATCGTGATCCGCCGAGCGATCCTGGCCGCTCCGCTCGCCCTGCTGATCGCCGGTCTCAGCTACCTGAAGGCGATGATCAGCGATGTCGCCGCGGCCGCCGTGGCCACGATCGCGCCGTCCCCGGGCGACGTCGTACTGCGCCTTGCCATGTTGCGCTCCTGGGGAATCGACACCACCGACGCCGCATCGGGCCTGACGCTCAGCACGACCCTCTTCTACGTCGCCCGTCTGGCGGCCCCGCTCTTCGGCTTCCTGATCTTCTGGGCGGCGCGCGACTTCTACGCCCCGTTCGCCTGGTCGGGGCTGCTGTTCGGCGCCGGAGCCTTCGTACTGCTCGGTGGCCTGGTCTACGCGCTCCGGGCCGGGCGTACGGCGGCGACGATCGGCCGCCTGCTCGGACGACTGATCCAGCGCGTCCGCCCCTCCGGACCGGGACCGGCCGTCTGGGAGGAGCGACTCGTCTCGTTCCAGTCGCACAGCGCGGGACGGATGCAGCAGCGCGGGTGGCTCGCGATGCTGAGCCAGGTGCTGCTGATCGTCGTCGAGGCCGGGGTTCTCGTACTGTGCCTGGGATTCGTCGGGGTGAACCTGGACGGACAGACGGTGCTCGTCATGTTCTGCAGCTTCATGGTCCTCTACCCGCTGACCGGGCTGCCGCTGATGGGCGCCGGAGTATTCGACGCGACCTACGCGGCCTTCGTGTCCAACCACAGCACCGTCGAGGCGACCGACCTCGTGGCGGGACTGGTTGTCTGGCGGGTCGCCGTCCAGTTCCTGCCGGTCGTCGTAGGGCTGATCACGATCGCCGTGTGGCGGCGGTTCACCTGAACCGGGTGACCCGGACGGCAACCGTGGACGGACACCCTGGACGCATGAAGGTGCCCAGGACGCTGGTCTTCGCCCTAACCAGCGCCCTGTTCCTTGGGCTCGCCCAGCCGGCCGCCGCGGCGGACTCCCCGGACGACGTCGCGGCGCACGCACTCGCCGACCGCTACTCCCCCGTCGTCAGACTGCAGAAACTCGGCACGAACTGCGACCGCGGCGAGCAGTTCCAGCCCACCGACGTCAACGTCGTACTGGGTGATCAGCAGGTCGCCCTGCGCGGTCCGTGGCGGCCGCCCGATCTCGTCAAGACCCAGCCGGAGGCCACGGACCTCGGCCGCGGGTACCCGGGCCACTTCCTCGACTTCCCCGGCGACCCGTTGCGCCCCGGCTGCGACTACGCCGAGTGGTCCGCGCGCATCAACAGCACGCATCCGGCGACCGTCTACGCCCACGTCGTCCAGGACCCGGCGTACCCCGGCAAGCTCTCCTTGGAGTACTGGTTCTTCTACATCTTCAACGACTACAACAACACGCACGAAGGCGACTGGGAGTCCGTCGCGCTCATCTTCGATGCGCCGACGCCGGCGGCCGCCCTGACCACGAAGCCGACGGCTATCGGCTACAGCCAGCACGGTGGCGCCGAGCGGGCGCGATGGGGTGACAGCAAGCTCGAGATCGTCGACGGCACCCATCCGGTCGTCTATCCGGCGGCTGGTTCACACGCCAACAAGTACGGTCAGCGCCTCTACCTCGGCCGCGGATCCGAGGGCCTCGGCTGTGACGACACGACCAGGCCGGCGACCGAGCTCCGGCCCGACGTCGCCTACGTTCCGATGGCGCAGGCCGACTATCTGAAGCAGTACCCCTGGCTCGCGTTCCAAGGCCGGTGGGGCGAGCGGCAACGATCCTTCTTCGACGGACCGACCGGACCCAACGAGAAGACGTCCTGGCTGTACCCGATCCAGGATGCCGAGGCGACGTGGCGCGACGACAGCACGACGGTGCCCGCGGGCCAGGTGCTCGGACCGAGCGGAACAGGCGTCTTCTGTACGGCGGTCGGCACCGGATCGAACCTGCTCCGCGAGACCCTCGACCGGATCTGGTTGCTCGGCCTGATCCTTGCGGCGCTCGTCGCACTGATCTGGTTCGCCGCCAGCCGGACCCGCTGGAGTGACGCCACACCGTTGCCGGCCCGCAGGCGGCGCGCGTGGGGCCAGACGGTGGTGTCCGCGCTCAGGTTGCTCCGCGCACGTCCCGGCCTGTTCGGAGCATTCGCCGCCACCTTCGTCGTACTGGGCCTGGCCACCCTCGGACTGGCCGAACTGCAGGCCGCGCGGCGCGATTCGCCGACCGATCTGGGCGCTCCGACCGAGAACGCGACCGGCCTCTGGGCGTCCCTGCTCGCGCTGGCGATCACCATCCTGACCGCCGCGACGTACGTCGCCCTCCTCGCCGCCGTCACGTCGACGCTCGACCGGCTGGACCGCGACGTCCCGGTATCAGCTGCCTTCACCTGGCACGACATTCGGTCGCGCGCCCGTCCGCTGGCCGCGGTGGCGGTGCGGTACTTCGTGGTCATCGCCGTACTGACACTCATCGTCGCGACGATCCCGGTGGCCATCTACTACGCGGCCAGCCGCGCGTTCGCCATACCGGCGGTGATGGCCGAGCAGGTCTCCGCGAGTACGGCGCTGAAACGCAGCCGGCTCCTGGTGAAGCGGCGATGGTGGCGGACCGCCGGGCCGCTCGCGATCATCGTCGGGCTCGGACTGTCGGTCGGACCGATCGCCGGGATCGTCCTGCTGCTCGCAACGGACCTGCGGCCGGCGCTGATCAACGTGGTGTCGTCCCTGCTGTTCGCGGTGGCCATGCCACTCGTCGCGGCCGCCGTCGTCTACCTGTACTTCGACCGCACGGCGACCCACCAGGAGTCGCCCGGATCAGGTGACCTCGCGGAGCCGGACCTTACCTATTCTCGGCAAGGGAGGTCGTGATGTCCCAGGCTGACGACGGACCGCAACAGCCCGCGACCAGCCGCGGGCCGGCTCGGCTCCTCATCATCGCTGTCGCGGAGGGTGTGATCGTCGCTGCCCTCGTCGCCACGCTGATCATCGTGAGCATCCGCCGCAGCGGCGACACCGCGAACGCGTCATCGGGCGGCGGCGGATCCGGTACGGCGATGTGTGCGGCGATCCCGGTCGCGAACCAGGTCCTGCCGTCGGTCGTCACGATCTCGGCGAGTAGCGGAGCCGCGGCCGGCACCGGATCGGGACAGGTGTTCCGCGACGGCGGCTACATCCTCACCAACGACCACGTCGTCTCACCTGCGGCGGCCGGCGGCGCCGTATCCGTCATGTACAGCGACGGTCACAGCTCCGCCGCGACCATCGTCGGACGGGATCCCAGCACCGATCTCGCCGTACTGAAGGCCGCCGACGAGGCGAAGGGCTATCCCGTCATCGCTCTGGGCTCGTCCGCCGACCTCCAGGTCGGCCAGCCCGTCGTCGCCCTCGGCGCTCCGCTCGGCCTCGCGAGCACAGTGACGTCGGGCATCGTCAGCGCGCTCGACCGGTACGTACCGGTGCCCGGCGAAGCCGTCACGCACCACCTGATCGGCGCCATCCAGACCGATGCCGCCATCAACCCCGGAAACAGCGGTGGCGCGCTGGTCGATTGCGCCGGCAAGCTCGTCGGAGTGAATGCCGCGATCGCCACCGTCCCGAACGCCTCGGGCGTGAGCGGCGGCGGAAGCGTCGGTCTCGGCTTCGCGATCCCGATCGATCTCGCGAATCCGATCGCCGACGAGCTGATCCGGACCGGCAAGCCAGGACACCCCACCACCGGACTGCAGGTCCAGGAGATCCCACCGGCCCTCGCCCAGGCGTCCGGCTCTCCGAGCGGCCTCTTCGTCCTCGCGGCTGCCGGACCGGGTGCGGAGGCCGGCCTGAAAGCAGGCGACATCATCACCAAGGTCGACGGCCAACCCGCCGTCAGCAGCGAGCAGATCGTGGTCGCGACCCTGACGCGCAAGATCGGCGACACGATCGAGCTGACCTACGTACGAGCGGGCGCCTCGGCCACTGCGAAACTCACGCTCGCCGCCCCCTAGGACGCCGGCGGAACGGGCTGCGAGGCAAGCAGATCGAGACCGAGCTGCCGGGCCAGGAACTCCGCGGCCAGCTGACCCTGCACGCTGTTCCCGGCCCCGTCCAGGCGTGGTCCGAACGTGCCCAGCGCACCCTTGCCGGGCGAGACCGTCACGATGCCGCCCCCGATCCCGCTCTTGCCCGGTACGCCGACATCGAGCAGCCAGTCGCCCGACGTCTCGTACAGACCCGCGATCGCCATCACCACCAGCGTTACCCGGGCGACGTCCGCGTCGACCACGCGCTCCTGGGTGACCGGGCAGACCCCTCCGTCGGCGAGCGTCGCACCCATCACCGCAAGGTCGGTCGCCGCGACGCTCAGGCAGCTCTGCCTGGTGTAGAGCTCAGTCGCGTCGGCCGGATCACCGGCCAGGCCGCCGACACTCTTCAGCAGCGCCGCCAGTGCACGGTTGCGGTGGTTCGTGGCCAATGCCGAGGTCAGCACGTCCTGGTCCAGGTCCAGCTGCCGGCCCGCGAAGCGCGACAGCCCGTCGATGAGGAACTGCCAGCGGTCCTCCAGCGAACTGCCCGGAGTCAGACTGGTCGTCGCGATCGCGCCGGGATTCACCATCGGGTTCGTCCGGCCGGCGGGCGACTGCTCGACGGCCTGTAGGGAGTTGAAGGGCAGACCGGTCGCGTTGACCCCGACCAGCTCGCGGATGGTCCCGACACCGACCGCCTGGCACATCAGGGCGAAGACGAACGGCTTCGCGACGCTCATGATCGTGAACGGCCGGCGCGTGTCGCCCGCCTCGAAGATCCGGCCGTCGGTCGCGGCCACGCAGACGCCGAACGTGTCCGGATCGACCTGGGCCAACGCCGGATACACCTCCGACACCGCTCCCCCGCCGACGCCGTGGAACCGTTCGTACGTCACCCTGACCAGGTCGGCGACCGTCGATCCGTCGGGCAGGCCACCGGTCGAGACGTACCTGCTCGCGGACACGTCAGAACGACCAGACGAGCGGGACGATGATGATTGCCGTCAGCAACCACCACGCCATCACGACCAGCCCCAGCTTCCAGTAGTCCCCGAACCGGTAGCCCGCGGGGCTCATGATCATCATGTTCGCGGGCGTGGAGATCGGCGTCAGCAACGAGGCCGCGCCGGCGACGGCGATCAGCATCAGCACGGGCTTGACGTTCGTGCCGGTACCCTCGGCCGCCGCCACCGCGATCGGCGCCACGATCAGCACCGTCGCGGTGTTGCTGACCATCTGTCCCAGGGCGGCGGTGACCAGGAAGAGGGCCAGCAGCAACAAGTACGGCCGGCCCGGCCCGATCGCGTCGACGATCAGGTCGGCGATCCGGTCCGCGCCGCCACTGGCCTGGATCGCGCCGGACAGCGGGATCAGGGCGCCGATCAGGATGACGATCTGCCAGGAGATCGCTCGGTACGCCTGACTCGGCCCGACCACTCGCGTCAGCACCATCGCCGTCGCCGCCAGCAGGCCGGCCATCGCGGGCGGCACCGCGCCGGTCGCGAGCAGTACGACCATCGCCGCCAGGATCGCGACGGCGATCGAGGCCTTCGGTCCCCACGGCACCGCCTGCCGCCGGACCAGCTCCGGCGAGTCGACCAGCAGGATGTCCCGGTCCCGGTTGAGCTCGTCGAGCGTCTCCCACGGGCCGTGCACGAGCAACGCGTCGCCCTCGGCCAACTGGGTGTGCCGGTTGCCGCGGTCCTTGCCCATCCGCTGTACGGCGATGATCACCAGGTCATGACCGCGATGCATCCCCGGGAACACCGTCTCGCCGACGAGCGCCGACCGCGGCGGGATCACCGCCTCGACCACACCGGAATCGCGGGTCAGCAGATCGTCGACCGGCGCCATGCTCACCGCGAGCCTCAGGTCGGCGGTCAGAACGCTCACCTGCTCCGAGGGCCCGGTCACCACCAGCACGTCGCCGACGTCGATGGCCGCGTCCGTCCGGTTGTGGCCGTGCCCGTCCTGCACGCCGACGATCGACACCCCGGGGTACGGCGTGAGGTCGATGTCGCGCACGCTCTGTCCGAGGGACGGCGAGTACTCACGCACCTGCAAGCGGTAGAAGCCGTCCCGCAAGGCATAGTGAACGTCGAGCGTCCGGGCATGGACGGCGAGGTCCGCGGCCGGATGCGCGGGCCGGGTCGCGGGCAGCAGTTTGGGACCGAGCAGCACCGCGATCGCGATCGTGCCGATCACCAGCGGCACGCCGACGACCGCGAAGGCGAAGAACGGGAACGGGCCGGCGCCGGCATCGTTCGCGGCCTCCGAGACGATGATGTTCACCGGCGTACCGGTCAGCATCAGCAGCGAGCCGGCGCTGCCCGCGAACGTGAGCGGCATCAGCATCCGCGACGGCGGTTCCCCGATCCGGATCGCGAGCATGACCACCAGCGGGAGCAGCGCCGCGACGGCGCCGTTCAGCGTGATCAGGGCCGACAACACCGCGCACAACGCGGTCACGGCGATCAACAGCCGGCTCCGCGTGGTCCCGGCGTACCGGACGATGGCCTGGCCGGCCCAGGCGGTCACGCCGGTCGAGTCGACTCCCTCGCTCACCACGAACAGCGTGGCGATGAAGATCACCACCGGGTCGCCGAAGCCCGCGAGTACGTCGGTGAACCCCAGCACGCCCGTCGCCCACAAGGCCAGGGCGACGAGCACCGCGACAACGTCGACGGGCAGCCGGTTCCACACGAACAGTACGACGGCCAGCCCGAGGATGATCAGGCTGAGTGTGCCATCATCCATGTCCGGGCCCTAGCCGAGGTGAACCGGAGCCGACGGGCCCCACGGAATCCCGATCAGGTACCAAACGATGTAGAACAACGTCCACGTGACCAGCACGATGCCGGTGTACGGCAGCATCATCGACACCACGGTGCCCATGCCGGCCTTCTTCCGGTACCGCTGGCACACGAGCACGATGAACGGCGGTACACCATCAGCGGCGTGATCACGTTGGCCGGACCGTCGCCGACCCGGTACGCCGCGATCACGGTCTGCGGCGCGATGCCGAGCCGGTAGAACAGCGGGATGAAGATCGGCGCCAGGATCGCCCACTTCGGGATCACGCCCGGCATGATCAGGTCGATGACGAAGACCAGCAGGATGAAGCCGATCAGCAACGGCAGCGCCCCGATGTCGGCGCGCTCGAGCAGGTCTGCCAGGCCGGTCGCGGCCAGCTTCGACATGTTCGAGTAGTTGAAGTAGGCAATGAACTGCGCGATCAGCAGCATCAGGAAGATCAGCCCGCCGAGACCGTTGAACGTCTTCACGATCGCGTTGATCACGTTCGTGCTGCCGGTCAGCGACTTGGCGCCCTGCCCGTAACCCAGGCCGGCGGCCAGGAACAGTATCGAGATGATGAACAGCAGGCTGCTCATGAACGGCGAGGACCCGAAGATCTCGCCGGTGTCCGGGTTGCGCAGCGGGGCGTTCGGGATGAAGGTCAGCGCCGACACGATCACGACCGCGACGAGCAGGTAGTAGACCGACCACCGCAGGCCGCGGGACTCCAGCTTCATCTCCTCCTCGGTCGGCTGGTGGTCGACCGGCGCGTCGGACGGCGCCTCGGACGGGTCGTACTTGCCCAGCCGCGGCTCGAGGAGGCGTTCGGTGATGAAGGTCATCACCGCGGCGCAGAACAGGGTCGCGGCGATGCTGAAGTAGAAGTTGTGCGTGACGTTCAGGTGGACGTCCGGCGAGACCAGCTTGATCGTCTCGTTGGTGACCTCGGTGATGATGCCGTCGGCCGGGGTGATCAGGATGTTCACGAAGAAGGCCGCGCTGACCCCGGCGTACGCCGCCGCGATGCCGGCCAGCGGATGTCGCCCGAGCGAGGCGAACGCGGCCGCGCCGAGGGGTATCAGGACCAGGTAGCCCGCATCCGACGCGACGCTCGAGATACCGCCGAGCAGCACGATGATGAACGTGATCGCCCCCTTCGGCGCGACTTTCACCATCTTCCGGATGAGCGCGGCGATCAGCCCCGCTTCCTCGGCGACGCCGACCCCGATCATCGCGACCAGGATCACCGCGACCACGCCGAAGTCGTTGAAGTTCTGCACCGCCGTGGTGAAGATGAACCGGATGCCGTCGCCGGTCAGCAGGCTCTCGGCGGTGATGGTCTCGTGCTTGATTGTGTAGTCCGGGATCGCCGGCGCCGGTGGTGCATCGTTGCCGGCGACACTGGTCCCGCCCTCGTACTCGGGTGCGACCTGGACCGTGGCCGGCTCGGCGACCTCGGTGGTCACGCTCGTCCCGGCCCAGGACAGGATCGCCGACAGGGCTATCACCAGGACGATCAGCGCCAGGAAGATCAGCGCCGGGTGCGGGACCTTGTTGCCGACCCGCTCGATGCCGTCCAGGACGCGCTGCATGCCGCCCTTCTTGACGGGCTTGTCGTCCGGGACCGCCTTCGCGTTCATGCCACGCCGTCCTTCGGTGCGGCGAACCTGAGCGCGAACTCGATCAGCAGCTTGGTGCCGAAGCCGGACGCGCCTTTGTTCCGCCAGGTCCGCGGCGCCGGCAGTTGCGCCGTCCCCGCGATGTCGACGTGGGCCCACGGTTTGCCGTCGACGAACTCCTCGAGGAAGAGGCCGGCGGTGATCGAGCCGGCGTTGATCCCGCCCATGTTGGTCAGGTCGGCGATCGTCGAGTCGAGCTGCGACCGGTACGACCGGTGCAGCGGCAGCTCCCAGACCGGCTCGTCGACCGCGTCACCGGCCTGGCGCAGTTGCTCGACCACGGCCGGGCTGTTGCCCATCACGCCCGCGATCTCGACACCGAACGTCCGCAGGCAGGCGCCGGTCAGCGTCGCGATGTCGACGATCGCGTCGACGGGTTCCTCGGTCGCCAGCGCGAGCGCGTCGGCCATCACCAGACGCCCTTCGGCGTCGGTGTTGAGGACCTCGACCGTGGTGCCGTTGCGCATCGTCAGCACGTCGCCGAGCTTCATGGCCGATCCGGACGGCATGTTGTCGGTACACATCAGGTAGCCGGTCACCGCCGCCGTACAGCCGAGGTCGCGCAGTGCCGTCATCGATGCGAGTACGGCGGCCGCGCCGGTCATGTCGTTCTTCATCTGCGCGTGCGACTCGTCGCTCGGCTTCAGGCTGATCCCGCCCGAGTCGTACATGATCCCCTTGCCGATCAGCGCGATCCGGCCGCTCGGCTCGGCGGGCTGGTAGCGCAGGCGGATCATCCGGGGCGGCTCCACGCTGCCCCGGTTGACGCCGAGGAGTCCGCCGCAGCCCATCTCGATCAGCTGGTCCTTGTCGAACACCTCGACCTCGAGGCCGGCCGCCGTACCGACCTCGACGGCGACCTCGGCCATCCGTACTGCGGACAGGGTCGTCGCCGGGCAGTTCGCCAGATCGCGGCCCAGACTGCACGCCGCCGCGACGATCCGGCCGCGCTCGACACCGGTCTCGGCCGCCGCTGTGTCCTCGTCGGAGGCAACGATCAGCAGGGATTCCAGCGTCGGCTGGTCGGCGTCGCGGCCGACGAAGTACCGCCAGCGCGCGAGCAGGACGCCTTCGGTGACGGCCTGCGCGAAGTCGGCGACGGAGACCCCGAGGTCCGCCGAGTCCCCGGCCGCCACCTCGATCGCGAGCTTGCGGTGCCACGGAACGGCGCGCGCGAACTCGGCCGCCAGGTCACGAACCAGCGTGGGGTCGGTCTCGCCCCGGTCGCCGATCCCGACCGCGACCCGGACGGGACCGTCCGCGCGCGGAAGGACCAGCGTCTGGCCGCGCCTGCCGGTGAAGCCGGCCGACCCGAGCCCGGCCAGGTCGGTCCCCAACTCCTCCGGGGGTTCGACACCTGCGGCCGCGGCGGCGACCGGTACGGCGAGCGCATCGGCCTCGTCCGTGGCCTGCTTCAGCGAGACGACGGCGACCCGTACCTGGTACCGGGTCGAAGGAATCGGATCGAAGTCGCGCGGGATCGTGTTCACGAATCCTCCTCGGCGGAGCGGTCAGCTCTGAAGGGCCTGGACGAGCTCGTCCTCGCGCTCCTTCGACAGGTTGGTCTGGATGACCGTCGGACTGAACGGCTTGAGCGCGTCGACGACGCGGTCGACAGTCGCGGACCGGGCCAGCAGGAACACCGCCGCGTGGCCGTCCTGCAGTTCCTGGCCGACGTGCTTGATCAGGTCGTCGTTGATGCCGACGTCGGTGAGCTTGCCGGCCACCGCGCCGGAGGCCGCGCCGACGGCGAAGCCGGCGATCGGGTTGAGGAAGATGAGCCCGATCAGCGTGCCCCACAGCGCGCCGCTCGCGGCGCCGGCACCGGTCAGGTTCACGGTCTGCTGGATCCGGACCTTGCCCTTCTCGTCCTTGTAGGCGTACGCCGCGTCCTCACGCTGCAACAACTGCTGTTTGGCCAGATCTTCGGTCAGCTGGATGACACGCTCGGCGTCTTCGCGGCTGTCCAGACCGAGCACCACCAGATGGGTCATGCGAACTCCTCGATGGCAGGCGCGACCCTGTGAGCACTCCGGCCGCGGTGGACGCCTCATCCCATCAACCGGGACCGCCACCGACCTCCTCCGATTAGGGTGAAGCCCCGTCACCACCGTCCTGGCCGCCTTCGTGTCGTGCGAGGAACGCGGACAGCGGACCCGGCAGCTCCGCGGGTCGCTCGCCCCAGTCGTAGACGACGGCGGTACCGGCGATCAGATCGTGCAGCGCCCGGTGCTCGCGCTGGAACACGATCAGGACGAACCCCAGCCCGGCCAGTACGACGCTGAACACGAATCCGGCCACCCACCGCAACGCCTGCCCCGGATGGATCGTGCCGCCGTCGGAGCGCACGACCCGGAGTCCGACGATGCCCTGTCCGGGCATACGCCCGGCGACCGCGAGGAAGCCGAACGCGTAGCAGAACGCGAGTACGCCGAGCGCGATCGACGCCGGCAGCGCGCGACGGACCGACAGGCCCCAGAAGGACGTGGTGAGCAGGTTGACGCCGGCCAGGCCGATCGTGAAGGTCGTCGCGATGATCAACACGTCCAGTGCGGTGGCGGTCGCTCGGCTCACGACACCGGCGTACTCACCGGTGACTGTTCGGGATCGCCGCGCGGGCTCTCTACGCAGCAGGCGGGTGACGCCGCGGTTGAGGACGGCGTCGAGTCCGGCGAGCTGTCTGCGGCCCAGGTCGACGACCGATCCCGCCAGCCGGGCCTGGCTCTCGACGACCACCTCGGGCAGACCGGATCGCCGTACGAGGCTCTCGACGTCCACACGCTCGAGCAATCGATCGACATCGATGCGGTCGATCAGCCGGTCCACGTCGATCCGGTCCATCAGCTGGTTCAGGTCGATCCGGGCCAGCAGCCGATCGAGGTCGACGCGGTCGAGCAGGGCGTCCAGGTCGACATGGGACAGCACCACGTCCGGTTGGACGGTTTCGACGACCTTTCCGGCGAACCGTCCCATCACCCGCTCCAGGTGACCCACGGCTACAGGAGACCGACGGTACGGGCGGTCCGCAGGGCAGCGGATCGCTTGTCCACGCCGAGCTTGCGGTACAGCGAGATCAGGTGTGTCTTGACCGTGTTCTCGGTGATGAACAGCGCCTGGGCAACCTCGGCGTACGAGCTCCCGAGCGCAAGCTGGTCGAGCACCTCGGCCTCGCGGGCGGTCAGGCGGATCCGGGCGCCGTTCACCACCGCGTCGAGCCGGCGCGGCGGCGGCGTGTGCACGTCCGGGCGCGACCGCGCCAGCGGGGTCATCCCACCGGCGTGGCTCCAGCCGGCCTGGTAGTCGGACAGCTTCTCCAGCGCGGCCGCCGCGAACGGGTGCGGGTTCGGTCCGGTCACATGCCGGCGCAACCGGTCGAGGAAGGCGGGTTCGCCGCCGGCCGAGGTCAGCACCTGCAGCATGCGTTGCGGCGTGACGCGGTTCAGGGTGTCGACCAGCGCGGCTTCGGCGGCCGGCTCGTCGCCGGCCCGGTCCAGCAGGACGGTCCGGAACGAGGCAGCGGCCGAGGCCAGCGGCGGGTAGATGTCCGGGCGGTCGAGACTGGCATCGATCAGCTTCAGCGCGGTGTGGACATCCTCCTGGACCATCGACGTCATGGCCCGGATCAGGTCGGCCTCGATCGCGTTGCCGGTGCGTTCGAGCACCGCCAGCTGCGTGTCGACCGTGGGCTTGTCGCCGAGCAACGTCGCCAGCCAGGACCGCAGCAACGCCAGATCCCGCGAGAGGTACGACGGCAGCGGGCCGGCCGCCACCGGGTCGCTGGTCAGCTCGGTCAACGCCTCCCCCAGACGACCTCGCTCGACCAGGAGGACCGTTCGCAACATCGCCCGCAGTCCCGCGACCACCGTGTCGGAGCCGGCCACCTCGGCGGCCGTCACCTGTTGAAGGTACTGATACGCCGCGTCCAGCTCCAGTTCGCTCACGGCCGCGAATCCCAGCACCACCTGGGCGCGCACGGCGTACTCCGGTGCCAGTGCGGCTCCTCCGCCGGCGTCCAAGGCGGCCTGGGCCGATCGGGCCGCGTTCTGGTCCTGGCCGCGGACGTGCTGCACGACGGCCCGATGCGCGAGGCCGCCGGCGGTGAGCTGGCTATGACCCGCCATCCGGGCGGTCACAAGGGCCTCGTCCAGATGGCTGAGAGCCGCGTCGAGCTCATCGGCCCACGTCTCCGCGGCCGCGAGTTCGATCAGCAACCAGGCAAGCCTCCCAGGACCCAGCACCGCGCGGGTCAGCAGCGACCTGGCCTGTTCGATCGCCGCGTGCACGTCATGCCACCCGTAGCGCGACTCCCACAACCGCAAGAGGACGGCGTCCGCGGCGAGCGCGTCAACCTCAGGTCCTGCCTCCATCACTGTCTCATCGGCCGAGGCGGCATCCTGAACGGCACCGGCCACGTCGCCAGTCACACGCCGCAGCAGTCCGCGGACGCCGAACAGGTGTGGATGCTGCTCGACGTACCCACCTGGGAGTGCGTCGAAGGCTGCCTCGATCAGCTGCGCCTCACCCGCCGCGAGCAGCGCCGGTCCATGGCCGAGGAGGATCCGATCGACCAGCTCGGCGTCGTCGGCGTCCAACGCGCTGCGCAAGGCGGTCTCGCTGTCCCCGCGGCTCTCGTAGTACAGGGCGGAGCGGTGCTGGGCGGTGACGGCCAACTGCCGGTCCTCGGCGCTGGTCGCGATCCGCCGACGAAGCAGCTCCACCAGCAGCGGGTGGTAGCGGTAGAGCGGGTTGCTCACGCTGCCATTCAGTGTGTCGTCGGCGTACGCCGTCACCAGCAGTCCGCTGCCGGCCAGATCCTCGAGCATCGACGCGGCCTCGGCGTCCCCACTCAGTACGGCGGCCAGTTGTCCGGTCAGCGCCGAAGTACCGAAGGTGCTCAGGAGCATCGCCAGCACCCGCTCGTCGAGGGTGTTCAGCGTCTCGCCGAGCAGCAGGTCGAGCACCGGCCGCTGGTTGGCCAGCGGCCACACGACGTCGCCCGAAGCCTGCAGCGTTCGGGCCGCGAGTACGAGCGCGGCGGCCCAGCCGGCCGTCTTCTCCTGGACCAGCGAGATGTCGTCGGCGGTCGCGTTCCCGGCGTGCGCCTGCACGAGCTCGGTCGCCTCGGCGTCGTTGAAGCGCAGGTCCCGCGACCGCAGCGTCAGCGCCATCCCCCTGACCTCGAGCTCCGACACCGGAACCGGCAGGTCGTACCGGGTGGCGAGCAACAGCCGGACCGCGTGCGGGGACTGCTGCAGAACACGTGCCAGCGCGCTGACGGTTGTGGCGGGCAACAGGTGCGCGTCGTCGACGACGATCGGGTCCAGCATCGGCGAATCCTCGGAGCCGTCCACCCGCTCGAGGAACCCCTGCAGCGGGCCGGGAGTCTGCCCGGGCACCCAGACCACTGGCTGCCCCGAGCGCCGCCGGCGCGTCACCCAGTCCGACAGCAGCACCGTCTTGCCGGTGCCGGCCGGTGCGATCACCATGGTCAGCGGCGAGCGGACGCCCAGATCGAGCGCGGAATGGAGTCGCTCACGCGTGACCAGCGTGAGTGGCGGCCGCGGAGTCTTGCCGTCCGTCGACTGCCGGAACGCGTCGCGCTCTCGATCGAGCCCCACGCGCGTCACCCCTCCCCTGGGCGGCGTGCTCTCTAGGTGTCGCTAGGTCGCTTCCCCACTCCTTATCAGCTTCGAAAATCGAGACTAACCGGTTCGCGCCGATTGCGGCAGAGTTCGAGCCTGTTCGAGCCCGTTCGAGCGTCGCGCACGCGTCACTAGCGCCGGCGGATCCGGGGCACCTTGGCCCCGATCCAGACGGCGACCACGACGAGCAGGCCGATGCCGACCAGCCATCCCCACAGGCCCTCGGAGACCGGGCCGAGCCGCCCGAGACCGAATCCGCCCGGGTCGTCGGCGTGCTGCAGGGCGACGATGTAGGCGATGATCGCGCGCTTGTCCTCGGGGAGCAGGACGCTGTCGGAGAACACCGGCATCTGCTGCGGGCCGGTGAGCATCGCCTGGTACATGTTCCGCGGCGTCGTCGCCATCAGCGACGGCGCGTAGCGACCGTTCGGAAGCGCTCCGCCGCGGCCGGCGAAGTTGTGGCACGCCGTGCAGTTGGTCCGGAACAGCTCGCCGCCGCGGACGATCTCCGACTGGGTCGCCTTGCTCACGTCGTACTCGTCCGTCGCCGGGATCGCGGGCCCCGGAGCGAGCGAGGCGACGTACGCCGCCAGCTCCGCGATCTCCTGCTCGGTGTAGACCGGCGTCTTCTGCGGTACCTGCGCATTGGTCTGGGCGGCGGGCATCCGTCCGGTGCTGACCTGGAAGTCGACCGCGGCCGCGCCGACGCCGATGAGCGAGGGTCCGGCGATCCGGCCCTGGCCGTTGGTACCGCCCTCGGCGTGCATGCCGTGACAGCTCGAGCAGCCGACCGCGAACAGCCGCCGGCCCGCGTCGATCTGATCGGACTGGGGCCCGTCCGCACCCGCCGCGCCGTTCGGCACCAGTACGGCGTACCCGAGGCCGACCGTGACCAGCGCGGCGCCGATCACCAGTGTCTTCGCGAACCTCCGTCGACGCACCGGATCAGCAGACCGTGCCCCGGACCGGTTGTGATCCCCCGATTCGGGTGAAGTTCCCCTCTGCTGCTCAGCGCGAGTCACGCTTCGCCTGCCGGCGCGCTCCCATCGCGCGGGTCGACGCGTCCTTCTTCAGTCCGCCGGTTGTCTTCGTCGCCCGCGGCCTGGTCACCGTTGCGGACTTCGGCTCGGAGGTGGGCGTCGCCGGCGCGGCCCCCTTCGCGGCGCGGGCCGCCGCCAGCCGCTCCGCGCGCAACTGCATCGACGCACGGTTGGCGACGACAGCGACCTCACGGCTCACCTTCGCCAGCACCGACTCGAACAGCTCGGCCTTGTCGCGGTCGCGCTGGTTCCTGGGATAGGACATCCCGCGGCCCCCGACGCCGGCAACCGCGGCGCTCGCCGCGCGCCGGTAGTTCTTCACGTACTTCGTGCGAGCGCGCCGGATCCGCTGATGCAGGTCCAGCAGTTCGTCTTCGTCCAGGCCTTTCAGCGCGTCCCGCTCGGTCTCCGCGACCAGCAGGCGCTCGGCATCTGTCAACGAGTTCAGCAAGCCTTGGTTCATCAGACTCTCCTTAGCCGCCTTTCGAGAGTACGGACATTTGTACAAGACCGACACCCTGCCGGGCGCGCATCGTGAACGACATGAGCGAGAACGACGTCAAGCGGTCGCACGGGGTGTACGTGGTCCACAGTGGCTCGCGGCAAGCGTCTCCGGTGCTGCTCATCCACGGCTCCGGGGCGTCCGGTGCGTGCTGGGCGCCGATGGTGCCGGCGCTGGCCCGCACGCATCACGTCGTCACGATCGACCTGCCCGGACTGGGGCAGTCGGCTCCGGTGACGTCGTACGACATCCCGGCGCAGGCCGCCCGGGTAGCGGCGATGATCGATGCCCTCGAGGTCGGGCCGATGATCGTGGTCGGGCACTCGAGTGGTGGGTACGTCGCCACGTCGCTCGCGGAGCAGCGCCCCGAACTGGTGCAGGCCATGACCCTGATCAGCGCCGGTCCCAGGATGGAAGCGCTCCTTCCGCAACCGGCGCTCATTCGGGCCCTGTCCGGCCCGCCCCTCGGTCGCCTCACCTGGGCGCTGCGCTCGGACAACCTGATCCGCAAGGGGATCAACGCGACCTGCGCCACGAAGGTGGATCTCCCCGACGACCTCATCGCCGACCTGCGGGACCTGCCGTACCGCGACTTCGTCGAAGTGCTGCGCTGCAACGGCGAATACATCACCGAGCGGAGCGTCCCGGAGCGGCTCGCCAAGCTCGACGTACGACTCCTGGTCATCTTCGGCGCCGCCGACCCGCGCTGGGATCCGGCGTCGGCCCAGGACTACGCCGTCGTACCGGGCGCGCGGATCGAGATCCTGCCGGGGATCGGTCACATCGCACCCCTGGAAGCGCCGGCCGCCACGGCACGGCTCCTGCTGGAGTTCGCGGCCTAGCATCGAGACATGCGCTTGACCGTGGCGCCGCCTGATTGGGCCCAGGTGGACATCGCCGTACCCCGCTCGACGGCGCTGCCTGGCGTGAGCATGGCCGGCTTCCGGCACCGGGCGCCGGCGTTCGTGGACATCGCGATGGTCGCGCACCCGTCGGTCACGTTGATCGTCGACCTCAGCGACGACGAGGGCATCATCCACGGCGCGCCCGGACGGAGCGAGAGGGGCAGCGCGTTCATCGGGCTGGCCCCCGGCGAGGTGCACGCGGCCGGGACGCTCGGCGAGTGCCTACAGGTCCGGCTCTCACCGGTCGTCGCCGCCCGGGCGTTCGGGCCGGCGGCGGAGCTCACCGGGACGGTGGCCTCGTTCGCGGACGTGTGGGGTCGTGGCGCCGGCCGCTTCGAGGACAGGTTGCGTGCTGCGCCGTCGTGGGACGAGCGGTTCGCCGTCGTGGTCGAGGTCATCGGTCAACGGCTTGACCGGTCGGTCGATGCGGAGGTCGCGCACAGCTGGCAACGGATGCTGGCCAGTCGCGGACGACTGCGCATCGACGGCGCGGACGGCATCGCGGGCGAGGTCGGTTGGAGCCGCAAACGCCTGTGGGCGCGCTTCCGGTCCCAGCTCGGCATCAGCCCCAAACGAGCCGCGCAACTCGTGCGCTTCGACCACGCCGCCCATCTCCTCGCAGCGGGCCGAGCGGTCGCTGCCGTCGCCGCCGAGAGCGGGTACGTCGACCAGTCCCACCTGCATCGCGAAGTCACCGCGTTCGCCGGTGCGACGCCGGCCGCCGTCGCCGCTGCTCCGTGGCTCGCGATCGACGACATCGCCTGGCCTGTCACGCCACGGAGGTAGTCCTGCCCGGCGGCTACTGTCGGGGGCATGGACCAACTCGTGGTGGATGCGCCGATCGTTGCTGTCACTGTCTATCCGGGCCGCGCGCGGGTGACGCGGCGCGGGCAGATCACGGTTCCCGCCGGGGACCGAACGGTGTACGTCGAACCGCTGCCGTTGTCCCTTGAGGAGGACTCCGTGCGGGTCGCCGGACGTGGACCCGCGACCGTGCTCGGCGTGGACGTGGCGACGCAGCATCACCCCCACGCACCGGACGAGACCGTTGCTGCCCTGGAGCAGGCGCGGCTCGATGCGCAGGACGAGGTCGCGCAGCTCGCCGACGCCGATGACGTGCAGGCGCAGCTCGACACGTTCCTCGCGCAGCTGGCCCGCCGCGCCGGCAACAGCTTCGCGCGCACGCTGGCCTCCGGCGAGACGGGTGCCGAGTTGGGCGGGTTCACCGAGTCGCTCACCGACCGCCTCTCCGCCGTACGGGCGAAGCGGCGCGAGCTCGCCGCCCAACGACGCGAAGCCGAGAAGCGCCTCGCGGCCGCGGACCGTCGGCTCGCCGCGATCACCCAGCAGCGCACTCCCGACCGGCGTAGCGCCGCGATCGCGCTGGCGCTGGAGATCGAGGCCGAGGTGGAGATCGAGCTCTCGTACGTCGTACCGGCCGCGACCTGGACCAGCTCGTACGACGTCCGGCTGACCGGCGATCGGCTCACGCTGAACTGGTACGGCCTGATCACCCAGCACACCGACGAGGACTGGCCGGAGTGCGACCTCACGCTGTCGACGGCCCGGCCCACCGTCACCGCGAAGGTCCCCGAGCTCGACCCGTGGTACCTCGACCGCTTCCACCCGCCGATGCCGATGCCGCAGGCGCCCGGGGGTGGTGTCTCGCTCGGCCTGCAAGCGGCCGACTCGCGCATGGAGCGCCGCGAGAAGGCCGCGTTCGCCGCGGCGCCGGCGTTCGACGTCGTCGAGGCGACCGTCGAGCAGGGCATGACCGCCGCGAGCTACACGCCGCCGCGGCCCGTCGCCGTACCCGGGGACGGAGCCACGCACCGCGCGACGATCGCCTCGATCGACCTCGCGACCGAGCTGGACTACATCACCGCGCCGGTCCGCTCCACCGACGTACACCTGCGAGCGACCGTGGTGAACTCGTCCGAGCACACGCTGCCCGCGGGCAAGGCCGCCGTCTTCCACGAGGCGGAGTTCGTCGGCTCGGCCGCGCTGCCGCTCTGGGCGCCCGGTGAGGACGTCGAGCTCGCCCTCGGCCTGGACGACCGCATCCGCGTCGAGCGCAAACTGGTACGCCGGGAAGCCAGCAAGGCGACGCTCGGATCGACCCGCCGGCGCCAGGTCGAGTACGAGACCAAGATCGAGAACCACACCCCGCGCAACGCGCGGATCACCGTCCTCGACCAGCTCCCGGTGGCCCGCGACCACGAGATCACCGTGAAGCCGCTCAGCGCCGAGCCGGAGCCGGCCGAGACCACCGACCTCGGCGTCATCACCTGGAAGCTCGACCTGGCCGCCGGTAAGGAGGCGAGCATCACGCTCGCGTTCCGCGTCGACACCGCCAAGTCCGTCGACCTCACCGGCTGGCGCGAGTAGGCGCTCAGGTGATTTCGAGGTTCGCCATCATGCCCATGTCCTCGTGCTCGGCGATGTGGCAGTGGAACAGGTACCGCCCGCGATAGCCCTCGAAGCGGGTGATGAGCTCGGCCGACTCGCCGGGCCGCAGCGACACGGTGTCCTTGAGGCCCCCGTCCTGCGGCAACGGCGGGCCGCCGCCGCGCGACAGCACCCGGAAGCCGACCAGGTGCAGATGGACGGGATGGTGAACGTCGGCGACCAGCCGCCAGATCTCCACGTCCCCGAGCCGAGTGGTCACATCCGTGCGGCCCGGGTCGAACGGCTTGCCTCCGATCAACCAGCCGTGCCCGTCGCCCATCCGCCCGGCACGGAACGAGAAGTCCCGCACCCGGACCGCCTCGGACCGATCCCATCGCGGCAGGTCCGACGACAGTACGGCGGGGATCCGGCTCGTGTCGGCGGCCTTCCGTACGACGTTGAACGCCAGCACGTCCCGCGTGCGACCGGAACCCAGCCGGTTCACGATCCTGACCCGACTCCCCACCGGGAGGCGCGCGAAGTCGACGATCACGTCGTACCGCTCGGCCGGTGCGATCGGCAGGTTCCGATGAACGACCGGTGTGTGGAGCGGGCCCTGATCGGCGCCGATCTGGACGAGGTCGAGACGGCGGCCGTCGTCGAGCACCGCTTCGAGGTCGTAGTGCCTGGCGTTCGACGCGTTGAGGATGCGCAGCCGGTACCGCGCCGCGTCGACCTCATGAACCGGCCACGGTGCGCCGTTCACCAGGATCACGTCGCCGAGGACGCCCGCGACGTACGGCTCGCGCACGCCCGGCTGCTCGCGCAACGTCGGGTCGAGCGCCGGGTACGCGAGTGATCCGTCGGCGGCGAACGCGCGGTCCGTGATCATCAGCGGCACTTCGCGCGGACCCGCCGGAAGGCCGAGCGACTCCTCCGCGTCGTCCCGCACCACGTGCATCCCGGCGAGACCGCGCCAGATCGCCGGCGCGGTGAAGTCCATCCGGTGATCGTGGTACCACAGCAACGTCGGCCGCTGGTCGAGCGGGAACGTGTACTCCCGCGTCACCTCGGTCGTCATCGCCCGCGGATCGTGCATGTGGTGATCGTGCTGCCATCCAGCCGGCACGACGAGATCGGTCGGGTACCCGTCGAACGCCGCCGGGGTCCGTCCCCCGTGCAGGTGCACGACGGTCGGCACCGGCAACTCGTTGCGGTGGGCAACTGTGATCGACCGGCCCCGCCACGACTCGATCGTCGGCCCCGGGAACGTCCCGCCGTACGTCCACAAACCGGTCCGGACGCCCGGCAGGATCTCCGCGCTCACCTCCCGCTGGACGAGCTCGTACCGATCGAAGCCGTCCGCGGTGCTGACCGGCGCCAGCACGGACGGGATGGGCAACGGCACGCTGAATGCCGCCGGCAACGGTACGGCGCTGCGCAGTTCGGCGCCCGTCAGCGCCGGGCGGCGCGACAATGCGGCCGCGGTCGACAGGCCACCAGCTGCCACCACTCCCAGCGCTCCCCCGATGCCCAGCACCTGGCGCCGGCTCAGTTCACGCATGCTCGACCTCCCGACGTACCAGCGGCTGCCTCCAGATGGCGATGAACAGCACGACGACCGCGGCCACCGTCAACACCCCCAGCGGGATGTGCAGCCACAGCGCGCCGTCCATGCCGGCGAAGTACTGCACCGTCTCGCCCGCGACCACCGCGAGCGACGCGACGAACGGCCACACCTGACGCAGCCGCACCCAGACCACCACCGCCGCGATCACCTGCAGATAGCCGATCGACGTCGCGACATCCGCGCCGGCCGCGTGCAGTCGCAGCCCGTCGAAGTCGCCACTCAGATAGACACCGGCGAATACCGGCTGGCCGAAGATCGCCACCAGGTGCGCGCTGACGACGCCCCGCAGCACCCATCCGCTGACCATTCGGACACCTCCTCTCACCCACGTTCTCGATCAGCTGCGACACTATGATTCGAGAGTTATGAGAGTCCAAGACCAATATCGCTATCTCGTTATGATCGAGGAGGCATGATGGATCTGAACATGCTCCGGCAGTTCGTCGTGGTCGCCCGCCTCGAACACCTCAGCCGCGCGGCCGAGGAGCTCCACCTGGCCCAGCCGTCGTTGAGCCGCACCATCGCCCGCCTCGAGCACGAACTCGGTACGCCGCTGTTCGACCGGGCCAACCGGCTCCGCCTCAACCCCGCGGGCGTTCTGTTCCGCGGGTACGCCGAACGCGCGCTCGGCGAGCTCGACGCCGGCCGGCGGGCCGTGGCCGAGGCAACCGAGCAGGGATCGGGATCGGTGCGGCTGGCGGCGGAGACGTTCCTCGCTCTGACCGAACCGATCGCCGCCTTCAAACGCGACCATCCGAGCGTGGAGATCGAGCTCCAGCAGATGTCGGCCGAGGAGATGCCGCGCCGGTTGCGGGCCCAGGACATCGACTTCTGCGTCGCCTCCCAACCGGTCCCCGGCGCCGGACTGGAATCAGCCATGCTGCTCGACGAGGCCGTTCTGGTGGTGACCGCGCTCGGCCACCCGTTCGCGGGCCGCGACTCGGTGAGTGTCGGGGACCTGGCCGACGAGCCGTTCGTGATCGCCCGCAAAGGCCACTGGCAACGCCGTCTGCTCGACCGGCTGTTCGCCGACACCGGGCAGACTCCGCGGATCGTGTGCGAGAGCGACGAGGCGGCAGCCATCCAGGAACTGATCCGCACCGGCCTCGGCATCGGCTTCAACCCGGACTTCGCGCGACGCTCGGTGCCGGACTACCCGGTCGCCGCGATCGCCGTCGACCACCCGGAATGCCGCCGCACACTCTCGCTGCTGTGGAGCGCGGAAGCCCAGCTCTCCCCCGCCGCCGAGCTGATGCGCACCGCGATCACCACCTGGGACTGGGAGTCAGAGCGAGCCTGACAGCCAGGCCCGGGCGACCTCGAACTTCTTCTCCAACCGGATCCGCACGGCATCGGCGACGACCTGTTCGATGCCCTTGCCCACCATCGGCACCGAGGCGGTGACCTGCAGATCGAAGGCCTGGGTCGTCCCCCGGCCGGCCGGCACGATCCGGGTCGTGCCGCTCACCTTCACCGGCACGCCGGTCACCCCGCCGTCGACATCGGCCTCGCGCGCACCGTTGACGTCGGGACGGTGCCACACCTTGTTCTGGGCGAGTTCCAGCGTGGTCCCGACGAACCGCCGGGCGACGACGGGTACGTCGGCCGCCTGCGTCTGCCAATGGAACCGCACCGCAAGATCATCACCGTTGCCACCGGCATCCCCCACCACGACGTCGTACGACTGCACCCGCAACCGCTCGAACACCTGCTCCTGGAACGTGATGTCCGTGATCATCGCGAAGACTTCCTCCGGAGAGGCGTCATAGGTCGTGGCGAGTGACAGATCCATGCGCCAATCTTGCCCTGACCCTCACTTCCCGGTCACGGGCGCTGCAGGTTCCGGCCTTCGCCGGATCACCGCGCTGCTCACAGTCCGAGGCGCATCCGGAGTTTCGGCGGCTCCTCGCCGACCACCTCGAAGCCGAGGCGTTCGTACAGGTCACGGGCGCGGTTGAGCTCCAGCACGTGCAACTCGACAGCCGACGCACCCGACTCCTTCGCGCGCTCGACCAGCCGGCGCAACAACGCCGTACCCACACCGCGGTCCTGTACTTCGGGGGCGATCTCGATCCTGGACACGTAGAACGTGGCGGCGTCGGCCGGCCCGGCCTGAACCATCCCGGCCGGCTGACCGCCGACCAGAACGATCTCGATGGTTGCCGGCTCGAACCAGTTCCGGTGGAACTGCCGTTGCACCTCGTCGTCCCACCCGCCCCAGGTCGCCTCGATCACCTCGCCGAGCGTGCGGCGGTGCAGGTCGTACAGGAACTCGTCGTCGGCGCGCGTGGCCGGCCGGAGCCGGACGTCTTCCATCACAGTCCTCCACCCTGTCCAGAAGGTCGCCTGTCCAGAAGGTTGCCTGGCGCAACGATCAGGCGAAGATGTCGACCAGGGCCGAGCCGCGGTCGGTGCGGCGGACCAGGATGCTCTTGCCCTGCCGGATCCGCTCGACCAGACCGGCCGACTCCAGCGTATTGCAGTGATGCGTCGCGGTGCTCGGCGCACAGCTGAGCTCGGCCGCCAGCTGGCTCATGCTCATCGGCAGCACCAGCCGGCGGAGGATCTCGGCCCGGACATGACCGATGACCGTGGCCAGCGCGTCGCTGGACTCGCGGACCGGAAGGCCGGCCGGCGACCAGGACGCCAGCGCGCCGGGCAGTGCGTAGCCGATCACGACCGCGACCGGATCGCTGTTCTCCACCACCATCGAGTTCGGGGCCGAGATCATCGGCGCGAGCACGATCTTGCGGTTGCCGACCGGAACCTTCACCCGCCCGTCCAGGATGAACCCGTCGCGGTCGAAGCGGATCCGCGGTGAGAGCGTGTTCAGCAGGGTGTGCGTGGCGCCGCGTTCGAGCAGGTTCTCGTGCCGGCGCAGTTCGCCGTCGATCGCGGACCGCGACCGCGACCAGGCATCGCGCCCCGGGCCGCTCCACACGTCGGCGAGCACGTCACCGAGCGCGCGGGACCACCGGGCCGGCTGCTCCGCGGCCGCCCGCCATACCGGCGGGATGCGGTCGCCGTAGATCTCGACGAGGTTGTTGCGCAGCTGGTCGTTGTGGTTGGACCGCAACGCCTCGATCTGGGTCTCCATCGGCAGGTCGGCGACCGGGTTCAGCGGCGCGACCGCGGACGGGATCTGCCGGCGTGGCCCGGGCTGCACGACCATCGGGCGCATCGCCGCGCGGCCGGCCGGCGTGTGCACCACCGCGAGCAACCGCAGCCGCAGCAGCTTCGGTATCCCCTTGCCGTCTCCGAGCAGCGCCTGCAGCGTCACCGACAGCATCGACAGGTCGGGTACCAGCACGGAGCGCGGTTCGATGGCCATCCTTTTCTCCCGGTCACGCAGGAAGTCAGTCCTTGTCCGATGGTCGGCCCGGGCCGGGGTCACGCACCATCATTTCAACGAACCTCGAAATGTCCGGTGACGCGATGGAAGGGGAGTGACACGGAGGGCGACTTTCGGTAACCTTTTCGTGATGTTCACCGCGTAGCTGACTGAGAACGGGGCTTGGGAAGCGCATGGCCATCGCAGGTGCAAGCACGGCTGCCCGCAGGGTCGCCGACCACAGATTCACCGACGAT
The DNA here is from genome assembly GCF_044453965.1 of Kribbella sp. NPDC051586. Lineage (NCBI taxonomy): Bacteria > Bacillati > Actinomycetota > Actinomycetes > Propionibacteriales > Kribbellaceae > Kribbella > Kribbella sp. NPDC051586. Next base: position 703,724 of record NZ_JBITDF010000003.1, on the reverse strand, counting down.
CCCGACGACGAGGACGAACTGATCCGGCTCGCGCAAGCGGGCGACGGCGCCGCCTTCGGGCAGCTCTACGATCGGTACCTGCCGTCGATCTACCGCTACACCTACAGCAAGACCTCGTCCCGCAGCGCGGCCGAGGATCTGACCAGCGAGACGTTCCTGCGGGCGTTTCGCGCGATCGCCCGCCGGCCGCGGGCCGAGCTGAACTTCGCGGCCTGGCTCGTCACCATCGCCCGGAACGTCGTCATCGATCACCACCGCTCCGGCTGGAGCCGGCTGGCGATCGTGACCGACGAGGTCGGGCCTCAGATCGACGAGTCGGTCGGGCCGGAGCAGGCCGCGTTGCTGTCGGTGAGTACGGCGACGGTGCGCGACGCACTCACCCGCCTGCCCGACGACCAACGCGAATGCCTGGTGCTGCGCTTCTTCGCGGGTCTGTCGATCAGCGAGACCGCAGCGGCGATGGACCGCACCGACGGGGCGATCAAACAGCTCCAGTTCCGGGCCACCAACCGTCTGCGCCAGGTGGTCAAGGATCGTTGACGAACGCAAGCAAACCGAGGCACGGCGAGGTGCTCGTGCCGGGATGCTAGTCGTCGGGTTCGTCGGTGGTGGCCAACGTGATCAGTCGCTCGGCGACCAGAGCGCAGCGTTGTTCGGCGGCGTTGCGGCCGGCGCCGGCGAACCGGAGGCGGGCTGAGGCGGTCAACGGTTCGGCCCTCACCTCGATGAGCGCTCCCCCGGGCCGCGACTGCACCTTGACTGCTACCCGGACCCAGCCGCCCAGCCCGCTGCGCAGGCGGACCACCAGTTCATGATCGGGCCGCCACCTGTCGACGACCGCGACGATCAGGTGCCGGTTGTGCATGTGGCGGCCGCGCAGCTCCTTGCCGGTGTCCCGCTCCACTACGCAGCCCGTCTCCGGCCAGCTGAACCCGGCGCGCAGCGGAGACGGTACGGCGACCATCCAGTCGGCGAACGTTTCCGGGTCACGGATCACCGCCATGACAGCATCAACGCCAACGGCGCCGAACCGCCATGCCATCACCATCGAAGCCGTTTCCTGTCCGCCGCCAGCGCCAAGTCTCGTGTCTACCAGCTACCCCGGCCACACGGCACCTTTCACACGCCCGGCTGGACCCCCGGCGAACGTAACCCGAGTCACGTCCTCACAACTCGTACGCCGGTACGGCGACCGCCGTGACCACGATGTGCATCACCATGAGTCCGGCGACCGCGGTGCCGGAGGTGTGCGGGATGAAGCCGGTGGCCAGCAGGAGCAGGTCCGGCATCATCGACAGGACCAGCACGACCGGGACGAGCACGCGGAGTACGGAGTGCGGCCGGGCGGACCGGCGTACGACGGCGCGCCAGCCGGCGAAGCCGATCGCGACGCCGACCAGGGTGAACGGGATGAACACCGGTGGGGTCAGCGGGCGGAACGTCTGGTCGGCGCCGAGCGCCACCGCACCGCGCGCGACCAGGTAGTTCAGGACGCCCGCGACGACCGCGGCAGTCACGAGCAGGATCAGGCGCCGGCGGTCGACCGCCACCGGCTGCTGCACATCGATCGACGCCATCGGGCACCTCCGTCAACGGTACGAATCTCGTACTAATGACAGTAGTCGGGCCGCTCGCGAAGCACCAGCGATCCCGGCAAACAGTCCGAAACTCGTACTGTCAGTCGTCCTGGCCGGCGATCACCGCGGTCAGCAGCACGCCGAGCGTGTCCCGCTCGGCCGGGTCGAGCACCCGCAGCATCCGCCGTACCTCGGTGCGCAGCCGGCGCTCGAACTCCTCGGCGACCTCGGCGCCGTGATCGGTCGGCGTGACCACGAAGTTCCGCCGGTCGGCCGCATCCGGGACGCGTTCGACCAAGCCGGCCGACTCCATCCGGGCGACCACGCCGGTCATCGTGGACTTGGTCAACCGCAACGCCGATCCGAGCCCGAGCATGTTCGTCGGCCGGCGATGAAGGATGAACAGCAACCGGGCCTGTTGCATGGTCAGGCCGAGGTCCGAGCTGATCCGCTCGTAGTGCTCGGTCACGGCCGTGGCCGCCCGGATCAACGCCGGTCCCGCCGCCAACGTCTTCGCCGCCATGCCGCCCCTTCCGTCTTCCCCTCAACTCAGCGGGTCAGCCCAACCTTAGTCCGGCCGTGGCCTGCGATTTCCCGCAACACGACGGTGAACTTTTCGGCGGTGCCCGGAATCCAATGCGGTACGACGGAGGCGAGGATGTCTCCGCACCAGGGGAGGACGATCCATATGTTTCGCAAGACCGTAGGTCTGGCTTCGGCCGCGGTGCTCGCACTGGGGCTGGGCGCGGCCGCAGCATCGGCGGCGCAGGCAAAGCCGGCAGCACAATCGGGTACCACCGCCACCACCGCGGCGTGTGCGCTCCGGCTCGGGTCGGTGACGGCCAACGGCGCCTTCACCAGCAGGATGATCAACGCCACGGCGCCGATCACCGTCGGCGGCGTCCGGGGCACGGCCGGGGTCTTCCCGGCGAACGGGGTCCAGCACATCAGCACCGTCGTCGGCACGCCGCTCGGGACCAGCGGTGAGTCGCGGACCGGGCTGACCGTCATGGGCGGCGCCCTGTACTCGAGCTCGTTCGTCGTCGACGGCGAGAGCCAGATCGACCCGCACTATCCCCACAACAATCTCCGCATCGGCGGCGGCTGGGCCAGCTACCGCTGGATCGAGCAGTCCATCAAGCGGGCGGCCGACGCCGGGTCCCCGGCCCGGACGACGCTCTACGCCCAGCGGACCAACGGCGTGATGGACCGTTGGGTTGCCGAAGGCACCGGATGGCGCTCGACCGGCGGTGTCGGCGGGCTCAGCACGGTGAAGTCGATGGCGCTGATCGGCCGCACCGACACCACGGAGACCTTCATCGCCAACACCCGCGCCGGCACGCTGCTGACGGTCACCTGGCCGACGAAGTACAACGCCACGACGGTGGGCAAGACGGTTCGCACCGCGACCTGGCAGGGCTTCGAGCAGCTCATCGCCACCAACTGCGGGGCGAGCGGAACGCTCCTGCTCGGCATCGACCGCGACACCAAGTCCGGTTACCTGTACGCCGTTGGCCACGCCAACGGAACGAGCACGGTGATCAAGAGCCTGGGCAAGGTCCCGCTGACCTTCTCGGACCCGCAGTACTTCCGCATCGCCCCCAAGTACGACACCCTCAACGGCGGCTAGTCCCACGGCAGTAACCCCCGGCGGCCGGCCACTCCAATGAGGTCGGCCGCCGGGGGCAGTCAGGCGATCTGGAACTAGCTGTCGCGGGTCGCGATGCCCGGGTAGTCGAGGACGAGCCCGGAGGCGTCGTACGTCAGGTCGCACGCGAAGTCGAACGTCGCCGACTCGTAGCCGAAGACGTGCCGCTGCTCGTCGGAGCTCAGCAGGGTGTATCGCTGCTCGATCCGGATCACACTCAGATCGTCCGCCTGGACGAACGCCGCCGGGACCTCGAGCGTCTCGCCGACCACGAACGGCAGCCGATGGATCGGCAGCGTGTTCGTGACCGCTGACGACTCGAAGTCCACGTCCAGGCAGCCGTCGAGGTCCGGCCGGGCCGATCCGTCCACACTCCAGCGGCCGTCCGCACCCCGCTCGAGCGCGACCTCGCGATCACCCGACGCCGTCGAGCCGGCCGCGTGCACGGTCCTCGTCAACCAGTCCTCGTCGACGTCGATCTCATATCCGACGAACCAGGTCGATGGACCCTCGCGCGCCGACGTCCGCCCCCGCAGCCGGTGACCGTCCACGAACAGCACCTCGAAGCCGGTCCGCACTCCCCCGTGGGTCCAGGACGCGGCCCGGGGCATCGATTTCAGCTGCATCCTGAGACTCTAGCCAGACGTGTGTTCGGAGGGCGACCATCTGACCGGCGTCGGACGGTCTCGTGTTCGAGGACTGACACGGTTGAGCATGATGGCGGACTAGCGCCTATCGTTCGTCGGAGGGCGCTTTCCGTTGGAGGGGTGATGCTGGACCGGTCGGAGTCCGCGCTGGGCGTTGTGCTCCGGTCGCGGTTCTACCGCTCGGCGTTCCTCGCGCTGCTGATCGCCGGTATCGGCATGTCGGCGGCCACTCCGCAGCTCACGCTCTTCCTGGTCCGGGAGCTCGGTACGCCGTTGCCGGTCGCCGGCCTGTACTCCGTCACGAACCTGGCTGCCCCGCTCGCCGGGTTCCTGGTCGGACGGTGGTCCGACCGGAGCCGCGACCGGCTGCTGTGGTTCCGGATCTGCTCGGTCGTCGGCGGCGTCGGCTGGCTGGCGATGGCGGCGGCGGACGTGGTGTGGCTGCCGTTCGTGATCAGCGCGCTGGCGCTGAGCATCGCCGGCGGCTCGATGGCGACGCTGTTCGCCGCGTGCCGGGACGAGCTGAGCCGGCACCCGACGCGCGCCGAGAACCGGATTGTCGCGACCATCCGGATGGCGTTCACCGCGGGCTGGATCCTCGGTCCGGTGGTCGGCAGCTGGTTCGGCGGCCAGTTCGGGCTGCGGGCGCTGCTGGTGGGGACGGCTGTCTGCGTGTTCGCCCAGATGATCCCGCTCGGTCGCCAGCGGGTCGAGCGGTACGTCGCCCCGCCGACCGCCGAACCGGCTGAGCATTCGGGGCGCCGGCGGATCGACCACATGATGCCGCTGCTCGCCTTCACCGCGGTCTGCGTGCTGGCGATGACCGGCGACACCATCAAGTTCGGCTACCTGCCGATCTACATGGCCGATCAGCTGCACGTCTCCGACACGATCCGCGGCGCCGTGATCGGCATCCAGCCGTTGCTCGAACTCGCCCTGCTGCCGGTCGTGGCGCTCCTGGCCGATCGGTTCGGCGGGATCCGCGCGATGACGGTCGGCGCCGTGCTCGGCCTGTCCGGCAACCTCGCCTATGCCCTGAGTACCTCGGTGGCCGGCCTGTTCGTCGGCCAGGCCTTGAACGCCGGTCTCTGGGCATGCGTGGGCGGGCTCGGCGTCACGATCGCCCAACGCCTCTACCCCGAAGGCGCCGGGACCGCGTCCGGCGTCTTCCTCGGCGCGATCCCGCTCGGCTCGGCGATCGGCGGCGTGATCGGCGGACTCGGCGTGGCCGCGATCGGCCTGCCGCACGTCTTCTTCATCCCGAGCTGCCTGACGGCGGTGGCGATCGTCGGTTTCGTGATCCTCGGCGTCCGCGAGAAGGCCTAACCGACGGCGGCCCGGATCGATTCGCGCAGTGAGCCGAGAGTGGCCACCACGGCGGTCGGTTCGTAACCGCAGTGGGCCATGCAGTTGGCGCAGCGCGGGTCCTTGCCGCGGCCGTAGCTGTCCCAATCGGTGTCGTCGATGAGCTCCTGGTAGGTCCCGACGTACCCGTCGTCCATCAGATAGCAGGGGCGTTGCCAGCCCTTCAGCGAGTACAGCGGGATCGCCCACGCCGTACAGCTGAAGTCGACCTTGCCCTCGAGGAAGTCGAGGAACAGCGGCGAGTGGTTGAGCCGCCACTTCTTCCGCCGGCCGTCGCCGAACGCCTTGCGGAACAGCTGCCGGGTCTCCTCCGGGCCGAGCCAGTGCTCCTGGTCCGGCGCCTTCTCGTACGCGAACCCGGGCGAGATCTGCATATTGTCAACCTTCAGATCGTCGTTCAGGTAGTCGAGTACGTCGATGACGTCCTGCGGGCTGTCGGTGTCGAAGAACGTGGTGTTGGTCATCACCCGGAAGCCGGCCGCCTGCGCCTGCTTGATCGCGTCGACCGCCTGGTCGAAGACGCCGTCCTTGCAGACCGACTGGTCGTGCCGCTCGCGCAGTCCGTCGATGTGCACCATCCACGCGAAGTTCTTGTGCGGGGCGAACTTGTGCAGGTGCTTCGGCAGCAGCACGGCGTTCGTGCACAGGAACACGATCTTGCCCCGGGCAAGCAACTGCCGGACGATCTCGTCGATCTCCTTGTGCATCAAGGGTTCGCCGCCGGCGATCGACACCATCGGCGCGCCGCACTCCTCGACCGCGGCGACGGCCTGCTCGACCGGCATCCGCTGCTTCAGCCAGTCGTGCGTCTGCTGGATCTTGCCGCAGCCGGCACATTTCAGGTTGCACGCGTACAGCGGCTCGAGTTCGAGCAGGATCGGGAACTTCTCCCGGCGACGGAGCTTCTGCTTCATCAGGTATCCGCCCAGGCGGATGGACTGCCGTAGCGGCATGCTCACGGCTGACTCACCTCTTTCGGTAGCGCGAAGCGGACGTCCTCGGTCAGCGTCCCGTTCTCGGTGACGGCCACCGGTCCGAGCCCGGACAAGCAGCGGATCAGATTGTCGACAAGCACCGGCGGGGCGGACGCGCCCGCGGTGATCCCGATCCGTCCGGCGCCGGCCAGGCGGTGGAGTTCGAGCTCGCCCGCGTCGTCGACGAGTACCGCGGGCGTGCCTGCGGCCTCGGCGACCTCGGCGAGGCGTTTCGAGTTGGAGGAGTTCTCTGAGCCGAGCACGACGACGAGGTCGGACTGCGCCGCGATCTCGCGTACGCCGGCTTGGCGGTTGCTGGTGGCGTAGCAGATGTCGTCTCTGCGCGGTCCGGTCAGGTTGGGGAAGCGCCGCCGCAGTACTGCGGCTGTTTCGGCGGCTTCTTCGACGGCGAGGGTGGTTTGCATGGCGTAGCCGACCTTTGCGGGGTCCGGGAGCTGGACGGTCTCGGCCGCGGCGGGATCGGCGACGACGATCACGTGGTCCGGGGCTTCGCCCATCGTCCCGATCACTTCCTCGTGGTCGGGGTGGCCGATGAGTACGACGGTGGTGTCGCGGGCGGCGTACCGGCGTACCTCCTGATGCACCTTCGCGACGAGGGGGCAGGTCGCGTCGATGACCTGGAGCCGGCGCGCGGCGGCCTGCCTTCGGACGGCGGGTGCTACGCCGTGGGCAGCCAGGACGACGAGGCTGCCTTCGGGTACGACGTCCAACTCTTCGACGAAGACCGCACCGCGAGCTTCGAGAGCTTGGACGACATGTCGATTGTGAACAATCTGACGGCGGACAAAAACCGGCGCACCGAACCGCTCCAGCGCCCGCTCCACCGTCTCGATCGCCCGTTCGACCCCAGCGCAGAACGAGCGCGGCGCAGCAAGCAGCAACTGACGCTCCCCGGTCGCCGCCGCCCACGCGTCAAGCGCCGGTGCGGCCCGCCGAAGCCGCGCAAGCGCCTTGATCCCCCGGGCCGGCATCCCGACCCGACGCAACGGCCGCCCCGGCGTGTCGACCACCACCCGCACAACCACCGTCCGCCTGTCGTCCCCCGCCAACAACGCGGACTCCGTATCAACCCCGATAGCCCCACTCGCAGCCAGAGCAGCCCGCTCTCCAACCGAGTCCACGACATGGTCCGCGGTCACAACCGGCCCGACATGAACGGTCAACCCCAACCGCCGCAACTCCCCCGCCACCAACTCGGCCGCAAAACAAGGCACCCGCCGCACGTCTCCGGAGGAGTTCCCGACCCCCGCCGCCTCACGATCGACGCCCGGCATCACCCCCTGCACCTCCCCGCCGCCGACGCCCGGCGGTCCGGCTAGGCGGATCTCGCTGGCAACGATGATGTCGCCGGGGGCGATCCAGTCGACGAGCGCGCCCGCGACCCCGGCGATCAAGCTGGGACCTTGGGTGGGCCTTCCTCGCGATCGGCCGGTGCGGACGAGCGCGGTGGTCAGTTTGCCGCGGAGAGCGAAGTACTCGGCGTACAGCGGGGTGTAGACGACGGGCCTCATCGGTTTCTCCCGAGGTAGCGGCCCAGCGCCCAGATCGGGAAGACCACGCGATACAGGTGGTAGCCGATGTAGAAGTCGCCCGGGAAGCCTGTGCCGGTGTAGCGGTGCTCGTCCCAACCGCCATCGGACCGCTGGGTGTCGACGAGATAGCCGATGCCCCGCCGAACGGCGGCACCCCGTTCGTCCGCGGCGAGCAACGTGAGCAAGGCCCATGCGGTCTGCGACGGAGTCGAGTCGCCGCGGCCGATCCAGGATGGATCAGCGTACGAGCGCAGGTCCTCGCCCCACCCGCCGTCCGCGTTCTGATGCTCCTCCACCCACCGCACCGCACGCCGGACGACCGGATCCTCAGCAGACATCCCGACGGCGATCAACGCAGGTACCACGGCACCGGTGCCATAGACGTGGTTCGTCCCCCAGCGCCCGAACCACGACCCGTCCTTCTCCTGCGACTCCAGCAACCACTGCACCCCGCGCCGGCACTCCTCGGAATCGGTCCGCCCCTCCGCCGCCAGCATCTCCACCACATGCGCGGTCACATCGGCCGACGGCGGATCGATGACCGCACCGAAATCGCAGAACGGCAACTTCAACGGCGTCGTGTCGGTGTTGTCCGCATCGAACGCGCCCCAACCACCGTCCGCCGACTGCATCCCGGTCGTCCACCCGACCGCATCGTCCAAGGCCTCCCGCAACCGCTCGGCCTCAGGATGATCCACCCGCCGCAAGGCCAGCACGATCTCCGCGGTGTCATCGGTATCGGGATAACCGTCGTTCGCGAACTCGAACGCCCACCCGCCGGACACCAACCCGGGCCGCCGCACCTGCCAGTCACCCGGAGCATCGATCTGCTCCGCCAGCAACCAATCAGTTGCCTTGAGCACCGTTTTGTCGTCCGGGTCGGCACCGGCATCGAGCAACGCCCCGACGGCCAGCCCGGTGTCCCACACCGGCGACTGGCACGCCTCCAACCACCGCGCCGGGCCCTCGGCGGTCTCCGTACGCACCGTGAATCCTTCGAGCCCACGCAACCCGGCCGCCATCACCGGATGGTCGATCGCGTAGCCCATCAGATCCAGCGCGATCAGCGAGTAGACCCACGGCGGCTGGATACCACCCCACCCCCCATCGGCCTCCTGCCGAGCCACGATCCACTCCACCGCCCGACGCATCGCCAGCCGCCGCAGCCCCTTGGACGGTCCACGCGGCCCCCACCGCGAGTACGCATTCAGTACGACGTCCAGCCGCTGGAACGCACCCTCCAACGCCCACGGAGCGGCCCGCGTCGCAGCCGCCTTACCGGCACGCAACTCCTCGATGGTGAACGAGACCGGCCGCACCGGGCGATGGGCGCTGACGATCGTCAACGGCACGATCGTCTGCCGTGCCCAGCACGCCCAGTTGTAGACGTTCAACGGCGCCCAGCGCGGCAGGAAGATCAACTCCGGCGGCAGATCAGGGCAGTCGTCCCACTCCCACAGCCCGAACAACGCCAGCCAGATATGCGTGAAGACCCGCGCCCTTTCCACCCCACCCGCCGAGCGGACGAACGATGCGGCCTTCAGCATGTGCGGACCGGCTGGATCGTCCCCCGCCATCCGCAACGCGACCCACGACTCCACCGTCGTGGACAGATCCCCCGGCCCGTCGGGGAACGTCGCCCAGGTGCCGTCGTCACGTTGCTGCGACCGGATCCACCGCGCGGTCTCGACGTCCGTCTGCGCGGTCGCCACGCCGAGGAAGTGCCGCAGCATCAGATCCTCGGCGTCCATCGTCACATTGGTTGCCAGGTCCCCCTTCCACCAACCGTCGTCGTGCTGCAACGAGCGCAGGTACGCCACCGCCGCGTCCAGACATTCCTCGACACGTACGTCGGCGCCGGCCACCTGCTCGGCCGTCACAGCTGCCGCTCCGCGATGAACTGAGCCAGCTGATCAAGGTTGTCCGACGCGACACCCGCGGCATCGAGCGCCTTCCCGGCCTTCCGCACGCGCTCCTCGGCTTCCGCCAGCGCCCACTCCCGACCGCCCGCGTTCTCCACCAGTGCGGCGGCCCGTCGTACGTCGTCCTCGCCCGGAGTCCCCGGCTCCGCGAACCAGGCGGCCAACTCGCGCCCGCACGCACCGCCGTACTCGAGGGACCAGACCACCGGCAGCGTCTTCTTGTGCGCACGCAGATCGGAGAACACCGGCTTGCCCGTCTTCTCCGGCGCTCCCCAGATGCCGAGCAGATCGTCGACAATCTGGAACGCCAGGCCGAGCTCCCGGCCGTACGTGCGGAACGCCTCGCAGGTCGCCGGATCGCCACCGGCCAGGATCGCCCCGAGCTCGGCCGACGCGCCGAGCAGCGAACCGGTCTTGCCGGCCGCCATGTCCAGGCACTCCGGCAGACTGACCGACTCACGGCGTTCGAACGCGACGTCCAGGACCTGTCCACGGATCAGCTCGCGCGTGGCGACAGCGAGTGTGTGTCCGGCGTGGACGGCGTACGGCGAGTTGCACTCGGCAAGTACTTCGTCGGCGAGACAAGCGAGCGCATCGCCGACGAGGACCGCGGTGGCGTCGCCCCAGATCGCCCAGACGGTACGGCGGTGGCGGCGTTGCGTATCGCGATCCATCAGGTCGTCGTGGATGAGCGAGAAGTTGTGGATCAACTCCACCGCTACACCACCGGGCACCGCGGGCTCCGATGATCCGCAGACGGCCTCGGCCACGAGCAGGGTCAGACCTGGCCGGATCGCCTTGCCGGAGTTGGCGCCGGTCGGCCGGCCTTGCTCGTCGCACCAACCGAAGTGATACGTCGAGACCAGCCGGCTGTGCTCGTCGAGCCGCTGCAATGCGTGCCGCAACGGCGGATCGACCAGCTCCCGCCCGCGGGCCAGCAGATCCAGGACGTTTGTTGCCGCAGGCATCCTCTCCACAGCTGTCACGAGACCACGTCCTTCGTTGCGGCCGGCAACCTCAGGACGGACGCTGCCGCGGACTCGCCGCTGCGGACGGCGCCTTCCATGGTGGCCGGCCAGCCGGTGGCTGTCCAGGCACCCGCCAGGTGCAGACCGGGGCGAGAGGTGGTCGCGCCGGGGCGGAAGCGGCCGGTGCCTGGCGCCGGCCGGAAGGTGGCATTTCGCTCTCGGGTCACGAAGAACTCCTTCACACGCGCGTCGGCGGCCGCGGGAAGCAGCCGCCGCAGGGCAGGCACCAGCACGTCGCGCAGTTCGCCGACCGGCGTGTCGATCAACTTGTCGGCCGCCGACAGGGACACCGCGATGTACTGCTCACTCCGATCGCTCCCGCTCTGGACGGTCCGATCGAAGACCCACTGGAGCGGGCTGTCGACGCCGGCAACGAACGGCTCGTCGAGCACCACGCGGTCGAACACCACGTGTGCGTTGACGATCGGGGAGCTGCCGAGTGCCTCCGCCCACCCGGCCGGCAAGTCCACCGCGTCGTCCGGCAGCAGTCCCGCAGCCTCGGCCGGCGGCACCGCCAGTACTACGTCGTCGTACCTCTCCCCCTCGATCGCCCAACCACCATCCGCCGCATCCACCGCATCCAAGGCCCGAACCCGCGCCCGCAACCGAACAGCCACCCCAGCAGCCGTCAGCGCCCGCGCAGCAGCCTCACCATGCAATTGCTGCAACGGCACCAACGACCACCCGATATCTGCAGCGTCGCTTCGCTCCAGCAAGCCGACCTGGAACACGGTCGCCGCCACCGCGAGAGATGCGTCGTCGGCACGCGAATTCAGCGTCGCGATCCCGATCAGTTCCCACAGCGCCTCCACCGCCCGCGCATCCTGTCCATGAGCCGCCAGCCAACCCCCGAAGGACTGCGCATCCGTCTCCGCCGCGGTCCGATCCACCCTCCCCATCGCCAACGCACCCCGCACCGCGGCGGCCCGCTCGGACATGCTGAGCCACCGGTACGTCGCCAACGCCGGCCCGAGATGCAATGGCGCCGGCATCCCGTTCCGCCGGATCCGCCCCACGCCCGCGCGCTGTCCACTCCGCACCGGTACGTCGAGCCGCCGCTGCAGCTGGACCTGATCCCGCACCCCGAGCCGATCGAGCAGCCGCAGGTACGACGTACAGCACCGAAGGAAGACGTGCTGCCCGTTGTCGATCCACCGCCCGTCCCGCTCGAACGAATGCGTCAGCCCGCCCAGCTTCGGCCGTACCTCGAGCAGCACGACCGCGCACCCCGCGTCGGCCAGCCGCAGCGCGGCAGTGATCCCGGCCAGACCACCTCCGACGACTGCGACCCTTCTCATGAACGAGCTCCCGCCAGCGAGGCGAGCGCGACCTGTGCCTTCTCCCCCGCCGACAACGACAATCGCTGGTCGTACACGAGCACGGGATTCGCTCCGATCCGGCGGAGCAGGTGGTGGTAGATGCCTGACATCGCGCGGCAGGACGCCCCGCTGCGCCAGTCCAGGTACGGCAGGAGACGCCAGCCGAGTGAGTACCAGTCCTGCGCGCGACCGGCGGCATAGCGGATGTAGCCGGCCAAGTGACCTTGCGGATCGTCGAGGTTGCCGTGCTCGTCGAGCTCGATCCGGACGTCGAAGCGCTCCAGTTCGTCGGCCGGCAGGTAGATCCGGTCGTTGGTCAGGTCCTCGCGGATGTCGCGGAGGATGTTCGTCTGCTGCAGCGCGATCCCGAGCTGGTCGGCGTACAGGGCGAGCGTTTCGAGGTCCGAGCCGGTCGGGCCGAAGATCGACAGACACAGCCGGCCGACCGAACCCGCGACGCGCCGGCAGTACACGACCAGCTCGTCGAAGTCGCCGATGCGGACCTCGGCCAGGTCCGTCTCCACGCCCGCGACCAGTTCCTCGAACGCGCCGAGCGGGACGGGGTACCGGCGCGCGGCGTCGGCGACCGCGACGTACACCGGCTCGTCGAGATCCCCGAGCCGGCCCAGATCCTTGCGAACCCCGGCCAGTGCGGTCCGCTTCTCCTCCAGCGGCAGGTCTCCGTCGCCGATGTCGTCGATCCGCCGGGCCAACGCGTACAGCGCCGACAAGGCGTTCCGCTTCGGCGGTGGCAGTAGCCGGATGCCGTAGTAGAAGTTGCGCGCCTCGGTCCGTGTGATCTCCAGGCAGGCGGCGTACGCCTCCGCAACCGTCGGCGTCATCGAGCGACCGCCTTGACCAGCAACCGGACGGTATCGACCTTGGACGGCTGCGCTTGTCGCGCCAGCACGTCGCCACCGGTACGACGTAACGCGCGGACCGTCGCCTGGCCGCCGGCCACGAACCCGGCCACCGACACCCGCGCCCAGCCACGCAATCGGCCGATGATCGCTGCACCTTCGTCGAGCATCTTTGCGGCCCTCGCAGTCTCGAATGTCATCAAGTCGCGCAGTTGCCGCGTCGCCCGATCGCGGTCGAGATCGGCTTCGGCCACGCCGTACGTTGTCAGGTCCGCCTGCGGCACGTAGATCCGGCCGGCGCGACGGTCCTCGCCCACGTCCTGCCAGTGCTCGACCAGCTGCAACGCCGTACATACCAGGTCGGACAGGCGCTCGGTCTCGGGATCGTTGACGTCGAAGACACCAAGCACCAGGCGGCCGACGGGATCGGCGGACAGGCGGCAGTAGCCGACGAGCTCCTCGAAGGTCCGGTACCGCGTGACCGTCTGGTCCTGCAGGTTGGCCTTGATCAGGCGGTGGAAGGGATCGGCCGTCAGCTCGTGCCGCCGGACGATCGGGCACAGCCGGCGCAGCACCGGATGCTCCGGCTCGTCGCCGGCCCAGATGCGGTCGAGGTCGACCGCGAACGCCCGCAGGGCCGCCGTACGGTCTCCGGCGTAGCTGTCGCCGAGCTCGTCGACGGTCCGCGCGTAGCCGTAGACAGCGTGCAACGATTCCCGGTGAGCGGCAGGCAGGAACTTCAGTGCGACCGGAAAGTTCTCGGTGTGCTCCCTTCTCCCCAGCTGACGATGCGAAGCGGTGTTCTGCACTCCGTCTGGATGCACAGTTCCATGATGGGAAGCGGTTTCATGCCAACTCTGCCCCGCTGGGGAACATTCGGCGAGCCGAAATTTGTCACGGCGTTACAGTTGCCCCGATGGGTTCCTCCGGAGGAGTCGTCCATGACCATCGCAACCTTCGACCGCGCGCGGCTCGAGGACGCCTTGCTCGACGGGCTGCCCGACCTGGTGGCCGAAGTACGCGACCGGCTGGCCGAGCACTGGCCGGACTACGCTGCCTTCCTCGACACCGACCGGGACGCGGTCGTCAAACCCGCCGAGCTGTTCGTGCACCGGCTGCTCGACATGTCGATCGCCAACCTGATCAACCCCGCGACCACGCTCGAACGCGCCGACGAGACGGTACGCCGGGTCTTCGAGGAGATCGGCCGACGCCAGCTGCAGGAGGGCAACGACCTCACCCGGCTGCTCACCGCGTTCCAGCTCGGCGCCCGGGTCGCCTGGCGGCATGTCGCCGCCACCGCACTCCGGCTGGACTTCGCGCCGGACAACCTTGCGGCCTTGGCCGATTCGGTGTTCGTCTTCGTCAACCAGCTGTCGTTCTCCGCGGCCAACGGCTACCTGCAGGAGCAGATCGACGACGCGATGGCGCGCGAACGACGCCGCGAGGACCTGGCGAATCTGCTGCTGTCCGGCCGCGCCGGCACCGAAGCGATCCGGATCGCCGCGCAGCAGGCCGCCTGGCGGATCCCGGCAACCGCGGCCGTCGTCATCTACAGCGACGGCGACCAGGAGCACGCGGGGACGCTGGTGGCCCGGCTCGAGCCCGGCGCCCTGCCGATCCGCCGCAACGCGGTGGTGGTCGGCGCGATCGTGCCGGAGCCGTCCGGCCCGGGGCGCCGGCTGCAGCTGAGCCGCGAGCTCGCCGGGATGGGTGCCGTGGTCGGGAACTCGGTGGCGCTGGCCCAGCTCCCCCGCAGCCTGGAGATCGCCCGCATCGCGGTACGGCTGCGGAACACCGGCGTCCTGACCGACGACCCGGTGTTCGCCGACGAGCATCTCGACGCGCTGATCGTGTGGCGCGACGAGGCCCTGGTCGCCGCGTTGCGCGACGAGATGCTCGCGCCGCTCGAAGGCGAGACCGAGGCTGCCCGCGAGCGACTCGCGGAGACCCTGGCCAGCTGGTTGCGGCACTTCGGCGACCGGCAGGCGATCGCCCACGAGCTGAGCATCCACCCGCAGACCGTCCGCTACCGGATGGCGCGGCTCAGAGCGCTGTACGGCGATCGCCTGGACGACCCCGAGTCACGCGCGCGCCTCTTCCTCGCCCTCGAGTGGCCCGGTCCGTAGGCCGTCGAGCGCGCGGTGCAGGTGAGCCGCCAGAGCCGGACCGTCGATCAGCTGCGGATCGGTCGCCAGCCCCACGCCGAGGATGCCGGTCCAGCTCAGCGCACCGACGGCGAGCGGAGTCCCCGGGACCAGCGGCAGGATCGGGTACACCCGGTCGTGGGGCACACCCGCGAACGACATCCGGTCGGTCGGGCCGGGCATGTTCGACACCACCGCATGCAGGAATCGCTGCCCGTAGACGGTCGGCGCGAACCACTGCGCGAACGGCTCCGGCACGATCCGCAGCCCGGTCGCCAGCACGAACCGGGAAGCCAGCGCCCGCGTCGGCCGCTGCAGCCGCCGCTTCGTCCGCGCCGACACCTCGGCGAGCAACTCGTCGAACGGACGCCCGTCCACCGGCACCTCGACCATGATCGCGGCCGTCGCATTGCCCTCCGCCGCGCTGTCCGGAGTACGCACCATCGTCGTGACCGAGAAGCGCAGGGCACCGTTCACCGACCGGGCGAGTCCGGGCGCGACCGCGTACACGCCGTCGGCGAGCAAGGCGATCAGCAGGTCGGTCACCCGTACGCCGCGGGTGGTGGCGGCTCGCCGTACGACGTCGAGCTCGATCGCGGCGGTGCCGAACTCGCGGCGCAACGAGCCGGGCGGGAGCTTCGCCGCGGTCCCGTCCGTCGCGAGCTGGGCGAGACCGACGGTCGTCGCCGCGGTTCGGGTCAGCCGGCCGGGGACCGCGCCGGGCGGCAGCTCGATCCTGGTCCGGGGCTCGAAGAGGCTGAAGGTCTGCAGGACCGTTCCGATGCCGTCGGCAATCGAATGGTGGACCAGCACCACCAGCCCGTCGGCCCCGCCCGGGCCGATGTCGCGGACGATCGCGATCCGCCACATCGGGCGGTCCCTGGGCATCGGCTGCTCGGCGAGCTCGCCGATGTAGCGCAGCAGACCGGCGTACCCGTCGGTGGACTGATGCTCGACGACGTGCCAGTCCAGGTCGACGTCGTCGGCCTCGATCCACCGTGGTCGCCGCCACCGCGAGGACGGACCGAGCCGCTGGTGCATCCGCGGCAGCTGCGCGAACCCGTCGGCGACGAGCTTGCGGATCTCGTCGATGGTGGGCCGCTGGTCGGTCGGCTCGAGGACGACGACACCGCCGACGTGCTGCGGAGCGCCGGTCCGCTCGATGTGCAGGAAGAACGCGTCGGCCGACGCTACGGCGATGCCTTTCACCGGCCCTCCCCGGTCCGCGACGCAACCTGCTCACCGAACCGTGCGGACAGGCGCCGGTACAACCCCGGTGCGAGGGCGCGGACGGCGGGCGCGACGCGCAACCAGCCGGGGATCCAGATCTCGGCGCGGTCGTTGGCGATGCCGTCAACCAACGCCCGTGCAACGTCGGTCGCGGGCAGCGGACGCGGGCGCTTACGGTCGTACGGCCGGCCGCGAGCGCTGAAGAAGCCGGTGTCGACGACGCCCAGAACAGTCAGGCTCACGGATACACCACTACCACGAAGTTCGAGTCGGAGGCTTTCGGCGAAGACGTCGAGGGCGGCCTTGGTGGCGGCGTACACGGCTTCACCGGCAACCGCCGTACGTCCGGCGATCGATCCTACGAGCGCGATATGCCCGCTGCCCTGCGCGACCATCGACGGCAGCAGGCAACGAGCCAACTGCAGCGGCGCGAGCAGATCGACAGCCACCAGCCGATCGATCTCGTCGGCGTGCATCTGCGCGAACGGTCCCGACCACCCGAGTCCCGCATTCGCCACCAGGACGTCGATCTGCCCGTGGGCGCCGAGCGCATCCGCTGCAATCGCGGCCGCCGCGCCGGGCTCAGCGAGATCACCGAGCACCGGCACTCCCCCGACCCGGTCTGCTACAGCTGCCGTTCGCGCGTCGTCCCGCCCGTGCACCACGACCCGGGCCCCGGCCTCAGCGAGCCGCTCCGCCACAGCGGCGCCGATTCCCGCCGATCCGCCGGTGACAAGCGCGACCTTCCCGTCCAGCCGCATCGAACCTCCCGCCTGTGCACGCACCTCCAGCATGCACCCGACGGGACGCCACCCGGCCGAATCACACGAGCCGAATCACACGAGGTAACGGTCTCCCGGGCGCACGATCCGGAGCCAGCGGCAACCGTACGGCGCGACGTCGAGCGACATCACCCCGTCGTCACCGACGCTCGCCGTCCCCTCGGTCAGCAGGTCGACCGCGCGAACGCCGACACCGGCGCCGGCGACGGCCACCTCGACGCCGACGGCCGTCGGCGCGAAGTTGTGCACGGCAACGATCGTCCCGTCCTCGTGGTCGGAGCGGTGCGCGAACACCGACGGCTCCCCGGTCTCGAGGATCGTGCAGGCACCCCAGGACAGCTCCGGGCACTCGCGGTACCGCAGGATCAGCAGCTTGATCCAGTTGAACAGGGAATCGGGGTCGCGCCGCTGGGCCGCGACGTTCACGTTCTTCGGACCGAACTCACCCTCGACCATCGGAGCGGCCAGCTGGGACGGGTCGGCCGTCGAGAAGCCGCCGTTCAGATCGGCCGTCCACTGCATCGGGGTCCGGACCGCGTGCCGGTCCGGGGCGGCGAGGTTCTCACCCATCCCGATCTCCTCGCCGTAGAAGACCACCGGCGTACCGGGGAGCGAGAAGAGCAGGCTGTAGACCATCCGGATCCGGGCCGGGTCGTTGCCCAGCATCGGCGGCAGCCGGCGGCGCAGACCGCGCCCGTACAGCTGCATGTCCTTGTCCGGCCCGAACGCGTCGAACACCTCCTGCCGCTCGGCGCCGGACAGCTTGTCGAGGGTCAGCTCGTCGTGGTTGCGGACGAACGTCCCCCACTGCGCCGCCTCCGGCGGGTCCGGCCGGTCCCGCAGCGCCTTCACCAGTTCGGCCGGGTCGTTGCGGGCCAGTGACAGGTAGAGCCGCTGCATGGCAATGAAGTCGAAGCACATCGTCAGCTCGTCGCCGTCCTCGTCGCCGAAGAAGCGCCGTACGTCGGGATAGGGCAGATTGACCTCGCCGAGCAGCATCGACTGCCCCTGCCGCCGGTCCAGGAACGCCCGCACGTCCCGCAGGTAGTCGTGCGGATCCGGCAGGTTGCCCGCATCCTCGGCCCCGGCGGTGTCGAGCAGGAACGGCACCGCGTCCACCCGGAAGCCGGACAGCCCGAGCTCCGACCAGAACCCGACCACCCGCTCGATCTCCTCGCGCACCTCGCGATTCGCGACGTCGAGATCCGGCTGGAACTTGTAGAACCGATGCAGGTAGTACTGGCCCGCTTCTTCGTCGTACTGCCACAGGCTCGTCTCCTGATCCGGGAAGACGATGCCCTTGTCCGCGTCCGGCGGCGGCTCGTCCCGCCAGACGTACCAGCCGCGGTACGGCGACTCGCGGGACGACCGTGCGCTCTGGAACCACGGGTGCTGGTCCGAGGTGTGGTTGACGACGAGATCGGCGATCACCCGGATCCCGCGATCGCGGGCCAGCGTGATCAGCTCGACCAGGTCGCCGTGCGTACCGAGGCGTGGGTCGACGCCGTAGAAGTCGGTGATGTCGTAGCCGTCGTCACGGTCGGGCGTCGGGTAGAACGGCATCAGCCACAGACACGTCACGCCCAGCTCGGCCAGATGGTCGATCCGCTGGCAGACCCCGTGCAGGTCTCCCCGCCCGTCGCCGTCGGTGTCGAAGAAGGTCTCGACGTCGAGGCAGTAGATGACCGCGTTCTTCCACCAGACGTCGGCTGTCTCGCTGAGGCGCATACGGGGCCGGTACCCGACTCTGCCCGGCCTACTCCGTCAGATGGGCGATCCGGGCGACGAACACGTTGGCGCCGGCGTCGGTCAGGAGGTTCGCGGCGTGGCGGGCGGTTCGGCGGGCCAGGTCCTGATCGGCGGCGGCCTCGTGGATCAGGGCCAGGATCGAGGTTGCCTCTGCCTCGAGGACGACGGAGCGCAGCTCCTTGAAGACTGCGAGAGCGGCGAGGATGTGCTGCTTGGCGCCCTCGAGGTCACCCTGCGCCATGCAGATCTCGGCCAGGGTCCCCTGGGCCAGAGCGCCACCTTGACGGTTGCCCGCGTCCCGATAGATCCGGACCGCCTCCGCCACGGTTTCCCGCGCGTCGTCCAGCGCACCCAGGCGGAACTGACAGTCGCCCAGGTTGTTGAGCGTGTGTGCACGTGCGATGGGTGCGTCCGTCAGCTCCAACGCAGCCCGATAGAGCTCGAGCGCCTCGGCGTCGGAGTCCTTCCAATGCGCCACCATCGCGGTGCCCCGGACAGCGGACGCCTCGCCGTGGCGATCGCCGGCCGTCCGGCTCAGGTCCCGCATCTGGGCGAAGGTGCGTCGCGCGCCGTGCAGATCCTTCGCGTACAGCTGAGCGCTGCCGAGGCGGCCCAGCAGCCAGGCCTCGCCGTCGGTACGTCCCTGCTCGTGCGCCCGCTCGATCGCGAAGGTGTACAGGTCCCGATTGTCATTCCAACGCCGCCGATGGCCGACGTACGGCCAGGTGACGCCGGCGATCTGCCAGCACCGATCGGCATGTCCGTGCGTCCCGGCCCATCGAATGGCGGCAACCAGGCTGTCCCACTCGGTGTCGAACCAGTCGTAGGCCTCCCGCTCGCCCCGCGTGCGAGCAGGCTCCGCGGCGGGCGCGATCGGGTCGAGGTACTGCGCGGCGTCGCCGTCGTACAGGATCCGCATCGCGCCGAGACCGGAGTACAGGTACCAGTCGAGCATCCGCCGCGCCGCCGGACCACGGTCGTCGACGTCGAGGCTCGCGGCGTAATCGCGGACAAGGTCGTGGAACCGGTAGCGGTCGACGTCGGTGCGGATCAGCAGACTCGCCTCGGCCAGTTGATCGAGCCCGGCAGCCGTCGTGCGGGCATCCGACCCGAGCAACGCCGCCGCGACGCCGACGCCGAAGTCGTCGCCAGGATGCAGTCCCAGGAGGGCGAACAGCCGGCGCAGCTCGTCCGGCAGGGCGTCGTACGACAGGGTGAACGACTCGCGGACGCCGTGATCACCGACCGCGTGGGACAGCCGATCGAGACGGTCCGCCCGCAGTCGCCCGGCGTACGTCGCCAGTCTGCCGGCCGGCAGCGTCCGCGCGCCGGCGGCAGTGATCCGCAACGCCAGCGGCAACCCCGCGCACAAACCGGCCAGCTCATCGATCGCATCGCCGTCGACAACCGGTGCGCCGCCGACCGCCTGCCGGAGAAAGGCCTTCGACTCGGCCAAGGACAACGGCTCCAGCACCGTGCCGCTCGCCCCGACCGTCACCGCGAGCTCACGAAGCGATCGGCGACTCGTGACGATCACCGCGCAGCCCGTGCCGTTCGGCAGGAGGCCGTGAACGTCGTCGACCGACTGGGCGTCGTCGAGGATCATCAACACCCGCCGATCGGCCAACGCCGCACGAAACATCTCCACCCGCGCTTGCGGATCGGGCGGGATCACATCGACCTCGCAGAACCCGAGCAGCTCGGCGAGCACGTCGTCGATCGAGCGGCCGCGCAGGCGGACCAGCCACTGGCCGTCCGGGAACAGGTGCTTTGCGGCGTGGCCGATCCGGACCGCCAGGGCTGACTTGCCGACGCCCGCGAGGCCGGAGAGGACCAGAACCGGGAGGCCGCTTTCGTTCGCGAGGAGGTCGAGGGCCTTGGTCAGCTCGTCATCGCGGCCGATGAAGCCGGTCACCGGCAACGGCAGTCGAGTGCGCGCCGTCCACGTCCGCGGCTGATCGCCCGTGAGGAGGACCTGATACTGCTCGCGCAGCTCCGGCGACGGGTCCGTGCCCAGCTCCTCCGCGAGCACCCGACGCACCCGGTCGTACGTCGCCAACGCTTCCGCCGTCCGGCCGGCCTGATGCAGTCCCTTCAGCAGGAGCAACCACGCCTGCTCGCGGAGCGGGCTGTCCGCGGTCACCTCGGCCAGCTCTGCGAGCGCCTCGTCAACCTGCCCGGTCAGCAACCGCGCTTCGGCACGCTGCTCTCGCGCGTCCAGCCACTCGTCACGCAGTCCGCGCCCGAACCGCTCCGCCAGCGTCCCGGTCGAAGCGCCGCGCAGTACGTCGCCGTCGTGCCAGTGCAACGCCTCCGTCAACGACTCCACCCGACGCTCCGGCTCAGCAGCCGCGGCCTCGGCCACGCCATCGCGGAACCGGACCAGATCCAGGTCGTGACCGGTCAGGTCCAGGCGATACCCGCCGAGCTCGTTGCGCAGCTCCACCTCGGTCAACGAGCGTCGCAGCCGGGAGATCGCTGCCTGCATCGCGGCTCGAGGGTTCGACGGGAGCTCCTCGCCCCACACGTCGTACAGCAGTTGCTCGTCCGCGACGACCTGGTCCGGTCTCAGCAACAATGCGGCCAGCAGAGTCCGGACCCGCTCCCCCGGGATCGCCACTCCGGCGTCGCCGTCCGACGCCTGAACAGCACCCAGCACTCGAAACCACACGCTGCCATTGTCCGCCGTCACCGGCTCATGCGCGCGCCGGAGGTCACCGTCCGGCGGTGACTAGACCCGGACAGCGATGACTGCGAGCAGAGCCGAGACGAGCCCGCCGTACAGGACGACGAAGGCAGCGAAAACGAGGGCGCGGCCGGCCGGTGCCGGCGTACGCAGTCTGTCCTCGTTCAAGCGATCGAGATCAGTACCCCAGCCGAACGGCGACCACGGTGGCTGACCGTTGGCGGCATTGGGCGGTGCGTGACCGGTGTACAGCGGCATCGATCCGTCGGGCTGTGCGGGCGGCGGACGATGTAGCTCCGCCTTCTCCTCAAAAGGCACGGCGTTCCTCCCCAGGAACCTTCCCGCCGTCGCTCCTCAGCATCCCCAGCCGGCAGGTGTCATGACCCACTCTGCACCACCATTACGAGACTTCGCAGCCATCAATTCCCGGTGTTCACAGGCCGTCAACCTGTAGCCACGTGACGTATATGCGGCGGTGCTCCGGGGCTGGCATTGTCGTGTCGTTCCTTTCCGCCCTGAATTAAGTACTGAAGGAGCACTGCATGAAGGATTCCGCCCGCCGCACGCTCGGCGTCGCGCTCGGAACCGCCGCGCTGCTGGTCACCTCGGCCGCGCTCGCGTTCGCCGCACCGCCGCCCCAGCTCCCGCAGAACGCCGACGGGTACGAGCAGTCGTTCTCGCCGGCGTACGACTACGACACCGACGGCTGCTACGCCACGCCCGCCATCGGAGCCGACGGCACGCTCAACCCCGGCCTCAACCCGACCGGCGCCCTCAACGGCAACTGCCGCGACCAGTCCGACCTCGACAACTCACAGACGTACTCGCGCGAGAAGTGCAACAACGGCTGGTGCGCGATCGTGTACGCCAGCTACTTCGAGAAGGACCAGGCACTGCCCGGCAGCAGCCTCGGCGGCCACCGGCACGACTGGGAGCACGTCATCTCCTGGGTGAACCAGGCGTCGAACGAGGTCGACTACGTGACCACCACGCAGCACTCGAGCCAGGTCACCTACACCCGCTCGCAGGTACGGTTCGACGGATCGCACCCGAAGGTCGTGTACCACAAGGACGGCGCGAGCACGCACTTCTTCCGGCTCGCCAACAGCAACGACGAGCCGCCGGAGAACCACTACCACGACTGGCGGTACCCGCCGCTGGTCGGCTGGAACGGCTACCCCAGCACGTCGCTGCGCGACATCCTGATGAACGCCGACTTCGGCTCGGCCACCATCAAGATCACCGACAAGGACGACCGGTTCCGCAACCTGCTGAACGCGTCCAAGCCGTCCGGGATCCCGTTCGACCCCTGGGCCTGACGACCGGAAAGGGCGCGCTCAGTCCCGCTGGGCGCGCCCGTCAGGTGCGGTCAACGAAGCGGCGACGAAGTCGATCATCGCCTGGTGCCGCTCGGCCGCGGTGTCCGCCTGACCGAGCGCGACGGTGTCGAGGAAGACCCGGCTGACCACGAGCTCAGCGGCCGTCTGGACCCGGTCGGGCTCGGCAACCACGTCGTCGGCCCCGCCCAGTACGTCGGCCACCGTCTCGGTCGCCTCGGCGAACAACTCTGCCGCCCGCTCCGCGATCTCCGGCCGGGCCTGCGCCTCCCGGAACACGATGATCCGGGCGGCGCGGTCGTGCTCCAGCTCCTCGGCCATCGTCGCCACGATCGCCCGCAACCGCCGTCGTACCGTGGGGCCCTGCGCGGCCGACCGCAGTACTTCGCTCGGCGTCGGCCGCTCCTGCACGATCGCGAGCAACAGGTCGAGTTTGGTCGCGAAGTGGTAGAACACCAGGCCTGACGGCACCCCGGCCTCGTGCGCGATCCGCGCCGTCGACGTCGCGTCGTACCCGTGCTCGGCGAACAGCCGCTCGGCGGTCTCGATGATCACCTGCCGCTTGGTGTGACGCGCGTGCGCGTGAGCAGTCATGCCGTGGCCCTCATGATGACGCTGGTTCAACGGCTGGCCAGGCCTCACCCTTCCGCTCGGCGGCCAGCTCGGCCGATCGCCGCAGGGCCTTGAAGACGTAGTCCGGCACGCGCAGCCCGCGCCGGTGCGCGAACATCAGCTCGTACTCGGCGCGCCCGACCTTCTGTGCGTACTCCCGCAGGTCGCCCTCGCCGCCCCGGCTGATGTCCAGTGCGTGCATCACGTCGCCGAACTGGGTCCGCTGGAGCTTGTTGTAGGCACCCACAACATCGAACGTACGCTTCCGCAGCCCGCGGGTCAGCCATCGCTGCCAGCCGGAGAGTTGTCCCCAGAGCTCCTGCGCGGCCATCTGGTAGTAGGCGAAGTGGCCTGGCTCCTGCCGCTTGATCGGCGCGATCACGGTCGCGGCGATCGCGCGCTCACCGACCTCGATCAGCCCGGCATGAAGCTTGTTGTAGGCAAGGACCGCGGACCGCTCGGTCGCCAGCCCGGTCAGGTAGTAGAGCATCCGGCTGATGTCCTGCACACCCGGCATCTTGCCGAGAGCGCCGAGCAGCTTGAGCTTGAAGTCGACGTCGGTCAGGTTCGGCTCGTGCGGCTCGATGCCGGCCAGTTCCTGCATCTGGTCCAGGATCAGCCCGTGCCGCGTCTCCTGCGGCATCCACACGTCGGCGTAGAACCGCCGGTCGACCTCGGGCGGATCCGGCAGCAGGATGTTCAGCTCCAGCACGTTCCGCTCGACCTCGAGCTCGACCCGGGTCATGTACGCGAGCACCGACCCGAAGCGCTCGGCCAGCAGCCGCGGGCGCTTCATCGTGTAGTCGACGCTCTCCAGCGGGATCGGCGGATGTTCCTCCCCCAGCCGCTCCACGTGGTCGGCCAGCTTGGAGTCCTCCCGCCGCCGGCGGCTTCGCCGGCGCGGGACGGTGATATCGCTCAACGACATAAGTCGGCACCTCGCTCGATCGACAGGGATGCCAGATCGATCCCCCGGCTCGATGGTAACAAGTACCTGACTGATCAGTCAGTCAGATTTCCTGTGAGGGCTGGCACAAAGAGTTCGGAGCCCATTCAACGGCAGATGGGTGGTGACCGCAGGAGCGCGGCCACCACCCAGTGCAGGGGGTCAGGAATATTGGCTTCTACTTGCCGGTGGTGTACTGGATCGTGTCGTTGCGCAGTACGTCGCCGTCGACCTTCACGATGCGCAGCGTGTGCGGCCCGTTCTTCAGGCCGGTCGCGCTGAACACCTGTTGGTTGGTCACGCGGGCGTCGCCGTGCAGGTTCACCCGGCGGACGAGCTTGCCGTCGATGAAGACGTCAGCGTTTCCCTGGTCCGGAGCAAGTTCCGTGCTCCACGCGACGCCGGTGCCGGTGAAGGCGAAGTTGACCGCGGCGCCGTTCGCCGTGGCGGCATGGATGTCGTCGCGGTAGTCACCCCGGAACCGGAAGTCGAGCGGTACGGCGCCCGCCGCCAGGGTCGACAGGTACGCAGCCTTGATCGTCACGACCTTGCCGGCCACGGTGTAGTCGGTGCCCTTGACCAGGTCCTGGCCTGCCTTGGAGATGCCGGCCAGCTCGCCCGGGTCGCGGCCGAGCTCGACGCTGACGTCGGCCGGAGCGCTCTTGTCGAAGGTCGCCGAGTCGGGGTTCAGCAGGCTCTCCTGCCGGATGTTCAGCTTGTCGAGCAGCATGAACTGGCCGGACTTCTTCACCGCGCGGATCGTGTGCGAGCCGTTCGGCAGGTCCGAGATGCTGTAGACGACCTGCTGCGGTTTGTTGTGTCCCTGCGACGGATCCAGGTACGTGCTGACCGTCTGCTTGAACTGCCCGTCGACGTAGATGTCGACGTCACCCTGCCCGGGATCGGTCTCGGTCACGTAGTCGACGCCGGTGCCGACGAAGCTGTACGAGAACGAGTCACCGTCGGTCTCGGACCACGCCACGTCATCCTTGTAGTCACCGAGCCCTCGTCCCGTGCTCTGGTGCCAGTTGCCCGTGTAGGTGAGCTGCGAGTCGTCGTTGTTGACCTCGAGTGTCCGCGAACCCGCATCCGCGGTCTTCGCCTGCGACGAGTCGGTGACCGTCACGGCCAGCGGCTCGGACACAGCCGGTACCTCGTAGTTGTTGTTGCGCTGCCACGCGCCGTCGTACGCGACCCGCAGGTCGTCGTCGTTGACGCGGATCGAGGACGCCTTCTGCGGCGTGACCTTCAGCAGCTGGACGCCGTGGATCGGGATGTCCTTGCCCGTGAAGCCGGTCGCGAACTGACCGAGATCCTTGTGCGCCCACAGGTCGCGGACCTTCGCGGGGCCGGTCAGGCCGAGGTCGGACCAGTTGACCGTCAAGTCGGAGTCGGTCTGCCCGAGGTTGAACAGGGCAACGGTGTAGCTGTTGTCAGGGTTGAGCGAGTACCAGACCTGCTTGTTGGTCTTCATCGACACCGGTTGCGCCGGACGGCCGGCCTGGTTGACCGCGATCACCTCGGGGTTGGTCAGCAGACTCAGGCCGTAGTCGTCCAGCCGGGTCATGTCGTTGCCGACGTACATCGGCGCCGCCGAGACTGCCCACAGGGTGGCAGCCGTACGGCGTTCGTCCTTCGTGAGACCGTCCATCTGGCCGTTGCCGACGTCGAGCGAGTCGAGGTCGTTCCAGCCGCCCGGCCCTGCGTAGCGCCACCAGTCCGCCAGCTTCGGGAACAGCCGATTGATGTTCTGCCACTGTGTCAGCGCGACGCCGGGGCAGTAGCACTCCACGTCCCACTCGATGCGCCAGCCGTTCGCGTACTGCTTCCAGGTGTCGGCGTAGTTGATGTCGACCGCCCAGGACAGCTCGAGCCAGATCTTGTGCCGGGCCAGCGCCGCGGACCAAGCCTTCACGTCACCACGGGCGTCGAGCGACAGGTCGCTCACCCCTGAGCCGGGCGTGACGCTGTCGAACTTCAGGAAATCCAGACCCCACGAGCCGAACAGGTCCGCGATCGAGTCGATGTACTTCTGCGCACAGGGCTTGGAGAAGTCGATCTTGTAGCCGATGCCCCAGTAGTCCGCCTTCTGCAGCGGCTGCACCGGCAGGTCACCGGTCGTGCACTCGGGAGCGCCGTAGACCGGGAGGTTCGCGTCGATGACCTCCTTGCCGATGCCGGGGATCGCGTACAGGCCGACCTTCTGGCCGTTGGCGTGGATGTGGTCGATCACCGCCTGCAGCCCGTTCGGGTAGAGCTTCTTGCTCGGCACCGGCCGGCCGTACGCGTCGATGCCGTCGTTCCAGCCGGCGTCGATGTTGATGTTCTTGTACCCGTACGGCTGGAGCTTCTTGTGCATCGCGTCGGACTGCTTGATCAACTGGTCCGCGGAGATCCAGTTCCCGGCGCCGTCGTACACCTGCATGCTGTAGCTGCTCCACCCCATGTACGGGTGCAGCGCGATATCACCGGCTGGGCCGCCGGACTGGACATTCGACTGGATGCTGCTGGTCGCAACCGCCGGAGCCTGGGCGGCCTGCTGCGGGGCGGCCGTCTTGGGCGCGATCGGAGGCGTGGTCTCGGGTGCTGCTGCGGACGTTGTAGCCGTCAAACCTGCCGGCAGCAGTACGGCGGCGACGAGACCGGTAAGCACGGTCCGCACCCTCCTGCTCCGAACGGATCTGGTCATGGCGGTGACCTCTCTGAGAGAACCGAATCGGATAGGATATTGGTTCTATTTACTTAACCGTGTCAAGATTCTGTGCGATATCGGCTCGGATTACTTCCAGGTCGCCGGTCCGTTCGAGCCCGCGTCGTACTCGTCGAGCGGGACCTCACCGGCGCGCCACGCGGCGAGGACAGGCTCGACGATCTCCCAGCACCGTTCGGCCACGTCGCCGCGCACCGACAGGAGTGGGTCGGCCCGAAGGATGCCGCTCAGCACCTCGCCGTACGGGAGGACCGAGGACGACGGCAGCGTCGCGTCCAGGAAGACCTGGCCCATCGTGTACGGACCGTCGACGCCGAGCGCCGGGACGGACAGGGACAGCTCCCCCGGGTTCAGGCCGATACGGAGGGTCTCGCCGTCGTGCCCGCCGTTCAGGCCGGACGGCAGGTGCCGCAGCGGCTTGAACTTGACCACGATCTCCTTGCGCGCGACCCCGAGCGCCTTGCCCGACCGCAGCGTGAACGGGACACCCGCCCACCGGTTCGTGCCGACCTCGACGGTCACCTCGGCCAGCGTCTCGGTCTCCCGCTCCGCGTCCACACCCGCTTCGTCGGCGTACGCCGGGACGACGCGATCCTCCGCGATGCCGGCGGTGTACCGCGCCCGGCGGCCCGCCTCGATCGCGGAGCCACGGTAGAGATGCGTACTGCGGAGCGCGCGGGCCATCTCGCTGCGCACCTCGACGGCGTCCATCGTGGCCGGGGCGTCCATCGCGAGCAGTGCGAGGACGAGGAGCAGGTGGCTCTGGATCATGTCGACGAGCGCGCCCGCGTTGTCGTAGTACTGGGCGCGTCCCTCGAGGCCGAGCGTCTCGTCGTACACGATCTCGACGCTCTCGATGTGCTCGGCGTTCCAGACCGGCTCGAACAGCCGGTTCGCGAACCGCAGGCCGATCAGGTTCAGGACGGCGGTCCGGCCGAGGAAGTGGTCGACGCGGTGCACGTTCTCCTCGGGAACGAGCGAGCCGACGAGCTGGTTCAGCGCGGCCGCCGACTCCGAGTCGGTGCCGAACGGCTTCTCGAAGGCCAGCTCGGTCCCGGCCGGCAGCTCGACCTCGCGGAGCTTCTCGACGATCGCGGTCGTCACGGCCGGCGGCAGGGAGAAGTACAGGACCGGCGCCGGGCCGGCGAGCTCCAGGAGCGCGCGCAGATGGCCGGTATCGGTCGGGTCGCCGGCGACGTACTCCGTCGTTGCCAGGGTCTCAGCGGCGACCGCGCCGATCTCGCCGCGGGACTCGAACGCGGACCGGACCCGATCCGTCCACTCGTCCGGCGCGAGCACCGACCGGCCGGTCCCGATGATGCGCACACTGGTCGCGCGCGGTCCGGCGAGCAGACTGCCCAGGCCGGGCAGCAGCAGCCGCGAGCTGAGGTCGCCGCTGGCGCCGAAGATGACCAGGGTTCGTTGGTCCGTGCCCGCCGGCTGTTCGCCCGAATGGTGCGCTGCCGGCAGCAGGGCCGCATGCGTTGTGATGATGCCTCCCAAGACTGGTGGCTCATCCGTGGAGCCACACCCACAGAAGCAACCGCGGCGAGGGTAACCGCATTCCCCCTACCGGACGGGTGATATCTCGACTGCTGGGTAGGGAGCATCGGGGAGGCCGAGGTTCCGCCAGACGAAGCGCGGTACCCGGGCCAGGAACCCGTACAGGAACTCCGAGCTGTGCGCGATCGCGGGCTGGCTGTGCTCCCCCGGCGAGAACCAGGCCCAGTCGTCCTCGATCCAGAACGACGCCGGCGGGTTGGCCATCAGGTATTCCATCTGGCGCGGATGGATCACGTCGTACGCGAACTTGGTGTCCTGCGCGTGGACGGCGAACTGCTTGTTGAACGCCTCGCTCTCGAAGCTGATCCCACCGCCGAACCCCTTGCGCCCGACCTGCAGCCGCGGCATCCGGATCGGCAGCTGGAACCCGAGGATCGGCTCGCTGTGGTTCTCTGTCACCGTCCGCGTCTGCGTCCGGCCCTCGCTGTCGGTGTACGACTCGGTGCGCGTCGTCTTCCAGTGGTGTGTGAACGCCACGAACGGCGGCCCGTCGCCGTCCCGGCCACGGATCACCTCGCTGGTGCTGTGGGCGTGGCCGCCGCGGTTCACCGGCGTGAACTCCAGCAGGCTGTCGTCGACGCCGATCCAGTACCAGTCCGGGTGGTGATAGAACGTCAGCCGCGGCTGCGGCTCCGGCTGGATCCAGCGGTCGAGCGGCGTCGCGTCGATCGCGGCCGCGACGGCGCCGAGCTGCTCCAGCCAGGCGGCGAGCAGGTCGGGCTTCTCCCGCGGCGGATTCAGCACCACGAGCTGATCGCTGTCGATCCCCACGTTCAGGCCCGGCAGACCGGCAGCCATCGCAGTGAGCTGTGAACACAGCTGTGGGGTCATCACCTCGTTCGCGAATGCCGGATCGAGCGCACCGACCTGCCATCCAGCACCGAGCTGCGCCGGAGCAGGTACGGCGTGCGCGAGGACGCCGTACCGCGGCCGGGTGTCGCCGCCGGTGATCCACAGCTCAGGGAGCCGGCGGGACAGCGTCACCATGCCGACCCAGCCCGACCAGTGCGAAGTGCTGTACTCGATCACCTGGAACGGGCGGCCGAGCGCGGTCAGCCCGGTGATCTGGTCGTCGGGCTTGCGGGCGAAGCCGAGCCCGAACGGCGGATTGCCCAGCCGGGCCACGGCGTCGAACGTCGGGCTGTTGACGAAGTTCCACCCGCGCTGCCGGAGCGAGTCGATGTAGCGCTGACGGCGTACGAGCGCGACGATGCCCCAGGTGAGTCCGGCCGCGAACAGCACGATCACGACCACCACGAAGAGCTTCATCGCGCCCACGATAGCGGCGGGAGGGGATCAGCCCAGGGCGGTCGGCAGCGGCTCCGCGTGGATGATCTGGAGGCGGCTGACGGCGCGGGTCAGGACGACGTACAGCCGGTGCAGGCCGCGCGGCTCGGCCGCGACGATGTGCGCGGGCTCGGCGACGATGACCGCGTCGAACTCCAGGCCCTTCGCCAGCGTGGCCGGCACGCAGACGAGCCGGACCGTGTCGATCTCGTCCTCGGTCTCGCCGATCAGCGCGACCTCGAGACCCGCGGCGGCGATCGCGTCGCGCAGTCGCGCCACCTGGTCGTCTGCCGCGATCAGCGCGACCGATCCTTCGCCGGCCAGCGCGGCCTTGCACCCGGCGATCACCTCGTCCGCGAGCGTCGACCCGTCGGCCGGCACGATGCTGAGCGCGTCGGCGACCGTCCGGACGCCGCTCGGCGTGCTCAGCGTCGGGGCGATCTCGGGCAGGAGCTTCGCCGCGAAGCTGATGATCTGCTCGGGCACCCGGAACCCGCGGTCGAGCTCCTCCACCACGCCGTCGCTCTTGCCGAGATGACCGAGGACCTGGTCCCACGGTCCGGCGGCCCACGGCGTCGTCGCCTGCGCCAGATCGCCCAGCACGGTGGCCGAACCGGTCCGGCAACGCCGACCGAGCGCCCGCAGCTGCATCGCGGACAGGTCCTGCGCCTCGTCCAGGACGAGATGCCCGAGCGATCCGGTCCGCCGCTCGATCAGGTCCTCGAGTTCGTCGAGCAGGACGGTGTCGGCGAACGACCACTTCGCCGACTTCCACGACCGCACCGACTTGCTCCACAACAACGCCGTACGCTCCTCGTCGGTCAGTGCCGGAGCGGCCTTGGCCAGGAAGTCCGCGTTCGAGAAGAGGCGGTGCAGGACCTGCTCGGGTGTGACTCGGGGCCAGACCGAATCGAGCACGTCCTTGACCGGCTTCGAGCGTGCGACCGCGTTCTGCACACGGTCGTCCGGTGACTCGGCGCGCTCCTCCATCCGGACCAGTACGACGTGCGCGATCCGCTGCGCGAGAGCGTTCCGGCCCGGGGCGTAGCGGGTCGACTCCCGCAGGTCCGAGACGATGTCGACCACCTCGTAGTCGTGCACCCGGTAGCGCCGGGATCCCTTGCTGAAAAGGACTCCCTCGGTCGGCGTGCCGACGTACGACCACAACGCGCGCCGCAGCACCTCGGCCATCCGGGCATCGCCCTTCAGCCGCTCGGCCTCGGTGTCGTCGATCGCCGCGGTCGGCCGGGTGAGCAACTCGTCGATGGTGATCTGCCGTACGTCGACCTCGCCGAGCGCGGGCAGGACCTTGCGGATGTAGGACAGGAACGAGCGGTTCGGTCCGACGATCACGACACCGCCCCGGCCGAGCCGCTCGCGTTCGGTGTAGAGCAGGTACGCCACCCGGTGCAGGCCGACGGCGGTCTTGCCGGTGCCGGGCGCGCCCTGCACGCAGACGCTCGGATGCAGCGGCGCGCGGACCAGGTCGTCCTGCTCCGGCTGGATCGTGGCCACGATGTCGCGCATCGGACCGGTGCGCGGCCGCTCGATCTCGGCCCGCAGGAAGGCATCGGCCTGGTCGGTCTCCACCACTCCGGTCAGCGGCTCGTCCTCGAAGCCGGTCAGCTCGGCGTGGTCGGAGAACCCGTAGCGGCGGCGCATCAGCACCCGCTGCCGGTCGCTCTGGGTCGCCCGGTAGAAGGGCACCGACACCGGTGCACGCCAGTCGATCACCAGCGGTACGCCGCTGCCGTCGTGCACGTGCCGGCGGCCGATGTAGATCTGGTCGAGGTCCGGGATCGTGCCGTGCTCGTAGTCGAGCCGGCCGAAGAACAGCGGTACGTCGGGCAGGTCGATGAGCGCGTGGGTGCGCATCTGTTTGGCCCGCTGGTTGGCCTCGTTGGTGAAGCGTTCGTCGTTGTCCTCGCCGCCGATGACCTGGACCTCGCGGTCCGCGACTTCGGCGTACATCCGGCGGAGGGCATGCTGGGCAGTGGTCAGGAAGGCGCGTTCGGCCTCGAGTTCGGCCATCGGAGAGAGCCTCGAATCGTAAGCTGGGTCCCGCCCCGGAGCAGATCCATCCGGTTCGATTCGATCCCGAAAAGACAGGCGAGCGACGCTACCAGCGCCCGCCGGGACGCGCCACCGAATTAACGGCGCATCCAGTCCGGCACGTCGTCCCGCGGGAACTCGGCGAGGTCAGCCGCGTAGATACCTTCGTCGACAGGGATCGACCAGGCCGGCTCGGTGTCGTAGTCGAAGTCGGTCGCGAAGTGCCCGTCCGACGTCACGCTGATCGACGCCGTCAGCCAGGTGCCCTTGCCCGGGTGGTACATCTCCCGCCGCAGCGCCTCGAAGTGGTCCTCGAGCCCGTCCGGCAGCGGATCCAGCTGCGCACCGTCGACGGTCGCGTCGAGCTCGGAGTACGACGTCGTCGACCGGTAGACGCCGTTCACCTCCCGCCACCCCGCGGGCAGGTCCGCGGTCAACGCTCGGGCGATCGTGTCGATGGTGCCGATCTCGCTCATTCATATCCCCGGGACGGCTGCGGTTTGGTCTCCCTGAAGATACGCCGGGGCGATCGCCTGCCGTCGTGCCGGTCCTGCACGGTCCGGCTGGACGGGCGGCGCGACCTGCCGTCCGGGTGTTTCACGTCGATGGTCGCGTGCACCTGGACCCCGGCCGCGCGGAGCGCCTGCCAGCTCTCCTCCATCCGCCGCCAGTTCTCACTGCCCTTGACCGCCCGGTTCTGCACGCGCGACTGAGCGGTCAGATTGATCGACTCCCCCGGACCGTCGAACTTGGTCGCGAACAGGTGGCCGCCGTCATCGGTCCGCTGCCGGTCCGGCTCGCCCGCCTCCAGCTGGGCGTCGAGGTTGCGGCGCTCGTCGTTCCGCTCCGACGGCAGCCAGCCGAGCCAGCCCTCGGCGTGCACGACGCGGCCGGCCTTGTCGGTCGCGTACAGGAACCGGTCGTCGACCAGGTAGACCGACGACGGCTCCGGGTCCATCAGGTCGAGGTTCCAGAGATCCCCGTGTCCCGATTTCTCGTGGTGGACCGGCAGGCCGGCGTACTTCGCCGGGATCTCCGGCACGTGGTCCGGCCCGTAACCGACGGCGCGGACGTCGGCCGGATCGGCAGGTTGCTCGATCCGGGCCGGCGCCCGCTCCGTGGACATGGGGAGTTTCTACCCCATCAAGGTGTCTCAGCCGTCACTGTCGTTGCCCGGGATGACCGCGCCCGGCACGTCGTTCGGCGCGACGATCTTCGACTCGCCGGGGTACGGCATGGACCAGTTGTGTGCCTCGTACCAGTCGAAGTGGTTCATCAGCGCCGGGGCCGCCGTGTCGGGCTTGGCGGTGGGAGCGTTGAAGAGCTGCTGCGACTTCCACGTGTTCCACTGGGCCGCGACCGCCTGCTGGTCGGCCGGCACTGTCGCCGACGGCGCCGGAGCGGCGAGCGGGTTCTGCGCCGCCGGGACGTCGGGACCACAGGGCGGCGGATCCTTCAGACCCTCGGTCAGCGGGGTGCGGTTCGGCACCGCGGTGAACGGGGTGAAGTTCGGCTTCTGCGTGAACGCTCCGAACATCGGGGTGGCCGCGGTGTCCTTCTGGTTCATCGGCTTCATCCCGAGGATCTGCTCGATCGTCCGGATCAGCGTGATCTGCGTGTAGTAGTGGCTGTCCACCGCAGCGTGCTGCGCGTACGGGCTGATGATCTGGATCGGCGCCCGGTGACCGTCGATGTGGTCGAGGCCGGCCTGGGAGTCGTCCTCGGCGATGAAGATCGCCGAGTCCTTCCAGTACTTGCTGTGGGTGATCTCGTCCACGATCCGGCCGACGGCCAGGTCGTTGTCGGCCACGCCGGCGGGTCCGCTGTTCGGGCCGCCGGTGTGGTCGTTGGACAGCCAGAACATGTTCAGGTTCGCCGGGCCGTTCTTCTCGAAGTCCTTCTTCCAGATCTCGGCCTTGTAGATGTCCGGGACGTTCAGGTCGAAGAGCGGGAAGCCCGGCACCGAGATGTCGTTCAGCGACGGGATCGCGGACCCGACCTGGATCGGGTACTGCGTCGCGGCACCGGTGGACCGCATCGTCAAGGTGTCGCAGTACAGGTTCTGCCAGGTCGCCCCGGCCGGCTTCTGCT
The DNA here is from genome assembly GCF_044453965.1 of Kribbella sp. NPDC051586. Classification (NCBI taxonomy): domain Bacteria; kingdom Bacillati; phylum Actinomycetota; class Actinomycetes; order Propionibacteriales; family Kribbellaceae; genus Kribbella; species Kribbella sp. NPDC051586. The sequence goes on along the minus strand of NZ_JBITDF010000003.1, from coordinate 669,639 downwards.
CGATCGACTGGAACTCGCCGTAGTCCTTGACGGTCTTGCCGGCTGCTTGGACACCGGTCCAGATGAAGCCGCTCTTCTGGTGGCCGAGGGCATCGTTCTCGGTGTCGTAGGTGCGCTTGTACTCGCCGGCCTGGGACTCGGAGTACTCCGGGTTGTCGGCCTGCATCATCCAGTTGTGCCCCTCGGCCGAGTTCGTGCCGATGTCGTAGGTGTTGTCGTACAGCCCGAACTGCTTGGCCAGCGCGTGCTGGTTCGGCGTCACGTTCTCGCCGTACTGGGTGAGCGCGGGATCGCCGTTGCCCTCCGGGATATCGCCGTACACCTGGTCGAAGGTCCGGTTCTCCTTGACGATCAGGAAGACGTGCTTGATCGTCGACGGGTCACCGAGCTTGGCCGGAACCGGCACCGGGTTGCGATGCCCCTTGTCCGTGGCGAGCTGCGCCGAGCCCTTCGTCCAGCCGTTCTGGTCGAAGACGGTCTTGGTGTACTTCATGGTGGCGTGGTCGTCCGGCAGCGTGAACCGGGTCAGGCTCGACGTGGTGTCGTGCGTGCTGTGTCCGGCGGCCGTCGTGTCCCGGCGGGCGTCGACGCCTCGGGTGTTGGACACCACGATCTGCTTGCCGACCTGGGCGAGCTCGGCCGGGAAGTAGTCGGTCGGCAGCAGTCCGACGTAGCTGACCGGCTCGAGTGCGTTCTTGTACTTGTAGACCGCGACCGCGTTCGCGCGACCGAGCGACACCAGCAGATGGCCGTCGTCGGTGAGCGTGACGCCGTCCGGCTCGTACCCGACCGAGGCCTCCGGCCACGGCTGGGTGGCGATGGTCTGGACGACCCTGCCCCGCTTGGTGTCGATGACGGACACGCTGTTCGTCGCCGTGTTGGTCACGAACACGGCCCCGTTCTTGGCGTACAACGCGGTCGGGTGCAGACCGACGTCGATGCTGGCCACTGCGGCCGCCGGGTTCTTCAGGTCGATCACGCTGACCGTGCCGGTCGTGGTGATCGCGTTCTGGTTCGCCACGACGTTGGTGCCGTACGAGTTGATCGTCGAGTCACCGGGCTTCGCGACCCGGCCGCCCTCGTTGCTCACGTACAGCTTGTCTCCGGACATGACCAGGTCGCGCGGCGCGTTGCCGGTCGCCCAGCTCTGCGTGATCGCACCAGTGGCGGCGTCGATCGCGACGACCCGGTTCTGGCCGTTCACCGCCGAGTACACGGTCGAGCCGTCCGCCGAGAACACCGCCTCGGCGGCCAGCGAGTGTTTGGCGCCGTCGGCCGGGATCGCCACGAACGTCGGGTTCGCCAGCGAGCCGTCCGGATTCACGGTGAACTTGCGGTAGCCGTCGATCTGTCCCAGCCAGACCTGCGACCCGTCGGGCGAGTACGTCGGGCCTTCCTGGCCGACGTCGTTGCCGGGGATCTTCAGGTCGGCGGCTGCGTTGTTGCCGATGTACTGCTGGACCTTCCAGTTCTTCAGGTCCACGATGGCCATCGCCATCCCACCGTCGGTCACCGAGGCGGCCAGATGGCTGCCGTCCGGACTGACGGTGGACGACATGATCTTGCCCTTCTGGAGGACGAGACGGTCGCCGATCGGCTTGATGTACTGGTCGGAGGAGATGACCTGGCCCTTGTCGGTGACCTGGCCGACCTGGTCACGGCCGAACCCGGTCGTCGAGGCGACCGCGGTGCCGGCGAGCGCTACGGCGAGCGCTGTAGTCCCCGCGGTGACCATAGGTACCCGTCGGCGGAGGAGACTTGGGCGCTCCTCCTGCCGTCTGCGGCGTACAACCTGCATAGGGTTATCCCTTCGCGTTGGGCGGAAGCAGCTCGATGTTGCCGTCGAACTGCCACAGCGGGTTCGGTTCGTCCCCGGACGGGGTGCGGACCAGGAAGAAGCCGTTCACTTCTTTCGGTCCGTCCCCGTCGGACACGTACCGACCGAGTGGGTTGATGTCGAGTTGGTAGATCGCCGAGCCGGCCGCCTCCACCCCTGGGATGTGCCAGGTGATCACGCACCGCCAGTCGTTGCCGGGCCCCTTCGCGGCGACCTGGTCACCGCCCTTGGTGCATTCGGCCGCGCTCTGCAGTTGCTCCTCGGTGACATCGGCCCGATTGAGCTCTTTGGTCTGCAGGCGGTACAGGTGTGCGAACTCGACCGCTACCGCCCGCTGCACCTTGTCCTGGTCGATCCCCGAGCCGAAACCGCTGAACGGGGCGATGACCGCGGTGGACACGGCAAGCAGTACGACGAGGGGCAGCAGCCCGGCCGTCAACGCGAGGCGGCCGGGGCCGTCGTGCGTCGGGTTGGTGAAGTCGCGGCGCACGAACAGGAAGTAGGCGAGGCCGGTCGCGACGAGCGCCCAGACCAGGCTGACCGCGACCCCGATCAGCAGCGGTCCCCGCTGCGCCGGGGAAGTGAACAGGCCGTTCCAGCTGATGAAGGCGTAACCGGGAAGCGCCAGCCGGAAGGCGACCGGGACCGGGAGCTGCTGGATGATCTGCATCGCCAGGGCGACCACGGCCGGTAGCAGCAGGCCCATCGGCGACCGGCCGAGTGCGACCGAGCCGAGTAGACCGATCGCCGCCAGGGCCAGGGTCGGAGCGAGCGCACACAGCCAGGCGAGTAGGACCGCTCCGGCCGCACTGCCCGGCGTGAGCATGTGCCCGTCGAGTCCGATCAGCTCGCGGTTTCCGACCACCAGCAGGCCGCTGACCGTGCTGGAGACGACCAGTCCGATCACCAGCACGAGGATCACGGTCAGACTGGCCAGTGCCTTCGAGACGAAGATCCGGCGTGGCGAGCGCACCGCCACCAGCAGGTGCCGCCAGGTGCCGAGGCGGTCCTCGGACGCGAAGACGTCACCGGCGATCAGCGAGGTCAGCAGCGGCAGCGCCCACGATCCCGAGAAGCCGAGCAGGACCAGTGGACCGGCCCAGCCGGTCGCATGCATCATCCGTCCGAACAGAGTGTCGACCGGGAGCGAGGCCTGCTGGCTGATGATCGCGACGAAGGCCGCGGGGGCGAGCCAGCACGCGATGATCAGGACCCGGACGCGCCACTGCGAGAGCAGTTTGACGAGTTCGAAGCGGTACCCGCGGGCGACCGAGACCTTGCGGACCACAGGTGTCCCGGCAGTGACGGCAGTGGCGGCGGTAGCCGTCATCAGTTGTTCTCCTGCTGCTCGGTGAGGGCGAGGAAGGCTGCTTCGAGAGGCGATACGACCGGCGCGAGTTCACGGACGGCGATGTCTTCCTGGACGAGCCGCTTCACGAATTCGTCCAGTGCCGGGATCGGCGCCGAGATGACCAGCAGCTCGACGCCGTCCTTGACGGTGGCGTCGTCGCGCAGCCGGATCCCGTCCGCCTGGCGGGCGATCCGGCGGGCGGCGGCCGGGTTCGACGTGAGCACGCGGTACTCGAGTTCGCTGGTCTCCGAGGCCAGCTTGCTGATCGGCCCGGAGAACGCGACCCGTCCGGCCGACAGGATCGTCACCTCGGAGCAGAGCGACTCGACGTCGTCCATCCGATGGCTGGAGAGCATGACCGCCGTACCGTCCGCGGCCAGCCGGGTGAGTACGCCGTACACGTGCTTCTTGCCGGCCGGGTCGAGGCCGTTGGACGGCTCGTCGAGGACCAGCAGCCGGGGCTTGGTGAGCAGTGCGGCCGCGAGACCGAGGCGCTGGCGCATGCCGAGGGAGAATCCGCGGACCTTGTCGTCGGCGACATCGGTCAGGCCGACCTGGTCGATCGCGTCGTCGATCCTCATCGTGTGCGCCTCGTCGCCACGCAGGGCGGCGAGGGCGGCGAGGTTCTGCTTGGCGGTCATCGAGGGGTAGAGGCCGGGGCCGTCGACGAAGCCGGCGACGCCTTCGGGGACGGCGAGGGCGCGGCCGACGGAGGCGCCGAGGATGTGGAGGGTGCCGCGGTCGGCGACGGCGAGGCCGAGCAGCAGACCCAGGAGCGTGGTCTTGCCGGCTCCGTTCGGTCCGACCAGGCCGTGGATCTGACCTGATGCGACGTCGAGGTCGACTCCGTCGAGTGCGACGACCTCACCGAAGTACTTGGTGATTCCGCGGGCACGGACAGCGGGCGGTGTGTCCATGGTGAATACATTAGTAACCGATGTACGGCGAGGTGAAGACCAAACGTAAACAAATGGCGAACTGAAAGCGGATCCTGTTGCCGAACCTCTCAGCGGTCTCTCAGCGACGGTTGTCCGGATCGACGGAGGACAGACGTCGGTGAGGACGAACTGGCCGAGCGTGCGGACCGGGCGGGGGCGGGCTAGCGGTAGGCGCGGGCCTGGAGTTCGAAGAGCTCGGCGTAGCGGCCGCCGGCAGCGAGCAGGTCGGTGTGGGTGCCGAATTCCTCGACCCTGCCGTTGTGCATGACAACGATCAGGTCGGCCATCCGGACCGTCGAGAACCGGTGCGACACCAGGACGGTGATCCCGCCGGTCTCGGCCGCGGCGATCTTCGCGGCGTCGGCGTACTGCTCGTACAGCCGGTGCTCGGCCTCCGGGTCGAGCGCCGCCGTCGGCTCGTCGAGCAGCAGGAGCAGCGGCCGCTCGCGCATGAACGCCCGCGCCAGCGCGAGCCGCTGCCACTGCCCGCCGGACAGCTCGACGCCGTCGGTGAACTTCTTGCCCAGCTGGGTGTCCAGCCCTCGTGGCAGTCCCGCGACCACCGACTCGGCATCACCACGCGCGACGGCCGTGCGTACGGCGTCCTCGTCGTCGGCCCGCGCCACGTCACCGATCCCGACGACCTCCCGCACCGCGAGCTCGAACTTCACGAAGTCCTGGAATCCCGCCGACAACTGCGACCGCCACTCGTCCGGCTGGATCGTGGCCAGGTCCACTCCGTCGATGAGGATGCGGCCGGTCGTCGGGTCGTACATCCGCGCGAGCAGCTTCACCAGCGTCGTCTTGCCGGCGCCGTTCTCCCCCACCAGCGCCACCGCCGCGCCGGCCGGCACCGTGAGGCTGATGTCGCTCAGAACCGCGGATTCCGAACCGGGGTAGGAGAATCCGACGTTCCGCAGCTCGATCCCCGACGTCAGCCGTTTCGGGGCCGGGGTCGCGCTGGAGCGCCACGAGTTCTGCTTGGCGTACTCGCGCAGCCAGTCGTAGCGGCTGAAGCTGCGCACGACCTCACCGACCCAGTACACGTTCTGCGCGATACCGCCGGTCATCTGATCCACCTGCGGCGCAAGCAGCAACACCAGCACGACGTCGCCCGCGGTGGACTGACCGCTGCGCGCGCGTAAGATCACCCAGACGATCGCCGCGGCGTACGCCAGACCGAACACGAGCCGCACCGACCCATCGACCTTGCCGCCCCATCGCGCCGCCGCGACCCGGCGCTCGAACCGCTCGGTCTGCAACGCGAAGATCCTGTCCAGCAAGACCTTCCCGAGCCCGAACACCCGCAGCTCGAGACCTGTGCGCGGATCCTTCGCGACCTCGATCAGCCGATCGACCAGACGCTCCTGCGGCAGCGAGTCCTCCCATGCCTTCTGCTGCCGCGTGCTGCTCAGGTACGCCGACCAGATGCGCGCGCCGCCGAGCAACGGCAGGATGAGCAGCAGCGGATGCACCGACCCGAGCAGCGTGAGCACCGTCGCGGTGTTGGTCACCGTGGCGAACGCCCACAGCAGCACCTCCGCGCCGACGCCCATCCGCCACGCACGCTCGCGCACCAACTCCAACCGGTCCGCGACATCGGGCCGCTCGTGATGTGACAGCCCGGGGATCCCCGTCGTCACGTCCAGCAGGTCCGCGTGCACCCGCCCGGCCATCCGCTCCTGCGCGGTGTCCTGCAGCGGCCAGCCCAGTCCGTCCGCGATGAACGAGACCGCCAGGCCGCCGATGATGATCGCGACGCCGACGGCGATGGTGCTCGACTGGTCCGACGCGATCCCGTCGACCAGCCGGCTCACGCCGTATGTCTGGGCCGGCGCGGTGATCGCGCGGGCCGCGACGAGCACGGCCGAGATCGTCATCAGCCACGGCGCGGCCCGGAACGACGTGCTCAGCCACAGCCAGAGAATGCGGATCGTCTTAGGCATCGACCGCCTCCGGACCGGTCACGTACCGCTCGGCCTGCAGCCGGAACATCCCGGCGTACGCACCGTCCCGGGCGAGCAACTCCTCGTGCGTGCCGTCCTCGACGATGCGACCGTCGGACAGCACGCAGATCCGGTTGGCGTTGCGCACCACCGAGAACCGGTGCGAGATGATCAGCGACGCGACGCCCGACGTCAGCTCGAGATACCGCTCGACCAGCTCGGACTCGGCCCGCACGTCGAGGGCCGCCGCCGGCTCGTCCAGCACCAGCACCCCCGCGCCGGCGTGGACGGCGAACAGCGCCCGCGCCAAGGCGACCCGCTGCCACTCGCCACCGGACAGGTCGACGCCGCCGTCGAACGACTTGTCCAGCACGGTGTCCCAGCCCTTCGGCAGACCGCGGACGACGTTGTCGATACCGGACTCGCGGGCGACCTTCGCCAGCGTCGGCTCGTCAGCCGCACGCTCGACCGCGCCGAACACGACGTTGTCCGTGACGGACAGCGGGAACCGCAGGAAGTCCTGGACGATGGCGGCCACCCGCCGCTGCCAGGCGGCCAGGTCGAGCTCGGCGAGATCGACTCCGTCGACCAGGATCCGCCCGCTCGTCGGCCGGTACGCGCCGCCGAGCAGCTTGACCAGGGTGGACTTGCCGGCGCCGTTCACACCGACGAGCGCGAGCGCCTCGTGCGCATGCAGCGTGAGGTCGAGGCCACGCAGTACGTCGACCTCCGAACCGGGATAGCGAAAGCTGACATTCTCGAAGCGGATCTCGCGCGCCGGCATCGTCTCGACCCGGTGCTTGGTGTCCACGACCGGCTCCGGGTGCCGCGTCGCGATCGTCTCCGGCAGGTCCCGCATCGCGCGGTACGCCGAGAGTCCGCGCCGGACCTGGACCACGCCGTAGCCGTTGTTGGCCTGGCCGATCGCGAGGATCGCGGGCAGTGTGGTGGCCACCTGCGTCAGGGGAAGCGAGCCGTCCAGCGCGGCGCGGCCGACGGCGAGGATCGCGATCCCGTTGGCGATCAGATGCACGCCACCGATCAGGATGGTGAACTTCACGTTCTTGCGCCGACGGGCCCACACCGGGCGGTAGCCGGCCGTCCAGTCGCGGACGTAGCGGTCCACCAGCCAGTTGTGCAGGCCGAAGACCCGCAGTTCCTTCGGCGCATCGCGCATGCCGAGGTTGAACAGGTAGCTCGCCCGGCGCTGCTCCTCGGTGTTGCCCCACCAGGTGTCGATCTCACGCTCGACCAGGCGACCGCCGTACCACTCCAGGAGCAGCGACATCGCCACGAGCATGATCGCGACCCACCAGGCGAACATCGCGCCGACGATCACCGCCGAGCCGATCAGCGTGATCCGGCTGGCGAGCAGCCAGGGCAGCTGGCTCATGCCCTGCGCGAGGTGGAACCCGCCCTTGCCCTTCGCCCGCTCCTGCACGTCCAGGACCTCGGCGTCCTCGAGGTGCTGGACGCGGCGAGGGCGGAGCAGCGGCTCGGTGATGCCGGTGCCGATCGCACGGACGAGGCCGGCGTCCATCATCAACGAGGCGACCTGCTGCAGCGCCGGCGACAGACTGTCGATGACGAAGACGGTCAGCAGTCCGGCGAGCAACCAGCTGAACTCCTGCAGCGACATCGCGTCGGGACGTCCGTCGATCACACCCGGAACAGCCCCGACGACCCGGCCGGTCAGCAACGTGACCGCCATCCCCAGCAGCGAACCGAGGACGGCCAGACCCATCGTCAGAAGGGTGCTTCCAGGTGCAACACGCACGCCGTAGCGAAACAGAGTCAGCACCCGACCGACCGTAACCGGCCCCACCGACAAAAGCATCCAGGTTTCGGTCCGCTCCGCAATCGCGGGCTTACCCTCGTCCCAGGACGTCGTACCGGAGGGGGTGTGATGGCCGGGCAACTTGTCGAGACCAAGCTTTATCGCCCACGGAGCCGGCCCGGTCTGGTGGGCCGGCCGCGGCTCGACGAGCGGCTGGTGCGCAAGGACGGCACCGGGCTGACCCTGGTGTCCGCTCCGGCCGGTTTCGGCAAGACGACGCTGGTTTCGGCGTGGGCCTCCGACGGCGTGGCGTGGGTATCGCTGGAGGAGAGCGACCAGGACCCGATCACCTTCTGGACGTACGTTCTGACCGCGCTCGACCGCGCAGCACCGGGGGTCGCCGACGACGCCCTGACGGTGTTGCAGTCCGGTTCCGCGCCGATCGAGACCTTCCTCGCGAGCGTTCTCAACGAGCTCAGTGTGCTGCCTGGCGAGATCGATCTGGTCCTCGACGACTACCACCTCGCCGACAGCCTCGAGATCAGCCGGGGCATGACCTATCTGCTCGACCATCTCCCGCCCCAGCTGCACCTGCTGATCAGCACCCGCGCCGACCCCGCCCTCCCGTTGGCGCGCCTGCGTGCGCGCGGCGAGCTCGTCGAAGTACGCGCCGCCGATCTGCGCTTCACCCTCGAAGAGGTGAGCAGCTACTTCACCGGCACGGGGCTCGACGCCGACGCGATCGCGACGCTCGAGGAACGCACCGAAGGCTGGATCGCCGCGCTCGGGCTGGCGGCGCTGTCGTTGCGCGGCCGTAGCGACGCCACCGGGTTCATCAACGACTTCGCGGGCGACGACCGGTACGTCGTGGACTACCTCGTCGACGAGGTGCTCGATCGTGAACCGGAGCGGGTACGCAGGTTCCTCCTCGAGACCAGCGTCGTCGATCGATTGACCGGCCCGTTGTGCGACGCGGTGACCGGGCAGCCGGGTGGTCCGGCGATGCTCGAGGCGCTCGAGCGGCAGAACCTGTTCGTCGTACCGCTGGACGATCGTCGGCAGTGGTACCGCTACCACCACCTCTTCGCCGACGTACTGCGGGCGCGTCTGCTCGCCGAGCGCGGCGACATCGCGGACCTCCACCGACGCGCCGCCCAGTGGTACGACGATGCCGGCGACACCGTGGCAGCCGTTCACCACGCGGTCGCCGCCGGAGACACCGACCATGCCGCCGACCTGGTCGAGTTGGCGGTGCCTGCCCTGCGCCGGGACCGGCAGGAGGCGACGATCCGGCGCTGGCTCGACGACATCCCCGGCGAGGTCCTGCGGCGCCGGCCCGTCCTCGGGATCGGATTCGTCGGGGCGTTGATGGCGAGCAACGAGTTCCCGGGAGTCGAGCAACGGCTGCAGGACATCGAGCGGCAGCTGGCCGGGCCGGTCGACGAGCTCGTCGTCGTGGATCGCGCGGAGCTCGAGCGGCTGCCGAGCGCCATCGAGACGTACCGGGCCGCACTCGACCTCATCGCCGGCAACCCGGCCGGCACGATCGAGCACGCCGCGGTCGCGCTCCAGCTCGTCATCCCCGGCGACGACCTCACCATCTCCGCCGCCTCGGCGCTGTCGGCTCTGGCCTCCTGGGCGGGTGGGGATCTCGAGTCCGCGCATCGCGGGTACGCCGCGGCCGCCGCCGGACTGGAACGCGCCGGCCACATCTCCGACGTCCTCGGTTGCTCGGTCACATTGGCCGACCTCGAGATCACCCGGGGCCGGCTCCGGCAGGCGCAGGCGACGCTGGAACGAGCTCTTGACCTCGCCGGCGACGGCATACGCGGCGCATCCGACATGTACGTCGGGCTGAGCCGGATCGCCTGGGAGCGGAACGACCTCGACGCGGCCACCGACTATTTGCGCCGCGCCGAGGAGCTGGGCACGGCGTCCGACCTCCCGCAGAACCCCTACCGCTGGCGGCTCGCGATGGCCCGCATCCGCGAAGCGCAAGGCGACCTCGACGGCGCACTCGACCTGCTGGACGCGGCGATCAAGGTGTACGTCGGCGACTTCTCCCCCGATGTCCGCCCACTGACCGCCGTCCGAGCACGACTGCTGATCAGGCAAGGCGATCTCTCCGCGGCGCAGGAGTGGGCCGACAACGTTCCTGACGAGTTGTCCTATCTGCACGAGTACGAGCACGTCACCGTGGCCCGGCTCATGATGGCTCAGCGCAAGGACGCCGTACCGCTGCTCGAAAGGCTGCGAGCGGCTGCGGAGAACCGGACCGGCAGCCTGATCGAGATCCTCGTCCTGCAAGCCCTCGCCGGCCGCGATCAGGCCGCCCTCGAACGGGCGCTGACGCTGGCCGAACCGGAAGGGTACGCGCGGGTATTCATCGCCGAAGGCGAGCCCATGCTGACGATGCTGCAGCGGCATCGACCCGCATCGGCGTACCTGCGAAGGCTACTCGACGCGGCACGGCAGCCCGCACGCGTGAGCGCTCCGCAGCCGCTGCTCGACCCGCTCAGCGATCGCGAACTCGACGTATTACGGTTGCTCACGAGCGAGCTCGACGGTCCCTCGATCGCACGCGAGCTCGTGGTGTCGCTCAACACCGTGCGCACGCACACCAAGCACATCTACACCAAGCTCGGCGTCAACAGCCGGCGCGCGGCGATCCGGCGGGCCCACCAGCTCGGTCTCCTGACTCGCTGAAGATCACCACATGATGTGATGCGCCCTCACCAGGCCCGCTCCTAATTTGCAGGCATGAACCACGAATCAGCCTGGTACGAAATCCGCCTCCAGGGGCGACTCGATCCCCGGTGGGCCGCGTGGTTCGACGGAATGACGCTCAGCACCCACGCCGACGGCACGACCGTCATCCACGGCCACGTGGCCGACCAGGCAGCCCTGCACGGACTGCTGCAACGACTCCGCGACCTCGGTCTGCCCTTGCTGTCGGTCGACCGGGTCGACATCGATCAAGCGCAAAGGAAACAGTCATGACCATCACCGCACCTGCTCCGACCGCCACCGTCACCACCGATCCGGACCGCGGCCACGTCCGCGCCGCCGGGATCTTCTACCTGGTGACCTTCGCCGCCTCGTTCCCCGCGCTGTTCCTCATCGGGCCGGTACTGAACGACCACAACTACATCCTCGGCGCGGGGCAGGACACCCGCGTGCTGTGGGGATGTCTGCTCGACTTCGTCAACGCTCTGGCGGGTATCGGCAGCGCCGTCGCGCTGTTTCCCGTGATGAAGCGGTACAAGGAATCCCTCGCCCTCGGCTTCGTCACCTCGCGGACCGTCGAGGCCGCGGTGATCATGATCGGTGTCGTCAGCCTCGTCGCCGTCGTCACCCTGCGACAGGACCTCGCCGGCGCTCAGGGCACCGACTCCGCCGCCCTCGCCACCGTCGGCCGCGCGCTCGTCGAGGTCCGCAACTGGACCTTCCTCTTCGGCCCCGGCACCATGCCCGCGATCAGCGCGATCCTGCTCGGCACCCTGATGTACCGGTCCCGCCGGGTACCGCGCTTCATCCCGGCCATGGGCCTCGTCGGCGCCCCGCTGCTGCTCACCGCCAACATCCTGACCGTGCTCGGCCACAACACCCAGCTGTCCACGTGGTCCGCCGCCGCCACCGCCCCGGTCGCCCTCTGGGAGCTGTCCATCGGCATCTACATGACCTTCAAGGGCCTCAAGCCGGCCAGTCTCAACCAGTGATCGGCGCCGCGTGGGCCTCCGCATACCCCGCGGCGGCCAGCCGGTCGAGAGTCTTCTCCAGTACGGCGGTGTCCTCCAGCGTCCGTACCTCGGTGATCTTGCCCCACCGGATCCGCAGGAACTGATGAACGACATTCTCGTACGTCGAACCGTCCACGACGCCCACGTGGACGGTGACTGCTGTCGCGACCCGGGTGTTCCACGGCCAGCCGTCGACGAGCACGTCCCGCACCTCGAACCGGGTGTTCGGCAGCAGCCGGAAGCACCGCTTCCACCAACTGCGGAGCGCCTCGTGGGTCCGCCGCTCGCCGCCGAGCGCGTGATCCCCGTAGAACCGGTACGTGAACGACGGCGCCATCCCGGCCACCATCGCCTCCCAGTTGCCCGCGCTGATCTGCGCGAACGCGGTCCGCACCTGCCGCGCCACGATCCGGTGGTAAATGCCCATGACGCCCACCCTAGGGCGAGTGAGTTCAATGCCGCAACTGACTACACTCGGGGCATGCGGAACACCAGCTTCGCCTCGATGCACTGCTCGCTCGCCCAGTCGCTGGAGCTGATCGGCGACTGGTGGACCCCGCTCGTACTGCGCGATCTGTACCTGGGCCTGAGCCGCTTCGACCAGTTCGTCACCGACCTGGGGATCTCCCGCAACCTGCTGACCGACCGGCTCACCACCCTCGTCGACGGTGGTCTCGTCCGGCGTACGCCGTACCAGCAGAACCCGGTCCGGTACAGCTACGAGCTGACCGAGGCGGGGCAGGAGCTGGTGCCGATCCTGATCGCGCTGACCGCGTGGGGCGATCGCTGGGCAACTCCCCCGGCCGGCCAGCCGCTCCGGTTCACCCACACGACCTGCGGCAAGGTGACCACGGCGACGGTGTGCTGCTCGGAGTGCGGCGAGACGCTGGACATGGCCGACGTCAGGCCGTCGCCCGGCCCGGGCGGCCGGACCGCACCCGGTACGGCATTGATCGAGAGCGTCCTGTCAGGACTCGAGCCGAAGCCGTAGCAGCTCGGCGAGCGGCAGCGACTCGCCGTCGCGGGCGCCCTGACCGACAACGAGCGGCGGGTCGGACGCGATGACGTGCACGCCGGCGACCCGGGCCTTCAGGCTGGCCGGCACGCCGAGGATGTAGAAGTTGCCGTCGACATCCACGGCGAGCGAGCGGTTGCGACGCAGGTACCACCCGGTCAGGCCGGTCCGGTAACTGGTGTTCGATCCGACGACCTGGGCGCGCAACGGCTCGGGCTCGACGCCGCGGTCCTTCATCGTCGCGATGAAGTCGGTCAGCAGCTGACGAGCCTGCGCGGTCTCCGTGGCCTTGCGACGCTCCAACGCGGCCGCATGCTCGACCGCCGCCTGTCGCCGTTCATCCCGCCAACTCGTCACGCACCAACCCTAGGCGACCTCAGTCGACGCAGAGACAGAACGGGTGCCCCGCCGGGTCCAGGAACACGCGGAACGTCGTGCCGGGCTGATGCTCGGGCTTGGTCGCGCCGAGCTTCAGCACCTCGGGCTCCGCCTCGTCGAGGTCCCGGACCATCACGTCGAGGTGCATCTGCTGCGGCACGTCCTGAGTCGGCCAGGACGGCGCCTTGAAGTCCGCCACCTGCTGGAACGAGATGCAGTTGCTCCCGTCCTCCGGCTTGATGTCGGCCCAGCCGTCGCGGGCCTCGACCTTCCAGCCCAGGATCTCGGCGTAGAACCGCGCCAGGACCCCGGCGTCGGGGCAATCCATCACAAAGCTCGGGTACATAGCGATCATGGCTCGAACCCTACTGACGATTCCGGACGATCCACGCCCGGAACTCGAACCAGCGGTGGAGAAATCCATCGCTGGGTTCGATCGGCAGGATCAACAGCTGCGCCGATGAGAACAATCGCCCCGCGCGACCACGCTGGGCACATGCTTCGACTACTCGGACTCAACGCCTATGTGCGTGCACTCGTAGGGATAGGCCTCGGCGGCGTCGGGATCGGCACCCACCGCCCGCTTCTTATCGGCGTCGGCGCCGCGATCACGCTGTGGAGCGCCGCGAACATCGTGATGGACCTCAAGAACCGCGAGCGCCGATGACCGCGATCACCGTCGACGGCCTGACGAAGTACTACGGAGACTTCGCGGCCGTCGACGGGATCAGCTTCGAGGTCCCGGACGGCCAGGTGGTCGCCGTACTCGGGCCGAACGGCGCCGGCAAGACAACCACACTGGAGATCCTGGAGGGCTTCGCGGAGGCGACGTCCGGCCAGGTCCAGGTGCTCGGGGCGAACCCTCGCCGCGGCGGCCGCGCCTGGCGGAGCCGCATCGGACTAGTGCTGCAGTCGACGAGCCTCGAGACGGAGCCGACGATCGCCGAACTGCTGACCCTCTTCGCCCGGCTGTACCCGAACCCTCGCCCGATCGAAGAGGTCCTGGACCTGATCGACCTGACCGTCGAGGCCAAGGTGCGGGTGGGCACGCTGTCCGGCGGGCAGCAGCGTCGCGTCGATCTCGGGCTGGCGATGATCGGGAACCCGGATCTGCTGTTCCTCGACGAGCCGACCACGGGACTCGACCCGGAGGCCAGGCGCCGCTGCTGGGCAACCATCGAACGACTCAACGGCTCAGGTACGACGATCCTGCTCACCACGCACTACCTCGACGAGGCCGACAAGCTGGCCGATCGCGTCCTGGTCCTGTCCGCCGGCCGGCTCGTCGCCGACATGACTCCCGCGGCGATGCGAGCGAGCAGCGGCGTCAGCCTCGTGCGCTTGCCCGTCCCGCCCGGTATCGCACTGCCGCCGAGCCTGGCCTGTCACGTCATCGGACAGGAGCTCGCCTTCCAGACCGATCAGGTCGTCCCGGTGCTCACGGAGCTCATCTCCTGGGCCGATCGGTCGGGGGTCGGTCTGACCGGACTCGAGGTCGGACCGCCGAGCCTCGAAGACGTCTATCTGTCCATCACACGGAAGGACGCGGTCCATGTCTGACATACAACTGCTCTTCGCGCAGCTCAGCCACCAGATCCGGCTGCTCCTGCGCACTCCGCGAGCCATGAGCACCGGCCTGGTCCTTCCGGTACTGCTGCTGTTCCTGAACTCTTCCAACGGCCACGTACCGCCGGCCCGCCTGGCAGGATGCGCAGTACTAGGTACGACGATGATCGCCTGGACCACCCACGGCATCGGTCTGGTCGCGGCCCGCGAGTCCGGCGTGATGAAGCGCTACCGCGCGACGCCCCTGCCCGCTTGGTGCTACCTGACCGCGCAGATCGCCGCATCGGTCGTCATCGCGGTGCTGGCCGGCGCCCTCGCCGTACTCGCCGGTGTGTTGTTCTTCGGCGCCGGGCTGCAGTTCTGGCACGCGTTGATGATGCTTGGCGTCATGATCCTCGGCGCGTTGGCCTGCGCCTCCGCCTCGACCGCGGTGACCGGATTCATTCCCACCGTCACCAGCGCGTTCCCGATCCTGGGCCTCACTTATCTTCCCGTCCTGTTGCTGTCCGGCACAGTCGGCGATCCGCTCAAGACTCACTGGGTCAACGTGGTCTCGTCGTACCTGCCGGTCCGCCCGATCGTCGTAGCAGCGGGCCAAGCGCTCGCCGGTACGACGCCTGCGCCCCACGACATCCTCGTGCTCTGCAGCTGGACCGTTGCCGGGCTGCTCCTTTCGCTGGCGGTCTTCCGTTGGGAGCCCACCCGCACCCGCCAGCGTCGTCCCGCCCGGGCCCAGGTGGCGATCGCGGCGGCGATGGCCCTGGTCTGCGTTGTGCCGTTGACAACAACGACGCGCGCCGAGGCCGCAACGCCTGCCCAGCAATGCGAAAGCCTGCAAGGGCAACACGTTCTCGGCGCGACCGTCACCAGCGCCGCCGTCAACACCAGCGGCACCTTCAGGATTCCGCCGGGGCAAGGCGGTCCTGGTGAAGGCACGGTGGGAACCCCGATCGACGACCTGCCGTCGTACTGCGGCGTCGAAATGCTCAGCACAGATCCGGACTCGGACGGCGCGGACCATTTCACCGCCTGGCTCCCACTCGACTCCTGGACCGGCCGGTTCGAAGGAGTCGGGGGCGGCGGGTTCGTGGCCGGCTTCTCCTACCGCGAGCTCGGCAACGCGATCCGGACCGGCAACGCGGCCATCTCGACCGACACCGGCCACCCTGCCTCGCAGTTCTCCGGGGAGTTCGCGCTGGACGCGAAGGGGCACCTCGATCAGCGCGCCGTCGACGACTTCGCGTACCGCGCGATCCACGACATGACCGTCACAGGCAAGGACCTGATCGACCGGTACTACGGCCGCGGCGCGGACCACGCGTACTTCAACGGCTGCTCGATGGGCGGCCGCCAGGCGATCACCGAGGCGCAGCGGTACCCCACGGACTACAACGGCATCCTGGCCGGCTCGCCCGCGATCGACTTCAACAAGATGGCACCGGGGCAGTTGTGGCCCGTCTTCGTCCAGCAACGCGCCGGGCACTACCTGGAGCCCTGCAAGTTCGCAGCCTTCTACAACGCGACCGTGAAAGCATGTGATCGGCTGGACGGAGTCACCGACGGCGTGGTCGGGAACGTTGCCAAGTGCAACTTCAATCCGGCCAAGCTGCTCGGCACGTCGACGCCGTGCGGGGTGATCACCGCTGCCGACGTGAAGATCGTCCGCGAGATCCTCGCCGGACCGGGACTCTGGTACGGACTCGAGCCCGGCGCCGACCTCTCGTACCTCGCGAACCACCCGCTCTGGATCGCCGTCGGCTGGTACACGTACTGGCTCGCCCAGGACCCGGACTTCGACTGGAAGACGATGACCACCGACCAGTTCCTATCGCTTTACCGCAAGGGCGAACGCGAATTCACCGAGCTCCAGAACGACGATCCGGACCTCACCGCGTTCCGCGACGCCGGGGGCAAGCTGGTGCTCACGACCGGCCTCGCCGACCCGTTGATCCCGCCGCAGGGCACCATCCGCTTCTACGACAACGTCGTACGGCGGATGGGCGGGCAGGACCGCACCGACGCCTTCGCGAGGCTCTTCCTCGCTCCAGGAGTCGGCCACTGCGTCGGCGCCGGCACCATCGGTCCGATGCCGACCGACCCGCTCGGCGCGCTCAGCGGCTGGGTCGAGACCGGAGTCGCACCGGCAACCATCCAGGCAGCCAAGGACGCCGAGACGCGACCGCTGTGCGCCTATCCGAAGGTGGCTCGCTACCTCGGCCACGGCAGCACGGACTCCGCCGACAACTTCTACTGCAGCAACCCTCGCTGATAGGCGTAGCTGACCGCGCGGGCCCGATCGCGGGCGCCGATCTTGGCGAGGAGGTGGTTGACATGGCTCTTCACCGTTGCCTCGCTCACGACCAGTCGCTCGGCGATCTCGCCGTTCGACAGGCCGGCCGCGATCAAGGTCAGCACCTCGGTCTCGCGCCGGGTCAGCAGGTCGTCCACGGCGGTCGTCGGTTGCGCCGGACGGGGTGCGGCGGCAATGGCGTCGACGAGGTGGTGCTGGACGGCCGGGTCGATCGCGGCCCGGTCGTCCAGCACCCGCTGCAAGGCCTCATGAATCTCGGCCGACCGCGCGTCCTTGGTGAGGTAACCACGCGCTCCGGCCCGCAGCGCGGACAGCACCGACTCGTCATCGGCGTACGTCGTCAGCGCGATCACCTTGACCTCCGGGTACAGCTCCCGCAAGCGCCGGGTCGCCTCGACACCGTCACACCGCGGCATCCGCAGATCCATCAGTACGACGTCCGGCCGCAACTCGCCCGCGAGCCGCACCGCTTCTTCACCACCCGCGGCGGTCCCCACCACCTGCACACCGGGCAACAGCCCCAGCACCAAGGCAAGTCCCTCCCGAACCATCCGCTGGTCGTCCACACTCAACACCCGGATCGTCATGCCGGCACCTCCAGTTCAACGCGGAACCCAGTCGGCGTCGGACCGGCCTCCAGCCGGCCACCGACAAGCTCCGCCCGCTCTCGCATCCCGGTCAGGCCGTAGCCTCCCGAGTCCGCCGCCTGCCCCCGAACACCGTGGTCCTGCACGACCAACCGAGCCACTCCAGGCTCGTACGTCAGAAGCACGCAGACCCGGTCCTGCCCGGCCGCATGCTTGGCGATGTTCGTCAGCGACTCCTGCGCCACCCGGTAGACCGCCAACTGCGCGTCCGCATCAAGCGGATGGGCATCGCCACAGACGTCCAGCTCGCACCGAATGCCGGTGTCGTGTTCGAACCGCGCCGCCAACGCCGGCAACTCGCCCGGCCCGGGCAGCGTCCCGCCCTCGCGGAGCGTCGTGATCGCGTTCCGCGCCTCGTCGAGCCCCGACCCGGCCAACCGCCGCGCCCGCTCGATCACAGGTCCGAGCCGCTCGTCGCTCGCAGCGAGCACGCTCGCCCCTTCCAGCTGGAGCAGCAACGCCGACAGCGAATGCGCCAGTACGTCGTGCATCTCCCGCGCCAGCCGTTGCCGCTCGGCGAGAGCAGCCGCCCGGGCATGTGCGTCGCGCGTGCGCTCGAGCTCGATCAGCAACTCCTCGGCCTGCTCGTTGGTCCTGCTCAGCCGCTCCGCCAGCCTCATCACCGCGTAGAAGCTCGCCATCGCGATGCCGGTCAGCAACGCGGAGACCGGCGAACCGTCACGGCGGGCGACGATCAGCGTCACCAGTCCCCCGCCGACCAGCAGACTCCCCGGCAGCGGTGGGAGGCGGCGGCCGATCACCGCCACCGCGACGAACACGCCGAGCACCCCTGGTCCGGACGGCTGCAGCCGCAGCAGCACGACGCTCGCACCGAACAGGACCGCGATCGACAACCACCGAAGCCGGCTGGACCGGTTCCTGACCAGGAACGCTCCGGAGGCACCGATGACGAAGGCAACGATCGCCAGCAGGACGGCGAGCCCCACGCCGTGCAGGTCTGGACCCGGCGCGGTTCGGCACACCATGATCACCTGAAGCACGACGATGACCGGCCCGACCAGGCGCAGCCACAGCCACGTCCTGGCGTGGTGCGTCCGTGCATGACGAAGCGCAGTCAGCGTTGTGGTCACCGATCGACCATAGGCAGCGCGACCATGCGTGGTCAGCGATCCGGGCGAGATCTCAACCCGGAGATCAACCCAGAGTTGGAGATGTCAGCCCTGGGCGCCGACCCGGCCGACGAGGGTCTGCCAGGAGCGGTCCAGACCCGCTGCCAGGCAACCGGCCACCACGGACTCGCGACCGAGCACGCTCGCCTTCACGTCCGGCATCACCGGGGCGAGCCGGTGAAGTTGCTGCGACACCGCTTCGAGGAAGCCGGGGGCTTGTCCGATACCGCCGCCCAGAACGACCAGGTCGGGATCCACGACGGTGATCACCGTGCACACCGCCTTGGCCACGAGCAGTGCCTCCTCGGCGACGACCGCGACCGCGACCGCGTCACCGCGGGCGGCGGCCGCGAACACCTTCTCCGCGGTCGACGCCCCGCGTACGCCGGCCCGCCGCGCCGCACGAACCACCGCGGCCGCCGACGCCGACGCGTCGAAACCGCCACGTTTACGGGCATCCCGCGGATCGCTGCCGCTTCCCTCGGTGAACGGCAGGTACCCGATCTCGCCCGCCACGCCGTGCGATCCGTGCCGGAGCTTCCCGTCCAGGACCAGCCCCATACCGATACCCGTGCCGACCGACACGAAAGCGAAGCTGGCGACGTTCCGGCCGTGTCCGTGCACCCGCTCGGCGATCGCAGCCGCATCGACGTCGTTCTCGATCATCAACGTCGATCCGAACCGGTCTCGTAATGCCGCCAGCGTGGCGGGCGAATCCCACCCGGACAGGCGCCCGGTCAGGGTCAGCGCATCGAGTCGCGGATCGTAGACGCCGGGACTCCCGAGGACGGTCTGGGTCAGCTGCGTGACGTCGATACCCGTCTCCGTGGCGAGGGTCGCGGTCAGGTCCGCCAGCTCCTGGATCCGGGCCATCGCGTCACCCGCCTTGGTCCGCACACTCAACCGGGCCCGGACGTTGCCCGCGAGATCCGCGATCGCACCACGCAGGTACTCCCGCCCGACATCGAGCCCGAGCACGTACCCCGCCTCGGGGCGCACCTCGTACAGCCTGGCCGCCGGTCCAGGTACGCCTGTGCGCTGACCCGTCACATGCACCAGACCGGTCCGCTCCAGTGAGCTCAGCGCCGCCGACACGGTCGGCTTCGACAGTCCGGTCAGGCCGGCGAGCTCGGTCCGCGAGATCGGTCCGGATCGCCGGATGTGATCGAGCAGCACCTTTTCGTTGATCTCACGGATCAACTGCGGGCGTGCCGCGGACGCGCCTGGCGCAACAACCGTCACGTCGACCCCCTCGCTGCTAACAACTCGGCCACCAACTCGTAGTTAAGCCTTGTGGTCCGTTGGTTGTTAAGTTAGTTTCCTATCGATTCTATTGGTTGGACCGAGGAGGTGCCACCCCCGTGGTTCCAACGCCGGTCGTCCTCGGACTCGACTTCGGCGGGACGAAGATCGCCCTGGCGGTCAGCGACCTGTCCGGCCGTCGCCTGGGTGCGCGGACCATCGACAGCCGGCCCGAGTCGGGCGGCGCCGCCGAGGCCATGGCGCGCGGCCTGACCGCCGCCCACGCGCTGCTCGCCGAGGTCGCCCCCGGCCAGGAGCTGGCCGGCGTCGGCGCGGCCACCCTCGGCATCCCGTACGACGACCGCGTCGAGCTGGCTCCCACCTTCCCGGGCTGGGACGACCTCCCGTTCGGGCGCCTGGTGCGCGACGGCTTCCCCGGCGTACCCGTGCGGCTGGCCACCGATGTGAAGGCGGCCGCGGCGGCCGAGCTGCGCTGGGGCGCGCTCGCCGGCTGCGACCCCGGGCTGTACGTCAATCTCGGCACCGGTCTCGCGATCGCGATCGTTGCCGGCGGCACCGTGATCACCGGCGCGCACGGCGCGTCCGGCGAGATCGGCTACAACCTGCGCTCGGCCGGCGACGTGTACGTCGGCGCGGACGAGCGCACGATCCTGGAACACGTCGTCAGCGGTCAGGCGCTCGAGACCACCGGGTCCGCCCGGCTCGGGCGCCGGGTCACGGCCGCCGACGTCTTCACGATGGCGCGGACCCAGCCGGATGCCGCCGTCCTCACCGACGGGTTCGTCCGGGAGCTGGCGATGCACCTCGCCAACCTGGCCATCGCCGTCGATCCGGTCCGGATCGTCGTCGGCGGTGGGCTGGTTCGTTCCTGGGACCAGATCGAAGCCGGCCTGCGTCGCGCCCTCGACGCAGCCGTCCCGTTCCCGCCGGAGTTGTCGGTGGCCCGGTTTCCTTCGGACGCACCGCTGATCGGGGCGCTCGCCCTTGGCGTCGAGGCAGCGGGAGTTGTCCTCGGTGCAGAAGCATTCGCATGAGCAGGATTTCCAGTAGCGAAAGGCAGAGACGATGAGGGGCATCACACGCATCGCGGTCGCCGCGGTAGCGGTCGGCGCACTGACCGCCGGATGCGGCGGCGGCGACAAGCCGATCGGGAGCGGGGCGTCGTCGTCCAACCCGTCGTCCTCGACGAGTAGCGGCGGCAGCACCGGCCAGTACAAGAAGGGCGGCACGGTCACCATCGCCAACGTCGGCGGACAGACCTGGCCGTGTCAGTTCAACCCGTTCAACCCGTCGGTCAACGGAGTCGCGGGCGGCTTCGTCTACGAGCCGCTGACGTTCGTCAACGTGCTGAAGGCCGGCGCCACCACGCCGATGCTGGCCACCGACTTCGCCTGGTCGCCGAAGAAGGACTCGATCGTCTTCACCATCCGCGACGGCGTGAAGTGGAGCGACGGGCAGGCGTTCAGCGCCGACGACGTGGTCTACACGTTCAACCTGATGAAGCAGCAGCCGGCCCTGGACATCTACGCGCTGTGGACCGGCGCCGGGCTGACCAGTGTCACCGCGGCGGGCAACAAGGTCACGCTGAAGTTCAAGGGTGCGGCCGAGCCGTACTTCTTCAACTTCGCCAATCAGGTCAACATCGTGCCGAAGCACATCTGGTCGACCGGTGAGGCGGCCTCCAAGCCGGCCACCTGGGCGGACCCGAAGCCGGTCGGCACCGGGCCGTACACGGTCGAGTCGTGCAGCCCGAACAACATCTCCTACACCGCCAACCAGTCGTACTGGCAGCCGGGCAAGCCGTACATCCAGAAGGTGCAGTACCCGGCCTACCTGGACAACAACCCGGCCAACCTCGACCTCGCCAGCGGCAAGGCGCAGTGGGGCGGTCAGTACATCCCGAACATCGACAACTTCTACAAGTCGAAGTCGCCGGAGAACAACTACTGGTTCCCGCCGACCGCGAACGTCGCCCTCGTGCCGAACAACGACCCGTCCCGTCCGGCGACCAGCAAGCTGGCGGTCCGGCAGGCGCTCGCGTACGCGCTCGACCGGGAGCAGATCTCCAAGATCGGTGAGAGCGGCTACCAGCCGGCCGCGAACCAGACCGGCGTCGTCACACCGACCTTCGACAAGTACTTCGACAAGGACGCCCTGGCCGCGGGCGGGTACGACAAGCCGAACACCGACAAGGCGAAGCAGCTCCTGCAGAGCGCCGGGTACTCCGAGTCGAACCCGCTCAAGCTCAGCGTCATCACCGTCACCGGCTACACCGACTGGGACGCCTCGCTCGCGGTCGTCAAGCAGCAACTGGCCAAGGTCGGCGTCGAGCTGAGCATCCAGGACCTGCAGCAGCAGTCGTACAACCAGAAGCTCTACACCGGTGACTACGATCTGGCCTATTCCAGCCAGACCGGCGGACCCACGCCGTACTACGAGCTGCGGCAGCTGCTGTACTCGAAGAACACGGCGCCGATCGGCAAGCAGGCGAACAGCAACTACTCGCGGTACAGCAACCCCGAGGTGGACAAGCTGCTCGACCAGTACGCGAGCGCCGACCCGGACACCCAGGTCAAGCTGGTCAAGCAGATTTCCGGGTACATGATCAAGGACGTGCCGGTCATCCCGACCACCGAGTCGGTCGACTGGTACCAGTACAACACCAAGGACATCGAGGGCTGGCCGACGCAGGACAACCCGTACGCCCAGCCGGCGCCGTACAACATCCCGGACGCCGGGCAGGTGCTCGCGAACCTGTACTCGAAGTCGGCCCAGAAGTAGTCCGGAAGTACCGTCCAGAGTGAGCACGAGGAGCTATTTGCGGTGAGATACCTGCTACGACGTCTCGGGTTCTTCGTGCTCACGCTCTGGGCCGCGATGACGCTGAACTTCTTCATCCCGCGGATGATGCCCGGCAGTCCCGAGGAGGCGCTGCGGGAGCGGCTCAGCAAGGGTGGCGCGGTGGTCACGGCGGACCAGTTGCGGACCGTCCTGGCCGAGTTCGGCTTCGAGCCGGACAAGAACATCGCGCTGCAGTACGTGGAATATCTGAAGGCGATGGTCACCGGGCACTGGGGCGTGTCGATCGGCAGCAGCCTCGGCGTCCCGGTGACCACACTGATCAGCAGCGCGCTGCCGTGGACGCTCGGGCTGGTCGGCATCACGACCGTCCTCGCGTTCGCCCTCGGCACGCTGATCGGCACACTGTCCGGCTGGCGGCGCGGCGGGCTGATCGACGGGATCGTGCCGCCGGTCTTCATCGTCACGTCGGCACTGCCGTACTTCTGGGTGGCGCTGCTGTTCATCTCGCTGTTCGCGATCGGCGACCACGCGATCCTGCCCAACGACTTCAACTACGACCAAGGACTGACGCCGGGATTCAACGGCGAGTTCATCTTCAGCGTCCTCAAGCACGGCATCCTCCCGGCCGCGACGATCCTGATCACCGCGGTCGGCGGGTGGATCCTGACCATGCGCAACAACATGATCACCACGCTGGCCGAGGACTACGTCCGGATGGCGCGGGCCAAGGGCATCCCGAGCCGCCGGATCATGTTCGGGTACGCCGGCCGGAACGCGTTCCTGCCGAACCTGTCCGGCTTCGCGATGTCGCTCGGCTTCGTCATCTCCGGCACGATCCTGGTGGAGTACGTGTTCAACTACCCCGGCCTGGGCTACATGTTCTACAACGCGACCGTGAGCACCGACTACCCGTTGCTGCAGGCACTCTTCCTGCTGGTCACGCTGGCAGTGCTGATCTGCGTGCTGCTCTGCGACTTCGCGGTTTTCCTGCTCGACCCACGAGCCCGGACGAAGGGGTAACGTCGATGAGTGCGATCGTCACCGGCGCCGCTGCGCCCACCACGACTGCCACCCGCCGCCCGCGAGGCGGCCTGTTGCGCGCGATCATGCGCAACCGCAAGGCCATGCTCGGCGCGGGCCTGCTGGTGCTGTTCATCCTGCTGGCCGCGTTCCCGCAACTGTTCGTCCCGAGTGCGCACCACGATCCGCAGGCGATCGGCGACCTGCCGCTGCAGCACCCGTCCGCCCAGCACTGGCTCGGTACGACGGGTCTCGGCCAGGACGTGTACGCACAGCTGATCTACAGCACCCGGGAATCGCTGGTGATCGCGGTCGTCGCCGGCGCCGGCGCGACGATCCTGTCCGTACTGATCGGGGTCTCGGCCGCGTACCTCGGCGGGTTCGCCGACGACGGCCTGTCGATGCTCACCGACATCTTCCTGGTGCTGCCGACGTTCCCGCTGATCATCGTGCTGGCGACGTACGCCGGTAAGGGCAACCTGACGGTGATCATCATCGTGCTGATCCTGACCGGGTGGTCGTACGGCGCGAGACAGATGCGGGTGCAGGCGTTGTCGCTGCGCAACCGGGACTTCCTCGAGTCGGCGCGGGTCCGGGGCGAGCGGTCGTCGTACATCATCGTGGTCGAGGTGCTGCCGACGATGATCTCGCTCATCGTCGCGAACTTCCTCGGCGCCGCGCTGTACTCCGTGCTCACCGCCGCCGGCCTGCAGTTCCTCGGCCTCGGCGATCCCAACTCGCTGAGCTGGGGCACGATGCTCTACTGGGCCCAGAACCAGGGCGCCCTGGTGAACGGGCTGCCGGCGTGGGCGCTGTCCCCGGGTCTGGCGGTGGCGCTGCTCGGTGTTTCCTTTGCCCTGCTCAACTATGCGTTCGACGAGATCAGCAACCCCGCGCTGCGGCCGGTTCGGAGGCGACGTGCCCGATCAGCTTCTTGAGGTCCGTGATCTCACCGTCGAGTACGACACCGGTGCACATCCGGTCGTCGCGGTCGACCACGTGGATCTGGACGTACAGGCCGGTGAGTTCGTCGGTGTCGTCGGCGAGTCGGGGTGCGGGAAGTCGACGCTGCTGTTCGCGATCGCGCACCTGCTGAGCTCGCCGGCCGCGATCACCGGCGGCAGTGTGAAGTTCTTCGGGCAGAATCTGGTCACGATGAGCGAGAAGAAGCTGGCGTCGCTGCGCTGGCGCGACTTCTCCGTGGTGATGCAGAGCGCGATGAACGCGCTGAACCCGGTGAAGAGCATCGGCGCCCAGTTCCACGACACGATCATGGCCCACGACGAGGTGGTCGACGACAACCGTCCGGCCGAGGTACTGCGGCTCGTCGGCATCGACCCGATCCACCTGAAGAGCTACCCGCACCAGCTGAGCGGCGGGATGCGGCAGCGGGCGATGATCGCGATGGCGCTGCTGTTCACGCCGGACCTGATCATCATGGACGAGCCGACGTCCGCGCTCGACGTGGTCGCGCAGCGGTCGCTGATGGTGCAGATCAAGGAGCTGCAGCGCAAGCTCGGGTTCGCGGTCATCTTCGTCACCCACGACATGTCGCTGGTCAGCCACTTCTCCGACAAGCTCGTGGTGATGTACGCCGGGCAGGTGGTCGAGTTCGGCGCGACGCGGGCGGTGTTCGACCACCCCGAGCACCCGTACAGCGAGGGTCTGCTCGACGCGTTCCCGTCGATCCGCGGGCCGAAGGTGCCGCTGACCGGCATCCCCGGCAGCCCGCCCAACCTCGCCGACCCGCCGCCCGGCTGCCGGTTCCAGCCGCGCTGCCCGAAGGCGTTCGAGGACTGCCCGAAGATCGAGCCTGATCTCTACCAGGTCGGCGCCGTCCAATCGCGTTGCCTACTGCACGCACCGTCGATCGAGTCCGCCCGGGAGGTCTCATGACGAGCCTGGATGTCGAGCCCGGCGTGACCGACTCGGCCGCGGCGCCGGTGATCGAGGCGCGCGGGCTGACCCGGCACTTCAAGGTCGGGCGGGGGTTCTCGCGGCAGATGCTGCACGCCGTCGACGACGTGAACTTCTCGATCGGGCACCAGGAGATCGTCGCGCTCGCCGGTGAGAGCGGCAGCGGGAAGAGCACGATCGCGCGGTTGCTCGCGGGCGTGTACAAGCCGACCGCCGGCGAGATCTTCTACCAGGGCCGGGCGATGTCGACGTTCAGGTCCCGCAAGGACCAGTTGTCCTACCGGGGCGACGTGCCGATGGTGTTCCAGGACCCGTTCAGCTCGCTGAATCCGGCGTTCCGGGTGTCACACGGCATTCTTCGCAGCCTGAAGCTGCACCGGCCCGAGTTCAGCCGGTCGCAACGCGAGGACGAGGCCGCCCGGGTGATCGAGGCGGTCGGGCTGACGCCGGCCGGCGACATCATGCACCGGTACCCGTACGAGCTGAGTGGTGGCCAGCGGCAACGAATCGGGTTCGCGCAGGCGCTCGCGCACAAGCCGAAGCTGATCCTGGCCGACGAGCCGGTGTCGATGCTGGACGTGTCGATCCGGATCGGCCTGCTGAACCTGATGGCCGAGCTCCGCAGGACCGAAGGCGTCTCGTTCCTCTACATCACCCACGACATCGCCAGCGCGCGGTACGTCGCCGACCGGTTGATGATCATGTACGCCGGGCACATCGTGGAGTCGGGTCCGGCCGAATCGGTGCTGGCGAACCCGAAGCACCCGTACACGGACCTGCTGCTGGGGGCCGTGCCGGATCCGCGTGCGCCACTGAGCGAAGGCATCGAAGGTGACACCGGCGAGCCGCCGAAGGTCATCGACCCCACACCGGGCTGCCGCTTCCGGTGGCGCTGTCCGCTGGCGATCGACAGGTGCCACGTCGAGACCCCTGTTCTTCGGCGTCTCGGTGAGAACCACGAAGCAGCCTGCCACGTGGCCGAGCCCGACGCGGGTTTCGTCAGCACCGCAGCTGGATCTCCAGGGGATGATCTGGGCTGACGGTCGTCGAGCGGGTCAGGGTGACCACCGCCCGGTTGCCGGTGGCAACTACTCGGGCCGGTACGTCGGTGTGGCCGAGGCGGGCTTCGACGTGGCGGGCCGGCTTGGTGGTTTCGAAGGAGAGTGTGGTCAGGTCGAGGTGGCCGTAGCGGAGCTCGACCGCTGCGGTCAGGGAGTTCGGGGTACGGCGTTGGCGGTAGAGGCCCCAGCCCTCGGCTGAGGTGAACGCGCTGCGGAAGTCGTCGGGGTTGATGCGTGGCGCGAAGCCGAGGTGCTGCTTCGGGCCGTGGTACTCGTAGCCGCAGGCGGCCAGGTAGACGCCGAAGCCCATCATGGCGCGGGCGTAGTGGTCGCTGGCCTCGATCTCGTTGTAGGGGTTGCGTTTCTCGGCCGAGTAGCGGTCGTACATCGCCCGCGTGACCGTCAGCGCTTCCTCGGTGAGGCCTTCGGCGAAGAGGTGTGCTGCGAACTGGTACTCCTGGCCGGTCCACACCTCGTTGAAGTACATCAGCCCGCGGGTCTCGTCCGAGCCGCCGTGCGGCCAGGTCGCCATGATCACGCCGCTCTCACCGTCGGTCGTGTACACGCGGCCTCCGCCGATGCCCGGCGGGCGGTACGTGCCGGGGTCCTTGCGGAAGTTGGATTCGTACAGCTTGGTCAGCGCAGTCCGCGCCTGCTCCTTCGGGAACACCCGAGGCAGTCCGAGCTGGGCGGCGTACGTCTGCCCGTACATCTGGTCGATGAACAGCCCGCGGTTGCTGTTCTCCGCGGCCGGATGCGCCGGGTCGACCTTCTGCACGTAGTACCCGTAGTCGTCGTTCCACAGCTGCGACGACAGGTACGCCGCTCCGCGGTCCGCGATCGTCGTGTACCTGGAGGCGGCGGACGTGTCACCGACATCACCGGCCATCGCGGCGGCTGCCCGCAGCGACGCGACGTACAGGCCACTGATCCACGGCACCTCGCCGAACCATTCGGTGTCGAGCGTGTTCCACTGACTGCCGCGGAAGATCCCGTCCTCGTCAGCTCCGTCCCGGTGGGTGATCAGGAACTCGACCGCGGTCCGCACCCGCGGCCAGACGCGGCGGAGGAACGACGTGTCCTTGGTCATCTGGTGCTCGCGGTAGATCCGCAGGATCGTCCCGGTCTGGCCGTCCGCGAACGAGGTCGACGCATCGCCGGCCTCACCGCGGTTGCCGATCTCGCCGGTCGGCCGGAACGCGATCCCGAGATCCACGCGCTCGCGGGTGTCCCGCTCCAGCTCGGGGAAGAGCCGGCCGATCGCCTGCGCGTAGTTCCAGACGTGCTCGCAGGTGCCGGCGCAACAGTATGTCCCCTCCCAGGCGTAGAAGCGGCCGTCGTCCCAGCGGTAGCACGTGCTCGTCGCGATCGTCGAGGCCGTGGCGAGGGTGCGCTCGAGGAACCAGTGCGGGAGCGACGAGTCGTCGTACCACGTCTTCACCCAGGTCTTGGTGTCGCGCTCCAGCCGGTCGACGTTCTTGGCGAGGTACCCGACGACGTCGCGGGCCGAGCTGAAGCGGGTCGCGTAGTGGCGGCGGAACGTCGAGGCGCCGACGAGCTCGGCGAACAGCTCGCGCTCCGGGTTCGGGAAGAACCAGCCGTAGGCGAAGCAGACCGTCCGCGACTCCCCCGGCGCCAAGGTGACGTCGACCGCTACCGTCCCCGCCTGCGGACCATCGGTGTCGACCGGCCCGTCCGTCGCGTCGAAGAGCTTGTCGATTGTCGACCATTCTGCGATCGACGGCCGGGTGACCGCACCGGGAGTCAGCGCTGCCAGCGCGAACGTGCCGCCGTCCGGGCGTTCCGCGACGGGCTGCCGGCGGATCGGGCGGTCGCTGAAGATGATTCGGTCCACGTTCACGTGGCCCCAGCCACCCTGGTTGTTGTCAACAATCTGAATGTGCGCGCTCCGGCCGGCGTACTTCCCGACGTCCATCGACACCGCGGTCAGCGGCTCGATGTCGGTCCCGGCCGTACTGGCCACCACCTCGCCGCCGACCACGACGTTCAGGCAGGTCTCGCCCTTGTGGTGCCCGCCGCCGACCCACGCGGTGACGAACCGGCGCTCGATGACGAAGTCGCGACTGGTCAGCGATCCGGTGTACGCGTCGGGATCGCCGGACGCACGGAAGTTGTACGACGTGACGAAGCGCCCGCTCACGTTCAGCTCGGTCCGCAACCCGAACGGCCGCCGGAACCCGTCCGGCGTCTCGGCCGCCGTCACCGGCCCGGCGCCGAACGCGTCGCCGGTCACTGTCCAGCCCTCGTACGTCGTCCTGTCCCAGTTCTCGAACAGGATGTCCGGCCGGTCCGTGAAGACGATCGCGTCGCAACTGATGTGCCCCCACGCGCCGCTCTGCGCGTCGACGATCTCGATCTGCGCGGTCCGGCCCTGGTGCGCGCCCACGTCCAGCATCTGCCCGACCAGCGGCTCGCTCTCGTCACCGGTCGCCGACGCCACAACGTTGCCGTCGACAACGACATTGACGCAGGTCTGCCCCGGGTGCCGACCGCCGCTGACGCCGACGGCGACGTACCGGCGCTCGATGGTGAACTCCCGGCTGGTCAGCTTCCCGACGGCCGCGTCGCCACCCGCGGTGTACGACGTCACGAAGCGCGTCCCGGAGACGTTGAGATCCCCGAACCGCTTCATCAGGTTCGGTACGTCGAGTTGCCGGACCGGACCAGCGCCGAACGCATCGCCCTCGACCGTCCACCCGTCGTAGGTGTCCTTCTCCCAGTCCTCGAACAGGATGTCGCCCTGCTCGGCGTCCAGATCGTCGATCGCCCCGAACTGGACGCCGCCCTTGAAGCCGCGCGCCTGCAGCGTGGTGGGCTGGCGGTAGCGGCTGTCGATGCAGACCGGGTTCTCGGCGTACCCGAGCAGGGTTGCGCGGACGGTGGACCTCGAGGTGTTGCGCAGCTTGAAGGACATGATCGTCGCCGGCAGCGTCGAGTCCAGCGTGGCCAGCGGGACGAACGGCGAGAACGCCTCCAGTTCGACGTCGAGCGGGCTGCCGGCGTCGTCGTACGAGACTCGGCCGATCGGGTACGAGC
This sequence comes from Kribbella sp. NPDC051586, assembly GCF_044453965.1. Lineage (NCBI taxonomy): Bacteria > Bacillati > Actinomycetota > Actinomycetes > Propionibacteriales > Kribbellaceae > Kribbella > Kribbella sp. NPDC051586. Next base: position 639,883 of record NZ_JBITDF010000003.1, on the reverse strand, counting down.
CGGTGAACCGGACGTCCTTGAAGCCGGCCGCGTCGACCGATCGGGTCGTGGTCCGGCCGCGGGTGGTCGTGCGGAGCGCGAAGCCCTGCCCGAACTGCGATGCGCCGGGCTGGTCGGCCGAGAGCGGGTCCGCGTAGTTGTGCCCGGAGAAGTCCGCGCCTCCGAGCGGGAACGAGGACGGGTTGAAGATGTCCCAGGCCCACAGTCGCCCGTCGCCGGCGAGGTAGACCTGACCCGTCGTACCGCCGCCGACCGGCATCCCGATCCTCGGCAGTGCGGCGCCGGTGTACGAGGTGGGCGCGCCGCGATCGAACAGCACATCGGTGGCGACCCGTGGCGGCACCGCCAGCTCGTGCGGAGCTGCGAGAGCCTGGCCGGGAACGGCGAGTGCGCCGACCGTTCCGGCTCCGAGAGCGATGAAGGTACGGCGACTCAACTGCGCTCGGGGGCAGTCGCCGGCGCAGGAACGGCTCGCACAACCGGGGGGCACGTTCATTCGGTTCTCCTTGGCGGGCGGTGGGAGAAATCGATTTCCGACACCGTAGTCAGCGCCCGGCCGCAGGTCAACGGGTCCCGGCCGATGGAATGTTGTTCGACGCATATCAAACAACGGCGTAGGGTGTGTTCCATGCCAGTCGAACACCGTCGAGCCATCGTCGCGCTTGCCCTCGTCGCCTCGTTCATGGTCGCGGTCGACAGCACGATCGTGAACGTGACCCTCGCCCAGCTCGCGACCCACCTGCACGCGTCCCGGTCCGAGCTGGAGTGGTCGCTCAATGCCTACACGCTCTCGTTCGCCGCGTTGATGCTGGGCGCCGGGGCGATCGCGGACACGCTCGGCGCGAAGCGGGCGTTCATGACCGGACTGGTGGTCTTCACCGCGTCGTCGGCGGTCTGCGCCGCGGCCGGCTCCATGCTGATGCTCAACCTGGCGCGGCTCGTCCAGGGCGCGGGCGCGGCACTTCTGTTGCCCAGCGCACTCGTCCTCGCCACCGCGTCCGCGACCGACGAACACACGCGGCACCGCCTGGTCAGCTGGTGGGCCGCGGCCGGCGGCTCGGGTATGGCGGCCGGGCCGCTCCTCGGCGGCGGCCTGGTCGCCCTCGCGAACTGGCGAGCCGTCTTCGCCGTCAACGTGGTCATCGGTATCCCCGCCGCGATCTGGGCACTGCGCTCGATGCCGGCGGTGGTGCGGCGAACCCGACGCCTGGATCTGGCCGGGATGGGCACCGCGACGGCGTTCATCGGCGGGTTGGTGTTCGCGTTGATCGAGGGCCCGACGCGCGGCCGGCTCGATCCCGCGGTGCTCAGTGCGGCCGCGCTGACGGTCGCCGGGCTGGTCGCGTTCATCTGGGTCGAGCGCTCGGTCCGGGCGCCGCTGCTGCCGCCGAGGTTGTACGCCGATCGCGGGTTCGCGGCGGCCGCGGCGCAGGGCACACTGCTCAACTTCGCCTTCTACGGCGTGCTGTTCACGATCAGCTTGCTGCTGCAGCAAGGTCGCGGCCTCAGCCCTCTGGTCACCGGGCTCCTGTTCCTGCCCCTCACCGGTCTGATCGCCGTCGCGAACCTCTGCTCCGCCCCACTCACCCGTCGCCTCGGCCGCCCCGCAGTGCTGGCCGGCGGCCAAGCGGTGCTCACAGTGGCCCTTCTCGGCCTCGCCTGGGCCAGCACGTCGTCCGCCATCTGGCCGATGGTGATCGCGCTGATCCCGGTCGGCTTCAGCGCCGGTCTTCTCGTCCCGACCATGACCGCCCAGTCGATCGCGGCCGTGGAGCCCGGCCTCCACGGCGCCGCCTCGGCCGCCTTCAACACCTCCCGCCAGATCGGCGGAGCCATCGGCGTCGCCACCTTCGGCCCCCTGCTCGGCACAGCCCACAACCTGACCACCGGCTTCATCACGTGCACCCTCGTGGCCGCGTCCGCCAGCATCGCCGGCCTGTGCGTGACCGCGCTCGGCGCCGTCGGCCGGCGTAGCCCGGTCCCCGTAGCCTCGGGTGCCTGTGACTGATCCGGGACGGCTACGTGTGCCCGACCCCCTGGCGGTAGCCTTCCTCACGATGCGGTGACGGAGCTTGAAGAAATCGCACGTCCGGGCTGCAATCGATGGAACCGGGGCCGGATGCAACGAATCGGGCGGGTCGGAGCGTCTAGCCAGGTGAGGGCCGGGCGAGGAGGGGGCGCGAGTGGCTTCGCAGCGCGAGAGGCGGTTGGGTACGACCGTCGCGCTGACGCTTGCCTGCGTGCTGGTGTGCAGCGTCGCCTTCGCCGGAGCCGTCTTCGTGCTGATGCCGGGCGCCCGCGACCGCAGTACGCCGGTTGCCGCGAGCGGCTCGCCGACGCCGAGCAAGCCGAAGCCGACCACGCCCGGCCCGAGGCCCAGCCTGCCGGATTCGACCGACGAGCCGCTGCCCGGCGTCGACACCCCGGCCACTCCCCCGCCGGCCACGCCGGTCGCCAACACCGGGACGTACGAGTGCTCCGGGTACAGCGGGATCGACTCGGCGGTCCCGGTGTCGATGCTCATGAACGACACGTTCTCCTGGGGCGACGATCCGCCGTACAAGGTCGGCAACGGGAGCGGGGACATCAACTGGCGCTCCGACCCGTACAAGAAGCCGAGCTGGTACATGTGGCTGCATTCGCTGCGCTGGCTGGGACAGGGCATCGAGGCCGGGCGACGCGGCGACCGCAAAGTGCTGGCCCACACGATGGCGATCATCCACGACTGGGTGCAGGACAACCCGTACTCGTGGAAGGGCGACGTCGGCGCGTGGGAGGCGACGATGCACCGCACGAACGTGCTGCTGTGCGCGCGCCAGGCAGTCCTCACCGGGATGCACGTCCACACGCTGCCCGCGCAGTACGCCTGGCTCGACAAGGCGCTGATCGACCATGCGCAGTTCATGATCGTGAACTTCAGCGGCATGTCGAACCACGGGACCGACGAGAGCATCGCGCTGTTCGGGGTCGGGTGCACGCTGAAGCGGCCGGAGTTGAAGACGCTCGCGGTCAACCGGCTGACCGAGGCCATCACCACCGCGATCGACACGCAAGGCTCGACGAACGAGCAGTCGGTCGGGTACGCGATGTTCAACTACCTGTTGTGGGGCCGGGCGACCACGGCCTTGCAGCGGTGCGGTTCGAATCCCGGACCCGTGATCGCGCAGCGGCGGGCCGCTTTGTCGGAGTGGCTGGCGCTCGCGACCAAGTCGACCGGCGAGCTGCAGCAGGTCGGTGACGCCGTCCGGCAGAAGCCGACCGGTGCGGCCGGGACAGCGCTCGACTACGTCGCCTCGCTGGGCAAGCGCGGGACGAAACCGTCCAAGCGCGTCGCGGTGTACGACGCGGGGTACATCTTCGGCCGCACCGGGTGGGGCGAGACGCGACCGTTCGCGCAGGAGTCGACGTACAGCATCCGGTACGGCGTCGGGCGCCGGCTGCACGGTCATGACGACCACATGTCGATCACGTACTCGTCGCACGGCCGGGACGTCCTGATCGACCCGGGGCACTCGGGTTACCAGCTCGACAAGTGGCAGGCCTGGTCCAAGAGCGCCGCCGCGCACAACGTGATGACGATCCCCTCGGCCGACATGGCCTCGGTGGAGACGAACCTGATCCAGGCGTCGATCACGCCGACGTCGGAGTCGTACTCGCTGGCCGACTCGCCGGCGCCGGGAGTGACCCGCAAGCGCGACGTACTGGTGCTGAAAGATCCCGACCTGATCATCACGCTCGACCGCGGGCAGTCGGTCAGCACCGAGCGGTACGAAACGCTCTGGCACCTCGCACCGGACCAGAAGGTCACGGTCCAGTCCCCCACGACCGCCGTCGCCGCCAAGCCCGGCGACAAGTCCAAGACGTACCTGCTGCAGATCCCCTACCAGCAACAGCCGCCCAAGGACGGCATCACGGTCGTCGAGGGTCAGCAGGACCCGGTACAGGGCTGGTACTACCCCGACATCTTCCACCGCGAGGCGGCCCCGGTCGTCAAGTTCAACCGCAACGGGACGTCCGCCACCATCCTGTCCGCGATCGTCCCCGTCAACTCCACCGAAACCGTCAACTACAAGACCCGCACCGTCGGCACCATGTTCTTCGTCGACCTGACCGTCGGCGCCCGCAGAACCACCATCCGAATCCTCCCCGACGGCCGCCTCACCCGCATCAACTGAGATTCCCGGTCACATCCGGCCTGCTTGGGCTGTCTTCCTCTGTGGATTCGAATCTTCGGGAGGTTGGGAATGAGTAGGCATCCGGCGGCGCGGGACCACTGTCTGAGTTTGGTGCGCAGTGTGGATCGGCCCACTGGTGGAGCGCAGTACGGGCGGATGTTTCCGATGCTCGTGCCGCTCGGCACCGATCCGCACGTTCTGATGCGGGCCGGCGGCGACGGCGGGGTCTGTGATGCCGCGGCCGCGCTGGACCTCGGCTCCGGCGGGGACGACGCGGTGCAGGCGGCCGGCTGGCCGTTCTTCGCGCAGTTGCTCGCGCACGACACGACTGCGGACCGCTCGCCGCTCATGGGCGGAGTCGAGACCGGCGCCTTGCGGAATGCGCGATCCCCGCGGCTCAACCTCGAGATGCTGTACGCCGACGGCCCGATCGGCTCGCCGTACCTGTTCAACCTCGACGACGCGGCCAAGTTCCTGCTCAGCCCCGACGGGTATGACGTACCGCGGAACCCGCAAGGCATCGCGCTGATAGGTGACCCGCGCAACGACGTCCACATCTTCACGCTGAGCCTGCACGTGGCCTTGCTGCACGCCCACAACCGGATCGTGGACCACCTGCGGGCGCGCGGCGTCCCCGAGGAGGACGTCTTCGAGAAGGCGCGCATCACGCTGACCTGGCACTACCAGTGGATCATCGTCCACGACTTCCTGCCGCGGCTGGTCAGTCAGCCGCTCGTCGACGAAGTGCTGGCGGACGGCGGGAAGTGGTTCAACCCGGAGCCGATGCAGGCGTTCATACCGCTGGAGTACGCCGACGCGGCGTACCGCTACGGGCATGGCCAGATCCGGCACGCCTACCACCTGGTCGAGGGCGGCCCGGAGCTGCCGCTCTTCCCCGATCTGGTCGGCTTCGGTCCACTGCCCGCGGACCATCGGCTCGAGCTGGCGCAGATCTTCGACGTACCGGGCCGTCCGCCGGCGCAACGCGCGAAGCGGCTCGACGGTCGGCTGGCCGCGAGTCTGATCGGATTGCCGGAGCGGATCACCGGCTCGGTCGACGAGAGGGCGTACCGGTCGTTGGCCGTTCGCGATCTGTTGCGCGGCGACACGACTGGTCTGCCGAGTGGCGAGGAGGTCGCCAAGCTGCTCGATGTACCGCCGCTCACCGAGGGGACCTGGCCCGGCGGCACGCCGCTGTGGTTCTACATCCTCAAGGAGTCCGAGTACCTCGGCGACGGCGACCGGCTCGGTCCGGTCGGCGGGCGGATCGTGGCCGAGGTACTGATCGGGCTGCTGCGGGCCGACCCGGCCGGCTACCTCAGTCTCGAACCGGACTGGCAGCCGAACCTGCCTGCGGCCGGTGACACCTTCGGGCTGACCGACCTGCTCATCCCGGGCGGCTCGCACTGAGTGTCGGCGACTTGGCCTCGGTCTCGAACGCCTCGCGCGGACTCTGGACCGAGGCCAGCGACACGATGTCGCGGCCGTAGAAGAACGCCACCAGCCAGATCGACAGCACCCGCATCTTGCGGTCCCACGTCGGGACCGCAAGGACGTGGTACCCGCGGTGCATCAGCCAGGCGAGCACGCCCTTGATGACGAGCCGCTTGTACTGGAAGATGCCCGACCCGAGACCGAGCGTCGCGATCACGCCGAGGCTGTGGTGCTCGTACTTCTTCGGCTCGCGCCCGCGCAGCGACCGCAGGAGGTTCTTCGCGAGCAGCTTCCCCTGCCGTACGGCGTTCTGCGCGTTCGGCACCGTGTAGGCGCCGGGAGTCGAGGACGTCAGGTCGGGAACCGCCGCGTCGTCCCCGGCCGCCCACGCGTCGTCGACCACCTCGTCGTCGGTCCCGATCCGCAGGTCCGCCCGGACCTGGACCATCCCGCGCTGGTTGTGCGGGAGGTCGGTGTGGTTGCGCAGCAGGCGGGTCGCGGCGTTGCCGGCCGTCCAGACGATCAGCTCAGAGTCGAACTCCGAGCCGTCCGACAGCACCACATGCCCGTCCTCGGCCGCCTTCATCGTCGTGTTGAGATGCACCACCGCGCCACGCTTCTCGAGCATGTGCACGACCCACTCACCCGGCTTGTCACTCACCTCGGGCAGGATCCGCCCACTCGCCTCGACCAGGTGGAACGCGAGGTCGCTCTCGGACAGCTCGGGGTACTTCTTCAGCAACGCCCGCGCCAGCGACAGCAGCTCCGCGAACCCTTCGACCCCGGAGAACCCACCGCCGACGAAGGTGACCGTCAGCAGCTTCCGCCGCAGCCGCCCCGGCTCCAGCCCGGCCGCCTCGTCGAACGCGGTGAACAGCCGGTCCCGGATCGCCACCGCCTCTTCGACGTGCTTCATCCCGATGGCCCGATCGGCAACCCCCGGCACGTCGAAGGTCCGCGTCACCGCGCCGGCAGTCACCGCGATCACGTCGTACGACAGCTGGTAGTCGGGCCCGTCCGCGGGCCGGATCGTCACCGTCCGGTCGGCATGCGCGATGTTGACGACCATGCCGGACACGATCTTCGTCCGCCGCAGGTTGCGCCGCAGCGACACCGCCGCATGCCGGGCCTCGACCGACCCGGCCACCACCTCGGGCAGGAACGGTTGGTACGTCATGTACGGCCGCGGGTCGACCAGGATCACCTCGGCCTCGCCCCGCCGCAGCTTCTTCTCCAGCCTCCACGCCGTGTAGAACCCGGCGTACCCGCCGCCCACCACCAGGATCGTGCGCACTGTCTCTCCGTCCGTCGCTTCTGCCAGTAAGACAACCCGTACGCCTCGGATGTGACGTCGTCAGGGGCGGAGTTGCTTGCGTGAGGTGATCCCCAGCTTGGCGAAGACCTTGCGCAGATGCCACTCCACGGTGTGCTGACTGAGGAACATCTGCGCGCCGATCTCCGCATTGGTCAGCCCGGCCCCCGCCAGGTCCGCGATATGCGTCTCCTGCGCGGTCAGCGACTCCCGGCCCGCGCCGCGATCCGTCCGGCGTTCGTCCAGCACTTCCCCGGCCGCGGCCAGCTCGCGCGCGGCCCGCTCGGCGAACGCGCCCGCGCCGGCCGCCGAGAACAGCTTGTACGCCGCCCGCAGGTGCCCGCGGGCATCCTGCCGGCGGCCTTCCCTCCGCAGCCATTCGCCGTACAGCAGCTGTGCCCGCGAAAGGTACATCCGCATCCGGGTCCGGCTGAGGCGCTCGACAGCCTCGCCGTACGCCCGCTCCACCGCGTCCCCGTCGGCCAGCAGTGCCCGCGCCGTGGCCAGCAGACCGAGCCCCCACTCGGTGCCGGACGACAATGCGATCCGCTCCAGCAGCTCGAACCGCTCGGCTGCCAGCTCGGGGTGACCACTGCGCACGGCCGCCTCGACCAGCTCGGGGAGCGCCCAGTTCGCCACGCCGTACTCGGCGGGGTAGGCAGTCGCCTGCAGCGCTGCCGCCAGCGCGTCGTCGTACCGCGCCAAGCCGTTGTAGAGAACGGCATTCGCGACATAGCAGGTGGTCAGCCCGCCGCCTTCGCCGCGGTTGGTCGCGTCCTCGATGCCCGCCGCGATCAGCGGCCTGGCCGCCGCCTCTCGCCCACGCCAGGCCGCCAGGCTCATCTCCCCGTACGGGGCCAGGTCGGTGCCCGTCGCGTCCTTGATGTTCTTGGCCTCCGCGAGCAGGCTCTCGGCCGCGGAGAGCTCGCCGGAGAACAGGTTCAGGTGCACCCGGTGGTGCAGCGCGAGCAGAAGTTCATTCAGGTCACCGAGCTCCCGGGCGATCCCCAGGTGGCGGATGGCCAGCGCGTCCCAGCCCTCGTCGTCCCAGAGGTCGACCGCCATCAGCTCCGCATGGAAGAGCCACGGCAGGTCGTCCCGGTCGCTCGTCCCGTCCGGCGAGGAGTACAACCGGACCGCCTCCCGGGCGAGCGGCACCATCGCGGGATACCCGTCCCCGAACATCACCGCGACGCCGTCCAGCAGCACGTCGTGCTTGCGGCGCCGGTCCGAGGTCGGGGCTGCCCGGGCCGCCTGTGAAGCGGCGGTCAGCGCGCTGATCCCGCCCGGTCCCGAGCTCGCTCCGAACCGCCCGGCGTACTGCGCCGCCACCAGCGCCTGGATGTGGGTGTCGCGGGCGAGCTCGAGGTCGAGCGGTTCGAGGCGGCGGGCCGCGGCGAGCAGCAGCGGGCCGGACTCCAGCCCGTGGCCGGACGCGAACGTGATCTGTGCCCGCAGCAGCTCCACCCGGGCATGGTGCAGGTCGTCGGCCTCGCCGTCACCGGCGATGACGAGCAGCCGCAGCGCGGTCTCGAAGGCACCCGCTGCCAGAGTGACCTGGGCTGCCGCCAGGGCGCGGATCGCGCGGGTGGCCGGGTCCGGGGTCAGCTCGGTCGCGCGCTGGAGGAATGCCGCCGCCGCGGCCATCCCACCGCGGTACTGCGCTCGGTCGGCGGAGCTCACCAGGTCGGTCGCGACCCCTTCGTCCGGGCCGTCCGCACCCTGGGCCCGGTGCCACGCCCGGCGGTCGGGATCGACATCGGGATCGATCGCCTCGGCCAGCGCCTGATGAACCGCCCGCCGATCGGCCGGATCGGCGGCCCGGTACGTCGCCGAACGGACCAGCGGATGCCGGAAGCGGACCCGGGCCGCGATATCGATCAACCCAGCTGCTTCCGCCGGCGCCGCCGTACTCGTCGGAACGTCGAGGACCGTGAGCGCGCGGACCAGCAGCGGTACGTCGCCGACCGGTTCGGCCGCGGCGGTCAGCAGCAACCGCTGTGTGTCCGCCGGGAGGGCCTGCACCCGGCGGGCGAAGTTCTGCTCGATCTGACTCGCGAGCGGACGCGCATCGGGTCGCTCGAAGCCCCCGGCCAACTGCGCGGCGGTCAGTCCGCGGGGTAACTCCATCAACGCCAGCGGGTTGCCGCGCGTCTCGGCCACGATCCGGTCGCGCACATGCTCGTCCAGCCGTCCGGGTACGACGGAGTCCAGCAGCGCCCCGGCGTACTCATCGGCCAGACCACGGATCGGCAGCTCGGGGAAGCCGCGCCACTCCGGCCCGATCACCGGCTCGCGCAGCGAGAACACCAGGCCGATGCGGTCCGCGAACAACCGCCGCCCGACGAACGTCAGCGTCTGGACCGATGCCTGATCCAGCCACTGCGCGTCGTCGATGACGCACAGCAGCGGCTCCCGATCGGATGCCGCCGACAACAGACTCAACGTGGCCGCGCCGATCAGGAACCGGTCCGGCGGACCGCCGGCGCTCAGTCCGAACGCGACCTCCAGCGCCTCGCGCTGCGGACCCGGCAGCCGGTCGCTGCGGTCGAGCAACGGGAGGCAGAGCTGGTGCAGACCGGCGAACGGCAGTTCCATCTCGGACTCGACCCCGGAGGCGCGGGCGACCCGGCAACCCTCGGCCCGGCCGACCAGGTACTCGAGCAGGGCGGACTTCCCGATCCCGGCCTCGCCGCGGACGATCCGCACCTGCCCCGTACCGGAGCGAACGCCGGCCACGACCTGGTTCAGGCGCGCGCACTCCGCCCGCCGCCCACGCAGGTCCGGCGCCAGGTTGTCGACCGCCTCGTTCGCCATTGCTCACCCCCTCAGCAGAGGCTACGGGCGAACAGCGGTACGGGTATAGGACCCTGGGGTATCGGAACTGCGGATCAGCCCGCTTCGCGGGCCGGCTCCGCGAGCCGGTCACGGGCGCGCTTGACGAGCTGCCGGGCGTTCGGCGCCCCGATCCGCAGCGTCTCGGCGATCTGCCGGTACGGATAGTCGAAGCCTTCCCGCAGTACGTACGTCGCTCGCTCGGCCGGTGACAACCGCTCCTTCATCAGCTGTACGGCGATGGCGTACGCCTCCTGCGTCTCGGCGTACAGCTGCGGATCCACGTCACTCGCGACCCGCTCGTCCGGGAACCACGAGCCGACGGAGGTCTCGTGCCGGCGGCGCGCGGACTGCACCACGTTGAGCGCGAGCCGGGACACCGTGGTCGCCAGGAACGCCCGCGGGTCCGTAACGACCGTCCGGTCGGTCCGTTGCCAGCGCACCCAGACGTCCTGGACGAGCTCCTCCGCTTCGTGCGGATTGCCCACGATCCGGAAGGCGATCCGGAACAGCCGTGGTCGTGCCTGGAGGAACTCGTCCAATCCCGGTGATGACGCCGTACTCATGATCCGGACTCCTTGCGCTGGGGGCTGTCCCAGCGTCTCCGCCGGCACACCCCCACCGCGCCCTGGAACCTCGTAGTCGAGTCCGTGGTCCAGGGGTCCTACGCGCCCTACGCGCCCAGGGCGGCCAGGATCGAGGCCGTCACCGCCTCGGGCTGGGACACGCCCAGCGCGTGCGAACCGCCGGCGATCTCCCGGGTGTCCTTCGCGCCGGCCCGCTCGGCCATGAACCGGTGCAGGGCCACCGGGATGTTCAGGTCGAGGTCGCTGAACACGAACCAGGACGGGACCGACTGCCAGGCCGGCGTCGCGGTGGACAGATTCCCGGTCAGGGCGGCCTCGGTGGCCGGGCGCTGCGTCGCGGCCATCAGCGCGGCCTGGTCCGCCGGTACGTCGGCGCAGAACTGCTGACGGAACACGTCCTGCCGGATCGCCAGGTCGTTACCGCCGGTGCTGACCGGGTAGGCGTTGAGCGCGTCGCCGAGCGTGCTGCCCGGGAACTTGGCGGACAACGCGAACGCACTCTCACCCTGGTCGGGAGCGAACGCGCACACGTAGACCAGCGCCTTCACCGCGTCGTTGTCCGCCGCGGCCTCGGTGATCACCATGCCGCCGTACGAATGACAGACGAGCACCACCGGTTTGCCGACGCCGGCGATGACGTCGCGGACGTACTGTGCGTCACCGTCCAGGCTGCGCAGCGGGTTCGGCGCCGCGACGACGTCGATCGACCGCGCCCGCAGCCGCTCGACGACGCCGTTCCAGCTGGCCGACTCGGCGAACGCGCCGTGCACCAGGACGACGACCGGATTCTCACTCATGGGGCTTCCCTTCTCTCGGACTACCTGGAGAGACCGAGCAGACAGTGCATCTGTGACCGGCGAGACAGTCACAGATGGGCACCCTGCGTTGTCCTGGTTAGTGAGAACAACGAATGCGAGGGAGAACCGATGAGCATCACCGAACAGCAGATCGCCACCTCGGTCCTGGTGATCGGAACCGGTGGTGCCGGTCTGCGCGCCGCGATCGAACTGGCCGAGCAGGGCGTCGAGGTGCTCGCCCTCGGCAAACGGCCGCGATCGGACGCGCACACGTCACTGGCCGCCGGCGGCATCAACGCGGCACTGGCCACGATGGACCCCGAGGACACCTGGCAGCAGCACGCCGCCGACACGCTGCAGGAGAGCTACCTGCTCGCGAACCCGGTCACGGTCCGGATCGTCGCCGAGGGCGCGGCCCGTGGGATCGAGGACCTGGAGCGCTGGGGTATGCCGTTCGCCCGCGAGGCCGACGGCCGGATCTCGCAGCGGTTCTTCGGCGCGCACACCTACCGCCGGACCGCGTTCGCCGGCGACTACACGGGGCTGGAGATCCAGCGCACATTGATCAACCGTGCGGTCCAGCTCGGCGTGCCGATCCTCGACACGGTCTACGTGACGCGAATCCTGGTCAAGGACAACACCGTCTTCGGGGCGTACGGGTTCGACCTGACCACCGGGCGGCGGTATGTCATCCACGCCGACGCGGTCATCCTGGCCGCGGGCGGTCACACCCGGATCTGGCGCCGCACGTCGTCACGCCGCGACGAGAACACCGGCGACGCGTTCCGGCTGGCGGTGCTGGCGGGCGGGAAGCTCCGCGATCCCGAGCTCGTCCAGTTCCATCCCTCCGGGCTGATCGAGCCGGAGAACGCGGCCGGCACGCTTGTCTCCGAAGCGGCCCGCGGCGAGGGCGGGCAGTTGCGCAACGCGCTCGGTGAGCGGTTCATGGCCAGGTACGACGGCGAGCGGATGGAGCTGTCCACACGGGACCGGGTCGCGCTGGCGGAGTACACCGAGATCAAGGAAGGCCGCGGCACCCCGAACGGCGGCGTCTGGCTGGACGTGTCCCACCTCCCCCGGGAGACGATCATGCGCCGGCTCCCGCGCGTCTACCAGACGCTGCTCGAGCTGCAGATGCTCGACATCACCAAGCAGCCGATCGAGATCGCGCCGACCGCGCACTACTCGATGGGCGGGGTCTGGGTCCGGGCCGAGGATCACGGCACCGGCGTCGACGGGCTGTGGGCGATCGGCGAGGCCGCGAGCGGACTGCACGGCGCGAACCGGCTCGGCGGCAACTCGCTCATCGAGCTGCTGGTGTTCGGGCGGATCGTGGCCGAGGAAGCCGCGAAGTACTCGATCGGCCGGCAGGCGCAGCTGCGGTCGGCCGGCGCCGTCACCGAGGCCCGGGCCGAGGTCGACGACCTCCTGACGAACGACGGCCCGGAGAACGTCCGCGCCCTGCAACGCGCGCTGCGGGACACGATGACCGCCCGGGCCGGCGTCGTACGCGACGAGCAAGGCCTGACGGCCGGGGTGGCGGAGCTGACCGAGCTCGAGCAGCGGATGACGCAGGTGGGTGTCCATCCGGACATCGCCGGCTTCCAGGACCTGGCGCACGCGTTCGATCTGAAGGCGTCGGCGATGGCCGCGCGCGCGACGCTCGACGCGGCCCTGGTACGACGGGAGACGCGCGGCTGTCACAACCGGTCGGACTACCCCGACCTCGACGAGTCCTTGCGGGTGAACTTCGTCTGGTCCGGTCCGGGGGACGTCGAGCCGGAGCAGATCCCGCCGATCCCGGACGAGTTCCGGAGCCTGATGCGCCACGTGTCCAGCGACGGCAAGCTGGTCGAGTGACGTGGCGTGCTTGCCGGATGGGTACCGGCCTGGTCGAGGGGGTGACAGGACGGTGAGAGGACATTGACGGCGCAGGCAATGGTCGCCGAGTTCGACGACATCGCCGCGTGGACAGCGGAAGCCGTGGAACATCTGGGCGACCAGCACGCGATCCCGGCCGCCTGCCGCGGCAGCGCCAGCCCGACCGCCCTCGCGTGGCTGGCCGAGGCCTGTGAGCTGTCCGCGGGCACTCGGCTCCTGGACGTCGGCGCGGGCACCGGCGGTCCCGCGGCCTGGGCAGCCAAGCGCTTCGGCGTACGGCCGATCCTGCTCGACCCGATGCCCGCAGCGGGTCGCGCCGCGTCGAGACTGTTCGGCCTCCCCGTCCTCACGGCCGACGGTCAACGCATCCCCCTGCGTGCCGACGCGGTCGATGTCGCGTGGTGCCTCGGTGTCCTGTGCACCGTCGAGGACAAGGCCGCGGTACTGCGGGAGATCCACCGCGTCCTCGTGCCGCACGCATCCCTCGGACTCCTCGTGGTGATCGCCGCCCGGCCAATCACCGATCCTCCGGACGGCAACTATTTCCCGATGCAATCCGAGCTCGTCGACCTGCTCGACGCGTGCGGCTTCGACCTGGTCGAGCAGACCGAGCGCCCGGCCGCCGTACCGCTGTCGTGGACCCGTCGCGCGCAGGAGGTGACCGCACTCATCTCGGCTCGTTATCGCACGCATCCCGCGTACACGCTGGCGAGTCAGCAGGACACCCGCCTCACCGATCTCTTCGACCACGGCCATCTCTCGCTCCAGCTCCTGCACGCCGTGAAGCGCTGAGCCTCGCCCTGGACGTCGCCCTGGATGTCGCTCTGATGAGGTACTTCGGTTCGGGTCGCACGGGTGGCGGACCGTGGATGTGCGTCACCCCGAGAGGTGACTGACCCGCCGGCCGGATCCGGGCTGCCATGGAAGCGCAAGCTGTCCCGGCCGAGCGAGGAGGGCCACCATGGCGCGTCAGACCACGGACCTCGAGGACGAGTACGAGTACGAAGCCGAGTGGGAGGCGGAGTACGAGTCCGAGGACGAAGCCGAGTGGGAGGACGAGCTCGAAGGCGAGTCCGAGCTCGAGGACGAATACGAGGACGAGGACGAGGACTTCTTCCCCGGCCTCGGCGGAGTGGTGAACGCCATCGGCGGACTGCTCGGCGAGGAGGAGTACGAGTGGGAGGACGAAGGCGAGGAAGAGTACGAGGACGAGGCCTTCCTCGGCCTGCTCGGACCGATCGCCAAGATCGCCGGCGGACTGCTCGGCGGCGGTGGCGGCGGAGGTGATGGTGAGTACGAGGACGAAGCCGAGGACGAGTACGAGTTCGAGTCCGAGGAAGAGGCCGAGGAGTTCTTCAAGCGGCTGAAGGGCGTGTTCCGCAAGGCCGCGCCGTTCCTCAAGACCCTCGCGAAGACCGCCGGTCCGCTCGTCGCCACCGCCATCGGCGGGCCGGCCGCGGGCGCCGTCGCCCGGGCCGTCACCTCGCAGCTCGAAGGTGAGTACGAGGAGGAGTTCGAGGCCGAGTTCGAAGAGATGGCCGCCACTCCCCTCGCGCCGTCGCAGGCCTTCGCCGAGTACCTCGCGGCGCAGGCGGCGGCCACGGAGTCCGAGTCCGAGGCGGAGGCCCTCGGCGGCGCGGCGGCGTACTCCGGCATCAACGCGCAGGACCGGCGTGAGCTCGAGCGACTGCTGCCGTACCTGTTGCGCGGCGCGGCCACGATCACCCGGATGCTGCACGGCAACCGCAGCACCCGTCCCGCCGTACGTCTCGTGCCCGGTATCGCCGACGGCGCGGCGCGGACGGTCGCCCGGCGGATCGCCGCCGGTGAGCCGGTCGGCCCGGTCGAGCTCGGCCAGGTGATGGGCGCCGCGACCACCAAGGCACTGATGCCCGGTCGCGTCCGTCAGGCAGTGATGCGGCGGCACGCCCGCGGACTCAGCCGCAGCCGCCGGCGCTACCACGGTCGGCGTGGCTCGATGCGTCGTACCGGCGCCCGTCGCGGACGTCCCGGCTACCGCAGCGGGCGGGGCCGGAGCCTGACCGTACGTCGTCAGCCGGTCCGCAGCCGGACCGTCGGCACCGGACGGGTGCCACGTCCCCGTCCCGGCACGGTGCGGATCACCACACCGGTGCGCATTCCGCCGAAGGGCGGCCGGCCCGCGCGAGTGGTCCGGGTCGTCAGTGACGTCCGGGTGCCGAAGGGCGCCGTACCCGCCGGACGGCCGACCAGTGCGGCCGGACGCCGGCCGCGCCGTTGACAGCCGCTGACGACCGCTGATCGCAAACCGACTGGAGGGACAGGACCATGGCATCCGCGCTGAACCGCAGCTACCCCGAGATCCAGGGTGAGTTCGAGCTCGAGGACGAGTTCGAGGACGAAATGGAAGTCGAGGCCGAGGACGAGTTCGAGACCGAATTCGAGGCCGAGGACGAGGACGAGGACTTCCTCGGCGCCATCGGCGGCATCGGCAAGGCCCTGGGCGGCCTGCTGAGCGGCGGTGGCGACGGCGAGTACGAAGCGGAGTTCGAGTTCGAGGCCGAGGCGGAGACCGAGGACGAGGCCGAGGAGGAGTACGAGGACGAGGCGTTCGTGAACCCGGTCCGGCGGATCTATCCCGACGCCGAGCTGATGGCGCACCTGTCGGCGAAGGCCGCGCAGACGTCCAGCGAGTCCGAGGCGGAGGCGTTCCTCGGAGCGCTGGTGCCGATCGCGTCCAAGCTGATCCCGCGCGCCGCGAGTGTCCTGTCCCGCAACGCGCCGGCGCTGATCCGCGGTACGTCGGCGCTCGGTCGGCGCCTGCGCCGGAACCCGGCCACCCGCAAGTACGTGATGGCGATGCCGGTGATCCTGCAGCGGACCGCACAGAGCCTCGCGGACCAGGCCGCGGCCGGGCGCGACGTCTCCCCCGAGACGGCGATCTCGACGATGACGCGGATCGCCGGCCGGATGTTCGGCCGCGCGCCCGAACGCAACCGCGCGATGCGTGCCGTCAGCACGTTCGACCGCCGGTACCGCCAACGCGGCCAACGCAGCCAACGCGGCCAGAGGCCGGATGGGCCGCGGCCGGCGAGGTCCGGCGTCCGGCGGGTACGCCGGCCGCAGCCCACCCGGCGCCGCCGGGCCCGGCGCTGAACCGTGGTGGGGAGGGACGATGCCGTACCTGACGGACCTCGCGGCCGTCGCCCGTAAGACCAGCCTCGAGGTCATCGAGGTGCCGGGCTGGCAGACCCGCGGCCGGGACGAGATGAGCGACGTGCGCGCGGTCGTGTGCCATCACACCGCGACGCTGAACAAGACCGCCGACATGCCGTCGCTGGAGACCCTGATCAACGGGCGGCCGGATCTGAGCGGTCCGTTGTCGCACTTCGGGTTGTCGAGGTCCGGCAAGGTGTACGTGATCGCGGCCGGGCGGTGCAACCACGCGGGGACGGTGCGGGATCCGTCCTGGGGCAACAGCCACTCGATCGGGATCGAGGCCGAGGCGACCGGTACGGACGCGACCTGGCCGGAGGTCCAGATGGCGGCGTTCGCCCAGCTGTGCCGGGTCCTGATCGACCACTTCGGCTTGAGTGTCAGCACGGTGCTCGGGCACAAGGAGGTCGCGGATCCGCCCAAGCGGAAGATCGACCCGAACTTCGACATGGACGCCTTCCGCGCCCGGGTCAGCGCTCTGAGCGGGACCACTCCCCCGGCGATCACCCCGTCCGTCCCGGCCACCCCGGCTCCGTCCACACCGTCGGCGCCACCTACTTCCTCGTGGTTGTCGTGGTTGCCCTCGCTGCCCTGGTTCGAGGGCGAGGCGGCGGCCGCGACCCCGGTTGTCCGGCCGTCGTCGGAACGGGCGGGACGCGACGTACTTCCGGCGTACCTGTCCGGGCAGGCGCTCAACGTCCGCCGGCACCTCACCGCGCTCCGCGACTTCCGCCGCGACGAGTTCGGCGGCCAGCCCGCGCGCCCCAGCGAGGGCCACGTGCAGGCGGTCAACGCGCTTCTCGCCACGCTGCGCGGACCGCTGAACACGATCGTCGAGCGGCTGGACCGCGCGGCCGACGCCGCGCAGGCCAATCCGTCCCCGCACCGGGTCGGCCTCGCGCTGGACCTGAAGACGCAGGCGCACGACCTGGTCCGGGCCACGGAGCGGGTCTGGGATTTCTATTTCGAATTGTTCGGTCAAAGGCAAGGTGCATTCGGTGAATGGCTCGACGCCTGCGACCGGATCACGCTCGACTGCTATCAGCACGTCTTCATGCACCTGGGCAACGAGCGCAGCATTCCCGCGCCGCCGCCGTTCTGCTACATGCGGACCGGCTTCTCTCCCGCGACGTTCCGGCGCGGCATTCCGCTGCGCCGGCTCGGGCGGCAGCTGAACCCGTTCCCCCTTGTGCAGCTGCCTTATCACCGCCTGGTGAACCCCTGGACCATCGGCGCGATCCTGCACGAGGTGTCGCACAACCTGCAGAACGAACTGCAGCTCGAGCAGGCCGTGCCGTCGTCGATCGGACGCAGCCTGCGCGAGGCCGGCGTACCTGTTGCTATCAGCAACATTTGGATCAGGTGGAATCGCGAGATCTTCGGCGACATGGTCGGTGGGCTTCTCGGCGGCGAGGCGTTCGTTTCGTCGTTGATGGACGTGATCGGCCGCGGTCCGGCGCAGAGCTTCGGGTACACGCCGCGGTCGGTGCACCCGACGCCGTACCTTCGAACGTTCCTGTCCTGCGAGCTGTTGCGACGGATGGGGTTCCCCGAGCGGGCCGGCGAGTTCCGGCGCGCCTGGTCGCAGCTGTACCCGGCGCCGCGCGAGTCGGCGATGCCGCCGAAGCTGCTCGCCACCGCCCGGACCGCGATCCCCGCGGTCGTCGACGCCGTCTGCTACACGTCGTTCCAGGGACTCGGCGGCAAGTCGCTGCGCGAGGTCATCTTCTTCGAGCCGCGGCACCAGGCGATGATCGACGAGGCCGGCGTACGGCTCGCGAAGGGTGTCGACCCCGGCGTCGTCCCGGAACGGTTCCTGATCGGCGCCGTACGCTCCGCGCTCGACCACCACCGCGCCGAACCGGACCGGCTGATGCGCAACTTCTACGCGCAACTGGCGAGGCGGTGACCGCCATGACGATCGCAGACCGCCGTACGGCGTTGCACCAAGCCCTGCACACACTCTGGCTCGCCGTCGCCGAGCTGGTCCTGAACGCGAACGACGACCAGCCGGACGAAAGCGATCTGGCGTCGGCGGAACACGTTGCCCAGCTCACGGTCGAGATCCAGGGCCGGCTGGCCGAGGCGATCGCCGCGCAGGACGAGTCGGCGGCGGTCGAGCTCTGCGAGGTCGACCGGCTGGTGCAGGAAGCAAGCCTCATCTACTGGCGCGATCTGCGCGCCCACGAGGCAGTGTCGCGACTGCGCGGCTCCACGAGACGCCGGGGTGGTACCTGGCCGTCGTGGTGGTCAGGCGTCGAACAAAGCCTCGAACGCTGTGAAGAACCGCTCGTCGCCGCCGGTCAAGCGATCGGCGACGCGTGGCACGAGCTCGTCACCGGACCGACCCTCACCGGGATCGGGACGAATACCTCCAGGAGGTCGTCGTGACCGAAAAGAAGCTGCAGCCCGGACTCCCGGTCGTCGAGGTCGACCAGGCTTTCCCACTGCTGACGACGGACGCGGTCGCCCGACCGTCCAGCGCGGGCGGTACCAGCGACCAGGGTCCGGTGGTGAGCGCCGCGATCCGGGACGTGCTCGGCTGGCGCCCGCGCGTCGAGGACCCGAAGGCCTTCACCGCCGCCTTGTCGGCCTCCTTCGAGCTGTCCACGGTCGAGGACCACGTGATCGCGAAGTACGTTCCCCGCGGTGTCGCCGTCCAGGCCGACCTCGGCGGCGTCACCGGCGGCCAGGCGTCGCTGTACCTGCGCGCCAAGTCGGCGCACGAGCAGATCACCCGGATGCTCGACAGCCTCCAGCCGCTGCGCACCGACGCGGACCCGCAGGACTGCGAGGCTTACCGCACCCTGGTCCGCGACTCGGTCCGCCGCGTCGTCACCGAACTCGGCCGCGAAGGCGGTCCGAGGGTCCCGGTGGTCGACTCCGCGTTCAGCGTGCTGACCGGCTTCAACCCGTCGGCGCCACCCTCCGCCGGTGTCCCGGGCGGTGTCATCGTCGACGTCTCCAGGAACGGCGGAACGCGGTCCTCGTCGAACGGCAAGACGCCGCCTGTACCGGCCGTGCTGCCGGGAACCGACCCCGACACCATTCCCGGCCAGCTCGGTGCGTTGCGGGACCGCTTCGGGCTCGACGACGACCACGTCAACACCGTCGACGAGGAGAAGCAGCGGACCAGCTTCTGGACCCTCGTCGATCTGGTCACCGACCTGCAGAACTCCTGGACGAGCCGCCGGATCGGCTTCACCCTCGGCAACGGCAGCGGATTCCTCGGCACCGACCTGGTCCAGATCAGCCGCCTGCTCGCCGCGACCTCCGAACAGGTCGACGAGTTCGAGGCGGTCCTCGACTCGGTCCTGGTGTCCGGAGCGGAGCGCCAGACCGTCCTGCTCGATCGCACCACCGGCCTGACGCTCGACGACATCGTGCAGTGGCTGCGCATCTTCGTCACCCAGGACGGCCCGAACATCATCCGTAACACCGGTCGCGACGGGCTCGTTTCGACGTTCACGCCGACCGTCATCGACCTGATGCTCACGCTGCGCTCGAAACTGGTGCAGCGCCTGGTCCCGTGCGCCGGCCCGAACTGCGCGAACGGCTGCACCTGCAGCTCGCGCAACCGGACCAGCTGCATCCCGCTGGGCTGCGACACCCCGCTCCCGCCCGGCATGTACTCCGGTCGCGTCAAGATCGCGGTCTCCACGCTCTGCGGTCTGATGGAACGCCTCACTGCGAAGGCCATCCGGATCGGCCGGTACGCCGGCGCGGTCCTGCTGGATCTCTCGCTGACGCGCTTCGAGGGCAGGCCGGAATTCGTCCGGGCCGAAGTACGCGGCCTGCACCTGCGGCCGACGTACGTCCCGGCGTTCTTCATCGGCGACGGCAGATCCTTCTCCGATCTTCTGCTCCCGCTGCAGGGCAGCGCGAGCGGCGACGACGACCGCCTGTCGGCCATCTTCCAGATCAACAAGCTGCCGGAGCGCGTGCAGCGGCTCCTCGACGACGGCGGCGGCGTGCTGATGGCGGCGAGTACGGCGCCGATCGCGGTCCTGGACGGCGAGCTCGGCCGCCTCGTCAGCGGCCCGGCCGTCACCACCTGGCCGAAGCTCCGGCGCGCGGACGACCCGGCGAACACCGATGACGACCCGGTCAACTGGGGCGAGATCGGGTCCAACCAGCGCTTCTTCCCGCAGTCGCCGCCCGATCCGATCCAGCCGGAGGCCGAGGAGGACGACTCGGCGCCCGAATGGCCGGCGGACTGGTTCGACGACGACGAGGACGACGACGACCGGGAGCCGGTCGCGGGGCGCACCGTGTCATCGCCGCCGCCGATGGTGAACCCGGCGGATGGGCGGGCCGAGGCACTGGAGGCCGTGCGGCAACTCACCGCGCAGCGGATGGGCAACCTCGAGACGCGCGTCCATCAGATCAGAAACGAACCGGAGGTCCAGAGGTTGCTGATCACCCTGCTGGCCTCGCCGACGGACGACGGCCGATCCGGCACGCACGGAGAGGGGCACTGACATGCTGTCCGAGCGGGATTACCAGAATCTGCTGGATCGGATGCAGGCGCTGCGGAGTCAGGTGGCGGACCGGTTGTCGGGGAGTTTGGTGTCGAATCCGGCGTTGGCGGAGGAGATCAACAAGCAGCTCGACGATCTGGTGACGGCAGCACGGGAGGCTGACTCGAGTGGTCCGCTGCCGCCGGACCGGGGGCTGGCCGAGTTGGTCGGGGTCGGGCCGGATGCGGCGCGGCAGTTCGGCGACGTCAAGATTCCGCAGGGCGTCGCGGAGTACGACGAGAACGTCAACTCCGAGCGCGTCGTCGCGGTCGGCGATCTGTACTACATCTACCAGCACGAGAAGATCGGCGTCTTCAAGGTCGTGCAGCGCCTGAAGCAGCTGTTCGAGGGCGGCGCGATCCGGCTGTCGGGCGGCGAGGGCGCGTACCGGCTCTACCAGTTCGACCGTCGCGACGTACTGCGGTACACGGCGAAGGACCGGCTGGCGGCGTACCGCCGGGTGCTCGGCTACGGCCGCGGACTCGGCGCCGGGCAGAGCCGGCCGAACACCGACTTCCACATGCTGTTCTCGCACTTCATCAACCAGGTCACGCTGTTCTGGCGCGACAAGCGGATCAGCGACGTCATCCGGGAGCGGGCGCTGGACCCGAGCTTCGGGTCGATCGCGGTCGTCCGCCGGGCCGGCCTCGACCTGCGCAACAACCTGAAGTTCACGTCGTACGGTCACCTCAACGTGCTGCGGGTCGAAGTCATGCAGTTGCTCGAGGAGTGCTTCGCGATCCTCGGCTCCGATGACGTGAAGGATCTGTTCGGCGCCGCCAACGCGTGGGACGTCGTCGACGAGGTGCTGATCAGGTACTTCGACGTCCGCCTGCAGAGCAGTCCACGCCAACGGATGGCCGTCAACGGCCGGGAGGTACTGCGTTGGCTGTCGGGCAACCACGTGATGGAGACCGGCCGCGGTCAGTTCGAGTCGCTGCTGATGGAGATCGCCGAACCGGCCGAGGAATGGCTGACGTCGGCCCAGGCGATGAGCCTCGCCCGGCGCAGCGGCACCGACCGGGTCATGCCGTGGGAGCAGCTCGGACAGTCCGGCGTCGCGGCCCGGTACGGCGAACGCTCGCCCTCGCAGATGCCGGCAACCGCCCGCGCTGGTGGTCCCGTCTACCCGAAACGCAACGGTCACGGCACCTACCGCGGCGGCCAGGGCGGCGTACCCGTCCGAACCCGTCCGTGAGTGAGCGATGGTCCCGCCGCACGTGCTTGCCGCTGTCCACCAGCGGCAAGCGCGCCGCCTGACCGAACTCCTCGACTGGCTCGCCATTGCCTCGGTCAGCGCGGATCCGCGCTACGAGCCCGACCTCGGCCGGGCGGCGCGCTGGCTCGCGTCCTGGCAACGGGCCCGTGGCGCGACGGTCGACCTCCGCCCGACGCGCCGCGGACGCGACGTCGTGGTGGCGCGCTGGCCGGCGCGACCCGGTGCTCGGCAGGTCGTCATCTACGGCCACTACGACGTACAACCGGCCGGGCCCGGCTGGTCGTCGCATCCGTTCCGTCCGGTGATCCGGGACGGCGTCGTCTACGCTCGCGGGGCGAACGACGACAAGGGTCAGCTCTTCGCGCATCTGTGCGCGCTGGATGCGTGGCCCGGTGTACTGCCCGTCGAGGTCGTCGTGATCGCGGAGGGGGCCGAGGAGGTCGGGAGCCCCGGCTTCGCCGACGTCGTCCGCGAACTGCGGCTCCGCCCCGCCGCGCTGATCGTCTCCGACACCGAGCGGTACGACGACGGCACGCCAACCGTGACGATCAGCCAACGCGGCCGGCTCTCGGCGACGCTGCTGGTCGACACGGGAGGTACGGCGGTGCACGCCGGGCGACTCGGTGGCGCTGTCGTCGACCCGAGCCTCGTCCTCGCCAACGTGCTGCGGACGCTGCGGACCGAACTCTTCCCGCGTACCGTCGCGGGCCGGTCGTCGGCGACGGTACGGACCGACGACTCCGTCAGACGAGCCGCCCGCGGCCGTGCCACCTTCGGCGCCGGCCTGGACGAACGCGTGACGCTGAAGGGATCGGTCGGCGTCACCCAGCTCGACGCCGGCGTCGGCGGCGCGTCACTCCCGTCCGAGGCAGTCGCGCGACTCGACCTCCGGCTGCCACCACGCTCCGCCCCGGCGGACGTCGTACGACGGGCTCGCCGGCTGATCGAGCGGTGCACTCCGCCGGGGACGCGTATTCGTGTGCATTTCAGCGGTGGAATACCCGCGCTCGAGAGCGTTCCGGATGCTGCCGTTCGTCGTGCGGTCGATCAAGCGTGTGTTGAAATTCTCGGCCGGCCGCCTGTTTATGTGCGGTCGGGCGGCACGATCCCCGCTGCCGGGATCCTGGCCCGGGCGTTCCGGATTCGCCCGCTGCTGCTGGGATTCGGGCCGCCGGGCGGGAACGCGCACGGTCCCGACGAGGCCTTGGACATCGCGGGCTGGTCGTCCGCGATCCAGACGTCCGCCGCGCTGATTTCGGCATTATCCAGTCCAATCGGAGTCCGGCCGGTATCGGTATTGCGGCGAAAGGATCACCATAGGAAAAGCCGGCGGTTTCGTTGCGGCGACGGGCCGGTGCATTTCGAGGGGGAGGAACGATGACCGCTACCGCTACGCCTGTGCCGATCCGGGGACCCGCCACCTCCGGTCATTCGCCTCCACCGCTCGCGACCAGTCCCGAGGACACAGCCGACGAGGCCCTGCGGCAGTGCATCGTGACCGCGTTGCAGGCGATGCTCGATCACGTGGAGCTGTACGTCGTGGAGACGACGACCAGCGACAGCGGTGTCTCGGTGATGCTCGAACACGACAACGTCCGCTGCGTACTCGTCGTCTCCGCCCAGGTCCCGCGGCACACACTCAGCCCCCGTGAACTGCAGATCGCCCGCCTCGTCGCCGACGGCGCCACCAACCGCGCCATCGCCAGCTCCCTGGAGATCAGCCCCTGGACGGTCTCCACCCACATGCGCCGCATCTTCGCCAAGTTGGACGTCTCCAGCCGCGCCGAAATGGTCGCCCAGTTCTTCGGCGCCTGAATCAACGCGGACGGGGTGACAGCAGGCTGAGCACCAACGACAGCGGGGGCCAGTTGGTGCGGCCGCGGCGGGTGAGGGTGTAGGCGCGCATGCGGGGTTCTGGGTCGGGGAGGCGGCGGAGGGAGATGCCGGTGGTTTTGGGGTAGGCGGCGGGCATGAGGGCTACGCCGAGGCCCGCGGTGATCATCTCCTGGACCAGTTGGAGGGTGTCGGCGCGCTGGGTGATGTGGGGTTCGAAGCCGGAGAGGGCGGCCAAGGTGCGGACGACGTGTTCGTCGGCGGTGTGGCGGGAGTTCACGATCCAGTTGCTGTCGGCGAAGGCGGCCAGTACGTCGAGCGTCGTGCCGGTCGTGCGCGGGGAACGTGACGGTACGGCGAGGGCCCAGGTGGACTCCCAGAGCGGAGAGGACTCGAGCGCCGGGTCGAGCGGGGCGGGCGCGAGGTTGTAGTCGTAGCTCAACGCGAGGTCGACCTCGTCGCGCTGCAGCAGGTCGAGCGCCTCGGGCGGCTCCTGCTCCTGGATCTCCAGCCGGACGGCCGCAGGCAGTTGGGCCACGACAGGCAGCAGGCTGTCGCGGATCACCGTGTGGAACGCCGCCACGCGAACCGTCCCGGCCGGCTCGGCCGACGGATCGAGGTCGGCCCGCGCGGCCTCGTGCGCCGCGAGGATGTCGACGGCGTGACCGGCCAGCCGCCGACCCGCCGGCGTGAGTCGCACGCGGCGGCCGTCGGGCTCGATCAGCGGCGTGCCGACCTCCTTCGCGAGCGCGGCGATCTGTTGCGAGACGGTCGACGTGGTGACGCCGAGTGTCGCCGAGACCGCCTGCATCGATCCCTGCCGGGACAGCGCGAGGAGCAGCTCGAGGCGTCGTACGTCCATTCATGAATCATGAACGATCTGTCCAGGATTATCACGTGGACGCGAAGAAATTCGCGAGCTTCACTGGAGGGCATGAGCACCCCTGACACCCGGACCGGCGTGGCCTTCGCGGTCCTGTCGATGACGATGGTCCAGCTCGGACTGGCCGCCTCCGTCGGGCTCTTCGACCGCGTCGGGCCGGAGGGCGCGGCCTGGCTGCGGCTGGCCTGCGCCGGGTTGATCGTGCTCGTGCTCTTCCGGCCGCGCCCCAGTTCGTTCGACCGCAACTCGTTCCTGGCAGCGGTCGGTCTCGGCATCGCGACGGCCGGTGTGACATTGCTGTTCATGGCGGCCGCAGCCCGGCTCCCACTCGGTACGGCGAGTGCGTTGGAGTTCCTCGGTCCACTGTCGGTCGCAGTACTGCGGAGTCGCGGGCGGCTGATCTGGCCGGGGCTGGCGTTCGCCGGGGTGATGTTGCTGACCCAGCCCTGGCACGGTTCGGTCGACGGGCTGGGCGTGCTGTTCGCGCTGGGCGCCGCCGCTTGCTGGGCGGCGTACATCGTCCTCACCCAGCATGTCGGCGGGAACGTCACCGGCCTGCAAGGCATGGGCGTCTCGCTGCCGGTGGCGGCGGTGGTCGCGACCGCGGTCGCCGGGCCGAGCACGATCCCGGTCATGACCTGGCAGCTGGTCGTCATCGGTTTCGGGCTGGCGCTGCTCCTGCCGGTGATCCCGTTCAGCCTCGAATACCTGGCCCTTCGCAAGCTCGACGCAGGTCTCTTCGGCACCCTGATGAGCCTCGAGCCGGCGCTGGCCCTACTGGTCGGCTGGATCTTCCTCAGTCAGTCCCCCGGCCTCCTCCAGGCCGTCGGCATCGCCTGCGTCGTGGCCGCCGGCGTCGGCGCCGAACGGGCCGCGCGCCCTCAGGTGAAGGAGCTCGCTGGCGTAGTCGCCGGTCAGTGACAGGTGTACGCCGTTCGACATCAGCCCCGCGCCGGACAGGTCGCCGTAGCTGGCGTGGGCGTCGAGGCCGCGAAGCCTGACCGGGCCGGCAGGTTGGGGGTCTCGAAGGTCAGCATCGTCAGCTCAACCGTGCCGCCGCTGTTCTTGCTGTCGGCGGGTTTGCCGCCCTGTGTGCAGCCGGCAAGCGCTACCGTCAGAAGGGCCGCCAGGGTGACCGTCAACCGCGATCTCATCACGGTCCCTCTCGACGGCACTATGATTTCCTGAATACGCAAGCTAGTTGGCAATATCGGCGCGACCATAAGGACGATTCATCGGATGAGTCAAGATCGAGCCCCCGACGCGCGCACGGGCGATTCGTCGCTGCTGCGCAGGCTCAACCTCTCCGCGGCGCTCGGCGCGTTCCTCGCGGCGGAGTCCTTGACGTTGCGCGAGCTGCGCGCGGTCGTCGGGGTGTCGAGACCGACCGCCGAGGACCTGCTCTCCGAGCTGCTCACCGAGGGGCGCGTCGAGGAGACCTCCGCGCCGCGCACGCCGTCGTCGACGCGCGCGGCCGGGCGACCGGCCCGGCACTTCCGGTTCCGCGCCGAGTCCGGGTACGTCGCCGGCCTGGACATCGGCGCGCACAAGGCGATGGCGGTGGTGACCGATCTGCGCGGCAACCCGCTCGCCACCCATCGGGTCTCGTTGGACCCCTCGCTCGAGGCCCGTGACCGCGTCCGCGCCGCGATCGACGCCGCACAGGCGAGCTGGTCGCAGGCGCGGATCGCCCCCTCGGACATCACCGGCGTCGCGTGCGGCGTCACCGGTGCGCTGCGGGCCGGCGAGGGCGTGCACGACGTCCGCGAGGGACCGGTCGGCTCGGCGCTGGCGCCGTACTCGCTGCCCGGATTCACTGAGATCGACGTGGCCGGGGAGTTGTCGGCGGGGCTGGGGAAGCCGGTCGCGGTGGCGAACGACGTGAAGCTGGCCGCGCTCGCCGAGCACTGGAAGGGGGCGGCGCGGAAGTACCGGGACATCGTCTACATGTTCGCGGGCCACCGGGCGGGCGCCGGCGTCCTGATCGACGGCCAGGTGCACCAAGGCCGGCACGGCGCAGCGGGCGAGATCGGCGTCTTCCCGGCGCTGGGCTGGGCCGCGGCGATGGAGCGACTGCATGCCCGCGGTGCCGAGCTGGCGGCAGCTGAGGCCGCGAGCAACGCCCGCGCGGCGGGTCGCTCCCACGCGGGGCCGTACGGCGCGGGGCACGAGGGCGAGCTGGTGATCGCGTCGGCGGCGCGGCAGGACCCGGACAGCCTCGAAGTACTGATCGAGTTCGCCGAGGTGCTGGCTCGCGGCGCGGCCGTGCTCGCGCTGGCGGTCGACCCCGAGGTGATCGTGCTCGGCGGCGGGATGTCGCGCGGCGGGGCGATCATCGCCGAGCCGTTCCGGCGCGAGCTGGCGAAGCTGACGCTGGTCCCGATCGAGGTGGTCAGCTCCACGATGGGCGCCGATTCGGTCGCGCTCGGCGCGGCCCGGATGGCGCTGGGCGCGGTGGTCGCGGAACTCCTGGCGGTGCCGGGGTCTTGACCGGGCGGGGTCGGCCGATGAAAGATCGGATCTCTGAATAGGCAATCTGGTTGCCGTAATTCTTCCGCCCAGCTGGAAGTGAGAGATCACCGATGGCCCTGCGACTCCCCCGCATCGTCCTGCTCGTCCTCGCCCTACTGGGCACCCTCTTGTCGGTGACCTCCACGGCCCGGGCCGAAGTGGAGAACCCGCGCCAGCAGTGGCTGCGCGACTCCACCGCCGGCCTGTTCCTGCACTGGGGCATGTTCACCGCGCCCCGCCATACCGACTGCGCCGCCTGGGAGCGGGACGTCACCGCCGGCGGCTGGAGCGCCGACTACTGGGTGGACGAGGCACTCAAGCTGCACGCGTCGTACATCGTGCTCGCGACCTTCCACAGCCGCCTGGGGTACGCCCGGCCGTGGCCGTCGAAGATCCCCGGTAGTTGCTCCACGCAACGAGACTTCCTCGGCGAGCTGGTTGCCGCAGGCAAGGCCAAGGGGGTGCACGTGCTGCTCTACATGACCGACGACCCGCAGTGGCACAACGAAGTACCCGGTGTCGAGACGCTCGACTCGGCCGCGTACTCGGCGTACAAGGGTCAGCAGGTCGACCTGACCACGCGGCAAGGGTTCGGGATGTACAGCTACGACCTGTTCCACGAGGTGATGGACAAGTACCCCGACCTGTCCGGGTTCTGGATCGACAACGACAACGAATACTGGGAACAGCACGGACTGTACGAGCAGATCCGGCAGCAACGGCCCTCGTGGTTGCTCAGCAACAACAACGAGGACACGCCGATCATGGACACGGTCAGCAACGAGCAGAAGACCGGCATGACCCCGGCGTACGACTATCCGCAGGCGACGTTCACGCCGATGCCGCGGCTGACCGAGGCCGACTACAAGCTGCCGACGACCGGCCAGTGGTGGTACGACGGGAGCGACGGCAAGGTCGACTACGGCCTCAGCGTCGGCCGGTACGTCGCCAACGCCGGCTCGTCGATCAAGTCGCTGATGGCCGAGACCGCGATGGTCAACGGGAAGTTCCCGCCGCAGCAGGTCGCCTTCAACAACTTCATGGCGGGATGGTTGCCGCCGATCGTCTCGTCGCTGGCGAAGACGCAGGGCGGCGGCTACATGTACGGCGGCATGCAGCCCGGGTTCTGGAACGACGGGGCGCACGGCGTGATCACCTTGTCCGGCGACACGCAGTACGTCCATGTGCTGACCAAGCCTGTGTCGCAGGACCTGGTTCGGTTGCGGGACAACGGGTACGCGGTGAAGTCGGTCAGCGATGTCCGGACGGGGCGGTCCTTCCGCTTCAACCAGTCCGGCGGGTACCTGACCATCCTCGGCGTCAGCACGTGGGACCAGTACGACACCGTCTTCAAGGTCACCACCGCGGGACAGACCGGGGTGTATCCGAACAGCATGCTCAAGGCAACTGCTTCGTCCTCCGCCGCTGGGCATCCCGCCGCTGCGCTGGTGGACGGCAGCTACCCGTCGTACTGGGACGCCGACGGGCAGCTCCCCGTCTCGATGACGCTCGACCTCGAGCGGCCTCGGTTGGCGACGTACCTGGCGGTCAACCAGACCGAGTGGTCCCCGACCCACGCACGCGAATCCTTCGGCCGCCCTGAGGACTCCGCGCGGATCAAGGACTACAAGGTGTCGGTCAGCCTCGACGGACGGCACTGGAAACAGGTGAGCGCCGCCGCCATGCCAAGCCGTCGAGGCGTGCAGTTCATTGACATCGGCAACCAACTTGCGCGGTACATCAAGCTGGACGTACTCAACACCTGGGCCGGCGCGCAGTCCCCGACGTACTTCGGGAAGCTGAAGATCGACGAGATCCGGGTCGGATATGCCTATCCGAAGGCGCTTCACAACTCGCTCCCGCTCGAGGCCGAGTCGGTTCACGGGACGCATGTACGGCCATGCCCGGCCTGCTCGGGGTCCGCCGCGGTGGTCGGCGGAGTCACCTACCGGAACGTCCAGGCTCCCGCAGACGGGTCCTACAAACTCGAGCTGACCGCGCTGCCGACCCACGACCGCGCCTTGAGCGTGCGCGCCAACGGCGGTCCTCCGGTGCGGGTCACGCTCGACGCCGGCAACCCCGACGTACCCACGAGCATTGCCCTTCCCGTGCAGTTGCGGGCCGGCGCCAACACTGTCCAGATCACGGGTGATTCGCCCGTCGACCGCATCACGGTCGGCCCGCTCCCGCCCGCGTCGTACATCCCGAAGACAACCATGACGGTGAAACCGTCAGGCATCGTCTGGGTCGGCCCCGGCGAGCAGTCGGTCACCGTCACGGCAAATCTCCGTCTCGACGAGGACGCCGTCGACAACATCCGAATGGCACCCACCGCCCCAGCGGGCTGGACCGTCACCGGCGCCCCGGTCACCGCATCCCGCCTCCGACTGGGCCAGACCATCTCCGGCACCTGGACCCTCACCGGCTCGACGGCCGCGAAGGTCCCGATCGACGTCACGTTCGACACCGTTGGCCTGCCCCACAAAGTCTCGCAGACGGTACCGATCCAGATCCGCCCCGCCGACCGCATCTTCAGGCGCGAAGCCGAAAGCTCCCTGAACCAGATCGGCTCCGCCGGCATCACCAGCTGCGGCGCATGCTCCGGCGGCCAGAAGGTCCGCAACCTAGGTGGTGCCGATGACGCCCACGTCGTCTTCCCAGACGTCACAGTCCCCACCGAAGGCGACTACTCCCTCTACCTCGACTACACCGTCAACGGCACCAAGTCGTACTTCGTCTCCGTCAACAACGCCGCCCCCACCGAGGTCTCAGTCACCGACGTAGGCAACACCACAGTCCGCACAACCCAACTCCCCATCCACCTAGCCGCGGGCACCAACACCATCCGCATCTACAACACCGAGGATGCTGCCCCCGACCTGGACCGAATCTCGCTCGGCTGACAGCCGTCTTTGAGCACCCACCAACCAGAAGGTCCGCGGACGAACGGTTGGTGGGTGCCCAAAGACGCTGGGCTTGGGAAGTTACGCGGCAGCGCGGGCCGCGGCTACCTCTTGGCCTTTGACGGTTTCGGGGAAGCGGGCGAGCATTTCGCGTAGTTCGGCTGCAGCGACATTCGCGCCGAAAGGTTCGGTGCCGGGCTCGAGGCGTTTGCCCTCGGCGAGCGAGCCGGCGAGGACCGGATCGAAGCCCAGCGCGTCGACGAGCTTCGCCACCTCGGCCGCGTCGACGGACTCGCCGGCGATCGCGATCGCCTTGCGGTCCGGCGCTCCCGCAGGGCGAGCTCCCTCGTCGAGGTCGTGGTAGCCCATGTGGTTGAAGGCCTTGACGACGCGGGACCCGGGCAGGAACTCCTGGACGAGCTCGGAGGACGACGTTCGCGGGTCCGTGAGGTCATCGCGGATGCCGTCGACCTCCCACCAGTAGTTCATCGCGTCGATGACGAGCTTCCCGCGCGACGCGTCCACCGGGATCGTCCGGTGCTTCCCGAGCGGCAGCGCGAGGATCACCACATCGGCCTCGGCGGCCGCCTCCGCGGCGGTCGTCGCGACGGCGCCCGGCGTGACAACCTCCACGATCAGCGCGATCTTCGAGACCTCACCCGACCCCGCGATCAGCACCCGGTACCCGGCAGCGACCGCGAGCCGGGCCAGGACGGTCCCGACCTTGCCGGCCCCCAGGATCCCGATCGTCGTCACTGCGACTCCTCCGCGAGAATGTCCCGCACCAGCGGGATCACCTTCGTGCCGTACAACTCGACGGCCTTCATCCGCGCACTCACCGGCAGCGGACCACCCGAGTAGATCAGGTCGAACCGCGACACCCCCAGCGTCTTCACCGCAGCGGCGATCCGGCGCGCGACGGTCTCCGGCGAGCCGACGTACATCGATCCGTGCAGTATTTCGGACTCGAACTCCTCGCGCTTCAACGGCGGCCAGCCGCGCAGCGCCCCGATCCGGTCCCGCATCACCTTGTACGGCTCGAAGTAGATCTCCTTCGCCAGCTCGTCCGTCTCCGCGACGAACCCCGGCGAGTGCATCCCGACCGGATGCGCAACGGTGCCGAACTGCTCCGCCGCCCGCTTGTACAGATCCAGGTACGGCGCGAACCGGTCCGGCGCCCCGCCGATGATCGCGAGCATCAGCGGCAACCCGTAGTACGCCGTGCGTACGACGGACTGCGGCGAGCCGCCGACCCCGACCCAGGTCTTCAGCCGCCCGGACTCGGTCTTCGGATAGACGTCGGCGTTGTCGAGCGCGGCGCGGACGGTGCCTTCCCAGGTCACCGGCTTCTCGTCGAGCAGCTGCACGAACAGCTGCAGCTTCTCCTCGAACAGCACGTCGTAGTCGGCCAGGTCGTACCCGAACAGCGGGAAGGACTCGGTGAACGAGCCGCGCCCGAGGATCACCTCGGCCCGCCCGTTCGACAGCGCGTCGACGGTGGCGAACCGCTGGAACACCCGCACCGGGTCGTCCGAGCTCAGCACGGTCACGCCGGAGCCGAGCTTGAGGTTCGACGTCTTGGTCGCGATGCCGGCCAGCACCGTCTCCGGCGACGAGATCGAGTACTCCGGCCGGTGGTGCTCACCGAGCGCGATCGCGTTCACGCCGATCTGGTCGGCCAGTACCGCCTCGTCGACGACCTGCCGGATCGCCGCCGCGTCCGTCACCGGCGCGCCGCTGTCGTCCACCGGGATGTCCCCGAAGGTGTCGAGCCCGAAATCCAGCTCGGCCAACTCGGCCATGTCGCCACTCTCCTGTCCGCTCACCACAACAAGTCTAGGTTGACACGTCAACACCAGACCAGGGGTGTTCATTCCCGAGAGAGGGTCAGACCCAGTGCCGCAGTTTGTCCGGGTTCAGAACGATCCAGACAGCGGCAACCCTCGCGCCCGTCACCTTCAGGCTCACGACGGCGACGACCCCGTCGACGCCACGCAGCACGACGCCCGGCTGGCCGTTGACCGCCTCGACGGTCAGCGCCCGGTCCGGGTGTACGCCGAGCAGCTCGCTCACGCACTGCGCGACCTGGGCGACCCCGCGGACCGCACCCGCCGCGGCGAACACCTGCCCGCCGCCGTCGCTGACCGCGATCACCTCAGGCGCCAGC
Organism: Kribbella sp. NPDC051586; assembly: GCF_044453965.1. Lineage (NCBI taxonomy): Bacteria > Bacillati > Actinomycetota > Actinomycetes > Propionibacteriales > Kribbellaceae > Kribbella > Kribbella sp. NPDC051586. The sequence goes on along the minus strand of NZ_JBITDF010000003.1, from coordinate 607,631 downwards.
AGACTCCGGATCGCAGCGGCACTACCGGCTCGGCACGCCGTCGCGAACCGGTGCACGACAGCATGATCGCCTCGCTTGAACACTTCTCCTCCAGCTCAAGCGACGGCGGTGAGCTTCGACAGGTTCATCATCCACAGCACCTCGTCGATACCGTCGGCCGACGCGACCACGGTGCAGACCGCGAACAGCTCACCGTCGCGCTTACACATCGCGGCCGTGCTGCCGTTGACCGCGCCGAACTCGACGTCGACGCCCTCCCAGAAGCGCGCGTGGAACGCGCGGTAGTACTTCGCCACCCGCTCCCGCCCGACCACCGGGAACTTCGACGCCCGGGCGGCGCCGCCGCCGTCGGAGTAGCTGATCGCGTCCTTGGCCAGCAACTGCTCCAGGTCGGCGAGATCGCCCGACCGCGCCGCCGCGACGAATGCCGAGAGCAACTTCTTCTGCTCGGTGCCGGTGACCTCGTGACGTCGCTCCGCGCGGATCCGTTTGCGCGCCCGGCTGACCAGCTGCCGCACGGCCGGCACGGTCGTCTGCAGCGTCGTGGCGAGCTCGTCGTACGGCACGTCGAACGCCTCCCGCAGGATGTACGCCGCCCGCTCGGTCGGCGACAGCCGCTCGAGCACGAGGAGGACCGCGAAACTCAGCGCCTCCCCGCGCTCGGCCCCGAGGTACGGGTCGGCGCTGGTGTCGACGGGCTCCGGCAGCCACGGCCCGACGTAGGTCTCCCGCCGGGCGCGCGCGGACTGGCTCACGTTGATCGCGAGCCTCGTCACCGCCGTCGACAGGTAGGCCACCGGATTCTGGACCGTACTTCGATCCGCCGCCTGCCAGCGCAGCCACACCTCCTGGACCAGGTCCTCGGCCTCGGTGTGGCTGCCCAGCATCCGGTACGCGATACCCATCAGGCGCGGCCGCACCTCGTTGAAGACCGCCACCGCGTCGTCGAGCTCCATCGACACCCTTCTGTCAGTAATCAGCTCTGTCAGTTCCCAGCCGGAGAATACGGCGGATCGTCACCCTCGAGGGCCCGGATCGCGCCGCGCAGGCTGTTCAGATCGGCGGTCTCGGCCTGCGCCTCGTACGGATCGAGCGCCCAGTCGGTCTCGTCGTCATCGGGTACGGCGCCGGCCGCGTCCAGCTGGATGTCGGCCTCGACCTCGACCTCGAGGTCCCGAAGGAAAGGATCGCCCTCGCCCATCGTCATCGACCGGCCTGCGCGGCGTACCACTCGTCGTAGTGCAGCTTGCCCAGGGTGACCTCGCCGATCGGGACCAGGCTGCGCTCCTTGAGCTCGGAGCCGAAGTACCGGGCGTGCTCGTCAGAGACGACCTCGCGGGCGTCGCCGCGCTGCGCCAGCGCCTTGCGGAAGAACTCGTCCATCCGGTACTCGTCCGGCCCGGCGATGTCGATCCGCGCGTTCAGCGGCTCGCCCATCGCGACCCGCGCGAGGTTCTCCGCGACGTCCTCGCCGGCGATCGGCGCCCACGCGACCGGCGCGATGTGCACCTTGCCGTCGTCCCGGGTGCCCTCGTCCGCGGTCGGGCCGACGAACTCGAAGAACTGCGTCGAGTGCACCAGCGAGTACGGCAGGCCGGAGGCCTTGATCAGCTCCTCCTGGGCGATCTTCGCCGCGAAGTACCCGTTGTCGGGCATCCGCTCGGTGCCGACGATCGAGATCCCGACGTGGTGCCGGACCCCGGCCGCGTCCTCGGCCTGCAGCACGTTCCCGGTCGAGGTCTTGAAGAACTCCATCACCGGCCCGGCCTCGAACGACGGCGAGTTGGCCACGTCGACGACGACCTCGGCGCCCTTCAGTACGTCGGCCAGGCCCTCACCGGTGATGGTGTTCACGCCGGTGCTCGGCGCGGCCGGCACGGCCTCGTGGCCGTGCTCGGTGAGCTTCGCCACCAGCTTCGTGCCGATCAGGCCGGTGCCGCCGATCACGACGATCTTCATCGCAGAACCCCTTCGATTGTTTTGTGCTGTCATCAGGTAAGACAGGGCACCCACCCGGCTTGTGACAGGCAATCCCCGTCACATCCGAGCTATCTGCGCTGTCTGTTTGTCGACGACCTCTGACGAAGGGAGACGCTGTGCCCAACGCGACCGTCCGCATCCGGGTGCGGATGACGGCGCGGCCGATCGACGAGCCGCACCGGGTCTCCAGTCAGCTGGAGCTGCTGTTCGACCTGACCTTCGTGGTCGCGGTCGCCGCGGTCACCGAGCAGTTCGCGCACACGATCGCCGAAGGGCAGGCCAGCGCGGGCCTGCTGCCGTTCCTGCAGGTGTTCTTCGCGATCTGGTGGGCGTGGATGAACTTCACCTGGTTCGCCTCGTCGTACGACACCGACGACGTCACCTACCGGATCCTGACGATGGTGCAGATGGCCGGAGTGCTGCTGCTCGCCGCGGGCGTCCCGGCGGCCGCGGACCACGGCGACTACCTGATCATGACGCTCGGCTATCTGACCATGCGGCTCGGGCTGATCTCGCTCTGGTTGCGTGCGGGCATCGAGGACCCGGACTCACGGCGTACGGCGTTCCGGTACGCCTTCGGGATCGGGGCGTTGCAGGTCGGCTGGTTCCTTCGGCTGTTCCTGGCCGACAGCGGGGCGTCGGACGGCGTGCTGCTCGCGGCGTTCGTCATCCTGGCGATCCTCGAGCTGTCCGTGCCGCTGTGGGCCGAGCGGCCGCGGGCGACTCACTGGCATCCACACCACATCGCCGAGCGGTACGGACTGTTCACGATCATCCTTCTCGGCGAGGCGGTCCTGGCCGCGTCCAACGGCGTACGGCGGGCCGTCGAGGAGACCGAGATCAGTGGCGAGCTGATCGCGGTCGCCGGTTGCGGTCTGGTGATCCTGTTCGCGTTGTGGTGGCTGTACTTCCTGCAGCCGGCCGGTCCGCGGCTCGAGGAGCGCCGGCACCGCTCGTACCGCTGGGGCTACGGGCACTACGGCCTCTTCGCGTCGCTCGCGGCACTCGGCGCCGGCCTGGAGGTCGTCGTCGAGCAGACCAGCCACGACCTGCACATCTCCCCCACCGCGGCGAGCTACGCGGTGGCCATCCCGGCCGCCTGCTTCGTCGGCCTGTTGTGGGGCGTGCACACGATCGTCTCGGAGCCATCCCGGGTGCAGCTGGGTTCGGCGACGGCGGGAGTGGCGATCCTGCTGTTGCTGCCGCTGGCGACGCCGCAGCTCGGCTCCGTGGCGGACCTCGCGCTGGTCGCCGCGACCTGTGTCGCGCTGGTCGGCGTGGCCTCCTGGCACGAGAGCGTCAAGCAGTCAGACCCGACAGCGTCTTCAACGTCGCTCGGATGACATCCACGATCGATTCGCCGTCCGGGTCGGAGACCCAGCGCTCGTAGGACACCCGGAACACCGCGACACCGGTCTCGGCCGCGAGCGCCGCGACGTCCGGGGCGACTCCACGCTCGAGCAGGCCGTTGGTGAGCGCCGATGTCAGCGCGGCCATCTTGATCAGCTCGCGCTCCCGCAGCTCGGGCGTCGCGTTGATGACGGCCTGCCGGCGACGTGAGTACGTCTGGCGGATGTCGTCGAAGAACTCGGCCGACGCCAGGACGGCGGCTGCGACGGCCTCCATCGGGGTCGCGTCCGCCGGCGCCGCGGCCAGCGCGGTGACCATCTGCTGCTCGAGGAGCTCGGACCCGGCGAACAGCACCTCGCGCTTGTCCGCGAAGTGCCGGAAGAACGTGCGCGCGGTGACCCCGGCCCGGTCGGCGATGTCGGCAACGGTCGTGCCGTCGTACCCGTGCTCGGCGTACAGCGCCATCGCGGCCTCACGCAGCCGCCCGGCCGCGTCCGGTTCCCACCGTCCCATGGGTCGATCCTAGCTGATGTCATTGACTGACATCAGAACGTGTAGCATCGTGATGTCAGTCAATGACATCACTCGAAAGGTACCTCCATGCGTGTGTTCATCACCGGAGCCTCCGGACACGTCGGCTCCGCCCTCGTGCCGGAGCTCCTGCACAACGGCCACTCGGTCCTCGGCCTGGCCCGCTCGGACGACTCGGCGAAGCGCCTGACGGACTGGGGCGCCGAGGCCGTCCGCGGCGACCTCGACGATCTCGACCGGCTGCAAGCAGCGGCAGCCGCCGCGGACGGAGTCGTCCACCTCGCGTTCCGCCACGACGCCATGCAGGCCGGCGACATGGCCGGCGCGGCCGCGTCCGATCTCGCCGCGCTGCAGGCGATCGGCGATGCGCTGGCCGGCACGGACAAGCCGTTGGTCAGTACGTCGGGCACGGGCATGCTCGCCGGCATCGTCCGGGATCGCACCGCGACCGAGGACGACTTCGATCCGAACGGCGGCTACCGCATCGACGCGGAGAACTTCGTCGTCGAGCTGGCCGGCAAGGGCGTCCGGTCGTCAGTCGTCCGGCTGCCGCAGATCACCCACAGCCGGCTCGACCACCACGGCTTCGCTCCCTCGCTCATCGGATTCGCCCGGCAGAACGGCTTCTCGGCGTACGTCGGCGACGGGACCAACCGTTGGCCGTCCGTGCACACCCTCGACGCCGCCCGGCTCTACCGCCTGGCCCTCGAGTCCGCACCCGCGGGCAGCCGTCTGCACGCCGTCCAGGACGAGGGCGTCGAGTTCCGCACGATCGCCGAGGCCATCGGTTCGGGTCTCGGCCTGCCGGCGCGATCGATCACGCCCGACGAGGCAGCGCGGTACCTCGGCTACCTCGCTCGCTTCGCCACCATGAACAGCCCGACGTCCTCAGCCCGGACGCGTGAGCTGCTCGATTGGCAGCCCACGCACCCGGGCCTCCTCGCGGACCTGGCGGAGGGGTTCTACTTCGATTAGACCTTCAGGACCGGCGCGATGGTCTTCGAGCGAGAGCCTTCGTACGCCGCCAGCAGGATGCCGAGGACGGCGATCCCTTCCTCCTCGGTGTGCAGCGGGCGGGTCTTGCCGAGCAGGGAGTCGGCGAAGTGGCCGATCTCGGCGATGAAGGTGTCGACCGGTTCGAAGTCGAAGTTCTCGGTCTCGCCGGACCGGAGGCGGTAGGACAGGGTCGTACCGTCGCTGGTCAGTGAGCCGAGCTCACCGACGGCGGAGAAACGCTCGGTGGACGCGGCCGGCTGGTAAGCCCAGCTGGTCACCAGCTGACCGACGACTCCGTTGTCGAACTTGATCAGTACCTGCGCGGAGTCCTCGCCCTCCATGAACTTCAACCGGTGCGTGGAGAGCATCGCGGTCGCCTCGACCGGCAGCCCGCCGGCGAGGTGCAGCATCAGATAGGTGGGGTGGTACCCGGTGTCAATGAGCTCGCCGCCACCACTCGTCTTGCTGCTCGCCCGCCAGCCCATCGAACTCGGGTCGAAGTCGTTGTAGAAGCTGTCGGTCGTCCGTACTTCGTAAACGGTGCCGATCGTGCCCGCCTGCAGCAGCTCGCGCGCCTTGGCGACAGCCGGCATGAACAACTGGTTGTGCGCGCACATCAGCGTCACGCCGCTCTTGACCACCGCCTTGCGCACGTCGGCTGCCTCTTCGGCCGACAGGCAGAGCGGCTTCTCACACAGGATGTGCTTGCCCGCCTCGGCGGCCGCGACGATCGCGTCCCGGTGCAGGTGGTGCGGCAGGCAGATGTCGACCGCGTCGAGGTCCTCGTTGGCGAGCATCTCGCGGTAGTCCGTGTACGGCGTTGCTCCGAGTTCCTCGCCGCGCTTCGTCGCCGTCTCCGCGACCGCATCCGCGACCGCGGTGACGCCGATCTTGTCGGCATGCGCCCGGTACCCCTTGATGTGGGCCGATGCGATCCCGCCGGCCCCGATAAGTCCGACCTTGATCATGGGCATCTCCTCAGTTGTAGGCGATCACGCGGCTGGACTTGGCGGCCTCGTTGGCGGCCACCACCAAACGGGTCAACTCGACTGCGCGCGCGATGTTGTCGTCCGCCCGGGTCCCGCTGCTGATGTGATCCACCCACTGCGCGAACGCGTCCGTCGAGTGCTCGGGCACGTCGACCTGCTCGCCGTTCACCAGCAGCACGTTGCCGGCGTCGGAGTACGTCAGGGTCCCGTCCGTCCCGAACAGCTCGATCGTGAACGGGTTGTTGCTCGCGAACCCGGCCTCGATCACGCCGATCTTCTGGTCCGGGTACCCGACGACCACGACAGCGTTGTCTTCGAGGCCGCGCTCGGCGATCGAGCGGTACGTCGCGCTCACCGTCTCGGGCCGTGCGCCGAGGAACAGCTGGGTGAGGTAGACCGGGTGGCAGCCGAGGTCGGTGAGCGCGCCGCCGATCGCGGTCGACGGCTCGAAGAACCGCTGCGGCAGCCAGCCCTCGACACCGTCGCGCGGGATGGCGCCGTCGTGCGAGAGCCGGACCCGGCCGTAGGTGATCGTGCCCAGCGTGCCGTCCTCGATGACTTCCCTGATCGCCTGCGTGTAGCCGTGGTAGAGCCGCGGCAGCGACACCGTCAGCTTCACACCGGCCGCGTCGGTGGCGGCGATGATCTCCTCGGCCTCGGCGACCGTCGGCGCGAGCACCTTCTCGGTGAAGATGTGCTTGCCGGCCCGGGCCGCCTTCACCATCACGTCGCGGTGCACGTCGGTCGGGGTCGTGATCACGACGCCGTCGAGATCCTCGCGGGCGAGCAGCGCGTCGAGGTCGTCGGTGAACTCCACGCCGAACTGCTCGGCGCCGCTCTTGCCGCGATCCGGGTCGTCGTCCCAGACGGCCACCAGGTCCGTCCCCGGGTGCGCCTGGGCCTGCCTCGAGTAATCGCCGGCGTGCACGTGCCAGAAGCTGAGGGTCGCGATCTTCAGTGGATTGGACACTCTGGTCTCCTCATATCGGAAGCATTCGGAAACGTTTCGGATCGACCGTCGGCAGATCACGGTACAACGTTGTCAGGAGGTCTGGACAGGGGTCCGGCACGCCCTTTCACACGGTGAGACCAGGGCCGGATCTGTGCGCAGCCGGAGTGCTTATAGTTATCCAGGAGTCCTGGTTAACGTGAGGAGCCACGATGAGTGAGGAGCCCGTCGGCGGGGATCTCTCGCGGTTGCGCCAGCTCAACGCATCCGCCGTACTGCGGGAGTTGCGGGGCGATCAGCCGCTCACGCTCACCGAATTGTCCAAACGGACGGGATTGTCGCGCGCATCGACCGAGGATGTTGCACGCGACCTGCTCGGACGCGGCTGGCTGGCCGAGGTGGCGCCCGCGTTGGGGTCGGTCGGGCGGCCGGCGCGGCGGTACCGGTTCAACGCCGGGGCCGGGCGGTTGCTCGGCGTCGACATCGGCGGGCACAAGGCGCTCGCCCTCGTCACCGACCTCGACGGCGAGGTGCTCAGCCAGACCCGGATCGCAGTCGAACCCGAGGCCGGCCGGCGCGAGCGGCTCGCAGTACTGGACCGGTGCGTGGCCAAGGCGCTCGCCGGGGCGGGCGTCGAGGCCGGCCAAATCTGGTCCACCGGCGTGGCGACCACGGGCCTCGTCGACGGCTCCGGCAAGGTCATGCTCTCCGACTCACTGCCGGAGTGGAGCGGCGTCGACCTGGCTGCGCACGTACGCCGCCTGGTCCCGGGCCCGGTCCGCGTCGAAAACGACTGCAAACTCGCGGCGCTCGCGGAGACGTGGCACGGAGTGGCCCGCTACGCCAAGGACGTCGTCTTCCTACTGGCCGGCCTGCGCACCGGCGCCGGTCTGATCATCGACGGCAAACTCCACCGAGGCTTCGCCAACTGGTCGGGCGAAATAGGCGCCCTCCCCGCCGCCGGCTGGCTGCGCGCCCCGGAACACCTCACCAACTGGCTCGAGGGAACCGCGCAACCGGCCGCGCCATCCAGTGCAACCTCGGCTTCGTCCCCCGCTCCGGTCGAGTTCGAGAGCGTGTTCATCGCCGCCCGGGCAGGTGATCCGGGTGCCACCCAAGCCGTCCGCGACTACGTGCGTGATCTGGCGGTCGGGACCTCGGCGTTGGTGCTGACGCTGGATCCGCAGTTGGTGGTGATCGGGGGTGGGTTCTCGCGGTCGGCGGACGTGATGGTGGAGCCGCTGCGGCGGGAGCTGGATCGGTGGTGCCTGCGGACGCCGGAGATCCGGGTGTCCGCGTTCGCCGACGAAGGGGTCGCGCTCGGGGCGGTCCGGCTGGCGCTCGACGCGGTGGAGTCGACGATCACCACCGGCCTGAGACCTTGACATAATTTTCCTGGACTCCATGATTATTCCCATCGCCCCGCCCAGCGAGAGGAAGCATCATGATGCGTCCGTTCCGCCTGCTCAGCGCACTCCTCACCGGTGCGCTGCTTGCCGCGCTGCTGGTCTCCCCCGCCCAAGCGACGATCAGCGGCACGTCCGCGACCAACACCGCCACGACCGTGACCTACCGCTTCACCTACACCGGCACCCCGCAGTTCCTCCGCGTGTACGTCGACACCGACCGCAACCCGTCGACCGGCTTCGCGCAGGCGGGCACCGGCGCCGACTACCTGCTCGAGAACGGCAGCCTCTACCAGCACACGGGCACCGGCTGGAGCTGGGCGCTCGTCCGCACGGTTACCTTCTCCAGCACCGGCGGAGTCGCCCAGTGGACCGTCAACCGCTCCGACCTCGGCGAGACCGCAACCCCGAACGACGCCGACCTCATCTTCCAGGTGGAAGCACCCCTCGAGACCTCCACGAAGTACACCCACGTGTACTCCGGCAGCGCCGGCGGCGCCGTGACCTACACACCGTCGACCGACAACTTCGCCAACCCCGAGCGCGGCTTCTACCACCACACCGGTGACTGCGACAAAGCCGACTTCTCCCAGAGCACTCTCGAGAGCTACCGCACCGGCCAGGGCATCTCGCTGGTGATGTGCGTCTTCTACCTGGCCGAGTACAAGAACGGCCCGATCGCGCAGGCCGCCCTCGACCAGCTCCAGCAGCAGATCAACACGGTCCGCGCGGCCGGACTCAAGATGGTGCTCCGCTTCGCGTACACCACCTCGACCGCGGGCGACGACACCACCAAGGACAGGATCCTCGCTCACCTCGACCAGCTGGCGCCGTACCTCAACGCAGGCAAGGACGTCATCGCGGTCGTCCAGGCCGGCCTGATCGGCGCGTGGGGTGAGTGGTACTACACGCAGAACTTCGGCAACGCCGGCACGGTCACCTCGACCGACTGGGCCAACCGCAAGGCCGTCACCGACAAGCTCCTGAGCGTCGTCCCGTCGACCCGGATGATCCAGCTCCGTACGCCGAAGTTCAAGCGCACCATGTACTCGACCACGGCCGTACAGCCGGGCGCCGCCTACAACGGCTCGGCTCTGTCGCGGATCGGTCACCACAACGACTGCTTCCTCGCCAGCGCCGACGACTTCGGCACGTACGAGAACCCGTCCGTCGAGTACCCGTACTTGCAGGCCGACACGACGTACGTCCCGATGGGCGGCGAGACCTGCGGGTCGAACCCGCCGCGCTCCAGCTGCCCGACCGCGACCGGCGAGCTCGCGCAGTTCCACTGGTCGTTCATCAACACCGACTACGAACCGACCGTCCTCAACTCGTGGAGCTCCGGCGGCTGCCTCGCCGGCATCAGCAAGAACCTCGGCTACCGCTTCCGCCTCGAGTCCGGCACCTACCCCGCGACCGGCTCCGCCGGCGGCAGCCTGCCCGTCTCCTTCACCGTCCACAACGACGGCTACGCGACGCCCTTCAACCCCCGCAACCTCTCGCTGGTACTGCGCAACACGTCGACCGGCTCGACGTACAAGCTCGCGATGAGTTCCGACCCGCGCCGCTGGACCGCGGGTACGTCGACCACCGTGTCGCAGACGCTCACGCTACCCACGAATCTTCCGGCAGGTTCATACACCCTGCTGCTGAACCTGCCGGATCCCCTCCTGTCCACCCGCCCCGAGTACTCCATCCACCTCGCGAACCAGGGCACCTGGGACGCAGGCACCGGGATGAACTCGCTCCTGCACACGCTCACCGTCAGCTAGTTCGAGGAGATCCCCCATGAGACGGCTTGCCGCAGGTCTCGCCATCGTCGGATTGTTGCTCCCGGCACAGACCGCGATGGCGCACCACGCACCGCCGAGTACCACCGTCACCTACACCACCTCCGACGAGAACATCTCCAACCAGGAGCGCGGCTTCTACCACCACGCCGAGACGCACTACTACGCCGACAACTCCGGCTACGTCCCGCTCGACGTCACCAAGCTGCGCGACTTCCGGACGCAGGAGCACATCACCCAGATCCTGCGCCTGTTCTACCTGGAGAAGTTCTCCAAGCAGGACGTGATCGACAAGCACTACCTCGACCTGATGCAGGCCGACTTCAACACCGCGCGGGCTGCCGGGGTGAAGATGATCGTCCGGTTCGCGTATGCGCTTCCGGGTGACGGCTGGCCGCCGCCCACGCCGTACGGCGACGCGCCGGTCACGCGAGTCGTCAAGCAGATCAAGCAGTTGACGCCGATCCTGCGGAAGAACGCCGACATGATCGCCGTCGTCCAGTCCGGTTTCGTCGGGCTGTGGGGCGAGGGCTACTACACGGACTACTTCTCGAACCCGGCCGACCCGAGCCAGGTCTCGGACCAGAACTGGGCCGACCGCAAGGCCGTCATCGACGCGCTGCTCCAGGCGCTGCCGAAGGACAAGATGGTCCAGGTGCGTACGCCGTACATGAAGCAGCGGATGTACGGGCTGCCGACGGGTACCGCGGGCGGATTGACCGCGCAGCAGGCGTACAGCGGCTCGGCGGTGGCCCGGATCGGGCAGCACAACGACTGCTTCCTGGCCAGCCCGGACGACTTCGGCACGTACCTGAGCGATCCGATCGAGCTGGACAAGGATTTCGTTGCCCAGGACACCAATTACGTCCCGGAGGGCGGCGAGACGTGCGGCGTCGACGCACCGCGCTCGGAGTGGCCGTCGGCCTCGGCCGAGATGGCGCGGCTGCACTTCTCGTTCCTGAACATCGAGTACCACCCGGACGTGCTCGCGAGCTGGGGCGACAACATCAACATCGCGAAGCAGAAGCTCGGCTACCGGTTCGCGCTGACCCAGTCCACGGTCAGCGAGTCCCACGGCAAGGTCCAGGTCGGCGTGAAGATCCGGAACGACGGCTGGGCGGCGCCGTACAACCCACGCCAGGTACAGCTGGTCTTCCAGAACGCCAAGCACACCTACCGCATCAACGTGCCGGCCGATCCGCGCCGCTGGGGGGCCGGCCAAACCGTCAGCCTGAACTGGACCGCCAAGCTCCCCGCAGGCAAGTACAAGGTCCTGCTCAACATCGCGGACCCGAAACTACAGTCCCAGTCCCACCTCCCAGGCTCTACCGAAACCTACAACGCCGTCTACGCGGTGCAGTTGGCAAACAACGGCACCTGGCAACCAACCACCGGCTACAACGACCTAGGCCAGACGGTCATCGTCAGATAGAGACCTGAGGGGTTCTCCTCTGGTGTTGCTCCTTCTCCCCGCTTACACGGCCAGAGAAGGAGCAACACCAAGGGATATCCGTTCGCGTGTCACGGGGTGCGGGCGCCGCGGGGGATGCCGGCGGCGGCGTAGGCGTCGGGTTCGTCGAGGGTTTCGTGGAGGAGGAGTTGGGCGGCGATGGAGTCGAGGCGGGGGCGGTTGTCGCGGAGGAGGCGGCGGGCCTCGGCGTAGCACTGTTCGATCAGGCGGCGGACTTCCTCGTCGACGGTGTTGAGCAGTTCGTCCGAGACGCCCGCGGTCCGCGCGTCGCCCTCGGACGGGAGGATGGAGACCGGGCCGATCGCCTCGGACATGCCCCAGCGGCCGACCATCGAGCGGGCGATCCGGGTCGCCGTCTCCAGGTCGCTCTCGGCGCCCGTCGTGACGACGCCGAGAACCTCCTGCTCGGCGGCCATCCCGCCGAGGGCGCCGATGATCCGGCCGCGTAGATACTCCACGTCGTACCCGTAGCGGTCGGACTCCGGCGTCGACAGCGTCACGCCCAGCGCACGGCCGCGCGGGATGATCGACACCTTGCGGACGGGATCCGCGCCCTTCTGGATCATCCCGAGCAGCGCGTGCCCGCCTTCGTGGTACGCCGTACGCCGGCGCTCCTCCTCCGGCATGACGACGTTGCGTGCCGCCCCGAGCTGGATCTTCTCCAGCGCGTCGGTCAGATCGCGCTGGGTGATCTGCGACTCGCCCTGACGAGCTGCCGCGAGCGCCGCCTCGTTGAGCAGGTTGGCGAGATCGGCGCCGGTCATCCCCGGCGTGGACTTGGACAGGGCGTTCAGGTCGGCGTCCGGCGCGAGCGGTTTGCCGCGCGCGTGCACCTTCAGGATCGCCTCGCGGCCCGGCTGGTCCGGCGCGTTCACCGTGATCGTGCGGTCGAACCGTCCGGGCCGCAGCAGCGCCGGGTCGAGTACGTCGGCGCGGTTCGTGGCCGCGAGCGTGACGACGCCCTCGGTGCCGGAGAAGCCGTCCATCTCGGTGAGGATCTGGTTCAGCGTCTGCTCGCCCTCGTCGTGCCCGCCGATCGAGCGGGCACCGCCGCGCGCCCGGCCGATGGTGTCGATCTCGTCGATGAAGATGATCGCCGGCGCCACCTTGCGCGCCTCGCCGAACAGCTCCCGGACCCGGCTCGCGCCGACCCCCACGATCATCTCGATGAACTCCGAGGCACTCGCGGAGAAGAAGGGTACGCCGGCCTCCCCCGCGGTCGCCCGCGCCAGCAGGGTCTTGCCGGTACCGGGCGCTCCCGACAGCAGCACGCCCTTCGGCGCCCGCGCACCGAGCCGCCGGTACTTCTCCGGATCCTTCAGGTAGTCGACGACCTCCTCGATCTCGGCCTCGACCTCGTCGATCCCCGCGACGTCGGCGAACGTCACGCGGACCGTGGTCGGATCGACCGGCTTCTTCTGCTGGCCGCTGCCGCCGAACAGCCCGCCGATACCACCGAGACCGCCGGAGGCGCGCTGCCGGCGGAACAGCCACCAGTAGAACGCGGCGATCAGCAGGAACGGGCTGAGCGAGATCAGCAGGTTGAGCAGTACGCCGCGCTGCGCGACCACCGGGGTCGCCCGAACCGTGGCGCCGCCCTTCTGCAGATCGGCGTACAGGTTGTCGTTGGCGAACGTCGGCCGCTCGGTGGTGAACTTCGTGAAGTTCTGATCCGTCTTGCCCGGCACCGGCGCGGCGTTCTTCAGCCGGCCCTGGATGGTGTCGCCCCGGGCGAAGACCTCGGCGACGTTCTGCTTCTGCACCTGCGCGGTGAAATCGGTGTAGGCGATCGTCTGCTCGCCGCCGGCCAACTGGTCCTGCATCGTCGTGAGCAGGAACAGGACGAGGTACCCGCCGACGATCCACGCGGCCCACTTCCACCACCGCGGCCGGCGAGGCTTCTCGCCGTCACCGTGCCCGGGCGGCAGACCCTCGGTCCGCCACGGCTTGTGCGGGGGACGCTGCGCGCCGTCGCGCCCATTCCCCTGCGCAGGGCCCTGTCCCGAGCCCTGACCAGACCCTTGGCCGGCGTCCTGCCCGCGATCGGCCGTGGACTGGTCCTTCGGCGGCGGCTGATCCTTGTCGCTCATGAAGCCAACATAGGACCTGAACCGGCCGCGAAACAGCAACAACTCCAGCGACGTACCCTGGCTCATGCCGGTACAGATGCCAACCCCCTTGATCCTCGACTGCGATCCCGGCCACGACGACGCGATGGCAATCCTGCTTGCGGTGGCCGATCCGGCCGTCGACCTGCTCGCGGTGACGACCGTGGCCGGCAACCAGACCGTCGACAAGTGCACCGTGAACGCACGCCGTGTGCTGTCCCTCGCGCAAGTGGCCGACATCCCGGTCGCGCGGGGTGCGGATCGGCCGCTGGCACGCCGTTTGCGCATCGCCGACGACGTCCACGGGCAGACCGGCCTCGACGGCCCGCTGTTCGAGGACGAGCCGTCCGTGCCGGAGTCGCCGTACTCCGCGCACGGGCTGCTGGTCGACGTACTGCGGGCGAGGCCGGCGACGATCGTGGCGACCGGAGCACTGACGAACGTCGCGCGGCTGCTCTCCGAAGAACCGGCGCTGGCCGCGAACATCACCGAGATCGTCTGGATGGGCGGATCCACCGGCCGCGGCAACATCGCACCGCTCGCCGAGGCCAACGCGTCCGTCGATCCCGAGGCGGCGGACGTCGTGGTGCGGTCGGGCGTGCCGTTCACGATGTGCGGGCTGAACGTCACGCATCAGGCGCTCGTGACCGACGAGGTACTGGCACGCTTCGACCGGATCGGTACGCCGTTGGCACGGGTCTGCATGGAGTGGATGACGTTCTTCGCGTCGACGTACCGCGAGCTGTTCGGCTTCGAGGCGCCACCGCTGCACGATCCGGTCGCCGTGGCGCGAGTGATCGACCCGGCCATCGTCGGTTGCGTCGAGGCGAATCTGGTGATCGAGACCAAAGGCGAGTGGACCGCCGGAGCAACCGTCGTGGACCTGGACGGCTACACCGGGCGCCCGGCCAATGCGCGGATCGCGGTCGAGCTGGATCGGGATGCGTTCTGGGACCGGATGGTCGGCGCCGTGAGCTCGTTCGTCTGCTGACAGCGGAAGAGTCTTCTCCCGGCGGATCGGGTGGCGCAGGGTGGTGGGGAACGAAGCAACCGGGAGGAAAGCATGTACCTGGACAAGCCCGCCGCACTCTGGCCGCCGGGTCCGGAGATCCCGAGCCCGGGGCCCGCGACCCCGAGCAGGCCGGGACCCGCACCGTCGCCAGGGACGCCTCAGCCGGCCCCGCAGCCCATCCTGCCCACCTGGTACGAGCCGACCTCGATCAGCCTCGAGCGGGAGCTCGCCGACCGGCTGCTCGCGCAACGGACCATCCTGGTCAGTGGCCGGCTGGACGACGCACTCGCAAGTCACGTGACGGCGCAGCTCCTGCTGCTTGATGCCCACAGCAACGACCTGGTCACACTGCAGCTGTCCTCCGCCGACTCCGAGCTCGAAGCCGCACTCGCGCTCGCCGCCGCGATCGACCTGGTCGGTTCGCCGGTCCATGCCGTTGCCCGCGGCACCGTTCGCGGTCCGGCCGTCGGCGTACTCGCGGCGGCCGCGCAGCGCGAAGCCCACCGCCACACCATGTTCGTCCTGTCGTTGCCGCACTTCGTTGCCGAAGGCACCGCGGACCAGCTCGCCACCCTCGCCGACCACCACGAACGCCAGGTCGCCCGCTTCCGGGACCTGATCGCCCACGCCACCGGCCGCTCCGCCGACGAGGTGGCAACCGACCTCGACCCAGGTCGCGTCCTCAACGCCCAGGAGGCAAAGGACTACGGCCTGATCACCCAGCTGCTGTGATCGTCAGCACCAGGCGGCCGGCGGTATCGCCGGTCGCCTGACGTTTCCACGCGTCCGCGACCTCGTCGAGCGTGACGGTCTCATGTGCCACCGCGATGGCGCCGAACGCCGCATGCTGCAGTACGGCGGTGAGCGCGTCACGCCGCTGGTCCGCCGTCAGCGCGTTGTTCGTGTACCCGAGAACACTCGCGGTCCGGCTCCGCAGTACCGACGACGAGAACACCGCCTCGTCACCCGACGACCCACCGAGATTGACGAGCCGCCCGCCCGCAGCAAGCACCCGCGCCGCAGCCGTTGCCGCCGCACCGAAGACCGGATCGATCACCACGTCGTACGACGGCTCGCCGAGGGCCGCCGTCAGCTGGTCGACCTCGGTGCTCGCGGCAACCACCTCGTCCGCGCCTGCCGCCAGCGCACGCTGTTGTGACGCCTCCGACCGCGCCACCGCCACCACCCGCGACGCCCCGAGAACCTTCGCCGCCCCGATCGCCACCTGCCCGACCGCACCGCCACCACCGAGCACGAGGACCTGCTCCCCCGCCGCCATCTCAGCCCGCCAGGTCAAGGCCATCCACCCGGCAACCCCCGACAACCCGATCGCCGCAACCGCAGCGTCGCTCACGCCGGTCGCGTCCAGCGGCACCAGGTCGGCATCGGGTACGGCGGCCAACTCCGCGAAGCTTCCGTTGCCGGCGGCCATCCCGGCCGAGGTCGCGAAGAACACGCGTGTCCCCGGCGCCACCACCTCGGACTGTTCGACCACGCCGACGCCTTGCACACCCGGCACGTACGGCAGCGCCGGCGGCCCGAAGTACGACGTACCGGAAGCACACAACAGATCGAGCGGCACGATCGGAGCCGCGGTGACGCGGACGATCGACACGCCCTCGGACGCGACCGGCGCCGGGTGGTCGCCGTGCGCCGGTGGCTCACCATGGGTGTGCAGAACAGCGGCTCGCACGCGAACTCCTCAGGTGGCGATGTCGGGATAGGGCAACGAGTAGTGCTCCTGCAGGACACGACCGTACGCCTTCTGGTACTCGAGCGGCCCGTGGTCCCGTTCGAACATTGCGATGAACAGCGTCAGCGTCAGGAACGGATGTGCGCCGAGGCCGAACAGCGCGACATGATCATGGTCACGCAACGCCTTCCGCTCGTCGTCGGTGAACGCGAGCCACGTCGACTTCTCCGCGACCGCGCAGTTCAGGATCTCGTTGGCCCGCTCCTGCTCCCACCACGCCACCGTGCCGGCCGGATCGTCGCGGTAGCGCTCGACCAGCTCAGGATCCCGGTCGACGGTGTAGAGGAACTTGTCCAGCAGGTACTTGCTCATGCCGGCACTCCGTTCGGGTACCAGGTGAAGTACGCCTCCATGGTGTGGAACAGGTCCAGCGAGTCGACGTGATCCGCCTTCGCCCCCGCCCCTGCGGCGCCCATCATGAGCATGAAGTCCATGAACCCGTGCGTCGCGTTGCCCGGCTGGTGCAGGCTGTCCAGCGTCACCTCGGACAGGCATCCCTCGACGTCGCCGCTCGCGATCCACTCCACCGCCTTGCGGTCGAACTCCGGGTCGGGCCCATGCTCGCCGAACTGCCGCGGCCCGCCGAGCTCCAGCGACAGGTGCCCGGTGCCGATGATCGCGACCCGCTTGTCGATCGGCCACGACTCGACCAGCTGCCGGATCGTCCGGCCCAGCTCGACGAACCGGCCGGGACGCGGCAGCGGCGGCGCGAAGATGTTCGTGTAGATCGGCACGATCGGCAGGTCCGCCTCCGGGCGCAGCGTGATGATCGGGCAGGTGATGCTGTGGTCGATCCGCAGTTCGTTGCTGAAGGCAAGGTCGAAGCCGGCGTCCAGCCCGTTCCGCAGCAGGTGCGACGCCAGTTGCTCGTCGCCGGCCAGTCGCATCCGCGGCAGCCCGAACTCGCGCTCCTCGTTGTACCAGTTCGCGTCGAAGTACGGCGCTTTGCCGACCAGGAACTGCGGCATGTTGTCCAGCCACAACTGGTGGAAATGATCGCTGCCGACCATCACCAGGATGTCCGGGCGCGCCTTCGTCAACGTCTCCCGGAAGGCCTCGATCTTCGCCACCCATTCATCGGCGAACGGCGGCCGGTCCGCCCCGGTAGCGGTGCTCGCACGGTAGTAGAACGGATGGTGGGTGGAGGCGATCACCGCGGCGACTGTTGCCATGTGGTGCTCCTTCAGCTTTCCGGATCGACGTAGACGGCGTTGCGATCGACAGTCAGGTAGGCGTCCATACCGATGGGACGCCGGCGCTCCTCGGCGAGCTGGCCGAGGAGGCCCGCCGCCCGCGCGAGCAGCGCGAAGCCCCGCAGCAACTCGACCGGCAGGCCGAGGTCGGCGAGCGCTGCGCCGCACACACCGGCGCCGTTCAACGGGAGCTTGCGGCCCAGCACCTGTTCGTGCACGCGCCCGATCGCCTGGAAGAGTTTGAGATGCGGACCTTCGAGACCTTCCTCGCGGGCGATTCCGATGAGCACCGGGGTCCGTGGGTCCTGGACCTTGTGCACCGGATGCCCGAGACCAGGGATGTACGTTCCGTCGGCGCGGGACTGTTCGACGAGCTCGAGCGCGAGGGCGTCCCAGCCCGCATCATCCGCCGGAAGGTCCTCGCCGAGCGCCGCGTGCAGGAACTGTCCGCAGTCCTCGGTCACGCCCAGGAACCGCGATCCGCCACCCAGCAGACCCGCGGCCAGCGCACCCTGCAAGGAGTCGGGCGCCGACAGGTACGTCAGCCGGGCGGCGATCGCGGTGGGAGTGAACCCGTGATCCGCCAACGCGACCAGGACCGCCTCGAACACCCGGG
The DNA here is from genome assembly GCF_044453965.1 of Kribbella sp. NPDC051586. Classification (NCBI taxonomy): domain Bacteria; kingdom Bacillati; phylum Actinomycetota; class Actinomycetes; order Propionibacteriales; family Kribbellaceae; genus Kribbella; species Kribbella sp. NPDC051586. The sequence continues at coordinate 589,487 of NZ_JBITDF010000003.1, read as the reverse complement.
TCTCCGACGGTGTCGGCCGGCGCATCGCGACCAGCCAGAACGCCAGCTCGCCGAACCCGACCTTCCCCATCAGATCAGCGGTGAGATCCTGCCCGAGCAGGCGGATCTCGTCGGCGGTCGACGTACCGAGCGAGGTCGGGAACGCCGGCGGTACGACCTGGTCGTCGCTCATCGGTCAGCCTCCAGCCACTTCCTCAGCTCGGCGCCGTGTTCGTCGAGCGACGGTGGGGGAAGCCGGTACGACGCGGCGCCATCGGCACCGCCCGAATTGCCGGTGAACGTGATCGGGTTCCGCACACCGGGGATCCCGCCGACCGTCACCACCGGATCCAGCCCGATGTCCTCCGCGAACGCCACCCCGCCGTCGACGGTGTTGATCGGCCCGCACGGCACGCCGGCCGCGATGATGTCCCGGAACCACTCCAGCTTCGTCCGCGTCGCCAACCGCGCGATCAGCAACGGCCGCAGCTCCTCCCGGTTGGCGGTCCGCTTCTCGTTCCGGTCGAAGCGCGGATCGTCGGCCAGCTCCGGTACGCCGAGGACTTCCACGAGCTTGCGGAACTGCCCGTTGTTCCCGGCCGTGATGATCAGGTCCCCGTCCGCGCACGGCATCGGCTCGTACGGGAAGAGGCTCGGATGGCTGTTGCCCATCCGCAGCGGTACGACGCCGCCCGCGACGTACGCGCTCGACTGGTTGACCAGCCCGGACAGCGCCGACGACAGCAGGTTGACCTCGACGTGCTGACCGCGACCGGTCTCGTGCCGCGCGTTCAGCGCGGACAGTACGCCGATCGTCGCGTGCAACCCCGCCATCACGTCGAAGACCGAGATCCCGGCCCGGAACGGCTCGCCGTTGGGGTCGCCGGTCAGGCTCATCAGCCCGGAGATGGCCTGCACGATCAGGTCGTACCCGGGCAGCTCGGCGCCCTTCGGTCCGGAGCCGAATCCGCTGATCGACGCGTAGATCAGCTTCGGGTTGCCCTCGGCAACGGTTTCGTAGTCCAGGCCGAACCGGGCCAGCCCGCCCGGCCGGAAGTTCTCCACCAGCACGTCCGCGCGGCGCGCCAGCTCCTGCGCCGCCGCGCGGTCCCCGGCGTCCTTCAGGTCGAGCGCGATTGACCGCTTGTTCCGGTTCACCGCGAGGTAGTACGTCGAGATGCCGTCGCGGACCGGTGGCTGCCAGGACCGGGTGTCGTCCCCGCCGGGCGCCTCGACCTTGACCACGTCGGCGCCGAGGTCGGCGAGCAGCATGGTCGCGTACGGCCCGGCCAGGATCCGGGAGAAGTCGGCCACCAGCAGTCCCGAGAGCGGACCCGTCACACGACCTCCCCGACGTCATCTACGGACATCTGTCCGCGCTTCAGTCTCAACCGGCCCGGATCCGCCTGTCAACCGCCCTGTCCGAGACCTTGACACCGTTCGCACCGACTCCAATAGTGAGCCCCACCGCCCCATTGACCGTCATACGGACGCCTGTCCGATTGCTCCTGGGAGGGGATCAGATGACCACCGCCGAACCACCGATCGCCGGCCGTCCGGTACTGCTGCGCGGCGGCACCGTGCTGACCATGGACGATCGCCACACGATCGTCGACAAGGGCGACGTGCTGATTGCCGACAATCAGATTGCAGCCATCGGCCCGGCCCTCGAGGTCCCCGAGAACACCCAGGTGATCGACGCGACCGGCGGCATCGTGATGCCCGGCATGATCGACACCCACCGGCACATGTGGCAGACCGCGATGCGCGCGTACGGCGCCGACTGGACGCTGACGCAGTACTTCGTCTGGTACTACCTCGAGCACGGCAAGACGTTCCGGCCGGAGGACATCCACGCCGGCAACCTGACCTCGGCCTGGGAGTCGCTCGAGGCAGGTGTGACCACGACCGTCGACTGGTCGCACGGGTTGCAGAGCGTCGACCACGCCGAGGCGGCCGCGGACGCGTTGCGCGCGGTACCCGGGCGGTTTGTTCTTGCCTACGGCAACATTCAGGCTGGACCGTGGGAGTGGACCGCGGACCCGGCCGTGCGGTCGTTCCTGGAGCGGTTGCGGGACGACTCGCAGCTCGGTCTGCAACTGGCCTTCGACGTGACCGGCGACCCGGCGTTCCCGGAGCGGGCCGCGTTCGAGGTGGCGCGCGAGCTCGGGCTCGGCGTGACCACGCACGCGGGTGTGTGGGGCGCGACCAACGACAACGGCATCAAGCTGATGCACGAGAACGACTTCATGACCCCGCAGAACATCTACGTCCACGCGGCCACGCTGACGACGGACTCGTACCAGCGGATCGCCGCGACCGGCGGATCGATCTCGGTCTCGACCGAGTCCGAGCAGAGCGCCGGCCAGGGCTACCCGCCCACCTGGCAGGTACGCCGGCACGACATCCCGGTGTCGTTGTCGATGGACACGAGCGTGTGGTGGAGCGGCGACCTGTTCAGCTCGATGCGGACCACGCTCGGCGCCGATCGGGCCCGCGAACACCTCGAGGCGCACATGAAGGGCGCCACCGTGACCCACAGCCATCTACGCGCCGAGCATGTCGTCGAGTGGGCCACCCGCGGCGGCGCGAAGGCACTCGGCCGCGACGACCTCGGCAGCCTCGAACCGGGCAAGAAGGCCGACGTGATCCTGATCAAGAACGATGCGTCGCCGGTGTCGTTCCCGCTGATCAACCCGTACGGGCAGGTGGCGTTCCAGGCCCAGCGCGGCGACGTGCACACGGTCATCGTCGACGGCCGGGTGGTGAAGTTCGCGCACGAGTTGGTCGGCTGCGACCTGTCCGCCGTCCGCCAGGAGGTCGAGGCTACCGTCGACTACCTGCGCTCGAGTCTGGGCGAGGAGGCGTGGCGGAGCGGGATGAACCCGGAGCTCCCGAAGGGCGAGGTGCTCGACAACCCGTACCAGTACACCGACTACAAGTCCGACTCGACGCGGGAAGCACGTGGCACCATCTTCGGTGAGTCGTAGTCGATCGAGGAGGAAGAACTGATGGCAGGGCGTGGCGCGGGTCCGGATTTCGTCGAGTCGCTGGCTCGCGGGCTGGATGTGCTCGCCTGCTTCGACGCCGGCCACCGGACCATGTCGCTCAGCGAGGTCGCAAGCGCGGCCGGTCTCGCCAGGCCGACCGCGCGCCGCCTCCTGCTGACTCTCGAGGAGCTCGGCTTCGTCCGCACCACCGACGGCGCGTTCCAGCTGACCCCGAAGGTCCTCACCCTCGGGATGGCGTACGTCGGTTCGCTCGGACTCTGGGACATCGCCAAACCGCACCTCGAATCGCTCGTCGCGCGGACCGGTGAGTCGTCGTCGATGGCGCAGCTCGACGGCTCCGACATCGTCTACGTGGCCCGGGTATCGGTGCCGAAGCTGATCGCGCTCCGGGTCGACATCGGCACCCGCTTCCCGGCCGCGCAGACCTCACAGGGCAAGGTGCTGCTCTCCGCCCTCTCCCCCGACGAGCTGGCCGATGTCCTCGCGTTGCCGAGTCGCGCCGGACTTCCGCCGTACATCGGCCGGACGGCGGAGCAGCTACACGACCAGCTCACCGAGATCCGCGCCCGCGGGTGGGCGCTGGCCGACGAGGAGCTCGCGCCGGGCGTCCGCTCGGTCGCGGCACCGGTCCGCGACGGTACCGGTACGGTCCGGGCCGCGATGAACGTGACCGTCCATGCCGCCGAGACCACCGTCGACACGCTGCTGCACGACCACCTCCCGCTCCTGCTGCGTGCTGCGGGCGACGTGAGTGCGGAGTGGGCGCTCTGGCAATCTCGTCCCCACGTCGAGATCGAGCAACAGCGCGAAACGACTGCTTGAATGGCCGCATGACAGTTCTCGACTCCCCCATTCCGCGCTTCCATCTCGCGATGCCGGTCGACGACCTCGACGCGGCCCGGCACTTCTACGGCGAGGTCCTCGGCCTCGAGCAAGGCCGCAGCTCCGGGTCCTGGATCGACTGGAACCTGCGCGGCCACCAGTTCGTCACGCACCTCGCCCCGGAGCGCCGGCAGCGGATCCACAACCCGGTCGACGGCCACGACGTACCCGTGCCGCACTTCGGGCTGATCCTTACCGTCGAGCAGTTCCAGGAGTTCGCGGAGCGGTTGAAGGCGGCCGGCGTCGAGTTCGTCATCGAGCCGTACGTCCGCTTCCAGGGCCAGACCGGCGAACAGTGGACGATGTTCTTCCTCGACCCGGCCGGGAACGCCCTGGAATTCAAGGCGTTCGCGGACGATTCGCAGGTCTTTACGGCGTGATCCAGCCGGTGAGGATCGTGGTGCCGGAGCGCGTTGCGCAGACCAAACGGTATGGAACGTTGGGCGGTGGATGGAGGACGAAGAAGCCGAGGTCGTCGATGTCCGTGGCCGACAGCTTGCCGCCCTCGCCGCGGGCACTGACCGTGCCGGCCTCGGGCGGGTCCAGCTGACCGAGCACTGCGTCGGGGGTCAGCTCGAGCTCGACCGTCCAGCCGTCGGAGGCGAAGGTGAGCGACCGCAGGATCGCGCTCTCGGAGCGGATCGCGAGTGCGTCGAGTGAGTCCCAGGCCGAGTCGTAGGTGAGCGCCGCCAGTTCGGCGTCGATGGTCCGCCACGCGAACGCCGCCTTGCCTGCGTCGACGAACGCCGTCGGCACCTCATCGGTAGACCCCAGCGCGTCACGCAGGGCATCGATCAACTTCTCGTCGTCGTTCCAGTCCGGATGAATCACGGTTCTCACCTCCTCGTCCCTTGATCGAATCCTTCGGGTCCGTCCGCGGCCAGCAACGCCAGCGCCGGGGTCTGCCGTAGCCGGGTCAGGCAGCGGGCCCGGTTCGGCCCGATGCTGCCGATCGGCACCTGCAGTCGCCGGCTGATCTCGTCGTACGGCGCCGGCGGGTCCTGGATCAGCAGCGCCAGCAGGAGCTGACACCGCCGCGACAGCTCGGCGAACGCCGTCCGCAGGATCGCGCGGCGCTCGTGCCGCAGTACTTCCTCTTCGGCGATCGCCTGCTCGGGCACATCGGCCGACTCCGCGATGTCGACCGGCTCGACCCGGCTGGTCGAACGGATCAGCCGGAAACATTCCCGCTGGGTCGTGGTCGCGATCCACCCCGGCAAGGCGGCCGGCTCGCGCAGACCGGGTAAGTGCTCGACCAGCCGCAGCCAGACACTCTGCCCGACATCGTCGATATCAGGCTGCGCCAATCGGCACCGTCGGCACACCGAGAAGACCAGCGGCGCGTAGCGCTCCACCAGCTCGTCCCAGGCGCTCTTGTCGCCGTCCCTGGCCCGGGTGACCAGGTCGACGACTGTCGGGTCGTCCCGCATGCCGCCCCCCTTTCTCACCGGACCGCTTCACTAGTACAGAGTCGGTCCGGACGACTGCTGATACAACCGGTCGCTAAGCGCCGAGGGCGACGAACGATCGCGCCGCGGCGACAGTGACCGGATCGCCCCGTGCCTCGGCCCGCGCCCCGGCGAACGCGGCCGCGAGCGACTGGCCGGCCTGCAGGTTGTCGTGCAACGCGAGCATGAGCGGCGCGGTGGCCGGATCGTTCACCGGTACGACGCTCGCCAGGATTCCCGCCGCACCCAACGGGATCAGGCTGCTGCTCAACCCGAGCAGCTCGTCCGCGCCGACCGGCTTCGCGAGGCCGGAGTCGCAGCTCGACAACACCATCCGGTACGGCGCTCTGCGCAGCCGCTCGAAGTCGTACACGGTCAGCGGCCCGTCGTCGAGCCGCAACGACGAGAAGAGCGGACTGTCCGCGCGGAACGTCCCATGCGCGGCGATGTGTGCGATCCAGGCCCCGTCGAGCTCGCGCAGGACCTTCTCCGCGGTCGCATCGCCGTCCGCCAGCACGGTCGCGTCCGGATACTTCTCCGCCAACCGCATGACCTCGGCCCGGCCGGCCGACAACCCCGGACCGAGCACCAGCACGACACGCCGATCGGCGGGTGGCCGCAACCGCCGCGCCCGCAACCAGGTCGCCGCCGACGGCACCACGTTGACGGACCGGTCGGCCAAGGCCGGCACCAGCCCCCACGGCAACGCCTGCAACCGGCTCGGCGGCACCATCACCACCGCCCGATCCCCCATCTGCTCCTGCGCCGCCCCGAGAATCGCGTCCCCGAGCCGAGCCCCCAACACCTCCAGCGACGGCCCTCGTTGCGCCTGACCACGCGCTCCTCGACCGTGAGCCAACCAACGGAGGCGGAAGCGGGAGCGTTCGACCTCGACCGCCGCGGCCGTCAGCGGGCCGACCTCGTGCCGACTGATCCGCCCGTCCCGTACCACCACCGCGTGCAGCATGCCGTCGACCTCGATCAGCTCGACGAGCACCGTCTCGCCCAACGCCTCGACCAGAGCGTCGACGTCCAACCGCGCCGCGCCGCCAGGCAACGCGCCGCCCTGCGCCCGCAACGCCTGATCCCGAACAGCCTTCTCCAGTCGCCGACGTTCCTTGTCCAGCGAAGGATCGGGCGACGCGTCCAACCGCCGTACGACGTCCCGCAACGCCGCAAGGTCAGCGCCGAGCTGCTCGTCGTCCGACGGCCGAACCGGCGGAACGCCGAGCGCAGTCGCCCGCCACCGCTCGCCCCAGACCAGCAGGCGCCGCGGATCGTCCCGCCGCAACGCATCCCGCAGCGCCAGCTCCGCCAACTCCGCACCCTGGCCGGTCGCCAATGCCCGAAGCTCGGTCGCCCCCATCGTCAGCCGATGCTCGTCCAACGCATCGAGCCCTCGACCGCAAGCCGCCAACATGCCGCGCACATCGGACCGAGCCTCCGCCCGCAACGCCTTCCCCAGCCAGCCCGCGCTCCGAGCGATCGGCGGCGCATCCTTGCTGTGCTTCCCCGCGAGCTCGAGCTCGCGATCCGCGGTCCGCGACCGACCGTCCGCCAGCGCGAGCCGACCCGCCAGCAGATGCGCGGCCGACGCCTCGGACGCACCCAGCGCATCCAGCCGCCGAGCCACCGCGCCCACCCGCCGCAACAACCGCTCGCCGCGCTCGCCGGACTGATACCGAGACTCCAGCTGCACCATCGACGAACGGACCGACCACCACTCGCGGTGCTGCGCGGAGAACAACCGCCGCGCCCGATCGGCCCGCTCCCGCGCCGCCTCCGGATCGCCCGCCGCGAGCGCTGCCGTCGCGGCGGCGAACCACAGCTCGCCGCGCTTGGTCGCCGTACCGCCCTCTGCCTGCATCTGAGCGATCGCCTGATCCATCTCGGCCAGCGCCTCGGCACTGAGCCCGGCCGCGAGCAGTACGCCGCAGCGGTCGATCGCGAGGTCCGGCCACGCCACACCGACCGTGGCGAACCGGCGGCCGGCTTCGTCCAGATAGCGCAGCGCCGACGGAAGATCGCCCCGCGAGTACGCGACCAATCCACGATTTTGTCGCGCCTCGGCGTACTCGAACTCTTGACCGGTCGCGGCGTACAACTTCTCGGCCACTGCGAAATCCGCGTCCGCACGCTTCGTCCCGCCCAGCGCGAGCTGGATGAATCCGCGATAGTTCCGCGACCGCGCCTCCCAGACCTGATCGCCCGAACGCCGCAACCGCGCGATCGCCAACCGCAGGTCGTCCAGCGCCTCGCGATGCCGACCGAGGACGAGCAGTACGTCGGCGCGCCGTACCAGCACGCGCCCCGTCAGCGCACCGCGACTGAGCTCGACCGCACGATCGAGGCGCGCCAGACCTTCGCGACTCCGGCCCGCGCGACCGAGCGTTGCGCCCAACGTGGCAAGGACATCCGCCTCACGCTCGGAACGCCCGGACTGCTCCGCCAACCGCAGTGCGGTGCGCAACTCGCGCACGGCCGATGTGACGTCGCCGAGCTGACGCAGACCGATGCCCCAGGCCTGGTGCGCGATCGAGGCCTCGACCGCGCGGGCATCACTCGCCAGCAGGCTGCGCGCGGACGCGATCGCATCGTGCGGGCGCGACAACGCGAGTGGCAGCAGATTTTCTGCCGCCTCGGCACTCCCCCCGGCCGTCGGCATTCTGAAATGATAACGGCCGTTACATTCATCGAGGGGGGAAGGAAGGAAATGGCGGATCAAACGAGCGACCGAAAATACGTCGCTCAGATCGAACTGATTCTGGCCGCGTTCGGGCGCGAGGTCGAAGTGTCTCCCGAGGACTGGGAGAAGCGGCCGGAAGGCGCCGACTATCTGTACCGCACGGGGGTCGTCCTGGTCCGGGACGAGGACCTCACCCGGGTGATCGAGCTCTTCCAGGGCGGGCGCCCGGCCGAGGGCGGGATCGGCGGGGTCACCAGGCTGCTGCTGCCGGACAAGGTTCCGCCGGAGGCGCCGGAGGACCGGTCGACGACCCAGCGATTCCTCAAGTACGCCGACCTGCGGCTCGGACGCGGCGTGGTCACGCCCGAGCACCTGTTCTATGTGACGCCGAGCGTCAGCCCCTGTCCGGCCACCGAGCCCGAGGAGGTCCCGCCCGGGATCCCGCCGGACCCGGCGCTACCGACGCCGTTCCTCTCCGCGGGCGCCGCGGACGGGCGGGGCGTGAAGGTCGTCGTACTCGACGTCGGCTGGTCCGACGCACCCGCGGCGTACTGGCTGAACGGCGTGACCGGTGATCCGGAGAACGCGTTCGACGGTTCCGGGCGGATCCGGCCGTACGCCGGGCACGGGACGTTCATCGCCGGCGTGATGCGAGCGATCGCCCGCAACGTCGAGATCGTGGTGAAGAGCTACTTCACCTCGGCCGGCGCGATGTGGGAGTTCGACCTCGCGGCGGCCCTGGACGAAGTACTCGACCTGGCGCCGGACATCATCAGCCTCTCGGCCGGCACCAGGACGCGGTTCGACCTGCCGGCGCTCGGCCTGGACGTGTTCATCCAGACCCGGCTGAACCGCGTCAACGGCCTCACGCTGGTCGCCGCGGCCGGGAACGAAGCGAGCCGGGACTACTTCTGGCCGGCCGCGTTCCCGGAGACCGTCGGCGTCGGCGCGCTCGCGGACAACGGCCGCGACCGGGCGTCGTTCAGCAACTTCGGTGGCTGGGTCGACGTCTACGCCCCGGGCGAGAATCTGGTGAACGCGTTCCTCACCGGCGACTACGAGTGCACCGAACCGCCGAACGCCGGCCAGCTGCGCTCGTTCGCCGGCATGGCGCGCTGGAGCGGTACGTCGTTCGCGACGCCGCTCGTCGCGGGCCTGATCGCCGGCCGGATGTCGCTCACCGGTGAGAACGCCAAGCAGGCCGCCGACGCGCTGCTCGCCTTCGCGCTGACCCAGCCGGAGCCGGGCGTCGGTCCGGTGCTGCGGGCCGGAGACGCGATCCCGTCCGTGAGCTGAGCCCGGCGGATCACGCGCTGAGGCGATGCGGAATCACCGGCCTGACCGCCGGACTTCCGCACCGCCTCAGCCTCCCCCTCTGCGCGCCTCCGCGCTGTCCTCCCCCCTGCGACAACCCGAAGGCTTACCCCCCATTTGTGCGGAGTCACCCTCGGTGCAGGTTGATACACCCGGTCATCGAAAAGTTTTCAGCCGGTCGGGGACTGCGGATGCTCACAGAGGAACGGGGCGCGGTTGGCGCCGGAGTGGTACTGGTACTGCGTCCCGTCGACCTCGAGGACGATCCGCGCACCCGGCACCAGCGCCTGGGTGTACATCATCCCCGGCTCCGGACAGCCGAGACTGCCGTCCGACCAGGTGACCTCCTCCGAACTCACCACCGTCACCCGGGTCGCATCGACACTCAGCCGCTCGGCCAGGTCGGCCTTGGCCTGCTCGACGGGTCCGCCGGCCGGAGTACTGCTGCTGCTCGAGGGGCTCGGTGTCATCGAAGGATTCGCTCCCGTTCCGGTGTCGGTGCCGGTGTTATTGCCGCAAGCAACCAATAGGCCAGCTGTCAGCAGTACGACACTCACTGTCCGCATCACGATCACCTCCCACAGTAGACGCCGGCGTACCTGCATTCGTTGCAGATGTATCGGACGAATGTTGTTCAGCTTCTGTTTGCCGGTCGTGACCCGGAGCCCTGAAGGATCGGGGGGACTCGGGAACCGCCTGTCCAAGGAGCATTGCATGTCAGTCGATCGTCGTTCCGTCCTCCGGGGAGCCGCCGTAGGTGCGGCCGGAGTCGGTTTCACCACCGTCGGCGCCGTACCGACCCTCGCCGAGGCCGCCCCGGCATCGTCGGCGCGCAACGGCCACACCCCGTTCCCGCAGCACCGGCCCTTCCCGCCGCTGCTGGACGACCCGAAGGGCATCCTCGCGCTGCCGGCCGGGTTCAAGTACCGCGTCGTCACGCAGGCCGGCGAGACCAAGCTGAAGAGCGGTCACCCGACGCCGGGCCTGCACGACGGCACCGCGGTCTTCAGCGCCGGCCACGGCCGCTACCAGCTGATCCAGAACCACGAGATCAGCGACAACAACGCCCTCGGAGTACCGCAGCTCGAGGGCACCGTGTACGACGCGGGCGTCGGCTCGGCCGGCGGCTGCACCGTCATCGACGTCGACAAGGACGGCAAGAACCTCGGCGAGTGGGTCGGCATCTCCGGCACGCTGACGAACTGCGCCGGCGGTCCCACCCCGTGGGGCACCTGGATGACGTGCGAGGAGACCGAGAGCAAGGCCAACGGCACCACCCGGCTGAAGGACCACGGCTACGTCTTCGAGGTGTGGGGCGACGGCAGGACCGCGCACCCCGTGCCGCTCAAGGCCCTCGGCCGGTACGCGCACGAGGCGCTCGCGATCGACGAGGACCGCACGCACATCTACCTGTCCGAGGACGCCTCCGGCCCCAACGGCACGTTCTACCGCTGGTCGGCGCCCCGCGGCTACCGGCTCAGCTCGCGCAGCTACAAGGACCTGGCCGACAAGGACTTCGGCACGCTCGAGGCGCTGGCGATCCTCGGCGACGACGGCAAGCCGATCCCGGACGTCGCGTACCTGACGTCGGCCCAGCTGCTCCGGCCGTTCCGGACCGCGTGGGTGGCGGTGCCGGACCGCGACGGCGCGACGACCTCGGTCCGCAAGCAGTTCACCGACGGCCAGATCACCCGCGGCAAGAAGTTCGAGGGCGTCTACGGCACCAAGCAGGGCGTGTACGTGGTGAACTCCTACGCCGAGTCCGGCACCGCCGACCTGCCCGCCGACGCCGTGCCGCACGACGGCATGGTGTGGTTCTACGACTACGAGGCCCGCACCATCCAGCTGGTCACGTACTTTCCCGAGAACGCCGCCGCGAACAAGGGGCCCGAGGCGAAGTACGACGACCTGAACTTCGACAGCCCGGACAACGTCACCGTGACGCCGTGGGGCTCGCTGATCCTGGCCGAGGACGGTCAGGCCAGCAGCCACGTGCTGAGCGCGACGCCGGGCGGACCGGCGTACGCCATCGCCCGGAACATGCTGAACGACTCCGAGTTCACCGGTCCGTCGTTCTCCGAGGACGGCAAGGTGCTGTTCGTCAACATCCAGACCCCCGGCATCACGCTGGCCATCACCGGCCCGTGGCGCGACTACCTCGGCTGAGCGCCGCCAGCAGGGTGAGCGAGCGTTCGTCCGGTCCGACGCGTACCTCGTTCATCAAGTAGGAGAAGGCGGTCTCGCGGCCCGGCCACGCGCCGTGCCGCGAGCCGCCAGCTCCCGCGTGACCGAACGCGTCGGCCGGCCCGTCGCCGGTCTGCAGCTCGAAGCCGGCGCCGTAAACCATTGGACTCCCCCACGTCGGCTCGATGCCGCGCCGGATCTCCCGGCGACCGAGTTCGACGGTCTCCGGCGACAGGACGCCGTCACCCAGGAGGGACGCGTAGAACTTCGCCATCCCTCGCGCCGTCGCGTAGCCGCCGACCGCGGCGAGCCCGGCGCTGCGATATTCCTCGCTGTTCCAGATCTTCTCCGAACCCGGGACCCACAGCGGGTTGGGCCGGTTCAGCTCCGACCAGGGTCCGTCGACGAGCACACCCTCCGGAGACACCATCGTCGCCACCCGCCAGTGCAGCTCGTCGGGCAGGCCGATCCACACCTCGAGGTCCAGCGGTACGGCGAACTCGTCGGCGAAGAGCTGGCCCACCACGCGGCCGTCGACGCGCCGTACAAGCTCGTCGAGGAGCCATCCCCAGGTCACCGGGTGGTACATGAACGCGGCGCGCGGATCGGACGCCGGTGCCTGCGCGGCGAGCTGTGCAGCCATCACGTCGTGGTCGAACAAGTCGGCATACCCGGCCGCCACCCACGGCAGGCGGGCCTGGTGGGACAACACCTCCGCGACCGTGATCCGATCCTTGCCCTCGGCACCGAACTCGGGCCAGTAGCGACTCAGCGGATCGTCCAATGACAGTTGGTCACGCTGCATCAGCAGCAGAACGCACGCACTGGTGAGGCCCTTGGTGCCGGAGAACATCAGGTGGATCGTGTCGCGATCCCACGCTCGGCCCGTTTCCGGATCAGCGATCCCACCCCACAGGTCGACCACCAACTCGCCCCGGTGGTACGCCGCGAACGCCGCGCCGAGCTCACCGCGCTGCGCGAAGTTCCGGTCGAAGGCCTCGGCCACGTGCTCGAATCCCGGTGCTGTCCACATGAGCTTGATGGTACCGATCGTTCTCATCTTGGTCCAGCTCGGTAGGCTGGGGGCCGGAGGTGGTTGGACCATGCCGGTCAAGGCTGGGGAACGATTGGATCCGGAGGCGACCAAGGCCAGGATCCTGAGCGCGGCGGCGGACGTGTTCGGCCGGAGCGGGATCCACGCGACCGGGATGAACGAGATCGTCGAGGCCGCCGGCGCGTCCAAGCTGACCATCTACAGGAACTTCGGATCCAAGGACGGCCTGGTCGAAGCGGTGCTTGCCGACCGCACCCGACGGGTCCGCGCCTGGTACAACGCCGCGGTCGAGCAGGCACCGCCCGGCCTCGACCAGATCCTCGCCGTCTTCGACCTGGCCGCAAGTTGGTACGCCGAGGCCGGGTTCCGCGGCTGCGCGATGATGAACGCCGCGACCGAGGACCGTGGCCAGGACGGCGCGCCGCGACGGCTCGCGCGCGAGCATCTCGCCTTCTACCGCGCGCTTTTCGAGCGCTTGCTGACCAATGCCGGGGCTCGCGATCCCGAGCGGACCGCGCGGCAACTGGTCGTCGTACTGGAAGGCGCGACGCTGATCAGCGCGGTCGACCAGGATCCGGAGCTCGGCGCGGAGGCCCGGGTCATCGTGGAGACCCTGCTCGAGTCGGCACTGTAACCGCGACCAGGACACAAAGCAGTCCCGCTCCGACCGCGAGCGCCAGCGCTACGCCAGCGTGGCCCCGAACGCGAGGTACCCGCACAGGACCGCGACCTACAACCGTCGTACCGGAACAGCCATGGCTGAGCTGGTACCGCTTGTTATTATGTCTGCCGCGGGCGATCCAGGAGAACGACCTCACACGCGTAGTGCTGCGAGGCCGTCATCTCACCGCGGAACCAGAGCAGCGGGACACGAGCCGGATCGCCGGGCGCGACGATCGGCCGGAGATTGTCGACCGCGGAGTTCTCGGTCACCGGCGTCCAGGTCTCCCCGGCGTCGTTCAGGCGCGCGTGGAAGATCTCATGGTGCTTCAGCGCGGCGCCGTCGCGCGGGTCGATCGGTGTCGAGACGTAGACCGAGTCGAGGTCGTACGGGTCGATCGCGACGAGGCCGGTGTAGTCGTTCTCATGGACCAGCAGGCCGTGGCCGGCCTTCGCCAGTTGCCGCACCTGCCACGTGCCGCCCGGAGCGAGGCGCGCGTAGAAGAAGCGGTGGTCCGGCACCGGGTGCTGTCGCGCGAACGCGTCCTCCGGCTTCTCCGGTACGTCGTGGCGCGCCAGCAGGACGGCCGCGAGACATCCGTCGTCGCCGCGACGGATGTCGACGGTCCAGCAGTGCGTCATCGGCTCGCCGTCCCAGACCGAGTCCGCGGCGAGCACCGTGGTCAGCTCCACCTGCGACGGCGCGTCCGCGTCGAGCGCTTTGGCGTCCACCACCGTGCCGTCGGTCCGGTGCAGAGCACCACCCTCCAGATAGCCGTGGTAGATCGAGTTGTTGTAGTCGCGCGGGTGGTGGTCCGTCGTGATGAGGTCGACGCGCTCAGGTGTCGAGACGTAGCGCGTGTAGCCGTTGACGTATCCGACCTTCGGGCGGGTGAACAGCTTGCCGGCGTACTCCCAGGTGTCGCCTTCGTCGTCGGACACCAGAGCGCACGGGTCGTCGTTCACCGCTCGGGCGAAGCAGTAGAGGCGGCCGTCGAGCTCATGCAGGTTCGAGTACGTGACACCGCGGCCGCCGGTGAACTCGCTCCAGTCGAACGTCTGCTCCGGTCCCCACGTGCGCGGATCGCCGGGCTCACTCACCCGCCACCGCGTCAGGTCGTCCGTCTTGTGCTTGGTGTACACCGCCAGCCAACGACCGTCCCGCCGCCGCCACAGCGCCGGTACGTCGTGGTCGTCCGCCTCGAACCGCTCGTGCAGTACGACGACCTCGCTCGTTCCGGACCGCAGATCGACCAGGGTCAGCTCGACATTGCCGGCCCGCTCGTCCCCGTCAGGCCCCTCCGGCGCGGCGATCGAACCGGCGACCAGCACACCGCCGTCCGGATCCACCACCGCCCGCTCGTCCTGGAACCAGCACCAAGCACCGTTGTCATTGATCACCCGAGGCGCATCCATGGTCGCCCAGTGTTGCAGAGATCAGCCGCGTTGGGTAAGCGCTTGCCAGCATGTGGGCAGGATTGTCCGGAGGCCGTGCGAGGATCGGGACATGCCGATCGATCAGCACCTTCTCCTCGCGTTCCTGCTGACCGCGACGATCGCGATGATCACGCCCGGGCCGGACATGCTGTTCATCCTCGGCTGCGGGATGCGCAGCGGGCCGCGGGCCGGGTTGCTCGCGACGGCGGGTGTCGCGACAAGTGAGGCGGTGCATGTCGCGGTGGCCGCGGCCGGTTTGGCCGCGTTGTTCGCGGCGGTGCCGGTGGCGTTCGCCGCGGTCCGGATCGTCGGCGCGGCGTACCTGATCTATCTCGGGGTGCAGATGATCCGGCACCGCAACGACGCCATCGACGACGCGCCGGCCGGTGCGGCGATGTCGGGGCGGAAGGCGTACTTCACCGGCCTCACCACGAACTTGCTGAACCCGAAGATGGTGACGTTCACGATCGCGTTCCTGCCGCAGTTCGTGGTGCCGGACCACGGTCGGGTGTGGCTGCAGTTCGCGGTGCTCGGCGCGATCCTGATCGTGCTCGAGTTCCTCGTCGACGGCACGGTCGGGCTGCTCTCGGGGCGGATCGGCGGCTGGCTGCGCGCTCGCCGTACCGCCCGGCGCCGGATCGACACGGCGACGGGCGGCATCTTCATCGGCCTCGGCGTTCGGCTCGCGTTGCTGCGGTAGAGCTTCAGAAGGTCCTTCAGACCAGACCGAAGCCGCCGGTCCAGGAGACCTTCTCACCGATCGCGAGGGTGAGCTGAAGGAAGCCGAGGGCCTCGAGTTCGCGAGCGCGCTTCAGCGACCCGGCGTCGACCGCCTTCAGACCGCCCGCGGACACGATCCCGGCGAACTGCGCCTTGGCGCCGGCGTCGTCGCCGGCGATCAGGACAGTGGTCGGGACCTGACCCGCCTGCCCCGACGCGACCGTCGCCGCGAACGTGGTGTTGAAGGCCTTCAGCACCTTGGCCTCCGGCAGCTTCTCGGCCAGCTCGGCAGCCGCCGAACCGTCCGCGGGAACGACGAGCGAGTCGAACGTCTCGAAGTTCAGCGGGTTGGTGATGTCGACGACGACCTTGCCGCCCAACTGGTCGGCGCGGTCGGCCAGGACCTGGTCGATCGCCGGGTACGGCACCGCGAGGATCACGACGTCGCCGGTGACCGGCTTGTCCTTGTCGGTGGAGTTGAACAGCTCAACGGTGTTGCCGCCCTTGGCAACGACCGACGAGATCGCCTGCCCCATGTTGCCGCTGCCGATGATGCTGACGTGCGTCATGCTCTCGCTCCTTTTGGTTGTACCTTCAACCATCACGATAGCGCAGAATAGTTGTAGCTACAACCATTAGACTGTTGTCGTGAGCACACGCTGGCTGGACGACACGGAGATGACCGCGTGGGTGCGGCTCGCGGCCGTACTCGAGCTGCTGCCCGGCGTCCTCGACGCCCAGCTGCGACGCGACGCGGAGCTGACGCACTACGAGTACTACGTGATGGCGATGCTCTCCGAGGCGCCGAAGCGCACGCTCCGGATGACCGCACTCGCGCAGCGGACCAACGCCACGCTCCCCCGCTTGTCCCACGTCGTGAAGCGACTCGAGGACCGCGGTCTGATCGAGCGCTTCCCTTGTCCGGAGGATGCGCGCGCGACGAACGCCCGCCTGACCGCCGACGGCTGGAAGAAGATCCGTGCCACCGCCCCCGGCCACGTCGCGACGGTCCGGCAGCACGTCATCGACGTACTCACCCCCGACCAGATCACCCAACTGGCCGGCATCACCGAGGCCATCCTCGGGTCGGTCGACCCCGACGGCAAGCTCGGCGACGTCTACCGCCGCTGACCCTTAAGTTGCCTCAAGCAACTGCTTGAGCCGGGCCAGATCCTTGGTGTTCGCCCGCCGCATCGACGCCGCCATCAACGGCGCCGCGACCCCGGCGAACCCCTTCGGCTCGCCACGGTTCCGCAACGTCATCCGCGTCGCGCCGTCACCGGCCGGCGACCACTCGTAACTCGTCTCCATCGGGAACGGCCCCTGCGCCGTACACATCACGAGGCGACTGCCGGGGACCAACTCGGCGACCTCATAGGTGTACGCGAGCCGCCTGCCCAGAAAGTGCGCGACGAAGTCCATCCGCGATCCGACCCCGACCGGCGGCTCCGTCTGCCACACCACCGACTCGATGTTCGCGTACCACTCCGGCGCGTTGGACGGATCCCCGACGTACGCCGCGACTACGTCGACCGGCCGCGCAATCACCGTCTCCGTCAACACATCGACAGCCATCGTTCCTCCTCCGAGCACTGTACGACGACCTGTCGTGTATCGCGGCGGCCTGTTGATGACTCCGACTGGTGAGGGGGAATCATCATGAGCAACACACTCGAACCACATCGGCGGCGGACCAGGACCGTACGGCGCTCCCACCGTCGGCTGATCGTCGCCATCAACATTGCCGAGGCGCTCATCGCACTGCCGTGCCTCGTCGCGGCGTACGGCCTGGCAGAACACCTGGTCGCGGCGCAGGAGGCCGTCGGCCCACACCATGTCGCGAGCCGCACAGTCATCCCGGGGCTTGTCGCGGTCACGCTGAACATGAGCCTGCTCATCGTCGGCGCTGCCGCCGGGGCGGTCGGCAGCGTCATCCAGCAGAGCATGACCTTCGCCCGTACGAGCAGCCCGAATCACCAGGTCGCGTGGTACGTCATGCGCCCTCTCTGGTCCGCTCTCCTGGCCTCAGTCTCGGTCATCGCCGTCAATACCGGCCTGATCAGCATCGGCGACGAGTCCACCTCCAGCGCCGGCGTAGCAGTCCTGGTCCTCACCGGCGCCCTGACCGGCCTCTTCACCGACCAAGCCCTGACCCGCCTCCGTCGAATCCTCACCCGCCAACCACGCGGAGCCGGTACATAACCAGGCGCTCGGTGCGATCGGCCGGGGCCCCGACAACGTGCCATCCGTTCAGAGGCGTCGTACGCGCAGTACGGCGGTCAGCAGGGGGAGGGTGAAGTCGTTGTGGGCGGTCTCTGGTTTGGTTGCGAGGAAGGCGCGGATTCGGGTCAGTGTTGCCGTTCGGTCCTGTTCTGGCATTACCAGTAGGCCTGCGCGGGTGGCGAGGGTTGCGACGAGGGAGTCCGCCGTACGGCGTTGGCCGTGGGGGAACTCGAGCTGCTCCGGATCGCCGAAGCGGGCTGCGCCAGTCCTTGGAAGGTGCATGCCGGCCGTCTCGGCGCGCCAGCTGGCGGGCGTGTCACGCGGACCGATGGCGGCGCTCCCGCTGACCCTCGTGAGCCCTTCAACCCAACCGACGCTGTCGTCCATGACGTTCCACAGCCCGGCCAGGATGCCGCCGGGTGCAAGAACCCTGGCGATCTCAGGCCCCGCAACAGCTCCGGCCGATGCTCCGCATACGCGACCGCCGCCGTTCCGAACGAAGAAGCATGAACCGACCGCTCACCCTCATCCACACCCCGACGCTACGCCCCCTAGGCTTTGCCGTTGTGACGGACAGCTTTGATCCAGTGGCGTACAACCGTGCCGCCTGGGACCGCGAGGTGGAGAACAGCAACGAGTGGACCCGGCCGGCCGGGGCGGAGGTCATCGCCCGGGCACGGGCCGGCGATTGGTCCGTCGTCCTGATCGGCTACGAGGCAGTGCCGCGCGACTGGTTTCCGGCTGAACTGGCCGGCGCCGAGGTGCTGTGCCTGGCTTCCGGCGGCGGGCAGCAGGGGCCGGTGCTCTCGGCAGCGGGCGCGGCCGTGACGGTACTGGACAACTCGCCTCGGCAACTGGATCGCGACCAGGAGGTCGCCACCCGCGAGGGACTGGCCGTCCGTACCGTGCTCGGCGACATGCGCGACCTGAGCGTGTTCCCCGATGCCTGCTTCGATGTCGTCTTCAACCCGGTGTCCAACGTGTTCTGCCCCGATCTTGCACCGGTCTGGCGGGAGTCGTTCCGCGTACTGCGCCCGGGCGGAATCCTGATGACCGGGTTCCTGAACCCTGACATCTTCATCTTCGACGTCACGGCGTTGGAGGAGCGGGACGAGCTCATAGTGCGCCACCCGCTCCCGTTCAGCAGCCTTGATCTGCCGGACGACGAGCGGCAGCGCTCGTACGGGACCGGGCCGATCGAATACAGCCACTCACTCGCCGGGCAGATCGGCGGCCAGCTCGCGGCAGGCTTCACCCTGACCCACTTCGAGGAAGCCCCGCACCACGCGGATGCCACGGCCCGGTACCTGCCTGGTTACTTCGCCACCCGGGCCGTCAAGCCGTAGCCGAGACAGTTGCTTGCGGCAACAGTCAGCGGAAGTCCCGGGATTTGGTCCGGGCGGCCAGGGGGAGGCGTTGGAGGTGCTCGGCGGAGAGGTTGGTGACTTCGCCGGCGCGTTCTACCCGGCCGCGGATGATCAGGGCGGCGGCGTTGCGGGCTACGGCGGCGTGGTGGTGCCAGCAACCGACGGTGATGACGATGTTGGCCATGCCGGTTTCGTCTTCGAGGTTCATGAAGGTGACGCCGGAGGCGGTGGCGGGGCGCTGGCGGTGGGTGACGACGCCGGCTACCCGGACGCGGGCGCCGTTGGGGGCTTCGCGGAGCTGGGCGGCGGACAGGATGCCTTCGGCGCGGAGTCGTTCGCGGACGCGTTCCATCGGGTGGGTGGAGGTGGTGATCGAGGTGGACCACAGGTCGGCCATGTCGGCTTCGATGTCGCTCATCCCGGGCAGCGTCGGTGGCGGGCCGGCCGCGGTGATCCCGGCGAGCTGACCCGGACGCTCCTCGGCTGCGCGGCCCGCCTCCCACAACGCCTGCCGCCGGTCGAGGCCGAAGCAGTCGAACGCGCCGGCCGTCGCGAGCGCCTCGACCTGGGCCGCGGTGATCCCGGTACGCCGGACCAGGTCGGCCATCTCGGTGAACGGCCCACCCCGCTCCCGCTCCTCGACGATCAGCTTCGCGCCCTTCTCCCCCACCGTGCGCACTTCGGACAACCCGAGCCGGACCGCGAAAGCCCCGTCCCGCCGGTGCACAGTCGTGTCGAACGGCGCCTTCGGGTCGAACGGGCCCACCAACGGCTGCGGATCCGCCAAACAGCCCGGAGAACCGGTCGGCCCGTTCAGCTCCTGCCCGTCGACCAGCAATTCCAGCCCCGCATCGACCCCGGACAGATGCAGCTCCGGACGCCGTACTTCGACACCGTGACGGCGGGCGTCGGCCACCAGGGACTGCGGTGAGTAGAACCCCATCGGCTGCGCCCGCAGCAATGCGGCCAGGAAGGCGGCCGGGTAGTGCAGCCGCAGCCACGTGCTGGAGTAGACGAGCAGGGCGAAGCTGATCGAGTGCGACTCGGCGAATCCGAAGTTCGCGAACGCTTCGATCTTGTCGTAGATCTCGTCGGCCAGGTCCCCGGTGATCCCGTTGCCGGCCATCCCCGCGTACAGCTTGTCCTTGAGTGACGAGATCTTCTCGATGCCGCGTTTGGATCCCATCGCCCGGCGGAGCAGGTCGGCCTCGTCGCCGTCGATCTCGCCGACCGCCATCGCCATCTGCATCAGCTGCTCCTGGAACAGCGGCACACCCATGGTCCGCTCCAGCACCGGCCGCAGCTTCGGGTGCAGGTAGGTGATCGGCTCCTCACCGGTCCGGCGGCGGATGTACGGATGGACGGCGCCGCCCTGGATCGGGCCGGGCCGGATCAGGGCGATCTCGGTGACCAGGTCGTAGAACCTCCGCGGTTTCAGCCGCGGCAGTGTCGCCATCTGGGCGCGGGACTCGACCTGGAACACCCCCACCGAGTCCGCCCGGCAGAGCTGGTCGTAGACCCCCGCCTCCTCCCGCGGGATCGTGTGCAGCTCCCACGACTCGCCGATCTCCTCGCGGACCGTGTCCAGGCAGTACTGCAGCGCGGCCAGCATGCCGAGCCCGAGCAGGTCGAACTTCACCAGGCCCATCCAGGCGCAGTCGTCCTTGTCCCACTGCAGGACCGTCCGTTTCTCCATCCGGGCGTGCTCGATCGGCACCACCTCACCGACCGGGCGCTCGGTCAGCACCATCCCGCCGGAATGGATGCCGAGGTGCCGCGGGAACTTCAGCAGCTCGGTCGCCATCGACACCACCTGCGGCGGGATGTCGTGCTCGGTCGAGGTGACCTCCGGGCTCCAGCCGTCCACCTGCTTCGACCACGCGTCCTGCTGGCCGACGGAGTAGCCCAGCGCCTTCGCCATGTCGCGGACGGCGGACTTCGGGCGGTAGGAGATCACATTCGCCACCTGGGCGGCGTTGTGCCGGCCGTACTTCTCGTAGACGTGCTGGATGACCTCTTCGCGCCGGCCGGAGTCGAAGTCGACGTCGATGTCCGGCTCCTCGGCCCGGGTAGTGGCGAGGAACCGCTCGAACGGCAGGTTGTAGAGGATGCTGTCCACCGCGGTGATCCCGAGCGCGTAGCAGACCGCCGAGTTCGCCGCCGAGCCGCGGCCCTGGCAGAGGATCCCGTTGTCGTGCGCGAACCGGACGATGTCCTCGACGATCAGGAAGTACCCCGGGAAGCCCTTCTCCGCGATGACGTCGAGCTCCCGCTGCAGCCGCTCGTAGGCATCCGGCCGCTGCTCACGCGTCCCGTACCGCCGGGCGGCGCCGGCGAACGTCAGCTCCCGCAGCCAGGACATCGGGCTGTGGCCGTCGGGCACGTCGCGCAGCGGCAGCTTCGGCTTCGCGCGGGCGAGGTCGAACGCGAGCTGGTCGGCCAGCGTCACCGAGCGCGCCACGGCCCCGTCGAACCGCCGGAAGCGGGCTGTCATCTCCGCGCCGGAGCGGACGAACGCCATCCCGCTCGGTGGCAGCCAGCCGTCCATCGAGTCCAGATCGCGCCGCGCCCGGACGGCGGCCAGCGCCGCGGCCAGCTTGTGCTGCGTCGGCGTCGCGTAGTGAACGTTGTTTGTGGCAACGACCGGCAGGCCACGGTCAGCCGCCAGGTCGGCGAGGATCCGGTTCCGCGTGGTGTCCGCGGGCAAGTGGTGGTCGATCAGCTCCACGACCACGCGATCTTTGCCGAACAACCCGGTCAGCCGATCCAGCTCGCGCCCCGCGGCGGCCGGACCGTCGGCGTGCCCGCCGAGCTCCAGCGCCTGCCGGACCAGCCCCTTACGACAGCCGGTCAGGATCACCCACTCATCCCGACCCGCGGCAGCCAGCTCCTCCAGGTCGTAGACCGGCTTCCCCTTCTCTCCACCGGCGAGCTGCGCCTCGGTGATCGCCCCGGCCAGCTTGTGGTAACCGTCCTGCCCCTGCGCCAGCACCAGCAGGTGACTGCCCTCGGGGTCGGCCACGCCGTTCTGCGGGCCGGTCAGCCCGAGCGACAGCTCCGCCCCGAAGACGGTCGGCAACGAGTACGCCGCGGCGGCCTCGGCGAACCGCGCCGCGCCGTAGAACCCGTCGTGATCGGTCAGCGCCAGCGCGTGCAGCCCCTGGCGGATCCCGGCCTCCACCAGGTCCTCCGGCTGGGAGGCGCCGTCCAGGAAGGAGAAGTTCGAATGCACGTGGAGCTCGGCATACGGCACCGCGTGCTCCGGCCGGACGGCCGGCGCAGGCACATACGGCCCGCGGTGCTGCGACCACGCCGGGCTGTCACCGCCGTCACCCGTCACCGGCCGTCCGCCATGGCTGCCGGGGCGGGAGCGGTCCGACAGCTTGCGCTCCAGCTCCGACCACTTGATCGGCGGATTGTTGTAGCCCACGCACTACATATTAGAACACCTGTTCGATCACGCAAAATCGATGGCCGCGACGGCGATCAGCTTGGTACGGTGCCGTGGTCCGTGACACCACACCTGGAGGTGATGCCCCCATGAACGCTGCGAAGCAATGGGTGCTCCCCCTGTCGTGGTCACGGGCGGGCGACTGACACAGGTGTCAGCCGGGAGCGCCGCGACCAGCTCCCGAAGGGAAACACCTATGTCCAGATCAGCAGGCGGCATCGAAGTCGAGGGCACCGTCATCGAGTGCCTCCGCAACGCCAACTTCCGGGTCGAGCTCACCAACGGCCACCGGGTCCTCGCCCACATCAGCGGGAAGATCCGGAAGAACTACATCAAGATCGTCCTCGAGGACCGGGTCCTGGTGGAACTCAGCCCCTACGACCTCGACCGGGGCCGGATCGTCTTCCGCTACCGGAACTGATCGCCTATCGCACACACCTCCCGTCGACATCAAGACTAGAACATATGTTCGATCAGGCGCTAATCTGAAAACATGCTTGGTCGGTTCACGGTGCGCCCGTCCGACGACGGATCCAACAGGTTCGGCGTCTGGGACGGTGCGGTCAACGGGTGGCGTGCAACAGGGATCGACGACGAGGAGAAGGCCTACGAGCTGGCCTCCGATCTCGACGTCCAGTACGACGCCCACGGTCCCCGGGCGGCCGATGCCGTCCGCCACGTCGACCCGGCACAGCCGGTGCAGCGCGCCGCCTGGGCCACCGGGGAGCTCGACGTCTGGATCCGGGACAACGGCGAGTGGCTGGGTCGGGTCCGGGACAAGAACGGTCACATCACCTGGGTCCCGGGCACCGACCTCCGCCCACTCTGACGGCCCGGCCTGTTCCCGCCATCGGTCGCCCGATGCCAAACTCCGGAGAGGACGACAGGCATGACGGGAGGCGCCATGGCGATGACCGTGCAGCAACTGTTCCGCCGCAAGCCGGTTCCGGAGATGTCGCAGGAGAGCGGCACCGACACCGGCCGGAGCGAGCTGGTCCGATCGATCGGACTCTTCCAGCTGTCGATGTTCGGCATCGGCGCCACCATCGGCACCGGCATCTTCTTCGTTCTGGCGCAGGCGGTCCCGGTCGCCGGCCCGGCGGTGATCTGGTCGTTCGTGATCGCCGGTGTGGTGGCCGGACTGACCGCGATCTGCTACGCCGAGCTGGCCGGCGCGGTCCCGGTGTCGGGTTCGTCGTACTCGTACGCCTACGCGACGCTGGGCGAGCTGCCCGCGATCGGTGTGGCCGCGTGCCTGCTGCTCGAGTACGGCGTATCGGCGGCGGCGGTCGCGGTCGGCTGGTCGCAGTACCTGAACGAGTTGTTCGACAACCTGTTCGGCTTCACCCTGCCGGACAAGCTGTCCCAGGCGCCTGAACAAGGCGGCGTGTTCAACCTGCCCGCGGTCATCCTGGTCGCGCTCTGCGCGCTGCTGCTGATCCGCGGCGCGAGTGAGTCGGCCACGACCAACGCGGTCATGGTGTGTCTCAAGATCGGCGTGCTGATCCTGTTCGTCGTCCTCGGGCTCAAGGGCTGGAACGCCGATAACCTGTCGGACTTCGCGCCGTTCGGCATCACCGGGATCACCTCGGCCGCCGGCATCATCTTCTTCTCCTACATCGGCCTGGACGCCGTGTCGACCGCCGGTGAGGAGGTCAAGAACCCGCGGCGGACGATGCCGCTGGCAATCCTGATCGCGCTCGTCACGGTCACCGGGCTCTACATCCTGGTCACGCTCGTCGCGGTCGCGGCGCAGCCGGCGGACCAGTTCGAGGACCAGGAGGCCGGGCTGTCGGCGATCCTGGAGAAGGTGACCGGATCATCCTGGCCGGCCACGGTGCTGGCGGCCGGCGCGGTGATCTCGATCTTCAGCGTCACGCTGATCGTCATCTACGGGCAGACCCGGATCCTGTTCGCGATGGCACGCGACGGGATGATCCCGGAGCTGTTCCACCGGGTGAACCCGCGCACGCACACCCCGGTGCCGAACACGCTGATCGTCGCCGTGCTGATCGCGCTGCTGGCCGGGCTGATCCCGATCAACTTCCTCGCCGAGATGACCAGCATCGGCACGCTGGTCGCGTTCCTGGTGGTGTCGATCGGCGTGATGGTGCTGCGTCGTACCCACCCGGAGCTGCCGCGTGGCTTCAAGGTTCCGGGGTATCCGGTCACACCCGTCCTGTCGGTCCTGGGCTGCCTGTGGATCATCAAGGACCTGCGCGCGGTGACGATCTACGTGTTCCTGATCTGGCTCGCCGTCGCCCTCGTCTGGTACTTCGTCTACGGCTTCAAGCACTCGCACCTCGGCCGGCACGAGCACGTCGGGCTGATCCACGACGAGGACGAACCGCAGCCATGACGATGATCGTCGGCTACGCCTCCGACGAGCGGGGGAAGGCGGCCCTGCAACTGGCGGGCATGCTGGCCCGGTCCGCCGGCGACGACCTGATCGTCTGCAGCGTCGTACCCGCGCCGTGGATGCCTGGGATGGCGCGGGTGGACGCGGAGTACCAGGGCTTCCTGGCACAGGGTGCCGACCAGGCGCTGGAGCGGGCCCGGAGCTTCCTGCCGGACGACGTCCCCGCGACGTACGTCCGGCACAGCGCCCGGTCGGCGCCGGCCGGGCTGCTCGAGATGGCCGAGCAGAACGACGCCCGGCTGATCGTGCTCGGCTCGTCGTCGGCCGGCGCGTTCGGCCACATCGCGCTCGGCAGCGTCGCCGACCGGTTGCTGCACAGCTCGCCTGTCTCGCTCGCGCTGGCCACGCGCGGCTTCCGGTGCCCGGCGGATCGCAAGGTGTCCCGGGTGACCGCGGCCTTCGGCGGCACCGGGACCGCCGAGGACCTCGTCCTGGCGGCCGCCTCGATCAGCGCCGACGTCGACGCATCGTTGCGGATAGCAACGTTCGCGGTCTGGGCCCGGCCCGCCTACACGACCAGGCTCGGCACCGACTCCGAGGACCTGGTGACGCAGGAGTGGCGGTCCGAGCTGGACAAGGCGGTGGCCGCCACGCTCGCGCAGGTGCAGGACCTGCCCGGGCACCCGCGCACGGTCGAGACGGTGATCGGCTCCGGTACGACGTGGGCCGAGGCGATCGACGAGGTCGGCTGGGAAGCGGGCGACGTGCTGGTGGTCGGGTCGAGCGAGCTCGGACCGGTCGCGCGGGTCTTCCTGGGATCGCGGGCGACCAAGATCCTGCGGCACTCCCCCGTCCCGGTGCTGGTCGTCCCGCGCCGGCGGGCCGAAGAACTGGCCGGACAAGCTGCTGAGGACTGACCGAACTCACCCACGACGAGGACAAGCCACGGCGACGCATCCCCTCGAGCCGCTGGACGAGCACGAGTTCCGGCAGACGGCCGCGAGCAGGTGAACGCGCTCGGTACACACCACCCGGAGTGAGGCTCAGCGGGGGCCGGTGTTCGGCCTGGGGGTCGGTTTCGTGCTGGGCTTCTTCTCGGCGTCCGGCGGCTTGGGGTTGGGGTCGCCGATCATCTTCTTCGGCGGGGCGACGAAACGCTCGACCGGGAGGCCGCGGACGGCGCCCTGCATGGCGGACTCCCAGAGCGGACCGGCGGTGCCGGAGCCGGTGGGGTCGGCGATGTCCTCGCCGTTCAGCGTGTGGTGGAACATCAGGTTCGTGTACGGCAGGCTCGCGTCCGCGACGACCGCCGCCGCGGCGAGGTTCGGCGTGTAGCCGGCGAACCAGACGGCCAGGTTCTGCTGGATGGTGCCGGTCTTGCCGGCCATGTCGCGGGTGCCGAAGCGCAGGTGGCCGCCGGTGCCGCCCGGCATCATCACCGCGCTGAGGACCCGGTTCACCCCGTCCGCGACCGCGCGCGGCAACGCCTGCCTGCAGTCGAAGCCGGGACCGGGGATCGCCTTGCCGGAGTTGTCCCGGATCGACGTGACGACCAGCGGCTTGCAGTACTTCCCGCGCGCCGCGAAGGTCGCGTACGCGTTCGACAGCATCAGCGGCGTCACGTACCCGACGCCCAGAGTCATCGACGCCACCTGGTCGAGCGGCTGGCCGGTCTGGCCGTTGTACACCCCGAGCTTGGCCGCGATCTTCGCGATCGGGCACAACCCGGTCCGTTGCGACAGCTGCAGGAAGTACGTGTTGGTCGAGAAGCGCGCCGCCTCGACCATGGTCAGGTCACCGCTGTGCGTCGAGTTCTTCGGCTGGTACGTCGGATCGCGGGTGTACCCCGTACAGGTCTTGAACTTCTTGTTCCGCAGGTCGATCTGCTCCGGCGAGTTGATCCGGTAGTCCATCGGGATGCCCCTCGACAGGGCCGCCGCGATCGTGAACGCCTTCATCGTCGAGCCGTTCTGGAACCCGCCGAACCCGCCGGCGTACGACTTCTCGACGTTGTAGTTGTAGTTCGTGTGGTTGCGCCCGTTGCCGTACGGCTTGCTCTGCACCATCGCCTTGACCAGTCCGGTGCCGGGCTCGACCACAGTGATTGCCGCGACCGCGGTGTCGCTGCGCTTGCTGTGCTTGTCGATCGACGCCTGTGCGGCCGCCTGGATCCGCGGGTCGATCGAGGTCCGGATCAGCAGGCCGCCGGTCTTCAGGTAGTGGTCACGGTCCTTCGGGGTCGCGCCGAGCGCCGGGTTGGCCAGCAGCTTGGAGACCAGGTAGTCGCAGTAGAACGGGTACCGCGAGTTGGCGCAGCCGTTCGGCACCGGCTCGACCGTGGCCAGGTCGATCACCGGCGTCCGCAGCGCCTCGTTCGCCTGGTGCACCGTGATCACGCCGAGCTCGAGCATTCGCTTGATCACCACGTCGCGGCGAGCCTTGGACCGGACCAGGTCGTTGGTCGGGTCGTACCCGGTCGGGTTCTTCACCAGGCCGGCCAGCAGCGCGGCCTGCGGGAGCGTGAGTTTGTCGGCCGTGGTGCGGAAGTAGTGCTGCGCGGCCGCCTGGACGCCGTACGAGCCGTCGCCGAAGTTCACCAGGTTCAGGTACCGCTCGAGGATCTCGTCCTTGGACAGCTGGTCCTCGACCGCGATCGCGTACCGCAGCTCGGTCAGCTTGCGTTCGTAGGTGACCGCGGTCGCCGCGGCCCGCTCCGCCGCGGTCCGCGCCTTCTCGACCAGGCTCATCTTCACGTACTGCTGGGTGATGCTCGAGCCGCCCTGCTGCACCTCGCCCTCGGTCTGGTTGCGCAGCATCGCGCGCAGCGTGCCCTTCAGGTCGAGCGCGCCGTGGTCGTAGAACCGGGAGTCCTCGATCGCGACGATCGCCTTGCGCATGATCGGGCTGATCGTGCTGAGCGGGACCGGGACCCGGTTCTGCTCGTACAGCGTCGCGATCAGCGTGCCGTCCGCGGCCAGGATGCGGCTGCGGACGGCCACCGGATCGACCTCGAGCTCCTTCGGCAGGCTCTCGACGCTCGCCGCGACCTCGGCCGAGCCGCGCCCGACGAACCCGGCGAACGGCACCGCGAGCCCCGCCGCCAGCGCGCCTGACAGCACGCTCACGCCGATGAACGTGATCAACGACCGAGCCCAATTGCGACCGCCCCTGCCGGCACGCATATCTCCAGGGTAGGCGAGTGATCAGCTTCCGGGTACCCCGGAATTGATTGCCTCGATCAACTTTGGCCGCAATTCCCTTGCGCTGATGACCGCGTCGACCGACCCGACCTCGCGGGCCCGCTCGATGCTGTGCACCCGATCGAACTCGGTCGCGACCTCGCCCAGCTTCTCCGCCCGTACGACGGTCCGCACGTCCGAGAGCTCCGTCGCCAGCGCGGCCCGCTCCGCTCCGGTGGCCTCGCCGACCCGCTCGGCCAGTGTCGCGACCCGCGGATCCGCGGCGGTCCGGGCGTCGACCTCACCGGCGAAGACGACCGCCGCGGCCGGCGCGCCGCCGAGCACCGAGGCGAACGAGCCCTCGACCGCGAGGACCGTCATGGACGGATTCAGCGACTTCGAGAACACCACGAACGCGCCGCCGTGGTACCGCGAGACGACGCAGAAGACGATCGGTCCGGAGAAGTTCACGATCGCGCGGCCGATCTCGGCGCCGTACTCGAGCTGGAGGTTCCGCATCGAGTCCGGTGATCCGTCGAAACCGGACAGGTTCGCCAGCACCACCAGCGGCCGGTTGCCGCTGGCCGAGTTGATCGCCCGGGCCACCTTCTTCGACG
Source organism: Kribbella sp. NPDC051586 (assembly GCF_044453965.1). Taxonomy (NCBI): domain Bacteria; kingdom Bacillati; phylum Actinomycetota; class Actinomycetes; order Propionibacteriales; family Kribbellaceae; genus Kribbella; species Kribbella sp. NPDC051586. Next base: position 560,916 of record NZ_JBITDF010000003.1, on the reverse strand, counting down.
ACCGCGGGAACAGCGTGCCCGCGGTGTAGGTGTCCGGGCCGTCGGTGGGAGGGAAGCCCCGGCGCGGCACCGACTTGGACTCGATCCCGACCAGGCAGACCGGGAATCCGCCGAGCCGCGCGTCCTGGACGACCGCCGTGTCGGCGTCGGCCATCCCCGCCCAGCGCTCCAGCACCGGGTGGTCCTGGTCGGTGACGGCCCGCATCAGCGTGCGGATGTCGAACGCCTTCTTCCGGTCCGGGTTCGTCGACGGCGAGAAGATCTCACCGACCGTCTTGAAGTCGCTCCCGGCCACGTCGTGCGGGTAGGGCGTGACGTCGCGGTCGACCGGATCGCTCGTGAGCGCCCGGCGCGGACCGCTCTCCCCCGGCACGACGTAGGTGTGGTCGTAGTGCGTCATCAGCACGTCCCGGGCCGCCTTCAGGTCGGGCGCCCAGTACTGCGCCTGGCCGTTCGGGCCCATCACCCGGTCGTAGCCGCCGATGCCGAAGTTGTCCTCGGCCGACACGCTGCCGGAGAAGTCCAGCGTTTGCTTGCCGGTCAGCACCATCGCGCTGTCCGGCGTCATCACCAGGATGCCCTTGGTGTGCATCAGCATCGTCGCCTCGGCGTTCCAGTACGGCTGGGCGCCGACGTTGATGCCCGCGACGACGACGTTGATCTCGCCGCCGTCCTGGGTGAACTCGACGATCCGCTTCAGCGCCTTCGCGACCCAGTCCATGTTCTCGGTGCCGGAGTCCATCGAGATCCGGGCGCCGGCCGACAGCGAGTACCACTCGACCGGGACCTGCATCCGCTCGGCCAGGTCGAGCGCCGCGATGATCCGCGAGCACTCCCCCTCGGCGACCGCGCCGAGGGCCATCGTCGGGTCGCCGCTCATCGCGACCCGGGTTACACCCTCGGGGTACCGCTCGCTGGGCGTGGTGACGATGCCGACGATGATGCCGGCCTTGTTCAGGCCCTTCGGCCGCTCGACCGGGACCAGGTTGCCGGCGTCGTCGAGGTCGTGCTCGACGAACGAGCCGCCCTGGCCGGCGACCATGCCACTGACCTCGTACGGGTAGATCGTGTTGCGCCGCCGGGACCGCTGCACCTTCTGCGCGTAGTCGTCGAGCGGCATCAGCCGGCCGGTCGGCGGCTGCTCGATCGAGGTGACGACGCCGGCGCCGTGCTGGTAGTAGAACCGGGCCGCGACCGGGTTGATCGAGCCGTCCGGCGCCACGACGTCGCCTTGGACCAGGACTTCCTCGATCCCGGCGCCAGCGGTCATCGGGGCGATGTTGCGCTGCAACGCGGTCACCTCGTCGACCTGAACGTCGACCACCGGCCAGATCTGCACCCAGACGTGGTTCATGTCCAGCTTGGCGCCGGCGGCTCCGCGGGCCGAGCGGGCCCGGCGGATCGCCTCCAGGCAGTTCGCGATGGCGCGCTCCGCGTGCGGCAGCGACGTGACCTGGCCGTCCTCGTCCCGGACCACGGCGAACTGTCGAACCTGGGCCAGCGCGACGAGCCGCCGGTCGGCCGGATTGTCCCGCGCGACGCAGTAGTAGAGCAGGACGTCCTCAGGTGCCTCGAGCCGGGTGATCCGGAAGTCGCGCAGCCGCCACAGGTTCAGGCGGCGACCGACCATCGGGTGGACCCCGCGGACGTTGTCGTCCTCGGCCATCGACCCGCCGGCCGGGCGATAGGTGAAGTACGACACCGTGTGGTCCTGTCCCGATGCGACCGCGACCGAGATCCGGCGTACGCGCTGGGCGACCGGGAGGTCGGCGACCATCCGGCGGTACAGGTCGGAGGCCTCCTGCTGCGACTCCGGCAGGTCCGGCCCGTACAGGTAGAGCTCGATGACGGCCTCGTGGCCGGCCGTGCGGGCGTCGACCCGCGCGGTCAGTGCGCGCGACAGAGCGCTATCGCGGTCGGCGAGCTCGGCCACCGTCCCGACCGTCGTGACCAGGTGGCTCGGACGGTCGTCGATCGAGTAGTCGGCGGTGGCGACCGGGCGCCCGTCGACGGCGAACTCGCGCAGGTCGTGCAGCTCGTACTCGCGGTAGTGCCGCCGGACGAGCACCTCGAGCATCGGCTCGCGGTCGCCCCAGCCGCCCGCGAGCCGCTGGGCGAGGAACCGGACGATCGGCTCCGGGATCGCGGCCAGCGCGTCGATCCGCTGCTGCCGGTCCAGCGCGTCCGGGTGCGCGGCCAGATCGGCGACCTCGTCGCTCACGCCGGCGATGATCGACGCGCGCTCGGCGTCGACCTGCGGCTGGTCGAACCAGCGGAACCGGACACTCCGGGCCAGGTCGCCAACGACGGGGAAGCGCAGCTGGGTGGCCAGCACCAGGCGGTCCAGCAGCTCGTGCACGGACTCGTCGAGCGGCGCCTCCGGCAGCGGCTCGGCGATCCACCGCTGCAGCACGGACGTCACCAGCACGACGTCAGGACTCGACCGCTGTTGCGCCAGGAAGATCCGGAAGACCGCCTCTTCCAGCTCAGGGCTGCGCTCCAGACCGGTGACGCCGTAGTTGCTCAGCACTCGCGTCAGCCGGGCCTGGAACTCGGCCGGCAACCCGCCACGGTCCGGATCGAGGCTCTGCAGGTAGGTGTAGAAGTACTCGCGCGGGCTGTGCACCCGGTTCTCGATGGTCGTGTCCGTGCCGGCCGGCCGGTTCCGGCTGAGCTCGGCGAAGTCGGCGAACACCGTGAGCAGCTCGATCTCGGGCCCGACCGGTGGCTCGGCGAGCTGATGCGCGAGCTCGGCCCGCGCGGCGAGGTAGTCGGCCAGCATGCCGCCCTCGTCCTGCGGGTCGATGTCGAACCCGAGCAGCATGCTCCGCAGGTCGTCCAGCCCGCGCTCCACCCGCTCGGCCGCGGACTTCTCCCCCGAGCCGTTGGGCAGATCCAGCTGTACGCCGTTCGTGGTCGGAGCAACTTCTTCCGCGCCTGATTCGTCGGCGACAGGCTCCAGCCGGAGCAGCGGAGCGCCGGTCTCCACCTGGCTGCCGGTCGAGACCAGCAGCTCCTTCACGGTCGCCTTGAACGGCGCGTACAGCACCGTCTCCATCTTCATGCTCTCGAGCACGAGCACCGGCGCACCGGCCTCGATCTCGGCGCCGGTCTGCACCGGCGTCGCCACGACCAGCGCCGGCGCGGGCGAACGCAGTACGCCGCCCTCGTCGCGGCTGACGCGGTGGGTCACGCCGTCGACCTCGACGAGGTGCACCGGACCGTGGGTCGCTGTCACCAGGCGGAACCGCTGCCCACCGACGACCAGACGGCTCGTGTAGTCGTCCAGCCGCTCCAGCTCGGCGTCGACGACCTTCAGGTGGCCGCTGCCGTTGCCCACGCCGACCCGGAACCGCTCCGGGCCGATCCGCGCCACCGTCACCCGGTAGCTCGCGCCGCGCAGCTTCAGATCGATCGCGCGACCGACCTCGTGCTGCACCTGCGGGCGGCCGCCGTGCGCGGTCTCCAGCAGCCGGGTCCGCTCGACGCGCTCGGCGTCCTCGTACCCCTCGATCGCCGCCGCGACCAGCGCGATACCGGAGTGCCGGTGCGAGATCAGGCGGCCCTCGCCGCGGACCCGGTCGATCCAGCCGGTGTCCGCGCTGCCGTCGATCACCTCGGGCTGGTCGAGCAGCTCGAGGATGAAGCTCTTGTTGGTCGCGCCGCCCTCGATCAGCACGGTCGTCGCCTGCATCGCGCGCCGCAGCCGGGCCAGCGCCTCCTCGCGGGTCCGCCCGTACCCGATGATCTTCGCGATCATCGAGTCGAAGTCGGCCGGGATGCTGTCGCCGGCACTCACCCCGGTGTCCACCCGGATCCCGGGTCCGGCCGGCAGGTCGAGTACGGCGATGCGCCCGGGCGACGGCGCGAAGTCGCGGTCCGGGTCCTCGGCGTTCAACCGGGCCTCGACGGCGTGACCGCTCTCGACCGGCTTGACGCCCTCCAGCCGGCCACCGGACGCGACCTGCAACTGGGCCTTCACCAGGTCGAACCCGGTGGTCAGCTCGGTGATCGGGTGCTCGACCTGGAGGCGGGTGTTGACCTCGAGGAACGCGAAGGACTTCTCACCCGGGTGGTACAGGAACTCGACCGTCGCAGCGCCCTTGTAGCCGACCGCGAGCGCCAGCCGCTCGGCGGAAGCCTTCAGATCGTCGACCTGCGACGCGGACAGCAGCGGGGAGGCGGACTCCTCGATCACCTTCTGGTTGCGGCGCTGCACCGAGCAGTCCCGGACGCCGAGCGCCCACGCGGTGCCCTGGCCGTCCGCGATCACCTGTACTTCGACGTGCCGCGCGCCGGTGACGAGCCGCTCCAGGAACACGACGCCGCTACCGAACGCGCGCGCAGCCTCGTCACTGGTGCGCGCGTACGCGTCGGACAGCTCGTCGGCGGTGCGGACCACGCGGATACCGCGGCCACCGCCACCAGCCGTTGCCTTGAGCATCAACGGGTAGCCGATCCGGTCGGCCGCCTCGAGCGCGGCCTCGAGCGACTCGACCGCACCCCGGCTCCACGGCGCGACCGGTACGCCGACCTCCTCGGCGATCAGCTTCGACCCGATCTTGTCGCCGAGCTTGCGCATCGCCTCGGCCGACGGACCGATGAAGGTCACGCCGATCCGGTCGCACAGCTCGGCGAACGCGGGGTCCTCGGCAACGAAGCCCCAGCCGACCCAGGCCGCGTCGGCGCCGCTCTCGCGGAGCGCCCGCTCGAGGACGGCGAGATCCAGGTACGGCCGGGCCGACGCCGGGCCGAGCGGATAGGTGATGTCCGCCGCGCGCACGAAGGTTGCGGTCCGCTCACCCTCGGTGAACAAGGCCACGGTCTCGATCGGGTCACCGCCCTCGGCGTTGACTTCCCGGACCGCATTGATCAGCCGCATGGCGGCCTCGCCCCGGTTCACAATCGCGATACGCTTGAACATCGACCGCCTCCGTGTCTCACCTTGCTTGTACAGAAGGGATCGCCTCCTGCTGGCACAGGTTTTCAGCCCATGCCCGTTACCGTCGAGTCGGCCCCCCTTTCAGGCGTGTTTGCGCCGTCGTCCGAGCCTGACCCCGGCCTGGTGAAAGACTTCCGGGCAGTCGACGGAGGGGACGCATCGTGACGGATGAATTGATCGGCCGGCTGCGGGGAGCGGTCGCGGGCCCGGTGCTCGCGCGCGGCGAGGAGGGCTTCGCGGAGGAGCTGTCGGGGTTCAACCTGGCGGTCACGCACAGTCCCGACGTGGTCGTCGGGCTGACGTCCGAGGACGACGCGGTGGCCGTGGTCCAGGCAGCCGCGGAGACCGGTACGCCGGTCCGCGTGCTCGCGACCGTGCACGGCGTGCCGAACCCGATCCAGGACGGGATCGTGGTGACGACCTCCCGGCTCAAGGGCGTGACCGTCGACCCGGAGACCAGGGTCGCGCACATCGACGCCGGCTCGGTGTGGGCCGATGTCATCAGCGCCGCCGCACCGCACGGGCTGGCGCCGATCGCGGGCGCTTCGGACGTCGTCGGCTGTATCGGGTACACGCTCGGTGGTGGACTCGGGCCGCTCGCGCGGACGTACGGCTTCTCGTCGGACTGGGCCCGCGAGTTCCGAGTGGTCACGGCCGGTGGTCCGGTGACGGCCAATGCCACTGAGAACGCAGACCTGTTCTGGGCGTTGCGCGGCGGCAAGGGCGGCTTCGGCATCGTCACCGCGATGGACTTCGAGCTGGTCGAGCTCAGCACTCTGTACGGCGGGTCGGTGTTCTTCGACGCGGAGCACATCGCTCCCGTCTTCAGTACCTGGACCGAGTGGACGAAGACGCTCCCGGAGAGCGCGAACTCGTCGGTCGTGATCCTGCGCCTGCCGCCGCTCGAGTTCATCCCGGAGCCGCTGCGCGGCAAGACGGTGCTCAGCGTGCGGTTCGCGTACGTCGGTGATCCGGCCGAGGGCAAGCGGCTCTTCCAGCCGATCCGCGACGCCGGTGCGACGCTGATCGACGCGCTCGGCGAGATGCCCGCGAGCGACATTCCGCTGATCCACAACGACCCGAAGGCGCCCACGCCGTCGTGGGATCGCGGCATGATGCTCGACGAGCTGGACGCCGGCTTCGTCGCGGCCTTCCTGGCGGCGGCCGGTCCGGAGCAGCAGATCCCGTTGATCGCGGTCGAGATCCGGCACCTCGGTGGCGCGACCGAACGGGACGTGCCCGGGGGCAGTGCGGTCGGCGGGCGCGGCGGCGCGTGCACGATGACGCTGATCGGCGTACCGGATCCGAGCCTGTTCGAAAAGGTGCTTCCGGCAACGGTTGACGAGTTGCTGACCCCGCTGCGGCCGTGGATCTCGGCGGCCAACACGCCGAACTTCGCCGGCGGGTTCACGGTGCCCGGATCGTACGAGGCGTCGTGGCCCGCGGAGACGTTCGCGCGGCTGGCCGAGCTCCGCGCTGTTTACGACCCGGACACGCTCTTCCCGTTCGGTCCCCGCCAGGAGAACTGAGGTTCGTAGCCGAGCAGGCGCCGCGCCTTGTCGATCGACAGCAGCGTCTCGTTCGGCCCGAACGGCCGCTTCACCTCGACACCGGGGAACACCTCGGCGAGGAGTTCCTCGTTGGGCCGTGACATCACCGTGTCCGCGTTCGCGACGATGAAGACGTCGGTCCCGGTCACGCCGTACTCGAGTGCCTTGCGGACCGCCTGCGCGCCGTCGCGGGCATCGATGTAGCCCCAGAGGTTCCACTTGCGGGCCTGGGCGTCGGCGTCGAACGACGGGAAGCGGGCGTAGTCCTCGGGGTACATCACGTTGGAGAACCGCAGCCCGATCAGCTTGAGGTCCGGATGCCACCGGCACAGCTGCCGGGCCATCTCCTCCTCCAGCGTCTTCACCAGCGAGTAGGTGCTGTTCGGTCGCGGCGGGTAGTCCTCGTCCACCGGGACGTACGGCGGGAACTCGTCGAACGGCAGGCCGAGCACGGTCTCGCTCGACGCCCAGACGATGTTCCGGACGCCGGCCCGCAGTGCGGCGGAGAAGACGTTGTACGTCGAGGTCATGTTGTTGTGGAACGTCGCCGCGTTCGGCCGCAGGCCCGGCGCGGGGATCGCGGCCAGGTGCACGACCGCGTCGACGCCGTCGTGCCGGTCGTCGATCCCCGCGATCGCCTCGTAGGTCTGGCCGAAATCGGTCAGATCGAGCCGTGTCGACGTCACGTCGGCACGCGCCGGTGGAGCCTGGTCGAGGGCGACCACGTCCCAGCCGTTGTCCGCGAGGTGGTCGACCACGGCGCGGCCCAGCTTGCCGCTGCTTCCTGTCACCGCTACCCGTGCCATGTTCTTCATCGTTGCAGATTAGGATTTGCGTTGTGAAACTTGCTCAGCGGATGGGACGACTGGGGACCGAATCGGCCTTCGAGGTGCTGGCCAAGGCGAAGGCGCTGGAGGCGCAGGGTCGCGAGATCGTGCACCTCGAGATCGGCGAGCCCGACTTCGACACCCCGCCGCACGTGATCACCGCCGCCCAGCAGGCGCTGGACAAGGGCTTCACGCACTACGTGCCGGCGCCGGGCATCCCGGAGCTGCGCACCGCGGTCGCGGACTTCCTCGAGCGCACCGGCCGGCTGCACACCTCGCCGGACCGGGTGCTGATCACGCCGGGCGCGAAGCCGATCATGTTCTTCACGATCCTGGCGTTGTGCGAGGAGGGTGACGAGGTTCTCTACCCCGACCCCGGCTTCCCGATGTACGCGTCGATCGCCGCGTTCGCCGGCGCGAAGCCGGTCCCGGTGCCGCTGCGGGAGGAGAACGGGTTCGTCATCGATCCCGACGAGCTGCGCTCGCTGGTCACCGACCGGACCAAGCTGCTCATCCTCAACTCGCCGCACAACCCCTGCGGCAGCGCCTCCACCCCGGAGCAGCTGCAGGCGATCGCCGAGATCGCGATCGAGCACGACCTCGTCGTCCTCAGCGACGAGGTCTACTGGGCCTTGCGGTACGACGGTTCCGGTTCAGGGGAGCACCACAGCGTCCTCGAGGTCGACGGCATGCGCGAGCGGACCATCCTGCTCGACGGCTGGTCGAAGACGTTCGCGATGACCGGCTGGCGCCTGGGCTTCGGTGTGTTCCCGGAGCCGCTGGTCGAGCCGGTGACACGGCTGATGATCAACTCGGTGTCGTGTACGTCGGCCTTCAGCCAGTACGCCGCGATCGCCGCCCTCGAAGGGCCGTGGGACGACGTCGACCGGATGCTGGACGCGTTCCGCGAACGGCGCGAGGTGATCGTGTCCGGGCTCAACGCCGTACCGGGTGTCTCCTGCGTCGAGCCGAGCGGGGCGTTCTACGCGTTCCCGAACATCAGTGAGCTCGGCATGTCGGCGTCGGAGCTGGCCGACCGCCTGCTCGACGAGGCCGGGGTCGCGTGTCTGCCCGGCACGTCGTTCGGCGTGTACGGCGAGAACCACCTGCGGTTCTCGTACGCGAACTCGGTCGAAAACATCCGCAAGGCCCTGGATGCATTCTCAGAACTCGTGAAAGCGCACTGAGATGAGCGGCGAGAGGAATCAGCACGGGCACACGCATCGGCTCGACCTGGACGACGCGTCGGTCCGGGAGTGGGATGCGACGGTCGTCGGGATCGATCCGGAGCGTGGGATCGTGCTCGACCGGTCGGCGTTCTATCCCGGTGGTGGCGGGCAGCCGCCGGACGAGGGCGTGCTGCTGTGGGGCGGCGTGCGGACGCGGATCGTCGGGACGGTCCGCGGCGACGACCTGTACCTGGTGCCGCAGGACGGCGATCCGGTGCCCCCGGTCGGTACGGCGGTGCGCGGCGCGCTCGACGACGAACGGCGTACCCAGCTGATGCGGACCCACTCCGGGCTGCACGTGCTGACCGGGGTCGTGTTCCGCGACTTCGGCGCGCTCGTGACGGGCGGGAACATGGAGCCGCTGTCCGCGCGGATGGACTTCGACCTGACCGAAGTACCGCCGGACTTCAAGGAGCGCGTCGCCGAGGCGGTGAACGCCGAGATCCGCACCGACCGCCGGATCACGGTGAGCAACCTGCCGCGCGAGGAGGCCTTCGCGATCCCGGACATCATCCGCACCGCGACGAACCTGCTCCCGCCCGACATCGAGATCGTCCGCATCGTCGACATCGCCGGCCTCGACACCCAGGCCGACGGCGGCACCCACGTAGCCTCAACCGCCCTCATCGGCCACCTAGAAGTAACAAAAATGGAAAGCAAAGGCAAAGGCTTCCGCCGCCTCCGAGTCAAAATCACCTGAAACAAAGAGAACGAGAAGGCAAGGAAAGAACAGGATTTAGAGTGATGACCGACCTCGGTGGTCAACCGGAGGTTTGTCTGGCCCAAGGAGGCCGGAGCAAAGCAGAAGAGAAGAAGATCGAGAGTGGCGGCTGACCTGGGCGGTCCGCTGGACGTTTGCCTGAGCGCCGGCGCACGCCCGGAAGCTCTCCTCGGAGCATCCGGTCCTCGGCTCCCAGGTGCTCGCCGGACTTCTGGAGCGGCTGATCGCCGAAGCCAACCGCTACTCTAAATTTCTCTTCTTTCTTTTACTTTTCCTCAAGACCTCTAAAGCTTCTTCTGCTTTTGTTCAGCGGCCTGGCGGACCTCGGCTTGGGTGGCGCGTTTGTGTTCAGCCAGTCGGCACCTGCACGACGCTGGCCTGGGTCCGCGTCGAGCAGGGAATGCCGCCGCGACCAGCATGGTCCTCGCAGAGGCTGCAGACCCCGGCCGCAGAGCTTGCCCGCGATGATGGGAGCAAGCAGCCGTTCGCCTTGTAAATAAGGGGATTCGCCGCTCGAACCGATTTGGCAAACCAGAGTCGAACAGATAGAATCGAACACATGTTCGAGAACGATCTGAGTGAGCTCTCCACGGCCGACCTGCTCGAGTCGGCCGCCGAGCACCGCGCGATGGCCAACCGGGCCGACGCGCGGCTGCTGCAGCACGCCCAGATCTACGCCGACCGATTCCACCCGTCGGTCTGCGACGTCCGGCCCGGCCGCCGCTCCGCCGACGGGCGCGAACGGGCCGTCGTGCTGGGCGGTGACGGCTGTCCCGAGATCGCGGAGTTCGCTGTCGCGGAGTTCGGTGTGATGCTCGCGATCTCGCCGATGGTCGCGGCCGGGCTCCTGGGTGAGGCGCTGGCGTTGCGGCACCGATTCCCGTTCACCTGGGCCCGCGTCCAAGCCGGTGACGCCACCCCATGGAAGGCGCGTCAACTCACCTCGCTGTGCGCGAAGCTGTCCGAGGACGCCGCCCGCTACGTCGACCAGCGCGTCGCGCCACTGATCGACTCCATCACGCCCTACCGCCTGGACAAGATCATCCGCGCCGCCAAGCTCCACGCGGACTCCGACCTAGCCCGCGACGAAGCGGCCGAAGCAGCGAGCGAGCGTGGCGTCTTCATCGGCCGCAGCGACCACCACGGCAACAAAACCATCTACGCCAAAGCCCCCGTCGGCGCCGTCATCCGCCACGACGCCACCATCACCGCCATCGCCGAAGCCCTCAAAACCATCGGCGACACCCGCCACCTCCAACACCGCCGCGCCGACGCCATCGGCATCATCGCCGACCCCCGCTTCACCCAAGAACTCCTCACCCAAGCCCACAACCACCCATGCTCAACCACCCCGTCCTCCGCAGAAAGCTCGAGCCCAGCTTCGAGCCCCGGCCGGCGTTCGGCGAAGGAGAGCTCCGAAGCCGCCCCTGGCCTGCACCCGGAAGCAGCAGACCAGCAAACAGGCGTCGGTACGCGATCCGCAAGAGCGGGCTCGACGTCAGGTGCCAGCACGCGATCCGCAGCAGCGGACCCGCAAGCCGGCAGCGGCACGCGGCCGGCAGCTGGAGGTCGCGGCGCGTTCGGTCCGCTCGACCGCACGAGCCACGGACCGTGTACGTCGGCGGACCCGGCACGCGGTCGCACTACGGTGCGCACGGCGAACCCGTCGTACGAACGCCCGGATGGCGGTGCCTACCTGGCTGAGCCGGTCGCTGACCCGTTCGACAACCGGCCGATCGAGTACATCCCCGGCCCACGTAGCCAGCCCGACGAAGGCGTGCCAATGGACACCGCCGCGCAGCGGGCGCTCGACGCACGGCTGGCGCAGATCAAGCGCGACGCCTACGCCAACCCCGCGAGTCGCAGCGGCGGACAGGTGCGTCCCGGGCAGACCGAGGTGTTCGTGCACCTCACGGACCTCACGCTTGCTACCGGCAACGGGGTGCTTCGTGCTGAGGGGATCGGTCCGCTGCTCGCCGATCAGCTCACCGAACTTGTGGGCCACGCGCCGTACACCGTCAAGCCCGTGATCGACCTCAACGACGCCGTCAGCGCCGACGCCTACGAGATTCCCACCCGGATCCGCGAACGGGTACGACTCACCTATCCGGTCGAGCTGTTCCCATTCGGCACCCGCGAAACCCACCGGACCATCGACCTCGACCACATCGAGCCCTACGACCCGTACGGCCCCGCGGGGCAGACCAGCACCCGCAACCTGGCCCCGCTCAGCCGCTTCGGCCATCGGGTCAAGACCCATGCCCGCGGCTGGAACGTCCGCCGTGTCGACCACAAGACCCTGGAATGGACCACACCACACGGGTTCATGTTCGAGGTCGGTCTCACCGGGACGCACCGACTGCCCAACTCCACACCCGACAGCCGGCCCTGAGCTACCTCCTCACGCCCACTCGGAGGCCGGACGATTATCTGAGCACCGACGCACGACCAGCAGCCCTCTTTAGACCTTCGGCTTCGAGCGTCTCGCCGGCCGGTCGGAGCTGCTGTGCGGACGGACATTCGGACTCATGCCGATCTTGCTGGGAACCTCCGGCCGACCGCCGAAGCCGGCCACCACCCTAAATATCTTTCTTTGCTTTTTCTTTGATCTCTACGGCTTCTTTTGCTTTTGTTCGGCGGCTTGGCGGCGGACCTCGGCCTGGGTGGTGCGTTCGTGGTCTAGCCAGTCGGGGTTTTCGTCGCGGATGGCCTCGATGTCGGCTGTGGTTAGGGCCTCGGTGATGCCGGCCCGGGCCAGGCCACTGATCGAGACGCCGAGTCTGGCGGCCACCACGGAGCGTGGGTGCGGGCCGGTGCGGCGGAGCTCCTGAAGCCACTCGGGCGGGTCGGTTTGTAGCGCGTTCAGCTCGTCGCGCGAGACGACGCCCTCCTGGAACTCCGCCGGGGTGGCCGGGAGGTACACGTCCAGCTTCTTCGCCGCCGTCGAGGGCTTCATCGTCTGCGAAGTCTTCTGGGGTGCCTTGCGCGCTGTCATGACAGCAGGGTAACGCCCGGTAACCTGTGAGCTGTGACCGGATTCCGGCTGGGCTACGTTCCCGGTGTGACCCCAGCGAAGTGGGTCCGGATCTGGGCCGAGCGCCTCCCCCGGGTCCCGCTCGAGCTGATCCAGGTCACCGCGGCCGACGCTCCGGACCTCGTACGACGCTCCGAGGCCGACGCCGCCCTTCTGCGCCTGCCAATCGACCGCACCGGCCTGCACGCCATCCCGCTGTACGTCGAGCAGACCGTCGTCGTGGTCCCCAAGGATCACGTGATCACCGCCGCGGAGGAGATCACCGTCGAGGACCTTGCTGACGAGCTGATGCTGCACGCGCAGGACGACGTACTCGACTGGGAGGGACCGCCCGGCCGGGTGATCGACGAACGCCCGGCCCGCACCGCGGACGCGATCGAGCTGGTTGCCATGGGCACCGGCCTGCTCGTCGTGCCGCAGTCGCTGGCGCGGTTGCACCATCGCAAGGACCTGACCTACCGGCCGCTGACCGGCGTACCGGAGTCGCAGGTAGCGCTGAGCTGGCCGGAGGCCGAGACGAGTGAGCTGGTCGAGCATCTGATCGGCATCGTCCGCGGCCGAACCGTCAACAGCACCCGCGGCCCCGCACCCAGGACCCCGCAGCAGGCAGCCCCGAAGAAAGCAGCACAGAAGAAAGCCCCGGGCAAGAAGGCCGCGCCGGGCACCCGGCAGCAGAAGCCACGGCGCCGTCGCTAGTCTCAAGTTGAGTCCTCAACTACCATGGCGGTATGGCGATCTTCCGGCTGAACCACGCGGTCCTGTATGTGCGCGACGTCGCGGCGAGCGTCGCGTTCTACCGAGACGTTCTGGGCTTCGGGTACACCGAGACCGGTGACTCGATCCCGGGCGCGGCGTTCCTCCGGGCACCCGGGTCGAGCAACGACCACGACCTCGGCCTGTTCCAGATCGGCTCGCAGGCCGGCGCGTCGGGCGCGGGCCGGACGACGGTCGGGCTGTACCACCTGGCGTGGGAGGTGGACACGCTCGGCGACCTCGAGGAGTTGGCCGGCAAGCTGAGCGACCACGACGCGCTCGTCGGCGCCTCGGACCACGGCACGACGAAGTCGCTCTACGGCAAGGATCCCGACGGGCTCGAGTTCGAGATCGTGTGGATCATCCCGGCCGATCTGCTCACCGACGACGACCGCAACAAGACCGGTATCGCGCGGCTCAACCTGGCCGCCGAGATCGAGAAGTACGGTCGCGACGCCCGCAGCGGGGTTGGCATCTCCCGCGTCCTGGGCTGACCCTCACCGCACGATCTGGCCGGCGATCCGCAAGGAGTTGGCCAGGACGGTGAGGACCGGGTTCACCCCGCCGTTGGTGACGTGGAGCGAGGCGTCGGCAATCCACACGTTGTCGTGACCCCAGACCCGGCCGTGTGGATCGGTGACCGATCGCGCCGGGTCGTCACCCATACGGCACGACCCTGCCTGATGCTGTCCGGAGCTGGCCCGGCCGAGCGTGCCGACCCCGCCGACGGCTGTCCGGACCGCACCCGCTTCCTCGAGCCACGCCTTCGCCTTGGCGCTCATGAAGCCGTGGGCACGGACGTCCTCCGGATGGATCGACCCGCTGGTCACCACGACCGGATTGCCGAACCGGTCGACCACCGACGGATCGACCCGGACCCGCGACTCGGCCGACGACACTTCCTGGACCGGCCCGACCACGCGCAGCATCCGGCGTATCTCGTGCCGCATCGCCTGCTTGCTCGCGGCCCCGGCCGGCGGGATCAGCCCGGCCCCGGTCAGATAGTCGTACGTCGACGCCGGCGTCGGCACGAATTCGTTCGCGAGCATGCCGCCGCCGACGATCCCGTCGTTCCCGTGCCGGAAGTCGCAGGTCGCGATCGACGCGCCCGGTCCGACGAGATCGACCACCTCGTCCTCGAACAGCCCGACCGCACCGGCGTACACGTGGGCCTGCAGATGGCGGCCGACCTGGTCCTGGTTGTTGCCGATGCCGTGCGGCTCGCCGTCGTGGGCGCTGTTCAGCAAGAGCCGTGGCGTCTCCGATGCGCCCGCGGCGACGACGACCTCGCTGCAGGAGACAGTTCGACGCCATCCGCCGCTTGCCACGAGCGCGACGCCGGTGACCCGCCCGGTTGAGTCGGTCACCAGTCGCTCTGCGGTCGTCTCGGTGATCAGCGTGCAGTTGCCGGTCGCGAGCGCCGCCGGGAGCGCGGTGTTGTGCGTCCCGCCCTTCGCTTCGACCGGACAGGCGAATCCGACGCATTGACCGCAGCGCACGCAGCCGGAACGCCCTTGGTAGTCGACCGAGTTGATCAGCAGCGGTACGTCGAGAATCCCCCACCCCAACCGCTCCGCCGCTGCCGACAGCAGCTCAGCCGGCCCTGTCCGCGGCATCGGCGGCATCGGCAGCGGGATCGACCGCGGCCCGTGCCACGGATCCACCCCGCCACCACTCACCCCGAACCGCTGCTCGGCCAGCGAGTAGTACGGCTCGAGGTCGTCGTACGAGATGGGCCAGTCGGCGAGCGCGCTCCCGTCCGGTACGCCGTACGTCGTCGCCATCCGGAAGTCCCACGGTACGAACCGCCACGCCTGCGCGCCGTACACGCGCGTCCCACCGCCGACCGTGAACGCGTTGTTCCCCCAGCCACCATCCGGCGGCAGCACCTGACTCCGCACCCCGTCGACGACGGAGATCCGGGGCCGGCCCGCAGGATCCGGATCCGTCACCGCCGGCAGGCCCGCCACCGACCGCGGATTCCGCAAGTGGTCGCGGCTCAGCGAGTCGGTCGTCGGATAACGACCCAACTCCACGACGAGCACCGACCGCCCCGACTCCGCCAGCACCTGCGCCGCCGCTCCCCCACCGGCACCCGAGCCGATCACGACACAGTCGTACCGATCGGCCAGCCCGGGCCGCGGGGTGATCGCCAACTCGGTCTGCACCGTCGCGAAGTCGCCGCTCTGCCACCCGACCATCCCCCACGCCGCAGGCTCCGCGTAGTACCCCTGCGCCACCAACCGAACCAGCCAGGCCCCGTCCCCATCAGCCAGGGCCCCGTCGAGCCCAGCAGCGTCGGCAACCGCCAGCCCTCGCTCGATCCGCGGCAGCCAATCCGGCCGATCCTCAGCCAGCACCCGCTCGACGAACCCCACCGCGCCACCTGCCGCCGACGGATACTCGTCCGCGGGCACGACAAGCTCCGCCAGCCGCTCGAGTACGATCCGTTGCTGTTCAGAAAGGGCCACGACCAAATCCTTTCACGCACCACCGTGGGCCGCGACTTTGTACTTGCCGGTCCAATTTTGGCGAGCAACGCTGTGGGTATGGCACTTGACGAGTACTACCTGCTCGGGCGGTCGGGGCTGCGGGTCAGCCGGCTGGCGCTGGGCACGATGAACTTCGGACAGGCGGGTTTCCACGCGCCGTACGGGAAGAGCGAGGACGAGGCGCGGGCGATCTTCCGCACCTATCTCGATGCCGGCGGCAACTTCATCGACACCGCCGACTTCTACACCGCCGGTGAGAGCGAGCGGATCCTCGGCCGGCTGATCGCCGAGGCGGGCGTCCGGGAGCGGATGGTGCTCACCACCAAGGCGACCAACAGCGTCGACCCCGGCGATCCCAACGCCGGCGGCAACAGCCGCAAGCACCTCGTCCGCGCCCTCGACGAGTCCCTGCGCCGCCTCGGCACCGACTACGTCGACCTGTTCCTCCTGCACACCTGGGACCGCATCACCCCGGTCGACGAGGTACTGCGAACCCTCGACGACCTCGCTCGCGCCGGCAAGATCCGGTACGCCGGCCTGTCCGACGTACCGTCCTGGTACGCCGCTCGCGCGCAGACGCTGGCCGACGCGCATTCGCTGACCCCGATGGTGAGCCTGCAACTTCCGTACTCGCTGGCCGAGCGGACGATCGAGACCGAGCATGTCCCGATGGCCCGGCAACTCGGCCTCGGCATCACCGCGTGGAGCCCACTGGCGAGCGGCTTCCTCACCGGCAAGTACCGGCGCGACGACGCTCAGGGCGTAGCCGGCGAAGGCAGACTCACCGGGGACGGCTCACCCGCGCGGACGTGGGGCGACCGGCACTGGGACCTGTTGACGACGGTGAAGGACGTGGCGGACAAGCTCGGCGTGACGATGGCCCAGGTCGCGGTGAATTGGGCCGCCACCCAGCCCGGCGTCGCGTCCGCGATCATCGGCGCCAGCCGTCCGGAGCAGCTCGAGTCGAGCATCGCGGCGCTCGGTCTCGAACTGCCGTCCGAGCTCCGTACTGCGCTCGACGACGCCGGCGCCGTACCGCCGGAGTCGGTGTACCGCATGTTCACTCCGGAGTACCAGGGCTGGTTGGTCAACGCCGGAGCGAAGGTCGCCGACAAGCCGGCCGGCTACCGGCCGCCGGTGCTCAACTGGAGGTAGTCAAGGCAGAGGTCGAGCGCGTACTCCAGATGGGTCGACGAGCCTGACGACATCAGGATCACCACGCCGCCCTGGATCGCGGCGATCAGCGCGGCCGCGGCGCGGGCGGGATCCACATCGGCACGGATCTCGCCCGCGGCCCGCATCTCCTCGATACCGCCCTCCAGCCGGTGCTGCCACTGCGCGAGCAGCTTCCCCGTCACCGCTTGCGCCGCGGGCGTGTGCCGCCCGATCTCGGTGATCAGCACCCCGAGCGGACAGTGCACGCCCTGGCGCCGGTACTTCTCCACGACGACGTCACGCCACTCGGCCCAGGCGTCCCAGCTGGTCAGCCGGCCGAGGTGCGGCTCCTGGTCCTCGAGCACCCGCTCGGCCTCGCGCTCGGCCACGGCGAGGAGCAACTGCTCCTTGCCTTCGGGGAAGTAGTGGAACAGCTGACTCTTGCCGGTCCGGCTCCGCCGCCCGATGTCGTCCAGCTTCACCGCAGTGATGCCGCGCTCCCGGATCTCGGCCGCGGCCGCCATCACGATCCGATCCCGCGTCGCCGCACCCTTCGCCGTCAGCACGCCATCAAATGTACCCGTCAGTCCAGCACCGGATGCGGCCGGTACCTAGCCTCCAGGCGAGCCCGCTCCTCGGCGCTGAGCGTCAGCCCGACCGCTGCCACCGCATCGTCGACGTGTTTGGTCTTCGTCGCTCCGACGATCGGCGCGGTGACACCACGGGCTCCGCTCAACCACGCGAGCGCGACCTGCGCCGGCGGTACGCCGCGGTCCGCGGCCAGCGCGTGCACCTCCTCGACCACCTCGAGGTCGTTCGCGCCGTACAGGTCGTCGGCGACCGGGTCCGTCCCGGATCTCGTCGTACTCCCGGTCCGGGCCAGCAGACCGCGGGCGAGCGGGCTGTACGGGATCACGCCGACGCCCTGGTCGACGCAGAGCGGGATCATCTCCCGCTCCTCCTCGCGGTACACGAGGTTGTAGTGGTTCTGCATCGAGACGAACGGGATCGGTGCCGCCCGCTGCGCCTTCGCGAACTGCCACGCGTACATGCTCGACGCGCCCAGATACCGCGCTTTGCCCGCGCGGACGACGTCGGCGAGCGCCTCCATCGTCTCCTCGATCGGCGTCTCGTCGTCCCACCGATGGATCTGGTACAGGTCGACGTACTCCGTCCCGAGGCGGCGCAGCGACGCGTCGATCCCGGCCAGGATGTGCTTGCGCGACAGGCCACGGTCGTTGGGACCCGGACCTGTCGGGTAGTACACCTTCGTCGCCAGCACGTAGTCCTCGCGGTGAGCGAAGAACTTCCGCAGCAGCTGCCCGGTCAACTCCTCGCCGGTCCCCTTCGAGTACGCGTCCGCGGTGTCGAAGAACGTCACGCCCGCGTCGACCGCGCGCCGGACGATCGGCTCCGCGTCCTCGGCACCCAGGTGCCACTCCCGCGCCCCGCCGGTGCCGAAGCTCATCATGCCCAGGCAGATCTGCGACACCCGGAGCCCGGTCGCACCGAGTCGGACCTGGTCCATCAGCGCCGGCCCGCGTTCAGCTCGGCGAGCTTGCCGAAGACCTTCTTCGGCCGCCACTGCCCGTCGTCGCCGACCGCGACCAGCCCGTACGCCGAGAGGTCGAGATCGTGCCGCGGATCACCCGGACGGTGCGGCAGCTCGAAGCCCGCGAAGCTGAACCAGAACGCGGCCGCCAGCTCGATCCGGTGGAATTCCTCGACGAGCTCGGACAGATACTCCACTTGCTCCTCCTCGTCCCGTTCGTACGAGCCGTTGATCACCGGCGGGTCGACGCCGCGGTCCACGATCATCCAGCCCGATCCGCCCCGATCGGCCGCGCCGCGGTACGCGCAGCAGCCGAACTCGGTGGCGACCACCGGCTTGCCCCATTTCGACCGCGCCGCCAGTTCGCCGGCGAAGGTCGCCGCGTTGGCCGCGTCCCGGTACGCGTCGACGCTGACGATGTCGAACAGCTCCCAGTTCACGTCCTCCCACATGCCCGCGGCGTACGTGATCCGGCCGCCGAACGCACCCCTCGCGGCGCTTGCCAGCTGCTCCTGCACCTCGCCCCAGCGCTCGAGCCCGGCCTGCAGCTCCATCAGCTTCGCCGGATCGGTCCAGGTCGCCGGATCGCCCATCAGCGCCAGCCGCTCGCCTGTCGTCTCGCCCGGCACGAAGCCCTTGCAGAACACGGACAGCTCGCACCCGAGCACGAGCACGACGTCGCCGCGCCCGGACTGCCGCAGGGTCTCGGCCCGTGCGGCGCAGTCGGTGAGGAAGGCGATGAACGCGGACGGCTCGAGGTTCATCGGCATCGGCGAGAACCACAGGTCCATCCCGGCGGCCAGCGCCGCCTCGCCCGCCACCTCCAGCCGGTCGAGCTCGGTGCCCACCACCCGGACCGCCGGAGCGTGCAGCTCGTGCGCGATCACCGTCATGTCGAACCGCACCGACGCTGCGTCGAAGCGGTCGCGCGTACTGCGGCCTTCGTACCGCAGGCCGGTGTCGTAGTTCACCCCGATCGATTGCATGACGGCCAGCCTAGCAATCAAACCCATACTCGGTACATCTTTTTATCCAGTATGGTTTAGTCGTGAACCACTACGGCCGCCGGGAGCGGAAGAAGGCCGAGCTCCGGGTCCGGATCTCGGAGGTCGCGACCGGGCTCTTCCTCGAGCGCGGGTTCGACGCGGTGTCGGTGTCCGAGGTGGCCGAGGCGGCGGACGTCGCGCGGCCGACGGTGTTCGCGCACTTCCCTCGCAAGGAGGACCTGCTCTTCGACCGCTACCCCGAGGCGGAGGCCCTGGTCGTTGCCGCGGTCAACGATCGTGCCGACGGCACGTCCGCGGTCCAGGCGCTGTCCGGCCTGCTGGTCGCGCTCGCCGACGAGGGGCACCCGCTGTCCACGATCCGCGGTGCCTTCCGCCGCTTCTGGGAGGTCGTCGCCGAGTCCCGGGCACTGCAGTCCCGCGCCCGCGAGTTGCTGCAGCAGATCGAGCAGGCGATCTCGGCAGCGATGGCGAACACCGGCGTACCGGACCCGCGGCTGACCGCCGCCCTCACGGTCGCCGCCTACCGCACCGTCCATCTGGAGTCGGTACGCCGGATCTTCGCCGGCGACGATCCCGCCGTCGTGGCCGCCGAGCACCGCGAGCGCATCATCAGCACGCTCACGGTCGTCGATCAGCTCTTCAAGTAGGCGGCGATCGTTCGCGCGCAGTCGACCGGCGCGGTGTGCGACGTGTCGATCTCGACGTCGTACGTGATGCCTTGATGGACGATCAGCGCCTGCCCTTCGGCCATACCGGTGGGCCGATCCCCGCGGGCCGCCTCCCGCTGCGCTGCGATCGCCGGGTCGCAGTGGACGCCGACCCAGACGGTCTCGAGGTCGCCGATCGCGTTCTGCCAGCGCTGCTGGGAGGCCGGGCCGCCGAGGAATACGTCGTCCATGAGAACCCGGCCGCCCGCCCGGCACATCGCGACGATCCCGGCCGTCCAGCCTGCCTCCAGTTCGCGGAACGCGGGCCCGACCGACACGTCGCCGTCCGGGCCGATCTCGATCCCGTCCGGCGACCCTTCCAGCTTGGCCGGCAGCGCGTCGACGAAGTCGTCCACACTGAACCCGAGCCACGGCTCGTCCAGCACCTCCTGCAGAGCCCGCACGATCGCGGTCTTCCCGGAACTGGATCCGCCGTTGAGGATGATCAGTCGAGCCGTCACGCCTGCAAGGCTAGAGGTTGGCCCGGCTCGGGATCGACGGATTTCCGGGTCCGGCGGGCCAGGCTCAGGAACGGCACGGCCAGGATCTGGATCCCGGCCGAGACCAGGTACGCCTGTCCGTAGCCCCACAGGTCCGCGGACCGACCGAGTGCCGGCTGGATCACGACCCCACCGGCCGAGCCCAGCAGGTTGTCGAAGGACAGCACGGTCGCCCGCTGCGCCGACGGGATGTGACTGTTCAGGTACGCCTGGCGCACCGGCGTCATCGCGGCGAACATCGTGCCCCACACCATCAGCAGACCCAGCGCCGCCCAGAACGACGTCACCAGACCGATCAGCACGATCACGACGGCAGAGGTGACGATCGCCCCGATCAGGATGTTGATCCGATCGCGGAAGACGCGGGCGACGTACGACGCCGACGCCCCGCCGGCGATCTGGGCGCCGGCCACGATCCCGGCCGACAGACCGGCGATCCAGTACGAATCGGCGTGCCCGTAGAGCTGCAGAAGATAGGGCTGCGCGGCGTAGAAGCCGTACACGCTGACGCCGGCGGTGAACGGGCCGGCCAGCATCACCCAGCGCACCGGCGGGTTGAGCAGCCCGTGCCGCAGCGAGGCGCGGACGATGCCGCCCATCTCGCCGCGCACCGACACCCGCGGCTTCGGCGTGAACCCCAGGTCGCGCATCGCCCGCCAGGCCACCGCGAAGGTGGCCGCGAGCAACAAAGCGCGGACGACGTACGGCGCGCCGAGGTTGGTGACCTGCGCCAGGAACCCGCCGCCGATCGAGCCGCCCATCATCGCGATCCCGCTCGCCACCTGCCCCTTCGCGAACGCCGCGTCGAGCGAGCCGCGGTACCCGGTCGCGTGCAGCCCGTCCACCAGCCACGCGTCGGTCGCGCCGCTGAAGAACGTGAACCCGAGGCCGAGCAGCACCGACACCACCGCCCACAGTACGAACGGCGCGTGCGCCCGCCACAGCAACAGGTAGAGCAGCGTGGATCCGAACAAGGTCGCCGTCCCCAGCAGGTACGACATGCGCCGGCCGACCGTGTCCGCGACCACACCGGTCGGGACCTCGAACAGCACCATGCCGGCGGTGAAGAACGCGTTCGCGGCGAAGGTCTTCCCGATGCTCAGCCCGGCGTCGAGCAGGAACAGCGTGTTGATGCCCCAGATCATCGACGACGCGCCCGTCGACACCGCGACCAGCGTGACGTAGGTCCGCAGTACCCGCTCCGGTGTCATGTCCGGTGTCATGTCCCGTGTCATGTCGGTGTCCTCCTCGGTAGTCATGGGGTACGTCGGAACCGTGGCCGCGGACTCGACATCCACCTCGGAAACACTCGGGGCGGGTATCGTCCGGTCCCGTGACGGATCAGCAGCCGGGGACGGCAGACACCCCGGGTACGGCGGGCACAGCCGCGAGCGAACCAGACGATGTCGACAGCGGAGCGGCGCATGTGCCGAACGCGCACAACACGGCGAAGCTCGCCGTAGTCGTGGGAGCACTCGGTGTCGTCTTCGGCGACATCGGCACCAGCCCGATCTACACCCTCCAGACGGTGTTCAACCCCGAGGACCCGCACCCGGTGCCGGTCAGCGACAACAACGTCTACGGGGTGGTGTCGCTGATCTTCTGGTCGGTGATGATCATCGTCACCGTCACCTACATCCTGCTGGCGATGCACGCCGACAACGACGGCGAGGGCGGCGTGATGGCGCTGATCACGCTGCTGCGCCGCTGGCGGTCCACCCACCCGAGTCGCCGGGCCGCGGTCGTGCTGGCGTCGGTCGGGCTGTTCGGCGCGTCGCTGTTCTTCGGCGACGGGATGATCACACCGGCCATCTCCGTCCTGTCGGCGGTCGAGGGCCTCAAGGTGGTCGAGCCGTCGCTGACCGACTACGTCGTACCGATCACCGCGGTGATCATCATCGTGCTCTTCATGGTCCAGCGCCGCGGCACGGAGACGGTCGGCCGGGTCTTCGGACCGGTCATGATCGGGTGGTTCACCGTGATCGGCGCGTGCGGCATCGTCGGCATCACCGAGCATCCGCGGATCCTCGAGGCGCTCTCGCCGACGTACGCGATCGGATTCCTGGTCGGTCATTTCCACATCGCGTTCTTCGCGCTCGCGGCGATCGTGCTCGCCGTCACCGGCGCCGAGGCGCTGTACGCCGACATGGGCCACTTCGGCCGCCGCGCGATCAGCCGCGGCTGGCTGTTCCTCGTCCTGCCCGCCTGCACGCTCAGCTACCTGGGCCAGGGCGCGCTGATCCTGAAGGACCACGCGAACATCAGCAGCCCGTTCTTCCTGCTCGTCCCCGGCTGGGGCCGGCTGCCGC
This sequence comes from Kribbella sp. NPDC051586, assembly GCF_044453965.1. Classification (NCBI taxonomy): domain Bacteria; kingdom Bacillati; phylum Actinomycetota; class Actinomycetes; order Propionibacteriales; family Kribbellaceae; genus Kribbella; species Kribbella sp. NPDC051586. The sequence continues at coordinate 538,138 of NZ_JBITDF010000003.1, read as the reverse complement.
TGGTGCTGCTCGCCACGGCCGCCACCGTGATCGCATCGCAGGCAGTCATCACCGGCGCCTACTCGGTCGCGTCACAGGCTGCCCAGCTCGGGTACCTGCCGCGTCTGCGGGTGGCGCACACCTCGGCGACGACGATGGGCCAGATCTACGTGCCGTTCGTCAACTGGCTGCTGTTCGTCTCGGTCCTGACGCTGATCTTCGCGTTCCGCAGTTCGGCCGCGCTGGCGTACGCGTACGGCATGACGGTGACCGGCACGATCAGCATCACGACGCTGCTGTTCTTCTACGTGGCGCACTACCGGTGGAACGTGCCGAAGTGGCTGATCGCCCTCGGCGCGGTCCCGCTGCTGTCGGTCGACCTGCTGTTCATCGCGGCGAACCTGACCAAGCTGGTGCACGGCGCCTGGCTGCCGCTGCTGATCGCGCTGACCGCGTTCACGATCATGACCACCTGGCAGCGCGGCCGGCAGGTGGTCACAGCCGAGCGTGAGCGGGCCGAAGGCTCGCTGCAGGAGTTCATCGACCAGCTCGCCTCCGGGAGCATGACGGTCCGCACGGTGCCGGGCGCGGCGATCTTCCTCAACCGCGGCGGTGTCAGCGCACCGCTCGCGCTGCGGGCCAACGTCCAGCACAACGAGGTGCGCCACGAGCACGTCGTGATCGTGGCGATCGAGACGGAGCCGGCCCCGCGCGTACCCGAGGACCAGCGGGTCACCGTCAACGATCTCGGGTACGGCGACGACGGGATCACTCACGTCACGATCAAGTTCGGCTACATGGAGTCGCCGGACGTCCCGGCCGCGCTGGCCCGGCTGGACCCGGACGCCACCGAGGGCCCGATCGACCTCGACACGGCGTCGTACTTCCTGTCCAAGATCGAGCTCCGCCGCGGCAAGGCCGCCACGATGGCCGGCTGGCGCAAGCAGCTGTTCCTCGCCACGTCCCACATCACCGCCGACGCCGCGGAGTACTTCGGCCTGCCACGCGACCGCACCGTCATCATCGGATCCCATATCGAGGTCTAGCTGTGGACCAGACGTACGACGAGAGCCACCCGCTGCGACTGCTGTCGGGACTCGTCCGTACGGTCTGGATCCAGCGCACGGGGACACAGCCCTATCCGCAACGCGATCTGCCGACGGGTGGGGTCGAGCTGCAGTGCCCGGTCGGCGGCGTACCGCGGTTGATCGGGCCGCTGACCAGGGCACATCTGCAGGTGATCCCACCCCGGACGACGATCGTCGGAGTGCGGTTCATGCCGGGCGCGGGCACGCCGCTGCTCGGCGTACCGGCTGACGAGCTCGTCGATTGTGCCGTCGACCTGTGGGGGCCGGCGGGCGTGGCGATCGGGTCGATCGTGGCGGACGCGGTGACTCCGCAGGAAGCGTTGCTCGGAGTACAGCGGTATCTGGCTCGTCAGCAGCTGCGGCCGGACCCGGTGGTGGCGGAGATGGTCCGGCGGCTGATGCCGTGGGACCGCACCGGGATCGCCACGCTGGCCGACGATCTGGCGTTGTCCGAGAGTCAGTTGCGGCGGCGGTGCCTGACCGCCGTCGGAGTGAGTCCGAAGGCGTTGCAGCGGACGCTCCGGTTCCAGGGGTACCTGGCGTTGGCGCAGGCCGGGTTCGGCGGCGGGCTGGCCGATCTCGCGGCCGAGACCGGGTACGCCGACCACGCGCATCTGACCCGGGAGTGTGTGCGGCTGACCGGGGTGACTCCGCGGGAGCTGCTCGGCGACAAGGCTGATCGGTGCGACTGCGGTCATGACCACTCGGCGTCGTACGCGCCGTTCCTGGCCGGGTGGTACGACCGTTTCGTTCAAGCGCGGTCGTGGGAGGCGGCTCTAGCGTCGACCCATGGAGCTGATCGGACCTGACCACCCGCAGTACGACGAACTCCGCCGTCCTGCGCTGCCTCAATACGGTCATATCCGCCCGTCGGTGATCGCTCTGTGCGGCTCGACCGAGGACGTGGTGGAGGCGCTGGCGTACGCGCGCTCTGCCGGTCTGGCTGTAGCGCCACGGGGCGGCGGCCACTGCTTCGCGGGACGTTCGTCCACCACTGGGGTGCAGCTCGATCTCTCGGGACTTAGCGCTATCTCGGTGGCTGACGGGGTGGCGACGATCGGGGCGGGGGCTCGGTTGGCTGAGGTGTATCGCGGGTTGCACGAGCACGGGGTGACGCTTCCGGCGGGGTGTGGGCCGACGGTCGGGATCGCGGGGCTGACGCTCGGCGGTGGGCTGGGGTTGCTGGGGCGGCGGTACGGGCTGACATGCGATCGGCTCGTCGGGGCGACGGTCGTGCTCGCGGACGGCCGGGTTGTGGGGTGCTCTGAGGAGCAGGAGCCGGATCTGTTCTGGGCGCTCCGCGGAGCCGGAGGCGGGCAGTTCGGAGTGGTCACGTCGCTGGTGTTCGCCGCCGTACCGTCGCCGGACGCCACCCGCTTCGACCTCACCTGGCCGCGCACCCGAGCCGCCGAGGTGATCGCCGGCTGGCAGGCCTGGGCTCCCGACGCCCCGGACGACATCACCGCGAGCCTTGCTGTCACTGCCCACCAAGCCCGCGTCTTCGGTGCCACCCTCGCGCCGCTCGACCTCGGTCCGCTCAGGCAGCTCGACGGAGACCTGCGCGTCCGCTCCGGCCTCGCCTGGCCTGCCCTCAAACGCAGCTACTCCGAGGACGATCCCGCCGACGACCGCATCATCTACAGCAAGTCCGAGTTCTTCAGCTCGCCGCTCACCCGCGACACTGTCACCCAGCTCCTCGACAGCGGCTGTGACCTCAACTTCACCCCGATGGGCGGCGCGTACAACCGCGTTCCGGTCGACGCCACCGCCTTCGCCCACCGCACCGAACGCTTCCTGCTCGAACATGCCGCACCCGACCACGACGCAGTACGGCGCTCCTGGTCCATCGCGCATCCGCACGCCTCGGGGCACACCTACCCCAACTTCCCGGACCCCGACCTCGCCGACTGGCAGTCGTCGTACCACGGCGGCAACTTCGCCAGGCTGGTTGCCATCAAGCACAAGTACGACCCCGAGCTGGTGTTCACTTTCCCGCAGGCCCTAGGAGGAGTCCGATGATCGTCCTCTACATGAGCATGTCGCTCGACGGTTTCGTGGTCGGACCGGACGACAGTGTCGACGAGCCGATGGGGCGGGGTGGATTCCGGCTGTTCAACTGGCTCGACGACCGCGACTCCGACGGGCCGAGCGGGCACGTGTACCGCGAGGCGCAGGCGACCGGCGCCCTCATCGCCGGCCGCCGTACCTTCGAGCACGCCGGCCGCTGGCAGGGCGACCACCACGACGGCGTACCGATGTTCATCCTGACCCACCACATCGACGAGAACGACGTCCCGCCCGGGACCGCCCGCTTCGTCACCGACGTCGCCGAGTGCGCGGCCCAGGCCAAAGCCGCCGCAGGCGACCGCAACGTCCTCGTCCACGGCGCCGGCGCCGCCCAGTCCCTCCTCCGCGCCGGCCTCCTGGACGAACTCGAGCTCCACGTAGTCAACGTCCTGCTAGGCCAGGGTCGCCGCCTCTTCGACAACCTCCCCGCCAACTACATAGAACTAGAACAAGTCCGCCAACTCCCCTCCCGAGACGTAACCCACCTCCACTACCGAGTCGTGAAGTAGTCCGGCGATGGAGACCGAGAAGGCACAACTACTGAGGCACCTCGACGAGATCCAGCAGTCGCTCCTCTGGAAGGTGGAGGGCCTGGCCGACGCCGAGCTCCGGCGGCCGATGACGGACACCGGGACCAATCTGATCGGGATCGTCAAACACCTGACCGGTGTGACCTACGGCTACTTGGTGTCGGCGTTCGGGCGGGAACACGAGCCGCTGCCGATGGAGGCCGACGAGGAGTTGTTCTTCGGGCTTGATCTGTGGGCGACACCGGACGAGTCGACGGACGAGATCGTCGCCACCTACCGGCGGGCTTGTGCGGCTGGGGCGCGGACGATCGAGGAGCTGGAGCTCGACACGGTGGGCAGCCATCACAGCGGGTCGGCCGTCACGTTGCGGGAGATGGTGCTGGTCGTGCTGCTCGACACCACGCGGCACGCCGGGCACGCAGACGTCGTACGCGAACTGGTCGACGGGCGGGTCGGTAATCGACCCGGGGATCCGATGTCACCGGATGACCCGGAGTACCTGCGGATGTACCGGGCGCGGATCACCGGCGAGATCGACCGGGACACGTGGATCGCTTACGTGAAAGGCCGCCCTGACTACGACCCGTCGGTCTGGGCGGAGCACCGCGCGCGGCAGGCGGCTCAGAGCCAGGGTGGGAGTGGTTCTGCGGGGTGGCCGTCTGGGGTTAGTACGTTGGAGTATGGGCGGCCGGCCAGGTAGGCGGCTTGTTCGGGGAGGGGGCCGCGCAGTGGGGGTACGTCGGCGCGGAGGGTGCGGATGTCTTCGCAGAGGGCTTCGAGGAAGTCGGGTGGGAGGTCGGCGAAGGTGATGCCTGTGGCCAGGTCGACGGCGTGGATGAGGACCTCGCGGGAGCGCATCCAGGGGATTCGGGTGGCTGGGACGGGGGCGCCCTGGGCGGTGCGGACGGGAGACTGCCATTGGGCGTCGGTGAGTGCGGCCATGGCGGCGGTGAGGGTCGCGGCGGACGAGTCGAACCACGTGCGCAGCTCGTCCTCGGGGCGGAGGGCGCCGGATTGGATATCGGCGTTGCGGGCCTCGGGGGACGGATACATCGGGCGCTCTTCGCCGGTTCGGGCCCAGTGCACAAGGTTGCCCAGGGCCTCGGCGTTCAGCGACAGATGGGCGGCCACGTGCCGTCGTGTCCAGCCCGGCAGCGCCGACGGCGCGTCCAGGTCAACCAGTGCCGCGCGGCATCTCGCCGTACCCTCGTCGATCCACTCGTCAACCCGTGCCATGAGGGGAACGTAGCCGACGACGGCGCGGGTTCTTGCAGCGGTGGGTGGTTCTGGTGAGACTGAGCCGATGAAAGAGGGGGCCCCGCCATGGTGACGACGATCGGGGTGGTGGGACCGTCGGACCTGGTCACCTCCACCGGCCGGATCCTCAAAGGACTGCGCGGGGTCGAGGTCGTCCCGCTGAAGTACCGGCGAGAGACCGACACGCCCAAGGTGATGGCCGCCGCGCCGGGCAGTGTCGACGCGTGGCTGTTCACGGGCGTCGTCCCGTACCAGATGGCCGCCGCGCAGGACCTGCTCGACCGTCCGGCCGCGCACGTCGAGTACACCGGCGCCACGCTGATGCGCGCCCTGGCCCAGCTGCTCAGCGAAGGCCGCGACGTCACCTCGATCAGCATCGACGTACTCGACGAGGCCGAGGTCCGGGAGACGTTCGACGAGGTCGGGCTGCCGACACGCGACGTCCGCGTCCTGCCGTACCGGCCGGGCCTCAGCCTCGACGAGATCCTCGCCTTCCACCACGACGCGGGTGCCACCGTCGCGATCACCTGTCTGCGATCGGCGTACGAGAAGCTCCGGACCGAGCAGACCACGCTGCGACTCGCCCCGTCGGTCCACTCGGTGCGCAGCGCCGTGAACAGTCTGCTGCTCGTACATGACGCTTTGCGCAGTGACGATGCGCAGATCGCCCTCGGCCTGGTCGAGATCTCCCCCGACGCCGAGAGCGCGCTCCGCCGCGAGGCCGGTTCGCTCGGCGGCAGCGTCATCCGGTACGACGACAAGCGGTGGCTCGTCATCGCGACCCGCGGACCGCTCGAGCAGGCGACCGCCGCGTTCACCGAACTCAGCATGCTGACCCGGCTGAAGGAACAATTCGGACCGGTCCGGATCGGGTTCGGTATCGGTGGCTCGGGCACCGAGACCGAAGCGTTGGCGCGCCGCGCGCTCGGGCGAGCCCGGACCGCGGGCCGGACCGCTGCTGTCGTCTCGCTGCGGAACGACATCGACCTCGTGCTCGTCGGCGGAGCGGCGCCACGGGCCCAGCAGCGGTCGAAGCTGCAGTTGCTCGCGCAGCGCGCCGGCTTGTCCAAGGCGACCCTCGAGCGCCTGCAGGAGCTAGTGCACGCCACACCCGAGGACGGCCTGACGACGCGTTCGGTGGCCGACTACCTCGGCATTCAGCCGCGGACCGCCCGCCGCGTCCTCAACCGGCTCGAGCGCGCCGGCCTGGCCGACGCCACCGGCACCCAGCTCGGCACCGGCAGCGGCCGTCCCCTCGTGGTCTACCGCGTTCATCTCTGATTGTTTGCCGAGCGGTTGACGCATTGACGCACGTCCGGCTAATTTCAGCCATGACCGTAATTCAGTGCGTACTGTCCCGGGAGGCCTTGTGGACAAGCGAATCGCACGGGGATTGATCGCTGCTCTGGTCATCTGCGCAGGACTGGTGTGCGTTTCCACCCCAGCCGGCGCCGCTATTCCGGACGTGACCGAAAGTCCAACCGTCACCGATCTCGGTCCGGCGTCGGCCGTGACCTCGACCAGCGTCGCCGAGCAGGTCGGTGACCGGATCTGGACCATCACCTCCGGCGTCTCACCCGTCCAGGTCGGCGCGTTCGACCCGGTCGGCAAGACCGTCGACCGCAAGTTCTCGTTGCCGACCGGCGCCGGCGCGTGGGCGATGACCCACCTCGGCACCGACCTCTACATCGGCCTGTACACCCCCGGCGACGTCTACCGGGTCGACACGACAACCGGCACCGCGACCAAGGTCACGCAGTTCGGCTCGTTCATCTGGTCGATCGCCGCCACCCCCGACGGCAAGATCGTCGCGGGCACCTACCCGGACGGCGCCGTCCACGAGTACGACCCGGCCACCGGAGCCACCAAGTCGTACGGCGCTGCCGTCGCCGGCGAGCAGTACGTCCGCAGCATCGCCGCCGACGCGACCACGATCTACGCGGGTGTCGGCACCAGGGCGCATCTGATCGCCATCGACCGCGCCACCGGTGACCGCCGCGACGTACTCCCGGCCAAGTACGCCAACCGCACGTTCGTCGCCACCCTCGCACTCGACGGCACGAAGCTCGCCGCCAGCTTGTCCCCCACCGGGACGATGCTCGTCTTCGACACCGCCGACCTCGGCAACCCGGTCGAGGTCCAGACGCCCGGCGGCGACCAGTACATCACCGCGATCACGATCGACGGCGCCGACATCTACCTCGGCACCAGACCGTCCGGCACCCTCTACCGGTATCGCGACAACACGCTGACCAGGCTGGGTTCGCCGTACGACGGCGCGTACTTCAACCGGATCTTCGTCGACGGCTCGACGATCCGCGCCGGGCTGACCAGCCAGGTCGTCGACTTCGACGAGGCCACCGGGGAGTTCACCGGCACCGACCTCGGCCAGGCCGGCCTGCCACCCGCGCCCGAGCAGGCGATGGCGATAGCCGCCACCCAGAGCTCCGTGCTCGTCAGCGGCAAGGCCGGCATCCAGGTCCACGACCTGACCACCGGCGCGAGCACGCGCACCTTCCTCCCCGGCGAGGCGAAGACGCTGACCCCGATCGGCCGCGACATCTACCTCGGCGTCTACACATTGGCCCGCCTCTGGCAGATGCAGCCCGACGGTTCCGGCCTGCACGAGCTCGGCCAGATCGGCAACGAGCAGACCCGCCCGACGGACGCCGCGTACGACGCCCGGTCGCGCACCTGGCTGGTGTCCACCGAGCCCGACTACGGCAAGTACGACGGCACGCTCGTCGAGCAGCACCTGGACAACGGTCAACGCGAGGTCCACCGCGGCGTCGTACCGCAGCAATCGGTCCGCTCGGTGACCACAGCCGACGGCATCGCCTACCTCGGCGGAGCGACGCGCAACAGCCTCGGCACCGATCCGATCTTGCCCGAGGCAACCGTCGTCGCCTTCGACCTGCGCCGCAACAAGGTGCTGTGGGAAAACGCTCCGTTGTCGAAGGCACAGAGTTACAGCGATCTCATCGTCTACCGCGGCCGTCTCTACGCGACCACCGACGACGGCAGGCTCGCCGTCCTCGATCCGCGCACCGGCAAGCTCGTCAACCGCGCCACGCTCGGGACGACCCAGAGCCGGCTGACGATCGCCCGCTCCGGCCTGTACGGCACCGACAACAAGCGCGTCTTCAAGATCATGCCGGACCTCCAGATCACCACCGTGGTCGACAACCTCGGCGCCCAGATCTACAGCTACCCGCTGATCACCACCTCCCACAACGGCGACGCCCTGTACACCATCAAGGGCCGCGACCTGATCCGTATCGGAGGACTCCGATGATCATCTCCCGCCGTACGGCGCTCGCAGGCGCCCTGGCCGGCACAGCCGTCGGCGCCCTCAGCACCCTGCCCACCACCGCCCACGCGGAGGACACTCCCATCGACGGATCCACGCTGCCCAGCGCCGGCCCCGCGGTCGAGACGGCTGCCGTCGTCGCGATGGCGGTGCACGACGGACACGCCTACGTCATCAGCCGCGGCATCGTGCCGCCGAGGCTGACCGAGATCGACCTGACCACCCGTCTCGTCACCAGGACCGTCGAACTGCCGACCGGCGAGGGCGGCTGGGGCATCACCGTTGCTGCCGGCAAAATCTACGCCGGGCTCTATCCGGTCGCCGACGTCTACTGTTTCGACCCGGCCGACGGATCCGTGACCCACGTCGGCACCTTGGCCGGGGCGGGCGGCTTCGTCTGGGACATGGCAACGGCTCCCGACGGCCAGGTGTTCGCGGTCAGCTATCCGAACGGCGCCGTCTGGCAGATCGACCCGGCCACGAACACGCCGACCCAGCTCGGCGCGCCGGTGCCCGGGGCGCAGTACGGCAGGTATGTCGGTGCCGCTGGCAACCAGGTGTACGCCGGGATCTACACGCCGTCGCAGCTCGTCGGATATGACCGCGGTACCAAGGTCTTCCGGGATCTCACCCCCGAGGCGTCCCGGGGGCAGAACTTCGGCCCGTTCGCAGGCACCGACGACCGGATCTTCGTCGGCAGCAGCCAGGCGGTGCTCAGCATGGCGCTCGACGGCACCGATGTCCGCAGTACGCCACTCCCCGCCGGCGAAACGGGCGTCGACGCGATCACGGTCAGGGCGGACGGCACGGCGTACCTGACCACCCGGACGTCGGGCACGGTCTGGAGATGGGAGCCGGCGGGCCTCGTCGCGGTGGCGACGCCGGCGCCGCAGGACGAGCACCGCAAGCTCGAGTTCCTCGACGCGACGACGCTGCTCGGCGCTACCGGATCCGGCGTGCTCTGGTGGCTGGATGTGTCCACCGGTTCCTTCGAACTGCTCGATCTGATCGACGCCGGGTTCACACCCGCGCCGGACAAGCCCCAGTCGATCGTGCTCGGCGACCCGCACGTGTACGTCGGCGGGCACTGGGTGATCGCCGAGCACGCGATCGGCACCGGCACCGTCCGCCGGCTCAGGGTCGCTGGTGAGGCCAAGACGCTGACCTGGGTGCGCGGCGAGCTGTACTCCGCGCTGTATCCGAGCACCGAGGTCGTCCGCGTCAACCCGCGGACCAAGGAGGTGCACAGCTTCGGCACGATCGATCACGAGCAGATCCGTCCGTGGCAGGCGGCGTACGACGAGAAGTCGAAGCTGCTCGCGATCGCGTCGGCGCCAGGCACGGGGAAGCTCACCGGCGCGCTGACGCTGCTGGATGTGCGCACGGGCGAGCTCGACGTGCACTACGGGATCCTCCCAGACCAGAGCGTCATGACCGTTTCGATCGTCGACGGCATCGCCTACCTCGGCGGCGACGTGGTCGGCGGTGGCGGCGTCACCCCGACCCGTACTTCGGCCGCGATCGCCGCCTTCGACCTGTGCCGGCGCGAGCTGCTCTGGACCGTCGAACCGCTGGCCGGCGAACGCTCCATCCAGAGCGTCGCGGTCCACAACGGCGTCCTGTACGGCGTGCTGAAGCGGACCAGCGGCGGCTGGTTCCGCTACGACCTGCGGACCAAGACCGTCGTACGCGGCGAGAACAAGCTGTCCGGCTACGGCCAGATCCACACTGACCGGACCGGGGTCTACTGTGAAACGAACTTCGGCGGGAACCTGTACCAGCTCGGCTCCGGACCGGCGAAGCTCCTCGTCAACAAGCTCGGCGACGGCTGGTACACCGTGCCGCAGCTGACCCCCGTGCGCGGGGCCCGGCACAGCGTCTGGGGCCTCGCCGACCGCGACCTCGTCCAACTACCGTTGCCCTAAGCAAAGGATCTATCGCGATGGAGAACAGTCAGCTCGCCAAGGACGGCGGTACGCCGGTGCGTACCGAGCCGCTGCCGTCGGTGATGAACGCCAGCGGCCGGCGCTTCGGCGACGACGAGGTGAAGGCGGTCGAGCGGGTGCTCCGCAGCGGCATGCTGTCGGCCACCTGGGGCACCGAGGTGCCCGCCCTCGAGCTGGAGTTCGCCTCTCTCCTTGGCGCCGGCTACGCGGTCACCTGCAGCTCGGGTACGGCGGCCCTGCACCTGGCCGTCGCCGCGGTGAATCCGGCGCCCGGCGACGAGATCATCACCACGCCGATCAGCGACATGGGCACTGTGTTCCCGATCATGATGCAGAACGCCGTACCGGTGTTCGCCGACGTCGACCCGATCACCGGGAACCTGACGCCGGAGTCGGTCGCGGCCGCGATCACGCCGCGGACCAAGGCCGTGATCGTGGTGCACCTGTTCGGCAAGCCGGCCCGGGTGCGTGAGTTGCGGGAGCTGTGCGACCAGCACGGGATCCTGCTGATCGAGGACTGCGCGCAGGCGTACCTCGCGCCGGTCGGCGACTCGTTCGTCGGCCGGATCGGGCACATCGGCTGCTTCAGCCTGCAGCAGACCAAGCACATCAGCGCCGGGGACGGCGGCCTGACGGTCACCGACGACGCGCAGAAGGCCCGGCGGATGCGGTTGTTCGCCGACAAGGGCTGGCCGCGTGACACCGACGAGCGGACGTACCTGTTCCTCGCGCTCAACTACCGCATGACCGAGCTCGTCGCCTCGGTGACCCGAGCCCAGCTCAACCGGCTCCGCGGCGTCGTCGAGGATCGCCGTACGGCGGCCCTCCGGGCGACGGCCGCCATCTCCGACCTGGCCGGCATCACGCCGCCACCCGACGGGCACGACCACGTGTACTGGCAGTACCCGCTGATCATCTCCGAGGCGGCCGGCGACATGCGCGAGTGGGCCACCGCGCTGTCCGCCGAGGGCATTCCCGCGAACGGCGGCTACCTGACCAGCCCGCTGTACGCCGCACCCGCGGTCCGCGAGCGGATCACGTACGGCGACTCGGGGTTCCCGCTGCGGGACGTCTCGTACCCGGTCGGCCTGTGCCCGAACGCCGAGGAGCTCATCAACAACCGCCTCCTCGTCCTGCCCTGGAACGAGAACTACACCGAATCCGACGTCGACGACATCGTGGCGGCCGTCCGCAAGGTGCACCACGCTCTGGCCCGGGAGACCCGATGAGTGAAACTCCCGTACTGCTCGACTGCGACCTCCTGGTCGGGCACGACGTGACGACGGGACGTTGGGGGCAGCCCGACAAGGTTCGGGAGGTGCTCGACGCGAGCGGCATCTCCGGCGGGGTCGTGTCCGCGCTGCGGGCCGTGCACTTCGACGTACCGTCCGGGAACGACGAGGCACGCAAGGTTGCTGAGGGCAACGGGTGGACGTTGTGCCCGGTGCTCGATCTGCGCGATCCGCTCGGCGCCGAGAAGGAGCTGGAGCGACAGCTGTCGGGTGACGCACCGCCGCGGGCGGTGCGGTTGGCACCGACCGCGCAGAGCGTCGAGCCCGGATACCCGGCCTTCGGTCATGTCGTGCAGCTGCTGGTCGACGCCGGGCTGACGATCTTCACCGAGGGCGACGTTCGCAAGGTCGGACCGGCGTTGCGCGGGCTCGGGGCGCGGGTGGTGTTCCTCGACACGCACTTCTACTACCTCGGCGACTTCGTGGTCATGGCCCGGTCGGAGCCCGGCTTCCACACCTCGACGCGGATGCTGACCGGGCCCGACTCGCTCGAGATCGTCGCCGCGGAGGTCGGCGCGGAGCGGCTCGTGCTCGGCTGCCGGACGCCGTTCCACGAGACCCGGTCCGTGGTCGGCCGGCTGCTGAGCTCCAAGCTCAGCCCGGACGAGATCGCGCAGGCCGGCAGCCGCAGCCTCGAGACCCTCCTGGAGCCCGCATGCTGATCGACGTACACGCCCATTGGGGTCCGTGGTTCTTCTCGATGGACACCGCGAGCATCGATGTCAACATCGACCTGATCGACCGCTTCGGCATCGACCTCCAACTCGTCTCGGCGATCGAGGGCATCGTGTACGACGCCCCGCTCGGCAACCGCTCGCTGGCCGCGCAGCTACCGGCCGATCCGCGGCTGCGCGGGATGATCGTCGTCGACCCGCGGCGCCTCGACGAGGCCCGGACCGACCTCGACGAGTTCCTCGCCGGCGACGGTCGGACGCGGTGGGTCGGCGCGAAGATCCACAGCGAGTACAGCCGGACGCCGATCAGCTCGCCCGCGATGCAGGCGGCGATCGAGCTCACCACGGAATACGACCTGCCCACGCTCGTGCACACCTGGGGCGACACCGTCGTCGATCTCGCCGAGGTCGCCGCACGGATCCCCGGCGCGCGGGTGCTCGCCGGTCACATGGGCGCGAACGGCTGGCCGCGGGTCCCCGAGGCCGCCGACCGGTCCGACCGGATCTGGTTCGAGCCGTGCTGGTCGGCGCCGGAGGCCAACCGGATCCGCTGGATCCTCGACCGGATCGGGTCCGACCGGCTGATGTTCGGCACCGACGCCACGCTGATCGACCCGTCGGTCGCCCTGGGCGCCCTCGAAGCCGCCGAACTGACAGCCACCGAGCACGAGGCCATCACCTGGCAGAACGCGAAGGCACTCTTCGGGCTCTGAGCGCTTTGCGGAAACAAGTGGTCGCGTGGTGGCGACTTGTTTCCGGAGAAGCTCAGTGGCCGGCGGTGAAGACGACGATGTCGTGTTCGGGGCCGCGGACCTCGGGCTCCTGCCAGCCGAGGTGGCGGTAGAAGGCGATCGCGTCGTGGTTCTGGTTCCAGGCGAGGAGCCAGGCGCGGGAGCGCTCGCGGGTGGCCGTTTCGAGCAGGCGCCGCGCGAGTCCGGTGCCGCGGGCGTGCGGCAGCACACCGAGCTCGTCCACCTCGAAGGCGCCGATCAGCAGCTCCTCGACCTGCTCGGCGCCGAGCCGGTCGAGGACGCTGCCGTACGACCGGTCGGTCCGGAACGGCGCCGGCGTCGTCCACCCGGTCACGAACCCGGCGATCCGCCCGTCGTCCGAGCGCTCGATCCACGCCTGGAACCCGTCCCGCTCCACATCGCCCTCGAGGCGTTTCCGGAACGCGACCCGGGTCGCCTCCGGATCCCGGCGCTCGAACGGCGGCGCCGTGAACACCTCGACGTACGCCGTCGTCAGTTCGTCCGCGATCTCCAGCAGGTCCCGCCCATACCTCTGCACCGCTCCAACCTAACGGTGGAGCGGTGCCGTCGTGCGGCTCAGCTGGTAGACGCCGCCGATTCGAGGTCCGCTGCCGCGGCCGTCGGACCCACCGCCGGGCTGGTGATCGCCGAGTCCGGTGTCGCCGCGATCGTCTCCAGCTCGGTGCGGAACTGCGGCAGCAGCCAGCGCAGCGGCTGGTCCAGGACGCGCGCGATGGTTGCCTCGTCGACCCGGAGCAGCGCGCCGATCCGGGCCAGCGCGTCCGGCTCGTCGGTGGCGGCGTACAGCAGGTGGACGACCTCGTGCCGGTGCGCGAACACGGCGAGCGCCGCGGCGGCCAGACCGGCGTCGATCTCTGGCGGACTGGTGATTTCCCCGTTGACTGTCACGACAACCTCAACCCGTCAGAGCCCCGATCGGTTACGTGTCAGTCTTTACACTTGTCCAGTTTTCAACTGGGTAGCCAGGAAACCTTGCCCAGCAGGTACGTCGCGCCGATCAGCGCGGCGGTGTCGATCAGGGTGTGGGCGACCACGAGCGGCATGATCCGGCCCCAGCGCCGGTACAACCAGGTGAAGATGACGCCCATGATCACGTTGCCGGCGAAGCCACCGAGGCCCTGGTAGAGGTGGTACGACCCGCGGACGAGCGAGCTGGTGACGGTCGCGCGGCGGACTGACCAGCCGAGTTGGTCCAGCCGGTGGTTCAGGTAGCCGAGGACGATGACCTCCTCGAGTACGGCGTTCTGCGCGGAGACCGCGATCAGGATGGGGATCCGCCACCAGTAGCCGGGCAGCTGGGACGGGTCGACGGTCAGGTTGGCGCCGGTGGCGTGTGCACCGATGTAGAACAACAGGCCGGCGCCGCCGATGATCGCCGCGATCGCCGTACCCCGGCCGAGGTCCCGCAGGCGGTCGCGCAGGTCGAAGCCGATGGTCCGCAGCGTCTCGCCGCCCCGCGCGAGGAAGTGCCCCACCAGCGCGACCGGCACCAACGCCGTCACGATCGCGAACACCTGCCAGCTCAGATCCAGCCAAGGCCGTCCCGGCGCCCGCGACCCCACGATGACCGCCGTCTGACCGCTGATCGGCTTGGCCGACGTCAACACCCCCAGGAACGAGATGACCGCCGCCACCCCCGAGGCGCCCAGCGACAACGCCAGCACCAGCCAGATCTCCCGGACCAGCACCCGCCGCCCGACCGCCGGAGTGGCAGCCGCCTCATCCGCGAATCGCACCATGCCCCCAACTATCCCGCGCTCCACCAGCCCTTCGAAATTTTCATGGCAAGCGCTTGCTCTTGATCGCGTCCGAAACGGTCTGCAGGGTGTTGCCCGCCCCCCTCCGCCCAAGGGAGAACCGATGACGAACCCGTCCTTCAGCCGTCGCGCCCTCCTGCTCGCGACCAGCGGAGCGCTCGCGAGCACTCACCTCTCCCCGGCCGGCGCCACCACCGGGCTCACCACTCACCCGGTCGCCGGCGCTGCCTTCGCCCACCCCGGCCTCCTTCACTCTGCCGCGGATCTCGCCCGCATGCGGGCCGCCGTCGCCGCCGGTCTGTCCCCGATCTACAACGGCTTCCGGGCGCTCGCCACGCACCCCCGATCGTCGTACGAGTATCGCGTCGGCAACTCCGGCCAGATCACCTCCTGGGGTCGCGGTCCGGCGAACTTCATGGCCGAGGCGGTCAGCGACTCGTGTGCGGCATACCAGAACGCACTGATGTGGTCCGTCACCGGCGACATCCGGCACGCCGACAAGGCCCGCGACATCCTCGACGCCTGGTCGAGCAGCCTGACCGCGATCACCGGCGCCGACGGGCAACTCGGCTCCGGGCTGCAGGGGTTCAAGTTCGTCAACGCCGCCGAACTGCTCTGCCACACCGGGTACGACGGGTGGCCGCAGGCCGACCGCGATCGCTGCCGCGAGTCGTTCCGCAAGGTCTGGTACCGGTCGTTCGCCGGCTACGCGTTGTTCGCCAACGGCAACTGGGACCTGGCCGCGCTGCAGTCGATCATCGCGATCGCCGTGTTCTGCGACGACCGGGTGATGTTCGAGGACGCGATCCGGTACGCCGTCAACGGCGCGGGCAACGGCCGGATCGAGCACATCGTCGTCGCGGCCAGCGGTCAGGGCCAGGAGAGTGGACGCAGCCAGGGGTACGCGCAGCTCGCCATCGGGCTGCTCGCCGGCACAGCGGCCGTCGCCTGGAACCAGGGCGTCGACCTGTTCGGCCACGCCGACGATGCCATCCTGCGCGGGTTCGAGTACGTCGCCCGCTACAACCTCGGCAACGACGTACCGTTCGAGACGGACCTCGACCGCACCGGCAAGTACCTCAAGACAGTCGTTGCCACCGGCAACCGCGGCCAGTTCCAGCCGATCTACGAGCTCGCCTACGGCCACTACGCCGGCCGCCGCGGCCTGCCGGCGCCGTACCTGGAGCAGGTCGTCCTTCGGCAACGACCCGAGAGCACCAATGACGACCATCCCGGCTTCGGCACGCTGACCCACGCGCAACCGCCGGCCACACCCGGGGAACCGACCGCACCGCCAGGCATCCCGTCCGGCCTGAACGCCCGTCGCTCGGCGCAGGGCGTCGTACTGTCCTGGGCACGATCCGTCGACGCCCACAGCTACACCGTTCACCGCTGGACCGACGGCCGTCGCATCACGATCGCGACCGGCGTCACGGGCACGACCTACACGGACCGTCCGGCGAGAAGCTGCTCCTACACGGTCGAAGCCTCCAACTCCGCCGGAACCAGCCTCGAATCATTGCCCGTCGCGACCGCACGCTTGCCTTGGGCAACCGAGGACTTCGGTACTACCGGCAGCACAGACTTCGATGGCCGGCGCATCGTCGTCGAGGCCGGTGGGACCGACATCGGCGGCACCGCGGACAGCTTCCGATTCACCTACCGGACGCTGACCGGCGACGGCACCGTCACCGCGCGGGTCGTGAACCCGGTCAGCTCGCAGTACGCCACGCTCGGCCTGATGATGCGCGCCAGCCTGACGCCTGACTCCGCCCACGCCGCCATGCTCCTCAAAGGACTCCCCCTGCATACCTGGAGTGGCGTCTGGACCGTCCGCCGAACGTCCGGCGCAGCCACCACAGGCACCGGCAGCACACCCGTCCCGCCCACCCAGCAACAGGCCATCACCAGCGACGCCGGCTTCCCCATCTCGAACCTCGGCACGCTGCCCGAATCCGCCACGCCCCTCGAGGCGCCGTACGTCGAAGCAGCCAGCGACGGCTACCGCCTGCGCCGCCCGTACTGGGTCCGCATGATCCGCCAAGGCACCACTTGCACCGGCCTCATCTCCCCCGACGGCAGCACCTGGACCGAGGTCGGCTCGTCGCGGCTCGACCTCGGACGAACCCTGTACGTCGGTCTCGCGGTCTGCTCGACACTCGGGCAGGACACGACCACGGCCACCTTCGACAAGGTGAGCACTCCCGACTGGTCCGCGACCGAGGCGCCCGCCCTCACCGGAACCCTGACCGCCACACCTGACACCAGCGCGATCGAACTCGCGGTGACCGACCTCGACCACGCCGCCGACTTCACGATTCACCGCAGTACAAAGCCCACCGGCCCGTTCCTGGTGATCGCGAGAAACGTCACCGGTTTCGGCGTGGAGTGCCGCTACCGCGACGCGACGGGCACACCCGGAGCGACGTACTACTACCGCGTCACCAAGACCGGCCGCAGCTTCCTGACCGCCACCGCCACGATGCCCACTCCGCCCGCACCCGCCATCACCAGCGCGACAATCGCGTACGCCAATGCCGGCCGCACCTTCAGCTACCGGATCGCAGCCGCCAACGACCCGACGACTTACCACGCGACACGCCTCCCCCACGGCCTCACCATCGACCCGACCACCGGAATCATCTCCGGAACGCCTATTCAGCAAGGGCAATTCACCATCAGTCTCCAAGCGAGCAACGCGACCGGGACAGCCACCGCACAACTCACCCTGACCGTCGCCGCGCCTCCACCTGAGCCCTGGGCTTACCGCGACGTCGGCGACTACGTGCTCGACGAACGCCTACTCGCCACCTTCAGCGCGGTGCCGATCCGCGTCCCCGGCATCACCAGCTACCACGACGGCGCCTTCACCGTCCGCGGCGCGGGCGACGACCTCAACGTCATCAACCAAGGCATGAACGGCCACTACGCCGCCGTACCACTCACCGGCGACCTCACCATCACCGCGCGCATGGTATCCACCGAGGCCGGTGGCCGGGTCGGTCTGGTCATCGCCAAGTCCCACT
Source organism: Kribbella sp. NPDC051586 (assembly GCF_044453965.1). Classification (NCBI taxonomy): domain Bacteria; kingdom Bacillati; phylum Actinomycetota; class Actinomycetes; order Propionibacteriales; family Kribbellaceae; genus Kribbella; species Kribbella sp. NPDC051586. The sequence continues at coordinate 520,439 of NZ_JBITDF010000003.1, read as the reverse complement.
CGCCGTTCGACCAGCTGGCCGGCCTGATCCTGACCGGCGGCAAGGCACAGTTCGTACGCCGTCTGCGCGTCGCGACCGGACTGGTCACCGTGGAAACCACCAGCTCCGCGACCTGGTTGCGCCTGCATCGCAGCGGCGAGACGTTCCACGCCGAGACATCTGCCGACGGCATGACCTGGTCCCCGCTCGGCGAGCCGGCCGCGATCCCCGGCTTCGGCGACGCCCAGTACTATGCCGGACTCGCCGTCGTGTCCGGCAAACCCTTCGTTCTCAACACCACCGTCTTCGACCACGTGTCGATCAGCCAAGGAGCCGACCGATGACCGGAGAATTGACCCGCCGCCACCTCCTCCAGGCCGCGGGCGCCACCCTCGCCGCGGGCTACCTGACCACTGAAGCTGCCACGGCCGAGGCCGTCACTCCCGCCAAGGCGCCGCGCCTCGTCACCTACCCGATCCCCGACGGCATCACCCAGGCCTCGACGTTCGACGTAAAGGTCCGGACCGGAGCCGGTCCCTGGCAGTCATTGTCGACGTACGACGTCGACCTCAAACAGATCGACGCCACCACGGGCCGCGGCGAGATCCACAAGTCGTCGCTCGGCTACTTCGACTTCGCGGGCCGGGTCGAGGTCAAGGTCACCTACCGCAAGGGCGCTGTCACCAAGGCCCGCATCCGCCCGCTGTCCACCGGCATCGAACCGGAGGTCGCGGACAACGAACTCACCTTCGTCCTGACCGAGCCCCGCAAGCTCGTCGTCGAGGTCAACGACGAGCTCTTCGACTGCCTCCACCTGCTCGTCCGCCCGATCGAACACACCCGCCCGTCCGCCGGCGACCCGGACGTCATCTACTACGGGCCGGGGGTCCACACCACCCCGACCGGTGAGCTCGTCGTGCCCAGCGGGAAGACGGTCTACCTGGCCGGAGGCGCCGTACTCAAGGCCTCGGTCACCTTCAGGAACGTTAGCGACGCCGCTCTGACCGGCCGCGGCGTCATCACCGGAACCAACGGCGGCGGCTGCACGATCGTCGACTCCAAGAACATCCGCGTGGACGGCATCTCCATGCTCAACCTGGCCACCGGCTACGCGATCACCGCCGGCCAGTCCGAACAGGTGTCGATCACCGACTTCGGGTACTTCAGCGCCGGTCAATGGGGTGACGGCATCGACCTGTTCTCCAGTCGTGAGGTGCTGATCGACGACTCGTTCCTGCGCTGCTCGGACGACTGCATCGCCGTCTACACCCATCGCTGGGACTACTACGGCGACACCCGCAACGTCACCGTCCGGAACTCGAGTCTGTGGGCGGACGTCGCGCACCCGATCAACGTTGGCACGCACGGCAACACCGACAGTCCCGAGCTGATCGAGAACCTGACCATCAGCAACGTCGACATCCTCGACCACCGGGAGCCGCAGAAGCTGTACCAGGGCTGCATCGCGCTCAACCCCGGCGACAGCAACCTGATCCGCACCGTCCGGATCGACGACGTCCGGGTGGAAGACTTCCGCTGGGGACAGTTCATCCATCTCCGGGTCGCCTACAACCAGACCTACAACACCTCGCCCGGACGCGGCATCGAGGGCGTCTACGTCAACAACCTCACCTACACCGGCACGCACGCCGAGACCGCCATGATGCTCGGGTACGACCAGACCCACGGCATCACCGACGTCACGTTCCAGAACCTCGTCGTCAACGGCACCGTGATGGCCTCGACCATGCGCAAACCCGGATGGTTCACGGTCGCCGACATGGCCGACATGCACGTCAACGAGCACGTGACGAACCTGCGCTGGCTCGACGCCGCCACCGCACCCACGACGGCACCGCCCGTCGTCACCACCCCGGACACGCTCGAGCTCGCAAAAGCTCCGACCGTGACCACCATCACCGCAACCGGCTTCCCCACTCACTTCGCCGCGACCGGACTGCCTCGCGGTCTGACCGCCGACCCCGCCACCGGAGTCATCACCGGCACACCCGCGAAGCCCGGAACGTACGCCGTCACGCTCAGCGTCACCAACGCCGTCGGAACCACCACCAAGACCCTCACCCTGACCGTGTCCTGAACTGTCCTGAACTGTCCTGAACTGTCCTGACACCCGCCCCAGAAGGAGAAGGATGAAAGACAGGGAGATCGATCGACGCACAGCACTCAAGGCCGTCGGAGGCGCCGCCGCTGCCGTACTGGCGGCCGGCGCCGGCGTCACGGCATTCGGCCGGCCGGCGGGTGCCGCACCGGCCACCTTCACCCACCCCGGCGGCCTGCACAACTGGGGCGACCTGAACCGCGCCAAGGTGCGAGTTGCCGCCGGCAACGACCCGTGGCTGTCCGGTTGGAACCGGCTGACCGCGAACGGACATTCCCAGTCGACCTGGCAACCGAACCCGCAGGCGACCGTCGTCCGCGGCGGTACCGGCGAGAACTACGGCATCCTCTACAACGACATCCACGCCGCCTACCAGAACGCCCTGCGCTGGTGGGTCCAGGGCAGCACCGCGAACGGCGACTGCGCCCGCGACATCCTCAACGCCTGGTCGGCGAAGCTGACCACGGTGACCGGTAACGCGGACCGGTTCCTGGCGGCCGGCATCTACGGCTACCAGTTCGCGAACGTGGCCGAGTTGATGCGCGGCTACTCCGGCTTCGACCTGGCGCGCTTCCAGACGATGATGCTGAACGTCTTCTACCCGCTCAACAACCAGTTCCTGGTCAACCACAACGACGCCTGCATCACCAACTACTGGGTCAACTGGGATCTGTGCAACCTGAACTCGATCCTTGCCATCGGCATCCTCTGCGACGACGCGGCGAAGTACGACCAGGCCGTCGGCTACTTCAAGACCGGCGCCGGCAACGGCTCGATCCAGCACGCGATTCCGTTCGTGTACGACGACCAGGGCCTGGCGCAGTGGCAGGAGTCGGGCCGGGACCAGGGCCACACGCTGATGGGCATCGGCCAGATGGGCGCCTTCTGCGAGATGGCCTGGAACCAGGGCGAGGACCTGTACGGCTACGACGACAACCGGTTCATGAAAGCCGCGCAGTACGTCGCGAAGTACAACCTCGGCCAGGACGTCCCGTTCACGAAGTACACCTGGGGCACCGGCCAGAACTGCGCCTACCAGGAGCACACCGTCATCTCCAGCGCGAGTCGCGGCCAGCTCCGCCCGGTCTGGGACATCCTCCACTTCCACTACACCCGCCGGAAGAACCTCTCCGTCCCGTACATCTCCCAGCTGGCAGCGCTGGTCCGTCCCGAAGGCGGGGGCGGCGACTACGGCTCGACCAGCGGCGGCTTCGACCAGACGGGCTTCGGCACCCTGGCGTACGCCAAGTAGCAAGCCGGTCAGGGGCGCAGAAGTCCCACCACATGATCCATCAGCTCGGCCGCCTCGGTCCCCAGGCGGAACTGGGACTGGATCTGCAGACCGTCGGACAGGGCGATCAGCACAGTTGCGATCTTCTCCGGATCCGCCGCCGCGTCGATCGTCCCGTCCGACTGCCGCGCCCGGACCGCCTCGGCCAGCGCGTCACGCAGCCGGTCGTAGCGTTCGACGAAGAACTCGTGCGCACTGTGTTCGGAATCCCCGGCCTCGGCCGAGAACGTCGAGTAGAGCTGCACCAGTCCCGGTACGTCGCTGTTGTGGCGGACGACCGAGATCAAGCGATCGATCAGATCGTCCCGGCCCGCGGACCGCTCCTGGTCCGCCTCGTCGCGGGCCCGGAGTACCGCCTCGAACAGCTTCTCCTTGGAGCCGAAGTAGTGCAGTAGGCCGGCCTCGCTGAGGCCGACCGCGGCGGCCAGTTCGCGGGTCGACGTCTTGCGGTAGCCGTGTCGCGCGATCACCTCGAGCGCTGCCCGCAGGATCTCCTCCCGCTTGGCGACACCCTTCGCGTACGGACCTCTGGAAGTGGCCATACCCAAAACCTAGCATCACTCGGTTTTCGGACGTACAGTCTTCGGCATGAACTTCGACGACCTGCTCGGCCGCCTCTCCCTCGAGGAGAAGGTCCGGATCCTGACCGGCCAGGACTTCTGGTCCACCCACGCGCTGCCCGTGATCGGCCTGCGCTCGATGGTGCTGTCCGACGGCCCGAGCGGCGTCCGCGGCCCGGTCTGGGACGAGCGCGACCCGTCGCTCAACCTCCCGTCCGCCACCGCCCTCTCCTCGTCCTGGGACGTCGCCATCGCCCATCGGTACGGCGTGGTGTCGGCGCTCGAGGCCCGCCGGAAGAACGTCGACGTCGTGCTCGGCCCGACGATCAACCTGCACCGCTCCCCGCTCGGCGGCCGGCACTTCGAGGCGTTCAGCGAGGACCCGGTGCTGACGGCGGAGCTCGCCGCGGCGTACGTCGCCGGTGTCCAGGAGCTCGGCGTCGGCGCCACCCCGAAGCACTACGTGGCGAACGACTTCGAGACCGAGCGCTTCACCGCCAACGTCGTGGTCGACGAGCGGACGCTCCGCGAGGTGTACCTGCTCGCTTTCGAGAAGGCCGTGACCGAGTCCAAGGCGTGGCTGGTGATGAGCGCGTACAACTCGATCAACGGCGCGACCGCCTCGGAGAACGACCTGCTCGAGACCCCGCTCAACTCCGACTGGGGATTCGACGGCGTCGTGGTCAGCGACTGGACCGGCGTACGCAGCGTCGAGAGCGCCAAGCACTCGCAGGATCTGGCCATGCCCGGTCCGATCGGCGCCTGGGGCGACGCGCTCGTCGAGGCCGTCCGGTCCGGCGAGGTGAAGGAGGACGCGATCGACCGCAAGGTCCTCCGCATCCTCGCCCTCGCCGCCCGCGTCGGCGCCCTCGAAGGCTTCGAGAAGCCCGCCGACCTACCGCAGGTCGACGGCGTCGCCTTCGCCCGGACGGCGTCCGCCGAAGGCACCGTCCTGCTCACGAACAAGGACGAGCTGCCGTGGGCCGCGCTGCAGCGCGTCGCCGTCATCGGCCACAACGCCCGCGACGCGCGCACCCAGGGCGGCGGCAGCGCGACCGTCATCCCGTCGGCCGTGGTCTCCCCACTCGACGGCCTCCGCGCGGCCCTCCCGAATGCCGAGGTCACGTACTCGATCGGCGCAGTCGTCCAGGAGGGCGTCGCCGAGCTCGCACCGGCCACGATGACCAACCCGCAGACCGGCGAGTCCGGGGCGCGCATACGTTTCCTGGCCGCCGACGGATCCGAGCTGTACGCCGAGGACCGGTTCTCCAGCGCGCTGGTCTACCTCGGCGGCGACGCACCGATCGCCGAGTCCGCGGTGTTCGAGTTCCGCACCACCTGGACCCCGGCCGAGTCCGGCGCGGTCCAGCTCGGTTTCGCCTCGGTCGGCCACGGCCGGATCTTTGCCGACGGCAAGCTCCTCCGCGAGGACACCGCAGTACCGGTCGGCACCGACCTCGGCGCCGCGCTGCTCTCACCGCCCTCGATCTCCACGCCGCTGGAGGTCACCGCCGGGACGCCGATCGAGGTCCGCGTCGAGCTCGACCTGCCCAAGCTCGAAAGCGGCCTGAGCAACGCTTTCGGAATCGTCGTCGGTGTCGAGCCGACCAACGACGACCCGCAGGCGCTGATCGACGAGGCCGTCGCCGCGGCCCGGGCCGCCGACGTGGCGCTAGTTGTCGTGGGCACCAACTCGAAGGTCGAGTCCGAGGGCTACGACCGCTCCTCGCTTGCGCTTCCAGGCCGCCAGGACGACCTCGTCCGCGCGGTGACCGCTGCCAATCCCCGCACGGTTGTCGTGGTCAACGCGGGCTCCCCCGTCCTGCTCCCCTGGCGGGACGACGTCGCGGCCGTGCTGGCGACGTACTTCGGCGGTCAGCAGTACGGCGAAGCGCTCGCCGACGTGCTTCTCGGCCGGACCGAGCCCGGCGGCCGCCTCCCGACCACTTGGCCGCGCGAAGAGGCCGACGTACCGGTCATCGACGTCACCCCGAAGGACGGCGTCGTGCGGTACGACGAGGGCATCCACATCGGGTACCGCGCCTGGCTCAAGGCGGGCACCGAGCCGGCGTACGAGTTCGGCCACGGTCTCGGGTACACCGCCTGGGAGCTGTCCGACCTCCGCGCCAACGACCCGACCTCGGTCGCGCTGACGGTTCGCAACACGGGCGATCGAGCCGGCAAGCACGTCGTCCAGGTGTACGTCGAACGCCCCGGCAGCACGGTGGACCGCCCAGTGCGCTGGCTGGCCGGCTTCGCCGTCGTACGCCTCGACGCCGGTCAGGCCCGCGAGATCACCGTCAACTTGCACGGGCACACCTTCGAGCACTGGGCTGCTGCCGAAAATGGCGCAGGCTGGACGACCGAGCCGGGTGCCTTCACGATCCGAGCCGGCTCGTCGGTTTCGGACCTGCCGCTCTCCACGGAGCTGCAGATCCGTTAGCTGCCCGGCTGTGCGAGCTCATCGGGGCTCGGGGCCGTTCGACGCCGGTCGCCGTACGACACGGCGACCGGTGTCGGACTGCCAGTACAGAACCGACCGGCCGGACCGGCGGCGTTCCAGCAGCCCGCTGTCGGTCAGGACCCGGAGATGGTCAGAGATCGTCGCGAGCGACAGTCCTGTCGTCGCGACCAGCAGCGTCGTACTCACCGGTGAGGCAGCCTCGACCAGGATGCGAGCCCGGTTGCGGCCGAGCAGCTGCACCAACGGCTCGGTCGGCGTCGCGGTCGTCGCGAAGATGCCGGTCACGGGGTAGGCCAGCGCGAACCGATCCGGCAACCGCCAGCTCACGTTCACCCGCTGGGTGTGCGCCGCGATGAACATCAGGTCCCGTCCGCGGACGTCCGTCGGCGGATAGTCCCACCGATTGACCTGGATCCGTCCGTCGCCCAGCCAGCGCACGTCCGGCCCCAATCCGCGGAGCACTCCCGACCACCCTCGTTCGCTGAGCCGCGACGTCCGCGACACGATATCGGCCTGCAGCACCCGCAATCGACGCGGCCACTCCGGCTCGATCGTCACGCGCCAGATCCACCGCAGCAAGTCAGCGGCCTCCGCGGCCAGCCCGGACGACGAGAGCAGGATCGACGGCAACGGCGTGCGTACGACGCTGAGGTCCGCGCGGATCTGGTCGTCGTCCAACGAGGTCAGGTACTCGAGCTCCGCGTCCAGGGCGAGGTCCGGCTCGAGCGGCGGCACGGTGAAGAAGTCGGCCGCCCAGCTCGTCCCGAACGCGCTGTCGACGATCGCCGCCCAGACCGGGTGCGTCGCGAGCTCGGCCTGGTAGGCGGCGTTGTGCGCGTCCTTCCACGGCCGGTACCACGGCTCGACCGGCGCTCGCAGCAGCTTCAGCGCCGAGACGGTCTCGGTGAGTTGCGACGTACCGAACCGGGCGTTCACCAGCGTGTCGGCATCGACCAGGAACTCGGACAATGTTTCGCCTCCACCCGAAACTGTAGGCGGCGAACGGGCCGCGGTCGATGGTGTCGTCATGAGCACGTATCGAGCGATCTTCGCCAACCGCGAGTTCCGCAACCTGTGGATCGGCAGCGCGCTGGGCAACGCGTCCGCGACGATGACCAGCCTGACGCTGGCGATCGTGGTCGACGCCACCACCGGGTCCGCGCTGCTCGCGGCGACGATCATGTTCGGCCCGTCGCTCGCCCAGGTCCTCGGTATCTCCACGCTGATGTCGGCCGCGGACACCGCCCGGCCCCGGCAGATCCTCACCCTGCTCGCGACCGGTTCGGCCGTTGCGGTCGGCATCCAGGCCGCGCTCGACCTCTCCCCCGGACTGCGCCTCACCCTGTCGCTCACGCTGGCGTACGGTCTGTCGATCGGCGCCGGCGTCCGCTACGGGCTGCTCGGCGAGGTTGTGCACGACGACCAGTTCATCCTCGGCCGGTCCGCGATGAACCTGTCGGTCGGCGCGATGCAGATCGCCGGGTTCGGCATCGCCGGCATCCTGCTGCAGGTCGTCAGCCCGTCGACGGTCCTGTGGATCGCGACCGGCTTCGCCACCCTCGCCGTACCGGTCATCCGCTTCGGGCTGCAGGACCGCCCGCCCCGCCGGGTCGCGCGGACCGGTCTCGCCGAGACCTGGCGTGGCAACCGCACGTTTCTCGCGGAGACCCGCACCCGTCCACTCCTGCTCGCCCTGACCTTGCCCAACGGCCTGATCGTCGGCTGCGAGGCTCTCTTCGTCCCGTACGCCGGACCGCGCGCCGGCTGGTTGCTGGCCGCGGGAGCCGCCGGCATGATGTCGGGCGATCTCGTCGTCGGCCGCTTCCTCACCCGCGCCGGCCGTCGGTCCGCGGGACGGTGGCTCCGGTTCGTGCTCGCCGCACCGTTCCTGGGCTTCGCGTTCGACCTGCCGATCGCCGCGCTGTGTGTGCTCGTCGCCGTGGGTAGCTTCGGCTACTCGGCTTCGCTGGCCCAGCAGGAGGTTCTGGTCGACCTGACTCCGGCGGAGCTGCGCGGACAGGTGCTCGGGCTTGAGTCGGCGCTGCGCGGGACGACGTTCGGCGTGGTCGCGATCCTGGCCGGCGCGCTGGCCGACCTGACCGCGGCCGCCCCGGCGATGACGGCCTTCGCCGTCGCGTCCCTGGTGGTCTCGGCGATCCTCACCCGTCCGCTGTCCCGGGTGATGCGGCCCGCCGTCTGGATAGGCTCGGCGCATGGAAGTGGTCCGGCTGCGGAAAGTCTCGAAACGGTACGGGCGACGGGAGATCCTGGCGGCCGTCGACCTGCAGGTGAACGCGGGTGAGCTGCTGGCACTCGTCGGCGCCAACGGCTCCGGCAAGTCCACGGTGCTCAAACTGATGGTCGGCCTGTCCCGGCCGTCGGCAGGATCGGTACGCCGCAACGCCGGCGTCGTCAGCTACGTCCCGGATGTCTTCGCATCCCACGATCGGCTCTCCGCGTCGGCGTACCTCAGGCACATGGGGCGGATCCGCGGACTCGGCACGAGTACGGCGCGAGCGCGCGCCGACGAGCTGCTGGACCGCCTCGCGCTCGCCGGCGGCGCGGACACACCGATGCGGAAGCTGTCGAAAGGCAACGGGCAGAAGGTCGCACTCGCCCAGGCGCTCCTCGCCCCGCCCGAACTGATGGTCCTCGACGAACCGTGGGCCGGTCTCGACGCAACCGCTCACACCACGCTGCGCGAGCTTCTCACCGAGACCGCCGCTCAGGGCGCCGCGGTTGCGTTCACCGAGCACTCCGCCCAGGTGGTCCGGTCGACGGCGACCCGGGTCTGCGAGATCGAGCACGGCCGTCTGGCGGCGCTGACCCGGCAGACGGACCTGACCGAGATCTCGATGGTTCCAGGGGCACAGATCGATTGGTCGAGGTACCCCGACGTGGTCGAGGTGCGGCCGCACGAGGCAGGCGTCACGTTGATGGTGCCGACCGGCCGTCACGACGCGACCCTGCTGACGGCTCTCCAGCACGGCTGGTCGGTCACGACGGTTCGCCAGGTGAGGTCAGAGTGACTGCTCTCTACCGCTACTTGCTGACCAGCGTCCTGCTCTCCCAGCGCTATCTCCCGCCGACGCTGATCTTCCTCGCGGCGATGGCCGTCGGTACGACGTCGGACAACGGGCCGCTGCAGTCGTCGTACGCGTTCTGCGTGCTCGCGATGCTGGTGTGTACGACGTGGTTGACCGTGAGCATCGTCAATCACGAAGACCCGACGCAGCGGCAGATCACCGTCGTGATGGTCGGGAGCTCCCTGCGTGTCGTCGCGATGACGGTCGCCGTCGTGGTGACGTGGTGCGTGCCGCTGGTCGTGATCGGCTTGGTCTATCCGATCGTCACCGGGAAGCACGACATCACCGCGGGAGATCTCGCGGTCGGTGCCGCGGCACAGTTGGGTGCCGCGCTGGTCGGGGCGGCGATCGGGCTGTTGTGTTCGCGGCTGGTGATCCGGCGGATCGGGATCGCGATGCTCACCGCGGCTGCCGCGATCCTGGCGGTCCTGCTGCTCCGCTGGGTCTCGCCGATCCGCCCGATCATGACCGTGCTGTCGGACGACAAAACGGCGGGTGCCAACGCCGTACCGCTCACTCTGCTGGCAGCCCTGTCCGTGGTGGTCCTGGTGGCGGCGGTGTTCGCGACCAAGGCCCTCGCAGACCGCAAGGAATGATCAGGACACCGCGACCGACGACAATTCGTGGGGCGCGGCCGAACCGCGGACGATGAGGCTCGTCGCCAATTCGACGTGGTGCGACGCCACCTGCTCTCCTGCCGCCAACTGCAACGCGGTCCGGAGCGCGACCGCGCCCATCTCGCGCAGCGGCTGCCGCACTGTGGTGAGCGGCGGCGACGCGAGCCGGGCCACCTCGGTGTCGTCGTAGCCGACCACGCTGAGGTCTTCGGGCACCCGCAGGCCGCGCGCCCGGGCCGCCTCGAGGATTCCGAGCGCGACCTCGTCGCTGCCGGCGAAGATCGCGGTCGGCGGGTCCCGCAGGTCCAGCATCGCCGAACCACCGGCCACGCCGTCGTCGTACAGGAAGTCACTCAGCCAGATGTACTCCGGCGGCACCGTCGCGCCGACCGCGTCCATGGCACTGCGGAAGCCGCTCATCCGCGCCCGGTTGCACCCGGACGTCGGCTGGCCGCCGACGTAGGCGATCCGCCGGTGCCCTAGCGACAGCAGGTGCTGCGCCGCGGCCGTCCCGCCAGCGAAGTTGGTCGAGCCGACGCTGGTCACCTCGGGCTCCGGAGTGTTCGCCGGGTCGATGACCACCAACGGCACCCGGGCCCGGGCCAGCGCGGCCAGATCGGCATCCGTCAACTCACTGGTGAGGCCGATCGCGGCCCGGCGGCCACTGGCGATCAACTCCCGGATCCAGCGCGCCGCGCGGCCCGTGCCCGCGTGCCTGGCCCCGTTGGTGGTCCCGGTCGTGGTCCCGATCGGCGGATGTTTCGGGCGGGAGTTCAGGACGACGTCGACCCCGGCTGCCTGGCCGGCCTCGACGACGCCCTGGATCACCTCGACCGAGTAGGCGTTGACCACGCCCTGGTAGAACAGCTCGATCGTGTCCCGGCGCGCCGGCTCCGGACGGCGGCCGACGTACCCGTGCTTCTCGAGGACCTCCTGGACGCGGGCGCGGGTGACCGGCGAGACGTCGCTGCGCCCGTTCAGCACCTTGGAGACCGTGGCGACCGAGACACCGGCCGTCCCGGCCACTGTCGCCAGGGTGACGCGACCCTTCAACCGAGTCATGTCGTCATCCTCCGCCAGGATCCTGGATCGTCACCGGCGTCGTCAGGACCCGGTCATGCCCTACCACCCTCACATCCCCGGTGATCCGCACCATGGCACGACACGGCAGGTCCAGGGACGACGTGCCGATCATCACTTCGAACTCTCCGGGCTCGACGATCCGCCGCAGATCCGGACCCGTGTACGCCGTGCGATCGGCGTGCACCTGGAACGTCACATCCGCCGCCTGGCCCGGCTCGAGCGACACCCGCGCGAACCCGGTCAGCAGCTTCAACGGCCGCGCGACCCGGGCGACGACGTCGCGCAGGTACAACTGCACGACCTCGTCGCCGGCCCGATCGCCGGTGTTGCGCACCCGGACGGTCGCCGTGAACTCGCTGTCGGCGGCGAACTCCTCCGCGCTCAGGCGCAGATCGCCGACCGTGAAGCTCGTGTACGACGCTCCATAGCCGAACGGGTACAACGGGCGGACCTCGAGCCCGCTGATCCCCGCGCTCTCCACGCTGCCGAGCGCCGGCTGCAGATACGTACCGGGCTGCCCACCGACGTGCCGCGGGATCTGCACCGGCAGCTTCCCGCTCGGCATGATCCGCCCGCTGAGCACGCCGGCGATCGCGGCCGCGCCTTCCTGCCCCGGGATGAACGCCTGCACGAGCCCGGCAGCCCGATCAGCGAAGAGCCCCAACGCGTAAGGCCGACCCGAGATCACCACCACGACGACAGGCTTGCCCGTGTCGAGCAACGCGTCGAGCAGCTCGCCCTGTACGCCGGGCAGTCGCAGATCCTCGGCGTCACACCCTTCACCGGACGTCCCGTGCCCGAACAGCCCCGACAGGTCACCGACGAAGGCAACGCACACGTCCGAGTCCTGGGCGACCGCAACAGCTTCCTCGAAACCGGAGCGATCGTCGCCGGTGACCTCACAGCCCTTCACACAGGAGAGTTCGGCGCCGGCCAACTCGTTGCGCAGGGCATCAAGCGGTGTCGGGATCTCGATCCCCATCCCCCGCTCGGGATAGCGCGGCAGAACGTGATTCGGGAAGGCGTAACAGCCCATCAGGGTTCGTGGGTCGTCGGCGCACGGCCCGACCACGGCGACCTTCGCCAGATCGGTCAGCGGCAACGCCGTGCCCGCGTCGAGCAACACGACCGATTTCTCCGCCAGCTCGGCAGCGAGCGTCCGGTTCTGCTCGGAGTCGAGGTCGACCGGTCCGGCGGCGACCGATCCTTCCGGAGTCCAGTCCTCGTCCAGCAGCCCCAGCTCGACCTTCTGCAGCAGCATCCGCCGCGCCGCGCGGTCGACCAGCTCCTCGGACACCTCGCCCGACTTCACCTTGTCCACCAGCCCGGCGAACCCGATCGTGTCCGGCAGCTCGACATCCGTCCCGGCCGTCAACGCCAGCGCTCCGGCGGCCGCGGTGTCCGCGGCGACCCGGTGCATCGACGCGAGGAACGGCACCGCCCAGTAGTCCGAGACCAGCGTCCCCTCGAAGCCCCACTCCCCCCGCAGTACGTCGGTGAACAGCCACGGATCCGCGCTCGCGGGCAACCCGTCGAGGTCGGCGTACGAGCTCATCACCGACCCGGCGCCGGCCGTCGCGATCGCGGTCTCGAACGTCGGCAGGATGACGTCGAGCAGCTCGCGCCGGCCCATCGACACCGGTCCGTGGTTGCGGCCGGCGCGCGAGGCGGAGTACCCGGCGAAGTGTTTCAGGGTCGCGAGCACACCCGCGCTCTGCAGACCACGCACGTACGCCGAGCCCAGGATCGCCACCAGGTAGGGGTCCTCCCCGATCGTCTCCTCGACTCGCCCCCAGCGATAGTCACGCACGACGTCGAGCACCGGCGACAACCCTTGGTGCACCCCGACCGCGGCCATGTCCCGCCCGATCGCGGCCGCCATCCGCTCGACCAGCGACGGGTCGAACGTCGCGCCCCAGGCGATCGACGCCGGGTAGACGGTCGCGCCGTACGTCGTGAAGCCGGTGAGGCACTCCTCGTGGACGAGCGCGGGGATGCCGAGTCGTGAGCTCTTGAGCACGACCTCGTGCTGCCGGATCACCTCGGCGATGCCCTGCTCCACCGTCTGCGGATAGCTGCCCCAGACGCGGGTGAGATGGCCGAGGCCGTCGCGGCTCGCGTCCTCCAGCGACCGCGATCCGCCGGCCGAGAAGACGTCTTCCATCGGTGCGACGTTGAGCGTCTCGTCCTGCGGGAGCTCCGCGTCGGCCATGTCGTTGCCGGCCCAGCGACTGCCCAGCTGCGCGACCTTCTCCGCCAGCGTCATCGCCCGCAGCAGCAGGCCGACCCGCTCCGCGGCCGGGAGGGCCGGGTCGCGCCAGGGCTGGTCAGTCGAGATGGACAAGAAAATCTCCCTTGATGATCATTCTTTTCGGTGAGCAATTATCGAAAAGTTTTCGAAGCTCTCCGGTCGACCCTGGCGATCCGCCCCGGATCTGTGAATCGCCTGTACCAGCAGGCGATTGCGTGACCTCACTGTGACCCCAAAGTCGACTTAGTTCAAGTCTTGACAGCACTATCTTCGAAATCTATGTTTCGAAAACAAGTCACATCGGCAGGTGCCTTCCGCAACCTGTGGGGGCAGCACGGAGTACGGAGATCACAGTGGATCCCATGACGACATCCCGGCGTACCTTCTTAGGTCTCGTCGGTGGCGGCGCTATGGCGGCCGGCCTTGCCGCCTGCGGCAGCTCCGGCCCGAAGAGCACGCCCGGTTCCACCACCGGAGCGGCGGCCGGCAGCGGCACGACGTACTGGTTCCTCACCGGTCAGCCGCAGCAGGCGATCCGGGAGGCGCAGGTCAAGCGGTTCAACGACGCGAACCCGAACAGCAAGATCAAGACCACCGAGTTCCAGAACGACGCGTTCAAGGCGAAGATCAAGACCGCGATCGGCGCCGGCCAGGGCCCGACGCTGATCTGGGGCTGGGGCGGTGGCGGCCTGAAGTCGTACGTCGAAGCCGGCCAGGTCGAGGACCTGACCGACTGGTTCAACCAGCAGTCCGACCTGAAGAACTCGATCTTCCCGTCCGCCTTCACGGCGGCGACGGTCAACGGCAAGCTCTACGCGGTGCCTGGTGAGACCGTGACGCCGATCGTGCTGTTCTACGACAAGCGCTCCTTCGAGAAGATCGGCGCCGAGCCGCCGCAGTCGTGGGGCGACATCATGGACCTGGTGCCGAAGTTCAACGACAAGGGCATCGCGCCGTTCTCACTCGGCGGCCAGTCCCGCTGGACCAACATGATGTGGCTGGAGTTCCTGTTCGACCGGATCGGCGGCAGCGAGGTCTTCCAGAACATCTACGACGGCAAGAAGGACGGCTGGTCCGACCCGTCCGCGCTCAAGGCGCTCGACGAGATGCAGAAGCTGATCAAGGCCAACGGCTTCGTCAAGGGCTTCTCCTCGATCACCGCCGACTCCAACGCCGACCAGGCCCTGCTCTACACCGGCAAGGCAGCGATGATGCTGCACGGCGCCTGGACCTACGGCAACATGAAGTCGTCCGGCAAGGACTTCGTCACCGGTGGGCACCTCGGGTACATGAACTTCCCGCCGGTCGACGGCGGCAAGGGCGACCCGAGCGACACCGTCGGCAACCCGGGTCAGTACATGTCGATCTCGTCCAAGGCGAGCCAGGGCGACAAGGACAACGCCAAGAAGTTCATCGCGAACAACACCCTCGACGACGCCACGATCGACGCCTGGGTGAAGTCCGGCAACATCCCGGTCGTGAAGAGCGCGAAGGACAAGCTCGCGTCGATCACCGACAAGAACGACTCCGAGTGGCTGAACTTCGTCTACGACACGGCGGCGAACGCGAAGAACTTCGCCCAGTCCTGGGACCAGGCCCTCAGCCCCACCCAGGCCGAGACCCTCCTCGACAACATCGCCAAGCTCTTCCAGCTGTCGATCTCCCCGCAGCAGTTCGCCGACAGCATGAACGCGGTGATCGGCCAGTGACTGTAACCGCTCCGCCCGTCGCCCCGGCGACCGGCCGCAATGTCTCGTCCGGCGCCGGGGGATCCCGGGTCGGGCGGAGCGGTCCGGTCACCTGGATGGTGCTGCCCGCGCTGTTGCTGTTCGTCGTGTTCGGGGTCGTCCCACTGATCGGCGTGATCGTGCTGAGCTTCACCCAGTGGGACGGCCTCGGCCCGATCCACGCGAACGGTCTCGCGAACTGGCGCTCGGTGCTGTCCGATCCGCAGACGTGGCACAGCGTCTTGGTGACCTTCGAGATCATGATCCTGTCCTGGGCGGTGCAGACTCCGATGAGCCTGCTGCTCGGCACGTTCCTGGCCGGCCGCCAGCGGTACCGCGCGTTCCTGGCCGTCCTGTACTTCATCCCGTTGCTGCTCAGCTCGGCCGCGATCGCGATCACCTACAAGGCCCTGCTCGATCCGAACTTCGGCCTGGGCGCGGGACTGCACATCGGTTTCCTCACCCAGGACTGGCTCGGCAAGAGCAACCTCGCCATCGGCGTGGTGATCTTCATCGTGTCCTGGCAGTTCATCCCGTTCCACTCGCTGATCTACCAAGGCGGCGTACGGCAGATCCCGACCACGATGTACGAGGCCGCCTCGATCGACGGCGCCGGGCGGGTCCGGCAGTTCTTCAGCATCACCGTCCCGCAGCTCAAGTACACGATCATCACGTCGTCGACGCTGATGGTGGTCGGTTCGCTGACCTTCTTCGACCTGATCTTCGTGCTGACCGCGGGCGGTCCCGGCGACGCCACCCGGGTCCTCGCCCTGGACATGTACAAGCGCGGCTTCATGTCGAACCAGATGGGTCCCGCCAGTGTGATCGCCTCCATCATCGTGCTGCTCGGCCTGGCGCTCGCACTGCTGCTCCGGCGGCTCGGCGGCAGTACGACGGCCAGCCAGCAGGAAGGTGCGTGACATGGCGGTCGCAACCACCTCGAGTACGACGACCCGCCCCGCGCGCGGCGGGCCGGTGCGCGCCCACAAGCTGCTCCAGCTGAACTGGTTCGGCGGACTGGCCGGCTGGATCTGGCTCGCGATCGTCGTCATCCCGCTGTACTGGATCGTCGTCACCAGCTTCAAGGACCAGAGCGACTACTTCACCCAGAACCCGTTCGCCCTGCCGTCCGCGCCGACGTCGGAGAACTACAAGCTGGTCATCGAGTCCGACTTCCCGCGGTACTTCATCAACAGCGTGATCGTCACCATCGGCACGATCGTCCCGGCGGTCGGGATCTCGTTCATGGCGGCGTACGCGATCATCCGCGGCGCCGGCAGCAGGTTCCTTGCCGGGGTCAACGGTCTGTTCCTGATGGGGCTGGCGATCCCGCTGCAGGCGACGATCATCCCGGTCTACCTGCTGATCATCAAGATGCACCTGTACGACAGCCTGCTCGCGCTGATCCTGCCGTCCGTGGCGTTCTCGATCCCGCTGTCGGTGCTGGTGCTGTCGAACTTCATCCGCGACGTACCCAAGGAACTGTTCGAGTCGATGCGGGTTGACGGCGCGACCGAGTGGGGCATGCTGCGCACGCTCGCGTTCCCGCTGACCCGGCCGGCCCTCGTGACCGTCAGCATCTACAACGGTCTCGCCGTCTGGAACGGCTTCCTCCTGCCGCTGATCCTGACCCAGAGCCCGGACAAGCGCACGCTGCCGTTGGCGCTGTGGACCTTCCAGGGTCAGTACAGCGTGAACGTCCCCGCGGTCCTCGCCTCGGTCGTCCTCACCACGTTGCCGATCGTCATCCTGTACGCCGTCAGCCGCCGCCAGCTGCTCTCCGGCCTGACCGCGGGCTTCAGCCGCTAGAGACGTCTGCTCCGGGGTCTGATCGCCCACGACGCGAGCGCCAGTACGGCGAACGTGGCGGGGGCGATCATCCCGGAGTACTGGTGCGCGGCGGCGTTCGAGGCCGCCGCGCCGATCATGTTGATCAGCACGCCGGCGTACGCCCACTCCTTCAGCCGCGGCAGCCCGGGCGCGAGCACGACGACCGCGGCGATCAGCTTCGCCGTACCGAGGATCGTGGCCAGGTAGCTCGGGTACCCGAGGTCGATCATCATCGGGTAGAACGGCGGCAGCCGGAGCAGGTCCATCGCCCCGCCGACGGCACACTCCCCCACCACGACCGTGGTGATCGCCCAGTACGCGCTGCTCCTCATCGGACCACCTGCTATCGAAACGGTTCCGTACTCTTATCTATCGGTACGATAGCGTTTCGATGGAGGAGGATCAATGGACGCTGGCAGCTTCCGTGCCACTCGCGGGGACGGCGCGCGGCAGCGCATGCTCACCGCCGCTCTCGAGGTCCTGGACGAGGCCGGACTGGCCGGCTTCACGATGGAGGCGGTCGCGCGGCGGGCCGGGGCGAGCAAGGCCACGCTCTACCGGCGCTGGCCGACCACCGGCGCGCTGCTGGTCGACGCGATGGACGCCACCTTCCGCCCGTTCCCGGCGCCGGACACCGGGTCCGTGGTCTCCGACGTCGCCGAGATCCTGAACGCGTTCGTGACGATGCTCGAGCGGACGCCGTTCCCCCGCCTGCTGGCCGCGTTCATCGACGCCGCCGAGCACGACCCGGCGCTCTCGAGCCTGCACACCGACCTCACCAATCGACGCCGCGAGCCGATGCTCATCGTCCTGTCCCGCGGTCGCGATCGCGGTGAGCTAGGTCCCGACACCGACCCAGAACTGACCACCGACCTGCTCACCAGCCCGTTCTTCTACCGTCACTTCGTTGCCCACCGCCCCATTCCGCGCAGCATGGTCGACGATGTCGTCTCACGCGTCCTGTCCCCGAAGAGCTGACGCGTCCCGTCGGCTAGGACGATCATGCCGGCGCGACCCGGACGTGACTGCAGCCAGGTGAGCGCGTCGGCGCCGAGCGCAAAGGCTGCTGTGGCGTCGATGTCGGCCTGTGTGAGCGATCGGTGCACGACGGTCACCGACGCGAGTGCGGTCGGCGTCGTACCGCTGCGAGCGTCGGTGATGTGGTCACCGCGGCGGTGCAGCCCGGAGGTGGCGATCGCACCGTTGCGGATCGGCACGACGGCAACCACCTTGTCCGGGTCGTGCGGATCCTCGATGCCGATCCGCCACGCGGCCGAGTTCGGGCCGGCGACGCGACAGGTCATGTCTCCACCGGCGGACAGGCAATAGTCCGTGCCGGCCAACAGGTCGAGGGCCTGCGCAGCGCGCTCGACCGCCCATCCCTTCACAACGCCACTCGGATCCAGCCCGGCGGCCCGCCGTACATCGAACGCACCATGGGATTCGAGGCGCGCCTGCTCGCCGAGCGCGAGGACCTCCGCGACCTCGGGCGGGCAGTCCGTCACAGTCAGCTCGCCGCGGTTGAGCCGGCAGACGTACGAGTCCGCTCGATACGTGCTGAACATGCGGTCGGCGGCACGCAGTACGTCGAGGGCCTTCGCCCACGCGCGTGTTGCAACGTCGTCATCGGTATGGCGGCCGCGCAATGCCAGGCTGATCGGCATACCCATCACGTGCTCGACGTACCGCGTGGTCATTTCGCCTGATCCAGAGCGCTTTGCAGAGAACGGATGTAGCCGTCGCTGGTCACCGTCGCGCCGCTGACCATGTCGATGTCGGCACTCTGCGCCTGGACGGTCTCGTTGATCAGGATCGGCAGCGCGTAGTCGTTGATCTCGCCGTCGCGGCGATTCCCGTTCGGGTACTGCGGAACGCTGACGGCCGTGATCTTGCCGCTTTGCAGGGTGAGTTGGACCTGGACCGGTCCCCATTGCGTCTGCGCGACGTCGCCGGTGACCGTCGACGACCCGCCGGCCGAGGACGGCGCGGCCGTCGGAACCGAGGCCGCGCCTTCCCCACCGGCCTGCGGGGTCGAAGTCTGTGGGATCACGGCCTGCGGGCCGGAGGTCGACGTGTGGTAGCCGAACATGAGAGCCACGGCCGACGCCGTACCGAGGAACCAGAGCACGATGCGTTTCACGGGGTCACCACTTGAAGGTTTCGAGGTGGAGCCGTTCGGCCGGGAGGCCGGCGGCGTCGAGGGTGTGTTTGACCAGCTGGGTCCAGGCGTCGGGTCCGCACAGGTAGACGTCGCGGTCGGCGATGTCCGGGATCCAGTGCCTCAGGGCCTGCAGGTCGTCGAGCTCGCCGGGACCGGGGCCGAACCACGAGGTTGGGCTGCGCCGGTGGCCGGGCAGGGTCAGCAGGGACAGGCCGCGCTCGTGATGAAGCGCCTGCAACTCGCTCCGGAACAACTGGTGCTCGGTGTACCGCTGGATGAGAACGGCATCTCCCGGGGCGTAGTTGAGCCCCTCGGCCAAGGCCCGCAACGGGGTGATGCCGACGCCCGCTCCGATCAGCGCGATCCGCCGCTCGGTGCGGGCTCGCGCGCTCAACCGGCCGAACGGTCCCTCGACAAGGACGCGCGTACCTGGCCGTACGCCGCGAAGTGCGGCGCTGCCGTCGCCTGCTTCCTGGACCGTGATCCGCAGCTGCCGGCCGTCCGGCGCGGCGGACAACGAGTACGGGTTGGCGCGGGTCCAGCCGGGCCGGCCGAGGAATCGCCAGGAGAAGAACTGACCCGCCTCGGTCCGGAGCTGGTCCAGGCGCCGTCCGGTGACGTACACGGAGACAACTCGATCGGCCTCGGGTACGACGGCCGTCACCCGCAGCCGGTGGCGCGCGTTGCGCCAGATCGGCACCCCGATCCGGAAAATCAGGATCGCCGCGGCGGCCAGCGCCCAGGCGGTCCACCAGAAGACGGTCCGGCTGGTCGATGACAGGAACTCCTCACCGGTCCACAGCTGGTGCGGCAAAGCCAGTCCGACGCCGAGGTACGCGTACAGGTGCAGGAGATGCCACGACTCGTACCGGATCCGGCGCCGTGCTGCCTTGACGCTCGTCAGCACGCTCAGGAACAGGCACGCCGGCGACCGCGAGCAGCATGCCCGGATAGTCGACCGTGAGGTCCCACAGCATCGCGGGCGTCCTGCCCAACTCCCCCGCCGCGTAGCCCCAGGTGATCATGACGAGATGCGCCAGCATCAGGTTGAACGACGTGAACCCGGTCAGCCGGTGGATCCGCGCCAACTGGTCCTGCCCGTACGCGGCCTCGAGCATCGGGACCCGGGCCATCAAGACGACCTGCGCCAAGAGCAGTGCTGCGGCGAGTAGGCCGGTGAGCCGGCCGAGTGACGTGAGGCCGGTCGCCCAGCCGCCCAACTCCTGGACGCCGCCGTCGGCCACCCACCAGTAGGTGACCAGCAGCAGGCTCAACCACAACGTCACGAACGCGATCGTCCGCACCGTGCTGTCGGTGTGGGCCCGCCGACCAGGCAGCACGGCGGCAGGCGATTCGATCATGGCGGCTCCTCGGGATGGCGGATCCACCCCAGTGTCGAGTCGCCGGCTGAGCGCGCCCTTCGGTCTTCCTGTGAGCCTGCTGTGAAGCGGTCGTTCCAGGAAGCCGGTCTTACCTGTTGCCCGCGGCCGGGGAAATGGCTATTGTTGGGTATTTGTGCGGGCAATAAAAAAGACGCCCGATTGGGCATCTGTTTCCAGATTAGCAGATGTGATCGGGGGTTCGCAAGAGCATTGGGGGCAGCGTGACGGATCGACTACTCGCGGACGAGATCACCGCAGAACAAGGAGAAGTGGACCGGATGTACGACCGGCTGGACATTCTGCGCGAACGATCCCGGACGGAACTCGACCGGGTCCTGATCGAGGAAACCACCGGAACCGAACAAGGCTGGACCGAGCGCGAGTCGTTCACGGATCTGTTTTCCGGGCGATTCTCGCAGTTGTCGTCGGTGGAGCGGGGATTGTGCTTCGGACGGATCGACGAGACCGCGGGCGAACAGTTCCACATCGGCCGGATCGGGCTGTTCGACGACGACTACGAGCCAATCCTGATCGACTGGCGGACGCCGGTCGCGCAGGTGTTCTACCGGGCGACCGCGGCCGATCCGCTCGGCGTCAAGCGCCGCCGGCACATCCGGCTGCACGGACGAACCGTCGTCGCGGTGGACGACGACCTGCTCGACCTGGACGCGCTGGGTGACGGCGAGCGCGGCACGCTGATCGGCGAGGCCGCGTTGCTCTCGTCGCTGACCGCGAGCCGCACCGGCCGGATGAACGAGATCGTCGCGACGATCCAGTCCGAGCAGGACCAGATCATCCGGGCCAGCCTGCCCGGCGTCCTCGTCGTCCAGGGCGGTCCGGGCACCGGCAAGACCGTGGTCGCGCTGCATCGCGCGGCGTACCTGCTCTACACGCATCGCGAGCAGCTCGGGCGCAGCGGCGTACTCGTGGTCGGACCGAACAGCACGTTCATCCGCTACATCGACCAGGTGCTCCCCTCGCTCGGTGAGACCGACGTCGTCCTCGCGACGATCAGCGAGCTGTACCCCGGCGTCTCGGCGACCGCGCCGGAGTCGGTCGAGGCCGCGCGGATCAAGGGCGATCTGGCGATGGCCGACGTACTCGCGGAGGCCCTCAACCATTTCCGCGTCGTACCAGCGGCGCCGATCAAGCTGAAGGTCGACCAGCACGAGCTGGTACTGCGGCCGAACGCGATCCGGAAGGCGCAGCAGGGCGCACTGGCGGCGAAGGAGCAGCACAACCGGGCGCGGCCCGTCTTCGTCCGGCGGATCCTCAAGACGCTCACCCGCCAGATCGTGGAACGGATCGGCCGGCAGTACGTCGGTGCTGTCGACATCGAGGACATCGAGAAGGAGCTGGCCGAGGACGATCGTGTCCTGGAACTGCTGGACCGGCTGTGGCCGGAGCTCACACCGCAGCTCCTGATCTCGGTCCTGTTCTCCTCGGCCGATCGCCTGGCCGCGGCCGCGCCGCAGCTCACCGACGACGAGCGGGCCGCCGTACTGCGCCCGTTGACGGCGGACTGGAGTCAGTCCGACGTCGCGCTGCTCGACGAGGCGGCCGAGCTGCTGGGCGAGACCGCCGGAGTCGTTGCCGGACGCAACCGTCAGGCCGCCGAGGAGGTTGCCGCGGTGGAGGCCAACCGCGAGTACGCGCACGGGGTGATCGACATCGAGCTGACCGCCGAGCGGATCGAGATCATGCCCTGGGAGATCGAGCAGTTCAAGGACCTGATCGCCCAGCGCACGCGGCTGATCGACACCCCTGTCACGCTGGCCGAGCGCGCCGCGTCGGACCGCACCTGGGTGTTCGGCCACGTCATCGTCGACGAGGCGCAGGAACTGTCCGCGATGGACTGGCGGATGCTGATGCGCCGCTGCCCGCGTCGGTCGATGACGCTGGTCGGCGACATCGCCCAGACCGGCTCGGCCGCCGGCGTCCGCTCCTGGGCGGACGTCCTCGACCGCTACGCCCCACGCCGCTGGCGAACCGCCGAGCTGACCGTGAACTATCGCACCCCGGCCGAGATCATGGCCGTTGCCGCCGACATCCTCGCCGCCATCGACCCGACGCTGCGTCCGCCGGCCTCGGTCCGCGTCACCGGCACAGAGCCCGTGATCGAGAACGTCGCGGCCGAAAAGCTCACCGACGCACTGGCCACCGCGATCAAGTCGGCACGCGACGCGATCGGCGACGGCCACCTGGCAGTGATCGTTCCCACCTCACGCTACGAGGAGTTCGCCCGCGCCCTTCCCGACGCGGCCCACTCCAACGACCCCGCAGTACTGGACGCCGCGGTCGCCCTGCTCGACGTCAACCAGTCCAAGGGTCTCGAGTTCGACGCTGTCGTCATAGCCGACCCAACCACCATCACCACAGAGTCCCCGCGCGGCCTCTCCAACCTCTACGTGGCCACAACCCGTCCCACCAAACACCTGACCATCCTCACTCCGGTGTGACGGACTCCGCGGTCGTCGCGGCCCAGCTGGCGAGGAGTTTGAAGGCGTCGAGGGTCGGCGATCCGGGTGGGGCGGTGTAGACGACCATGGTCAGTCCGGGGTCGGACGGGAACTCCATGGCCTCGAAGTCGATCTCGAGGTCGCCGACGACCGGGTGATGCAGCTTCTTCGTGCCGGACCGGTGGAAGCGGACGTTGTGCGCCGCCCACCGGGTCCGGAACGTCTCGCTGCGGGTGGAGAGCTCGCCGATGAGCTGGGTCAGGGCCTTGTCGTGCGGGGTCTTGCCGGCCTGCAACCGCAACGACGCCGCGACGTCGTCGGCCGCGCGATTCCAGTCCACGAAGAAGTCCTGCGAGGCAGGGTCGAGAAACGTGAAGCGGGCGGTGTTCGCCGGACGGCGCGGATCGGCGAACATCGACGCGTAGAGGGCGTGGGACATCCCGTTGGCCGCGACGACGTCGAAGTTGGTGTTGCGGATCCACGCCGGTACGTCGGTGATCGCGTCCAGGATCTGCTGGAGCGCGGGCCGGAGCGCCTTCGCCGGCGTACGTCGACGGACCGGCGCGGCGTCGGACTCGCGGGCGAGTGCGTACAGGTGGTCCCGCTCGGCGTCGTCCAGCTGCAGCGCCCGGCTGAGCCCTTCGAGAACGCTCTCGGACGCGCCCGCCAGATTCCCGCGCTCGATCCGCACGTAGTAGTCCACCGAGACTCCCGCCAGCAGCGCGACCTCCTCGCGGCGCAGCCCCTTCACGCGACGATTTCCGCCGTACGCGGGCAGACCTGCCTGCTCCGGTGTCAGGCGGGCTCGCCGGGAGCTGAGGAACTCCTTGATCTCGGCTCGGTGGTCCATGCACACAACATTACGGACCGTCGCCGCGACGAGGGAGGCACTGGCAGTACCTGGAACGACAGGATCTCCCGCGTGCACAGTGCGTGACCTTCACTGGATCCATGCGAGCGACTTACCTGTACGGCCCCGGCGATGTCCGAGTGATCGACGTACCGGATCCGGTGATCCAGCAACCAACTGATGCCGTGGTGCGGGTGGTCGGATCCTGCATCTGCGGCAGCGACCTGCATCCGTATCACAACCTGCCCGTCACGCCGGGCGGCAAGACCATGGGCCACGAGTTCGTGGGTGTGGTCGAAGACCTCGGCCGGGACGTCACCACGCTGCGGAGGGGCGACTTCGTCATCGCGCCGTTCGCGTGGTCCGACGGGACCTGCGACTTCTGCCGCGAGGACTTGCAGACGTCCTGCCGGCACGGCGGCTTCTGGAACGCGAACGGTGTCGCCGGCGGTCAGGCCGAGGCTGTCCGCGTACCACTGGCGGACGGCACGCTGGTCAAGGTGGCCGGGGGCGACGACCCTGCGTTGCTTCCTTCGTTGCTGACGCTGTCCGACGTCTACGGGACCGGCTATCACGCTGCGCTCAAGGGCGGCGTCTCGGCGAAGACCACCGTCACCGTGATCGGCGACGGGGCAGTCGGGCTGCTGGCGGTCCTCGCGGCGCGGCAGTTCGGCGCCGAGCGGATCATCCTGATGGGCCGGCACAAGGACCGCACCGATCTCGGTGTCGAGTTCGGCGCGACCGACGTCGTGGCCGAGCGTGGCGACGAAGGTATCGCCAAGGTCCGCGACCTCACCGGCGGCGACGGCACCCACGTGGTCCTCGAAGCGGTCGGCCACTTCCCGGCGTACGAGCAGGCCCTCGGCGTGGTCCGCCCCGGCGGCGTGATCAGTCGCGTCGGAGTCCCGCAGTACGACGAGGCGCCGATCGGGTTCGGCACGCTCTTCCTGCCGAACATCACCCTGACCGGCGGCCCGGCCCCGGCCCGCGCGTACATCGAACGGCTCCTGCCGGGCGTCCTCGACGGAAGCGTTGCCCCCGGCAAAGTGTTCGACCGGACCGTCGACTTCGACGGCATCGCGGACGGCTACCGCGCGATGGACGACCGCGAGGCCCTCAAGGTGCTCATCCGGCCGTGGTGATCGCCCAGCAGTGAGGAAACGGTCACTGTTGGTGAGATCGGTGGGCAAATGTGTAAATTCTGTAACGAGAAGAGTGCCGGAGGTACTCCACCTGACGTAATCTGCCCAACCATGCACAGAGGCGAACGGCGGGCCAAGCGGCCCAATGCCGTGATGTCGGTGTTCGTGTTCCTGCTGGTCAGTGTTCTCGCCGGAGCACTGAGCGCCGGGCTGGCCCTCCCCTTCGCCGGCCTGGCTGGCGTGACGACGGCCACCGCGCACGACACCGTGCAGTACCTGCCCCAGGACCTGAAGACCGCTCCGCTGGCCGAGAAGACCATCATCCAGGACGCGGCCGGTAAGACGATCGCGACGCTGTACCAGCAGAACCGGACGCCGGTGACGCTGAAGCAGATCAGCCCGGTCATGCTGAAGGCGATCGTCGCGATCGAGGACGACCGGTTCTACGAGCACGGCGCGATCGATGCCAAGGGCACGCTGCGCGCGCTGCTGCGCAACCAGTCGTCGGGCGGGGTGCAGCAGGGCGGTTCGAGCATCACCCAGCAGTACGTGAAGCTGAACCTGATCAACAAGGCCCGCACGCCGGAGGAGGTCAAGGAGGCCACCGCCGAGACGTACGAGCGGAAGATCGCCGAGCTGCGCTACGCGATCGCGGTCGAGAAGGAACTGAGCAAGAGCCAGATCCTCAACGGCTACCTGAACCTGGCCTTCTTCGGCGACCGCTCGTACGGCGTCGAGGCCGCGGCCATGCACTACTTCGGCGTCCACGCCGCCAAGCTGAACCTGCCGCAGGCCGCGATGCTGGCCGGTCTGGTGAAGAACCCGACCGGCTACGACCCGATCGACCAGCCGGTCCGGGCCAAGGCACGCCGCGACGTCGTCCTGCGCCGGATGCAGGAGCTGAACATCATCAACGCCAAGCAGGCGGCGGAGGCGATCAAGACGCCGGTCATCGACCCGGGCAAGGTCCGGGTCGCACCGAGCGGCTGCGCGAACTCGAAGTACCCGTTCTTCTGTGAGTACGTGGTGTCGAAGCTCAAGGAGAACGCGGCGTTCGGCAAGACGCCGGAAGATCGCGAGAACTACATCGAGACCGCAGGCCTGGTGATCAAGACCTCGCTCGACCAGAAGATCCAGGCGGCCGCGCAGACCTCGATCAACCAGCACTCCAAGGCCGGCGACCAGGCCGTCGCCGCGATCACGATGGTCGAGCCGGGCACCGGCCTGGTGAAGGCGATGGCGCAGAGCCGCTCGTACGGCTCGAAGAAGGGCCAGACGGCGTACAACTTCAACGTCGAGAAGTCGTACGCCGGTGGCTTCGGCGGCTTCCAGAACGGTTCGACGATGAAGGCCTTCACGATCGCGGCCGCGATCGCCAAGGGCGTGCCGACGACGTACCGGATCAACTCGCCGCAGACGATCAGCCTCGGCGGCAAGGAGTTCAGCACCTGTAGCGGCCCGACCTCGGTCGACAGCTACAACCCGACCAACTCGACCAAGACGATCGCCGACCCGTCGATGGTCGACGCGGCCAAGGCCTCCACCAACACGTACTTCCTGCAGCTGTCCGAGCAGATCGGGCTCTGCCCGATCGCCACGATCGCCTCGAAGCTCGGCATGTACGACGCGCAACTGCTGAAGCCGCTGAAGCAGGTCGTCTCGTTCACCCTCGGCTCGGCCGGTCTGATCACGCCGCTGATGCTGTCGAACGCCTACGCGACCTTCGCGGCCCGCGGCATGTACTGCAACCCGCAGATCGTCACGTCGGTCACCGTGATCAAGACGCAGAAGGCGATCCCCACCCCTGGCCCGGGCTGCCACCGGGTGCTCTCGCCGGGCGTCGCGGACGGCGTCAACTACGTGCTGCACCAGGTGATGATCAACGGCGGAACCGGGTCCAAGCTGAACTTCGGCAAGAGCGACCTGGCCGGCAAGACCGGAACGATCCAGGAGAACCAGGCGGTCTGGTTCTCCGGCTACTCGTCCAAGCTCGCGGCCGCGGCCGTCGTCGGGGACGCCGATCCGCCGGCGGAGAACCTGATCAAGCAGGTCTTCAACGGCAAGAAGCTGAAGGACGCGTCCGGTTCCGGAACCGCGGGCCCGATCTGGGAGACGGCGATGCAGGCCGCCCTGCAGGGCATCCCGACCAGCAAGTTCGTCAAGCCGGACGACAAGATCATCCGCGGCAACGTGAAGGACCTGCCCTACCTGAAGGGCATGACCCCCGCGGATGCCGGCGCCAAACTGCTGTCGATGGGCTTCAAGGTCGTCATGTCGCACGGCGACCGGGTCGACTCCGACGCCCCCGCCGGCACCGTCGCCTGGACCAACCCCCGCCAGGAGGACGGCGCACCGGCCGGCTCCACGGTCACGCTGATCATCTCCAACGGCAGCAAGGCCCAGCCGACAACCCCACCCACCGTCCCGCCGACCGTCCCGCCGGTGCCACCCACCGCACCACCCACCATCAAACCCCCACCCAACATCCCCACCTGCCTCCCCCAGATCCCCAAATGCCACCCCCGCCACGGCGGCTGACCCTGGTCCCCCGTTTCAGCGCGCTGCCGGGCGATCACTAGGCTGGGGCTCAACACCTAGCACTTGTGAAAGGACTCCCCGGTGAGTGTGGATGAGTTGGCTGGTCAGGTTGAGCGGGCGCGGCGGGATTACGAAGCGCTGGTGGCCAAGGGGCTCAAGCTGGATCTGACGCGGGGGAAGCCGTCGCCCAAGCAGTTGGACGCGGCCAACGGGGTCCTGGGGCTGGATGGCGAGCCGGTGGCGGCCGACGGGACCGACCTGCGCAACTACGGCGGCCTGCAGGGGCTGCCGGAGGTGCGGGCGATCTTCGCCGAGGACCTGCAGGTGCCGGTCGAGCAGCTGCTCGCCGCCGGGAACTCGAGCCTCGAGCTGATGCACGACGCGGTCGTGTTCGCTCTGCTCGGGAAGGTTCCGGGCGCCGAGCAGCGGTGGGCCGACGTGGAGGGCCTGGCGTTCCTGTGCCCGGTGCCCGGCTACGACCGGCACTTCGGGATCTGCGAGCGGTACGGGATCACGATGATCCCGGTGCCGATGACCCCCGAGGGTCCGGACATGGACGTCGTCGAGCGCCTGGTCGCGGAGAATGCCGCGATCAAGGGCATCTGGTGCGTGCCGAAGTACAGCAACCCCGACGGCACGGTGTACTCCGACGAGACGGTCCGCCGGCTCGCCGCGATGGCCACCGCCGCGCCGGACTTCCGGATCTTCTGGGACAACGCGTACGCCGTGCACCACCTGACCGACTCCCCCGCCAAGATCGCCGACGTGCTCGCCCTGTGCGCGGAGAACGGCCACCCGGACCGGGCGTTCGTGTTCGGCTCGAGCTCGAAGATCACGTTCGCCGGGGCCGGCGTGGCGTTCTTCGGTTCGTCGCCGGCCAACATCGAGTGGTGGCTGAGCCACACGGTCAAGCGGAGCATCGGGCCGGACAAGATCAACCAGCTCCGGCACGTGCAGTTCCTGCGTGACGCCGAGGGGTTGCGCGAGCACATGCGGACGCTGGCCGCGCTGATCCGGCCCAAGTTCGACGCCGTCGACAAGATCCTGACCGCGGAGCTCGGCGGCACCGGCCTCGCGTCCTGGAACGCGCCGGCCGGCGGCTACTTCGTGAGCCTGGAGGTCCCGGAGGGTTGCGCCCGCGAGGTCGTCGCGAAGGCGAAGGCGGCCGGTATCGCCATCACTCCGGCCGGCGCCACTCACCCCTACGGCGACGACCCGACCGACCAGGTCATCCGCATCGCCCCGACGTACCCCGAGCTGCCCGAGGTGGAAGCAGCCATCACCGGCCTGGCCACCTGCGTCCGCCTGGTGGCCGGCGAGAAGCTCCTCGCCGATCAGGCCGGCTGACGTCTCACCGCCGTGGCTTCGGGCGAGGCGATCTTCGGGCCGGGCGTCGCGCGCCGGCTCCAGGCCCAGTCCTGCAGCAGCCGGTCGTCGACATGGCGGCCTGGTTCCTGATGACGGTCAGCTTCGCGTGCTGCGCGATCGTCGTACTGCGGACGTCCGACGACGACTGGGACGTCCCCCCGCTCAGGACGTGAGCTCGAAGATCAGGCAGGTCGAGGTCGCGTGCGCGAGGAGTTTGCCGCGTTCGTCGTACAGGTGGGACTCGGCGATCGCCGTACGACGGCCGCGGCTGATGATCGCGCCCTCGCAGCGGAGTACGCCGGAGTTGACCGTGACCGGCTTGATGAAACGGGTCATCAGGTCGAGCGAGGTGTAGCCGACGCCGGCCGGCAGCGTCGAGTGGACGGTGCAGCCGGCGGCGGTGTCGAGCAGGGTCGCGATGACGCCGCCGTGCACCGAGCCGAGCGGGTTGTAGTGGAACTCGGCCGCCGGCATGAACACCGTGACCTTGCCTTCCTCGGCCTCGAACCCGGTCGCCCCGACCAGCTGCAGGATCGGCGGCGCCGGGATCAGCCCGTCCCGCATCGCCTGCAGCATCTCCAGCCCGGACGAGCCGCCGACCCGCACCGCCGTCTCGGCCGGGTCCGTCCAGGTGAAGGTCCGGCTCCGGGCGGCGGCTGCGTCGGCTTCGTCCGCCGGCACCTGCTGAGTCTCAGTCATGGATCGAGCCTCACACCACACCCCTGGGTCTGTCAACGAGACCTAGAACTCACTACGATGGCCGGATGAACAGCTTGACGACCTACAACGCGCTGGACTGGTCGGTGGCGAACTGCCCGATCGGCCGCACCATGGAGATCCTCGGCGAGCGCTGGACGGTCGTCGTGCTGCGCGAGGTGTTCAACGGCATCCGCCGGTTCGACGATCTCCGGGTCCGCACCGACATCCCCCGGCAGGTGCTGTCCAACCGGCTCGCCAAGCTCGTCGAGCACGGCATCCTGCGGCGTACGCCGTACCGCGAGCCGGGCGCTCGGCAGCGGTACGAGTACCGCCTCACCGCGCAGGGCCTCGATCTGTACCCGGTCCTGATCGCGATCCGCGACTGGGGCGACAAGTACCTCGCCGGCCCCGAAGGCTCACCGCTCACCATCGAGCATCGCGACTGCGGCGCGCAGGTCCACACCGAGCTCCGCTGCGAGTCCGGTCACGCGTTGACCACGCCACGCGACGCCGTACCTCGTCCCGGACCGGGGGCCCGCCGGCGGGCAAACGTATAAAACAAAGGGTTTTCGGTGGGTTTCGGTGGACCGGGTGTTTCTTCTCGCGACGTGGTGGTTAGGCTGCCCTCCGGGGAGGATGGAAAGTGCGGCAGTTCAACACACCACCACAGTGGCCTGACCCACCTACGCCGGATTGGCGACCACCGAGGCGGTGGCAGCCACCCAAGTCCTGGCCGACGGCGCCGGAGCGTTGGGTGTTCTGGGTCGACGAGTACGGCCGGTCCGTTCGCGGACCGATCGGACGGTACGGCGGACCACGCCGGCTGACGACCCTGGCGATGGTCGTCGTGCCGACTGCGCTGATGGCGCTCGTGCTGCTGAACCCGTTCAGCAGCACCGACTCGGAGAATTCGGTGCCGAGCCTCGGTCCGACGGCACCGGTGACACATGCGCCGGTGGTGCGCAGTGCAAAGCCGGCCCGCGCGGAACGTACGCCGTACTACCGGAGCTGCGCCGAGGTCCGCGCGGCCGGCAAGGCTCCGCTCCGCCGTGGCGAGCCCGGCTACTCCCGCGCGCTCGATCCGGACGGCGACGGCGTGGCCTGCGAGCGCGGCAGGTCCTGACGGATCCCGTCGTTCCACAGCTCCTGCGTCTGGCTGATCCAGAAGGCCGCGAACAGCACGATCAGCGTGCCCTCGATCCACAACACGGCGTGGTCCCACCCGAAGAGCTTCTTCCACAGCACCATCAGGAGCGGCGCGACCACCATCGCGGCGGCGATCACGGAGTACCGGTTGGCCGGCGAGTGCGGGACCGCGTGCTTGCGTTGCTTGCGCCGGAACTGCTCCGCGTTCAGCAGCACCACCGCGACGATGCACAGGAACATCACGATCGCGGCCGCGTAGTGCGCGTGCCCGATGAACCCGGACCGGTCGGCGAAGAACCAGGCCAGCCCGCCGCCGAAGATCAGCACCGCGACGCCGAGGCCGAGCAGGTACATCGGCGTCCAGCGATCCGGATGGTTGGCCCGGTCACGGAAGATGAAGACCGCGGTCAGGAGCAGGCACGGTACTCCGACGATGAACAAGGCAAGCATGTTGTTCGAGACGTTCGCCGCCGCGTCCCCCAGGGCCACCTGCACCGAGTGGCACGTGCCCTGCCCCGGCGTCGGGACCAGCGCGACCGCGGGCGCCAGGATGCCGGCCACGTTGAGCAGGATGTCCTCCGGCTCGGTGTTGCCCTTCAGCACCACCATGCAGACGCCGATGGTGATCAGCGCGCCGACGAAGATCGCGCGCACCGGCGTGTAGTAGTACGCGCTGATCGACGTCTGCAGGCAGCGCGGATCCGTCTTCGTCCACTCGATCACCACGGCGGTGCCGAGCAGGACGATCATCGCCACCATCGCCATCCGCAGGTAGCGATAGGTCTTGATGGAGTATTCACCGGGCACGGTCATCATCGGTCCCCCCTCGCTTACTCGCAGTATGCGCGGTTCACGGCCTCACGACGAGGGGTTGGAACGCGGACCGGATCGTTCCGGCCGTCGGCTTCACGTCCTGCGCCGTGTCGGGTGAGCCGATGCCGTTGTATGTCGTGTACGAGATCGTCGCGGGACAGACCGACCCGCTGATCTGCACCTTGCCGGTCCGTATCAGGCGGCCGGTGCGCAGTTCGTACACGCGGACCGGGACCTGGATCTTGTAGAACGTGACCCAGGTGTCGGACCCGCTGGAGCCGATGAACGGCGTGTACCGGCAAGTGCGCACGGCCGAGCCTTGCGTCTCCTCACCCGCGCAGACGACCAGGGCTGCGTTGTCGGCCGTAGTTCCCTTCCACTGTGACGGCAGCTTGCTCGTGTACTCGCCTGCTCCGGAGAACACCGCCCGGTTGACGCCGGCGCGAAGCCGCGGTGCGGGGCTGTACTTCGCGGGCACCGAGCAGTAACCGCCGGACGAAACGAGGCCGCGCACCCGCGCCAGCTCCGCCCGGATCTTCGCCTGCAGGATCTGGTAGTTCGCGTTCTGCACGCCGGCGCGAGCCCGGACCGCCTGCTTCGCCTGCGGATACCGGGTCACCAGCAGCTGGTACGTGCTGCGCGCATTCGTCCAATCGGCTTTGGCCGCCTGGGCGTCGGCGCAGCCGAGCAGCGCGTTCGGCTCGATCTTCGGGACCAGCGCGTTCGGCCGGTCGAGCACGTTGCCGACCGGCTTCCGGGTCCGCAACCAGTCGGTCAGCTCGAGACTCGCGCACGAGTCCTTCAATGGAAACCTGCCCACGAACTGGTCGACGGCCCTGCCCACGGTTTGCTGCTGGTTCGGGTCAGCGGCGACGGCCGCCAGTTGGTCGAAGCCCGCCTTCATCCTGGGTACGTCGACCAGAGCGGTGGCGCTCTTCAGCCCGTCCGCGGCGGCGTCGATCCGATCGCACGCCGCGACATCGCCCTCGACGCGGACGGTCCGCGACGCGTCGCCGATCCGATGCCCGAGGTTGTACTTCGCCTGGGCCGCCCGAACGCCGCCGCAGTCACCGGCCGCACGCGCCGCGACGGCCTGCTTGTCGATCCGCTGCGCGTCGTACCGCCCGAAGGCGATGCCACCGAGCACCACGACGGTGACGCCGAGGGCGACCAGCCGCTTGGTGGGACTGGTCGTCCGCAGCCGCTGCCGGCGGGCCAGGAACCAGCCGTGGACGATCTGGAGCACGCCCCACCCGAGCAGCGCGAGCTCGTAGCCGGACTTCCGTTGCGCGCAGAGGAGAACGACAAGGATCGCCGTACCGGCGAGACCGAGGATGCCGAACAGCCACCGGCGGATCAGGAAGTAGCCGAGGCCAAGCAACGAAGCGTTGCCTAGGGCAACGGCTAATGGGTCGTGCGGGCTGAGCTGCTTCGGCGGCCGTCCTGGGTACGGCGTACCTTGCGGGGGCGCGAACTGCTGGAAGCTCATATGCATCGCTCTCGGTCACGGATCGTCACCCCCAAGGATGGTGGGCTCCGCCCGCCGCCGCGGCTCGATGACCGGTTCCTGACATCAGAGCCGGATGGACTTCTTGTTCATGAATTCCTCGATGCCCGCGGGCCCGAGTTCGCGG
Organism: Kribbella sp. NPDC051586; assembly: GCF_044453965.1. NCBI lineage: Bacteria > Bacillati > Actinomycetota > Actinomycetes > Propionibacteriales > Kribbellaceae > Kribbella > Kribbella sp. NPDC051586. The sequence goes on along the minus strand of NZ_JBITDF010000003.1, from coordinate 487,240 downwards.
CCGAGACCGGAGCGTTTGATGCCGCCGAACGGGAGGTCGGCCTGGGAGCCGCCGGCGCGGTTGAGGTAGACCATGCCTGCGTCGATCCGGTCGGCGACCCGGCGGTTGCGGTCGGGGTCGGTGCCCCAGACGGAGGCTCCGAGGCCGAACGGGGTGTCGTTGGCCAGGCGGACGGCGTCCTGTTCGTCGGAGGCCTTGAAGACGATCACGACCGGGCCGAAGATCTCCTCGTAGTACGCGTCCATCGCCGGCGTGACCTCGGTGAGGACGGTCGCCTCGAGGTACGCGCCGGGCGTGATGCGGCGGCCGCCCGCGCGGAGGGTCGCACCCTGCTCGACCGCTTTGGCGACCTGTCCCGCGACCTCGTCGGCGGCTGCGGTCGACGCCAGGGGCGGGAGCTTCGTCTCGGGGTCGGACGGATCGCCCGGGACGTAGTACTCCGCGACACGTTTGGTCAGGCGGTCGACGTACTCGTCGTAGATGCCGGCGAGGACGATCATCCGCTTCGGCGCGTTGCACGACTGGCCGCAGTTCCGCATCCGCGCGGTCGCGGTGGCGTTGACGGTCTCGTCCATGTCGTCGGTGTCGAGGATGACCAGCGGGTCGGAGCCGCCGAGCTCGAGGACGGTCTTCTTCAGGTTCTTACCGGCCTCGGCGGCGACCGAGATGCCGGCCTGCTCGCTGCCGGTCAGCGACACGCCCGCGATCCGCGGGTCGGCCAGGATCCCGGGGATCTGGCGGCTCGACGCGAACGTGTTCACGTACACGTCCTCGGGTACGCCGGCCGTGTGCAGGATCTCCTCGATCGCACTCGCGGACCGCGGGCAGATCGAGGCGTGCTTGAGCAGGATCGTGTTGCCGAGCACGAGGTTCGGCGCGACGAAACGGGCCACCTGGTAGCAGGGGAAGTTCCACGGCATGATCCCGAGCAGCGCGCCGATCGGGCCCTTGGTGATGACGGCCTGCCCGCCTTTGATGTCGATCGGCTCATCCGCGAGCAACGCCGGGCCGTGCTCCGCGTAGTACCGGAAGATGTCGACCACGATGCCGACCTCGCCGCGGCCCTCGTTGATCCGCTTGCCCATCTCCAGCGTCATGATCCGGGACAGCTCCTCCGCCCGCTCCTCGAACAGGTCGGCCGCCCGCGCCACGATCGCGGCCCGCTCCTGCACGGATCGACGTCGCCAGTCCCGGTACGCGTCGTACACCCGCCCGATCGCGACCCGCACCTCCTCCTCGGTCGAGTTGGCCACTTCCTCCACCAGCTGCCCACTTGCCGGGTCGGTGACTGAGTACATCGCTCCTCCATCCAAAGCCGGGACCACCGCTCACCGTGACTCACCACGGTCACCATACTGTATACAGTGATCCGAGCTGTTGTGGTCAGGCGTCTCGCCAGGCATCCTCATGACTTGTTCGATGTCCCGCCCTTCGTCGATCGGATGCCCGCCCGTGTCTGAGCAACGGAAAGTTCGTCGTGTCTTGCGGCTGGTCGCAGTGCTTGCCGCTGTCTCGGTGCCTTCGATGGCGCTCGCCGCACCGAGCACTCCCCCTGACCCCGTGAACGCCTGGCAGTACCCGCACTGGCCGCAGAAGCAGCCGTGGCAGGAGTCGGGGCAGGACCAGCGCGTCGCGAAGACCGTGTCCAAGGGTCTGCCGGGTCCGATCGACCCGCAGAACTGGGAGAACCCCGACCACATGACGTGGGACGACTACACCAAACCGCCGGGGACGAACTGGGCCGACCCCACGGTGAAGGGATCGCAGCGGACCTTCAAGGGTGCGCTCGTGCTGCTGGACTACCCCAACCAGGACTTCGTCATCACCAAGCCCAAGGGCTCGACCGTCTTCGGCAACCCGAGTGCCGCGGCGAACGGCGTCCCGCGGGACCAGGTCGCGTCCTTCTACCACGACTTCCTGAACAAGCCCGAGCCGCTGAACCACGGGCACACGCTGCACGAGTACTGGATGGAGGACTCCGGCGGCCGGTACGGCGTCGACCTCACCGCGTTCGGCCCGTACCGGATGCCGGGCAAGTCGCACGAGTACGGCATGGAGTTCCAGAGCCCCGCGGAATGCCCGGCCGGCGACAACTGCGACCGCGACATCCGCACGGACGGCAAGGCGGCGTGGGTCGCCGACCAGGGCCCCGAAGTACCGGCCGGCTACGACTTCGTGTTCTTCCTCAGCGCCGGGCAGGACGAATCGTCCACCTGGCAGGAGTTCGGGATGATGAAGTTCCCGACCAAGGAGGACGTCACCGATGACTTCGGCCCGCCCGACCCGGCGCTGCCGAACTGGTCCGACACGCGGTACGTCGACTGGACGTCGTGGGCCGCCGGCTCGTCGATCTGGCCGAACGCCGGCGGCGGCTCCTCGACGCAGGCCGAGAGCTCGGGCATGGGGGTGTTCGCGCACGAGTTCAGCCACATCCTCGGGATCGGCGACAACTACAACAACCCGTACGGCGTACCGCCGAGACGCTCGTACACCGGCATCTGGGAGATGCTGTCCCGGGGCAGCTTCAACGGTCCGGGCGGTCCACACAGCCGCTGGATGATTCCGGCGACCGGCGGCGCCTCGATGGGCGCTCAACACATGCTCCGCAACAAGATCAAGCTGCAGATGGTCGACGAGCAGAATGTACTGCGGCTGTCCCGCGAGGCGCTCGCGTCGTCAGGTGTCGTGATCGCGAACGTCACCGCGCGCAGCGTGAACCCGGGCGCGAAGGACCTGTCCGGCATCAACGTCGAGCTCGGCGGTGCCGGTGATCTCGACGCACCGTGCGACGCGACGGCGGATCCGCTCTGCGACGGCCGCGGGTACCAGAACTACACGGTCGAGGTGGTCGACCGGATGGGCACGGACTCGTTCACGCCCGATTCCGGCGTACTGCTCGCGAAGACGAAGAACCAGGACCGCGCGCCGTTCGAGTGGGTGGTCGACGCGAACCCGCAGGACATCAACCTGACCGACTACGTCCTGCCCGACGGCACGAAGGTCCCGATCACGATCGGCGACTACCGTCAGCTGTCGGACGCGCTCTTCCACGCCGGCACGAACTCGGGCAGCGAGTACGAGTACACCGACACCGCGAACCGCCTGCACTTCTACATCACCAACCTCCACCGCAACAGCGAGGGCGTCCTGTCCTACACCGTCGCGATCCGCTCGCTCGACGGCTCGGGCGCACAGAAGCGCGGCGTACGCGTCCTGCCCACGGTGGCGAAGCCGGACCGCAGCGGCGTACAGACCTGCAACTTCAGCCTCACCAACACCGGCAAGGCCGGCACGACGTCCGGTCCCGAGGACATCACGCAGTACCTGAAGGGCGACGTCTACCGCCTGACCGCCAAGTCCAACGGCTGGCCCGTCGCACTCCCGAACGCCCTGGCCACCGCGAACGCCGGCCAGCACACCACCGTCCCCGTCTACACCAAGGCCGGCGCCGGCCCCATCGGCAAGATCACCCTCACCGCCACCTCCGAAAGCGACCCCACCAAGTCATCCACCGCCACCTGCATAGCCATCAAGCGCTGACCGCAACGCGCCGGGCGTCCAACCCAGCTGGACGCCCGGCGCCGCGTGCAGATACTCCACAATCCGATCACTCCCCCATCCGTGCGCCTCAACGAGCCCAGCAGCAATCCACCGCAAGTACGCCGCGGTGGGCGCGACCGGGACGAGGTCCGCGACGGTGCCATGGGTGACCGTGAACATCGGGATGCCGTCGAGTTCGCCGAGCCGGGCGACTGTTTCGTAGCGGCCGGGGCCCATGGTGTGGAGGGTGTCGACGACCGCAAGGAGACCAGCCAGATCGCGGGCGAACTCGCCGCCTGGTTCGCGGCGCATCTCCTGCGCCGCGACATCGCCCAACTGGTCGGCCGACAGCAGGTAGGCCCGACCAGCGACCTGTCCGGACGCGGCAGGGTTGTAGAACGCGGACCCGCCGCCCCAGACGAGTGACTGTCCGGCGAAGACGAGGCCGCCGGGGAACTCGACACCGGCGACGCGTTCTGGATCGCTGTGGTCGCGGCAGCCCGGATACACCCGCGCGCCACCGGCCGGGCGGCCGCCGGCGAGGTAACACCGGAACCGCCCGAGAGCGAGATTGGAACCGTAGGCGACGTACCAGACTCGCTCCATCGAACCCCTCAGACCGGCAACGGATGCTCCGCGAAGGCCTGGTCTGCCTCGGCCAGCACGATGCGGGACGCATCACGGTACCGGCGATCGGCCTCGGCCGGGGTGTCGCCGACAGCCGTCAGCCCCAGCCGGCCGCACTCGGTCAGGCAACTGATCATGTGGAACACGATGCCCACCTGCCGCGACTGGTCGAAGTGCAGACCGTGCCGCGCCACGATGTCGAACAGGTCGGCCGGCATCAGGCCCCTCAACCGCTCCGATTCGAGGTGATCGGTAGCGACCAGATGCTTCTCGTCACCGAGTGGTGTGCGGAACATCGCGGTCTGCGGGTCGTACCGTCCGTCGGTCAGGAACTGCAGCGTCAGGAACGGATGCGTCGTCCCGCCCTTGCGCAGATTGAGTTCGATCGCGTACGACGTCCAATCTCCGTCGGGTCCTCTCACAACGACGAAGTCGACCGCGAACCGTCCGAGCGCACCCTCGCGCGCGAGCCGCGCACCGATCGTCGCCGCCTGCTCGGTGATCATCCGCGCGTACTGCGGCGCCGCCGGGAACACGCAGCCCAGGTAGCTCTGGCCGCTCGCACCGCCCAGCAGCTGGTCGTGGGTCGACAACAGCTCGACCTCGCCGCTGGGCAGGACCCGGAGCTGCACACTCGGACTCCGCAGTTCGTCGCCGACGATCCGCTCCTCGACGATGCCACCGTTGTCGGCGAATCTGGCGACGTAGGTCTCGAACGACAGCGTGGCCGACTCGAGCTCCATCTCCTCCAGCCGCTTGAGCACCTCCGTCCGCTCCTCCGGGGACCCCGGCGCGGGCAGGCCCTTCAGGCGGACCACGGCATTGCCCTCGCCGGAGACACCCTCGTTGAGCTTCACGATCGCGCTGTCCATCGCGGGATGCTCCGAGCGCATCGTCAGCACGGCGTCGGCGAGTTCGTCGAGACTGTGCAGGTTCTCGGCCCCCAACGGATGCGGTACGCCGAGCTCCGCGAACAGCTGCCGGCAGCCGGACTTCGACCCGAGCGGGGCCAGCCGGGGATCCGCGGCGTACATCGGGATCCCGAGGCTGATCGCGACATCGCGTTCGAGCTCGGTCGTGTTGTACGGGATGAGATGGGACCGCAGCGGGTTCGGGATCAGCGCTGCGATGCGCTGCAGGAGGCGCGGCCGGACCAGCAGCTTCTCGCTGAGCGAGATCGGCGACGCGTCGTTGACCGCGATCAGCGACAATCGGGCCCGCGCGTGACTCGGGATGACGCCCGGCAGCAAGGACAAGTAGTACTCGATGATCTCGGGCGCGATCGGCACCGACGTCACGTAGACCATCCGCAGTCGCGGCTCCCGCAGCAGGATCAGCAGGAACAGGAAGCGTTCCTCGTACGCCTGCATCATCGTCCCGGTCCCGAGCGACTCGCTGCGTTCCAGGGTGAGCGACGGTATGACGATCACCGACTCGTCCTCGTAGTTGAGCCGCATGGCGTCCCACACACCGCGCATCCGCGCCTGCAGCCGATCGAACACCTCGTACCGCTCGTCCTCGCTCAACGCCGACAGCATCCGGGCGCCGCCGTGCGGCGGGGTCCACAGGCCGCCGGTCATGAGACGACCCTCGAGTTGTCGAGCCCGCGGACGCTGTACGCGTGCACGGTCCGGGTGAAGCCGCGGACGTCGCGGAGTCCCGCGTCGTCGCCGATGACCGCGTCCCCCGCGGCGCTGAAAACCCGTTCGGTCACGAGGATCTGCCACGACTCGGCGTCGGCGCACAACCGGGCCGCCAGGTTGGTCACGCTCCCGATCGCGGCGTAGTCGAGCCGCCCGTCGAACCCGATCGTGCCGAGCGTCGCGTACCCCTGGGCGACACCGATGCCCAGGCCCAGGTCGTGCCCGCGCCGGCCCCAGGCCTCGGCGAGCCTGCGCACCCGGGTCCGCATCGCCACGCACATCCGCAACGCCCGCAGTGGCCCGTCCTCGCAGCGCACCGGATCGTTGAAGAACACCATCAATCCGTCGCCCGCGAAGCGCTCGAGGGTGCCTTCGAAGCGGAAGATCAGGTCACCGAGCGCGCGGTGATAGTCGTCCAGCACGCCCATCACCTCCTCCGGTTCGCTCGCCTCGGCGAACGAGGTGAAGCCGCGCAGATCGCAGAAGACCACGACGATCTCGCGGCGATGGCTGGCCAGGAACGACTCGTCCCCGGAGTCGACGATGAGCTCGGCGAGTTGTGGGCTGAGGAACCGCCGCAACCGTCCCATCCGCTCCAGTTGCGACACCTGGGTCTCGACCCGCGACTCCAGTTCGTGGTTCCACGCGGCCAGTTCGCCGGCCTGCCGCTTGATCGTGTCCTGGTACTGCTTGATCCGGGCCAGCGACGCCACCCTGGCCAGCAACTCGTTCTGGTTGACCGGCTTGGTCAGGAAGTCGTCGGCTCCGGCCTCGAGCGCCTTGACCTTCTGCTCGTCCCCGCTGGCGGTCACCATCACCACCGGCAGGTACGCCGTGTCGGCCTCGTCCCGGATCCGGCGGCACACCGTGTACCCGTCCATGCCGGGCATCAGGATGTCCAGCAGCACGAGGTCGACCTCCTGGGTCTTGACCAGATCCAGCGCCTGCTCACCCGAGGATGCGGTCAGCACGTCGTACCCGCGCGGACCGAGGATCGCCTCCAGCAGTCGGACATTCACCGGCTGGTCGTCGACGACCAGCACCCTGGTCATGTCGCGCCGCCGAGGCGGAGGAAATCCCTGATCTGCTGGGGTAACCGGCGCACGCTGATCGGCTTCTCGACGTACCCGGTGAAGCCGGAGTCGAACGCGTCCCGCCGGTCGTTGTCCATCGCGAACGCAGTCACCGCCACCACCGGCACGGCGTGACTGTTCTCGCCGGCGCGGATCCGGCGCAGCGCCTCGGCTCCGTCGATGCCCGGAAGCTGCAGGTCCATCAGGATCAGGTCGGGATGCTCGGACGCCGCGAGCCGGACCCCGTCCTCGCCCGAGGTCGCCTCGATCACGTCGTAGCCGGAGAACCGCAGCACGTCCCGTACCAGCTTCAGGTTCTTCGGGTTGTCCTCAACCACCAGGATGCGTCCTGGATTCATCGATCTTCCCCCTCGTCGAGTGCTCCCACCGCCCGTAGTGCCTGCAACAACGCATCCCGGCTGACCGGCTTGACCAGGTACTCCGCCGCACCGAGCGCCGCGCCACGCGTCTGTTCGTCGACGATCGACACGATGACGACGGGGATGTTCCGGGTCGCCTCCTCGGCCTTCAGCGCCTGCAGCACGGCCCATCCGTCGATCCCCGGCAGCCGGATGTCCAGGAGTACGGCGGCGGGCCGGACCCGGCGTACGGCGTCGAGGCCGGACTGGCCGTCCCCAGCGACCGTGACCTTCAGCGCGACCCCGGACAGGTACGCGGTGATCAGGTCGAGCGACGGCCGGTCGTCCTCGATGACCACCACGTCGCCGAGGCTCCGGGCAGGACCCGAACGGTTCCCGTTCTCCCTGGTGCGCAAGGAGAATCCGAACGTGCTGCCGACGCCGACCTCGCTGTCCAGCCAGATCCGCCCGCCGAGCAGCTCGACGATCCGCCTGCACAGCGTCAGCCCGAGCCCGGTGCCCTCCTCCTGCGAGGGTCCGCGGCCGCCCTGCTGGAAGGATTCGAAGATCCGCTCGCGGTCCTCGGGCGGCACGCCGCGGCCGGTGTCGGTGACCTCGATGTGGATGTCGGTCCCGGCCCGCGTCGCGCGGACCAGCACCGACCCGCCGTCATCGGTGAACTTGACCGCGTTCGTGATCAGATTCAGTACCACCTGCTTCAGCCGCAGCTTGTCGGCGTACACGTCGTCGATCCCGGGGCCGACCTCGACCCGCAGATCGATGCCATGGGCAAAGACGCGTTCGCGCAGCATCGACGCGGTGTTGTCGAGCAGCTGGTGCAGCGAGAAGGTCGTGTACTCCAGCTCCATCCGGCCGGCCTCGACCTTGGACAGGTCGAGGATCTCGTTCAGCAGTTCGAGCAGGTGCCGGCCCGAGCTGTTGATGTCGCGCAGGTACTCCTCCTGCCGCTCGTTCAGGTCCCCGAACATCCGCTCCAGCAGCACCTCGGAGAAACCGAGGACGGCGTTCAGCGGCGTCCGCAACTCGTGCGACATGCTCGCCAGGAACTCGGACTTGTGCCGGCTGGCGACCTCCAGCTCCGCACTGCGCTGCGACAGTTCCCGGTACAGCTGGGCGTTCAGCAGCGCCAGCGTCGACTGGTCGGCGAACATCTCCAGCAGGGAAAGCGTCTCCGCCGAGAACTCACCCGGCTGCTTGCGCCGGACGACGAGCGATCCGACGATCTGTCCGCCCTGCAGCAGCGGTACGGCGACCAGCGACCGCCAGCCGGCCTCGTACAAGACGGTCAGATGCGGATCGAGCTCGGCCTCACCGAGGTCCGGCACCGCCAGCGGGCGCCCGAGCTTGGCGGCCCGGCCGACCAGGGTCTCGTCGAGGTGGATGCGGGTCACGCGCAGCCGTTCGACCACCTCCGGGTCGGTGCGGTAGACGCTGCGGACCAGGAAGCACCGCTCGTTCTCGTCGTACTCCATGATCGAGCCGCCGTCGGTCGCCGAGATCCGGACCGCGTGCTTGGCGACCGTCGACAGCACCTTGGACACGTCGAGGCTGGAGTTGACCGCCTCACCCACCTCGCGCAACGCCTCCAGCTCACCCACCTTCCGCGCCAGCTCCGCCCCCCGAGCCTCGAGCTGCTGGACCAGCTTCACACTGTTCACGGCCATCGCGGCCTGGCCCGCGAACGCGGTGACGAGGTCCTGCTCGGCCTGCCCGAACGGGCTGACGTCGTTGCGCCAGACCACCAGCGCACCCACCACCTCGTCGTCGACGAGCATCGGCGCACCCATCGTGGTCCGGAAACCGGCCATCCGCTGGAGGTCCTGCCGTCCGTACGCCGGGTCGGCGAGGACGTCGGCGATTTGCTGGGTGGTGCAATCGAGGCCGACCCGGCCGATCAGCGTCGACCGGTCGAGCGGCGTCGGATGGGCGATCAAGTACTGGGTCGTCTCAGCCGTCAGGCCGACCGCTTTACTCAGCTGGAAGCGCCCGCCTTCGAGCTGGTACAGATGTGCGGCCTGTGAGCGGCAAAGGCGACAGGCGCTCTCGACGATCGTGGTGAGGACGGTGTCCGGGTCGCCGGCTGAGCGGCCGACGGCGGACAGGACCTCGTTGGCGGCGGCGAACTGAGTGGCCAACGACGTGAGTTCGCTCTGCAGCCGGTCCAGCTCGGACGCCGTACCGCCGACGAGCGCTCGTCCGCCCATCGCAGCCTCCCACCCCTGGGTCCCCCAGGCCGCGCTAGTCCAGTGTCTCGCCGTTCCCGGTGGGGAGCAATCAGGTTGGCGGTTTCGAACCATCGTTTGAGAGTGCGGAACGGTTTGAAAGCCATAGGAACGGGACAGGAAAGTTCATCTTCCGTCAGTTAATCGTTCAGGCTAAGGTGCGGGCGACGCAGTGCTGGTGTTTCAGACTCCACCCGCCCCGACAGCCGTTCCACCGCCCGTCAGGAGACTCGCATGCCAGACATCAATCGCCGGAGGTTTCTGCAGCTTGCTGGAGCGTCGGCCGCGTTTGCCGCGATGGCGAACAGTATCGAGCAGGCCGCCGCGATCCCGGCGCATCGCCGGTTCGGCGATATCCAGGACGTCGAGCACATCGTCGTGCTGATGCAGGAGAACCGGTCGTTCGACCACTACTTCGGCACGCTCAACGGGGTTCGCGGGTTCGGTGACCCGCGGCCGGTGACGTTGCCCAGCGGTCAGCCGGTGTGGCACCAGAAGGATGCGCTCGGCAGGGAGATCCTGCCGTTCCGGCCGGAGGCGGACAACCTCGGGCTGCAGTTCATCCAGGACCTCGCGCACAGCTGGGGCGACGCGCACCAGGCGGTGAACGGCGGCAAGTACGACCAGTGGATCCCGGCGAAGACGTCGACCACGATGGCGTACCTGACCCGCGAGGACATCCCGTTCCATTACGCGCTCGCCGACAAGTTCACGCTGTGCGACGCGTACCACTGCTCGTTCATGGGCTCTACCGACCCGAACCGGTACTACATGTGGACCGGTTACACGGGCAACGACGGCGCCGGTGGCGGCCCGGTCCTCGGCAACGACGAGGCCGGCTACGGCTGGTCGACGTACCCGGAGCGGCTCGAGCAGGCCGGCGTCTCGTGGAAGATCTACCAGGACATCGGCGACGGCCTCGACGCCGCCGGTGGCTGGGGCTGGATCGACGACGCGTACCGCGGCAACTACGGCGACAACTCGTTGCTGTACTTCAACAACTACCGCAACGTCTCGGCCGGGAACCCCTTGTACGACAAGGCTCGCACCGGTACGAACGCCAAGGCCGGCGAGAGCCTGTTCGCGCGGCTCGCCGCCGACGTGAAGAACAACCAGCTGCCGAAGATCTCCTGGATCGCGGCGCCGGAGGCGTTCACCGAGCACCCGAACTGGCCGGCCAACTACGGCGCCTGGTACATCTCCCAGGTCCTCGATGCGCTCACCGCGAACCCCGAGGTCTGGAGCAAGACCGCGCTGTTCATCACCTACGACGAGAACGACGGCTTCTTCGACCACGTCGTACCGCCGTTCCCGCCGCTGTCCGCCTCACAGGGCTTGTCCACGGTCGACCCGGGACCGGACCTCTACACCGGCACGAAGGCCGCGCATGGCGCCTACGGTCTGGGTCAGCGGGTGCCGATGCTGGTCGTGTCGCCGTGGAGCACCGGTGGGTACACGTGCTCGGAGACGTTCGACCACACGTCGATCATCCGGTTCATGGAGTCGCGGTTCGGGGTCCACGAGCCGAACATCTCGCCGTGGCGCCGCGCGGTCTGCGGCGACCTGACGTCGGCGTTCGACTTCGGTACGACGGCGACGCGGCCGGCCGAGCTCCCGGACACCAGCGCGTACCAGCCGCCGGACAACAAGCGCCACCCGGACTACGTGCCGACGCCGCCCGCGGTCGGTAAGGTCCCGGTGCAGGAGCGCGGCTGCCGCCGTACCCGGCCGTTGCCCTACGCACCGATCGTCGACGGAGCGGTTGCTGCTGGCAAGTACAAGCTGACCTTCAGCTCCGGTCCGCACGCCGGCGCACAGTTCCTGATCACGTCCGCGAACCGGACCGACGGCCCGTGGACCTACACCGCCGAGGCCGGCAGGACCGTCGCCGACAGCTGGAACCCGATCTACTCCGGCGGCGTCACCGACCTGACCGTCCACGGCCCGAACGGCTTCCTCCGCACCTTCAAGGGCAAGCCCGCCACCGGCCTCGAGATCACCGCCCGCGACAACGCCGGCAACGTGACCCTCACGCTCACCACCGACGTAGCCCGCACCGCCACCATCACCAGCGCGTACGGCGGCGCGGCGAAGAAGCTCACCCTCAAACCGGGCAAGACCACCTACACGGTCACCACGACCAGCCGCTGGTACGACGTCTCCGTCACCACCGACTCCGACCCGACGTACCTCCGCCGCTACGCCGGCCACGTAGAAACCGGCGCCCCCGGCACCAGCGACCCCGCCATCAAAACCGCCTGACCACGCCCGACCACGCCCGACCCGCCCGACCCGCCCGACCATTTGAGTGGTGAACCTCGGGCGTTGTCCCTTCACCCGCCGCATGCGTCAGGTGAAGGGACAACGGGAGCGGTGAACCACTGAAATGAACCGTCAGAGGATCGGGGCTTCCGGCTTGGTGGCGTCGGCGGGGGCGTTGTCGTCGACCGACTCCAGCTCGTCGACCTGGATCCGGGTGGTCCAGCGTTGGTCCGGGTCGGGGGACGGGATGGAGTCGAGGAGCAGTTTCGTGTACGGGTGGGTCGGCTCGTGCATGACCGTGGAGACCGGGCCGCGTTCGACGATCTGGCCCTTGGTGATGACCATGACCTCGCCGCCCAGGTAGTAGACCGTGGACAGGTCGTGGGTGATGAACAGTGTGGTCATGCCGTGCTCGCGCTGGAAGTCGAGCAGGATGTCGAGGAAGTGCCTGCGGACCTGGGCGTCCAGCATCGACACCGGCTCGTCGGCGATGATGAACGACGGGCGGAGCATGTGGACGCGGGCCAGCATGATGCGCTGCCGCTGGCCACCGGACAGCTGGTGCGGGTAGCGTCCGAGGACGTTCTCCGGCTCCAGCCGGACCGCCTCCAGGGACTCCTCGATCAGCTTCAGGCCGGCCTCGCGGGTCGAGGCCAGCTTGAACTTCTTGACCGCCTTCCAGAGCACGCGATCCACCCGGTAGAAGGGATTGAAGATCGCGTACGGGTCCTGGAACACGGGCTGCACGTCGCGCCGGTAGGCGTCGTACTCCGCACGGCTCAGCTTGAAGATGTCCTTGCCGCCGTACAGCACGGACCCGGCCGTCGGCTTCTGCAGGCCGAGCACGTTCCGCGCGATCGTGCTCTTCCCGCTGCCGCTCTGGCCGACCAGGCTGACGATCTGCGGCGGTGACGCGGCCAGGCTGAAGCTCACGTCGTCGACCGCGGTGATGTAGCCGTCGGCGACCCCACGGGCATGGAATCGTTGCTGTACGCCACGAAGTTCGAGCTCGGATTTCATGATGCCCTCCGTCCTACCTGCGGGATGGATTCGATCAGCTGCCGCGTATAGGGGTCCTGCGGATCCTTGAATACCTGCCGTACGTCGCCGACCTCGACCAACCTGCCCTCGTACATCACCGCGACCCGGTCCACCAGCTGCGCATGCACGCCCATGTCGTGCGAGATGACCATCAGCGTCACGCCGAAGTCGGTGCGCAGGTCCGCGAGCGACTGCAGGATCACCCGCTGGATCGTCACGTCCAGCGCGGTGGTCGGCTCGTCCGCGATCACCAGATCCGGTTCGAGTGCGACCGCGATCGCCATCAGCACCCGCTGCTTCATCCCGCCGGACAGCTCGTGCGGATACATCCGGGCCACCCGCGGCTCCAGACCGACCTGGCCGAGCAGCCGCGGGATCAGCTCGTTCAGCGATTCCTTGCGCGCCGGCGCGTGCTCCAGGATCACGTCCTTGAACTGCTCCTCGACGCGCATCACCGGGTTGAGCGAGCTCATTGAACCCTGTGGCAGATAGGACAACGCCGACCACCGAAGGACCCGCAGCTCTTCGCCTTGGACCTTGAGCAGATCGACGGGCGATCGGCCGGCCGGGTGGAACATCACCGAGCCGCCGGTCACCTTGCCCGGCGCCTTCAGCAGCCGCAGCAGCGCGACCGCGAGGGTGCTCTTGCCGCTGCCCGACTCCCCGGCGATCCCGAGGATCTCACCGCGGCGTACGTCGAGGTCGATACCGCGGACCGCCTGAACGTCGCCGCGGTTGGTCGAGTAGACGACCTCGAGCCCCTTGACCTCCAAGACATTCTGAGACTCGTCACTCACCGGCCACTCCCCTCAGTCGCGGGTTGTAGACCTCTTCGAGGCCGATGTTCACCATGTTCAGCGCCGCGAACAGCAGCGTCAGCAAGGCGATCGGGACCACGAACATCGGCCAGGCGCCCAGCGTCAGCGCGCCGGTGCCGATCGCGTTGAAGATGATCTGGCCGAGGTCGATCACGCCGCCCGGGCCGAGGCCGATGATCTCCAGGCCGACCAGGCCGAAGATCGCGCCCAGCGCCGACGATGCGAAACCGACGCCGATGAAGGGCAGCAGGTTCGGCAGCAGCTCGGTCACGATGATCTCGATGTCCCGCGCCTTGCTCACCCGCGCCAGATCGACGTACGGCCGCGTCCGCAGGCTCAGCACCTGCGAGCGGATCGTCTTCGCCGCGAACGGCCAGGAGAAGATCGAGATCATCACGCCGACCTGGAACAGGCTGACGTTCTTCGCGTACGCCGACAGCGCGATCAGCAACGGGAACGTCGGGATGACGAGCAGGATCCCGGTGAACGTGGAGAGCACGTTGTCGATCCAGCCGCCCTTGTACCCGGCGACGAACGCGACGATGACGCCGGCGACGGTCGAGATCACGCCGGCGATCGCGCCGATCTGCAGCGAAACCGCGAGCGCCTTCACCACCATCGCGAACACGTCCCGGCCGAACTGGTCGGTGCCGAGCAGATGCTTCGGTCCGGGCACCTGCCACTTGTCGTACGCCGCCAGCTCGATCGGGTCCTGCCCACCGCCGATCGCCTTCACGATCAACGGGCTGAGCAGCGCGACCAGGACCAGCAGCCCCAGGATGACGAGCCCGGTCGCCAGGCGCCGGCTGTTGCGGATCGTCCGCAGTACCGCGGTCAGAAGTCTCATCGTCATCACTTCCAGTACTTGACCCGCGGGTCAAGCAGCGGGAGCAGGAGGTCGAGGAGCAGTACGGCGGTCAGCACCGAGAAGATCGCGATGTCGGTGACGCCGAGAATCGTGTTGAAGTCCAGCTGCTGGATGGCGGTGACGAGTGTGGTGCCGAGCCCCGGATAGCTGAACAGCTGCTCGACCAGCACGTTGCCGTTGAAGATGAAGCCCAGCGAGATACCGAACGCGGTGATCTGCGGCAGGTAGCAGTTCCGCAGCGCGTACCGGGTCAGGATCCGGGAGTTCTTCAGCCCCTTGGCCTCGGCGTACACCAGGTAGTCCTCGCCGAGAATGGGGATCATCAGCATCCGGGTGGACAGGATCCAGCTGAACGTCCCGATGATCACGATCGACAGACCGGGCAACAACCCGTACTTCAGCACACTGCCGATGAAGGCCAGATTGATCCCGGGATTGATGTTCGAGTCGTACGCCGATCTCGCCGGCAACAGCCCCATCGAGTACGCGAAGACGTACACGAGGATCAGCGCGACGAAGAAGTACGGCACGTGCGACAGCGCGATCGACAGGTTGGTGGCGATCGCGGAGCCGACCTTGCCGCGCCGCCAGCCGGCGATGGCGCCGATGATCACGCCGAAGATCCAGGCCAGCACGGCCGAGATCCCGAGCAGACCGATTGTCCAGGGCAACGATCGCAGGATCACCGTCTGGGCCGGCGTCGGGTAGTTGATCAGGCTCGGCCCGAGGTCGCCGTGCAGGACCAGCTTCTCCATGTACTTGAAGTACTGGGTCAGCAGGTTCCCGTCCAGCCCGAACTCGTGCCGGTAGCGGGCGATGAGCTCCGTGCTCGCCTGAGCGTTGTAGACATAGTTCTGCTGCAGGGTCTGGATCAGCGTCTGGACCGGATCTCCGGGCATCAGCCGGAAGAAGAAGAACGCGATCGTCAGCGCTCCCCACAGTTCCACCAGGTAGAGGCCGAACCTGCGGATGGCGTACGCCGCCAGCGGATGCCGCGACAGCCAGGCCCGCACCCCCGACGGAGGTGCGGAGTCCTGGCTCTTGTCCACGGCTACCGCAGGCGGGGCTTCCGCCGTCACGCCGGTCCCTTCTGCCCGGTGGCGCTGATCTTGGCGAGCACGAAGATGAAGTGCGGCCACCAGTTGAGCGGCACCTCGTACAGGTCGTCGTCGGTCGGCCAGTCCTTCCAGAACGCCGTGTTGAAGTACGACGGGTAGCCGGTCTGGATCGAGGCGAGCAACGGCAGCTGCTGGAAGTAGATCTCCAGCGCCTTGTCGAGCAGCGGCTTGGCCTGCGGCGAATCCGGGTTGAGCTGGCCCAGTTGTTCGACGACCTTGTCGAAGTCGGGATTGCGGAACCGCATCTTGTTCTTCTGCGCGGCGTTCTTGCCGATCGGCTGGTACTTGTCGCTGGTCCAGTCGGTGTACAGCTGCACCGGGTCGATCGCGAAGCCGGCCCAGTTGGAGTCGATGTCGTACTGGCCGCGCTGGAACTTGTCGTCGTGGACGCTTCCGGCCAGGCTGCGCAGCGTGGCCGGGACGCCGACCTTCGCGAGTGCCGTCTTCAGCACATTGGCGATCGCGTACTCGGCGCCGTCGACCGGCGAGACCGTGATGATCTCGAGGTTGATCTCCTTGCCCTTGTACGTCCGCTTGCCGGCCGCGTTCTTCGGCGCGATCTCGTCCAGCAGCTGGCTCGCCTTGTCAGGGTTGAACTCGAACTTGTACTTGTTCGCGAGATCGTCGTTCTTCCACTTGTCGTTGGTCGGGTAGTCCGCCCACGGGTACTGGGCAGGCGGGACCTTGACCGGCCAGATCGAGTTGCCGATCTTCTCCCGGTCGATGCAGTAGTTGATGGCCCAGCGCATCTTCGGCTCCGCCATCACGCCGCGCGCCGGGTCGCAGTTCAGCCAGAAAACCCGGGGGTTCGGGTCGTGGAACTGCGTCGTCACGAGGTTCGGGTAGCCGGTGTTCCGCAACTGCTTGGCGTGCGGCTCGTCGACCGAGCCCACATCGAACTCGGCGCGCTCGAACGCCAGCGACGCCTGGTCGAGCTGCTTCGACGTGCTCTGGAACACGACGTACTGCGGTTTCACGTCGAGCTTGTCCTTGTTCCAGTAGTTCGGGTCCTTCTCCCAGACGAACATCTTCTGGTTCCGGATCGCCGTCTTCAGCTTGTACGGCCCGGAGCGAACCGGCGGGTTGTCCTTGTACTTCGTCGGGTCCTGCGACTTCCAGATGTGCTCGGGCATGATGTTGTTCGGCGCCCCGGAGATCGCGGCGATGAAGTTGTAGTGGAAGCGCGGTGCCGGCTTCAGGAAGGTGACCACCGCGGTGTGCGGGTCGGGAACGTCGATGGTCTTGACGAACTCCTTGAGGTCACCACCACCCCCGAAGAGGTCCGGACGATCCTTCAGCAGCATCACGGTGAACTTGAAGTCGTTCGCGCCCAGCGGCTGACCGTCGTTCCAGTGGGCCTTCGGATCGAACTTCAGGGTCAGCTCGGTGAAAGCGTCGTTGTACTTGTACTCCGTCGCCAGCCACGGCGTCAGCTTGCCGGTGGCGAAACTGAGGAAGAACAACGGCTCGGTGCTCAACTCCACGCCGGCGCCCGACGGCGAACCGTTCGGGATCATCCCGTTGAAGCTGTCGAAGACGGTGTACTCGACCTGGCCGACGATCACCGACTGGTCCCGTGGAACCGGGATGTTGGCCTTGCCGATCTGGATCGACTTGGTCGCAACCGGCTTGTTGTTGTTGGCCGGCTTGTCGGAGTACGAGCCGCCGCCGGAACAGGCCGCGAGGAACGCGGTCATCGCCGCGGCGGCACCTCCTCCGACCAGGCTTCGCCGACTCAGCTGGTAGCGGACGACATCTTGAACGTCTTCGAACTGGGGCCGCGGCCCACTGGATGACACCTCGTTCATGACGAAAGTCACCTCCGTTTCCGTTGCGCGGACAGGCTCATCACCCACCGAGAGGTGTCACGGACTATAAGTAGCTATGACAACGTTGGCAAGAGTTCATTGCCACGTTGAAACTTGGAGGTCATATCCGCAGATCAGTCGATATACCAACCTATGACAACGTTGGCTAGCTCTGAGTGACGCCCGTAGGCGGAAACGCTTCCAACCGCGATCACAGGGCGTACATTTTCGGCGCGGCGGCCGGATCCGGTCAGTCGTATACGGCGTCGACCAGAAGTTCCGTACTGCGGTCCGGTTCGTTCAGAACCGCACGGACAACGTGCCTGCGGTCCCAGCGACCGGCTGCCCAGGCAAGCGCTTTCGCAAGTCCGTCGAAGGTCGCCGCGTGTGGCGCGCCGTCGGCGTCCACCCACCACGAAACCTCGACGCCGTCGACCGTCAGCTCCTCGTGCTCCCACCAGGTCGCCGGTACCCCGGGCACCAGTTGTCGCACGATCGGCGGTACGTCGGCCGCCGTACCCGGGCCGTCGATCTTGCCTTCGGCAACTTCTTGTGCGGGCGGTACGTCGAGGAGGTCACTCAGCCCGTCGGCCGCCGCACCGGAGGCGATCACGAACCCGCCCAGATCCTCCCGCTGCACCCACATCGGACCGTCGATGACGACGGCCCGGTCCGCGTCGATCACCCGGGTCTCGCCGTCCGCGCCGAGCACGCGGACCTGCTCCGGAGCGTCGCCCGGGAACAGGGCGAGCGTGCCGAGGCGGGTCCACAGGCGGAGGATCGATGCGGCATCGACCTGGCGTTCTGGGTCTGCCAGCCGCTCGAGCACCAGACTGATGCCGTCGGCATCGAGATCGCCGACGTCGCGGACGAGACCGACCGCGGTACGGACCTCGGGATCGAGTCCGGCCGTCCAGGCGGGTGCTTCGTCCAGGAAGCTCGCGAGGACCGGTTCGGCGTCGGGGTCCGCCCGGCCGGCGAGGGGTTCGCCGTCTTCGAGCAGGACGTGCTCGCGGATCCACCAGGCGGCGTACGACGGTACGCCGAGTGGGCGGTCGTCCGGGCCGACGACGCGCACCTGGGTGACGAGTGCCCGGCGCAGATCGGGCTCGGAGCCGATGATTTGCAGGGCTTTCGGCCAGTTGTCGTCGGTGATCCAGTCGAGGTCGCGGATCGCTTCGAGTTCGCCGACCGTCGCGCCGTAGCGGGATCCGTCGGGGGCGACGTCGTACGCCCAGTCCTCGATGGCGTCGAGGTCCTGGACGGCTTCGGGCAGTTGGTCGAGCGCGACGTCGGAGGCAGTGACGAGGCCGAGGGACGCGAGGACGCCGACCGCTTCGAGCGCGGGCAGGCCGTAGCGATCCACGAGGTCACCTGCGATGGGTGCGACCTCGTCGGGGTCGAGGATGCTCTGGACGGCAGAACCCTCGACAACCAAGGCGTTCGCGGGGACGAGGTCACCCTCGGCGTCGCGGAGTACGAGGTCGTTCAGCCACCAGAGACCCTCGGCCTGGGCTGGGTCGGCTGCGACGAGGCTGAGTACGGCGTGGGCGACCGCGTCCGGGTCGTCGGCGTCGGCGGAGTGCTCGACCGCCGTACGGACAGCGCTGTCTTCGAGGAGTGATCGTGGAGTGGCGGGGATGGCGCCGAGTCGCTCGAGGGCCGGGTCGACGGCGTCAGGGTGGACGACGCGTACGCCGTACTCGCCGAACGCGGCGAGGATGTCGACCGGGATCTCCGGACCGGGCAGCAGCAGACCGCGGGCGCCGCGGACGAGACGACCGTCGGCCAGCGGGACGGGGAGAGTGCCGAGGGATTCCCGGATGAGCGCGTCGGTGACCATGGTGCCGAGCGAGTTGTAGAGCGCGCGCCACCAGCCCGGCGGCTCGTCTCCCCCGAGCTGATCCACGACTTCGGCCAGCTCCAGACGCTTTACCTGCAAGGCATCCAGCGCCAGCTGATCCTCACGCCGCGATCTGATCAGGCCCGGCACGATCGGCGCCAGCTTCTCGTCGAACGCGTCGTCCGCCCCCTCCACCACGACCGCATCCCGCGGCCGCAGCAGAGCCCCGCCCTCCACGGCTCTCAGCAACGGAGTGGCGGGGAGGTGGTCCAGGATCTGTTCGCGGAGGGCTCGATCCAGTGGGCCTGCCGCCAGGCCGGTTGGGACGAGTTGGAGGACCTCGTCGCCGGCCTCGGCCCGCTCTCGCAGAAGCTCCGCGAAGGCGGCGGCCGCTTCCCCGACCAGGCGATCGGTCAGCGGACCCTTGGCAACGTGCCGCCGGGTCGAGTCGAGCGGGAAAGTTGCCAGTAGCAACGCACCGAGCGATACGAGTTCGTCAGTGGGTGTTGGCGCATGGACTACTCCCGGTACGTCGGTCGTCGGGTTGCGGGGCAGGGCCCAGACGACCGACCAGGTCGGGCGCGTGCGTTCCTCGCTCGGGCGATCGGCCAGCAACTGCTCGCGTTCGGCAGTGTCGAACACGCCGCCGGCGCGGTGGATGTGCCAGCGGGACTCGGCGTCTTGCAGTACCCGGTGGTCGTCGTCGGTTTCGATTTCAATGCGTTGGAGGCCGGGAAGGGCGAGGAGGAGCGCGTCGTCGGCTTCGGCGAGCAGGCGCCGGACGAGCGCCGCGGCCGCCTCGTCGCGGAGGGGCAGGATGACGGCGGTGTCGTACCCCGCAGGCGGTTCGCCGTCCGCTTCGAACGGCAGCCGTAGAACAGGCACTTGCCCGTCACGTCGCCGTACCTCGGTGTCGAGATCACCTGCGAGTCCGGCGATCGCGGCCGCGGTGTCGGCCTTCGAGAACCGCACTCCGCCGGTGCGCGACAGGACGACCGGTTCGTCGGTCACTGCAAGCACAGCGGAGAAGCCGACCCCGAACCTACCCACCGAAGGCTCTTCGCGCTTCGCTGATGCCCTCAGGGTCGCCAGCGACTCGACGCCCTCCGCAGTCAACGGCGCACCAGTGTTCGCCACAACCAGCGTGTTGTTCTTGAACTCGAACAGCATCCGGCCCGGTACTCCGGCGCGGGCGGACGCGTCGGCGGCGTTCTGGGCCAGTTCGATCACCAGCCGGTCGACGTACCCGCCGAGGGCCAGTTCCTCCTCTGCGTTCGCGTCTTCACGGAAGCGAACAGGTGCGGCCGTCCATCCGGCCAGCACCCGTTCGCGGATTCCCGCCGTACCGAACACGTCGTCAGTCACCGAGGCAGTATGTCGCACCTCCGGGAGGACTATCGTGGTGCGGTGATCGCATCCGGCAGCCGGTACGTCGCCCTTGGCAGTTCGTTCGCGGCCGGACCGGGGATCAACCCGATCGTGCACCCTCCCGCCGGACGCTCGGGCAACAACTACGCGCATCTGGTCGCGGCCGAGCTCGGGCTCGAGCTGACCGACGTCACGTACTCCGGCGCGACCACCGCACACCTGCTCGACACACCACAGGACGACGCACCGCCGCAGCTCGAGGCGCTCACGCCGGACACCGCCCTGGTGACGATCACCGTCGGCGGCAACGACCTCGAGTACGTCGGCACGTTCCAGCGCGGGAGCTTCCTCAACACGGTCGCGAAGCCCGCGACGATCCTCGGCCGCCGGGTCGCGAACCGGATCCGCGCGCGGGTCAGCTACCTCAAGGCCGAGGCGTCGTACCAGGCTGTCGCGGACTCGTTGACGACTGTGGTCGAGCGAGCCCGGGACCGTTCGCCCGAGGCGCGCGTCCTGCTCGTCGACTACCTCAGTCTGGTCGGTCCGGCCACGCGGCCGCGTCTCGACGTACCGCTGAACGAGGAACAACTGCCGAGCGTCGCGATGATGGCCGACGGCCTGGCCGGCGCGTTCGCGAAGGCCGCGGCGGCAACGGGAGCGGATCTGGTCGCAGCGTCTGCCGCGAGCCTTGACCACGCGGTCGGTACGGCGGATCCGTGGACGACCGGTTTCACGCTGCGACCGCCGAGCCTCGGGGGCTTCGTCCCGTACCACCCGAACGCGGCGGGCATGCGTGCAGTCGCCGGCCTGATCCTCGAGGTGCTGCGGACGTGAAGGTTCGCGAGGCGACCGAGTCCGACGTCGACGCGGCCGTCGGCACCCTCACCCGCGCCTTGGTCGACTATCCGATGTCCCGGGCCTGCGTAGACCCGGACGGGTATCTCGAGCGACTGACGGAGTACCACCGGCTGTTCGTCGAAGCGATCGGGCTGCCGCACGGCCGGGTGTGGGTCACCGAGGACGTGAGTGCGGTCGCAGTCTGGTTCCCCCCGGACATGCCGGCGGACGCGTTCGCCCCGCACACCGCCGCCTTCCAGGAGCTGGCCGGATCCAGGGCCGCGCTCAACGCGGAGTACGGCCAGGCGATCGGCATCTTCCACCCGCGCGACCCGGTGTGGCTGCTCGCGCTCGCCGCGGTCGATCCCGATCGTCAACGCCAAGGCCTTGGCCATGCGGTCATCGAGCCGGGTCTGGCCGTGGCCGACGCCGCTCACTCCCCCGCGTTCGTCGAGACCCAGGACCCCGCAAACGTAGGCTTCTACGAGTCCTTCGGCTTCACCACGATCGCCGAGCTAGAGCTTCCTCACCACGGCCCGACCCATTACTCGATGTACCGCGCCGCCCGCTAGGCGGGCTTGTACACGTACGGCGTGGTGGTGGTGACCGCGAGGAAGCCGAGGCGTTGCAGGATCGGGGAGCTGTCGTCGGACGCGTCGACGTGGAGGTACTTGTAGCCGAGCTCGACGGCACGAGCGGCGCGTACTGCGACGAGCGCCGTGTAGATGCCCTTGCCGCGCCACTCGGCGAGCGTTGATCCGCCCCACAGGCCCGTGAACTCGGTGCCCTTCTTGTACACGGCCCAGGCGGCGGAGACCACCTGACCGTCGGCCTCGGCGACGAAGATGTCGGTGCCGCTCGCGTGCCGGCGTACCAGGTCGTCGGCCAGCCAGGACCAGTCGTCGTTCCACACGGTCGACTCCATCGCGGCGATCCGCTCGAAGTCGGCGCGGTCGGAGACCAGGCGGATCGTGACGCCGTCGACCGTGTCGCGGCCGCGCAGGCGCTCGGCGATGTCGGCGCTCTCGGCGACGAGCACGGTCTCCTGCTCCTCGGGCTCGAACCCGGCGGCCCGCAGCCGGTCCGGCAGGTCGGCGGGCCGGTCGTGGCCGCGGAGCTTCCATTCGACCGACTGGCCCTTCGCCGCGAAGTAGTCGCGCTGGCGGGCGATCAGTGCGTCGATCTCGGCGCTGTCGAGACCGTCGAGCGTGCGGTAGCTGACGAACCCGCGGCTCGGGTACTCGACCCGGATCACCGGGCCGTCCATGCTCGTCGGCACGTCCGCGCTCTCACTGGTTCCGCGCAGTTGGCCGTCGTACACGGCGAGCAACTGCCCGCGCTTCGAGGCATCAGTCACGAAAGGACTCTGACACGCGATCGGATCACCCACCAACTGCGACGACGCGCGCTCTTGTTCGTACGCCGATGACCGCGGCCGGCGGGCTCGCTGAGGCCGTGCTTGGTATCGCGGTTGTCGTTGGCGAAGTGGCTCAGCGAGACCATCAGGTTCAGCGGTTCCATCGGTCGGTCCTCCAGGTTCTCGGCGCTTATACCCAGAGGTCGGCGCCGACGGACTCAGATTGACATCCCGCGGCTAGGAATCTTTCTCGGTGACGAGAACCAACTGCCGCAGCAGGTCGTCGAGCCGGGTGCGATCAGCGGCCGGCAGTTGGTGGACCAGCTCCTCCTCGACCCGGCTGATGTCGCCGATGGCGCGCTCCCAGAGGTCGCTCCCGGTCCGGGTGAGGGTCGCGACGACCTTGCGCCGGTCGTCGCGGTCGTGCGCGCGGTCGATGAACCCACGCCGCTCCAGCGCATCCAGCCGATTGGTCAGCGCCGCCGCGGACATCCCGAGCCGCTTGGCCAACCCACCTGGCGTCTCGCGGTACGGCCAACTTCCCGCCGCAGACGTCGTCACCGCCGCCACTCACGACCTGGCGCTGGCGAGGCAACAGTGGGAGCGATCGACCGAACTGCGGCAGAAGGTCGGGCATCTGCTCGGAGCACTGGCCCAGCAGACGTTGCTCGCCGTACTGCTACGCGACGAAGGCGACATCGCGGGCTCGCAAGAACTGGCCGCCGAGGTCAACCGCTGGGCGACCCAGGTCGACCTGAAGTTCATCGTCCAGGAGACGGCTGGCCTGATGGCAGACCGAACGCAGCAGGCACGCCCGCGCTGAATGCGACATGATCCGGCGGCCGCCCCGGAGGCACCAGACCGACGGATTTCAGCAAGGCATCAGCGTCCAGCGAGGTAAGCGTCGCGGAGTGCAGGATCCACGGAGGGTGTTCGTTGGGCAGGTACCAGGTGCGGCCGGCGCGCTCGATGTGCAGACCCCAGCGCGCGGTGAGGAAGTCTTCAAGCGGCCCGACCGGCAAGCGCTCCCCCAGCGAGATCCCAACAGCTGACTCGATCCCACGCAAGCTCGACGTGTAGGTGTGGTGGCTGCGGTCGCGCACGTGACTCATGCGAGCCCATCGATACGGCAGCCCGAAGACAGTCCGCGCCGCCGCGACCACGGCCAGCCGGTTCGCGTCGAGGCTGAGGAACACGACACCACGCCGACCGGTCTCGTCGATCGAGTACAGGCGGATGTTCGTTTCCAGGAACGAGCCGAAGTACGGCACGCCCGGACCGTGCGGCAAACCGGTGTCGACCATCCGGAACGGCACGAGACCGACGTACGTGCGTCCTTCGAAGGTGTCCGGACGCGTCCCGGGCGGGAAGAACCGGGCAACCGCGGCCGGCTCGACCGCCCAGTGCACGAAGGTCAGATCCAGCCACCGCTGCCGCAGGATCCGCGGTCGCCGCAGCGCCGGAGCCGCTGGCCAGACCACCTAGTCGGCGGTCGGACGGATCTCGCACCTCGGCCGCCCGTCGTTCAGCTCGCAGACGACGTACGCCGTACTCCCCGACTCGGCCGGCTTCCACGGCATCACGGCGTCACCGGCGAGCAGTGCGTCCAGCGTCTGCAGTTCGGGGTCGCGCTGCTCCTCGTGGTGCCGGTATCCGGCCGCGCCCAGGGCCAGCGCGATCGCCATCCCGAGCAGGTTCACCTCGTTCGGCTGGTCCGGGACGGTGGTGCCCTCCCCCGGCTCCAGCTTGATGCCGTGGTCCGGGACCTCGACGATGCGCGCGGTGTACTTTCCAGCACTCATAGGCCGAGCGTAACCGTAGCGGTCAGCTGGTGTCCGCTACACCTTCTAGTGTCGGAGGTATGGAGTTTCGGACAGCGGTACCCCAGGCAGAGCTGGACGAGTTGCAGCGGCGGCTGGACGCGGCCCGGTGGCCGGATCAGTTGCCGGAGGCCGAGTGGTCGTACGGCGTGGAGCGCGAGCGACTGCGGGAGGTCGCGGAGTACTGGCGCGCGTCGTACGACTGGCGACGGTTCGAGGAGCGGCTCAATGCGCAGCCGCAGTACCTGACCGAGATCGACGGCCAGCGCGTGCACTACATCCACCGGCAATCGTCGGGCATCCCACTGCTCCTGCTGCACGGCTGGCCGGGAGCGAACTCCGACTTCCTGGACCTGATCGAGCCCCTCGCGGAGGACTTCGACCTGGTGATCCCGACCATGCCCGGCTTCGGGTTCTCGGGCCCGACGACAGCCACCGGCTGGGGCGTCGAGCGGATCGCGCGGGCGTGGGCGACGCTGATGGAGCAGCTCGGGTACGAGCGGTACGGCGTACACGGCTACGACTGGGGTGCGCGGATCGCGCCGGCGCTCGCCCGGTTGGCGCCGGAGCAGGTGATCGGGTTGCACCTGGACGGCTACCTGGCGTTTCCGCAGGGTGAGGAGCTGACGGAGGACGAGCAGCAGCGGCTGAGCGGCTTGGACAAGTGGCAGGCCGAGCGGTCCGGGTACGCGTCGATCCAGGCCACGCGACCGCAGACCCTGTCGTACGCCTTGGTCGACTCCCCCGTCGGTCAGCTGGCCTGGAATCTGGAGTGGTACGACGACTACGGCCACCGGATCGGCGCCATCAGCAACGACAAGATCCTGGACAGCGTGACGTTGACCTGGCTGACCGGGACCGCGGGGTCACAGGCCAGGCTTTACCGCGAAGGTCAGTCGTCGTGGGGCACCGAGGTCGCCTGGTGCCCGGTCCGGACGGGGCTTGCCGTGTTTCCCAACGACAGCACGGTTCGCAAGCTGGTCGAGCGGGAGTTCGACGTCGTGCACTACACCGAGTTCGACCGCGGCGGCCACTTCGCGGCGCTGGAGGTCCCCGACCTGGTGATCGAGGACCTCCGGGCGTTCTTCGCCAAGCTCTAGGACGAGAAGGCCGCGTCGAACGACGCGGTCGGCGCGTCGAAGGCGAGCGAGCGGACGAACTGGACGGCCTCGGCCGCACCGACCAGGCGGTCCATCCCGGCGTCCTCCCACTCGACCGAGATCGGGCCGTCGTACCCGATCGTGTTGAGCATCCGGAAGCACGCCTCCCACGGGACGTCCCCGTGGCCGGTCGAGACGAAGTCCCAGCCGCGCCGCGGGTCGCCCCAGGCGAGGTGCGAGCCCATCCGCCCGTTGCGGCCGTTGCCGACCTGACGCTTCGCGTCCTTGCAGTCGACGTGGTAGATCCGGTCCTTGAAGTCCCACAGGAACCCGACAGGGTCGAGGTCCTGCCAGACGAAGTGGGACGGATCCCAGTTCAGCCCGAACGCCGGCCGGTGCCCGATCGCCTCGAGCGTCGCGGTCGTCGACCAGTAGTCGTACGCGATCTCTGACGGGTGCACCTCGTGGGCGAACTTCACGCCCACCTCGTCGAACACGTCGAGGATCGGGTTCCACCGGTCCGCGAAGTCCTGGTACCCGGCCTCGAGCATCGCCGGCGGCACCGGCGGGAACATCGCGACCGTCTTCCAGATCGACGACCCGGTGAACCCGACCACGACGTCGACGCCGAGCGCACGCGCCGCCCGGGCGGTGGTCTTCATCTCCTCCGCCGCCCGTTGCCGGACGCCTTCCGAATCACCGTCGCCCCAGATGTGGGCGGGCAGGATCGCCTGGTGCCGCTGGTCGATCGGATCGTCGCAGACCGCCTGCCCGAGCAGGTGGTTGGAGATCGTCCAAACCTTGAGGTTGTGCTTCTCGAGGATGTCGAGACGATCCTGCACGTACGCCGGATCCTCGGCAGCCCGCCGTACGTCGAGATGGTCGCCCCAGCAGGCGATCTCGAGGCCTTCGTAACCCCACGACGCCGCCAGCCGGGCCACCTCCTCGAAGGGGAGGTCGGCCCACTGCCCGGTGAACAACGTGATCGGTCGAGCCATGTCGTCTGCCCCTTACCGGACGCCGAGGAGGTGTTCCATCGCCAACTGGTCCAGGCGTTCGAACCCGAGACCGCGGTCGCCCAGCGCGTCCGGGTCGTACGACGCGCTGCGGATGTCGGCCAGCGACTCGCCTTCGGCCAGCGTCGGCTCGTTCAACTCCCCGACCCGCGCGGCTGCGAGCGCCTCGACGACCTCCGGGTCGGCCCGGAACGCGTTCACCTTCTCGCGCAGGATCAGGTAGTTCCGCATACAACCGCGCGCGGTCTCCCAGACGCCGTCCTCGTCCTCGGTCCGCGGCGGCTTGTAGTCGAAGTGGATGTGCCCGTCGTACGCCGGGTAGCTTCCCGCCCCCTGCAGTACGTCGACCGTCCAGAACGCCTCGCGCAGGTTGCCGGCGCCGAACCTCAGGTCCTGGTCGAACCGCGGACCGTGCTGCCCGTTGAGGTCGATGTGGTACAGCTTCCCGTGCCACAACGCCTGCGCGATGCCGTGCGCGTAGTTCAGCGAGGCCATCTGCTCGTGCCCGACCTCGGGGTTGATCCCGACCAGCTCCGGGTCGGCGAGATCGTTGATGAAGGCAATGGCATGGCCGATCGACGGCAGCAGGATGTCACCGCGTGGTTCGTTCGGCTTCGGCTCGATCGCGAAGCGGAGGTTGTACCCCTGCTCGCGGACGTACGCGCACAGCAGGTCCATCGACTCCTTGTACCGATCCAGCGCGGCCCGCACGTCCTTCGAACCACCGGACTCGGCACCTTCACGACCGCCCCACAGCACGTACGTCGTCGCGCCGAGCTCAGCAGCGAGGTCGACGTTGCGCAACACCTTCGCCAGCGCGTACCGCCGTACCTGGCGATCGTTGGCGGTCAGGCCGCCGTCCTTGAAGACGGGGTGGCTGAACAGGTTCGTGGTCATCATCTCGACGCCCATGCCGGTCTCGGCGAGGGCCTTCGTGAAGCGCTCGAGCACCTGCCCGCGAGTGCTGTCGTCAGGTACGACGTCGTCGTCGTGGAACGTCACGGCCGCGGCGCCCAGTTCCGCGAGCTTCTCGACGGCGTGGACCGGGTCCATCGCCGGGCGCACCGCCGTACCGAAGACGTCGACGCCCTGCCAACCGACCGTCCACAGACCGAAGGAGAACTTGTCGTCCTTGGTCGGGGTAAAGCTGTTCATGCCGGAATCTCCTGCCATTGACGGGATGTGGAACTGGTCTCGACCGCGGCCAGCACGCGCTGGACCTGCAGTCCGTCGGCGAAGGACGGCGCCGGATCGGTGCCGTCGGCAATCGCAGTGACGAGGTCGACGACCTGGTGGGTGAAGCCGTGCTCGTAGCCGAGCAGGTGGCCCGGCGGCCACCACGCACCGACGTACGGGTGGTCGGGTTCGGTGGCGAGGATGCGGCGGAAACCGGCCGTCCTCGAGTCATCGGTTGCGTCGTAGTAGTGCAGTAGGTTCATGTCCTCGAAGTCGAACGCCAGACTGCCGAGGCTTCCGTTGATCTCGATCCGGATCGCGTTCTTCCGGCCGGTCGCGAAGCGGGTCGCCTCGAAGACACCCAGCGCCCCGGAGCGGAACGTCGCCAGGAACACGGCCGCGTCGTCGACGGTGACCGGTCCGCGCCCTGCGTCAACAGGCCCCGCCGTACCCGCGAGGCCGGAGTGCTCGGCCGCCACCGGACGCTCCTTGACGAACGTCTCCAGCCGCGCGCTGACCTCGCCGATCGTGTCACCGGTGATGAACTGCGTCATGTCGATGATGTGCGCGCCGATGTCGCCGAGCGCGCCGGAGCCCGCCTTCGACTTGTCCAGCCGCCACGACAGCGGCGCCTCCGGATCGGAGATCCAGTCCTGCAGGTACTGCGCGCGCACGTGCCGGATCGTCCCGAGCTTGCCCTCGGCAACGAGCTGGCGGGCCAGCGCGATCGCCGGCACGCGGCGATAGGTGAACCCGACCATCGACCTGATGCCCTTGGCCTCGGCCGCTTCGGCCGCCGCGGTCATCGCCTCGGCCTCCTCGACGGTGTTGGCCAGCGGCTTCTCGCACAGGACGTGCTTGCCGGCCTCCAGTGCGGCGATCGCGATCTCGGCGTGGCTGTCGCCCGGCGTACACACGTCGACCAACTGGACGTCGTCGCGGCCGAGCAGCTTGCGCCAGTCGGTCTCGGTCTCCTTCCAGCCGAGCTTGGCCGCGGCCGCTTGGACAGCGTCGGCGTTGCGGCCGCACAGCACGTTCATGGCCGGGTCCAGTGGCAGGTCGAAGAAGCGCGGCGCGCTCCGCCAGGCCTGCGAATGGGCCGCGCCCATGAACGCGTAGCCGATCAGGCCGATGCCCAGGTTCGTCATGACTCTCCTTAGCTCTCGTCAGTTCTCGAGATCTGTCATTGCGCGACGCCGGTCGCAGCGCGTCCGACCAGGGTCGGGTCGACGAAGACCTGGTCGAGGGAGATCTGCGCGCCGCCGCGGACGGCCGCGGTGAAGCCGAGCTCCGAGCGGACGACCCGGCAGCCGCCGCCGTCAGGTACGATCGCGCGGTCGCGGATCGCCTTCTCCAGTGGCTCCTGCAGCCAGGGCCCGAGCACGGCGAAGTACCCGCCGAGCACGAGCACGTCCGGGTTCAGCAGGTTGACCAGGATCGCTCCCCCGATGCCCAGCCAGCTCCCGACGTCCTGCAGCGCGGCCAGCGTCCGCGCGTCCCCGGCCTCGGCCCGCCCGGTGATCCAGGCCAGCCGTTGCTCCACGTCCAGCGACGGGTCCCGCACCGGGTCGTCCCTGTCCGTTGCCTTGTGCAACAGCGCGGTCAGTCCGACGACGGTCTCCCAGCAGCCGGTCCGACCGCAGCCGCAGGTCCTTCCCGGCGGCGCGACCGGCATGTGCCCGACCTCACCGCTGTAGCCGTGCCCACCGCGCAGCAGATGCCCGCCGGTGACCACGCCACCACCGACACCGATCGCGCCGGTCAGGAGGACGAGGTCATGAACCGCGCTCTTGTCCTCGGCTCGGCGGAGTTCGGCGTACGCCGCCAGCGTGGCCAGGTTTGCCTCGTTGTCGACGTGCAGCGGGTACGTCGGCTCGCCCAACCGGGTCCGCAGCTCCTCCGTCACCGACACCTCGCTCCAGCCGAGGTTCGGAGCGAGCCTCAGCTCGCCCGTCGCAGCGTCGACCAGACCCGGGACCGCGAGGGTGACGCCGGCGATCTGCCCGCTCTCCGCTGTGACGGCCGCGACAGCTTCCTGGACGAGCTCCGCCAGGTCGTCGAGCGTCGTCGCAGGATCGAGGTGAGCGACATCGATCGGCACCCGCTTCTCGAACACCACGCCGCCGGCGAGGTCGAGCGCGGCGACTGCCAGGTAGTCGACGTTGATCTCGGCGCCCACACCGCAGACGCCTGACCCGTCCAGCTCGACGAGCAGTCCGGGGCGGCCGAGGGCGCGGGAGGAGTCCGCGGAGCCTTCGCGCAGCAGCCCACGCTCGACCAGTTCGGCGACGAGGCTGCTGACGGTCGCTTTGTTCAGGCCGGTGTCGTCGGCGATCCGGGCCCGGGAGCGCGGACCGAGGTCCCGGACGTGCCGCAGTACGACCGAGAGGTTGTTGCGCCGGAGCGAGACGTGGTCGGCGGCGACACCCCGGCTGCCCGGGCGGCGACCGTCGGTCAACGTCATCTCGATGCCTCCAGCCTCGACTTTGTCTGTTGATCCAACAAACTAAGTTCAGGCTGACCGGGCGTCAAGAGTTCCGTAACCGTGAAGTTCTTGCAGGACTTTGTCCAGATTTGTACGCTCGCGGCGCACCTCCTGTCCGCCCCCTCCAGGAGCACACTCATGAAACTCACCCGCCGTTCCCTGCTCGCCACCGCCGCGGCGGCTGCCGTGGCCGGCAGATCTCAGCTCTCGTTCGCCGCGAGTCCGGCCGGAGACGTGGTCGGCAAGATCACCGTCGGCTACCAGGGCTGGTTCGCATGCCCCGGAGACGGCGCCCCGATCAACGGGTGGTGGCACTGGAGCAGCAACTGGGGTCAGCCGCCCTCGCCGACGAATACCGCGATCGTGAGCTGGCCGGACGTGCGCGACTTCAGCTCGACGTACGAGAGCGCGTACTCGAACCTCGGCAACGGGCAGCCCGCCAAGCTGTTCTCGTCGTACGACCAGCAGACCGTGAACACGCACTTCCAATGGATGCAGCAGAACGGCTGCGACACGGCCGCGCTGCAGCGGTTCAACCCGACGGGCGGCGAAGGGCCGACCCGCGACGCGATGGCCGCGAAGGTCCGGCAGGCTGCCGAGCAGTACGGGCGGAAGTTCTACGTCATGTACGACGCGACCGGCTGGGCGAACATGCAGTCGGAGATGAAGGCCGACTGGTCCGCGAAGATGAGCGCTTACACCTCGTCACCGGCGTACGCGCGGCAGAACGGAAAGCCCGTGGTGTGCATCTGGGGCTTCGGGTTCAACGAGGCGAACAAGGACTTTCCGGCGTCGGTCTGCCTCGACGTCGTGAACTGGTTCAAGGGCCAGGGCTGCTACGTGATCGGCGGCGTGCCCACCCATTGGCTGCCCGGCAACGAGGACTCGCGGCCCGGGTACCTGGACGTGTACCACGCGTTCAACATGATCTCGCCATGGATGGTCGGCCGGATCAGTGACATCGCGGGCGCGGATCACTACTACAACAACGTGAACCAGCAGGACCAGGCCGACTGCAACACCCACGGGATCGACTACCAGCCGTGTGTGATCCCGGGCGATCTGCAGTCCGGGCACCGGCTGCACGGCGATCTGATGTGGCGGCAGTTCTACAACCTGACGCGGGTCGGGGTGCAGGGCATGTACATCTCGATGTTCGACGAGTTCAACGAGGGCAACCAGATCGCGAAGACCGCGGAGACGTCCGCCTGGGTTCCGTCCGGGTCGGGTATTCGCGCACTCGACGAGGACGGTACGGCGTGCTCGGCGGACTACTACCTGCGACTGACCAACGACGGCGGTCGCATGTTCAAAGGCCAGGCGCCACTGACCTCGGTACGGCCGACACCGCCTCGGATCTAGAACAGCTCCATGCTGTCGGCGGTCGCGGTGATGACCGGGTTGTCGAAGTACATCCGGCAGGCGATGGCGTGGCCGGAGCAGGTGAGCAGGGCCGGGCCGGCAGCATCGACGACCTTGTAGGCGACCGGGTGCTCGCAGCGCTCGACCTCGCCCTCGTTCTGCCGGCCGCAGCCGAGGACGTGACAGGTCGCGGTGTCGCCGATGTTCATCAGCGTCAGGCCGTGCTCGGGGCAGACGCCCCAGCCGACACCGCAGACCTGGCCTTCGTTCGCGGCGAGCCGGACGAGTTTGCCGGCGGTGGCCTCGAGCTTGGTCGCCATCTCCCGGAACGTGGTGGCGGCCTGGTCGAGCTCGTGCCGGAACCGCCGCAACTCGGTGGAATCGGGCATGCTCTGCGTCGCAGCCTGCAGGTCCTCGGCCAGCGTCATCGCCGCGACCGCGATCTCGTCGACACGGACCGGGGTGTTGAACTGACGCAGCGTCGTACTGCTCTGCGCCCGCGGACGATCGCGCACCTCGGACAGCCAGTCCGAGCGTGGCGGTGTGTCGGTGCGGATCTCGGCGATCCGCTCGTCCGGCTGCCATGCGGCCGGCTTCACCGGCGGCATCGGCTGCTTCGGCTCAGGACGGCGGCCGTTCGGCCCGTCCGACTGAGCGGACTGCGCGGATTGTGTGGATTGTGCGGACTGCTCCGCGGCCGGCGGTTCGAGGTGAGCGGCTGGTTGCGGATCGTGACCGTTGGTCCCGTTGGCTGATCCGTTCACCGGGATCCGGCTCTCCTGCGCTGTCCGCCCGTTCATGCAGCCTCACTTATCAGTGCCTGGCACCCGCCACGCGATGCGCGTCCCCTGTTGTGCCCTCGGTGGCCGATCGTCGCATGTTCCAGGTACCCACGACCAGAGGAAAAACAACGGCGTCACGCACCGCTCCCCCGCCCTTGCAGACCGCAACGATCAACCCCCAGGCACAGGAAGATTCCCCGGTCCGATGGCCACCGAATCACATCGGGTGGGTTACTCAACGTGGTTTTGACATTTCCGCACTGACCGTCGTCAGGTGGTCGCTGTGAGGTGCTGCCGGAGGAACTCGACCGTGCGGGCGCGGGCGCGGAACGCCGAGTTCGGCGGGTTGTCGCGGATCTCCGCGGTGAGCACCGCGTGCGCGCCCTTCCCGTAGCCGTCCGGGTTGCCCGGCGAGGAGTCGAGCTCGATCACCTCGAACGCGTCGCCGAGCTGTGCACGGAGCGTGCTGAACCGCTCGGGGGCCGCCGCCCGGTCCCCACTGAACCGCAGGCCCAGGACGCACAATCCGTCGGTCCGGGTCCGCTCCTTGACGACCTCGAACTCCTGCTGCGACAGACCGGGATCACGGCGCCGCTTGGCGCTCACCGGGAACGGCACCGACGGCTGGCTGAGCACCGGTGCGTTGACGACGTCCTCGACGGCTGCAGCGAGTGCGAACCCGCCGGTGAAACACATCCCGATCACGCCGACCCCACGACCCGGCGTCCGCGCGGCCAGGTCCCTCGCGACGGCCCGCAGATACTTCGTGATCGGCCGCTCGGCGTTGACGGCGAAGCTGCGGAACTCCTTCGCGACGCACAACCGCGCGACGATCCCGAGCGTGTAGCCGATTGTGGGCGGGCGCCCTGGCGTGCCGAACGGGGACGGGATCACCACCGTGAATCCTTCGCCGACGAGATGCTCACCGAACTCGGCCACCTCCGGACTCAGGCCCGGGATCTCCGGAATCAGCACGACCCCCGGCCCCTTGCCCTTCTCGAAGCAGTCGTAGGTCAGCCCTGCGCCGGCAAACGGCGCCTTGCGCCACGATCCCAGATCCACGGTCATCACTCGCCGATTAGTGTCTTCAGGTCGTCGACGACCGGGCGGATCTCGACCTGGCCGGCTCCGGCGACGGGATGGGCAGCGGCGATCTCGATGGCCTCGGCGAGAGTTTCGCACTCGATCAGGTCGAAGCCGCCCATCTGTTCCTTGGACTCGGCGAAGGGACCGTCGGTGGTGACGATCCTGGCGCCTTGGCGGCGTACGCCGGTGGCCTGCGCCGGCGGGTGGAGGGCGCCGCCGGTCAGGTGGACGCCGCGGGCCTGAACGTCGGCGACCCAGGCTTCGGTCCGGCGGATCATGTCCTCGGGAACGCCGTCGGGATAGTCCTCATCCGGCCGGATCAACAGCATGTACTTCACGGGGCACCCTCCGTTGCTGCGGCGCCGCGGGCCGGCGCTCGATCGGGACGTCGTTGCGGGATTGCAGCTTTGGACATCAATTCTGGTCTGCACTGGAGTTCCTGGCTCTGGAATACTCCGCGTGTCTACCACTTTGACCCGTTTGGGGGGTCCTGTGAGTTTCCGCCCTGCTCATCTTCTGCGCCTCGGTCTGCCCGCCGCCCTGGTCGCCGGTTCGCTGATCGTTCTGACCGGCTCGTCCGGTTCGGCCGCACCGCTGCGGCCGTACAGTCCGCCGTTCACCGCCCATCGGCCGGCGCAGGCGGAGTTCGAGCCGAACGCGGCGATGGTGAAGTTCAAGCCCAAGGCAACGGCCTCCGCCCGCCGGGCTGCCGTCGCGAAGGCCGGCGGCAGCGCCGAGGACTCGGTCGCCTCCGACGTCGTGAAGGTCAAGGGTGCGCAGTCCGCGCCCGACCTGCTGAAGAAGATGAAGGCCGATCCGAACGTGGAGCTGGCCTCGCTCAACTACAAGCGTTACATCTCGGCCGTACCGAACGACGAGTACTACAACACCGATCAGAAGACCTATCTGAACACGGCCCGCGTGCCGCAGGCCTGGGATCTCTCGAAGACGACCGGCAGCCAGATCGTCGCCGTGCTGGACACCGGCGTCGACGCCGGCCACCCGGATCTCGTCGGCCATCTGGTCACCGGCTACAACGCCACGTCGCCGAACCGCGGGCCTGTCGACGACAACGGCCACGGCACGATGACGCTGGGCATCATCGCCGCCGCCGCGAACAACGGCGTCGGGGTCGCCGGCGTCGGCTGGAACGTGAAGGCCATGCCGGTCAAGGTCCTCGACTCCAACGGCGGCGGGTACGACGTCGACATTGCCGAGGGCATCGACTGGGCGGCCGCGCACGGCGCCAAGGTGATCAACATGTCGCTGGGCGGTCCGGGCGACAACCCCGTACTGCACGACGCCGTGAAGCGCGCCGTCGCCAAGGGAGTCACCGTCGTGGTTGCTGCCGGCAACAGCGGCACCGACGAGCTGCAGTACCCGGCGGCGTACCCGGAAGCGATCGCGGTGGCCGCGACCAACGCGGGCGGTGTGCTGACCGACTTCAGTTCGTACGGCGACTGGGTCGACGTCGCGGCCCCGGGCTGGAACATCCTCAGCACCGGCTCACGGGCGCTCACCCCGCCGGAGTACGCGCCGTACTGGTACTGCACCGGGACCTCTTGCTCGGCGCCGATCGTCACCGGCATCGCGGCACTGGTGAAGAACAAGTGGCCGACGCTGACCCCCGCCCAGGTCGCCCAGCGGCTCGAGGTGCTCGCCCGGGACGCGGGCCCGCGCGGCATCGACCCGTACTACGGCCACGGCATCGTGGACGCCTACGCCGCCCTCGGCGGTCGCTTCGCTCCGGACTTCCCGGTCAACCCCGAGGACAACCTCGACCTGCCGTCACGCTCGTTCCCGCTGGCGGTCCCGCCCTCGGGGTCCGCGACGACCAGCTCGACGATCAGTGTGGAGGGCGACGTCGACTGGTACCAGGTGACCTCGGCGACGAACCGCAACCTCAAGGTGTCGGTGACCGGGCCGCTGTTCAGCTGTGCCTACTCGGTGAACTTCGGGCCTCGCGTCGATGTCTACGACGCCCAGCTGCACTCGTTGGGGCATGCGGTGAACCCGTATCCGTCGACGCCGATCGACCCCGCCACCGGCTGTCCGAATCCCACCGCCCTCACCGCGACCGTGAACGTCACCGCGGGCGACACGACATTCATTGCCGTGCGCAACGATAATGGGTCGCGGGACACCCGGAAGTACACGTTGACCGTCTCCGAGGAGGGCGCCGGCGCGACGCCGAACGGAACCGCCTACCCGGTGGTGGACGTGCAGCCGCACGACCTGTCCGCGAACGCTGCGCTCACGACGGCGCCGATCGTGATGTTCGCGCGGGACGTCGTTGCCGGCAGCGTCACCCCGACGACGGTAAGGCTGCTGAACGGGAGAACCGGTACGGCTGTCGGCGCCACGGTTGCCTACGACGCCGGGACCCGGCTGGCCACGCTCAAGCCGACGGTGCCGTTGCTCGACAACACGCCGTACCGGATCGTCGTCGACGGCGTGCAGGAAAGCGGCGCGGCGCTCGCGCCGTTCACCAGCGTGTTCTCGACGGTGGACCAGGTGCCGGCCACGGTCGGGTCGTTCGATGCGACCGGCGCTTATCTGGCCGCGAACCTCGCCTGGAAGATCCCGCCGACGGGTGACCTCGACCAGGTGATCGTGCGGCGGAACCCGATCAGCAAGCCGCCGACCATCGACACCGGGACGTTGGTCTACGCGGGCACGGGCTCCGCG
Source organism: Kribbella sp. NPDC051586 (assembly GCF_044453965.1). Classification (NCBI taxonomy): domain Bacteria; kingdom Bacillati; phylum Actinomycetota; class Actinomycetes; order Propionibacteriales; family Kribbellaceae; genus Kribbella; species Kribbella sp. NPDC051586. The sequence goes on along the minus strand of NZ_JBITDF010000003.1, from coordinate 450,920 downwards.
GTGAAGAACACCGGACTCGCTCAAGGCGTGACGTACACGTACGCGGCCTGGGTCAAGGATCGTGGCGGCAAGGTCAGCCCGGTGGCGACGACGCAGTTGCTCGGCATGAAGACCGGGATCTCGACGACGTCGACGCTGATCAATTACGGCGGGACGATCACGCTGCGCGGGAGCACGCTGCGGATCGACAACAAGGCGTACGCCGGATTGCCGACCAACCTGTACGTGCGACCGAAGAACTCCTCGAAGTTCACGCTGCTCGCGGCGCTGAAGACGTCGTCGACCGGGACCGTCAGCTTCGCGTACAAGCCGCTCGTGTCGTCGGTGTTCATGATGACCTTCCCGGGCAACGCCGACCTGATGGGGACGCGGACGCCTGACATCACCGTCCAGGTGGCGCCGACGATCTCGGCCACGATGACGCCGACGTCGATCAAGCTCGGGAACACCACGGCGATCAGCGGGTACGTCGCTCCGGCGCACGCCGGTCAGTCGGTCTACCTGCAGCAGTACGGGAACAAGGTGTGGAAGTCGATCGCCTCGGTGAAGCTGATCTCGTCCGGCAAGTACGCGTTCGGCATCAGGCCGGCGGTCCGGGGCCAGATCGCGTACCGGATCTGGTTCCCCGGTGATGCCGATCATGCGCAGGCGTTCTCGGCGAACAAGATCGTCACCATCAGCTGAGGCCGCACGTCGCGTCGTACGCCCTGGTCGCTTCGGCCGGGGCGTACGTGCGTTCAGGGGGCGTAGTGCTGGATCGCGCCTCCCTTGGAGAGGTCCACGAGCGTGTGGGCCAGGGACTTCGCGTCGGCCAGGACTTCGGTGAGGTCCATGGTGGTGAGGCTCCGGTCGCGCACCACGACCTGGCCGGCGACGAGGACGGTGACGACGTCGGAAGCCCGGACGGAGTACACGAGGGCTGCTCGTGGGTCGTGAACCGGTTGGTTGTGCGGTGCTGCGAGGTCAACGAGGGCGATGTCGGCTTGGCGGCCAGGCTCGAGGACGCCGATGTGGTCGGCGAGACCTGCGGCTGCGGCGCTGCCCCGGGTGGCCAGGCGGAGGGTGTCGGACAGGGTCATCCACTCGGCGTCGTGCTCGCGTTGCTTCTGGGTGAGAGCGACCATGCGGATCGCTTCCCAGACGTCGAGCGTGTTGTGTACGGCGGCTCCGTCCGTGCCGACGCCGACTGGGACGCCGGCTGCTTGGAGGCCCTTGATCGGAGTGACCTCGCCCATCGCGAGTTTGAGGTAGACCTTCGGGCAGGACGCGACGGTGGTGCGGTCGGCGTACCGCTGGAGGATCGGGAGGTCGGACTCGTGGATGCCACACCCGTGGGCGATCAGCGCACCGGCGTCCAGCACGCCGGTGCGGTTGAGCACCTGGATCGGCGTGACGCCGTGGTTGTCGAGAGATGCTTGTGTCTGGTCGTCGGTCTCCGCGGCATGCAGGTGGATGCGGAGGCTCTCCGCCCGCGCGAGGTCCGCCGTACGCTTCAGGTCCTCGTCGGTGACCGTGTACGTCGCGTGCGGGCCGAGGCTCGCGGTGATGCGCGGATGGAGGCGACTCAGCCCTCGGGTCGTGTCGATGGCTGCGTCGATGCCGTCCTGGCTCGCGGAGGAGAAGTAGGTCGGGGCGAGATCCGCGCGGATGCCCGACTCGATCGCGGCGGCTGCGATCTGGTCGGCGTGGAAATAGTGGTCGACGAACGTGGTGACGCCGGCCAGCAACATCTCGGCACACGCCAACCGTGCCCCGACTCGCACCCGCTCCGGCGTCAGATTCACCTCCATCGGCCAGATCCGCCGGTTGAACCAGTCCTCGATCGACAGATCCTCCGCCGCCCCGCGCATCATCACCATCGGACTGTGCGTATGCGAGTTCACCAACCCCGGCACCGCCACCAACCCCGTCCCATCCACCACGTCCATCTCACCCCGCACTCCAGCCGCACCGGCCACCTCAGCTGGCTCGGCCACCCCGGCCAGCTCAGCCACCCCGGCCACCCCGGTCGCGCCGGTGGAGGCGGTTGGGGTGATTGCGGTGATGAGGTTGTCCTGGATGTGGACGTCCTGGGCCTCGTCGACTCGGCATTCGCCGTGTTCGGGCACGACCAGGACGGCAACGTTGCGGATCAGGGTGCGACTCATCCAGCCTCCAACCATCGGGGTCGTCGTACAGCAGTCTTGTGGGTGCTCGGGTCCACACCGAGCGATCAGGGATGGCGGCTCGCGAGGATGCAGAACTCGTTGCCCTCGGGGTCGGCCAGGGTGACCCAGCTTTCGTCGCCGGTCTGGCCCACGTCGGCGTGCCTGGCGCCAAGGTCGAGCACGCGGCGTACCTCGTCGTCCTGGTCGACGTCGGTCGGATTGAGGTCGAGGTGGAGCCTGTTCTTGATCGTCTTGCCCTCCGGCACGCGCGCGAACGTCAGCGTCGGCGGCACCGGTCCGGGACGATCCCTGCCTTCAGGCACCTGCGGCGAACCGATCGTGACCACGCCGTCCTCCTCTTCCTGCACCTCGTAGCCGAGAACCGAGCACCAGAACCGCGCAAGAGCGCCCGGATCGGCACAGTCGATCGCGAGCTCGGTGAACTTACTGGTCATTTCACGACCTCCAGGTCGGGTACGGGGTCATCAAGCTACGTCGGAGGTGTACTGGAGGCCGGGACAATTCCTGCTCGCGGCCTGTCGGATCCGGGGCACGGCGTTCGTTGCGAGGGTGAGAGGCGGCCGGCGGGAGGCCGTCCGGACAAGGAGTGGTGAGATGACCGAGTATCTGATCTCGTTCGGCATGAACGCGATGGACTTTCCCGAGGAGGTCATGCCTGAGATCAGCAGAGCTGCCCGCGCGGTGATCAAGGAGGCCATGGCGGCCGGCGTGTACGTCTTCACCGGCGGACTGGACCCGGACGAGAAGCCGGCCGTGGTCGCCACGGACGGGACGGTCACCGAGGGAGAGCTCACCGAGGGAACGCGCGCCGAGGAAACGCGCACCGTGGGAATGGTCACCGACGGCCCGTACCCGGAGAGCAAGGAACTCATCGGCGGCTTCACCGTCGTCGACGTCCCCACCCGCGCCGAAGCCCTGCAATGGGCCGCCAAGATCGCCGCCGCCTGCCGCTGCGCCCAGGACGTCCGCGTCTTCCAGCCCGGCCCGAACAGCTGACCAGCAACATGTCCCCCGCCGCGATGCACCGGAATGGTCGGTGGAGGCTGCAAGTGTGTCGCCATGAGCGAACGTGTGCGGGCTGCAGCCGTTATCCAGCGAGGTCAGCGGGTCCTGATGGTCCGCGAACGGGTCCAAACCGCGCCTGGTCGCCACGACGGATCCGAGTACTGGACCCTCCCCGGTGGAGGCGTTGAGCCCGGCGAGGAAGCTGCGCTCGCGGTGCGGCGTGAGGTGCTTGAAGAGGTAGGACTCGAGGTGATCGCGGCACGTGAGGTTGCCCGCGTGCCGTACCCCTCCGGGACGACCATCGTCTTCCGGGTCGAGGTGTCGGCCGGGGAGCCCAGGCTCGGTGTCGATGATCTCGGCTGCGACTGCCCGCGCATGGTCGGCCTCGACTGGATCGACGTGCCTACCGTAAAAAGTCGGCTCGGCGGCTCCCCGGTGCCGCTGCTGATCTACTCGTGGTGAGTCGAGGCGCCGACTACCTCAAAAGGGTCACGTCATACCAGGCTCGGCGAGATTCGACGGAGGAGTGCGGGCCAGGGCTCCGTTGCAGCACTGGTCGTGAACGCGAGGATGTCGAGGAGTGTCGCACTGCGCGGCGCTGCCCAGTTTCGATCCTCCGACGTGGACGGCTCCTTGAGGAGTCGCGCCAATGCCAGGTAGAGGTGGTACCAGAGCGCGTCGCGCTCGAGAGCGAGGCCACCGTCTCGGTCGTCCCCCGAGGGAGCGACCCCGAGTGCTCTTCGATACCCGGACAGCAGGTCGGGCAGCGCCCGGATCGGCAGACCGACGAGATCACGAGCCGGAGAACCCCATTCGGCACAGCCCCAGTCCAGCAGCGCCGTCACCCGCCCTTCGCGGTCGACCATCACGTTGGACGGGATCACGTCGCGGTGGAGTAGCGCCGGATCCGCCTGGGACGGACCTTCGGGTTGCAAGAGCCCGAATCGCTCCAGCAGCCAGTCGTGCTGGGCACTGCCGATCTCGCCCGCCTCCATGAGCCTGCGGAGCAACGCGGGTGGTGCGAACGTGAAAGGCGCCGGGATCGCGCTGACAGGCCCGACCCTGCTGAGCCGGACCTGGTGAAGTGTCACCAGGATTTCGCCGAGGGATCCGAGCACGCGCCGTCGGCCGCTCGGATCGGGCGCCTGCGCCGCCAGGGTCGCGCCGTGCACTCGCTGCAGGACCATGTATGGCACGCTCCCGACCCGCAGGGTCGAGTCGTAACTGACGAGTTCCGGAGTCGGCACACCCGCGTCCTGGACCAGCGGGATGACCTCAGCCTCCTTCGAGAGCGACTCCGCTGCTCTGGTGGTGCGAGGGATGCGCAGGACCAGCTCACTGCCGAGGAAGACCGTCAGGTTCACCTCGCCCTGCGCGGGAGCCGGCGCCACGTCCTTCTCCGCCACACCGTAGTGCGCAGCCACGGCGCGCACGTCGTCAGCGAACGGGCTTTCATTCAGCACGCTCGTCATTTGAGCTCCTTCTGGTCAGCGGGATCCTCGAGTCCCTCCAGTGGGCGAGTTGCGACTGAGCACGGCGATCGCGGGGCGCGCTCGACGTCGCGGCCTAAGCCGCGGCGCCGACTGCAGGGCCAGCTCGTCGTTCACGTGATGGCCCTGGGCGTGGAGCCGATCACCGGCAAGCCCTACAAACCAACCACACAAGGCAAGAACGAACGCTTCCGGCCTGCCTGCTGTTGACCCACTCGATCCGAAACCTGATTGACAGTGGACGGGCCGACCGGTCCGATGGGGCTCGTGAGTCCCCGCAAGGTCCACGCCGATCAGGCCCATATCGACACACCGCTCGTCCGCGAGCTGGTGGCCGGTCAGTTCCCGCAGTGGGCCGCGTTGCCGCTGGAGCCGGTCGACTCCAGCGGATTGGTGAACGCGATCTACCGCCTCGGCTCCGACCTGTCCGTACGGCTGCCACTCCGCCCCTCGAGCATCGACGCAGTCCGTCGGGAGCTGGCGAAACTCGCGGCACTCGCGCCGTTCCTGCCGGTGGCCATCCCCGCTGTGGAGGCGATCGGCTCACCCACCGACGCGTTCCCGGGCGAGTGGTCCGTCCACCGCTGGCTCACCGGTGGGCACCCCTGCCCCGACGCGCTCGCCGACCCACGCGGGCTGGCGACGGACCTCGCGGCGTTCGTCGACGCGTTCCGCCGGATCGACCTGCCGGACCGGCCGCCGGCGTATCCGGGCGAGCGCCGCACGCGCGCTCCAATGGTCGAGATGGACTCCTCGACACGGAAGGCGATCGGCGAGCTGGACGGCCTGATCGACACGCGCGCAGCGCTGGCGTCGTGGGAGGAGTCGCTCGCGGCTTCGTACGACGGGCGCGAGGTTTGGGTGCACTCGGACCTGACGCCGGGCAACCTGCTCGTGTCGTCGGAAGGCCGCCTGACCGCGGTGCTCGACTTCGAGACATGCGGTGTCGGCGATCCGGCGTGCGACCTGTTCCCCGTGTGGCACCTACTGCCTCCGAGCGTCCGCGACGAGTTCCGCGCGGCGCTGGACGTGGACGACGCGACCTGGCTGCGCGGACGCGGGCGCGTGCTGTCCCAGGCCCTGATCGTGTGGTCGTACCAGAAGGACACCAACCCGGCGACGGCGAACCACGCGCGGCACGTCGTCGGCGAGGTGCTCGCAGCTCCTCGATGAGGTCTCTGCGCCGGCGTCCGGTGTGACTTGCCTCGGTAACGGCCGACCTCCCGGACAGCGCCCAAGACCGGGCTGAACGTCACCGATGTTCTGAGACAACACACCTGCGGAGGCGCCGGGATGAAGACTCATGGGAACACCTGTTCGAGTTTCGGGTATGGTGGGGGGTATGGGTGCTGATCTTCAGGGCTCGTTGCTGGATGCTTTCGAGGATCCGGAGTTGGGGTCGTTGGACGGGCTGGCGCGGACCGAGTTGGGGCGCGGGGCCTGGATCGACGTGTTGCCGGGGTGGTTGACCGGCGCCGACCAGGTGTACGAGCGGCTGGCGCGGGACGTCCCGTGGCAGGCGGAGCGGCGGCAGATGTACGACCGTGTGGTCGACGTACCGCGACTGCTCTGCTTCTACGGGGAGAACGTCGACCTGCCGCTGCCGATCCTCGAGGAGGCGCGGGACGCGTTGAGCGCGCGGTACGCCGAGGAGCTGGGCGAGCCGTTCCGCACGGCGGGGTTGTGCTTCTACCGGGACGGGCGGGACAGCGTCGCGTGGCACGGTGATCGGATCGGTCGCGGGGATCGCGAGGACACGATGGTCGCGATCCTGTCGGTCGGTGAGCCGCGGGTATTGGCGTTGCGGCCGCGGCCGGGTGGATCGGGTGGGCTGAGTGGGCCGGTGGGTTCGACGGTTCGGTATCCGCTGGGACATGGGGACCTCATCGTGATGGGTGGATCGTGTCAACGCACCTGGGAACACGCGATCCCCAAGGCTTCTGGCCGCGTCGGCCCGCGCATCAGCATCCAGTTCCGCCCGCGCGGCGTCCGCTAGCAAGACGCCCAGAGCAGCGCAGAGCAGCCCAGAGCGGCACGCGGCTGCGCGGAGCGGCGGGATCAGGCTGCGGTCAAGTTGGCGCGGGGCTGGTCGGTGAGTGGGTGGTTGACGGGTGGCTGGTAGACGCCGTCGCCGGTGGCTAGGTAGAAGCCGAGCAGGCGTAAGCGGGCGGCATGACAGATCGCGGTGCCGGCGTTGGCCCAGTCGAGGTCCACGACGGGCGAGCGAGCTGGCCCGGGTCGCCCGAGCGCGAGGATGACGCCTGTGCCGGGAGCTGTCTGAACGGCCGCGACAATCGGACGGAGTGCGGTCGAGCACAGTTGGCTGGTGTCGATGGCAGGATCCAGTCGATCGAACTCCGACGGCAGGTCGACGGTGATGGTGGCGCGGTAGCGGTCGTCCGGATCGCAGAGGATGACTGCCAGGGTGCCCCGTTGGCGGTCGCCGAGGGTCAGCATCAGGTCCACGACGTCGGCGGCGACTCGTGGGTCGGTGAGTGATTGGTCGGTCCAGGCGGGTGTCAGGTCGAGGAAGCTCATGTCTAGAAAGTGCCGCGTTTCCGGCCCCGGATCCGAGTTGTCCACAGAGAAAAGTGGCCCAACCTTCCAGGCGCGGAGTGGACCTGCCTGTTGGGCCGGTGACTACCTAGGCTCAAGTCATGAGCAGCAGAATCGGACAGATGCTTCCCCCGGCCGGAGCGCCGCGGGACCTGGCGATGGCGCAGTTGGCCAACGCGGTCGGCGACGGCGCGTTCGTCGTCACCTCGGCGTTGTTCTTCACCCGGGTGGTCGGGTTGTCGACCGCGGAGGTCGGCCTCGGCCTGACGATCGCATGGCTGGTGGGCTTCCTGGCCGGCGTCCCGTTGGGCAACCTCGCGGACCGGCGCGGAGCACGCGGCACCGCGGTACTCCTGGCGCTGATGACCGCTAGCGGCGTGGGAGCGTTCCTGTTCGTCCGCAGCTTCGCGGGCTTCCTGATCGCCGCCGTGGTCTATGCCTGCAGCCAGACCGGACTCACCGCAGCTCGCCAAGCGCTGCTCGCGGGCCTGGTCCAGCCGGCCGAGCGCACCCGCATCCGCGCCTTCCTGCAGTCCACGGTGAACGCCGGTCTCGCGGTAGGCGCGCTCCTCGGCGGTATCGCGCTCCGCTTCGACACGGAAACGGCGTACCTGACTGTGTTCGCGATCGATGCGCTCAGCTTCCTCATCGCCGCCGGTCTCATCCGCCGGGTCCCGTCGATCGCGACGACGATCCGCGTCAAGGGCGAGCCGCGCCTGGCCGTCCTGCACGACCGCCCGTACGCCGTCCTCGCGCTGCTCAACGCGATCATGCTGCTCTTCATGCCGCTGATCAGTCTCGTCGGCCCGCTGTGGATCGTCACCCGGACCAGCGCACCGAGCTGGGTCGTCGCTTCACTGATGATCGTGAACACGCTCGGCGTCACGTTCTTCCAGGTACACATCGCCAAGCGGGTCAAGGATCTCCGCACCGCCGCCCGCTCCGTCCGGTACGCCGGAGTTGCCATGCTGGCCGCCTGCGGCGTGTTCGCGACGACCGCCGCCCACCTGAGCCCGGCAGTCACCGCGGGGATCCTGGTGATCGCCGCCGCGCTGCTCACCGTCGGCGAGATGAAGCTCGCCTCCGGCGCGTGGGAGATCAGCTTCGGACTCGCACCCGCCGACAAGCAGGGCCAGTACCAGGGCTTCTTCGGGACCGGCCCCGCGATCGCCAGGATGCTCGGCCCCGCGCTGCTCACCACGGTCATCCTCGGCTGGGGCCCGATCGGCTGGATCGTCGTCGGCGCACTGTTCCTGGGGACCAGTTGCGCAACTGGTCCCGCCGTACGATGGGCTGCGCGGACGAGGGCCGTCAAGGAGGACGCCACGCCGTCGCTGGTAGAGGAGAACGCCGCCTGATGGAGATTCCCGGACTGGTCGAGTTGACGACGTACGACGAGCTGCGAGAGATCGTCCCGGCGCCGTTGGCAGCCGCCGCAGCCAAGGAGCGCAAGGAGCTGCACGACCTGGACCTGCAGTGGCTTGCCGCCTCCCCGTTCTGCCTGATCGCCACCTCCGACGCCGACGGCAACTGCGACGTCTCCCCCAAGGGCGACCCGGCAGGCTTCACCATGATCCTGGACCGTTCGACGATCGCGATCCCGGATCGGGCCGGCAACCGCCGCGTCGACGGCTTCACCAACATCCTCAGCAACCCGCACGTCGGGCTGATCTACTTCGTCCCCGGCCGCACCGACACCCTGCGCGTCAACGGCCGCGCCCGGATCGTCCGGGAAGCGCCGTTCTTCGACGACATGATCGTCAAGGGCAACCGTCCGCAGCTGGCACTGCTGATCGAGATCGAGCAGATCTTCCACCACTGCTCCAAGTCGTTCATGCGCTCGAAGCTCTGGAAGCCCGAGACGTGGAACCCGGACGCCCTGCCGCGCCGCGCGGTGATCTCCCAGACGCTGGAGCGTCCGGACGACGACCTCGAGACGCTGGACAAGCACTACGGCCCGCAGTACGAGGAATCGATCTACAAGGTCAAGTACTGAACTACCTCAGCAGGAGCAGGCCGAAGTACTCCGTGGCGACGATGACACCCGGCTCGCGGCCCTCTACGGTTTCGTACTGTGAGCACGACTGAGCCGATCGACGCACCCGCCATCGGGTACTGGGCGCGGCGGATCGGCCTGCCCCTGGTCGTCTCGATCATCGCGGTCGTCGGTTCGATCGGTGCGGCGGTCCACGGGGAGCCGGACAGTCGTCGGCCGGACTGGTTCATGGTGCTGCTGATCCTGATCGGATCGGTGTCGCTGTACTGGCTCCGGACCCGGCCTGTCCCGGTGCTGTGGGCAACAGTCGGGTCGACGCTCGTCTACATGCTGATGGGGTACGCCTACGGCCCGATGATCTTCGCGTTCGTCATCGCCGTGTTCACCACGATCCGGCTCGGCTACCGGGTTTCCGGCTGGTCGGCGCTGGCCGCGCTGTACATCGGGCACGTCGGCGGGCGGATCATCTTCGGGCTCAGCGAACTCGGTCTGTACCAGACTCTCCTCGTCGGCACCTGCTTCGTCGTCCTCGGCTTCCTCGCCGAGCTGTTCCGCGCGCACCGCGACCGCGTCAACGCGGCCGCTCGCACCCGCAAGGAGGAGGAACTGCGCCGCGCCGGTGAGGAGCGACTACGGATCGCGCAGGAGCTCCACGACGTCGTCGCGCACCACATCTCGCTGATCAACGTGCAGGCGTCGACCGCCCTCCACCTGGTCGACCGCCAGCCCGACCGGGCCGCTCCGGCGCTCTCCGCGATCAAGGACGCCAGCAAAGAAGCGCTGGTGGAGCTCCGCTCGATCGTCGGCATCCTGCGCCAGTCCGACGAGTCCGCCCCACGCCAGCCGGTCGCCGGTCTCGACCATCTGGACCATCTGGTCACCCGTACGTCGCGGGCCGGCCTCGAGGTGCACAAGATCGTCCACGGCGAGCCACGTCCCCTCACTGCGGGGCTCGACCGCGCCGCGTTCCGGATCATCCAGGAGTCACTGACGAACGTCGTACGGCACGCCAAGGCCACGTCCGCGACCGTCCGGATCCAGTACGGCGAACAGGCGCTGGTGCTCCAGATCGACGACGACGGCCGATCGCTGACCGCACCGCCGAAGGAAGGCAACGGCATCGGCGGCATGCGAGAACGGGCCACCGCGCTCGGTGGCACGCTCTCTGCCAGCCGCACACCCTCCGGCGGCCTGCGGATCACGGCGACCCTGCCGCTGTAGGTTTCCTGTGAAAACGGGCAGCGGCACGGGGTCGAGGCTCGACGTTCCGCTGGCACTACGGCAGGCGGACGTGGGACGGGTTCAGGTCGGCCACGCTGGAGACGCCGAGTAGCGCCATCGTGCGGCGCACCTCCTTGGTCAGGATCTCGGCGGCGCGGGCGACACCGCGCTGGCCGCCGGCCATCAGGCCGTACAGGTACGCGCGGCCGACCAGGCAGGCGTCGGCGCCGAGGGCGATCGCGGCGACGATGTCGGCGCCGGACATGATGCCGGTGTCGAGGTAGATCTCGGCGTCGCTTCCGACAGCCTTGCGGACGTCCGGGAGGATGCGCAGCGGTGTCGGCGCCCGGTCCAGCTGACGGCCGCCGTGGTTGGACAGCACGACCGCGTCCGCGCCGGCGTCGACCACGCGGCGGGCGTCCGCAACGGTCTGGATGCCCTTCACGATCAGCGGGCCGTCCCAGATCGAGCGCAGCCAGTTCAGGTCGTCGATCGTCATGGTCGGGTCGAACAGCTTGTCGAGAAGCTCGGCGACCGTGCCGTCCCAGGTGGAGAGCGAGGCGAACGTCAGCGGCCTCGTCGTGAGCAGGTTGGCCCACCAGGCCGGGTGCATCGAGGCGTCCAGCACCGTCTTCACAGTCAGCGACGGCGGGATCGTGAAGCCGTTGCGTACATCGCGGAGGCGTGCGCCGGCGACCGGTACGTCGACGGTCAGCATGAGCGCCTCGTACCCGGCCGCGGCCGACCGCTTCACCAGATCCTCACCGGCGTCGCGGTCCTTCCACACGTACAGCTGGAACCACTTGCGCGCGTCCGGGGCGGCGGCCGCGACATCCTCGATCGAGGTGGTGCCCATGGTCGACAGCGCGTACGGGATGCCGATCTGCTCGGCGACCTTCACCACCGCGCTCTCGCCCTCGTGGTTCATCATCCGGGTGAAGCCGGTCGGCGCGAACGCGAACGGCAGCTCGGAGCGGCCGCCGAGGATCGACGTACCGAGGTCGATCTCGGAGACGTCGCGCAGGATCGACGGCTGCAGCTCCATCTCGGCGAACAGCCGGCGGGCGCGGCGCAGGCTGATCTCGGCCTCGGCGGCGCCGTCGGTGTAGTCGAAGACCGAGCGCGGGGTACGGCGTTTCGCGATCGCGCGCAGGTCCGCGATCGTCAGGGCCTTGTCCAGCCGCCGCTCGGTCGCGTTCACCGTGATCGGCTTCGGCCGCAGCAGCGGCTTCAACTCGGACCATTTGGGCATCTGGCGATCGGTCATCACAACTCCCGGCTCAATCTGTGGTCGGACCACACCCTACCCTGTGGTCCGACCACACAGGTAGGCTCGTCCACATGAAGAACTACGAGCTGGTCCTGCACCGGGTCGAGAGCGATCTGGCGGCCGGGCGGCTGCGGATCGGCGGCCGGTTGCCCGGCGAGCGGGCGCTGGCGGAGCAGCTGGGGATCAGCCGGCCGTCGGTGCGCGAGGCGGTCCGGGTGCTCGAGGCGATGGGCGTGGTGCGGACCGCCACCGGGTCCGGTCCGGAGGCAGGCGCGGTGATCGTCGCGGAGCCGGTCTCGCCGCTGACCGCCGTACTGCGGTTGCACCTGGCAACGAATCACCTGCCGATGGGGGACGTCGTGCAGACGCGCCTGCTGCTGGAGTCGTGGTCGGCGCGCGAGGCTGCCGGGCGGCAGCTGGGGGCGGACGAGCTCAAGGAGGCCGAGGAGCTGCTGGATCGGATGGACGACACCGGGTTGTCGCCGGAGGAGTTCCATCTGCTCGACGCGGAGTTCCATGTTGCGTTGTCGGGATTGGCCGGGAACGTGTTGATCGCGGCGGTGATGACTTCGCTGCGGTCGGCGATCCACGGGTACGTGCTGGCCGCCGTACCCAATCTGCCGGACTGGGAGGCGGCGGCGGTCGGGTTGCGGGGCGAGCATCGTGGGATCCTGGCCGCGGTCCGGGCCGGAGAGCCGGAGCGCGCGGCCACGTTGGTGACCGCGCATATCCGGGGGTTCTATCAGGCGGCGCAGTTAGCACCGTTCGGCGGCGGACAATGCGGTGCGGCGGAGGCCGAGGATCACCGTCACGCCGACGATCAGGTGGAGTGACGCCAGACCGAGCTTCGCGCCGAGGCCGATGCCGTTGGTGAGCGGGCTGCCGAGCGACAGGACACAGACGATGGCCGCGATGACGGTCCAGGTGTCGCGCGCTCGCGAGGTACGGCGTTCGAGAATGGCGAGGAGGCCCCAGCCGGCGAAGGCGACGACGATGGTCGAAGCGAGGACGGCTGCGGCGCCGATGTGCTGGACGCCGCCCTGACGTGCGGTCAGGGTGAGGCCGGCGAGCGGGGCCAGGATCGCCCACCCGGCCACTGCAGCAGCTGCTGCTACCGCAACCACGGCGAGCCGACTACGTCCGGGGACGCGCCGCGAACCCGCGGCCGCGGCGGGGTTGGAGAGGGTTTGGGGGGTGGTGGGGGTTGGCATTGTGGCTCCTTCGGCGAGGTTGGTGGGACCACAGTGCGGGAGGTCCGGCGGGTGCGGCATCGGTCCGGCGGCCGGGGTGGGTTCGACTTTGGTCGGTGGTGGAGACGGTGGCGGGCCGCTTAGTCTCGGCGGCATGGAGCAGTTGTGTGAGCCGCGGCGGTCGGGGCGGTTGGCCGGTCTTGTGGCATTGGGCTTTGTCGCGGCGATGGTCGCGGGGACGATCGTCGGGCGGCAGTCGGACCCGGAGCATCGCAAGTTCCTGGTACTCGACATCGCGGTCGGGATCGTCTCCGTCGCGGTGATCCCGATACTGATCCGCCGGCCGGTCCACGGCGCGATCGCGCTCGCCGTACTCGCGATCTTCTCCCCCGCCGGTACGCCGCCGTCCACCGTCGGCACGCTGACGGTCGCACTCCGCCGCCCCTTCCGTACTGCGCTCCTGGTCGCGATCGCCGGCACCGTCGGCCACCTGATCCAGGGCCTCTGGCAACCGATCCACGGCCTCCCGTACCTCTGGTTCGCCGTCCTGGACGTCGTCGTGCACGCCGCCCTGCTCGGCTGGGGCCAAGGCGCCCAGGCCCGCCGGCAACTCCTGGAGTCGCTCCGCGAACGCGCCGACCGCGCCGAGGCCGAGCAGGGCCGCCGGGTCGCCGAGGCGCGCACCCTCGAACGCACCAAGATGGCCCGCGAGATGCACGACGTACTCGCACATCGCCTGTCCCTGCTCGCGACGTACGCCGGTGCACTCGAGTACCGGCCCGACTCGTCCCCGGAGCGGCTCGCGAAGGCGGCCGGCGTGATCCGCGCCGGCGTACACCAGGCGCTCGACGAACTACGTGAGGTCATCAACGTCCTGCGGGACGAGGACATCTACGAGGGACGGCCGCAGCCCACGTTCGACGACGTCCGTGCGCTGGTCGACGAGTCCCGCGAGGCGGGTACGACGGTCGCGTACGACGAGCGCGTCACCGATCCCGCATCATTGCCCCCGGCAACAGGACGGACGGCGTACCGGATCGTGCAGGAGGGGCTGACCAACGCGCGCAAGCACGCCGCCGGACGACCGGTCACGGTCACGGTGGACGGGCGGCCGGGCGACGGCCTGCGGATCGAGCTGAGCAACCCGGCGTCGAACGGGACCTCGCTGACCCCCGGGAGCGGGACCGGGCTCGTCGGTCTGACCGAGCGGGTCCAACTGGCCGGCGGGACGCTGGACCACGGGCAGGTGCCCGGTGGCGGCTTCCGGCTCGAGGCCTCGCTACCGTGGCCCGTATGAGCGAGCAACCGACGATTCGTGTGCTGGTGGTGGACGACGACGCGTTGGTCCGGGCCAGCCTGGAGATGATGCTCGACGGGACGAACGGGATCTCGGTGGTCGGCCAGGCCGCCGACGGCGACGAAGTGCCGGCCGCCGTCGACGCGCACTTCCCCGACATCGTGCTGATGGACCTGCGGATGCCCCGGGTGGACGGGATCGTCGCGACCCGGCGGCTGCGGGCGCGGACGAACCCGCCCGAGGTCGTCGTACTCACCACCTTCGACACCGACGAGAACGTGCTGCACGCGCTCCGCGCCGGGGCGAGCGGATTCCTGCTGAAGGACACCCCGCCGGCCCAGATCGTCGAGGCCGTACGCCGGGTCGCGGCCGGCGACCCCATCTTGTCGCCGGCGATCACCCGCCGCCTGATGGACCGCGCCGCCACGCAGGCAGACGCCCACACGATCGCCCAGGACAAGCTCCAGCGGCTGTCACCGCGCGAGTACGACGTGATGCTGGCGGTCGCGCAGGGCAAGGCGAACGCGCAGATCGGCGCCGAACTCTTCATGAGCCTCGCGACGGTCAAGGCGCACATCTCCCACATCCTCACCAAACTCGAGTTGGGCAACCGCACCCAGATCGCCCTCCTCGCCCATGACGCCGGGCTCGCATAAGCTCCAGCGCATGATCAGGGTGTTGCTGGCGGATGATCAGGCATTGGTGCGGGCCGGGTTCCGGTCGTTGCTGAACGCCGAGGACGACATCACGGTGGTCGGCGAGGTGGCCGACGGAGCGGAGGCGGTCGCGGTCGCGCGCACCGAGAAGCCCGACGTTGTGTTGATGGACATCCGGATGCCCGGCACCGACGGCCTGGAGGCGACGCGGCAGATCGGCGCGGACCCCGAGCTGGCCGACGTACACGTGGTGATCCTGACGACCTTCGATCTGGACGAGTACGTGTTCGAGGCGCTGCGGGTCGGGGCGAGCGGGTTCCTGGTCAAGGACACCGAGCCGGTCGAGCTGCTGCAGGCGGTGCGGGTGGTCGCCCGCGGGGATGCGCTCCTCTCCCCCGGCGTCACGCGGCGGCTGGTGGCCGAGTTCGCGTCCCGCAGCCGGCAACCACATGCCAGCAAGGAACTCGACGTACTCACGGACCGCGAGAAGGAGATCGTCGCGCTGGTCGGCGAAGGCCTGTCGAACGACGAGATCGCGGAGCGGCTCGTGCTGAGTCCGGCGACCGCGAAGACGCACGTCAGCCGCGCGATGATCAAGCTCGGCGTCCGCGACCGGGCGCAGTTGGTTGTGGTCGCGTACCAGACCGGGTTGGTCCGTCCTGGCTGGCTGGGTTGACCTTCCAGCTACTCGAAGCCCGAAGGTGGTCGCATGATTCGCCTTGAGGAGATCACGGCCGCCGTCTCGCTGGGACAGGCCGGAGATCGCGACGCGGCACGCACGCAACTGACCGCGCTGTGGGACGCAATCGACGACGGGCCGACCCGGTGCGTCATCGCGCACTTCCTGGCCGATGTGCAGGACGAGACCGAGGACGAGCTGACCTGGGACCTCCGTGCGTTGGAGCTGGTCTCCGACGACCAGTGGCTCCCGTCGCTACATCTCAGCCTCGCCGACGACTACCGCCGGCTCAGCCAGGCCGACAGAGCGCACGAGCATCTGAATGCCGCGCAGGCTCACCTCTCGAAGCTCCCCGAGGGTGATTACGGCGACGTGGTCAGGAGCGGCTTCGACCACGTCGCGGAGGCGCTCGCCGCGGGCAGCGTGCAACGCCTGGAGTCCAACCCGAGCACCTGAGTACTCCGCCGGGGGTAGGCGCGGTCACTCCTCCTGGGCGACGCCGTACGGGGGTGCTGAACGCCACGCTCTAGGTATGGATGCGCTAGTTGAAGTCAGTGGACTGACGAAGAGGTACGGCGACACCCTTGCGGTCGATGGTGTCGATCTGACAGTGCTGCCGGGCGAGGTCTACGGATTCCTCGGACCGAACGGCGCAGGCAAGACGACCACGCTCCGGATCCTCACCGGGCTGATCGCGCCGACCAGCGGAAGCGTGCGCGTGCTCGGCGGACAGCCCGGGCAGGCCGACGTACTGGGGCGGACCGGGTCGATGATCGAGTCGCCCGCCTTCTACCCGTACCTGTCGGGGCTGGACAACCTGCGGCTGCTGGCCGAGTACGCCGGGGTGTCGCGGCAGCGGATCGACGAAGTACTCGAGCTGGTCGACCTGGCCGACCGCGCCAAGGACCGGTTCTCGACGTACTCCCTGGGGATGAAGCAGCGGCTCGGGGTCGCGGCCGCGCTGCTCAAGGATCCCGAGCTGGTGATCCTCGACGAGCCGACCAACGGGCTCGACCCGGCCGGGATGCGCGACATGCGCCGGCTGATCCGCGAGCTCGGCACCGACGGCCGGACCGTGTTGCTGTCCAGCCACCTGCTCGGCGAGGTGCAACAGATCTGCGACCGGGTCGGGATCATCAACGCCGGCCGGATGGTTGCCGAGCACAACGTCGACGACCTGCGCGGCGAACAGGAACTGGTCGTCCGCGCCGACCCCAAGGACGCGGCGCAGGCGATCCTGACCCGCTTCGGCAGCGTGCATCAGTACGACGACACGCTGCGGGTGACCGTGGACCCGGCCCGCGCCGCGGAGGTGAACACCGTGCTCGTCGAGGCCGGGATCGCCGTCTCCGAACTGCACATGACCGAACGAGCGCTCGAGGACATCTTCTTCGAGCTCACCACGGAGGAGAAGGCCGATGTTGGGTAGCTACCGGGCGGAGATGCTCAAGCTCCGCAAGCGATCCGCGGTCTGGGTGCTGTTCGGCGCCGGGCTCGTGCTGAGCCTGATCTTCGGGTATCTGCTGCCGTACCTGAGTTACACCACCGGCGACGAGAACCCGTCGACCGGCGGCATACCCCGCGCGGAGGTTCTCCGCGGGATGCTGCCCGGGCGCGTCATCGACAACACCATCGGCGGGTATCCGATCTTCGCCGGTGCCCTCGCACTCGTCCTGGGCGCGATCGTGATCGGCGGCGAGTACACCTGGGGCACGCTCAAGACCGTGCTCACCCAGCGCCCACACCGCGGCACGATCCTCGGCGCGCAGTTCCTGGCGCTCGGCACGATGATCGCGCTGTGGGTGCTCGGGATCTTCGTCGCCTGCGGTCTGTGCAGTGTCGGCATCGCCGCCGCCGAGGACGGTTCGATGTCCTGGCCAAGCGTCGGGAGTCTCCTGCAAGGCCTGGCCGGCGGCTGGCTGGTCCTGATGATGTGGTGCCTGGCCGGCGCGGTACTGGCCGTTGCCTTCCGCAACGTCGCGCTGCCGATCGGGCTGGGCGTCGTGTGGATCCTCGGCATCGAGACGCTCTTGGCAGGCGTGGTCAGCAGCCTGCTACCGAGCCTGAAATGGCTGGCCAACGCCCTCCCCGGCACCAACGCCGGCTCCCTGGTCTTCGCCGTCACCGGCATGGCCAGCTCCGACGCCCCACCCGGAGTACGCGACGCGGTAGGCGGCACCCGAGCCCTACTAACCCTCTTCGCCTACTGCGCAGTCTTCGCCGCCCTGGCGACCTGGACAACCCGCCGCCGCGACGTCACCTGATGCCGGCGTGGACGAGGGCTAGTTCGCAGAACATGGCGTTGGCCCAGGAGAACCATTCGCGGGTGTACTGGTCGGGGTCGTCGACGTCGAAGCCCTCGTGCATCTGGCCGGTGCCGCCGGTCGTGTCGCGGAGCAGCTCCAGCAACTGCTGCCGCTCGTCCTCCGACGTGCTCGAGATCCCCTGCACCGCAAGGGCAATGTGCCAGATGTACCGCGGCGGCGTATGCGGACTGCCGATCCCGGCCGCGTGCGTACCGCTGTAGTAGTACGGGTTGTCCGGGCTGAGCAACACCTTCCGGGTGGCAAGGTACGTCGGATCGTCCGCGGCGGCGTACCCGGTCAGCGGGATCGACAACAGACTCGGCATGTTCGCGTCGTCCATCAGCAACGACTCCCCCAGCCCGTCGACCTCGTACGCGTAGACCTTCCCGTGCACCGGGTGATCCACGGTCCCGTACTCCGCGATCCCCTCGTCGATCTCCGCCTTCAGCGCCTTCGCGCGATCGGCCAGCGGCTCGTCCCGCAGTACCTCGGTCGCGATCTCCTGCAGGTACCCGAGCACCACCGACGCGAACATGTTCCCCGGCACGTTGAAGCCCAGCTCGGTCGCGTCGTCGCTCGGCCGGAACGCACTCCACGACATCCCGGTCGGCCGGGTCAGCCGCCCGCGGCCGTCGCGCACCAGCGTGTCCGACGGCCGGTCGTCGTGCCGCTGGAACCGGTACGGCGACCTCGCCTCATGATCCTGCTCCACGGTCCACAACTCGACGATCGCCTCCCCCGCGGCGCGGAACCGCTCGTCGATCACGTCCGCGCGACCGGTGATCCGCCACAACCGGTACGCGAGCTCGAGCGGGAAGCACAGCGAGTCGATCTCGTACTTGCGCTCCCAGACCCACGGCGACATGTCCGTCTCGTCGGTGACATGCCCGGCGCCGTTCGCCTCCTGGTTGAACGCGTTCGCGTACGGATCCAGTACGACGTACTCCAACTGCCGGTGCAGCACCCCGATCAGCGTGTCCTGCAGTCCCGGATCGTCCTTGCACAGCAGCAGGTACGGGCGAAGCTGCGCCGCGGAGTCGCGCAACCACATCGCGGGGATGTCGCCGGTGAGCACGAACGTCGTCCCGTCCGGCAGCCGCTCGGCGACCGCGGGCAGGTTCCCGGCCATCGAGCGCCGGAACATCTCCGCGATCACCTCGTCGCCGGTGGCCTGCTGAACAGCCGCAACGGCGCGGGCGAGGACCTCGGGGTCGATCATCAACACAATCACCTTTCAGCGGCAACAGAACTGCTTTGCAGCAACAAGGACGGGTTCGGCGAGAACGTCTGGTCGAGGACGAGGCTGGCGGCGCCGATCGCGCCGACGTCGGCGCCGAGCGCGGTACCGGCAACCTCGAACGGATGCACCGCGCGGACCAGGAAGCGACCGTCCAACGCATCCCGCACCGCGTCGCCGAGCACGGGCGCAAGGTGTTCCCAGTGCGGACCGCCGAAGACGACCCGCTCCAGATCGAGCAGGTTGGCGACATCCTCGACCACCTTGGCGATCCGGCCGGCCAGCGCGGCGACGATCTCCCGGGCGGCACCGGGACCATCCGCAGCCAACGCACACAGCTGGGCGAACGCCGCCTCGACCGCGGCCCGATCATCGATGCCTTGGGCAAGTACTCCGGCCTCGACAGCCTGCTGCACCAGGTACCGCGGCTGGCTGCTCTCCCCCACGCATCCACGCCGCCCGCAGTAGCAGACCGGCCCGTCGGGATCGACGATCACGTGCCCGACCTCGCCGACGTTGCTGGACGCGCCCCGGACGATCTCGTCACCGATCACCAGGCCGGCGCCGACTCCGGTGCCGAGGTAGAAGAAGAGGAAGCTGCCGCCCTGGCCGGCCCACCTCTCCGCGGAGGCGGCGGCCGTGACGTCCTTGTCCAGCACGACCGCGAGGCCGGTCCGCTCCCGCAGTTCGTCGCGGAGCGGGACCAGGTGCCAGGCCGAAAGGTTCGGCGGATCGAGGACCATGCCGCGCTCGACGTCGATCGGGCCGGGCGCGGCGATGCCGACGCCGGTGACGCGCTCACGGGGCGCACCAGATGTGCTGATCACCTCGTCGATCGTCTTCGCGATGCCGTCGATGAGTACGTCGGGATCGTCCGCGAACTGGTCGACGGGCCGCCGTGCGACCACCTCGCCGGTGAGATCGAGTAGGACGACGGTGACGACGGACGGGTCCAGATGCACGCCGACGGCGTACTGCCCGGTGGGCTCGAGCTCGAGCAACGTCCGCGGCTTGCCGAGACCGGCGCCGCGCAATCGGCCGGCTTCCCGGACGAGTCCGGCGTCGAGCAGTCGGCGGGCGATGTTGGAGATTGCCTGGCCGGACAGACCGGTGGCTTCGGCGAGTTCGACCCGGCTGAGTTGCTCGCTGCGGCGGATCGCGCCGAGCACGACGGCGTCGTTGAAGCCGCCGACCCGATCGAGATTCGTACCCCGCCGTACGCTCACAAGGCCCCCAGTCCGTTCAAATCCCGGCCCACCCACCGCCCCGGTCATAAGCCGGTCGGGTCCGCACCCCACGGACGAGACCAGTCGTAGTGGATGGCCTCGTCGCCCGACCGCCAGGCATTGGGTGTGGTGTTCACGAGCCAGTCGGTCGGCTCGATCCCAGCCGCCGCGCCACCACTGAGCGCCAAATGTATACCGTCCCGCAAGGCCCGGTCGGACCGCTCCGTCCGGGCTGCTGGATCGATCGACAAGAACAGCGCCGTACCGGACCGGGCGACCAGGTCGAGGAAGCGCGCGTTGAGCTCCCACGGCGTCTGCGGCGTACACGGAACGCAGTCCGCGTCGACGGCGAAGAAGCGGTTGTGCTGCGGGAGCCGGAACGCGAGCGTATTGACCCCCATCTTGCGGGTCCGCTCCCAGTCCCGCCCGGACGTGTCGTCCCCGGTCCGCTGTACGTCGACCAGTCCGGCAGCCAGATGGCCGACGGTGTTGCAGCCGATCAGTACGACGTCCTCTGCCGCGGCCCGGATCTCCCGGTAGAACGCGAGGACGATCTCGGCCGTAGTGCGCGAGGTGTCGTGAAGCTGCCAGCCCGAGTCGGTGAGCCGCGAACCCATCGCGGGGCCGAAGCGGCCGAAGACGTCGTAGGTGCTGAAGTCGTGCTTCACCAACTCGAAGCCCCAGGACCGGAAACGCTGCAGGTCGGCCCGCACACCATCCAGGACCTCGGGGTACGACGGATCGAGCGCGCGCCCCGGCTTGTCGTGAGGTCCCGTCGACGCCCACGGACCAGGCTCGCGGACGAGCAGCGGCCGGAACCACAGACCGGGTCGGGCACCGATCGCCTTGATCGCGGCCGCCGTGCCCGCGAGATCGTCGAAGACACCCGGCGTACCGCGGTCCCAGGGACCGCCGGAGGCGATGCCGCCCGGATACCAGCCGTCGTCGACGACGCTGAACGGCTTGACCGGGTGGCCGTCCGCGAGCTCGACGATCGTGGTCGCGTCCTGGAGGACGGCCTTCTCGTCGAAGTTCTCGCCGTAGGCGTAGTACCAGTTGTTGGCCCCGACCACCGGCGCGGGCTCAGGTCGCGCCGGTAGTCGGGTGCTCATGGTGGCGACCGCTGCGTTCAGGGTCTGCCAAGGTGTGCCGCCGTCCTCAATGTAGCCAGTCCTGAATGGTCGCACGGTCGCCGCGGTCAGCGTCCGGCCCCTCAAGTGTGCCGGACCGCCGCCGTTGCGCAGGTCGAGCCAGAGCGTGAACCCCTCGCCGTCGACGGTCCAGGCGCAGAACGCGCTCGGCTGGACGTCCACGCCGGCGCCGGTCGTGCTGCCGGTCTTCGGGTCGTGGACGAGGAAGTACCAGGGCAGCAGGCGTTCGGGTTGTATGTGCCGCCACTGCAGGTCGCCGTACGAGCGTTCCCAGGCGTCGCCGAAGACCAGCGCGTCCGTCGGGAGCCTCTCGGCCCAGCGGAGGGCGACGCGGGCGATCGTCGTCGCGGTGACGTCGACGACCCCGTCGTTCCAGCTGACCTCGGCGCCGGCCGCCGACCAGGTCGTGCCGGAGCGGACCGCGGTGGCCAACCCGTCCGAGAGATCCGGCTGGACGAAAACAGCACTCGGTTCTCTCACCAGGCTCCCTCGGGGCGGATTACTTTCCCCACAGACTTTAGTTAGTCTCGCTCGCACCGGTCAAGGCGGAGACCGCGGCGACGAGACGGTCGACATCCGACTGGTCCGTGTACGGCGCGAGGCCCGCGCGGACGGCTCCGGCCGGGCCGAGACCGAGGTGGCGGGCGGCCTCGTAGGCGTAGAACGAGCCGGCCGGAGCGTTGACGCCGGCCTTGGCGAGGTGCTCGGCGACGGCGGCCGGGGTGTGGCCCTCGAGCGAGAACAGCAGCGTCGGCGTCCGGTCGGCGGCATGCCCGTACAGCGTGATGCCCGGGATCGCGGCCAAGCGGGACTCGAGGTCGTCACGGAGGTTGTCCTCGTACTCCTCGACCAACTCCAGCGAGCTGACGAGTCGCTCCCGCCGGGTGGCGCCCGTCCCGCCGAGGCCGGCCAGGAAGTCGACCGCCGCGGTCGTGCCGGCCAGCGACTCGTACGGCAGCGTGCCGAACTCGAACCGCTCCGGTACGACGTTCGACGACGGCTCCAGCTTGTCCGGCGTGAGCGTCTCGAGCAGCTCCGGCGCAGCGGTCAGGACACCCAGATGCGGCCCGAAGAACTTGTACGGCGAGCAGACGTAGAAGTCGGCGTACGTCGCGTCCACCGGCGCGTGGGCGGTGAGGTGCACGCCGTCGACATAGATCAGCGCGCCGGCGTCGTGGACCTGATCGGCCAGCCTTCGCGTGTCGGGCCGCGTACCGAGGAGGTTGGAGGCGCCGGTGACCGCGACGAGGCGGGTGCGATCGGTGAGGAGCGGGGCCAGGTCGTCCAGCTCGGAGGTCTCGGGATCGAAGCCGAGCCACTTGATGGTGGCGCCGGCGGCCTCGGCGGCCTGGACCCACGGACGGACGTTCGCGTCGTGGTCGAGCCGGGTGACGATCACCTCGTCGCCCTCGGACCAGGTCTTGGCCAGCGTGCGGGAGAAGTCGTAGGTCAGCTGGGTCATGCTGCGGCCGAAGACGATGCCCTGCGCGGTCGTGCCGAGCAGGCCGGCCATCGCCTCGCGGGCACCGGCGACAACCTCGTCCGCCCGGCGCTCGGCGGCCGTCAGTCGGCCCCGGTTCGCCAGCGCCGAGGTCATGGTTCTCGCGACCGCGTCGGCGACGACCTGCGGGGTCTGCGAGCCACCCGGACCGTCGAAATGGGCCGCTCCCTCGTCGAGCGCGGGGAACTGCTTCCGGACCGCAACCACATCGAAGGCACTCATGAGCGTCATCCTCTCTCGCCCCTGACACCTGCCGCTATGTGCTGTCCATTACTGACGACCAGCTGCCCGAATACGGATAAATAGCTCCGGAATGTCGGCGACGTGGTGCAGGATGTCAGGAGTGAGTACCGTAACGACTCCTGACAAGGCTCCGGTTCGGGCCTGGCTCCCGGTGATGCTGGCCCTGGCCGCGATCTGGGGCTGCAGCTTCCTGTTCATCTCGGTCGGCGTGCGGGAGTTGCCGCCCCTCTACCTGGCGCTCGGGCGGGTGATCGCCGGGTCCCTCGTACTGCTCGCGATCCTGGTCGTGAAGCGCGAGCCGCTGCCGCGCGATCCGCGGGTGTGGGCGCATTCGTTCGTCGCCGGCGCGATCGGGTCGGCGATCCCGTGGACGCTGTTCGGGTACGGCGAGGAGCGGATCCCGTCCCTGCTGGCCGGCATCTGGAACGGGATCACCCCGCTGATCGTGCTGCCGATCGCCGTGCTGATCTTCCGGACCGAGGTGTTCTCGGTGCAGCGCGGGTTCGGGCTGCTGATCGGGTTCGTCGGGATGCTCGTCGTGCTGGGGGCCTGGCGGGTGGACAGCGGAGCCGATCTGGTCGGGCAGGGGCTGTGCATGCTCGCGGCGGTGTTCTACGGGCTCGCGATCCCTTATCAGAAGAAGTTCCTGGCCGGGACGACGTTGTCCGGTACCGCGCTGTCGGCGACCTTGTTGCTCTGCGCAACTGTTCAGCTGGCCGTCGTCGCGCCGATCGTGACCCGGCAGGCGCCGCCGGCGCCGTGGTCGTTGTCGGTCGAGGTGGCGCTGAGCGTCGTCGCGCTCGGCGCGCTCGGCAGCGGGCTCGCCTTCGTGCTCAACATGCGCAACATCCGGCTGATCGGCGCGAGCCGCTCGTCGATGGTCACCTACCTGATGCCGATCTTCTCGATCGTGGTCGGCGTGATCGTCCTGCACGAGCACATCACCTGGTACCAGCCCGTCGGCGGCCTCATCGTCCTCCTCGGCGTAGCCGTCTCCCAGGGCGTGCTCAGCGTGCGCCGCAAGCCGGTCGTCGCGCCGCCGGCACCGGCGACCACCTGAGACACGGACCTCCACCACTCACCAACCATCGCCGATCGGCGGCGCGGACCATCGGGTGAGCGTGAACCACGCGGATGGCGTGCGGTTGATGAGTGCTGGAGGCCCGCTCTCATCTCCGCCGGAGGTTGGGGACGGCGGCGACTGCCACGGCCACCAGGGCGAGGAGGGTGCCGGCCACGACCGGGGTTGTGACCGGCTTGTCCGCGACCGGGACGAAGATGTCGATGAACAGGCTGGCGATGAGCTGGCCGGCGATCGTGCCGAGGCCGAGGACGAAGACGCCGACCACGCGGACCACAGCGGCCGCGGCGCTGATGAAGATCACGCCGCACGCGCCGCCGAAGTACAGCCACGGTTCGCTCGGGAGGTGACGCGGTGCGCCGCGGAGTGCGAGGTCGACGAGGAAGACGAGCAGGAGGGCCGTGAAGCCGACCAGGAAGTTGACCACGCCGGCCGCGACCGCGCCGTAGGCGTCGGAGGCAGCGGTCCGCGCGACGCGTCCGTTGATGGCTTGCTGTACGGCGGTGCCGACGCCGCCGAGCGCGGGCAGGACGGCGAGCAGCAGACCGTCGGGGTGACTCACCTGCTCGGACACCGCTAGGGCGACCGCGACCAGCGCGATGGCTGCGCCGACCACGCGGATGGCCGTGAGCGGCTGCGGGCCGGCCGGGCCGAAGCCGAGGCGATCGACGACGAGGCTGCTGATCGCCTGACCGGCCACGCCCGCCACCAGGAACACCGCGACGCCGATCACGGACACGGTGATCGACTGGGTCGCGACGAGGAACGCGCCGGCGAGTCCGCCGAGACACTGCCACCAGCGCAGGCCGCCATGCGCGCGTACCGGCGTACTGATCGCCTGCCAGACCCGGCCGAGCGCCTTGCGGACCCGCGGAACGATCGCGGTAGCGACCAGCAGGATCAGCAGGCCGGTGCCGAACGAGATCAGCGCCGCCGGGATCCCGTCGCCGAGGATGCCGCCGAGCTCGCCGTTCAACCGCGACTGCACGGCGACGAGCATGCCGATCCCGAAGGCCGAAACCAGACCGACGACATGGTGCTGCCGGGTCGAGACGGCGGGACGCGTGGCGGTTGTTGTCACCTCACCATCATGACCGTCCGGCCTGTAGCGCCTGACAGCAGGTCCGCATTATGACCGGCGGATCAGCGCCAGGTACATCGCGTCGGTGCCGTGCAGGTGCGGCCAGAGCTGGACGTCCGGGCCGTCGCCCAGATCCGGCACGTCGGGGAACAGCGGCCGCGCATCCTCGAGGGACGCGTCGTCGCGCCGACCCAGTACGGCGTCGACGACGGCACGAGTCTCGTCGGGATGAGGTGAGCAGGTCACGTATGCGACCACCCCGCCCGGACGGACCGAGGTGATCGCGGAGTCGAGCAGGGCCTCCTGGAGCGGACGCAGCTCGACGACGTCTTCCGGCGTACGGCGCCAGCGGGCCTCCGGTCGACGCCGCAGCGCACCGAGTCCGCTGCAAGGCACGTCGGCGAGCACCCGGTCGAACGAGCCGTCCGGCCAGGTCGGCTTGGTCCCGTCGCCGACCAGCACCTTGTGGTTGCCGGGGATCGCCCGCAGGTTCGAGCGGACCAGTTCGGCGCGGTGCTTGAGCGGCTCAACCGCGGTCAGCTGCCCGTCCCGCTGCTGCACAAGCGCCGCAAGCAACGCCGACTTCCCGCCCGGCCCCGCACACAGGTCCAGCCACTCGGCGTCGTCGCCGTCAACCTTCGCCGAGGCCAACGCGATCGCCACCAACTGCGACCCTTCGTCCTGTACGCCGGCCCGCCCGGTGGCAACCGCCCCGATCCGCCCCGGATCGCCCCCACCCTCAAGCACAGCCCCGTACGCCGACCACCGCGCGGCGACCGCTCCCGCGGCAACCAGCTCGTCCACGTCAGCCAGCCCAGGACGGGCGACCAGCGTCACCCGCGGAGGATCGTTGTCAGCGGCAAGCAAATGCTCCAGCTCGACCGCCGCGTCTCCCGATGGGGCGGCGCCAGGCCCATCAGTGAGAGCTCGGTCGAAGGCCTCGATGACCCAGCGGGGATGTGCTTCAGCAATTGCCAGGTAGCCGAGGGGGTCGTCCTGGGGAGCGACTGTGGAGATCCACTGGTCCAGTGAGCGTTGGCTGATTTTGCGGAGTACGGCGTTGACGAGGCCGGTCCGCTTCTGGCCGAGCTCGGATCTGGTCAGGGTGACCATCTCGTTCACCGCGGCATA
Source organism: Kribbella sp. NPDC051586 (assembly GCF_044453965.1). Taxonomy (NCBI): domain Bacteria; kingdom Bacillati; phylum Actinomycetota; class Actinomycetes; order Propionibacteriales; family Kribbellaceae; genus Kribbella; species Kribbella sp. NPDC051586. Next base: position 424,435 of record NZ_JBITDF010000003.1, on the reverse strand, counting down.
CGAGTCGACTCGCATGTTGACGAGTTGGTGTGTGCCGAGGCGGAGGAGGTCGAGGAGCTCGGGGTCGAGGTCCGCGAGTGGTCGCGAGACGCTCCGCGCCAGGAACGCGTCGTACGTGCCCTGCCAACGCAACGTCCCGTGCACGAGCTCGGTGCAGAACGCGGCATCACGCCCCGACAGCCGGGCCTCCCGGAGCGCCTTGTTCAGTGCGAGGTTCGCGTACGCGCCTTCGCTCGTCACCTGGCGGATGACCTGGTACGCAACCCGGCGGACCCGATCCGGCCGGACCTGCGGGGCGCGGTTACGAGGAGACCGATCGCTCACGCGGACGGCCCCAGCACGTCCTCATCGGTGAGGCGGATACCGCGAGCCCAGTCGGCTGCGGCCATCGGCTTCTTGCCCTGCGGCTGCACCGTGACCAACTCGACCGCGCGGCTCCCGGTGCCAACCGTCACGCTCGACTTCGTCGCCTGCAGCTCGCCGGGCTTGAGCTCGTCGTCGGTCAGCCGTACGGCGAGGACCTTCAACCGCTCGCCCCGGAACGTCGTCCACGCCCCCGGAGCCGGATTGCACCCGCGCACCAACCGGTCCACCCGTTGCGCCGGCGCACTCAGATCCAGCTCGGCATCCTCGACCGTGATCTTCGGCGCGAGTGTCACACCGTCGGCCGGCTGCTCCCGGGCCTCCAGCACGCCGGCCTCGATCCCGTCCAGCGTGTCGACCAGGAGCTTCGAACCCGACACGGCCAGCCGATGCAGCAGGTCGCCCGATGTGTCCGAGGGCCCGATCGGCTCGGTGAGTACGCCGAACACCGGGCCGGCGTCGAGCGCCTTCACGATCCGGAACGTGCTCGCGCCGGTGACGTCGTCGCCCGCGATGATCGAGTGCTGCACCGGCGCGGCCCCACGCCACGCGGGCAGCACCGAGAAGTGCAGGTTGACCCAGCCGTGCTGCGGGATGTCGAGCGCGGCCTGGGGCAGCAGTCCGCCGTACGCGACGACCGGGCAGCAGTCCGGCGCGATCTCCCGCATCCGGGCCAGGAACTCCGGGTCGCTCGGCTTGACCGGCTTCAGGATCTCGATCCCGCCGAGCTCCTCGGCGTACTGCGCGACCGGTGAGGCGACCAACTTCCGTCCACGCCCGGCTGGCGCATCCGGGCGGGTGACGACGCCGACAAGCTCGTGGCGGCTGGCAACGATCGCCTCGAGTGCGGTGACGGCTGGTTCCGGCGTACCGGCGAAGACGACTCTCACAGTCCGAATCCGTTCGTGGGGTGGGGTGAGACCTTGAGCTGGGGTGGGCCGCTCAGGCCGGACCAGTCGGCTTCGCGGATCGCCTTCATCGCCAGCTTGCGGGTCTCCCGGTCGAGCCGGTCGACGAACAGGATGCCGTCCAGGTGGTCGGTCTCGTGCTGGATGCAGCGGGCGAGCAGGTCGGAGCCCTCGATCACCACGGGATCGCCGTACATGTTGAAGCCCTTGGCGATCACCGACTGGGCGCGCCGGCAGTCGAAGGCGAGGCCGGGGATCGAGAGGCAGCCCTCGGGGCCGAACTGCTCGTCGGCCGACAGCGACAGCTCGGGGTTGATCAGGTGGCCCAGCTCGCCCTCGACGTGGTACGTGAACACCCGCAGCCCGACGCCGATCTGCGGCGCGGCCAGCCCGGATCCGGGCGCCTCCTGCATGGTGTCGGTGAGGTCCGCGACCAGGCGGCGCAGCTCGGCGTCGAAGTCGACGACCGGGTCGGCCTTCGTGATCAGCACGGGGTCGCCGAACAGGCGGATGGGTTGGACCGACACAGACTCTCCACAGCGTTCCAGCAGGCAGGACCGGGCAAGTCTAGTTGGCCCGGCAGGTGGATTCAGGACGGGAGGGGCCTCCCGTTTGTTGCCACAAGCACGTACTGTGGTCTCAGGCGTACCCTCAGTCACTGCCGTCACACGCCGCTCGGGAGACCCAATGCTCACTGCAGCACGGGGGGCAACTCTGATCCTCCTGGGTGCACTGCTTGCGCAGGCACCCCTCACTGCCCAGGCCTATCAACCACGCGAGCCCGGGTACTCCGGGCCTCCGGCCGGCGCGACCGCGTCTGTTGCGCCCACCTCGGCGCCGATGTCTGCTCCTACCGCGGATCCCTCCGCGACACCGACAAGTACGCCCACAAGTACGCCGACGGGCGCGCCGACCGTGAGTGAGCCGGTCGCGGAGCCGACGGCGCGGTCGTGGAGCGAGGTGGTCAAGCAGGTGACGGAGACGTCGCCGGGTGATCTGCAGGTGCGGTCCGCGGACGAGTCCGAGCAGGCCGAGGCCATGCTGCGGTGCTTCAAGCTCGACACGGAGAACTACTGCCTCGGACTCGGGTTCGTCGACCGTGTCCCGACCGGTGCTCAGCTGCAGGAACTGGTGAGCCCGCCCAGCCTGCGGGCGGCGGACGAGGTCGGGGTCGAGCAGGACATCGCGACCGGCGATCTCACCCCGGCCGCGCTCGTCGCCGAACGCGCCGCGATGCCGAAGAGCACCCGGGTCACCGCCGAGCTCGACGAGATGCAAGCCGCCTGGAGCGGCCGCGAGAAGGCCCGCGAACTCCGCGAGTTCGCCGCAGCGAACACACCTCCGGTGAACCCGCAGAATCCGGGCGGCTCACCGGCGAGCGAGGAAGGGTTGGGGGAAGCACCGGCAGCCGGGACGACCCCTACGGCGACGCCGACGGTGGTGCCTACTCGTACCGCTCCTACGGTCGGGCCGTCCAAACCTGCGCCTCCGCAGACTCCGGCTGCTCCGGTGAAGACGCCGGCTTCGGCGTACATCATGAAGGGGTTCCAGACCTCGCAGGAGAAGGGGTACTGGTGCGGGCCGGCGACGTTCCAGTCGATCGACTGGGCCGACGACAACCAGAAGGACACGCAGGCCTCGTGGGCCAAGGATCTCGGCTCGACGACCGGCGGTACGGCGATCTCCGCGATGGTGAAGCAGACCAACGTGAAGACCGCGTGGCCGAAGTCCGCCGGCACCTACATCGTGCAGAACGTCTCGGACTGGAACGCGCAGACGTTCTTCACCGTCCACCAGAAGCACCTCGGCGTGTACAAGGCCCCGGTGATCGAGCACGTGCAGCTGCTGAAGCGGTACTTCCCGTACCTCGCCTTCAACCATAGCGGGCACTACCAGGTCGGCCGCGGCTACGACAAGGCGAACGGCACGATCGCGATCTTCGAGGTGTTCAACGAGCGCCGGTTCAACAGCCGCGGCAACGTCACCGACGGCCCGCGGAACGTTCCCGCGAGCGCACTGTTCAACGCCACCCTGGCCAACTCCTTCAAGAACATCGGGCTGTGATGCGTCGCCGTACGGTTGCCGCAGGCACCCTTCTCGTCCTGGTCGTGGCCGGCTGCTCGTCGACCGAACCGACCACCACACCAACACCAACACCGACACCAGCCACAACGACGCCGAAGCCGTCGATCACCACGCCGGGGCGGCCGACGGACAGCGGTACGGCGATCCCGGCCTGGGCGAACGTGCTGCGGCAACCGGTCGACGGCCAGCACCTCGTCACCCAGCAACGCAGGTACGTCGTGACCCGCGGAAGCGACGAGGCCGGTACGACGACGATCACCGACCGCACCAGCAAGAAGGTCGTCGTCCACCACGTCCCCGCGACCGGTTTCGTCGCCCAGTCCCCCGTCGTCCTCGACGACCACTGGGCCCTGATCGAGGACATCCGCTCCGACGGCCCGGATCCGCAGATCACGGTGATCCGCTACGACCTGACCACCGGCAAGGGCACAAGCCCCGCCACACTCCCGCCGGTGTCCGAACCCGAGATCGGCGCGTACGACGGCACCTTCGCCTACAGCTCCACCGACGCGAAGAACCGTTCCTGCCTCATCGTCGCGGACCTCGCGACCCTGAAGTCGCGCGCCGTCACCTGCGTCGCCGCCCCAGGCTACATCGCGGATCCGGTCGTGTCCGTCGACACCGTCACCTTCAGCGAGATCATCGCGCCCGAGACCGCCGGCCGCTGCAAGCGCGTCCTGTCCGCATCCCTGTCCAGAGGCACAGCACAACCGGTCCCCGCGGCAACCAACTGCATCCAGTGGAGCGGTGCCACCATCGGCGGCTCGACAGTGTGGTCCGAGGTCGCCGCCAATGACCCCGACCAGTACCAGAGCAAGGCCTACGTCCGTGAGTCCGGCGACTCCCCCGCCCGGCCGCTCGGCACCGTCGTCACCGACACGATCCTTGCCTGCGGCAACTGGATCCTCTGGGAGGTCCGCACCGTCGGCTCGACCGGCGAGGAGAGATACCAGATCAACCGCTGGCGTCGCGGTCTCACCACCCCGCAACGCATGTACGCTGCCAAACCCGGCGTCGCGCTCACCCCGATGACCTGTCAGGACAACACCGTGTACGTCGAGGCGGCGTACCTCGCGAGCACGCCGACGTACACCGAGACGATCTCGGCGGCAGTCTGAAAGCGGCTACCAGCGCGCGTGCCGGATCCGCACCTTGCCGAACCCGACCGCCCCGGTGATCCGGATCCGCGGACCGGTACCGCTGGACTGACGCGGCGGCTTGTACTGCGAGTCCTTCCAGGTGGTGTGCAGACCCTCGAGCTCGACGACCGCGTTGCGCGGCACCCGGATCTTCGCGCCGCCGGTGCCGAGTTTGAGCTCGATGTCGACCTCTTGGTGCTCGAAGATCGCCCGGGTCAGATCGAGCCGGACCCGGCCGAACGCGGAATGCACCTTCAGCTTCCGCGGCACCCGCCAGACGCCGGCGCGGGTGATCCGCCCGGACGCCGCGCCGATGGTCGCCGAGCGGCCCGGGTCCGGGGCCGGCAGCGAGGCCAGGGCCCGCTGGATGTCCTGCCGGGTCCTGGCGCTGAGCACCTGGTGCAGCCGTGCGTCCATCTCGTCGTGGGTGAGGATCCCGTCCGTATAAGCCTCCTGCACGCGTCGCACGGCGGTGTCGCGATCCACGTCACCGATTGCGGGCGAGCGGTCTCCAGGTACGGATGTCACCAAACCACTGTAGTACCGCTACACGGCCAGACCGCGGGCGCGGAGTTGCGTGCGCAGGTCGTCGGCGCCGGTGAAGACCTCGGCGTCGAGGCCGACCGCGCGAGCACCGTCGACGTTGTACGCCATGTCGTCGGTGTAGAAGGTGCGGGCCGGGTCCAGACCGAAGCGGTCGATGAGGATCCGGTAGATCTTCTCGTCCGGCTTCGCCGTCTGCTCGACCCCGGAGACGACCTCGCCGTCGAAGCGGGTCAGGATCGGGAACGCGTCCTTGGCCACCTCCCACTTGTCCCCGGAGAAGTTCGTCAACGCGTACGTCGGGAGGCCGAGCGCCTGGATCTCGGTGAGTACCGCGGCCGTGTCCTCGAAGACGCCCCTGACCATCTTCAGCCAGCCGGTGTCGTACGCCTCGATCCACTCGGAGTGCTCCGGGTGCAAGCCGATCAGCTCCGCAACCGCCTCGGCCCACGGGCGTCCTTCGTCCTGCTTGTGGTTCCAGGCCGGCGTGGCCACGTTGGTCAGGAAGTGCGACCGCTGTTCCTCGTCAGGAATCAGGTCGGCGTAGAGGTAGTTCGGGCTCCAGTCCAGCAGCACCCCGCCGATGTCGAACACCACCGCGTCGATCGTCATGTCCGCCACCCTACGAGACTCGGTGAGAACGGCGCGGCGGCCTTCACCCTGCCTCACTCGACCACGCTGTGTGGGTTGCGGACGCGGTCGACGTGGTGACGGTCGCGACCGCCCACCTCATGCGGTCGCCGCGTTTGCTGCGGCGCGGGCGTGGAGCGCCGGAGCCAGCGAGTACTGCCCGATGAAGATCGCCACACCAAGTACCGCGCAGCCGAGCCAGGTGGCGGCGGGGCCGAGGTGCTCGAGGGCGTTGGTGCCGGCCAGCGGGCCGATCACGGTGCCGACGCCGAACGCCATCCCGGACAGACCCATGTAGCGGCCGCGCAGATCGATCGGCGCGAGGTCGGCGAACACCGCGCCGATCACCGCGGCGAACCCGATCTCCCCGATCGTCCACACCACGACCGACAACGCGTACCCCCACCAGCTGTGTACGACCGCGCCCACCCCGAAGCCGAGGCCGACCACGAGCATCGACGCCGCGAGCAGCTTCGGCCGGTCGAGCTTGACGTACCACTTGCCGAGGAACGGCTGGACGAGCACGATCACCACGCCGTTGAGCGCGATCACCAGACCGTACGTCCGCGACGACAGGCCGTCGTCCGACATCGCCAGCGGGAGGGTCGAGTAGCCCTGCATGTAGATCGTCGCGTAGCCGATCTGGATCAGGATCATCAGCAGGAACACGGTGTCGCGTACGACGACGGGCAGCAGCGCGCGGCGTACCGAGTTGTCCTCGGGGGCCGGGCGACTCTCCGGCACCATCAGCCAGATGACCAGGCCGGCGATCACCGACGTCGCGGCGTTCACCCAGAACAGCAGGCCGTAGCCGAAGGACGCCAGGACGCCCGCGCTGACGGTCGAGACGGAGAAGCCGAGGTTGATGGCCCAGAACAGCAAGCCGTACGCGCGGACCCGTTCGGTCGGCTGCAGCAGGTCCGCGACCGTCGCCTGCACCGCCGGGCGGAACAGGTCGCCGAGGAGACCGACCAGGAAGGCGGTCACCCAGATCAGCGCCATCGAGCGGCTGGAGCCGAGCAGGATCAGCGCGGCGCCGGTGCCGAAGAAGCAGACCAGCATGGTCACCCGGCGTCCGACCCGGTCGGCCAGCCAGCCGCCGACGAGTTGCGCGCACACGGTCCCGGCGCCGACAGCGGCCGCGACCGCTCCCGCCGTACCGGCCGAGAGGTGACGGTCGTGGGTGAGGTAGAGGACGAGGAACGGTTGGACGAAGCTGCCGAGCCGGTTCACCAGCTGGCACACCCACAGCGCCCAGAAAGCCCGCGGGAGGGCGGTGTGGGGCGGACTGCCGACGGCTACTGCGCTCATGGGATCAACTCTCGGGTCCGGATTGGCCATTGTCGATGATTAGGGTCAGGACTAATCTTGGGCGGGTGATCACGATCAGGCTGAACGCCGGGGACGTCGGGCGGATCCGGTTCGCGCTGTCGCCGGTGTGGGAGGCCGTGACGAGCGTGCGGGCGCTGAGCAACAACACCGCGCGCAGTGTGCACGGCCCGTGGCTGCAGAAGGTCCGGCCGACGATCGAGGGCGACGACCTGACGTTGCTCAGGGCACTCATCCCGTCGTACGGGTACATCCCCGACTTCCTGACGCCGGCGCCGCCGCGGCGGTCGACGAGCTTCGAGTCGGGGCTGGCCGCCATCGCGGCAACGCCGTACGAGCTGGTGGTGGACGAGCTCGGGAAGCTGCAGCACGACACGCCGCATCCGCTGCTGCCAGAGCTGATCGCTCAGCCGGCGAAGGCGCTGGAGTTGATCACATCGGCGCTGGAGAGGTACTGGCGGCGGGCGATCGAGCCGGACTGGCGGCGGATGCGGTCCCTGCTGCAGGAGGACCTGGCGTTCCGGCTCGATGAGCTTGCCAGTGGCGGGATCGAGCGGCTGTTCCGCAATCTGCATCCGTCGATCTGCTACCGCGGCGACCGCGTCGAGATCGACCGGCCGTACACCTGCGACGGCGAACCAACGGCCGGACAGGGCCTGCTGCTCGTGCCCTGCGTATTCACGTGGCCCGCCGGGTTGGCGGTGACGTGCGCGCCGCACGTGCCCACGATCACCTACCCGCCGCGCGGCCTCGGGCGCCTGTGGGAGGACCGCCTGGACACCACGGACTCACCCCTGGCGGACCTCGTCGGCCGCACCCGAGCCGCCATCGTCGGCCACCTCGACCTCCCGATGTCCACGACCCACCTGGCCCACCAGCTAGGCGTCTCGGCTCCGACCCTGAGCGTCCACCTCAGCATCCTCCGCAACGCCGGCGTAGTCGATTCCCGCCGCGACGGCCGCGCTGTCCTCTACCACCGCACACCCCTCGGCCACCAACTCCTCGCTGCCGCCCCCATGGCCGCCTCCACCTGTCCGTGACGGATCAGCGCACTGATTCGAGCATGTTCAGCAGGTCGCTCCAGGCGCCGGACGCCGCGGCCGCGGAGTAGTCGGGGTGCGATTCGTCGGTGAAGTAGTGACCGGCGCCTTCGTACTCGCGGATCAGCGCGACCGCGGCGGCGGCCTCCGCGCTGCGGCGGAACTCCGTTACCTGCTCCGGCGGGGCGAAACGGTCGCCCGCCGCGTAATGCAGTTGCACAGGCGTGCCGGGGCGGACGCCCGGCGGGACCGCGGCCGGGGCGTGGAGACAGGCGACCGCCGCCGCGCCAAGCCGGTCGGACCAGACCTGACCGATCACGCCGACGCCCATCGAGAACCCGATCAGCGCGGCATCGTCGGCCACCCGGGACAACGCGTCGTACGCCCGTCCGGTGATCGTCGACCAGCCGATCTCCTCCATCAACGCGAAGCCCGCCTCGAGCTCAGCTGGAACGGTCCGGCCACCGAACAGGTCAGGCAACAAGACCTCGTAACCCAACGACCGCAGCCGCTCGGCCGCGGCCGCCTCCACCGGCCGCAGACCCCACATGGAATGGAACAGGACGATGTCCATCGGCTATCCGAAGCTCGGCGGGTCTACCTGGACTCGGACTGTGCCGGGGTTCTTCTTGGTGGTGCGGGCTGATTGGGATTCTTTGAGGGAGCGGACGAGGGTTGGGCCGTGTTGGCGGGGGGTGCGGACTACGGCTCGGACGGTTTCGTCGTCCAGGTCTACCGGGCCCAGCACCTCCAGGCCGGCGGATGGGGGGACCAGGTCGCGGAGGCGGGTGATGAGGTCGTTGACGGACTCCGACGGGCCGGTGAGCTCGGCCAGTTTGGCGGCGGGGGCCAGGCGGGCTGCACGGCGTTCTTCGATCTCGCGGGTTGCGTAGCCTTCGGGGCTCCATCGGACGATCGCCTGCAGCGGAAGCGCGGACGGGTCGCCGACGAGGATGACGGTGCCGCCGTCGCGGGCCGATCGGACCAGCGCGGCCGCGTTGAACCACCGGCGCACTGCTTCTTCCGGAGCTCGGAGGTCCTGGCGGGCGAGCATCAGCCAGGTGTCGAGCAGAAGCGCCGCGGCATACCCTCCCTCGGCCACCGGCTCGGCGCCTGGCGTGGTGACGATGAGCGCCGGCGTGTCCGGTACGACGTCGAGCATGTTGTCGCCCCCCGACGTACGCACCACGACACCGGGGAACGCCCGCCCCAACTCCTCCGCCGTACGACGCGCGCCCACGATCGCCGCCCGCATCCTGGTGTCGCCGCACTCCGGGCAGCGGTGATCGGCCGCCGGTCGCCCACAGACGCTGCAGCTCGCCGGCCCGGCTCCCCCGGTACGACGCAACGTCCCGCCACAGGTCGCGCATCGCGACGGCGCCCGGCACGTCTGGCACACCAGGCTCGGCAGATACCCGGCCCGCGGCACCTGCACCAGCACCGGGCCGGACCGCAGCCCGTCCCGCGCGATCTCGAACACCCGGTGCGGCAGCCGCGCCGCCCGCGCCTGAGGATCACGCGCCAGCTCGATATCGGACTCGCCCGCGATGTGCACCGACGGCGCCGCCGCGCGGATCACCTTCCGGTCCGCGATCAGCTCGTGCGCGAACCCGGACTCGATCAACGCCGCCGCCTCCGCGGACCGCGCGAACCCACCGAGCACGGCCGCGCAGTTCTGCCGGAAGGCACGCAGCAGCAGGACCTCGCGCGCATGCGGGTACGGCGCGCGCGGCTCGGCGTACGACTCGTCGCCGTCGTCCCACATCGCCACCAGCCCGAGATCCGCAACCGGTGCGAACGCGGCCGCTCGCGTCCCGATCACGACCCGCGCGCACCCGTGCAACGCGGCCAGGAACGCCCGATACCGAGCTGTCGGCCCCAGATCCGCCGACAACGTGACGAACCCCGACTCCCCCAGCACCGCGGTACACGCAGCAGCCAACCGCTCCAGATCCCGCGCGTCCGGCGCCAGCAACAACGCTCCGCGCCCGGACGCCGCGCACACCGCCGCGGCCTGCGCGAACGCGAGCGCCCAGTCAGCTCCCGGTACGGCGGTCCACACCGCGCGCGGCGACTCCGCCCGGGCGATCGCGTCGAGGAATCCAGCCGGGTACGCCGACCACTCCGAGCGTGACGTCGACACCGGCGGACGCGGCGGCTGATCGCACCGCAGCGGCTCGCCCTCGACCTTCGCATGCCGCGGCGGGACAGCCAGCCGAGTCACGTCCGCGAGCACCCCGGCGTACCGATCGGCGACCGCACGACACAGGTCCGCGACCTCCGGCGTCAGCACGCGCTCGGGCGACACGACCTTGCGCAGCCTCATCAGCTTGCCGTCGTGATCGGACTCCTCGAGCCGCTCCAGCACGAACCCGTCGAGATCCTTGCCGGCGAACCGGACCTTCACCCGGGCGCCCGACTGGGCCGCCGAGGCCATGTCGTCGGGAACGAGGTAGTCGAACGGCCGGTCCAGATGCGGGAGCGAGACATCGACCGCGATCCGGGCCACCGGCAACGTCTCGGTAATCTCGGCCGGCTCCTTGGTCCGGGATTTGCGCACGGTGTCCCGCAGCAGCGTGAGTTGCTCCGGCGAGTCCGATGTCACCGGGAAATGCTAGTCGTAGGGGACGACAGTGCGCTGACGCACTGCCGTCCCCTGTGGACAACTACTACTTGTTGACTACTTGTTGACTACTTGTTGACCGCGGCCTTGAGGGCTTCGACGCGGTCGGTGTGCTCCCAGGTGAAGTCCTCACCGGTCCGGCCGAAGTGGCCGTTGCGGGCGGTCTGGGCGTAGATCGGCCGGAGCAGGTCCAGGTCGCGGATGATCGCGGCCGGCCGGAGGTCGAACACCTCGCGCACCGCGTCGGCGATCTTGGCCACCGGCACCTTCTCGGTCCCGAACGTGTCCACGTAGAAGCCGACCGGCGCGGCCTTGCCGATCGCGTACGCGACCTGGCACTCGACCCGGTCCGCGAGCCCCGCGGCGACGATGTTCTTCGCCACCCAGCGCATCGCGTACGCCGCCGACCGGTCCACCTTCGACGGGTCCTTGCCGGAGAACGCGCCACCGCCGTGCCGCGCCATCCCGCCGTAGGTGTCGATGATGATCTTGCGCCCGGTCAGCCCGGCGTCGCCCATCGGGCCGCCGATCTCGAACCGGCCGGTCGGGTTCACCAGCAGCTTGTAGTCGGTCGAATCGATGTCGAACTGCTCGAGCACCGGGTCGACGACGTGCTTCTTGATGTCCGGCGTCAGCATCGAGTCGAGGTTGATGTCCGCCGCGTGCTGGCTGGACACCACCACGGTGTCGATCCGGACCGCCTTGTCACCGTCGTACTCGACCGTGACCTGGGTCTTGCCGTCCGGCCGCAGGTAGGCCAGCGTGCCGTTCTTGCGGACCTCGGACAGCCGCTCGGACAGCCGGTGCGCGATCGTGATCGGCAGCGGCATCAGCTCCGGCGTCTCGTTGGACGCGTAGCCGAACATCAGCCCCTGGTCGCCTGCCCCCTGCAGGTCCAGCGCGTCCTCGGACGCGGACGAGCGCGTCTCGTACGCCGTGTCGACACCCTGTGCGATGTCCGGCGACTGGCTGCCGATGGCGACCTGCACCCCACAGGACGCACCGTCGAAGCCCTTCAAGGACGAGTCGTAGCCGATCTCCAGGATGCGCGATCGCACGATCCCGGGGATATCGACGTACGCCGTCGTGGTGACCTCGCCCGCGACGACGACCAGACCCGTGGTGATCAGGGTCTCGACCGCCACGCGGCTCTTCGGGTCCTCGGCCAGCAACGCGTCGAGGATGGAGTCGCTGATCTGGTCAGCGATCTTGTCCGGGTGACCCTCGGTCACGGACTCGGACGTGAAAAGGCGCCTCGCCACAGGTTCTCCCTCGGATTCCTCTCGTGCCGCACGACCGTTCCCCACTGTCGCACGGTCCCCCCATGCACCGACGGTTGGCGATGCATCTTGGGCAGTATGCCAGCAGTTTCCACCCACGTCCCGGTGACGCTCCGAATTCATCCGGAATATGAGATCAGTGATCATATGCTGGGCGGTTGGCTCGCTTTCAGGCGTGGGCGCCGACCGTCACGTCGCCGAGTGTGAGCGACGGCGCACCTCCGAGGATCTCGCCCAGCCGATCCACCTCGGCGTCGAGCAGTGTGCGGCGGCGCCGGTTGAGCGGCCTCAGCGCCTCGACTGTGACGCGCAGCGTCCGGCCCGCCTTCTTCTGGTGCCAGACACCACCGACGATGCCGTCGACGAGCAGCAGGGGGTAGTTGCCGGCCTGCCCGCGGGCGGTCGCCCGGTCGAACACCTTGCCGGGGAAGAGCAGCTCTCTCGGGTAGCTGCCGACGCCGTACGCGTCGAAGTACGGCAGCAACCGCACGCCCTCGGCCCGCTCGTCCGGGAAGTCACCGTCACCTGGGGCATACCATACGGTATGGTCTGCCAGCTTCGCGTGCGGCAGATCGGCGAAGTACGGCTTGACCCTGGTCGGCGTAGTGCTCAGCCAGCGTGCGAACTGCTGCGGGGTCGCTGGACCGTACGAGTACAGGTAGCGGTGCAGGAGTTCGGTCATCGCCTTGTCGGCCGGCAGCGGCTCGAAGGGGCGAAGGCGGTGCGGGTTCGCGTAGGTCATCAGCCGGCCGCGCATCGGACCGTGGCAGAGCACGCCGGCGTTCGCCGCGACCGAGGTCGCCTGCCGCCACCGCGCCCACGCGCCCTGGAAGGCGGGGATCGTCGGCTCCCGTGCCCACGCCCCGGTCCGCCGTACGACTTCCTCGGTCAGCTCGTCGACGGTCAGGTCGTCGTGCGCGAGCGCCTCCCCGATGGCGACGATCACCTGGTCGACCTCGTCCGGGGACATCCGGATCGGCTCCGGCTGGCTGCCGGCCGACGGCAAGGCCGACAACGCACCGGTCCACATCGGCAGGTCCTCGAGCGGCAACAAGTGCACGGTCCCACGCGGCCCGAACGTCTTCACGAGCTCCTCGTCGCCCTGCACGGTCGCCCGCGTCGCCCCTCCGACGCGCAACGCCACCGACGCCTCCCCCGCCGTCGCGATCTGCGCATGCGCCCCGCACATCGCCCGCACGGCGTCGACCGGCGCACTGAACGCCTCCACCAACCCGTGCCGCCACATCCGCCGCGCAACAACCGCGTCCCACGTGATCTCCATACGCCCACGCTAGTACGCAAAGCGGACAGCTTCTGACCTCTTCCTCACCCCTCGCTCCCCTGCTCCCATTTGAGAGGTGAACCCTTTCCGATGCCCGTTCGCCAGCCGTATCCGCCTCAGGAACGGACAAGTTCAGAGGTTCACCCCTCAAAGGCTTTTGGTCAGGCGGCTTGGCGGGCGCGGACGAACGCGTCCCGGATACTGGTCAACAGCCGGTCCGGTCGGTTGAAGTCCACCCAGCCGGCCCGTACCACCTGGAGACCCAACGCTCGCAAACGGTCTTCGCGGACCTTCTCCTGCACGAGTACGTCGCCTGCCGCCTCCGCGTACTTCAGCCTCCCGTCGAACTCGACCACGGTGGAGAACTGGGGAAAGAAGAAGTCGACCCGGGCAACGAACCCGCGGATGTCGTGAAACTCGACCTGGAGCTCAGGGGCGGGCAATTCGTTGTTCGACATCAGCACACGAAGCCGGGATTCTCCGACGGATTCCGAGCGCGCATCGCCGAAATTCAGGGCAGCGCGCGCCGTCGGGCTCCCGGGCCAGTACTGCGTCACGTCAACAAGGCGGCGTACGTCGTCCTCGCTGATCGAGTGATCGCGCAAGGCCGCGTCGAAGGCCACGACGGCAGCCTCGAAGGACGTCGTACAAGCAGTCTCGAAGACCGCCCGAGCAACAGTCGTCGATGCGAGTCCGTCCGCGTCGGTCAGGTCGGCGTCCACCAATCCGCCTGCGTGGCAGTGGACACCTGCGACAGTCCCGCTGACCGTCTCGTCCTGCCGGGTGATGTGGGCCCGGCCGAGGTCGAGCCCCCACAGCGGCAGCCCATGCAAGGCCAGCGCAGACTGATGACTGACCACAACGCTGCTACGCCTGCGGGAATTGACGACGGCATGAACCAACTGGAGGTGCTCCAGTCGACTCCGGCTCCACGGTTCGAGGGCGGTCAGATCAAGCGGCTCGGCGTACTGTCCGTGGCGGATTCGAAGCCACCGACCGTCGTTCAGTCGCGCACGAATCTGCTTCGGCGTGTAGCCACAGCGCAGTGCCTGCTGCCGACTGAAGACACCGCGCTGCTGTTCCGCCACGAGTCTGAGTTTCTGGTTCACCCCGCCAGCATCGGCGCGGCGCCCACTCCGCGGAACCGGGATTCGCCGTTCTGTGGATAACACATTTCAGAGGTTGACCCTTGAAATGGTCGGTTCATCCCACGTATGCCGACTGCGAACGGGCACGCGGAGAGGTTCACCTCTGAAATGGCCCTGGGGAGCGGGCGGGCCTGGGTGGGGCGGGGCAGGTGGGTGGTCAGGACCAGTGGGTGGCGACCAGGTTCCAGATGACGCCGGCCAGGGCGTCCTTGCTGGTGGAGGGGACGGGGAGGGCGGTGCCGGCGCGGTCGAGGATCACTGCTTCGTTGACGTCGCTGCCGAAGACCTTGCCGCCGGAGACGTCGTTGATGACCAGGAGGTCGCACCCCTTGCGCTCGAGCTTGGCCTGGCCGAGCTCGAGGACCGTGTGCTCGGCGTCTCCGGTCTCCGCCGCGAACCCGACGATGACCTGGTCGGGGCGGGCGCGGTCGTGCGAGATGGTCTGCAGGATGTCCGGGTTCTGGATCAGGTTGACCGCGGGCACGGCGCCGTCGGCGGTCTTCTTGATCTTGTGCTCCGCCAGGTCGACAGGGCGGAAGTCCGCGGGCGCGGCCGCCATCACGATCGCGTCGGCGTCGGCGGCCCGCCCGGTGATCTCGTCGTACAGGTCGCGGGTGGAGACGACCGGGACGACCTGAACGCCGGCCGGGTCGGGCAGCTCGGAGTTGGCCGCGACGAGCGTGACCTTGGCGCCGCGGGCGGCGGCGATCCGGGCGAGGGCATAGCCCTGCTTGCCGGACGACGAGTTGCCGAGGTACCGAACCGGGTCGAGGTGTTCACGCGTGCCGCCCGCGCTGACCAGCACGTGCTTGCCGGTGAGGTCCGCGACGGACTGCCCGGCCGCGCGGGCCGCCTCGTCGGCGAGCATCAGCTGGCTGATCGCGAAGATCTCGGACGGCTCCGGGAGTCGTCCACGGCCCGTGTCGGCGCCGGTCAGCCGGCCCACCGCCGGGTCCAGCACCGTGATCCCCCGGGACCGCAGGGTCGCGACGTTCGCCTGGGTGGCCGGGTGCTCCCACATCTCGGTATGCATCGCGGCGGCGAACAGGATCGGGCAGCGCGCGGTCAGCAGTGTGTTCGTCAGGAGGTCGTCGGCCAGCCCGTGGGCGGCCTTGGCGATCAGATTCGCGGTCGCGGGCGCGACGACGACCAGCTCCGCGGCCTTGCCGATCCGGACGTGCGGCACCTCTTCGACGTGGTCGAACGGGTCGGCCGTCACGGGCTGCCCGGACAGCGCCGCCCAGGTCGCCGCGCCGACGAACTCCAGCGCGGCCGCCGTCGGCACCACCCGCACACTGTGCCCGGACTCGGTCAGCCGCCGGAGCAGATCACAGACCTTGTACGCCGCGATGCCGCCGCCGACCCCGAGCACGACATTCGGCTTGTGCTTGGACGGCGTCGCGGGAACGACAGAGTCCCCCGGGACGGCATGGGTCCCAGGGGTGTGCTCTTCACCGGATCCGGACATCAGCTGACTCCGTTCCCGGGCGTCATCGCGGGGCTGGTTACTCGGACTTCTCCGCGGCTGCGGCTTCCGCCTCGGCCTCGGGGTCGATGTCGGTGCAGGTCAGCACGCCCTCGTTGATCTCGCGCATCGCGATCGAGAGCGGCTTCTCCTGGACGTGCGTCTCGACCAGCGGTCCGACGTACTCCAGCAGGCCCTCGCCGAGCTGCGAGTAGTAGGCGTTGATCTGCCGCGCCCGCTTGGCCGAGTACAGCACCAGCTTGTACTTGGAGTCGGTGTGGGTGAGCAGGTCGTCGATCGGCGGCGAGGTGATGCCGATGGCGACGGGCTGGTTGCCAGACAAAGTCAGCTCTTTCCAGAGATGGAGGGTGATCGAATCAACTTTACCAACTGATCGGCAGCCTCCCGAACCGAGGCGTTCACGATCGTCACGTCGAACTCCTTCTCGGCCGCCAGCTCCAGTACGGCGGTCTCGAGCCGGCGGTCGCGCTCTTCCTTGGTCTCCGTGCCCCGGCCGACCAGCCGGCGGACCAACTCGTCCCAGGTCGGGGGCGCCAGGAAGACGAACTGCGCCTCCGGCATCGTCTCGCGGACCTGGCGGGCGCCCTGCAGGTCGATCTCCAGCAGGGCCGGCCGGCCGGTGGCGAGCTTGTCGAGCACCGGCTGCTTCGGCGTCCCGTACCGGGCCGCCTTGTGCACGACCGCCCACTCGAGCAGCTCACCGTCGGCGATCATCCGGTCGAACTCCGTGTCGGACACGAACAGGTAGTGCACGCCGTGCACCTCGTTCGGCCGCGGTTTGCGGGTCGTCGCCGACACCGAGATCCAGATGTCCGGGAACCGCTCGCGGATCTCCGCCGCGACCGTCCCCTTCCCCACCGCGGTGGGCCCGGCCAGCACAGTCAGCCGCGCCGGGCCGGGATCAGCCGGCACCGGCTCGTGCGAAACATTGTCAGGGTGCGTGGTCATCGTCACACCAGTGTCCAACGAGCCGGGATGGATTTCGGTCTGGCTCACCCTCAGCTCACTCGGCGAATTCGCGCTCGAGCGCCGCGATCTGGTTGGAGCCGAGGCCGCGCACCCGCCGCGTCTCCGAGATCCCGGCCCGCTCCATGATCTGCTGGGCCCGGACCTTGCCGACACCCGGGATGCACTGCAGCAACTGGCTCACCCGCATCTTGCCGATGACCTCGTTCGTCTGCCCCTCGTGGAGCACCTCCGTCGGAGACGCTCCCGAGTGCCGGATCCGGTTCTTGATCTCGGCTCGTTCACGCCGCGCCGCCGCGGCCTTGTCCAGAGCAGCCGCACGCTGCTCCGGGGTCAAAGAAGGAAGTGGCACCGTTTCACCTGTCCCGTTGTATGGCTTCGCAAGGGAACCTAACACGGGTCCAGCCCGTCGTCGGGCCGTGGTTGAGCAGAGTCGCGGGACAGGCGGCGGATTGGAACGATCAGTTGATCAATTCAGCGCCGGAAGGTCGACCTTGCAGCTGTCCTTGGCCTGGCTGCTGATGTTCTTGTACGCCGTCATCACGGCGCCGGTCTGCTTGCTCAGCTTGGCGAGCTCGACCCGGTCCGTGCCGGCCTTCTGTGCCTTCTCGGCGAACGTCACGACGGCGGCCCAGTCGTCCTTCACGTCCTTCGGCGCGGACTCCTGCAGCTTCTTCGCGTCGTCCAGGATCTTCACGTAGTCGACCGGCTTCTGCGGGTCGACGTCGACGGCCTTCGCGGCGTACTTGGCGAGGTCCACGCAGTACGCCTGCTCGTCGGTACAGGCGGTCAGCGCCCCGGCGGTGGCGGTCACGGTCGCGATGATGGCGAGAGTACGTTTCACGGCTTCATCCTCGGGGGTCGGGAGGTCGTGTGCGGCCGACGCTACCGGGAGTCACCAAACTATCCGAAACGAATACGTTCCGCTGTCAGGTGATTCGTCGTGACGCCGCCGTGGCGCCGGCGGGACGGCGATGCGACGCCGCCCTGCCGGCACCGCGGGCGTCAGTTGTTGCCGGCGCCCGAGAGGTCGATCTTGCAGGTGTCCTTAGCCTGCTTGGTGATCGCGTCCATGGCGGGCTGGACCTTGGAGCCTTCGCTCTTCGCCAGC
This sequence comes from Kribbella sp. NPDC051586, assembly GCF_044453965.1. Lineage (NCBI taxonomy): Bacteria > Bacillati > Actinomycetota > Actinomycetes > Propionibacteriales > Kribbellaceae > Kribbella > Kribbella sp. NPDC051586. The sequence continues at coordinate 406,502 of NZ_JBITDF010000003.1, read as the reverse complement.
TCCATCAGCTTGTTCGTGTCGCCCTTGGCGTCCTGCGCCTTCTCGGCATAGTCGATGACGGTCTTCCAGTCGTCCTTCAGGTCGTCCGGCGCCGACTTCGACACCTTCTTGGCCTGGTCCAGCATCTTGCCGACGGCGTCGGCGTTCTTGATGTCCAGGTCCTTCGCCGAGTCGACGTAGCCCTGCAGGTCACCGCAGTAGTCGCCACCCGAGCAGGCCGTCAGGACACCGGCACTCATCGTCACAACGGCCGCGAGGGCTGCCAGCTTCCGCATTCTGTTCCTTAACAAGTCGCGCGGGAAGACTGTGGCTCCCCGTCCGCCGACACCTTTCCGAACGCCGGGGTCACCGCGAGCTCCGGCAGGCCGTGAAGAAGATCGCACGGCACGACCGGAACCGGGCTGTGATGTGCCGCGTCGGGCCGGTCACATGTTCTCGAGGTCGAACTTGCACTTGTCCTTGGCGTTGGCGGCGATCGCCTTCCATGCAGCGTCGACCTTGGCAGCGTCGGCCTCGGCGACCTTCTCCTGGTTGCCGTTGGCACCCTTCACCTTGTTGGCGAAGTCCCGCACGGTCTTCCAGTCGTCCTTCACGTCGTCCGGCGCCGACTTGGACAGCTTGTTCGACCCGTTGGCGATCTTGTCGAGCGCCTGTGAATCCTTGATGTCGAGGTTCTTCACGAGATCGCCGTAGCTCTTCAACTCCTGGCAGTAGTCGCCTCCGCGCGAGCAGGCCGTCAGCAGGCCCGCGCTCATCGTCGTCGCCACCACCAGAACCGCAACCCGCTTCATGTCCGTCCTTCGGTCTCACGCGGCCAGTCCGGTGCTGCCCGTCGCGTCAACCCTGGCGGACCGCGGGGGTCACTGGTTTAGCACATACACTATGATTTACATCATATACTTTGCGATGCTGCCGGCTGCTGCTCGCTGCCGAGATCGCCACGGCGTTCGCCGACACGATGACGAGAATCGCCACCCAGTCGAGGATCGCCGGCTGCTGATGCAGAACCACCAGCCCGACCATTGCCGCGACCACCGGATTCACGCTCATGAAGACGCCGAAGAACTGCGCCGGCACGCGCCGCAACGTCAACAGATCAACGAGGAACGGCACCGCCGACGACAGCACGCCGGCCACCAGGGCGTACGACGCGGCGGCGAGCGTCGCGGGGTGGTGCAGCAGAACCACCACCCCGACAGGCACGTACGCGAGTCCGGACAACGCGGCAGCGGTGGCCGAACCCGTTGCGCCCGGCAACTCTCGACCGACCTTGCGGTTGAGGAGGATGTAGAACGCCCAGCCCATCGCGGCCAGCAGGCCGAGTCCGATGCCCACGTAGTCGGTTGACGCCTGGGGCCGCGCCAGCAGCACCACTGCGGGCGCGGCGACGAGCGCGCACACCAGGTCGAGCACGCGACGTGAGCCCAGCAATGCAACAGCGAGCGGGCCCAGGAACTCCAGGGTGACTGCCAAGCCGAGGCCTACTCGGTCGATGGCTGTGTAGAGGGACAGGTTCATGACCGCGAAGACCATGGCCAGCCCGATCACCGGTCGCCACTGACGGGCTGTGATGGATCGCAGACGTGGGCGCCCGACCGCGAGCAGCACGATCGCGGCGACCCACTGCCGGATCGCCACCACGCCCGCCGGACCGATCACCGGGAACGCGAGCGCCGCCACCGACGCACCGACCTGCGTCGACAGCCCGCTCCCGAGCATCATCGCCACTCCGACCAACCGTTCTCGCCTCACCCTCACGAGAGTCGACCCAGCCGGCTCGGTGACAAAATGCGGTCGACCGCCGATCTATACGCTGGAGTCATGGATCTCGAGCTGCGGCACCTGCGCTGCCTGGTCGCGATCGTCGACACCGGGACGTTCACCGACGCGGCGATCGAGCTCGGGATCTCGCAGGCCGCGGTCTCCCGGAACCTCCTCGCCCTGGAGCGCGCGCTCGGCGTCCGCCTGCTGCACCGGACCAGCCGGTCGATCACGCCGACGACCGCGGGCGTCCAGGTGCTGGCCCGTGCCCGGCAGGTGATGGCCGAGATCGAAATCCTGATGAGCGAGGCCAGGAGCGGCCATACGCGGCTCCGCGTCGGGCACGCCTGGTCGGCGTTCGGTGCGCACACGACAGAGTTCCTGCGCCGGTGGGCCGCCGCGCACCCCGACGTCGAACCGCAGCTCGTCCGCACGAACACGGCCACTGGTGGACTGACCGAGGGCCTGTGCGATCTGGCCGTTGTCCGAAGCCATCTCGACCTGAGCAGGTTCGGGCACGTGCTGCTGACTCAGGAGCCGCGGTACTGCGTCCTGGCCGCCGACGACGCACTCGCGCGCAAACGGTCGCTCACGCTGGCGCAGATCGGCGACCGGACGATCGTGATCGACCGCCGCACCGGGAGCACCACGATCGATCTGTGGCCCGAGGGCGCGCGACCGCGGATCGAGTTCACCCACGACGTCGACGACTGGCTGGCTGCCATCGCGTCCGGGCGATGTGTCGGCGTCACGCCGCAGGCCACGACCACGCAGTACCGCCGGGACGGTGTCGTCTATCGGCCGCTCCGCGACGCGCCGCCGGTCGACGTACACCTGATCTGGCACCGCGAGGACCCGCACCCGGCGACGCTGGCGGCCGTCGACCTGCTGACGAAGCTCTATCAGGAGTCGAGCAGCTCGACCAGGTGACGGCGGTCCGGCGCCTTCCACAGCAGGTTGCGGATCTGCTCGATTCCGCCGACGGGCCAGCGGTCGAGGATGCGCCGTACCTCCGGGTCCTGGATCCCCGCGGAGAGCGTGCCGATGAAGTCTCCCCAGACGACCTTGAACGGCCGGCCGCACATCTGCTCTACACCGAGCTCGATCGGCTCGGTGATGGCGAGCCGGTTGTGCAGCTCGGCGACGCCGCGATAGGCCCCCATCAGAGCTTCCTCGCGTTGCTGCCACGTGTCGGCCCGCAGGACCCCGCGCAGCAGCGGCGTCAGGGTCGGGCCACAGGACAGCCGGCCGAACGCCGTACCGAACCATTTCCGGTACGGCGCGTAGGTGCGCTCGATCAGGAAGCACAGCTGCATGAGGTCCTGCACGAGCTGCGCGCCGATCAACGCCGACCCGAGCTCGTCCCCGACGTACCCGACACGGCCGACCAGGTTCATCTCCGGATGGACGCGCCACCAGGCGGTGATCATCAAATAGCGCCAGACATCGTCGGGGTAGTAGGCCAGCCGATCACGGACCGCCGCGAGACCGACGTCGTCGTGGAACACGCCGCCGGCCGTGTGCTGCCGGAGAATCGACTCCGGAAAGGTCAGCCAATCCTGCGGCGTGAGGTCGGCGTCGATGTCGAACCTCAACTGGTCGGCGAAGTACTGGCGGAGGGTGTGTACGTCGACCTGCGTCGGACGGCCTTCGAACGTCGCCGGCAACTCCGGCCGCAGTTCGACTCCCTCCGCGACGAACAGCAGCACCCGCGCTTCATAGTTGTGGTCGGCCGACATCTCGTCGTCGAAGCCGAGCACCTCCGAGCCGCGCCCCAGCAACGCCGCGCTGTGCGCCACGTCCACCTGCGGCCGAACGATCTGCTGGTAGAACCGCCCGCAAATCCCCAGTCCCGAACCCATGCGAACAGGATCGCATGATCAGCATCTCGACAGGATGTGTCGGCCTGTCCTGCCCGATCGGCCGGGCAGTTGAGCGTGACAGCGCCGGGCGAAGCCGGACAGGTCCTGTCGAGATGCAGATCTCAGTAGCCGAGCACCGTTCGGTAGGCGTCGTTGGCCCGGTTGGCCGCAGCTTGCAGGGCGGTGGGGTTGGGTCCGGCGCCGAGGATCTCTCGCGAGCTCGACGGTACGACGTTGCGGACCGCCGTACCGAAGACCTTGGTGAGGCCCTCGGCCGTGCCGCCCTGGGCGCCGAGGCCGGGGGCGAGCAGCGGACCGTTGATGTCGAGGTTCTCGGCGGTGGAACTGATGGTCGCGCCAACGACCGCTCCGAACGAGCCAAGCTCGTCGGTGTCGGCGTTCAGTCCGCGCAGGCCGTCCAGCACCGCACCCGCGACGGTCGGCCCGTCGGCGGTGCGGGCCGACTGGAACTGCGGGCCCTCCGGGTTCGACGTCAGGGCCAGCACGAACAGGCCGGCCCCGGACTCGCGCGCCACGTCGATGGTCGGCTGCAGCGAGCCGAAGCCGAGGTACGGGCTGACCGTCAGCGCGTCGCACGCGAGCGGCCCCTTCTCGGCCAGGTACGCCGCCGCATACCCGCCCATCGTGCTTCCGATGTCGCCGCGCTTCGCGTCGATGATCACCAGCGCACCGGCGTCCCGCAGCCGGATCGTGGCCTGCTCGAGTACGGCGATGCCGGCCGACCCGAACCGCTCGAAGAACGCGGACTGCGGCTTGAACACCGCGACCCGCTCGGCGAGCGCGTCGACGACGCCGTAGGTGAACGAGGCCAGCCCCTCCGGGGTGTCGGGCAGGCCCCACGTGTCCAGCAGATGCGCGTGCGGGTCGATGCCGACGCAGAGTGGGCCGCGGGTATCCATGGCCGCGCGCAGGCGCGCACCGAACGGCTTGTTGTTGCTCATGGCAAGCTCCTGTTGATAGCTCGAATCAGTCCGGGGCCGCGATAGATCAAACCGGTGTACACCTGGACGAGGCTCGCGCCGGCGTCGAACAGGCGGGCCGCGTCGGACGGGTCGACGATCCCTCCGACACCGATGACAGGCACCGCTCCCCCGGTCTGGTTGTGGATGTGGGCGACGGTCTTGGCTGCGATCTCCGCCAGCGGGCGTCCGGACAGCCCGCCGGTCTCGTGGGCCAACGGATGATCCGGGACGCCCGTGCGATCGATGGTCGTGTTGGTGGCGATGATGCCGGCGACGCCGAGATCGGTGCAGACCTGGAGCAGTTCGTCGATCGCCGACGTGGTCAGGTCGGGGGCGATCTTCACCAGGATCGGTTTCGGACCGAGGCCGGCCACCGTCAGCGAAGCAGCCTCGGTGTGCAGCGCGGCGAGCAGTTCGCGGAGGTGGCCCGCGTCCTGCAAGGAGCGCAGGCCCGGCGTGTTCGGCGAGGAGACGTTGACCGCGAAGTAATCGCCGTACCGGTAGAGGCGGCGGAGCGAGGTCACGTAGTCCTCGACCGCGTCGTCCAGCGGCGTCACCTTCGACTTGCCGATCGAGATGCCGAGCGGGTAACCCAGCGGTCCGTACGCCGCCAGCCGGTGCGCGAGCGCCTCGGAGCCGAGGTTGTTGAAGCCCATCCGGTTGATGACGGCCTCGTGCTCGACCAACCGGAACAAGCGCGGCCGAGGATTGCCCGGCTGCGGATGCGCGGTGACGGTGCCGACCTCGACGAAGCCGAAGCCGATCGCCGGCCACGCGCGCAGGGCGATCCCGTTCTTGTCCATCCCAGCAGCCAGGCCGACACGGGACGGGAACCGGACACCGAAGACCGAATGCCCCTCACCCGACGCCCCGTACACCCGGGACCCGAGAGCAGAGGCCCCCGGGATGCGCCCGAGCAGGCGCATCCCCTTCAACGTCTGCTCGTGCGCAACCTCCGCGTCACCGTTGCCCAGCTTGTACAGGACCGGGCGGACAACCCGCCTATACACCGCGGATCCTCGGCACCCAGTCCTGCAGGGACCGTACGCCGATGTCGCCGGCGCGCTGCGCCTCGATGCCCTGTACGGCGGCCGCGAGGCCCTGGACCGTGGTGATGCAGGGGATGTTCCGTGCCACCGCGGCGCTGCGGATCTCGTACCCGTCCAGCCGCGGCGAACCGCCCTGGGTGATCCCGATCGGTGTGTTGACGATCAGGTTGAGCTCCCCGTCCTGCACCATCTGGACGATCGTCGGCTCGCCGTTCGGGCCGGGACCCTGGCTGCTCTTGCGAACCGTGACGGCCTCGACGCCGTTGCGCCGCAGTACGTCCGCCGTACCTTCGGTCGCGTAGATCTGGAAGCCGAGATCCGCCAGCCGCTTGACCGGGAAGATCATGTGCCGCTTGTCCCGGTTCGCGACCGAGACGAACACCTTGCCGGCCGTCGGCAGCGGCTGCGACGCCCCCGCCTGCGACTTCGCGAACGCCGTGCCGAAGGTGTCGTCGATGCCCATCACCTCGCCGGTGGACTTCATCTCCGGCCCGAGCACCGTGTCGACCGACGAGCCGTCGATGGTCCGGAACCGGTTGAACGGCATGACGGCTTCCTTCACCGCGATCGGCGTCGTCGTCGGCAGCGTGCCGCCGTCACCGGTGGCCGGCAGCATGCCCTCGTCACGCAGCGACGCGATCGTTGCCCCGAGCATCACCCGGGCCGCGGCCTTGGCCAGCGGGGTCGCGGTCGCCTTCGACACGAACGGCACCGTCCGTGAGGCCCGCGGATTCGCCTCCAGCACGTAGAGGACGTCGCCGGCCAGCGCGTACTGGATGTTGATCAGCCCGCGGACGCCGACCCCGCGCGCGATCGCCTCGGTGGAGGCGCGGAGCTTCTCGATGTCCGCGTTGCCGAGCGTTATCGGCGGCAGCGCACAGGACGAGTCACCCGAGTGCACCCCGGCCTCCTCGATGTGCTCCATCACGCCGCCGAGGAACAACTCGTTCCCGTCGAACAGCCCGTCCACGTCGATCTCGACCGCGTCGTCCAGGAACCGGTCGATCAGCACCGGGTGCTCGAACGCCTCACCGCCGCCGAGCCGCTCCAGGGCCGCACTCAGCTCGGCCGAGCTGTAGACGATCTCCATCCCGCGTCCGCCCAGCACGTACGACGGCCGCACGAGGACCGGGAACCCGATCTCCTCGGCCACCGCCTGCGCCTGGTCCGCGGACAGCGCCGTCCCGTGCTTCGGCGCCGGTAGCTCCGCGTCCGCCAGCACCTTGCCGAAGGCGCCCCGCTCCTCGGCCAGGTGAATGGCCTCGGGCGAGGTCCCGACGATCGGAACACCGGCATCCGCGAGCCGCTGCGCCAGGCCGAGCGGCGTCTGGCCGCCGAGCTGCACGATCACGCCGGCGACCGGGCCGGCCTGCATCTCGGCGTACACGATCTCGAGCACGTCCTCGCAGGTGAGCGGCTCGAAGTACAGCCGGTCGGAGGTGTCGTAGTCGGTCGAGACCGTCTCCGGGTTGCAGTTCACCATGATCGTGCAGTAGCCGGCCTCGCGCAGCGCCATCGACGCGTGCACGCAGGAGTAGTCGAACTCGATCCCCTGGCCGATCCGGTTCGGCCCCGAGCCGAGGATCAGCACGGCAGGCTCGGAGCGCGGTGCGACCTCGGACTCCTCGTCGTACGACGAGTAGTGGTAGGGCGTCTCGGCCTTGAACTCGGCCGCACAGGTGTCGACCGTCTTGTAGACCGGCCGGATCCCGAGCGCCTGCCGTACGCCGCGGACGACGTCCTCGGTCAGCCCGCGGATCTCGGCCAGCTGCAGGTCCGAGAACCCGTGCCGCTTCGCCAGCTTGATCACCTCAGGGGTGAGCCGCGGCGCGGCCGCCACCTGCAGCGCGGTCTCGTGCAGCAGGTACAGCTGGTCCACGAACCACGGATCGATGCGAGTTTGATCGAAGATCTGTTCCGGCGTCGCACCCGCGCGGATCGCGTCCATGATGATCCGCAGCCGCCCGTCCTGCGGCGTCTTGATCGTCTCCAGCAACGGCTCCAGCTCGCTCGCCGGGTGACCGGCCCAGGAGAACCGGGCCTCCGGCTTCTCCAGCGACCGCAGCGCCTTCTGCAGCGCCTCGGTGTAGTTGCGGCCGATCGCCATCGCCTCGCCGACGCTCTTCATGTGCGTGGTCAGCGTGGCGTCCGCGGCCGGGAACTTCTCGAACGCGAACCGCGGCACCTTCACCACCACGTAGTCCAGCGTCGGCTCGAAGCTGGCCGGGGTCTGCTTGGTGATGTCGTTCGGGATCTCGTCCAGCGTGTAGCCGATGGCAACCTTCGCGGCGATCTTCGCGATCGGGAAGCCGGTCGCCTTCGACGCCAGCGCGGACGAACGGGACACCCGCGGGTTCATCTCGATCACGATCAGCCGGCCGTCGGCCGGGTTCACCGCGAACTGGATGTTGCAGCCGCCGGTGTCGACGCCGACCTCGCGAATGATGCCGATGGCAAGGTCCCGCATGACCTGGTACTCGCGGTCGGTCAGCGTCATCGCCGGCGCGACCGTGACCGAGTCGCCGGTGTGCACGCCCATCGGGTCGACGTTCTCGATCGAGCAGATGATCACGACGTTGTCGGCCTTGTCGCGCATCACCTCCAGCTCGTACTCCTTCCAGCCGAGGATCGACTCCTCGATCAGCACCTCGGTCGTCGGCGACGCGTGCAGCCCGGCACCGGCGATCCGGCGCAGGTCGGCCTCGTCGTACGCCATCCCGGAGCCGACGCCGCCCATCGTGAACGACGGCCGCACGACCAGCGGGTACCCGAGCTGGCCGGCCGCGCCCATCACGTCGTCGAGCGTGTGGCAGATCACCGAGCGTGCGACCTCCGCGCCGAGCTTCTCGACGATCTGCTTGAACGACTGCCGGTTCTCACCGCGCTGGATCGCGTCGACGGACGCGCCGATCAGCTCCACGCCGTACTTCTCGAGCACGCCGTTCTCGTGCAGGGAGATCGCCGCGTTCAGCGCGGTCTGGCCGCCGAGGGTGGCCAGCAGCGCGTTCGGGCGCTCCTTCTCGATCACCTTCTCGACGTACTCCGGGGTGATCGGCTCGACGTACGTGGCGTCGGCGAACTCCGGATCCGTCATGATCGTGGCCGGGTTGGAGTTCACCAGGACGACCCGGAACCCCTCCTCGCGCAGCACCCGGCAGGCCTGCGTGCCGGAGTAGTCGAACTCGCAAGCCTGACCGATCACGATCGGCCCGGAGCCGATGACCAGCACCGACTCGATGTCTGTACGCCTCGGCATCAGACGGCCCGTCCTTCCATCAGTTCGACGAACCGGTCGAACAGGTACGCCGAGTCGTGCGGACCAGCCGCCGCCTCGGGGTGGTACTGCACCGAGAAGGCCAGCACCCGCCCGTCCTTACCGGTGAGCTTGAGCCCTTCGACCACGTTGTCGTTGAGCGAGACGTGGCTGACCTCAGCCGTCCCGTACGGAGTCTCGACGCCGCCGTCCAGGGGCGCGTCCACCGCGAAGCCGTGGTTCTGCGCGGTGATCTCCACCTTCCCGGTCGCCCGGTCGAGCACCGGCTGGTTGATCCCGCGGTGCCCGTACTTCAGCTTGAACGTCCCCAGTCCGAGCGCCCGCCCGAACACCTGGTTGCCGAAGCAGATCCCGAAGTACGGCTTGCCGCGCTGCAGCAGCTCCTTGAGCAGCGTGGTCGGGTGCTCGGTGGTCTCCGGGTCGCCCGGGCCGTTGCTCATGAAGATGCCGTCCGGGTTCACCGCGAGTACCTCGTCCAGCGACGCGGTGGCCGGCAGCACATGGACCTCGATGCCGCGCTCGGCCATCCGCTTCGGCGTCATCGACTTGATCCCGAGGTCGAGCGCGACCACGGTGAACCGCTTCTCGCCCTCGGCCGGTACGACGTACGTCGCGGGCGTGGTGACCTCGTCGGCCAGGTCGGCGCCGGCCATCGGCGGCTGCTGCAGGACCTTCTCCAGCAGGGCCGCCGGGTCGAGGATCTCGGTGGAGATCCCGGCTCGCATCGCGCCGCGTTCGCGCAGGTGGCGGGTCAGCGCCCGGGTGTCGATGCCGGAGATCCCGACGATCCCCTGGCTCTTCAGCTGGTCGTCGAGGGACTTGGTCGAGCGCCAGTTGGAGGGCACCCGGGCCGGGTCGCGGACCACGTACCCGGCGACCCAGATCTTCTGCGACTCGTCGTCCTCGTCGTTCACACCGGTGTTGCCGATGTGCGGCGCGGTCTGGGTGACGATCTGCCGGTGGTACGACGGGTCGGTCAGCGTCTCCTGGTAGCCGGTCATCCCGGTGGTGAACACCGCCTCGCCGTACGTCTCGCCGGTCGCCCCGTACGAGGTGCCGGCGAACGACCGGCCGTCCTCGAGGACCAGCAGCGCCGGATTGGATGCGGGCTGGCTCATCTTTGCTCGGCTCCGATCAGTGTTGCGATGGATTCGGTCAGGGCGGCGGTGTCGGCCTTGCGACGCGGGCGGAACCCGGTGTCGAGCTCGCGGCCGTCGTGCGTCCAGGTGACCACGACCAGCCCGGACTTCTCCGCGGTCACCTTGCCGGCGATGCCACGGTCGGTCCGGACGGCGGTCAGGTGGTCCGCGGGGATGAACACGTCCGCCGCTCCCTGCCGGTGGAAGATCAGGCCGGCCTCACTGACGGCCAGGTCCGCGATGCTGCGGACGCCCAGTTCGTGCACGGCGATCCGGTCCATCCAGTCGCCGGCACTCGTGGTCGCGACGTACACACCTTCGACGCCGCTGATTTTGGCCTCGGGGACCGCGGGCAGCGGCGCGAGGTCGGCCTGCCGGGACTGACGGTTCCGCCAGCCCCGGTACATGCCGAAGTAGCCCGCCGCCAAGATCAGCAGCGTGCCGAGAATGCCCAGGAAAGCCTTCACCTGGTCAGCTCACCGTCCAGGACGACCGGCGTACCGCGCAGGAACGTCGTGACCACCTTGCCCGGCAGCGTCATCCCCTGGAACGGCGTGTTCCGCGACAGCGACACCGACTCGTCCGGTACGACGGTCCGCTCGACGGTCGGGTCGTACAGCACGAAGTTCGCCGGGGCGCCCGCCTCGAGCGGACGACCGTGCTCGGAGATCTGGCCGATCGCGGCCGGCCGGTAGCTCATCCGGTCGGCGACGTCGGACCAGGTCAGCAGCTTGGTGTCGATCATCGCGTGCTGTACGACGCTCAGCGCGGTCTCGAGCCCGGTCATCCCGAACGCGGCCGCACTCCACTCGCAGTCCTTGTCCTCCACCGGGTGCGGCGCGTGGTCGGTGGCGACGATGTCGATCGTGCCGTCGGCCAGGCCCTCGCGGACCGCCTCGACGTCCTCCTTGGTGCGCAGCGGCGGGTTCACCTTGTACACCGGGTTGTAGGAGGCAGCCAGGTCCTCGGTCAGCAGCAGGTGGTGCGGGGTGACCTCGGCGGTAACCTCCAGACCGCGGCGCTTGGCGGCGCGGACGATCTCCACCGAGCCCTTGGTTGACAAGTGGCAGATGTGCAGCTTCGACCCGACGTGCGCGTTGAGCAGAATGTCGCGAGCGATGATCGCCTCCTCGGCGACACTCGGCCAGCCGGTCAGGCCGAGGACGCCGGACAGCGCGCCCTCGTTCATCTGCGCGCCCTGGGTGAGCCGGGGCTCCTGCGCGTGCTGGGCGATCACGCCGTCGAACGCCTTCACGTACTCGAGCGCGCGCCGCATCAACGCCGCGTCCCAGACGCAGTCGCCGTCGTCGGAGAACACCCGGACCCGGGCTGCCGAGTCCGCCATCGCACCGAGCTCCGCGAGCTGGGTGCCCTTCCGGCCGACGGTGACCGCGCCGATCGGGTACACGTCGGCGTACCCGGCGTCGCGGCCGAGGCGCCAGACCTGCTCGACCACTCCGGCGGTGTCGGCGACCGGGTCGGTGTTGGCCATCGCGAAGACCGCGGTGAACCCGCCCTTGGCCGCCGCGCGGGTGCCGGTCAGCACGGTCTCGGCGTCCTCGCGGCCGGGCTCGCGCAGGTGCGTGTGCAGGTCGACCAGCCCGGGCAGCGCGATCAGGCCCCGCGCGTCGACGGTCGTCGTACCGCCGGGGGTCTCGAGGTCAGTGCCGACAGCAACGATCTCGCCGTCGTCGATCAGCAGATCCGCCACCTCACCGCCAACGATGCGCGCGCCGGTGATCAGTTGTGCGGTCATGCGGTCTGCTCCTCTTCGTTACTACCTGACAACAGCAGATAAAGGACGGCCATGCGGATGGCCACGCCGTTCGTGACCTGCTCGACGATGACCGAGCGGGTCGAGTCGGCGACCTCGGCGCTGATCTCCATGCCCCGGTTCATCGGGCCCGGGTGCATGACGATGGTGTCGTCCGGCAGCTGCGCCATCCGGTGCACGTCCAGGCCGTAGCGGCGGGTGTACTCGCGGGCACTCGGGAAGAACGCGTCGTTCATCCGCTCCCGCTGCACCCGCAGCATCATCACCGCGTCGCTCTTCGGCAGCGCCGAGTCGAGGTCGTACGACGTCGCGCACGGCCACTGGGACATGTCGACCGGGAGCAGCGTCGGCGGAGCGACCACCATCACGTCGGCGCCCAGCGTGGCGAGCAGCAGCACGTTGGAGCGCGCGACCCGGGAGTGCAGGACGTCGCCGACGATCGTGATCCGTCGCCCCTCCAGCGAGCCGAGGTGGCGGCGCATCGTGAACGCGTCGAGCAGCGCCTGGGTCGGGTGCTCGTGGGTGCCGTCACCGGCATTCACCACCGAGCCGGTCATCCAGCCGGACTTCGCCAGCAGGTGCGGCGCGCCGGACGAACCGTGCCGGCAGACCACCCCGTCGGCGCCCATCGCCTGCAGCGTCAGCGCGGTGTCCTTGAGGCTCTCGCCCTTGCTCACGCTCGAGCCCTTGGCGGAGAAGTTGATGACGTCCGCCGACAGCCGCTTGGCGGCCGCCTCGAACGAGATCCGGGTCCGGGTCGAGTCCTCGAAGAACAGGTTGACCACGGTCCGCCCGCGCAGCGCGGGCAGCTTCTTGATCGGGCGGTCGGCCAGCGACCGCATCTCCTCGGCGGTGTCGAGGATCAGGTTGGCCTCGTCGCGGCTCAGGTCCGCCGCACTCAACAGGTGCTTCATCAGCCCTTCGCCCCCTTGTCGGCGATCAGTACGGCGTCCTCGCCATCGAACTCGTCCAGGTGGACGGTGACGCGCTCCACCAGCGAGGTCGGCAGGTTCTTGCCGACGTAGTCGGCGCGGATCGGCAGCTCGCGGTGGCCGCGATCGACCAGGACGGCCAGCTGGACCGCGCGCGGGCGGCCGATGTCGCCGAGCGCGTCGAGGGCCGCGCGGATCGTGCGGCCGGAGAACAGCACGTCGTCGACCAGGACGACGACCTTGCCGTCGATGCCGTCCGCGGGGATGTCGGTGTGCTCCAGGCCACGAGGTGGCTTGAGGCCGATGTCGTCGCGGTACATGGTCACATCGAGTGACCCTGTGGGCACGCTCTGCCCCTCGACGGCCTGGATGCGGGCCGAGACGCGCTGCGCCAGCGGGACACCGCGGGTGGGGATGCCGAGCAGGACGACCGGGTCGGCGCCGCGGTTCCGCTCGAGAATCTCGTGGGCGATCCGGGTCAGTGCCCGGGAAATGTCGGAAGCGTCGAGAACCTCACGGCCGCTGCGAAGCGGCGGCTGCGTGAACTCGGGTTGCTCTGCACTCTGGGCAGGGCTCATCGCTACCGTTCCTCCTTTCCCGCCTCTCTGGACGGGTCTTTAAAGGACGTTCGGACCGCTTGACATGGTATCGGATGTGACACGCCGTCTTGACGCTGGCCTCGCACCCAGAATATTGTTACTCTGTGTAATCGAGGGGGGTTTCACCTTTCGGGCCGTACCCTGCGGGCCGGACAAGACGAAACTAGTCGGAGGGAAGACCAGCGTGCCTAGCGAATACGCGAAGACACTGGGTGGCAAGCTACGCGCCATCCGCCAGCAGCAAGGGCTGTCGCTGCATGGTGTGGAAGAGAAGTCCAAGGGTCGCTGGAAGGCGGTCGTCGTCGGCTCGTACGAGCGCGGCGATCGAGCCGTCACGGTCCAGAAGCTCGCGGAGCTCGCCGATTTCTACGGCGTGCCGATCCGTGAACTGCTCCCTGGTTCCGCCAGCGCGGCCGCAGCTGCTGCCGCTCCGCCCCGGTTGATCCTCGACCTGGAGGCTCTGCAACACCTCGACGCGAGCGAGGCGGGTCCGCTGACGCGGTACGCCGCCACGATCCAGGCTCAGCGTGGGGACTACAACGGAAAGGTGCTGTCGATCCGGCAGGACGACATGCGGACGCTCGCCGTGATCTACGACGAGTCGCCGACGACGCTGACCGAGCGTTTCATCTCCTGGGGCGTGCTGAACCCGGAGGCGAAGGGTGAGGTAGAGGACGCGTCCGAGGCAGCCGGCGCCTGACGAAGGTGTTAGACGGTCGGGGCTTGTAGCAGCTGGCCCGCGGCCGCCCGCCTTCTCAACTGACCCAACGGAGCAACACCACAGCAGCACCGCAGTAGAGCGGCAGGTACCACCTCACCGGCCGCGCACGGGGACGCATCGGCGGCCCGGGACCGTACCGAGACGGTCACCGGGCCAGAGACAAAGAGGAACTCGGAGAGGGCTCGCCCCCCTCGTTCCTCACCGCCCGGACCGCCCAGACTTCTTCAACCCGCCCGGGGTTTCTCAGACGCCCGGAGTTCTCAGACGCCCAGCGTGGGCTTCAGCTGCAGCAGTCGTGCCAGCAGCCCGTTCACGAACGTCGGCGACTCGTCCGTCGACAGGTCCCGCGCGAGCGCGACCGCCTCGCTCACCGCGACCACGTCCGGCACCTGGTCGTCGAACAGCAGCTCGTAGGCGCCGATCCGCAGGATGTTCCGGTCGACGGCCGGCATCCGGTCCAGCGTCCAGCCGACCGAATGCGTCTCGAGCAGGTCGTCGATCAGCTCGATGTGCTTCGCGACACCCTCGACCAGCGCCACGGTGAACTCGTTCACCGGCGGGTCGTTGTCGGCCACCCGGTCGGCCAGGGTGCCGCCGACCGGCAGCCCCCTGACCTCGGACTCGAACAGCACGTCGAGAGCGCGCTTGCGGGCCTTGCTACGGGCAGACATCTTCTGTTGTCGACTCTCTACGGATCAGGAGGTGACGCGGCCGAGGTAGTCCCCGGTCCGGGTGTCCACCTTGACCTTCTCACCAGTGGTCAGGAACAGCGGGACCTGGATGTCGTAGCCGGTCTCCAGCTTGGCCGGCTTGGTGCCGCCGCTGGAGCGGTCGCCCTGCAGACCCGGCTCGGTGTACTCGACCGTGAGCTCGACCGAGGCCGGGAGCTCGACGTACAGCGGGAGGTCGTCGTGCACCGCGACGATGGCGTCCTGGTTCTCCAGCAGGAAGTGGACGGCGTCGCCGACCACCTCGGGCTGCAGCTGCAGCTGGTCGTACGTCGACTTGTCCATGAAGACGTACGCCGTGCCGTCGTTGTACAGGTACGTCATGTCACGCTTGTCGACCGTGGCCACGTCGACCTTCACGTCGGCGTTGAAGGTCTTGTCCACCACCTTGCCGGACAGCACGTTCTTGAGCTTCGTCCGGACGATGGCGCCGCCCTTGCCCGGCTTGTGATGCTGGAACCACACGACGGACCACAGCTGTCCGTCCAGGTCGAGCACCATGCCGTTCTTGAGGTCGTTCGTCGTTGCCACGCGGGTAAGCCCTTCGAATTCGATCAGCGGTCCAGAGTGCGCCCGAGGCCCCAACGCCGTAGCGAGCAGGTGCTCGGCGAGGTGCCGTGCCGAGTGCCGCGCAGTAGGCGGTGGGGCCTCGGGCGCACTCTCACACGAGATTGTAGCGGTCACACCCGCATTACTCCGATTCCGCGCACCCGGTGGGCCTTAGGCTGTCAGTCCAGACGTCCACGGAGGAGGCCGGCGATGACGGGGTTCGTGATCTTCGTCGTGGTGATGATCGTGGTGAGCCTGATCAACAAGGCCAAGCGGCAGTCCAACCGCGGCAACGGGAAGATGAATCCGCGTGTCCAGGCGCTGGTCGAGCGGATCCAGGCCCAGCAGGGCGGCAACCAGCCGGCCCAGTTCCAGGGGCAGTACACCCAGGCCGCCGGCCAGGGCGGTCCGCCGCCGGCACAGGTCCCGCAACAGACGTTCCCGACCCAGACCGGGACACCGCCGAGCAGCCAGCAGGTAGCGGCCGCGCTCTCGCAGCTCCTGCAGAGCGGTCGTCAGCCGGCGCGTCCGGGCGAGTGGACTCCCCCGGGCCAGCCGGCGCGGCCCAGCAGCCCCACCCCGTACCAGCCGCCGGCCCAGTACCAGCCGGCGCAGTACAACAACCTGAACCCGTACCAGCCGCCCGCGCATCGGCCGCAGCAGAGCCAGCTGCCGTCGTCGAACCAGGACCTCGACGCCAAGATCCGCGAGCTGATGAACGCGAACAACGAGGTCGGCGCGATCCGCCTGCTGGGCGAGCAGCGCGGGCTGGGCATCCTCGAGGCGCAGCAGTACGCCCGCTCCCTCGTCGCTCCCAAGACGACGCCCCGCAGCACGGAGGAGTCCGAGCCGGACGAGGACGACAGCCGGTACGTCGGTTCGGCCGCGTTCGCGGAGTCGATCTTCAACCTGGACGACCGCGAGGAGAACGTCTGGGCCAGCGGCTGGGTCGACAAGCCCGAGCCGGAAGACCGCTCCGACATCGACGAACTCTGGCAGACCGTCCGCAACGCACCGCGTCCCGGCACGCCCCCCAGTTGACCGTGATGCAGCCGCCTGGACGGGTCGTTCGTCGTGGGCGCTAGTCGCGCTTGTCGCCGAGGGATTCCAGCAGGGTGCGGAGGAGGCCTGCCAGTTGGGTGCGTTCTGTGGGTGAGAGGCCGGAGAGGAGCTCGGCCTCGATGTCTACATGGGTCGGTAGGACCTTGTCGATCAGCTTGAGGCCCTTTGCGGTCAGAGTCACCTGAACGCCTCGGCCGTCGGTCTCGCTGGGGGCGCGGGTCACCAGACCGCGGGCCTCCAGACGGTCCAGCCGCTGGCTGATCGCTCCGGACGTCACCATCGACGAATGCATCAGCCCGGCCGGCGTCAGGCTGTGCTCGGGGTTGCTGCGGCGCAGCGTCGCCAGTACGTCGAAGGACGCGCGGTCGAGCTCGTGCTTGGCGAAGTTCCGCCGGAGCTCGGCGTCGAAGAGCACGCTGAGCCGGCTCAGGCGACCGATGACACCCATCGGCGACGCGTCCAGGTCGGGCCGCCGATCCCGCCATTGCTCGAGCACCAGGTCGACGTGATCTGCCATCCGCCCAGCCTACTGCCGAATTGCTTAGCGCTGAGGGATTGCAAGTAGCTTAGCGCTGAGATACTTTATCTTAGTGCTAAGCAATCGAGTCTCTCTTCTTCTGGTCACGGCGATCACGCCGCTGCTCTGGGGTACGACCTACCTGGTCACCACCGAGTTCCTGCCACCCCACCGACCACTGCTGGCCGCACTGCTTCGGTCACTGCCGGCCGGTCTACTGCTGGTCGCGATCACGCGCGTCCTCCCCCGCGGCAGTTGGTGGTGGCGCTCACTGGTCCTCGGCACGCTCAACATCGGTGCCTTCAACGCACTGCTCTTCGTCGGCGCGTACCGGTTGCCCGGTGGCGTAGCTGCGACGGTCGGTGCGATTCAGCCACTACTGGTCGCAGTACTGTCTGCCGGTCTGCTGCGGCAGCACCTGTCGCTGCGCACGGTTCTCACAGCCATCGCAGGCGTGTTCGGTGTCGGTCTTCTGGTGCTGCGGGCGACTGCACAGCTCGACATGCTCGGAGTGCTTGCGGCTGTTGGCGGTGCGATCGTGATGGCGTTCGGCGTCGTACTCAGCAAGCGTTGGACGTCGCCCGCTCCCCTGTTGGCTACAACTGGCTGGCAACTGGTCGCCGGTGGGCTTGTGCTGCTGCCGGTCGCCTTCCTGGTCGAGGGCGGGCTACCTGACTTCACCCTGCGGAACCTCGCGGGCTACTCCTACCTCGCACTGTTCGGATCCGCGGTCGCGTATGCGCTCTGGTTCCGCGGACTGCGCGAGCTCGCTCCGACCGAGGTGACGTTCCTGGGACTGCTCAGCCCGGTCATGGCGACGACGCTCGGCTGGCTGGTGCTGGACCAGCACCTGTCGGTCTGGCAGGCCGTCGGCGGCCTGATCGTGCTGGGTGCCCTCGTGACGGCCCAGGTACGCCGGAAGGTCCGGCCGACGCCTGCCGCCGAAGCCCCTGTCCTCGTCGCGGCCGGGGAGCGGTGAGATGCGGATCCTGGTCTGGGGCGCAGCCGGCGCCGTCGGGAGCCGAGTCACCCAAGAAGCAGTTGCCCGCGGCCACCAGGTCACCACCGTCGGCCGCTCCGGCCCGGTCCGGGGTGACGCCGCGGACCCGGACGACGTCGCTCGCCTGAGTGCCGGTCACGACGTGGTGATCAGTGCGACCCGACCGCGTCCAGGAAGCGAAGCTGAGCTCGTCGCCGCGGCCAAGGGTTTGCTGATCGGCCTGCGCGGCAGCGGCGTACGACTGATCCTGGTCGGCGGCGCGGCCAGTCTCATCGTGCCCGGGACGGAGATGCTGCTGGTCGACTCACCTGGCTTCCCGGCCGAGCTGCTCCCGATCGCCTTGGCCTGCAACGAGCAGTACGACGTCGTGCGTATGGCGACCGGCTTGGACTGGACGTATGTGAGTCCGCCGGCGCTGCTCGAGCCTGGCGTCCGGACCGGTCGCTACCGGACGGGCTTCGACCACCTCGTCACCGATGCGGACGGCAGCTCGGCGGTGTCGATGGAGGACTTCGCGGTCGCCCTCGTCGACGAAGCCGAGCGAGCCGAGCACATCCGGCAACGGTTCACGGTGGGCTACTAGACGGCTGACAGGTGTTCAGATGAGGCCCTCGCGCAATGCGTATGCGACGGCATGTGAGCGGTTCCTCAGCTGGAGCCGGCTGGTCACGTCGTGCAGGACGTTCTTGACCGTCCGCTCCGAGTAGGACAGCTCACGGGCGATCTCCTGCGTGTCCTTGCCGTCGGCCACCAGTCGCAGGACCTGCGTCTCGCGGTCGGACAGCCCGGTGTGGGACAGCCCGCGCGGCGCCGGCACGTGCCGCTGCATCGGCGACACCTGCCCCAGCAGGCGGCCCAGGAGATCCGGGGGCAGGCTGCCGTCCCCGGCAGCGGCCGCCTGCACCAGGTGCACGATCCGGTCCGCGGTCGCCTCGGTCCGGCGCAGTACGCCGGACACTCCCAGCTCGACCGCGGTCATCAGCGCGTCGTCGTCGATCGTGCTGCCGATCAGCACCGTCCGGCGGCAACCGCGCTGGCTTGCGGCCCGCAGTACCTGGACGGCCCCCGCGTCCAGCGAGTCGACGGCGACCAACGCAACCACCGGCGGGGCGGTGCGCTGGTCTGCCGACAACCCCGAGAGCCCCGAGAGCCCCGACGGCCCGGGCAACACAGCGGCGAGCTCCGTGTCGTTGATCAGGCTGATCTCCGGGCGCTGTCCGAGCGTGTGGACCAGCCCGAACTGCGACAGCGGGTCCAGCGCCTTCATCCAGACCGGAATGCGGTGCTCCCCATGCGTACTCGTCATACCTGCGACTCCCCCAGAGCGTTGTTGAACGGAACCACGGTCGGCCGGCCGACGTCTGGCGAGGTGTGCCCGCGTGGCGGGTGGAATGTGCCCACACCCACCTGATGCCCGAAAGGGCAGTTTGGTTATGAATCCAGGCTGGTGATCGCGCGCAGGGCCAGCCGGTACGAGTCCAGGCCGAAGCCGGCGATGGTCCCGGTCGCCACGCCGGCGACGACGCTGGTGTGGCGGAACTCCTCGCGGGTGGCCGGGTTGGTGAGGTGGATCTCGATCAACGGCGCCGTCCGCTGCGCGATCGCGTCACGCAAGGCGTACGAGTAATGGGTGAACGCGGCCGGGTTGAGCACGACGGGCGTCCGGTCGTCGGCGGCCTCGTGCAGCCAGCCGACCAGCTCCGCCTCGTCGTCGGTCTGCCGCACCTCGACCTCGAGGCCGAGCTCGGCGCCGGTCTTCTCGCACACACCGACCAGCTCGGCGAAGGTCGTCGTACCGTACTTCTCCGGCTCGCGGGATCCGAGCCGTCCGAGGTTCGGACCGTTCAGCACCAGCACCCGCCTGCTCACATCCGTCACAGCACTCACCCTAGCGGCAGGCCGTCGAAGGCCGTCTCCGCTTCGGTCACCGCGTCCAGGTAGCGGTCGGCGGCGCGCCGGCCGGCGGCGATGACCTCCCAGTTGCGGCGCGACAGGACTCGCTGGACCGACACCGCCTGGGCAGCCAGGAGTTCGCCCGCAAGACCGGCTCCGAAAGCCTCGGCGAGAGCGCGCTCGTCGTCGTCCATGAACTGGTGCAGCCGGGTCGTGAGAGCGGGAGTGGTGAAGACGAGCTTGTAGTAGGCGAGGACCTGCGGGTGGTCGTTCAAGCCGGTGATCGGGTCGCGGGCGGTGAGCCCGGCGAGGAAGTGCTCGCGGAGCGCCTGGACCGGTGGGACCACCGCGGCCGCGACCACCCGCGCGGACTCGTGCCGGTGGTCGGCGATCCGGTGCAGGACGAGGTCCTGTTTGGTCGGGAAATACTTGAACAACGTCGGCTTGGAGACGTTCGCCGCCGCGGCGATATCGGTCACCGACACCTCGTCGAAGCCCCGCTTCAGGAACAGCGCGATGGCCGCCTCGGACAGGGCGTCGTACGTCTGCTGCTTCTTGCGCTCGCGAAGTCCGGTCACCTCAGCATGTTAACCTAGGCAAAAGATTGACCGAGTTAATCTTTTTCGGAGGGATGGATGCGGGATCTGACATCGGAGCGCGACTACGCCGGGCGCTGCCGGGACGCGCTGCGGCGGATGGTGGCCGGCGCGCGGGAGAACGTGGCGGTCGGCGAGCACACGTGGGGCGACCGGTACACGGCCGAGCGGCTCGGCTTCTACCTCAAGACGCTCGCCCGGGACATGGGCGAGGAGGGCGACAACCCGCCGTTCTTCGGCGTGATCGCGTACGGCGACGCGGGTGCCGGCGAGCACAGCCGGCAGACCTACTACCTCGGCCGGCGGCACATCTCGGACGCGATCGGCCGTCCGCCGATGGTGATCGACTGGCGCGCGCCGGTGTCGGCCGCGTTCTACCAGGCGTCGGCGGTCGAGCCGCGCGGTATCGAGACCCGCCGCCGGTTCGGCTGGTCCGGCCAGACGCTGACCAGCTTCGAGGACGAGCGCCTCACCGCCGGCGAGCAGGCCGACAGCGCCCTCGTACGCCGTGAGATCGAGCGGGCTCGCGTCGGTCCGATGCGGGACATCGTCGCGACCATCCAGCCGGAGCAGGACACGCTGGTGCGGACCGATCTGGACGTCTCGGTCTGCGTCCAAGGCGCGCCAGGGACCGGTAAGACAGCGGTCGGCCTGCACCGGGCCGCGTACCTCCTCTATGCGCACCGCTCCCGGCTCACGCGGAACGGCGTACTCGTCCTCGGGCCGAACCGGGCGTTCTTGCACTACATCTCCGCCGTACTGCCGACGTTGGGCGAGGTGGATGTCGAGCAGACGACGATCGAGCAACTGCTGGATCGTGAGGTCCGCGCCACGGACGAGCAGCCGGCGGCCGAGGTGAAGCACGACGCCCGGATGGCCGAGGTACTGCGAAAGGCGGTGTACGCGCGGATCGGCCGCCCGACGCAAGCAGTCGCGGTGCGGGACGAGTCGTACAAGTGGCGGGTCAACCAGCACGAGTTCGCCGAGATGGTGGCGGAGGCCGAGGCGGATGCGACGACGTACCTGACCGGGCGTGAGCGGGTGATCGCGCGGATCGTCGCTGCCCTGCAGCGCCAGGCCGAGGCGCGCGGGCAGAACTGCAACGGCGTCTGGCTGCGCCGGATGGCACGTGCTGTGACGCCCGACGTCGAAGCGGTGTGGCCGAGTCTGAAGGCCGACGAGGTGCTGGCCGAGGTACTGAGTGACCCCTCGTCGGCCGCGGACGGGATTCTGAGCGCGGACGAGCAGCGAGCCATCAGCTGGCCTCGACCGCGCAAGGCGAAGAGTGCGCGCTGGACGGCCGCGGACGCAGTACTGCTCGACGAGGTGAGTGCCCTGCTCGAGCGCGGTCCGACGTACGGGCAGGTGATCGTGGACGAGGCGCAGGACCTCTCCCCCATGCAGTGCCGAGCGATCGCGCGGCGGAGCGAGCACAGTTCGCTCACCGTGCTCGGCGATCTGGCGCAGGGTACGACGGCGTGGGCCGCCACGGACTGGTCGACGCAGCTCGGTCATCTCGGCAAGCCCGCCGCCGAGATCGTTGCCTTGAGCACCGGCTATCGCGTGCCGGCGGCAGTCGTCGAGCTGGCGAACCGTCTGCTGGTTGCCCTCGACGTCGACGTGCCGCCGACCACGTCCTTCCGCTCCGACGGCGAGCTGACCGTCACGAATGTCGACGACCTTCCCGTCGCCTGCGCTACCACCGTACGACTAGCCCTTACGTATGAAGGATCAGTCGGCGTGATCGCGGCCGACCATCAACTGCCCGCGCTGACGGACGCTCTGAAGGCAGCCGGGATCGAGGTGGCGGCGGCAGACGCCGACGGCCGGGTGGCCGTTGTACCGGCGAGTCTGGCGAAGGGACTCGAGTACGACCACGTGATCGCGGTCGAGCCCGCCGAGATCGTCGCCTCCGAGTCGCGCGGCCTGAACCGGCTGTACGTCGTCCTCACCAGAGCAGTCTCCCGGCTCGACGTACTGCACAATCGGCCGCTCCCGCCGGAGCTGAGCTAGGCACTCCAGGGTGCGCCCGGGCCGCCCATGCGCTGGGCGTACGGGCTGCCATGGGTGAGTTCGCCACGGCGGATCGGCTTGTCGGTGAAGGCGGAGGCGTAGATGGCGGCGGCCAGCTCGAGGGTGTTGCGGGCCTCGGCGAGCGTGACCGGAGTCCGTGCGCCCGCTGCCTTGGCGTCCAGGATCGCGGCCAGCTGAGCCGTGTGGCCGCTCGCTACGTCGGGGAGCTCGGCCGACCAGGCGTCGGCGATCTCCTCGTGGCCGGGCGCCGGCGTGACGGTCCAGTCGGGGTTCTTGTAGCCGTAGAGGTGCTCCAGCTCGACGGTCGCGTTCTCGCAGTCGAAGCGGAGCTGGGACGTCTGGCGGGCGGACACCAGCGAGTTCACGACCGAGGCGACCGCGCCGTTCTCGAAGGTCACCATGGCCAGCGAGACGTCCTCGGTCTGCGTCGGGCGCGCCTGCCTGGCCGCGAGCGCGGTCACCTTCTCCCACGGGCCGAGGACCGACAGCAGCAGGTCGTACTGATGGATCCCGTGACCCATCGTCGGCCCGCCGCCCTCGACGTCGAACGTCCCGCGCCACGGCACCGAGAAGTACGCGTCGTCGCGGTACCAAACGGTGTTGCACAGGGCAACCAACGGCCGGCCGAGCACACCGTCGGCGAGCAGTTGCCGCAGCCGGACCGCGCCCGATCCGAAGCGGTGCTGGAACACGCACGCCACCTGCGCCGACGACTTCTCCTCCGCCGCCAGCAGGGTGTCGAACTCGTCCAGCGAGAGGGTCGGCGGCTTCTCCATGTACACGTCGACGTCCGCGGCCAGGCACTCGGCGGCGAGCGGCACGTGCGAGTTCGGCGGCGTACACAGGTGGACCAGGTCGACGCGGTCCTCCGCGAGGAGGTCGGTCAGGCTCGGGTACGTCGCCGGGATGTTCCACTTGGCGGCGAACTCCTTGGCCCGGTCCAGGTCGACGTCCACAGCCGCGACCAGCTCGGCCCGCTCCGCCAGCGCCGTCACCGCCCGGGCGTGCGAGCCGGCGATCCCGCCGGTACCAACGATCGCGATCCTTGGCTTGCTCATATGGAAAGCCCTTTCCGAGGGGCTTCCATCCTCTGCGGACTCCCCCCGATCCACAACCCGTCGCCCACCATCTGACCACTTCCGGCCAGCTCACACTCCCCCGCAGGTACCCATCCTCGGCGGCAGCACGCCACCGCGCCCTCGGGCCGGACCGGCCGCCGTCAGCCGCACGGCCGCCACGAGGTTGGCTCCAATGGCGGGCTGTTTGGCGGCTGGCGTGTTGTTGCGCGCCAGTGGTGAAACAACCCGCCAGCCAGATCTCCCGTCCGGGCGTGGACCCGCGTTCGCTGATCTTGAAGAAGGAGCGCGGCACACCACCGGAGGGTGCGGCGGCTAGCTGATCTCGCCGTAGGCGGCGATCAACAGGCTCGGGTCCGGCGCCTCGAGGATGGTGGGTTTGGCCAGGGCGTCGAGGATGACGAAGCGGAGGCGGTCGGCGCGGGTCTTCTTGTCGAGCTTCATCGCGTCCTGCAGGTGCGGCCAGGCGTCGGCGAGGTAGGAGACCGGGAGGCCGAGCGACTCGAGGACGGCGCGGTGGCGGTCGGCCGTTGCGTCGTCGAGCCGGCCGGCGGCGCGGGCCAGCTCGGCGACGAACACCATGCCGATGCTGATCGCGGCACCATGGCGCCACTTGTACCGCTCGACGCGCTCGATCGCGTGTCCGAGGGTGTGCCCGTAGTTCAGCGCCTCGCGACCGATCCGGCCGCCGACCGTGGTGGTCCGCTCGCGCAGGTCCGCGCCGACCGTGTCGGCCTTCACCTGGATGGACCGGGCGATGAGCTCCTCGGTCGCGCCGTACGACGGGTTCGTGGCGCCGGACGGGTCCTTCTCGACCAGGTCGAGGATCACCGGATCGGCGATGAACCCGCACTTCACGACCTCGGCGAGACCGCTGACGTAGTCGTTGTGGGGCAGGCTCTCGAGGGCGGCCAGGTCGCAGAGGACCCCGGCCGGCTCCCAGAACGCGCCGACCAGGTTCTTGCCCTCGGCGGTGTTGATCCCGGTCTTGCCGCCGACGGCCGCGTCGACCATGCCGAGCAGCGTCGTCGGGATGTGCACGACCTTGACGCCGCGCAGCCAGGTCGCCGCCACGAACCCGGCCAGGTCGGTCGTCGTACCACCGCCGACACTCACGATCGCGTCCGACCGGGTGAAGCCGGCCTGACCGAGCACGGACCAGCAGTACGCCAGCACCTCGGCGGTCTTGGCCTCCTCCGCATCCGGGATCTCGATCGCGTGCGCGGTGAACCCGGACGCCGTCAGGTCGTCGCGAATCGCATCGCCGGTCTCGCGGAGCGCCCGGGGGTGGACGACAGCGACCCGCTGCACCCCTTCGCCCAGCAGCACCGGCAGCTCACCGAGCAAGTTGTTGCCGATGACAACGTCATAGGGGGCCGCCGCGGCGACCCGGATCCTGGTGGGACCATCGGTCATCCGAGGTGCTCCAGGATTTCGTCGGCGATCTGCTCCGGGGCCTTGTTGTCCGTCGTCACGATCAGCTTGGCGACCTCGGCGTACAGCGGCCGGCGGGCCTCCATCAGGTTGCGGAGCTGGGTGCGGACGTTGCCCAGGAGCAGCGGCCGGGCAACGCTCAGGCCGACGCGCTTGGACGCCTCGCCGAGGCTGACGTCGAGGAAGACGACGGTGTGGCCGGCCAGGTCGGCGCGGGTCGCCTCGTCGAGGATCGCGCCACCGCCGAGCGACAGCACCTCGCCGTCGTCCGTCAGTGCGGCGACGATCGCGGCCCGCTCCAGCTCGCGGAAATGCGGCTCGCCCTCGTCGACGAAGATCTCGGAGATCGGCTTGCCCGCGCCGGCCTCGATGTCGGAGTCGGTGTCGCGGTGGGTGACCTTCAACCGCTCGGCCAGCAGCGCCGCGATCGTGGACTTACCCGATCCCGGCGGCCCGACCAGGACGACGACCGGGCTCACTGCCACTCCCGCGGGGCGATCGTCGTCGGCAGGTTTGCCAAGTAGGACTGGTGGTTGCGCGCGGTCTCCGCGACCGAGTCACCGCCGAACTTCTCCAGCGACACCTCGGCCAGCACCAGCGCGACCATCGCCTCGGCAACGATGCCGGCAGCCGGTACGGCGCAGACGTCCGACCGCTGGTGGTGCGCCGCCGCGGCCTCGCCGGTCGACGTGTCGATCGTGCGCAAAGCGCGCGGCACGGTCGCGATCGGCTTCATCGCCGCCCGGACCCGCAGCGTCTCGCCAGTGCTCATCCCGCCCTCGGTGCCACCCGAGCGGCCACTGGTACGCCGGACGGATCCACCGGCGGGAACGATCTCGTCGTGCGCCTTCGACCCCGGCGTACGCGCGAGCTCGAACCCGTCACCGAGTTCGACGCCCTTGATCGCCTGGATGCCCATCAGCGCACCGGCCAGCTTGGAGTCGAGCCGCCGGTCCCAGTGCACGTAGCTGCCGAGGCCCGGCGGGAGACCGTCGACGACGACCTCGACCACACCGCCGAGCGTGTCGCCGGCCTTCTGCGCGGCGTCGATCTCGGCGACCATCTGCTTGCTCGCGTCCGGGTCCAGGCAGCGGACCGGATCCGCGTCCAGCTTCGCGACCTCGCCGTACGCCGGGATCACGCCGTACGGCGCCTTCACCGTGCCGAGCTCGACGACGTGGCTGACGATCGTCACGCCGTACGACTGGCGGAGGAAGCGGGCCGCGACCTCGCCGAGTGCGACCCGGGCCGCGGTCTCGCGGGCGCTGGCGCGCTCGAGCACCGGGCGGGCCTCGTCGAACCCGTACTTCTGCATGCCGGCCAGGTCGGCGTGACCCGGGCGCGGGCGGGTCAGCGGAGCATTCCGGGCCAGGCCGGCCAGCGTCTCGGCGTCGACCGGATCCGCGCTCATCACCTGCTCCCACTTGGGCCACTCGGTGTTCCCGACCTGGATCGCGACCGGGCTGCCGAGCGTCAGTCCGTGCCGGAACCCGCCGAGGAACGTCACCTCGTCCCGCTCGAACTTCATCCGGGCGCCACGGCCGTAGCCGAGCCGCCGACGGGCCAGGGCGTCGGCCACGTCATCAGTGGTGACCTGAACCCCGGCGGGGAGACCTTCGAGTACGGCGACGAGCGCTTGTCCGTGCGACTCGCCGGCGGTGAGCCAGCGCAGCATGCCTGGATTCTTTCACGCCGCGCCCACCACCCGGACGGCGGTCTCAGCGGCGACAGGGTCAGCGGCAGGTCTGGCTGTCCTGGGTCAGGCCGTCGCGGACGGACAGGACCATGTCGAAGGTCTTGATGATCGGCGACTCGTCGCAGCTGGTGGTGGCACTGGCTGCCTGACCGCCGGCGATCGCGGCGCCGGTCAGCGCGGTGGTGGCGAGCGCCGCCACGGCCAGGCGCCCGGCGGTACGACGGAATGCGGTGGTCATCATGGGCTCCCTTGAACGTCTCGGTTCCTTGTACCAACGACGGTAGAAGTTGGGAGCGCCGGGTGAACTGGCCCTGGAACCCGTCTTCGGGGTAGCGCTGGCACCACCCCCGATAGGGCATGTCAGACATGCCCTAAGGTCCTGGCATGAATCGGGCGGCTGAGGAGACGTGGCGGGCGCGGGTACGCGGGTGCTTGCTGGGCGGTGCGATCGGGGACGCGCTGGGCGGCCCGGTGGAGTTCGCGGATGGTCGGACGATCGTCGCGAAGTACCCGGACGGCGTACGGGCGTTCGTCGCGGGTGGTGAGGGCTGGCCGGCGGGGACGATCACCGACGACACCCAGATGACGCTGTTCACGATGGAAGGGCTGATTCGGGCAAGCGTGCGGACCGACCGCGGGCTCGGGTTCACTGTGGCTGTTGTCCAGCACGCGTACGACCGATGGCTGGACACGCAAAACCTGCCCGGACCGAGCGGTGAGCAGGACGGCTGGCTGCAGCGCGAGCAGTGGCTGTACGCACGGCGCGCGCCCGGCAACACCTGCTTGAGCGCGCTGACGCAGGCCCGCAAGGGCGAGCCGCGGATCCCGCAGTACGGCGAAGAGGCGGTGAACGACTCGAAGGGCTGCGGCGGGGTGATGCGGGTCGCGCCGTTCGGGCTGCTGCCGGAGGTCTTCCCGACCGACTGGATCTTCGACTCGGCCGCTACGGCTGCCGGGTACACGCACGGTCACGCGACCGGCAAGCTCGCGTCCGGCACACTCGCCGCGATCATCCGCGAGCTGTGCGGCGGCGCCGGGCTGGACGAGGCGCTGTCGCGGGCGACCAGCCTGCTCACCCAGCACGAAGGCCACGAGGAGACCAGTACGGCGCTCTCGTTCGCGCGGCACCTCGCCGCAACAGCGCCTGCCGGACCGGTCACCGTCGAGCGCCTCGGTGGCGGCTGGGTCGCCGAGGAGGCGCTCGCGATCGCCGTCTTCGCAGCGCTTGCCTGTCCGGAGCCCGAGCAGTTCCTCGACGCGCTGGCGCTCGCCGTCACTCACTCCGGCGACAGCGACTCCACCGGCGCGATCTGCGGGAACATCCTCGGCGCCCTCCACGGCGAGACGGCTCTCCCCTCAGAGCTCGTCTTCACCGTCGAGGGCCGCCCCACCATCCTCCAGCTGGCCGACGACTTTGCCCTGGAGTTCACCCAAGGAAAGCGCCTGCACGGCGACTACGGTCCACACACCACCTGGACCACCCGCTACCCCGGCTGGTGATTACGCCGGCTCGATCGAGAGCTTGTGGTGGAACACGTTGCGCGGGTCCCACTTCGACTTGATCTGCTGCAGCCGCGGGTAGTTGCCCAGGTAGTAGAGGTCGTGCCACGGCACACCCGACTTGTTGTACGCCGGATCGGCGAGGTCGGTGTCCGGGTAGTTGATGTATGCCCCCGCATTGATCGCGCTCGGGATCGGGGCGCCGCCCGTCTCGCGATAGATGTCGCCGTACACCTTGCGCGCCCAGGCGAGGTGCATCGCGTCGTCGGCGGCGGACTCCCAGGACGCAGTGAGCACCATCTTGCAGACCACGTCCCGCTGCGCGGCGGCGGTGGCGTTCGAGGGGACGGTGTTCACCTTGCCGCCGTACGGGACGAGCAGGATCGACGACTCCGGCCCGTTGTAGTCCGGATCCGTGAGCCCGTTGTACATCGCGACGATCTGCTCGTCGGTGTACCCCTTCTTCAGGTAGGCCGCCTTGTACTTGCCACGGCTCGGCGTCGGCGTCTCGCCGATCGAGCGCTCCATCGTCAGGTGCAGGAACGGGCCGACACCCATGTCGATCGTCTGCGGCTTGGCCTGTACGCCGGTCGTGATCGCGGCGTTGAACGCGTTCATCAGCTGTTCGGAGTTCGGTGCGGCGGCGTCGATCTGGGTCGAGAGCAGGAACTGTCCCGCCTTCTTCTGGCTGATCACGAACGGCGCGTAGAGCGTCGCGTACGGCGAGTCCGGCGTGTTGTGCTGTTCGAAGAACGTGAACCAGTTCCGCATCGTGCGGACGAAGTCGGCCTGGGTGGTCTTCGACCAGTCGTACACCAGCACGGTGGAGCGCAGCGCGGCCGGTGCCTTGGGCAACGATTCCTCCGGCGTCCGGCCGGTCGAGCCGCTGCTGCGGAGCAGGTACCGGACCACGACGCCGAAGTTCCCGCCGCCGCCGCCGGTGTGCGCCCACCACAGGTCGCGGTGCTCGTTGTCACGGGTCGCGACCACCGTGCGGGCCCGGCCGCGGGCGTCGACGACCACGATCTCCACGCCGTACAGGTGGTCGACGACCGAGCCGTACTTGCGCGAGAGCGGACCGTACCCGCCACCGGCGAAGTGGCCGCCGACACCGACGCCGAGGCAGCCGCCGGCCGGCACGGTCAGGCCCCAGCCGAAGAACAGTTCCTTGTAGAGGTTCTCCAGGATCGCGCCGGAGCCGACCGAGAAGGCCCGGTACCGCGGATCCCAGGTGATGTCGTTGTTCGTCGACATGTCCAGCACGACCTCGATGTCGCTGCTGTCGACGAAGTCCTCGAAGCA
This sequence comes from Kribbella sp. NPDC051586, assembly GCF_044453965.1. Classification (NCBI taxonomy): domain Bacteria; kingdom Bacillati; phylum Actinomycetota; class Actinomycetes; order Propionibacteriales; family Kribbellaceae; genus Kribbella; species Kribbella sp. NPDC051586. The sequence continues at coordinate 377,021 of NZ_JBITDF010000003.1, read as the reverse complement.
GTGTCCACCGCCCCGGACCGCGATCCGCTTGCCCGCGCGGACCGCCTCCTGGACGGCGGCGACCGCGTCCTGCGGCGACCGGATCACCCGGATGTAGTCGGGCGTACCGACGAAGCGCCGGTTCTGCCCACGGGTGACGAGATCCTGGTAGCGGGCGTCACCCGGGCCGATCTTGGCACCGATGGACGCGGCGGACGGTGCGGCCGACGGTGCGGCCGACGCCGTACCGGGAATGGCGAGCGATGCACCGGCGACTGCCGTTCCGGCCAACAGGCCACGACGACTGACTGGCATTGAATTCCCTCCCGAGATTCGATTGCTTCGACCCTAGGAAGGCAGGCCATACCCGCACATCAACCATCTGGTGGAGTAGCGGGATCCCCTATCCGGCGTACAGCCGCTCCAACGGCGCGCCGAGCAGTACGCCGCCCAACGCGCCGACCAGCATGAACGGCCCGAACGGGACCATCTGTTTGCGCGTCATCACCTTGAAGACGATCAGCACGATCCCGACGACCGCGCCGAGGAAGAACCCGCCGTACAACCCGGAGGCGAACTGTCCCCAGCCCAGCCAGCCGAGCGCCAGCCCGAGCAGCCCGGACAGCCGCACATCGCCGAAGCCGACGCCGCGCGGGAACGCGAACCACAGCACGTAGAACACCGCGAACCCGATCGCCCCGGCGATCACCGCCCGGCGCAACGATCCCCACTCCCCCGTCGCCACCGCCGCGGCCAGCAAGCCCGCCGCGACGACGACGTACGTCGGCCAGATGATCACCGACGGCAGGAACCGCGTCCGGGCGTCGATGTACCCGAGCACCGCCCCGGCGACCGCCAGCACCAGCCATGCGGGCAGCACCGCGTCCAGCCCGAGCATCCAGCCGAGCAGTCCACCGGACACCGCCGCCAGCCCGCCACACCAGTACGCCGCTCGCCGACCGCCCACCGACGCGTACGCGACCTTGGTCTCGCCCTCGTCCAGCACCGGCTCCGGGATGCGCCGCGTCAGCCACGGCCCGAGAACCGCCGCCGCGGGACCGCAGACGACCACCCCGATCCCCGCAGCGAGCAATGCGTTGTCAGCCGGCACGATCCAGGAGCCTAGACGATCCCGGGCCCCTGGATCGCAAGCCCTGTGGACAAGATTGTGGGAGTGTGATGGAAAGGTCATCTCTGGAAGAAGGATGCCGTGGACAAGAGCCGGGTGAAGGACGCGCTGGTGCGGCAGGTCGAGGCCGACGTGCGGGCTGCGCAGGGCAACGTGGCGCAGGAGGATTCGGCGGCGAAGCTGGACCAGGACTCGTCGTTCTCGGTCGACGACCAGTCCCAGGCCGCCGAGGCCGGTGATCTCGGCGGGCTGTTGGAGGGCCGGGAGCAGCGGCAGGCGGGCATCCTGAGCGCGATCGAGAAGCTCGACTTCGGGCCGCGGAGCGAGGTCGGGCCGGGCGCGATCATCGGGTTCGACGGCGACCGGTACGTCGTCGGCGTGGTCGCGGCGGCGTTCGAGTGCGACGGCGCGACGTACGAAGGGATCTCGGCCGACGCGCCGATCTACGCGGCGATCGAGGGTCTGCACGCCGGTGACGCGTTCAGCTTCGCCGGCCGCGACCACCAGATCGACTTCGTCAGCTGACCCGGGACCGCCGGACCAGCACGCGTGCGATCACCGCGGCACCGAGGCCGACCAGCAGCAGGCCTGCGAAGAGAACGCCGATCGTGCTCCAGAAGCCGTCGTTCTCGGTGATCACCTCGACCCGCTGGTACTCGGCGTCGGTCGCGGCCGGTGCGAACGTGAAGTCGTCGGTGATCCGGCCCGGCTCGCGATAGGTCGCCGTGTACGCGGTCAGGAAGGTCGCCGGCGTCGTCAGCGCGTCGTCCTCGACCCGGCCGGCGAACAGCAACTCGGGCCGCACCGCCGCATCCGGCAGCTTCGTCGCATCGACCCGGTGCTCGGCCGCGACGTACACCGTGACTGTCTGGTCGGTGGTCGCGCCCTTGCTCAGCCGCATCGGGTAGACGATCCGCTGCGACGCGAACGTCAGCCGCAGCGGCGGCGTCGCTCCGCTCAGGCTCTCGCCGTCCCGCTTCGGCGCGAGCTTCACCGCGACGATCTCCCACTTCTCGGTCAGGTACGGCGTGAGGTTGGCGGCCAGCGTCGCCGGTACGACGTACCCGTTCGTCCGCAGCCAGTCCGTGACCGCCGTACCGGTCGACCCGCTGAGCCGCGCGACCGCGAACGGGCCGAGCACCATCTGCTGGCGGACGTTCACCCCGGAGCCGGGCGCGGCCGCCCCCGCGGAGTCGCGCGCGTTGCCCATGATCCCGAGGCCGCGGAACGGCCAGTACGTCTTCTTGTACACGACCTTCGGCCGGGTCAGGCGGTCGAGCCGGTAGAACAGCTCGTCGTCACCCAGCTCGACCTTCGCCGCGGACGGGACCGGCATGATCCAGGCCGCCTTCTTCGACGTGCCGTTGATCGCCATCGAGAGCGTGATCTGCTCGGTGCCGCCGGCGTACTGGACCAGGGCGTTCTCGCCGTACGCACGGGCCCGCGACTGCGCGTCCGGCAGATAGCCGCCGCACGCGCACGCCCAGGCGGGCGTCACCCCGGCCGCGATGAATCCGACCGCCAGCACACCAGCCACTACCCGCCAAAGCTTCACGGGCCGAAGACTAGCTAGGCAAAGGTGTACGGGGTGTGGAAGAAGTTGGCCGGGTCGTACTTCTTTTTGGCGGCCTGCAGCTTGGCCGAGCTCGCGCCGTAGTACGAACTCACCGCCCGCCCCGTCTCGAGGTAGTTGACGTAGGCACCGGCCGAAGCCGCCCGGACGGCGCGATGGCCGTTCGCGATGAAGGTCTGGGCGTTCTTGTCCTGCGCGGAGGAGTACCACTGGATCACGCCCAGCCCGCCGCGCCACGGCCACGACGACCCACCGGCCGGCTGCTTCGCGGCCTGACCGCCGAGCGGGTCGAGGATCGCCGACGCCGCCGTCTTGGTCCTCGCGGCCGCCTTCACCGCGCCGAGCAGCGCCGTGATCGTCGCGGCGTCCATCGGCCCCTTGAGTACGTCGGAACCGGCGAGGAAGCCTTGCCGCGGACTCGTCGTACCGCCGCCGAGGTACTTCACCGCTTCCAGGTGCGTCTTCACCGTGATGGAGCGCCCCGACGCCTTCGCGCCGACGAACGACTCCAGCTGCGCGGCCGCCGCGTTCGCGTTGCCGGTGGTGGAGACGCCGAGCACGTGGACCGACAGCGTTCCGTTGCTCTGGGCATCGATATGCAGGTTGCCCCAGGCGGTCGTCGGCGCGCTCCGGGCGAACTTCTGCCAGCCGCTGACCACGGCCGCCGCCTGCGACTCGGGCCAGGTCAGCCGGAAGAACCCGAGCTTGGTCGCCGGGATCGTGGCGAACCGGAACGACGTGACCACGCCGAGGTTGCCGCCACCGCCGCCGCGCAAGGCCCAGAACAGGTCCGGCTCGACGGTCGCGCTGACGTTGTGCGACTTCCCGTCCGCGGTGAACACGCCCATCGACACGACCCGGTCGCAGGTCAGCCCGTACGTGCGGGTGTGGATCCCCATCCCGCCGCCGAGCGTGAGACCGGCGACGCCGACGGTCGGACAGGTCCCGGTCGGCAGGGAGCGGCCGTACCGGTCCAGAAACGCGTGTACATCGTACAGCCGGGCGCCGGCGCCGACGGTGAGGACGCCGTTGGAGTAGCTCATCGTCTTCAGCCCGCCGACGTCGACCTGCATCCCGTTCGCGATCGTGGACGCGCCGACGTACGAGTGGCCGCCGCTCTTCGGTACGAGCACGAGCTTGTTGTCGCGGGCGAAGTTGATCGCCTTCTGCACGTCGCCGGAATTCGCGGCCTTCACCACGGCGGTCGGCCGTACGCTGTCCCAGCGCGGGTTGAACAACTGGTGCGCGGCGGCGTACCCGGCGGTCGAGGACAGGTACAGCTTGCCCGTCAGCGAGCGGGAGAAGGTGTTCCAGTTCGGCGCGGTCGACGTCAGGGTCGGCGCGGAGGTGCTCGGGTTGCTGCTCGGCGTCGTCGTGGTCGGCACGGCGGTGCTGCTGGGGGCGGTCGTGCTGGGCGCCGGGGTGCTGGGCGCCGACGTCTGTGACGGGCTCGTTGTCGTGCCTGAGTTGTCGTTGGTGTCGCCGCACCCGGTCAGTGCGACAGCCGCGGCGGCGCCGCCGGCCTTCAGTACCGTACGGCGGTCAAGCAGGCTCACGATCCCCCAACTCCTCACGGGCGGCCGTCCTCATGGCCGCCAGAGGAGCCGGCGACCTACCCGTCATCATCTCCACCTGGAGGGTCGCCTGATGCACGAGTAGATCAAGTCCGTTCAACAGCTCTGTACCGATCCGGTGCGCCGCGATCGCGAGCCGGGTCGGCCAAGGGTGGTACGCCACATCGAACACCACCGGCGCGACAGCGGCGAAGTGCTCGGCCCACGGGTCGACCGCGCCACCTGGCAGGGTCGACACGCACAGGTCGAAGCCGCCGATCTGCTCGACCTGCGAGAAGTCCGCGACCGAAGTCCGGAGTCCCAACTCGGCGGCGAGGTCCAGCAACCGCTCGGCCTTGGACAGGTCCCGCACGACGAGCGTGACGTCGGTGACCTTCAGACCACGCAACGCCGCCAGCGTCGAGGCCGCGGTCGCCCCGCCGCCGAGAACGACCGCCGACTCGGCCGCCGTGATGCCCTGCTCGGCGAAAGCGTTCACCAGCCCGGGTACGTCGGTGTTGTGCGCGGACCGGGATCCGTCCGGCTCGAACAGCATCGTGTTCGCCGCGCCGATCAACTCCGCCACCGGATCGACCGTGTCGACCAGATCGAGCGCGACCCGCTTCAGCGGCATCGTCAGCGACAACCCACGGACGTCGGGTCCGAGAGTTGCCACGAAGCCGGCGAGTTCGGACTCTTCGACCTCGAAGGCGTCGTACCCCCAGTCCAGCCCCAGCTCGGCATACGCGGCGCGATGCATCGCCGGCGACAACGAGTGCGCAATCGGCGAACCGAGCACAGCACACCGGGTCAAATCAGCACTTCCCTGTGTGGGCCTGGCACCAGGTCTGGAGCTTCTTCACGTTGACCTGGTGTTCCGCGAACGTGTTGGCGAAGGCCGTCTCGCCGGTGTCCAGGTTGACCAGCGTGAAGTACTTCCAGTCGCCCTGCGCCGGGTTCAGCGCGGCGCTCAGCATGGCCCGGGTCGGCGAGTTGATCGGGGACGGCGGCAGGCCCTTGTGGTTGTAGGTGTTGTAGGCCGAGGGGTTCTTGCGCTGCTCGGGCGTCGTGTAAACGCCGCCGTTCTTGCCGACGACGTAGTGAACCGTCGAGTCCATGCCCAGGTACATGCCCGCCGAGAGCCGGTTGTAGATCACCCGTGCGACCTTGGGGAAGTCGGCCTGCTTGTTGGTCTCCGCGCCGATGATGCTGGCCACGATCACCACCTGGTACGGGTCCACCTTCTTGCGCTGCGCGGTCTGCACCAGATTCAGGTCCTTGGCGATCGACGCGTACTTCGCGGTCATCAGCTTGAGCATGACGGTCGCGTTCGCGTTCTTCGGCACGTCGTACGTCGCCGGGTACAGGAAGCCCTCGGGATTGCCCTTCGCGTAGGCCGGCAGGCCGAGCGCCGCCGGGTGGTTGATCGCGGTCGCGGCCGCGCCGGAAGACAGCTTGAGCTTGGTCTGCAGGATGACCGCGACGTCGCCCTTGGTCTCCCCGGACGGGACGCTGACGCGCATCACCTTGATCGACTCGGCGGTGTTCATCATCAGCGCCAGGGCGGCCTTGGCCGACATGTGCTTGCGCAGCGTGTAGGTCGCGGCCTGGATCTGCAGCGACCGCGGGTCGTCGCGGGCCGCGCGCTCGAACGCGCGGGCGCTCTTCACGACTTCCTTCTTCTCCAGGGTGTCGGCGATCGAGGAGGTCGACTGCCCCTTGGCGATCTCGACCTGCACGGTGCCGGTGCCCTGGCCGTCGTAGTCGGGCGCGGAGAACACGCCCTCGAGCGCGTCCTTGCCCTTGCCGAAGCCGACCACGGCCCCGGCCACGATCGCCCCGACGACGATCAGCGAGATCAGACCGGCGAAGCAGCCGAACGCCCGCCGGCTACGGGCCCGGCGGCGGTTGGCGCGGCGCTCGACACGGGTCTCGGCCCGCAGGCCGAGGCCGCTGCCGAGATCGTCGGCCTGCTCCTCGCCCTCGTTGAGGTCTTGATCCACCGATGGTCCGTTCACAGGGGCCTCCCGGGTGGGTTGCCGGTCTCGCGCTCGAGGTCGAGCGCATGTTGCAGAATCACGACCGCCGCGGCCTGGTCGACCACGGCGCGTCGTTTCGAGCCCTTCTTTCCCCGTTCCCGCAGCATCCGTTCGGCGGTGACGGTGGTGAACCGCTCGTCCACCAGCCGCATCGTCGTTTGGTCGCCTACCTTGTCCAGCACCTGTGCCGCCGTCTCCCGGATCTTCGCCGCGGCCGGCCCCTCGCCCCCGGACAGGGAACGCGGCAGCCCCACCACGATCTCGACCGCCTCCAGTTCGGCGGCGAGTGCGGCGATCCTATCCAGATCCCCGGGCCCACGGCGGACAGTCTCCACCGGGGTGGCCAGGATTCCGTGCGGATCGCTGCTGGCCACGCCGATCCGGGCATCGCCGATATCGAGCGCGATCCGCACGCCCCGTCTCATCTCCGTGGTCTCATCTGTGCTAGTCCCGGCTAACCGGTGACGAGGTGGCCGACGGTGTGCTCGACCGCCGCCAGGGCCTCGTCGGCGCCGGCCGGGTCCGTGCCGCCGCCCTGCGCGACATCGTCCTTGCCACCGCCGCGACCGCCGAGCTTCTCGGCCGCGACCCGGACCAGGTCACCGGCCTTCAGCCGCCATTCGCGGGCGAGGTCGTTGAGGGCGATCACCACACCGGGCTTGCCGTCGTTCACGCTCAGCACGGCGATGACGGCCGGCTTGTCGCTCGCCATCCGGCCGCGGATGTCGAGGGCCAGCTTGCGCAGGTCCCCGCCGTTCACCCCGTCGGGCGCACGGTGACCGACGTACTGGACGCCGAAGACGTCCTTCGGGTCCTTGGCCAGCTCGCCGGCGGCCTCGAGCACCTGAGCGGCGCGGACCCGCTCGAGCTCCTTCTCGGCCGCACGCAGCCGCTCGGCCAGGTCGGCGACCTTCGCGGGCAGCTCCTCCGGCCGGGTCTTCAGGTTCTCGCTGAGCAGCCGGACCAGGGCCCGCTCGCGGCCGAGGTAGTGCAGCGCCTCCATGCCGACGAACGCCTCGATCCGCCGTACGCCGGCGCCGACCGAGGACTCGCCGGTGACGGTCACCGCGCCGACCTGCGACGAGTGCTTGACGTGCGTGCCACCGCAGAGCTCACGCGACCAGGGGCCGCCGATCTCGACCACCCGCACCTGCTCGTCGTACGTCTCGCCGAACAGCGCCAGCGCGCCCCACTCCCGCGCCTCCGGCAGTGTCATGTACTGCGCCGACACCGGGAGGTCCTGCCGTACGGCGAGGTTCGCGACCTCTTCGATCTCCGAACGGGTCGACGGGTCCAGCGCCGACGACCACGCGAAGTCGAGCCGCAGGTAGCCGGGCTTGTTGTACGAACCGCTCTGCAACGCGTTCGGGCCGAGCACCTGGCGCAGCGCGGCGTGCACCACGTGTGTGCCGGAGTGCGCCTGGCACGCCGAGACCCGCCACTCGTGGTCGACCGCGGCGTGCACGTCCAGGCCGGGGCGCAGCACACCCTCGAGGACCTCGACCTTGTGCACGATCAGGCCCTTGACCGGCCGCTGCACGTCGAGCACCTTCAGCTTCACGCCGTCGGCGACGATCAGGCCCTCGTCCGCGATCTGGCCGCCGGACTCCGCGTAGAACGGGGTCTTCTCCAGCACGACCTCGACGGTCTCGCCCTGCTCGGCGAACGACGCGACCGCGCCCTCGCGGAGCAGACCGCGCACCTGGGAGTCGCTGGACAGCTCCTGGTAGCCGGTGAACTCGGTGACGCCCTTCTCGCGCAGCTCGCGGTACCCGGAGGTGTCCGCGTGGCCGGCCTTCTTCGCCCGGGCATCGGCCTTGGCCCGCTCGCGCTGCTCCTTCATCAGGGAGCGGAAGCCCTCGGTGTCGACGTTCAGGCCCTGCTCGGCCGCCATCTCGACGGTCAGGTCGATCGGGAAGCCGTAGGTGTCGTGCAGCTGGAACGCCTTCGCGCCCTCGAGCTGGTGCGCACCGCCTGCCTTGGTCTCCTTGACCGCGACGTCGAAGATGCTCGTCCCGGCGGTGAGGGTCCGGCGGAAGGCCTCCTCCTCGGCGTACGCGACCTGGCTGATCCGGCCGAAGTCGGGCTCGAGCTCGGGGTAGGACTTCTTCATCTGCTCGAGGCTGACCGGGAGCAGCTCGACCAGGCTCGGGTCCTCGTAGCCCAGCAGCCGCATGGAGCGGATCGCCCGGCGGAGCAGCCGGCGCAGTACGTAGCCGCCCTGCTCGTTGCCCGGGGTGACACCGTCGCCGATCAGCATCAGCGCGCTGCGGACGTGGTCGGCGACCACACGGAACCGGACGTCGTCGACGTGCTCCGCGCCGTACTTGCGGCCGCTGAGCTCGGAGGCCCGCTCGATCACCGGGTAGATCTCGTCGATCTCGTACATGTTGTCGACGCCCTGCAGCAGGTACGCGACCCGCTCCAGGCCGAGACCGGTGTCGATGTTCTTCTTCGGCAGCTCGCCGAGGATCTCGTAGCCGTCCTTGCCGCCGCCCTCGCCGCGGATGTTCTGCATGAAGACCAGGTTCCAGAACTCCAGGTAGCGGTCGCCCGCCTCCCAGTCCCGGTCCGCGCCGAACTCCGGGCCGCGGTCGATCAGGATCTCCGAACACGGGCCACAGGGACCCGGGATGCCCATCGACCAGAAGTTGTCCTTCATGCCGAGCCGGACGATCCGGTCGTCGGGCAGACCGGCGACCCGCTTCCAGATGTCGATCGCCTCGTCGTCCTCGTAGTAGACCGAGGCGTAGAGGACCGACTCGTCGAAGCCGTAGCCGCCTTCGTTCTGCGGCTTGGTGACCAGCTCCCAGGCGAACTTGACGGCGTCTTCCTTGAAGTAGTCGCCGAACGAGAAGTTGCCGTTCATCTGGAAGAACGTGCCGTGCCGGGTGGTCTTGCCGACCTCGTCGATGTCGAGCGTCCGGACGCACTTCTGCACGCTGGTCGCGCGCGCGTACGGCGGGGTCTGCTGGCCGACGAAGTACGGGACGAACTGGGCCATGCCGGCGACGTTGAACAGCAGGTTCGGGTCCGGCGACGGCAGCGGTGCGCTCGGCACCACGGTGTGGCCCCGGTCCTCGAAGTACTGCAGGAACCGCCGCCTGATCTCACTGGTTTCCATGGGTGTTACCGGTAGTCCTCACGATCGTTTGTGGTCTCGATACCCAGCGCGTCGCGCAGTTCGGTCTCCCGCTCGGCCATGCCCTCGCGGACCTGGTCGCCGAAGTGCCGGACCGCGGCGGCCAGCTTGGCCGCGGACTCCTGCATCCCCTCGGGGGCGAGCACCTTGGCACGCTTCTTCAGCCGGGTGACGGCATACACGCCGACGGCGATCCCGATGATCAGCCAGATGATCCGCTTCACCGTTTCCGCGCCTTCCGCTCGGCCTTCATCTCTTCCTTGACCCGGCGGCTCACGTCCTTGCGCTGCTGCTCGCCGAGCGCGCGGCGCACGCCGTACGTGAACGCGGCCGCCTTCACCAGCGGGCCGCCGGCGGTGGCCGAGAACAGCGACATCAACGCGGCCGCGTTGGTGGTCACCGTCGTGGCGTTGTCGGTGATCGTGTCCACCTTCGCCAGTTGGGCGTTCGTGGTCGCCACCGTGGTGGTCACCTCGCCGAGCAGCGGGATGCTGGAGTCGGAGACGCCCTTGACCATGATCCGGGTCTCGTCGAACACCTTGCCCAGCTTCAGGATCGGATAAGCCAGCAGGCCTACCAGGATGAGCAGCGCGCAGGCAGCTATCAGCCCCGCGACTTCACCGACGCTCATGGAAACGATCCACCTTCCCGTAGCGAGCCCGTTGTGAGCTGATGTGCCCTATGGACGCCCGACCCTATCGCGCGGCCATACCGCACTCTGCTCCAGGACACCATCCCTCACATCACAGTCGCCCACCAAACCGGCTCAACAGGTCGGTGATGCCCTGGAGGCCGAGGTTTCCGGCCGGGGACGGCGACGGCGTGGGGGTCGTGGCCGGGGAGGTCGAAGTCGGGGTCGCCGGCGTCGGAGTCGCGGCCGTCGGGGTCGCCGGCGTCGGGGTCGGAGCCGGCGTCGTGGAAGGTGGGGTTGCCGGTGTGCTCGGCGGGCTTGTCGGGCTCGTCGGGCTTGTCGTGGTCGGGGTCGGGGCGGGCGTGGTGGGGGTCACCGGGCCGGGGGTCGTCGGCGGTGGGGTGACCGGTTCGGTCGCCTGCGAGGTCGTCGGCTCCGGAGTCGTGGGCCCGGGGCTCGTCGGCGTCGTTCGCCCGGTGGTGGATCGGCTCGGTCGTGGCGCCAGGACGGACCACGGCGGTGCGACTCCGGTCGCCGACGGGCTGGGTGACGACGTCGGGATCGGGAGCAACGGCTTCCCGACCGGGAACGACGGTCGCGTGCTCGACCTCGACGTACCTTCCGACCGCTCGCCCGGACCGGACGGACCGGTCGGCTGCGACGCCTGTGTGTCGGCGGTGTCGTGCGATCCGGACGGGAAGAAGAACCAGACGCCGCCCACGGCGACCACGACCGCCGCGGCCACTGCCAGCTTCACGACCGGTGCGCGCCGTCGGCTGTGCCGCGCTCCGAACTTCCGTACATGTCGACCTATGTGGAACTGCCTCACTCGCTAACCTTTCGCCCCCAGGCCGTGAAGGAGCCTACCCATTCGAACGCTTCAGTCGAAGCTCACCGTGAGTGCCTGAACGGCCCCGTCCGGTGCCCAGCGGAGCTCCATCGAGCCGGTACCGCCGCCCGACCAGCGGAAACGCGCCAGTTCCTCGCCGTCGTCGAGCAGCGCCATCGTCTCGGTCGGCGGATTCTCCCGGTACGCCGCCGCGATCGCCGTCCGACCTTCGAACGGACCGGCCGGGACCTGTACGAAACTCATGACGGCGTCCTCGGCGAACCGCTCGGCGAACGTGGCCCAGTCGCCGGTCGTGACGGCCTGGTTGAAGGCGACGACGTGGTCCGCGGTCCGGCTCATTTCCGGTCCCTGAGGATCTTGCGGATGGCCGCGACCCGATCGGCGTACGCCGCCTCGCCGCCGCGCCGGGTGGGGTTGTAGTAGTCGGTGCCGTCGATCACGTCCGGGGCGTACTGCTGCGGTACGACGCCACGCGGGTCGTTGTGCGAGTACTCGTACGACGAGCCGTGGCCGAGCTTCTTCGCGCCGGAGTAATGCGCGTCCCGCAGGTGCGGCGGGACCGGGCCGACCTTGCCCGCCTTCACGTCCGCGATCGCGGCGTCGACGGCCATGATCACCGCGTTGGACTTCGGCGCGAGCGCCAGCGCGACAACCGCCTGCGCGAGGTTGATCCGCGCCTCCGGCATGCCGATCAACTGCACCGCGTCGGCGGCGGCGACCGCGACGCCGAGCGCGGTCGGGTCGCCCATGCCGATGTCCTCGCTCGCGGAGATCACCAGTCGCCGGGCGATGAACCGCGGGTCCTCCCCCGCCTCGATCATCCGGGCCAGGTAGTGCATCGACGCGTCGACATCGGAGCCCCGGATCGACTTGATCAGCGCCGATGCCACGTCGTAGTGCTGATCGCCGGCCCGGTCGTACCGCACCGCGGCCCGGTCGACCGCCGTCTCCAAGGTCACCAGATCGATGACCGCCCGCTCCGGCGCCTCGTCCGACGTGCCGTCGGTGGCTTGCTCGTACTTGACGGCCTGCTCGTGCTTGGCGCGGGCACCGCCGGCCGCGGCTTCCAGGTACGTGAGTGCGCGGCGGGCATCTCCGCCGGCCATCCGGAGCAGGTGGTCGCGTGCGTCCGGCGCCAGCTCGAAGTCGTCGTTGAGCCCCCGCTCGTCGGAAAGCGCGCGATCGAGAAGCAAGGAGATGTCGTCGTCGGTCAGGGACTCCAGCGTGAGCAGCAGACTGCGGGACAGAAGCGGCGAGATCACCGAGAAGAACGGGTTCTCCGTGGTCGCGGCGACCAGCGTCACCCAGCGGTTCTCCACGCCTGGCAGCAGCGCGTCCTGCTGCGCCTTCGTGAACCGGTGCACCTCGTCGATGAACAGCACGGTCTCCACCGCACCGCTCGCACGGGACAGGTCGCGGCGAGCGCCGTCGATCACCTGCCGCACGTCCTTCACGCCGGCAGTGACGGCCGACAGCTCCACGAACTTCCGGTTCGTCTGGTGCGACACCACTGCCGCGATCGTGGTCTTGCCCGTCCCCGGCGGACCCCACAGCAGCAGCGACATCGGCTGGTCTCCCTCCACCAGCCGACGCAACGGCGAACCAGGGGCCAGCAGGTGCTGCTGCCCCACCAACTCATCCAGGCTCCGCGGCCGCATCCGCACCGCCAACGGAGCCGCCGTGTGATCCACATCCGCCAAGCTCCCGCCACCACGGGCCGGCGCGGGAGCACCCGGAAGATCGAACAAGCCTTCACTCACCCCAGAAGCCTAACCAGCCCCACCGACACTCCAGTCAGACGCCCGCCCCAGCCATCCTCGGCACAGCCGATCCCCGCCTTCGCGGAAAGAATTGGTCACCGAGCGCCACATTCCTTCCGAAAAGCCGCCATGAGCGAAGCGGAGCCGGCACAGGGGGCGGATGGGGTCGGGTAGACGTGGGCCGAGGGTCAGCGGTGGACCGGGGCAGCCGGGTCCGGAGACGGCGTTGGGCCGGAGGCGGCGTTGGGCCGGAGGCGGCCGGAGGCGAGCCGGCGGGTCAGCGGCCTTGGGTGGGGCGGTGGGTGGGGGCGCCACGGAGGGCCCGGGTGTCGCGGCGGGTTGCGGGGATGGGAGAGTCGAGGCCGTCCGCGAGGCCCTTGCGGACGGAGCGGAGCTGCGCCTGCGCGGGGTCGAGTCGGGTGGCGACGGCGTTGCTGTGGTCCACCCAGGCGTCGCTGGTGCCCTTCGCGTACGCCGCCAGCGCGGGCGCCTTCATCGCCAGCTCGGCCCACAGCGGGGCACCGGTGAGGCTGACGCTCATCGAGTAGGCGAAGAACGCCGAGGTCATCCGCGCCTGCCGGAGGAGAACCTCGCGCCGGCTGATCGGCGCCTCCTGGCGCCGGGCGAGGTTCATCCGGTCGTCCATCAACTGCTGCCCCTGCCGGACGAGGTCGTCGGCAGCCTCGCGAAGCGGTCCGCTCACCCGGACGTGTGCTCCCTCGGCGACCACATCCCGCAGGACGCTCGCGCGGGCGAACCGGGTCAGCGACCGGGCCAGCCACTCGTCGTCGCGGGACGGGACGTCCGCGCGCCCGCCGTACGCGTCCTCGAACTGTTGCCGGAGGTCCGCGATGCTGCTGACCGGGAGCGTTCTGCCCTCGATCGCGGCCCGGTTGACCGCCTGGGCGGACGCCTCCTCGAGGCTCACGCCCCAGTCGTTGTCCGGATCGAGGGACAGCTCGGCCGCCTTCGCGAGGATCTGCTCGGCGTCCGTCCCGTTCGGATCCAGGCGTACGTCGTCCACGTCCAGCCTGCGCCACCAGTGCGCGAGCCGGTCCGCGGTACGTCTGGCCTTGTCGGTCGCAGCCGCCGGGAAGGACTGCTCGTACCGGTCGAGGGCCAGCAGGGCCTCGGCGGCGAACAGATCCACCACCTGCTGGGCGGCGGCGAGCTCGTCCCGGCCCGGCTCGCGAAGCTCGGCCCGCGGAGTCATGGCCGGCCGTCCAGCTCCGCCTGTACTCGCTCGACGGCTTCCGCGCGGCGCCGGAGGCTGTCGAACCGCTCGGACTTGTCCGGGTCGGCCGGCTGGTAGTCGGCGTCCTCCGCGGCTTCGACCGGGACGTACCACCAGCGGCCGGCGTACCAGGTCGGACCGACCTCCGTCCCGGCGAGCATCGGCGTCGCCTCCCCGGAGTCGAGCAACTCACGCATGCGCCCTTGCGAAAGGTTGTCCTCCGTCATCCGACGACTGTAGGACGCCGAGGGGCGAACACGAGGTGGTAAGTGCCGCTCCGCCGCAACAGCACGATGGTCGGCACCTGCAGCACGACGATGGTGGCGATCGTGATCACCGGGTCGAGCGCCGGGACGACCGAGATCGGCAGCGTGTAGGAAAGAGCGACGCGCACGATCGCGTCGACGATCGACGCGATTCCCCAGAACACGGTGATCCACTTCCAGGCGTGCCGGAACGGCGCGCTCGTCTCCCAGAGCTCGTCCATCAGCGCGGCCCGGCGCGCGAACATCGCGCGGGTGACGATGTACGTCAGCGGCTGCGGGTGCCGCAGCGACCACAAGGTGATGCCGGCGAACGGCAGGCTGATCCACGCGTTGCGGACAAGCAGCAGCCGCGCATCCCCACCCAGTACCGCGACGACCGTGCTTGCCACCATGCTGACGACGACGGCCATCCCGACCAGGTCCGTACGGCGTTCGCGCACGAGCGAGACGGCGGAACTGATCAGACCTGGGATCACGCCGGCGAGCAGTGCGATCAGGTCGCTGACACCGAGCGCCTTGAGGCCGTAGTACAAGGCGAGCGGGATCGCGACGTCGACGACGAGGAGCCATCGGCCTTTCCGCGTGGTGGGCATGCCGACAGCGTCGCCCGGCCGGCCGCCGGCCCGCATCAAGCCGACGGCTGCCCACCCCTAGACCAAAGTCTCAGTCCTTCTTGCCCGACTTCTCTTCGTCGTCGTCCGCATCGTCGCCCTCGTCGTCGGCGTCGCGCAGTTCTTCCGGGAGGTCTTCCGGGTCGAACTCCTCGTCGAGGATCTCCTCCGGCTCGGCGGCCGACTCGGGCTTGATCGCGTTGCGCAGGCGGCCGAGGATCCGGTCCGCCTCGGTGCCGAACGGGTTGTCGTTGATCAGGTACGTCCAGGTCGCGGTCGGCCGCGGGATCCCGCTGGCCTCCTCGTCCAGTCCGGCGGAGGTGATCTCCGCCGTGCCGAACGTCTCCGCCGCGTCCTTCCAGGCGTCCTCGATCAGCGTGTCGAACGACGCGATCGCCGACTTGTTGAACTCGTCGATCGGCTTCAGGTGCACGATGCCGCCGGCCAGCGACCGCAGGTGGATGCCTTCACGCAGGTCCGCCAGGTAGGCCAGGTGGTCCGTCCAGCGCCGGTCCAGGTGACCCAGCGCGATCCGGCGCGCGGCGGCCTTCACCACGTCCTCGCCGACCTCGTCGACCAGTTCGTCGTACCGCTCCTTGGCCCGCTCGGCGAGCTCGGTCGCGGCCAGGTCGTCGGCCAGCACCTTCTCCCGGGTCTCGAGCAGGATCGCCCGCTGCTGCCCGGTCAGCCGGTTGTACTGCCAGGTGGTCCGGTGCAGCTCCGCGTTCGCGCCGTCCGCGACGCGCTGCGCGTGCTCGAGCATCCCGATCGACTTGCGGTCGGTCAGCCGTCCGGTGTCGTCCGGGTGCGGCCGCAGACCGGACGAAACGGAGTACCGCGTGACCAGCTCGTCCGCGAGCGACGCGAAGAACAGCGTGCCGCCCGGGTCGCCCTGACGTCCGGCGCGACCGCGCAGCTGGTCGTCCAGCCGTCGCGACGCGTGCAGACCGGTACCGATCACGTAGAGGCCACCGAGCTCGATGGCCTTCTCCTTGTCGTGCGACTCGTCCTTGCCGCCCAGCCGGATGTCCGTACCGCGGCCGGCCATCTGCGTCGACACCGTCACGGTCCCGGGCACACCGGCCTCGGCGATGATCGCCGCCTCTTCGGCGTCGTTCTTCGCGTTCAGTACGACGTGCTCGATCTCGGCCGCCGCGAGCTTGTCGCTGAGCTGCTCGGACTCCTCGACGCTGTGGGTGCCGATCAGGATCGGGCGCCCGGACTCGTGGACGACGCCGATGTGCTTGACCAGCGCTTCGTTCTTCTGCTCGACCGTCAGGTACAGCCGGTCCGGGTCGTCCTTGCGGACGTTCGGCGTGTTCGGCGGTACGACCGCCACGTCGACGTCGTAGAACTCCTGCAGCGACTCTCCGACGACCACCGCCGTACCGGTCATGCCACACAGGGACTTGTACCGCTTGACCAGCGCCTGCACGGTGATGCTGTCCAGCACCTCACCGGAGTCGCTGACCGGCACGGCTTCCTTCGCCTCGACGGCGGCCTGCAGGCCGTCGGGCCAGCGCTGCAGCTTGGCCACGCGGCCGCGGTTGTTGTTGATCAGGCTGACCTTGCCGTCGCGAACCAGGTAGTCGACGTCGCGACGCAGCAGCACCTCGGCGTGCAGCGCGACGTTGATCTGGGTCAGGCGGTCCAGGTTCTCGTCCGCGTACAGGTTGAACTCCGGCACGGTCTCCGACTCATCGGTCACCGAGTCGGTCTCTGCGTCTGTCTCTGCGTCTGTCTCTGCGTCCGTCTCCGCGTCCGTGTCGTCGGACGCTGCGTCGCTGGGCGCTGCGTCGTCGGTCGCCGGCTCATCGGTCGCCAACGCCTCGGCCTTCTCGCCGAGGGCCTTCTCGATCTTGTCGGTGCCCCTGTCGGTCAGCCCGACCGTGCGGCCGTCGCCGTCGATCTCGTAGTCGACACCGGCGCGCAGTGTCCGGACCAGCTGGACCACGTCATCGTCCAGCGCCTCGGACCGGGTCGCACCGGCCAGCACCATCGGCACGCGGGCCTCGTCGATCAGCACCGAATCCGCTTCGTCCACCAGCGCCACATCCGCCTCGACCGTGACCCGGTCGACCACATCGGTGACGAGACGGTCGCGCAGTACGTCGAACCCGATCTCGTTGACCGGGACGTAGCAGACCTCAGCCTGGTACGCCTCGCGGCGCTCCTCCGGCGTCGACGCCTGACCGACGTGCGAGACGGTGACGCCGAGCAGCTCGTACACCGGGCCCATCCACTCGGCGTCGCGCTTGGCCAGGTAGTCGTTGACCGCCAGCACGTGCACCCTGCGGCCGCCGATCGCGTACCCGGCGGCGGCGATCGCTCCGGCCAGCGTCTTGCCCTCACCGGTCGCCATCTCGACGACCCGGCCCTGCAGCATCGCCAGCGCGCCGACGACCTGACCGTCGAAGGCCCGCTCGCCGAGCGCCCGCTGACCGGCCTCCCGGGCCAGCGCGAGGAACTCGATCTGCTCGTCCTCGTGCAGGCCACCGGTCGTCCGCAGCTCCGTGGCCGCCTCGGTGAGCTCTTCGTCGGTCAGGGACTGGACCGA
The DNA here is from genome assembly GCF_044453965.1 of Kribbella sp. NPDC051586. Taxonomy (NCBI): domain Bacteria; kingdom Bacillati; phylum Actinomycetota; class Actinomycetes; order Propionibacteriales; family Kribbellaceae; genus Kribbella; species Kribbella sp. NPDC051586. The sequence continues at coordinate 359,697 of NZ_JBITDF010000003.1, read as the reverse complement.
TTCCTCCGCCTCGCCGACCAGCTGGGTGAGCCGTTCGTACGGGCCGAGATCGATCGAGCCGGGGCGCTGCAGCAGCCGGCGGAAGCGAGAAGCGATTTTCAGGGCCATGATGCAGGCAACGTACAGCGTCAGCCGGTCGTTCCGCTCGTCAGGTCAGGGTGTCCACTCGTACGGTGTCGTGGTTGTAACTGCGTGGAGACCGAGCTTCTGGAGGATCGGGCGGGAGTCCTCGGAGGCGTCCACCCGGAGGAACTCGTACCCGCGCTCCTTCGCCAGCCGGGCGCGATGGACGAGCAGCGCACTGTAGAGCCCTTGGCGGCGCCACTCAGGTAGCGTCCCGCCGCCCCAGAGGCTGGCGAACCCGGTGCCCGGGTGGAACCGGATCCAGGCGGCCGACACCGCCGGGCCTTGCTTCAGTACGTCCTCGACCAGGAAGACCGAGAGCCGATCCGGGAACATCCGCGCCTCGTCCTGCAGCTGCTCCACGATCCGGGCCAGCCCGTTGCCCCACAAACTGTCGGTCAGTACGGCGATCCGCTCGAAATCGGCCGCACCGTCGGCCTCCCGCAACCGCACCTTCGACGGCAGCGCGGACGGCCGCTCGAGAATCCGGTCCACCTTGCCGAGGATCAGTGTCTCCGGCTCCTGCTTGCTGAATCCGTGCCGGACCAGCCGCTCCCCCAGGTCGGCCGGCTCGTCGTACGCGAACGTCTTCCATTCGAACGGCAGCTTCTTGTTCTGGAAGAAGGCCAGCTCCGCCGCGATCACCGCGTCCGGGTCGTCGCCCAGCCCGCGCGGCGTCTCCACGAAACCGGCGCCGTCCGGCCCCTCGACGTACGAGCGATGCACCAGCCCCTCGTGCTCCTGCTTCCAGCCGGGGATCGCATCCGCGTCCGGTAGCCGGATCCGGCGGTGGAACAGGTCGAGCAGCTCGTCAGGGGTCATTCCCGAAGTCAACCAATAGCGGGACTCCGGCGTCTAACAAATTGTCCTGAGAGGGGGGACATCATGAACATCCACCACATTTCCCGCAAGACGATCCTCGCCGCACTCGCAGTGATGGCAGTCCCCGCCGCCGCGTTCGCCGCGCCGGCCCTGACCGGATCGTCCGCCGCCCCCCACGCCACGTCCGTCGCCGCCTCCGTCACGACCGCTACCGCGTCCTGCCCGCGCGGCTGGGGGTCGCTGCCGGAGGTCAACAACCACGTCCGGTCGCCGCTGACCAGCGTGCCGACGACGGTCACCAACGTCCGCAGCGGACGCCACACCTGCTACGACAGGCTCGTCATCGATCTGACCGGCGGAGCCACCGGGTACGACGTTCGCTATGTGAGCAGCGTCCGCCAGGACGGCTCCGGCGCTCTCGTCCCGCTCCGGGGCGGTTCACGACTGCAGATCGTCGTGCGCGCACCGGCGTACACCATCGACACCGGCAAGCCGACGTACGCGCCGAAGAACGGCAAGGAGCTGACCGACGTCGCCGGATACAGCACGTTCCGGCAGGTTGCGTTCGCCGGCAGCTTCGAGGGGCAGACCACACTCGGGCTGGGGGTCCGCGCCCGGCTCCCGTTCCGCGTGTTCACGCTGACGGGGCCGGGCACGGGCGGCCGGCTGGTGATCGACGTCGCCCACCGCTGGTAGTTGCCTACAGCACCCGGTTGAGCAGGTCGTAGAACGTGTTGCCCAGGACCAGTTCGTAGGGATCGGTGAGCAACGGTGCGAGTTCGGCCATATCGGCCGGCGCCCAGTTCCAGGCGCCGATCAGGCCCGAGATGAACAGCGGGCTCGCACCGTCCCAGCTCGCGATCCGCTGGTCCAGTGCGGCCTTGAACTCGACGGCTTTACCGGGTGCGCCCCAGCCGCCGGTGACCGGCACGCCACCTTGGCGGACGGTCAGCGGATCGCCGTCCCAGGTCTGCATGATCCCCTTGGTCGGCGTGTAGTCGGCGTACCCCTTGGCGATCTCCTCGGACAGCAGGATCCACTTGTCGTCCTGCCGGCCGCTGTAGGCGTACACCACGTCCAGCGCGGTGCGGCGCATGAAGTCGCCGGTCATCTTGAGGTACTTCGTGAGCTCGGCGGGGGTCCACGAGGCTGGATACGTGTACCCGCCGCCGGACGGGCCGCAGACCAGGAAGTCGTTCGCGGTCGCGGTGCGCTGGTAATGGCTGTAGATGTTCGGACCGGCCTCGGCGAGCAACGGGCTGATGGTCCAGTTGGTCGGCACCTCGCCGCGCTTCGGGTCGTCCCAGATGTCGCGTAGCCGGCGCTGGCAGTACTGGATGTTGTCGCCTTCGCCGAAGGTCAGCGTCAGATAGACCTTGTTCTTCGGCTTGGCGATCCGCCGTATCGGCCGGGGCTTGCTGGAGATCGGCGCGGCCGTGCCGGCGTGGACCGTGCCGTTCATGTAGAAGTCGGCCGCGATGACCGGCGAACCGCCCTTGCTCGCGAGGTCGACGCCGTCCCACTCACCGGAGACGTCGTTCGCGAACCAGCCCATGTACGGCGCGAGCGTGGGCCACTTGGCGAAGTGCTCGATCAGCAGGTCGCCGGTATCTCCACCCGGTGGCAGCCAGCTCACCAGGGCCTTGGTGGCTACCACGTAGTCGCGGAAGTACGGGAACGGTTCGACGCGGGTCGGTGCGGTGTCCGTCGCGGTCACGAGGTACTGGTTCCACATCGTCACGGTGACGACGAGGGACGTCGTCCCCGCGGGTGGTTCGAAGCCGTAGATGAAGTAGCCGCCGCCGTCGCTGAACCGGTTGGCGTCGCCGCCGATGCTCGAGTTGGCGCCGTCGAAGAGGTACTGCGCCTCCTCCGGGGTGTTCGGCTTGAAGTGCGCGATCTCCGTGCCGTTGGCCTTCACCCAGACCTCGGAGACCGACGGACCCCAGCCGTCGTCGGTGAACGAGTCCTGGAACCGGACGAACACCTTCTCCTTGCCGAGTTTGGCGGAGACGTCGAGATCGAAGTTGCCGCGGTTCGACGAGTCGCGGATCTGCCGGGTCTCACGGGCGATCTCGAGCCACTGCACGTCCTCGACGTTCACCACCCGGGTCGGCGGCAGGCCGGCCAGCAGCTGCTTGGTGACGCGCGGGAACAGGTTGTCGAGCTGCCACCGGTAGGTCTTCACCCGGTCGTCGTCGAACATCCCGCGCAGGTCCTTCACGATCCGCAACCCGTACGCCTTGGCCTGATCGGCGTCCGCGACGACCGCGTTCTCCAGACCGGCGAGGGTCGTCGCGACGTTCAGCGAGTCGGGTACGGCGGGGTCGTACACGATCGCGCCGCGGACGCGATGGCGGTACTTCGCGACCAGGTCCAGCGGGTTCTTGTACAACGTGGCCGGCAGACGCAGGTCGGTCAGCCATTTGGCGTCCGGCACGCTCTGCGTCCCGGTGTCGTAGATGAAGTACAGCTCCGGCTCGGTCCGGTTGACGATGCCTTGCAACGTTGTCAGCAGGGTTTGGTCTCCCCCGCTGAGTTTGCTGACGTCGCCGTAATCCAGGTGTTTCGGGCGGTTGAACACCGGCAGCAGCCGGGCAGGGCTGCCGGACGTCGATGAAACCGCAGCCTGCGCTGAACTTGCGAACCCCGGGACGAGCCCCAGACCTCCCACCGTCACCGCACCGCTGCCCGCCAGGAACGCTCGTCTCGAAACCATCGTGACCACTCCCTGAGGTTGACATCGATGTCAAATCAGGCCGGACAGTAGCAACGCCAAGACGGTGTGTACAGAGCTCGTTACACCGTGACCCAAAGAAACTGGAATCGTTTCCGCCGACAACCATGAACAAGCAATCGTGACCTCGGACAAGGCATGCCCTGTTCAAGGTCCCCATCGCCGCCCCAAGGTCCCCACGGCCCGCAGACATGCGGCGGGGATCGGCCGTGGGTGGGGCCGCTCTGGATATGCGGGTCGGGCCGCTGCGACGGTGGTGGGGTGACGTGTTCGGATCTCATGTGTCTTCGCGACATCTGCTATGCGCGGCCCGATGGGGTTGAGCTTTGCCTGGATGTAGTTGGGCCGGCGCCACTGCCATCGGATCCGGTGCCCGTAGCTGTGCGGGTGGACGGGTGTCCGGGGTGGGGGCCTGGGGACCGCGGCGCGGCGATGTTGCCGTTCGTGAATCCGGCGATGGCTCGGGCCGGCTTTCTGGCTGTCGGGATCTCGGTGCGGCACAGCGGGCAGGCGATCTTCCCCGCGCAACTGGAGGACGTCCAGGCGGCAGTGAGGTGGCTGCGGCGCAACCCGCTCGGCCTACCGGTGAATCCTGAGCGCATCGGCATCTGGGGACAGTCCGCCGGCGGGCACCTGGCGGCCATGGCCGGCGCGAAGCCCAGCGGCACACCCGGCGACGAGGTTCAGGCGGTCGTCACCATCAGCGGACCCAGTGATCTCACTCGGCCGGGAGGCGACATGCGGATCGATCGCCCGTCTCCGGTTACCGCGCTGGTCGGCGGCGTCCGCCCCGAGCAGTTGCGTGCAGCAAGCCCGGTCGCCTACGTGACGACCGGCGCCCCGCCGTACCTGATCATCCACGGGACCCGTGACGAGACAGTCCCGTACGAGCAGGGCGAGCTGCTTCATCGCGCGCTGCTTGCCGCGGGCGCAGACAGTCGTCTCGTTCCGATCGCAGGCGGACACCACAACCTCCTCGACGATCCGGACGCGCCGTACGACGGGCAGGTCTGGTACGACGTCGCAAACGAGGCCGCCCGGTTCTTCCAGCGTCACCTGGGCGTCGGGCAGGGCTCGGCTGCTCGAACCTGATCAGGTGCGGCGGCGGAAGCGCGAGCGGAACTTCCCGTCGTACTCCAACTGCATGTAGCCCGAGGAATGCACACCGACCGCGAAGACCGCGACGAGTACGAAGACGATCCCGGCGACCAGCGAGATGTGCCAGAAGGCGGCGGCGATGCCGACGAACGCGGAACCCTGTGCGATCGCCTTCGCCACCGCCACCAGCCGTGATCTGGTCACCCGGTGGCGGAACGCCTCCTGCCGGTTCAGGACGAGGAGTGCGGCGAGCAGCGGGATCGAGACGGCGAAGGCGATGACGCAGATCTTCGCCGACAGGTCGAGCGGGGCCGAGGTCAGGAACGGCTGCACCACAACGAGTCCGGCCGCGGCCAGTCCACCGTAGATGAGGTTGGACTGCCGGATCCACTCCTCCTCGGCAGCCGGGTCGGCCGTCGCAGCTTCGACCTCCTGCTGGATGCGTTCGGCCTCGGCCTCGGCCTCCGCGCGGTGCGTCTGCTCCGCCTCGTCCATCAGCCGTCCTCCCGTCGGTCGCGGCCGTCGTCGGAATTGGGTGGTCAGGCGGACGGCAGCGAGACATAGTAAGCGTTCGACGACGCCGGAGGTCCGCGTGAGGTACTACTACGCCGAGCACCAGGCTGCGTACCAGCGGCTCGCGCAGCAGGGGCTGACGCAGTGGAGCGACCTCTTCGGGGAGACCGACGAGTACGACGTCTTCCCGAACCGCGCATTCCTCGTGCAGGCACTCACCCGGCTGGAGCTTCCGCATGAGCCCGATGTGCTGGAGTACGGCTGCGGCACCGGACCGGCGGCGTGTTTCCTGGCGGCGCGAGGTTTCCGGGTCGACGCGATCGACCTCATCCCCGAGGCGATCGCGCTGGCCCGGCGGTTCGCCCGGGAGCGGGGCGTCAACGTCAGCTTCAGCGTGCAGGACGTCTGCGCGATGGTGGCCGACGGCAAGCAGTACGACGTGGTCCTCGACAGCTACTGCCTGCAGTCCATCGTCACCGACACCGACCGCGCCAAGGTCCTCGCCGCCGTGCGCGACCGCCTGAAGAGCACGGGGTACTACGTGCTCTCAACCGCCATCCACGACCCGGACCGCGTGTACGAAGGCGACTTCCGGTACGACGCCACGACCGGCATCTGCTACCAGGCCGCCGAGCCCGGGGACGACGCGATCCAGCTCGACGGCAACTGGTACCTCCCCCACCGCCGCCATCTACGGCCCGCCGCACTACGAGCCGAGCTGGAAGCCGCCGGCCTCCAAGTCCACTCCCAAGAAGGCGGCGACCTCATCTGCGTCAGGCATCGCTAAACCTTCGACGGCCAGGTCGAGGCGCCTGCGCAGGCTCGCGTTTACAGTGAGTGTGTGGCTACGCGGGACTGGGTGCCGGTCGAGCAGCGCTGGTTCGGGCTGGATCGGCGTACGTTCACGGCTGGCTTTACCGCGCTCGGGATCGCTCTGCTGCTGATCTACGGGCTGCAGGGGCTCAACGCCGCGATTCCGTGGCACAACGAGATCCGTGCGGGGCAGGTGCTCGATCTGGGCGGCGGGGCGACGGCGGTCCCGCCGGTCGGGTGGCAGCTCGAGCAGGGCACGCTCGTCGGTGGAGCGGGGGCGAGCGCGACGGGCCTGCAGGTGCTGCTGGCGCAGGGTGGCGCGACGATCGAGCTGATCGGTACGACGTACGACGGCAGTGCGACCGCGTTCCTCGACCAGGTGCATCGGTCTCAAGGCAGTCCGCCAGGCGTCACCAGTGCGCGGGGCTCGCTGACTACCGACTCGGGGCTCGTCGGGGTGGTCGAGAGCGGGAGCGGGCCGAGCGGCGACGGGGTCGACGTGGCGTTCAAGATGGCTACGGGTGACGCCGTTGACAGTGCGCCGGCGCTACTGGTCCGGGTACGCACGGCGTCCGGGCAGTTCGAGCGCTATCAGGAGCAGGTCGGCGCGTTGTTGCGCAGCATCACTCCGGGACCGGCGCGATGACCGCCGTACCGCAGGAGCAGGAGAAGGCCGCGCAGCTCGACGCGATCGAGCAGTCCGGCTGGGGCCAGCCGTACCGGTTCCTGCAGCCGCACAACGTCGCGTTCTGGGTCTACGTGCTGGGCGTCGGCGGCGGTGCGCTCACCATGCTGCGGTACTTCGGCCCCGGAGCGCAGTTCTACACACCGGCGCTCGCGGGAGGCGTCGTACTGTTCGGCCTCTACCTCATCCCATGGCTGCTGCTCCTCCGCCATCACAACCGCTTCACCGCGCAGCCTGCGGCGCTGCTGGCGACCGGCTTCGTCTGGGGAGGGGTGGCTGCGACCTTCTGGATCGCACTGCCCGCCAACGCGGCACTGCTGGCGATCTGGGCGAAGATCGGCGGTACGTCGTTCGCAGCGGACTGGGGCGCCGGTCTGACCGCCCCGATCAACGAGGAGTGGGCCAAGGCGCTCGGCCTGGTTCTCCTGATCGGCCTGGCGCCACGACTCATCCGCAGCGCGTACGACGGGTTCATCATCGGCGCGTTCATCGGCCTGGGCTTCCAGGTCTTCGAAGACATCCTGTACGTGTACAACGGCGCCACCCAGCAGTACGGCGTCGACCAGCTCGGCTCGTCCCTGCGCGTGTTCATCGTCCGCGGCGCCGCCGGGATCGTGTCGCACGCCCTGTTCAGCGCGATCTTCTGCGCCGGGCTGATGTGGGTGCTGGGCCGCACCCGCGGCGAGCGCAACGTCGTCCGCGGCGTCCTGACGATGCTGATGGCAATGTTCTTCCACTTCGCCTGGGACGACATGAGCGGACTCAGCAACGGTGGCGTCTGGGCCGGCGTTCTCCCCTTCCTGATCGCCGCCGTCGAACTGACCGCCCTCTTCTACGTACTCCGCCACGCCGCACAACACGAACGCACCTGGATCCGGGAGCTCCTGGCCCCCGAACTAGCCACCGGAGCCGTCGATCCGCCCCTCCTGGACGCGGTCAGCGGCCTGCGCAAGGACCGCAAGAAGTACCGCAAACACCTCCACAGCCGCCGCAAGGCCAACCACCTGATGGAAGCGGCCAGCGACCTGGCTCAAGCAATAGCCCAGTCCAACGGCGCCGACTCCCCCGGCGTAACCCACACCCGCTCAGAACTCCTCCGGCTCCACACCAAGCCCTAACACCCCACGGCGGGTTACCAGGCTCGAGACAAGACCTCGGTGGCTTCCGCGAGGGACAGGCCTGCGGAGCGGGCCGTGCGGGCGAAGGCGCGGGCGGCGGCGTGGGTCTGTTCGTCGTCGACGTGGCTGCGGGAGGCCAGGACGAAGGTGCCGTTGCGGCCTCGGGTCTCGACCAGGTGGTCGGCTTCGAGTTCCTTGTACGCCCGAGCCACCGTGTTCACCGCCAGCCCGAGGTCCAGCGACAGTTGGCGCACCGTGGGCAGTCGGGTGCCGCGGGCGAGTTCACCCGCGCGGATCAGCGCCTCGATCTGTGACCGCACCTGCTCGTACGGCGGCGTGATGCCGACCGGATCGACTGTGATGTCCATCCGGTCAGCATGCCGCAACGATCAGGCGAAGTCCTCAGCGGTGTACGCCTTCTGCTCGACCAGCACGAGCCAGTTGCCGGAGTTGTCCCGCAGTACCGCCTCCACGCCGTACGGGCGATCCGCCGGCTCCTGGATGTACTCGACACCCCGAGCGGTCAGCTCCGCGAACGTCTTCCGGCAGTCGTCGGTCGCCAGACCGACGCCGTGCATCGAGCCCTTCGCCATGATCCGCCGGATCCACCCGGACGACTCCTCGTCCATCGGCGGTCCGGGCAACATCAGCGCCAGCTCCAGCTCAGGATGGTCGGCCTGGTGCACGGTGCACCAGCGGAAGTCCTCGCTGAGCTTGATGTCGTCGCCCAGCTCGAACCCGAGCTTCTCGGTGTAGAACGCCTTCGCCTCGTCGATGTCGTTGACGTAGACAGTCACCAGGCTCACGTTGGTGATCACAGTTCCTCCTCAACAGGTCGTGAGTACGACGCTAAGCCCCGGACTCCCCCGGCTGCTTCTCCGGAATTGCGGAGTTCAGCCCGAGCATGAACACGAAGCACCCCGGGATCCGCGCCCCGGTCTGCGTCCGCTGGTACGCCGTCGGCGTCATCCCCACCAACTCGGTGAACCGCTGCGAGAACGACCCCAGGCTGCTGTACCCGACCAGCCCGCACACCTCGGTCACCGTCAGGTTCGTCGCCCGCAGCAGGTCGGTCGCCCGCTCGATCCGCCGCCGGGTCACGTACTGCATCGGCGTCTCGCCGTACTCCGCCGCGAAGCACCGCAGGAAGTGGTACTTCGAGACGCCCGCCGCGGTCGCCAGCGCGGCCAGATCGAGCTCCGAGGCGTAGTTGCGATCGGCAACGTCCCGCGCCCTCCGAAGGTGCGGCAGCAGCTCCACCGGTACGACTGTCACGCAGACGACCATAGGTACTTTCGGCTCGTACCGAAAGACTCGCAGCGCCCGCACGCAGGCAGAAGACTCGATGTCATGAGAGTCGGACAAGGTGGCAACGGACCGGGACCGCTCACACCGGACGGGAGTTCGGTCGAGCTCTACGAGAACACGCAGGTACACGGCGAGGACGAGCTGATCGACGCCGCGATCGATCCGGGCAGCAGCATCCTCGAGCTCGGCTGCGGGACCGGACGGGTCACCCGTACGTTGCTCGCGCTCGGGCACCAGGTGGTCGCCGTCGACGAGTCGCCGGACATGATCGCGAGGATCACCGAAACCGAGACGATCTGCTCGACGATCGGCGATCTCCGGCTGGACCGGCAGTTCGACGTCGTCCTGATGATGTCGTACCTCATCAACGTCGCCGACGAGGCCGAGCGCCTCTGCCTGCTGCAGACCTGCGCCCACCACGTCCGCCCCGGCGGCTCGGTGATCCTCCAGCAGCAGACGCCGGGCATGCTCCGCGGTCCGGCCGTGATGGTGAGCGAACAGCGCAGGATGGAGATCTCCGACGTCGAGGAGCTCCCCGGCAACCGCCAGGCCGCGACACTGACCTACACCGTCGCCGGCAAGTCGTGGTCGCAGCGGATCCTCACCCAGAACCTCTCCGAGGAGCAGCTCGCGGCCCAGCTCGCCGAGGTCGGCCTCCAGCGCACCGACTACCTCACCCCCGACCTCACCTGGGTCCGCGCGCGACCGGTCTGACGCGCGGCAACCCCGCGGGGCCCTGCGGACCCTGCAAGGTATGACCATGACTTCGAGCCGGCCGGAAAAGCCTCCGACCGTGCGCGACGGGGACCTGTGGGACGCTTTGCGCCGCCAGGAACCGGAGGCGCTCGGCGAGCTCTTCAGCCGGTACGCCGCCACTGTGCATGCGTACGCCGTACGGCACACCGGCTCTTATGCGTACGCCGATGATGCCGTCCAGGCGACCTTCGTGACCGTCTGGCGGCACTTCGGGCGTTCGGATCCTGGTCCGCTCAAGTACGACACCGCCCTGCCGTGGCTGCTCGCCATCGCGCGGAACGAGCTGCGCAACACGGCGAGAGCGCGGCGGCGGCTGACGCAGTTCCTGCTCCGTCAACCGGAGCCGCTCTCCCACCCCGATCACGCCGAGACGGTCGCCGCCCGCGTCGACTCGGAGAAACACGTCCAGGCTGTGCGGGCGGCGCTGTCGTCACTGCCCGCCCACGAGCGCGAGACCGTCGAGCTCGTCTACTGGGCCGAGCTGTCGATCGCCGACGCCGCCGCCGTACTGGGCGTCGCGGAAGGCACCGTCAAGGCTCGCCTGTCCCGCGCCCGCCACCGGATGCCGGCCCTGCTGGAGGAGCACCGATGAACCTCACCACGCCCCCTCCCGTCGAGCCCCTCGACCCGGAGTACGTCACCGAACTGCAGCACGACCTCGTACGCCGTGCCCGCAAGAAGCGTCGCGTCCCCGCCTGGACGCCCGTACTCGCAGCCGCCTGCGGTATCGCGATCATCGTCGCCGGCGGCGTGCTGCTGGACCGCAGCAACAGCGAGCCCGCTCCGGCCGGCCGGCCGGCCATCGTCCAAGTGCCTGCCGGCCAGTCGCCGACGCAGTCGCTCGATCTCGGGCCGGCGTCGGACAACGAAGCAAGTGTCGCGGCCGTGGCCTGCCTGGCCAAGGAAGCCGCCGCTGCGAAGCCGAACCAGTACCCCGGAGGGTCACTGGATCCGGCCACCATCCAGCTCAAGTCCGCGCGCTGGATCAAGGCCCTCGGGATGCCCGGCCGCGAGCGGCAACTGGTGCAGTCGTTCTTGACCGCGAACGACGTGTGGTTCTTGTGCGTCGACGGCCACGCCGTGCCCTACCAGGGTGTCGGCGACCGAGCGACCGACGATGTCGTCGGATCCTGGTCCTGGTCCGAGGTGGGTTCGCCGAGCGCGCTGCGGGCGACGTTCGCGTTCCGTTCGCTCGCGATCGTGACCCGGGTCGAGCTGCGGATCAGAGGCATCAACGGGGCCTCCCCTTGGTCCGTGGTCTCGGTCGCCGACCGGGCCGGGTACGTGACGGCGGTTCTTCCGGATGCGCAGGCGCGGCATGGCTCGGCCCAGCTGGACATCCGCGGGCTCGACAAGACCGGCAAGGTGCTCTTCGAGAAGACGGTCGGCTGAGCGGCTGGACCCCGTCGCCGGGGTCCAGCCGTGGCGAGTCAGCCGAGGCCGCCGCCGTTCTTGGCCAGCGCGTCGAACTGGGTGCGGGTGAGGTCACTGGTGTCGCCCTTGAGTTTGGCCGGGCGGGTGCAGATGACGCCGGCCGGGATCGAGCCGGTCAGGTACTGCAGGGCGCTCTTGAACGAGTCGCAGCGGCGCTGGTCCTCGGCGCCGGCCGGGTAGCCGATGGCCGCGTTGACGCGGCCCATGTCGAGGTTGTCGGCGTACGGATTGATGTTGCGGGCAACGGTCCAGTACCAGCGGGCGATCGGCGCGCTCCATTGCAGCGACAGCGCGAGGTCCGGGTTGCCGAGCAGGTCGATGCCGAGGTACTGACCCGCCGGGCCGTAGTTGAAGTCGCCGGTCAGCTGGATGTAGCCGCGGCCGCCGTACACCCGGGTGTCGCCGATCTCGCGGATGTTGTACTCCAGCCGCGACTCGTGCACCAGCGTGGCCAGGAACGCGGCCTGGCGGTACGGCGTGTTGATGTTCGCGTCCCGCATCGCCTGGTTGAGCGACGGGAGGCCGGTCTCGACGATCGACGGGTTCGCGATCCGGCTGCCGAACATCGCCTGTACGTCGGCCAGCGTGATGTCACCGGTCTCAGGCGGCGGCCCGTCGCCACAGACCGGTACGCCGGGCAGCTGGTCCTCGGGGATCGCGACGTACACGACCGTGACGTAACCGCCGAGCGCGGGCACATGCGCCCACCACGAACTGGTCCCGTCGGAGTTGCTGACGAGGTCGCCCTGCTTCTGGCAGTCGACGTCGATCGACGTCGGACCGCTCAGCGTGCCGACGACGGCAGACGACAGGTAGGCGTCGGCGCGGACGTTGACGCCGCTGCCGTAGGTCTGGAAGACGGTCGCGTACGCCGGGGCCACAGCAGTGATCGTGAGGCCAAGACCGGCGAGAAGGGCAATGAGGAGACGACGCATGAGCACTCCTGGGGCGGTAGGAGAGGGCGGTGTCGTGAAAAGCTAACCAAGCCTCTTCACGACACCGCCAGTTTCCTCCCAAATCCAGGAGAGCTCAAGCCTTACTTGTCTTTCGGCTCAGCCTTCTCGGGCTGGGCGTCGACGCCGGCCTCCTTGCGCTGCTCCGGCGTGATCGGGGCCGGCGCGGCGGTCAGCGGGTCGAAGCCGCCGCCGGACTTCGGGAACGCGATCACGTCGCGGATCGACTCGGTACCGGCCAGCAGCGCCGTGATCCGGTCCCAGCCGAACGCGATCCCGCCGTGCGGCGGCGCGCCGAACTTGAACGCGTCGAGGAGGAACCCGAACTTCTCCGAGGCCTCCTCGTCGGTCAGCCCCATCACCTTGAAGACACGCTTCTGCACGTCCTCGCGATGGATACGGATCGAGCCACCGCCGATCTCGTTGCCGTTGCAGACGATGTCGTACGCGTACGCCAGCGCCGAGCCGGGGTCGGTGTCGAACGTCTGGAGCGAGTCCGGCTTCGGCGACGTGAAGGCGTGGTGTACGGCGGTCCAGGCGCCGGACCCGACCGCGACATCACCGGCAGCCGTCGCGTCGTCGGCCGGCTCGAACAGAGGAGCGTCCACAACCCACACGAACGACCAGGCCGACTCGTCGATCAGCCCGCCGCGACGGCCGATCTCCAGCCGCGCCGCACCGAGCAGCGCCCGCGACGACTTGACCGGACCAGCAGCGAAGAAAATGCAGTCGCCCGGCTTCGCACCGACGTGGTCGGCGATGCCGGCGCGCTCCTCCTCGGACAGGTTCTTCGCGACCGGACCGGCGAGCTCGCCGTCCTGGCCCACGAGGACGTAGGCCAGCCCGCGAGCGCCACGCTGCTTGGCCCACTCCTGCCACGCGTCCAGCTGCTTCCGCGGCTGGTCGGCGCCACCCGGCATGACGACCGCACCGACGTACGGCGCCTGGAAGACCCGGAACGGCGTGTTCTTGAAGTACTCCGTGCACTCGACAAGCTCGAGGCCCATCCGCAGATCCGGCTTGTCGGAGCCGAACCGCGCCATCGCCTCGCCGTACGTCATCCGCGGGATCGGCGTCTGCACGTCGTACCCGACGAGCTTCCACAGCGCGGTGAGGATCTCCTCGGACAGCGCGATGATGTCGTCCTGGTCGACGAAGCTCATCTCGATGTCGAGCTGAGTGAACTCCGGCTGCCGGTCGGCCCGGAAGTCCTCGTCGCGGTAACAGCGCGCGATCTGGAAGTACCGCTCCATGCCGGCCACCATCAGCAGCTGCTTGAACAGCTGCGGCGACTGCGGCAACGCATACCAGCTGCCCGGCTGCAGGCGGGCCGGGACCAGGAAGTCACGGGCGCCCTCGGGTGTCGACTTCGTCAGCGTCGGCGTCTCGATCTCGACGAAGTCGTGGTCGGCCAGGACCGTCCGCGCGGCCTGGTTGACCTTGCTGCGCAGGCGGATCGCCGCACCCGGACCCTGGCGGCGCAGGTCGAGGTAGCGGTACTTGAGGCGGATCTCCTCGTTCACCGGGGTCGCGTGGTGCTCCTCGACCGGGAACGGCAGCGGGGCCGCCTCGTTCAGCACCTCGACCTCGGTCGCGATGATCTCGATCTCGCCGGTCGGCAGGTTCGGGTTCGCGTTGCCGTCGGGGCGCGGCGAGACCTCGCCGACGATCTTCAGGCAGTACTCCGAGCGCAGCCCGTGCGCGGCGTCCTCGTCCCGGATGACGACCTGGACGGTGCCGGACGAGTCGCGCAGGTCGATGAACGCCACGCCGCCGTGATCGCGCCGCCGCGCCACCCAGCCCGCCAGGATCACGGTCTCGCCGGCGTCGGATGCGCGCAGCGAACCTGCGGAACGGTTACGGATCACGAGTTCTCCCTGTGCGATTCAATACTGTGCGTTTCGATACTTGGACGTAAGTCTTCGACCGGCGGGGCCCAGGTGGCAGCATCCGCGGGCACCTGCTCGCCGCTGCGGATGTCCTTCACCTCGGGCCCGTTCTCGGTGCTGAACCAGACGAACGGGATCCCCCGCCGATCCGCGAACCGGATCTGCTTCCCGAACTTCGCAGCCGCCGGTGCGACCTCGACCGGAATTCCCCGGCTCCGCAGCTGGATCGCAGTACGCATCGCGTCAGCTCGGGCGTCCTCGGAGTTCAGCGCGATCACCACAGCGGTCGGCGTACTCCGATTCGCCTTCAGCAAACCCTTGCTGATCAGCCGGTGCACCAGCCGCGACACACCGATCGAGATCCCGACCCCGGGGTACGTCGTCTTGCCGTCCGACGCGAGCGAGTCGTACCGCCCGCCGGAGCAGATCGATCCGTACCCCTCGTCGCCGATCAGCTGCGTCTCGTAGACCGTGCCGGTGTAGTAGTCCAGCCCACGGGCGACCTTCAGATCGGCGAGCAGCAGACCGGGCGCGTGCTCGTTGGCAGCCGTCATGATCTGCGTCAGCCGCTCGAGCCCCTCGTCGAGGATCTCGTGCTGTACGCCGAGCGCCCGGACCTGATCCGCGAAGGACGCGTCCGTCGACGAGATCTCGGCGAGCCGCAGTACCTGCTTGGCCGTCTCCGCGGACAGGCCGGACGTGGTCAGCAGGTCGGTCACCTTGTCCGGGCCGATCTTGTCCAGCTTGTCGACGATCCGCAGGGCGCCGGTGATGTCCTCGATGCCGAGGCCGCGGTAGAACCCCTCCGGGATCTGGCGGGTGTTCACCTGGATACGGAACGCCGGGATCGGCAGCTTGCGGAACGCGTCCGCGATCACCAGCGGCAGCTCGACCTCGTAGTGGAACGGCAGCTCGCCGCTGTCGATGATGTCGATGTCCGCCTGCGTGAACTCGCGGTACCGGCCGTCCTGCGGGCGCTCGCCGCGCCAGACCTTCTGGATCTGGTAACGCCGGAACGGGAAGGTCAGCTTGCCGCCGTGCTCCAGTACGTAGCGCGCGAACGGGACGGTCAGGTCGAAGTGCAGCCCGAGGGCCGCGTCCTCGTCGGCGTTCGCGGCGAGCCGCCGTACGCCGTAGATCTCCTTGTCGGCGTCCTCGCCCTGGTTGGACAGGCGCTCGACCGGCTCGACCGCACGGGTCTCGATCGACGCGAAACCGTGCAGCTCGAACGTCTCCCGGATGGTGTCGAGGAACTGCAGCTCGACGATCCGGTCGCTCGGCAAAAACTCTGGGAACCCACTCAGCGGGGTCACCTTGCTCATAAGTTCTGTATCTCCAGGTCCTGCAAGTAGGGGTTGGTCGCCTTCTCCCGGCCGATCGTGGTCTGGCCACCATGACCCGGCAGGACGACGATCTCGTCGCGCATCGGCAGGATCTTGGTGGCCAACGTATGCAGCATCGCCGGATGGTCGCCGCCAGGCAGATCCGTCCGGCCGATCGACCCGGCGAACAACACGTCACCGGAGAACAGCACCGCGGGCACGTCTTCCGGCCCGTCGTACGGCGTCGTGAACGTGACCGACCCCTTGGTGTGGCCCGGGGTGTGGTCGACGGTGAGGGTGAGGCCGGCCAGCTCCAGGCTCAGCCCGTCCTTGAGCTCGGCGACATCGTCCGGCTCGGCGAACTCGTGATCGACGCCGATCAGCATCCTGGCCGACGCCGGGTTGAGCCCGGCCATCGGGTCGGTGAGCAGGTGGCGGTCGTCGGGGTGGATCCAGGCGGTCGCGTCGTACGTCCCGCAGACCGGGAGCACGGAAAACATGTGGTCGATGTGACCGTGTGTGAGCACCACGGCGACAGGCTTGAGCTTGTTCTCCCGGACCACCTGCTCGACACCGTCGGTCGCCTCCATACCGGGGTCGACGACGATGCATTCCGCGCCCTGGCCGGTGGCGACGACGTAGCAGTTCGTACCCCACGCACCCGCGGGGAACCCGGCGATGAGCACGACGCACCTTCCTGAAACGGTTTCCGGACTCACCAAGGTTACCCGGGCGGATCGCCGTACTTCGCACCGGATTGTGACGCAACACCGTTGCGCGTGAGCTGGGAGTTTGTGATTGTTCAGGGATAAGCGTCGAGAAGGCAGCTCGACGCGCCCAGGCGGGGCCCTGTTCACGCGGTTGGACCGGGGACTGACCAGAATGGGCACGAGCGCAGTGCATACCGCCGGAAGGGGCGAGTTGTGGCCGGAGAGAACTGGGGCCGGGTAGCAGAGGACGGAACGGTCTTCGTACGGACGAAGGACGGTGAACGGGCGGTCGGCCAGTGGCCGGACGCGAACCCCGAGGAGGCGCTCGCCTTCTACACCCGCCGGTACGACGCGCTCGCGTTCGAGGTCGAACTGCTGGAGCAGCGGGTCCAGGCGGGCACAGTGTCCCCGGACGACGCCCGGGCCGCGGTGAAGAAGGTCACCGGCGCGATCGAGGAGGCCCAGGCGGTCGGCGATCTCGACGGCCTGCGCGCCCGGCTCGACGCGCTCACCCCGCTCGTCGCGCAGCAGCGCGAACGCCGCAAGGCCGAGCGCGCCGCGAAGGTCGAGGAAGCGCGGTCCGCCAAGACCAAGATCGCCACCGAGGCCGAGACCATCGCCGCCGGCACCGACTGGCGCCACGGCGTCACCCGTCTCCGCGAGCTCCTGGACGAGTGGAAGGCACTCCCCCGGCTCGACAAGTCGTCGGACGACGAGTTGTGGCACCGGTTCTCTTCCGCGCGTACGACGTACACGCGGCATCGCAAGCAGCACTTCGCGGAGCTGTCCTCCAAGCGTGAGGAAGCCGCCGTGGTGAAGGAGCGGCTCGCCGCCGAGGCGGAGTCGCTGTCGGCGTCGACCGAGTGGGGTCCGACCTCCGGCCGGTTCCGGGACCTGATGCGGCAGTGGAAGGCCGCCGGCCCCGCGCCGCGCGAGGTGGACGACAAGCTGTGGGCGCGGTTCCGGGCCGCGCAGGACCTGTTCTTCGGCGCGCGGGACGCCGTACAGGCCGAGGAGAACGCGGAGCAGGTCGAGAACCTCGCGGCCAAGGAAGCGCTGCTCGTCGAGATCGAGACCATCGTGCCGGTGTCGGACGCTCGCACTGCCCGCGAGCAGCTCCGTGACTACCTGGACCGCTGGGACCAGATCGGCAAGATCCCGCGCGACTCCATGCGCGCGGTCGACGGCCGCCTGCGCGCCGTCGAGCAAGCTGTGAAGGCCGCCGAGGACGAGGTCTGGAACCGCAGCAACCCCGAGGCCCGCGCCCGCGCCGAGGCCACGGTCAAGCAACTCCAGTCCTTGATCGCCGATCTGGAGAAGCAGGCCACAAAGTTCGAGTCCCAGGGCAACACCCGCAAGGCCACCGAGGCCCGCGAAGCCATCGCCGCCCGCCGAGAATGGCTAACCCAAGCCCAAAACGCCCTAACCGACTTCAGCTGACCCGTACCCACTGAAGAAGACCGAAGCCATCGGGGGCCACTGCTCCACGGGTGATGCGGATGCCCGGGCCATCACAATCGCGGAGTCCGGGCCGCCGTAGGTGGTCAGCGGGTGGCGGTCGGTGGATTGTGATGGCCTGGCGATCCGGCAGCCGATGGCCCGCATGTGGCGTCGAGCTGCGCGGGTGGCTTCGGCGACGGCTCCCAGACGGCGGGCAGGGTGGGCCTGTGGACAACTCTGCGCATGAAATCGCGGGTTCGGGGATGCTGTCGGGATGCTTCCTGCTGACTTTCCGTATTACTTCTGTGGGATTCCGTTTCGGCCTTATCAGGTGAAGCGGAAGCTCAAGTGGCTTCTGGCCCATGGGGACATCCGGCCGGTCATGAAAGGGGTGTACGTCGACGTTCGGGTGCGTGACTCACTCGAACTGCGAGCAGATGCTGCGCGCCTGTTGATTCCCGAGGATGCGGTTGCGTGTGGACCGACCGCTGCCTGGCTGCACGGTCTCGACACCACCGCGTTGGGACCGGCCGAGTTGGTCGACGCGCACTGGACGAGGCAGCCGACCGATGAGGTCGACGTGCTCGGCGTGCGTGTTACCAGCCCGATCGCCACGGCCGTGGAGCTTGCCATGCGGCTGCCGCGGCCGTTTGCGTTGTCGGCAGTGGATGCGTTCCTCCGCACGGGCAAGGCGGATCGTTGGGCGCTGCGAGCCGCGTCGGCGGCGTACGAGGGCCGGCCGGGCTACCGGCAGGCACAGGACATCCTGCGATGGGCGGACCGTCGAGCGGCCTCGCCGGGAGAGTCTTGGCTGCGGCTCCGCCTGGTCGACGCCGGATTCCCGCGGCCGGATCTCCAGGTCCGCGTCGACGGCAACGGCCGGACCTACCGCCTCGACCTTGGCTATCCGGATCAGCCGGTTGATGGGCGTCGGCTGGGACTGGAGTACGACAGTGATGCTTGGCATTCGTCGGTCAAGCAGCAGTTGAAGGACGAGACCAGGCGGGCCGAACTGGATGGGCTTGGGTGGCAGATTGTTTCGGTTCGGCGGACTGATTTGTGGGGGGCTTATCCGGCGTTGGAGTTGGCCGTTGGGGGGTTTCTTTGTCAGGAGCCTCGGTTGCCGCGGCGGTGGTGAATCAGGAGGGGGTCCAGTTGGTGTGGTCGGCCCAGCGTTCGGCGGCTGTCATGAGGACGTCGGTGGCTGGGGCTTTGATCTGGCCGTAGTCGAAGAAATCGGGGACGGACTGGGCGAGGCGGAGTTTGAAGGCGCCCCAGGCTTGGCGGGCGGTCTCGTCGGCGCGAAGGTAGTCGCGGAACAGCAAGGCATAGCGGGCGTTCGGGCCGGTGGCGAGGCGGACGTGGACGTTGGTCGCGCGCTCCCCGACGGGTGGTGCGAAGACGAACTTCTCGCAGCGGTGACCGCTGGAGATCTCGACGCGGTTCCACGGCTCCGGACGGCAGCGGAAGCCGGCCTCCTCGAGCAGCTCGACGAGGTCCGGCGAGAGCGCCGTGACCCGGATCTGCGCGTCGATGCAGTTCTTGGCGGGCAGACCGGGAACGGACGTGGAACCGACGTGGTCGATGGAGACGGCGCGATCCCTCACCGCCGCACGCAGTCTGTCGGCGAGATAGGTGAACTCGGCCGGCCAATCAGAGTTGTAGTCGGCGACAGTGACAGCGGGACCCAGTTCGTCGGCGAAAGGCATTAGGTCATTATCCCAAGCGCCCGGTTCACCGCACCGAGGGGCGGGTACGGCGAACCGGGGCGGCTGGGGGTCACTCGCTGTAGGTCATTTTGCGCCTAACTACTAGTAGGAGGGCGAGGGCGAGCACGCCGGACGCCGCGGTGATGGGGACGGTGAGATCGGGGTGCGAGCGCGGTGACTGGGGAGCCGCGGTCGGGGTGGAGGTGTCGTAGCCGCCGGCCAGGCCCGCGTCGTTGTACGTGCTGCCCGGCAGCTTGTCGGAGTACCGGTGGGAGACGAGGTCCTGGTACGCCGCGACCGTGATGGGCTTGGCGCCGATCGACTTGACGGCGGACTGGTTGAGGGGACGGACCTGGCCGGCGGTCAAGGCGTACCACGCGCTGATCTGGGGCTCGGTGAACAGCAACGCGCCACCAGCGGCAGTCGCCATCCGGGCCTCGGTGTTGCCGGAGGCCACATTCACCGGCTGCCAGGCGCCGCTCGCGTCGGGAGCGGTGAAGACGGTCAACGCCTGACCGCCCTTGCTGGCAGAGGTTGCGGCGTACCAGAAGGTGGCGACCGGCGCGGACGCGTCCCGGACGAAGGCCGGGTTGAGTGCGTAGACAGCGTGACTGTCCGAGCCGATGCTCGCCGCAGCCTTGCCAGCAGCACCACCCGGGACCTTGGCGAGCAGCTGGACAGCGGAAGACGAGTGGGCAGCATTAGTTGCCTTGGACAACTCACTGGGAGCGACCGGCTGAGGTGCGGCGGCGCCGGCCGGGGCAGCGAAGGCAAGTCCCAGACCGAGACCGGCAGCGAGTACGGCGGCACAGCGAAGCAGGCGGCGCATGTCAGGCTCCGATCCGGTACAAGGAGTGGGTCCAGGTGAACTGCGAGTTGGACCGGTACCAGCTGTACGTCGAGTAGTTGTAGCGCGGGTCGTCCGGCCACGGGTTGTAGTACTCGAGGGTCGAGTCGGAGGCGTCGTACCCGATGATGTCCATCATGTGACCGCCGCCCGAGGTCCAGCCGATCCGCGTCATCACCGGGCGGCCGGCGGCGATCTCGGTGACGAGCGAGTTGAAGCTGAGCGTGCCGGAGATGTAGCTGCCGGCGCTGATCCCGATCGTCCGGAACGCCTGCTGGTCGTTCGCCAGGCTGGCCTGGTTGTTCGGGCAGGTCGCGTTCGCATTGTTGCCGAAGGCCATGTTGCAGAACTGGTTCTGCGAGTACGACCGGCCGTAGAACGCGGCGATGCTGTTGCCGCTCGCCGCCCAGCACCAGTTCGACTTCTGCTGGGCCTGGCCAGTGACGTTCAGGTAGTAGCTGCCGGGCGCGGCCGAGGCGGGCGGTGCGAGGGGGGCCAGCGTCGCGAGGCCGAGGATCGTCGCCAAGAGCAACGACCACGGGCGGCTGGGGCGGAGCCTGCGCATGAGTCCTCCTTCGAGGGGAGTGGGCGGAGACCATCGTCGGGACCCCGGCACGGCGCGACAAGCTCTCGGATCCCGCCGTACGGCGGCTTGTGAACGCCCAACACGCCGTGAACAGCGGGTGATGAGGCGGTGCCGGACCGTGCTGTGAATGTTTACACTGCCCTGGAGGAGCGTGGGCCCATGGTCAAATCGGTCGAAGCGTCGATCCCTGCGGTGACCCCGGAGGCGTCGTTCGCGGACGCCCTGCGGCATGCGATCTCGCGCCGCGGGCTGGCCCTCAACCGGATCCGCACCCACCTCGCGGACCGCGGGCTGAACGTCGGCGTCGCGACGCTGAGCACGTGGCAGAGCGGCCGCCGGATCCCACGCGAGGACTCGCTGGCCGTCATCACCGCGCTGGAGGAGCTCCTGCAGGTGCCGACCGGGTGGTTGACCGTCCGCATCCCGCCGGCCCGCGAGCCGGGCACGTCGCCCCAGCCGTACGCCGTGGTCGACTACGCCGAGGCGCTGAGCCGGTTGCTCGATCGTCTCCGCCGGGACGCCCACGGGCGGCTGCGGAATGTCACTGTGCTCGAGGAGGTCGAAGTCGGGGCCGACCGGAGTGCGCGTCGCAGGAGGGTGATCCAGACCGTGGTCGCCGTACAGCCGGTCGATCGGCTGATCATCGCGCACCAGGGCGAAACGGGCTCCGACGCGGAGCAGGTCACGCTGCGGGCCTTGAGCGGTTGCCGGACCGGCCGGATCGCCCGCTCTCCCGAGTGCGGGGCGCTCCTCGGGGAGCTGCTGCTGGACCGGGTGCTCGCCGTCGGGGACACTGCCGTCGTCCACTACGAGGTCGACGACCCGACCGGGTTGCCGACGACGGACTACCAGCGCTTCAGCGAGTGGGGCGGGATGCACTACGTGCTGGAGGTCCAGTTCGACCGTGCGGCGCTCCCCGTCCGCGTCTACGAGCTGCGCCGCCGCCACACCTCCGGCCCGAACCTGGTGCACCGCGAGCTGATGCTCACGCCGGACGGCCGCGTCCACGTGATCGAGCCGTCCGCCGATCCGGGGACGGTCGGGATCGCTTGGGAGTGGGACTAGCTCTGGAAGCCGGCGTGGACGTGGTCGTGGTGGGTCTGGTCCGAGAAGTACGCCGAACCGGAGAGCTGGTACGGACCGCCGACGTTGTACGAGCCGGCGGCTTCGGCGGCGTGCATGTACGACGTGACGAGTGAGCGGGACGTACTCGGCGACACCACCGCGTGCCCGTTGATCCGCCACGTGTCGAAGGCTCGGCCGCGGGGGTGGTCGCTGGGGCGGTCGGTGCCGAAGACATCGATCGGGTGGCCGGAGCGGATCA
This sequence comes from Kribbella sp. NPDC051586, assembly GCF_044453965.1. Lineage (NCBI taxonomy): Bacteria > Bacillati > Actinomycetota > Actinomycetes > Propionibacteriales > Kribbellaceae > Kribbella > Kribbella sp. NPDC051586. Next base: position 337,510 of record NZ_JBITDF010000003.1, on the reverse strand, counting down.
CGCTGACACCGATCTGATACGTCTTGGCGAGTTCGAGCATCGCGGTCAGCACGCTGTCGTGCACCTGCCCCGAACGGATGTCCGCGGCGGATGCCGGAGGCAACGAGATCTGCTTGCTGACTAGCACCTGACGTGCCGCGGCCGACAGACTCGAGGCCGGTGCACCGGGCTGGGCCGGATGGGTCGCCGTCACCCGCCAGGTGCCCTGCGACGACTTGCTCAGCCGTACGTCGACCGTCGTACCGCCGCTGATCACCCGGTTCTGTCTGATCGAATACACGAGACACGGCACCAGCACGCTGGCCGACGAGCTCAGGATCCCGCCGTACTGCGCGTCGATCACGTCGATCGCGGCCGGCGTGTCGGTCGGCTGCAACAACTTCAGCACCGCCGCCACCGCCAGCCGCTTCACCTGAGGCTGGATCTCCCCCGGCCCCGGCACCCAGGCACGCACGGAAGGCAGCACGACCGTAGGCCTAGGTGTGGGCGACGGTGTCGGCGTCGGCGTAGTCGGCGGCGCGCTGGACCGCCCAGACGGCGTCGGAGTGGGCGTCGGGCTCGGACTCAGGCTTGGGCTCGGCTGATCCTGAGCCGACGAGTCACTGCACCCGGCCACCAACCCAACGCCCGCAACCAGAAACGCCCGCCGCCCGAAGCCACTCATAACCGCAGTGTCCCCGGCCTCTCAAATCCAGCCGCGGACGAGGAGCTACTGCGTCACGCGGTACACGTCGAAGACGCCTTCGACCGAGCGAACCGCCTTCAGCACGTGCCCCAGGTGGGTCGGGTCGCCCATTTCGAAGGTGAAGCGGGACTTGGCGATCCGGTCGCGGGTGGTGGTCAGGGCCGCGGACAGGATGTTCACGTGGTAGTCCGACAGCACGCGGGTGATGTCGGACAGCAACCGGGCCCGGTCCAGCGCCTCGACCTGGATGGCGACCAGGAAGACGGACTGGGCGGTCGGCGCCCACTCGACCTCGACGATGCGCTCGGGCTGGGTCTTCAGGTTCTCCACGTTGGCGCAGTCGGCCCGGTGCACCGAGACACCCGCCCCGCGGGTGATCCACCCGATGATCTCGTCGCCCGGAACCGGCGTACAGCACCGCGCCAGCTTCGACAGCACGTCCGTCGCGCCCTTGACGATGACACCGGCGTCGCCCCGGGCCGTGCGCTTGCGCCGCTCACGCGTGGCCGGCAGGTGGACACCCTCGGCGAGGTCCTCGGCCGCGCCCTCTTCACCGCCGTACGTCTCGATCAGACGCCGCACGACGGCCTGCGCGCTGACGTGCTGCTCGCCGACAGCGGCATACAGACCGGTGACGTCCGGATACCGCAGGGAGTTGGCGACTGCGGTCAGGGTCTCGTGCGACAGCAGGCGCTGCAGCGGCAGGCCCTCCTTGCGGAGCTGCTTCGCGATCGCGTCCTTGCCGTGCTCGATCGCCTCGTCGCGGCGCTCCTTGGAGAACCAGTGCTTGATCTTGTTCCGCGCGCGAGGGCTCTTGACGAACGTGAGCCAGTCGCGCGACGGTCCCGCGCCCTGCGCCTTCGAGGTGAAGACCTCGACGACGTCGCCGTTCTCGAGGGTGCTCTCCAGCGGCACGAGGCGGCCGTTCACGCGGGCGCCGATGCAGCGGTGCCCGACCTCGGTGTGGATCGCGTACGCGAAGTCGACCGGCGAGGACCCGGTCGGCAGCGACATCACGTCGCCGCGCGGGGTGAAGACGTAGACCTCGGAGTTGTTGATCTCGAACCGCAGCGAGTCGAGGAACTCCGACGGGTCGGAGGTCTCCCGCTGCCAGTCGACGAGCTGCCGCACCCAGGGCATGTCGTTCGGACCGCCGACGTCGGTGGTCGGCGTGGCCGGCGCGACCGAGCCCGGGTCTTCCTTGTACTTCCAGTGCGCGGCGATGCCGTACTCCGCGCGGCGGTGCATCGAGAACGACCGGATCTGCAGCTCCACCGGCTTGCCCTGCGGGCCGATCACCGTGGTGTGCAGCGACTGGTACATGTTGAACTTCGGCATCGCGATGTAGTCCTTGAACCGGCCGGGGACCGGGTTCCACCGCGCGTGCAGTATGCCGAGGGCCGCGTAACAGTCGCGGACCGACTCGACCAGGACCCGGATGCCGACCAGGTCGTAGATGTCGCCGAACTCGCGGCCGCGGACGATCATCTTCTGGTAGATCGAGTAGTAGTGCTTCGGCCGGCCGGTGACGGTGGCCTTCACCTTCGCGGCGCGCAGGTCCTCGTGGACCTGGTCGATGACGGAGGCCAGATACTCGTCGCGGGACGGCGCGCGCTCGGCGACCAGCCGGACGATCTCGTCGTACACCTTCGGGTGCAGGGTCGAGAACGCCAGGTCCTCGAGCTCCCACTTGATCGTGTTCATACCGAGCCGGTGGGCCAGCGGGGCGTAGATCTCCAGCGTCTCGCGGGCGATCCGCTCCTGCTTCTCCTGCCGCAGGAAGCCGAGCGTGCGCATGTTGTGCAGCCGGTCGGCGAGCTTGATCACCAGGACCCGGATGTCCTTCGACATCGCGACGACCATCTTGCGGATCGTCTCGGCCTGCGCGGACTCGCCGTACTTGACCTTGTCCAGCTTGGTGACGCCGTCGACCAGCATGGCGATCTCTTCGCCGAAGTCGCGGGTCAGGTCCTCGACCGTGTACGGCGTGTCCTCGACGGTGTCGTGCAGGACGGCGGCGCACAGCGTCGGCGCGGTCATGCCGAGCTCGGCGAGGATCGTGGCGACGGCGAGCGGGTGCGTGATGTAGGCGTCGCCGCTCTTGCGCAGCTGGCCGGTGTGGTACTTCTCCGCGGTCCGGTAGGCGCGCTCGATCAGTCCGAGGTCGGCCTTGGGGTGCGTCGCGCGGACGACCCGGAACAGCGGCTCGAGCATGGGCGCGCGGTTCGGGTGGCGGGTGCCACCGAGGCGGGCCAGCCGGGCCCGGACGCGGGCCGGCGCGATCCGCGGCGGCTGGGCCGGTGGTTGGGCAGGCGGCTGGGACGCAGGCGTCGGCGATACCGGGCGCACCGGTGACGGCGCGCGCGGGGGCTCTTGCGGTACGGCGTTCGGCACCGCAGATGTCATCGCCGGGTCTTCGCCCACGTTTGTGTCCCTCCGCCGACAGACCCCCAGTCTAGAGGCCCGCGTCCAACGAGGCAGAACCCGCTGTGGACAACACGCCGGGTCAGCTCACGACTGCGGAGAGTTTGCCCGAAATCAGACCGTCAACAGCGAGGTCAGCTGCTCACCCTCGAGGCGCTTGCGGCCCGGGAGGAAAGAAAGTTCCAGCAGAACCGCGGTGCCGGTGACCTCGGCCTCGCACCGCCGGATGAGGCGGAGGCAGGCTTCGACCGTGCCGCCGGTGGCGAGCACGTCGTCGATCACCAGGACCCGGTCACCGGGAGTGAACGCGTCCTGGTGCACCTCGATGGTCGCCTCGCCGTACTCCAGCGCGTACGACTCCTCGTACGTCGCGGCCGGCAGTTTGCCCTTCTTCCGTACCGGCACGAACCCGGCGCCGAGAGCGAGCGCGACCGGGGCGGCCAGGATGAACCCGCGCGCCTCGATCCCGACCACCTTGTCGACCACCGGGTTCCCGTCGTCGTCCTTCCCGACGGCCGCCAGCGCCTCGACCACCTGGCCGAAGCCGGTGTGGTCGGCCAGCAGCGGGGTGATGTCCTTGAACACCACCCCCGCCTGCGGGTAGTCCGGGATGTCGCGAATGCCGTCGGCGAGGACCTGCTCCAGCGACCGCATCACTTACCGCGCTTGGACCGCGGCTTGCGCGTCGGCTGCGGCCGCCCGGCCGTCGTCGCCCGCATCGGGCGGGACGACGGCGCCGGCGCCGTACCGGTGGCCCGATCCGCCTTCCGGGCCGTGTCCTGTACTGCGGCGGACCGCGGCGCCGCGCCTGACGTGGCGACCGCGACCGGAGCGGCCGCGGCGGCAGCGGTCTGGGCCTTCTTCGCCGACACGCGCTTGCTCAGCGCCTGCATGCCCGGCTCGCGCTCCTTGAAGACCGCGAGCAGCGACGGGGCGATGAAGATCGACGAGTACGCACCGACCGCGATACCGACGAACAGCGCCAGCGACAGGTCTTTGAGCGGGCCGGTGCCGAGCACGACCGTGCCGACGACCAGGATCGCGCCGACCGGCAGCAGGGCGGTGACGGTGGTGTTGATCGACCGGACCACGGTCTGGTTGACGGCGAGGTTGGTCGCGTCGGAGTACGTGAACCGGTTCGACCCGGTGATGCCGCGGGTGTTCTCGCGGACCTTGTCGAACACCACGACGGTGTCGTACAGCGAGTAGCCGAGGATCGTCAGTACGCCGATCACCGTCGCCGGCGTGACGTCGAAGCCGATCAGTGCGTACACACCGACGGTGATCGTGACGTCGTGGATCAGGGCGATGATCGCGGCCATCGAGGCCTTGGGTTCTCGGAAGTACAGCCAGATCACCGCGAACACGAGGACCAGGAACACGATCAGCGCGAGGATCGCCTTGTCGGCGATCTGCTTGCCCCAGGACGCGCCGATCTGCTGCGACGTCACCTGCTCGGCGGGGATGCCGGCTTCTTTCGCGATCGCGGCCCGCACGTTGCCGACGTCTGCCTGCGCCAGCGGCTTGGTCTGGACCCGGACCTTGCTGTTGTTGATCGTCGTGACGACCGGGTCGCCGAGGCCCTTGGCGTTGGTCGCCTTCACCGCGTTCGTGAAGTCGTCGACCGTGCTGTCGGTGACCTTCACGGCCGCGTCGTACTCGACGCCGCCCTTGAACTCGATGCCGAGCGCCAGACCGCGGGCGAACAGGCCGCCCAGCGAGATGACCACGAGGGCGATCGAGAGGCCGAACCAGAACTTGCGATGGCCGATGAAGTCGTAGGAGACCTCACCGCGGTGCAGCTTGGCACCGATCTGTCCGAGCTTCGACATCAGACCTCCCCTCCCAGCGGCTTGCGCGTCGACGGCGTCTTCCGCGGCCGGGCTGTCGGTTTCGTCTGGCCTGGTAGCCGTTCGACGCCGAGATGCTCCGGATCCAGGCCGGACAGCTTGTGCCCGTGGCCGAAGAAGTCGGTCCGGGCCAGCAGCGTGACGACGGGCTTGGTGAACATGAAGACCACGAACAGGTCGATCAGCGTGGTCAGGCCGAGCGTGAACGCGAAGCCCTTCACGCTGCCGATCGCCAGCACGTAGAGCACCACCGCGGCGAGCAGCGAGATCGAGTCGGCCGCGATGATCGTGTGCTTGGCGCGGGCCCAGCCGGTCTCCACCGAGGACCGCAGACTGCGGCCTTCACGTACTTCGTCGCGTAGACGTTCGAAGTAGATGATGAACGAGTCCGCGGTGATACCGACAGCCACGATCAGACCCGCGATCCCTGCCAGCGAGAGCGTGAAGCCGATTCCCTTGCCGAGCAGGATCACCAGGGACCCGGTCAGGATGCCGGCGGCGACGAGCGACAACACCACGACGATGCCGAGACCGCGGTAGTACAGGAAGCAGAACATCACGACCAGCGCGAGGCCGATGACACCGGCCCAGATGCCGGCCGAGAGCTGATCGCCGCCCAGCTGCGGCGACACGGTCTCGACCGAGGAGATGTCGAACTTGACCGGCAGCGAGCCGTACTTCAGCACGTTCGCCAGGTCGCGGGCCTCGGCCTCGGTGAAGGAACCGGTGATCTGCGCCTGGCCGCCCGGGATCGGGTTGTCCACGGTCGGGCTCGAGATCGTCTTGCCGTCCAGCACGATCGCGAACAGGTTCTGGCCGTCGCCCCGCTGGGAGATGTTCTGGGTGGCCCTGAGGAACTTGTCGCCGCCGGACGAGGTGAACTTCAGGTTGACCTGCCACTGCAGACCGTTCTGCGGAATGCCGGCGCTGGCGTCCGACAGGTCGGTACCCGCCAGGATCGCGGGGCCGAGCAGGTATTTGTACTGCCCGTCCTGGTTGCAGGAGAACAGCGCCTTCTTCGGGTCGTCGAGCTGCTTGTCCCCGCACTTGAACGTCGCGAACGCCGCCTGCGTGGCCGCGTCCGGCGTGTAGTTCAGCGGATCGCCCGCTGCGGTGGCCGGCGTCGACGGCGTCGCGGCCGGAGTGCTCGGCTTCGGCGTCGCGCTGGCCTTGGGGGTCGGCGTGGGCGTCGGCGTCGCGTCGGCGAGCGCGCTGGTCCAGGCTCGGCCCTTCGGCGAACTGCTCGTGGTCGGCTTGACCGTGGCGCTCGGCTTCACGGTCGTACTGGCCTTCGGCGTCGTCGTCGGCTTCGGCGTGGTGCTGGCGCCCGGAGTCGGCGTCGGAGTGGGCGCCGGCGCGGTTGCCTGCGCGCCCAGCACGATCCGGAAGTACAGCAGGGCGGTCTGGCCGACCTGCGACACCAGGGATTCCTTCGTGGCGCCCGGGACGGCCACGTTGATGTGGTTCGCCCCGGAGGTGGTGATGTCGGACTCGGCGACGCCGGCGCCGTTCACCCGCTGACCGATGATGTTCTTCGCCTCGTTCAACTGGTCGGCAGTCACCTTGCCTTTACCGTCGAACGTGCTAGCGGTCAGCGTGATGGTGGTGCCACCGCGCAGGTCCAGTCCGAGCTTGGGCTTCCAGGTCTTGGTCAGCGCCATGATGCCGAACAGCAGGACCACGACCACCAGGAGGGCGATCAGGCTCCGCCCGGGGCGGGATGTCGACGAACTCGTTGCCACGTCAGATTCAACCTTCGTACTTCTGGGCGCGCCGCACCGTCAGGTGGACGCCGAACGCCGCGCCGCAGGCTGTTGGGACGGAATTCAGTTCTCGGTGTGCGTCGGCGGCAGCTTCGGCGTGTCCTGCACCTTGCCGTCAGCCTTGTCACGGCCCGTGTCCGGAACATCCACCTTGGTGGCGTCGTCGGTCGCGGTCACATCGGCGGCGTCCGCGGAGTCGGTCTCGTCGGCGGTGTCCTCGGCGGTGGCGTCCTCGTCCGGGACGACCCGGCCGATCGCGGCCTTGACCACCTGCACCAGCACGCCTTCGGAGATCTCCAGCGTCACGTACTCGTCGTCGGTCTCCTCGACGATGCCGACCAGACCGCTGGTGGTGATCACCTTGCTGCCCGGGGCGAGCGCGGCGACCGTGTCAGCCTGGCGCTGGCGCTGCTTCTTCTGCGTGCGGCTCATGAACCAGATCATTCCGACGATCAGGATCAGCGGCAGCAGCAGCGTGATGCCGCCACCCCCGGAGGAGGCCATCGGTACGGCGAGGAGTTGCATCGGGTCTCAGAATCCTTTGTCGATCGGGAGTACGGGCGTCCGGCACGCTCTGCTCGAAGCGCGCAGGTCGCAGCGGAAATAACCTGGAGGCCAGGCCACCGGGGAGTCTAACCCTGAGGGGCAACAAGTGCCTCATGACACCGGGTCACGTTTGAGTTACTCACTACAGAAGTAACTACGCTCCGGCGTCCGCGGACGTTCCCCGACGTCCGCTGTTCAGTTGGGGTCGATCTCCTTAGTCCTCATCGGTGTCGAAGAGCGTGTCGGCGAACGTCGCGCCCTTCGGGACTTTCAGCCCGATGTGCCGCCAGGCCGCCGGCGTGGCGACGCGGCCGCGCGGCGTACGGGCCAGATAGCCCGACCGGACCAGGAACGGTTCGGCCACTTCCTCCACGGTCTCACGTTCTTCGCCGACCGCAACCGCCAACGTGGAAAGACCGACCGGTCCACCCCCGAAACGACGGCACAAGGCGTCCAGAACCGACCGGTCCAGCCGGTCCAGGCCCATCTTGTCCACCTCGTACAGCTCCAGGGCCGACTTGGCGAGCGCGAGGGTGATGATGCCGTCCGCTCGTACCTCTGCGTAGTCACGGACGCGGCGGAGCAGCCGGTTGGCGATACGCGGCGTACCGCGGGAACGGGACGCGATCTCCGCCGCGCCCTCTGGGGTGATGTCGACCTCGAGCAGCGCGGCCGAGCGGTTGACGATCTTCTCCAGCTCGGCGGACTCGTAGAACTCCAGGTGACCGGTGAACCCGAACCTGTCCCGGAGCGGCCCCGGCAGCAGACCGGCCCGCGTGGTCGCCCCGACCAGCGTGAACGGCGGGATCTCGAGCGGGATCGCGGTCGCGCCGGGACCCTTGCCGACGATCACGTCGACCCGGAAGTCCTCCATCGCCATGTACAGCAGCTCTTCGGCGGGCCGGGACATCCGGTGGATCTCGTCGAGGAAGAGGACCTCGCCCTCGCTCAGCCCGGACAGGATCGCGGCCAGGTCGCCGGCGTGCTGGATCGCCGGGCCACTGGTCACCCGCAGCGGCGCGGACAGCTCGCTGGCGATGATCATCGCGAGCGTCGTCTTCCCCAGCCCGGGCGGGCCGGACAGCAGCACGTGGTCCGGCGCCCGATTGCGCCCGCGGGCCGCGTGCAGCACCAGCTCGAGCTGCTCACTGACCCGGCGCTGACCGCCGAACTCGGCCAGCGTGCGCGGCCGGAGCGCGGACTCGATCTTGCGCTCCTCGAGATCCACCGCGTCGGCGGACACCAGCGGCCGGACGTTGTCTTCCATCTCTTATGCCTTCTCTCAGGCCTTCGAGAGCACGCGCAACGCGGCACGCAGCAGGTCGGGGACGGCCGGGCTCGGGCTGTCGGCGGCGAGTGGCGACACCGCGGTGACCGCATCCTCGGCATCGCGGGCCGAGTAGCCGAGACCGACCAGACCGGCCGCGACCTGCTCCCGCCACGCCTCCTGCGTCTGCAGGGGCCGCCCGGTCACCGTCTTCGACGGCGCACCGATCTTGTCCTTGAGCTCCAGCACGATCCGCTGCGCGCCCTTCTTCCCGATGCCCGGCACCTTCACCAGTACGACGAGATCCTCGGTCGCGACCGCCTGGCGCAGCTGGTCCGGGCTGAGCACCGCGAGCGCGGCCTGGGCGAGCCTCGGACCGACGCCGGACGCGGTCTGGAGCAGCTCGAACAGGTTCTTCGCGTCGTCGTCGGCGAAGCCGTACAGCGTCAGCGAGTCCTCGCGAACCACCATCGACGTGGAGATCCGGGCTTCCTGCCCCGGCCGTAGCCCGGCCAGCGTGCCCGGGTCGCAGTACACCTGCAGGCCCACTCCCCCGACCTCGACCACGGCGCTGTCCACGCCGATGGCCGCCACCGGTCCACGCACAAAGGCGATCATCGCCAACCTCCCGTTCCCGTGCTCACCGCTTGCCCTGCTGGGCCGCCACCGCGGCCCGCAATCTTGCCATCTGCAGACGGGACTGCGCCTGCGCCACCGCCTCCAGGTTCGACCGGGCGGCGGCCGCCTCCTGGAGCTTGCTTGCCACGCCACCGCGCCACACCTGGCAGATCGCCAGCGCCAGCGCGTCCGCGGCGTCGGCCGGCGTCGGCCGCTCGCTCAGCTTGAGGATCCGGGTGACCATCGTGGTCACCTGCTCCTTGTCCGCGCGGCCCGATCCGGTGACCGCGGCCTTCACCTCACTCGGCGTGTGCAGCGCGACCGGCAGCCCGCGCCGGGCAGCGACGACCATCGCCACCCCGGAGGCCTGCGCGGTCCCCATCACGGTCCGGACGTTGTGCTGGGCGAACACCCGCTCGACGGCGACCGCGTCCGGCTGGTACTTCGCGATCCACTCGTCCAGCTCCGCCTCGATCTGGACCAGTCGCTTGGACACGTCCAGCTCGGCCGGAGTCCGGATCACCCCGACGGCGACCAGCGCGGGCGGCTTCCCCGGCGTACCCTCGACCACGCCGAGGCCGCACCGGGTCAGTCCCGGGTCGACGCCGAGCACCCGCATGGACCACCTCCGAACGTTTGTTCGATAACCCTAGACGGCGGTCTCGCGACTACGGAAACCGACGCGCCGAACTCAGAAGTAGTCGAGCATGTACGGCGTCGGTCCGCCGAAGACCGCGTCCAGGCCGGAGTCCGCGTCGGCCGCCCCACCGGTGATCAGTCCGGCTCCGCGAAGGGCTGCCGTCGGCGTACCGGCGTACAGGGCGGCCAGTCCACGCGGGCCGAGTCGGAGGGCCTCGCTCGACGGGTCTGTGGGCGTGAGGCGCCCGGATCCGTCGGCGACGGACAGGTGCCAGTCGCCCGTGTTGGCGGTCAGCTCCGGGTCGTCGATCCGCAGGTCGGCCTCGAGTACGACGCCGTCCGGGAAGCCGCGCGTCGCGATGGCGGCCGGAGCGTCGACCAGCCGGAGCATCCAGCGATTGATCTGCGTATCGCCGTTCGCCTCGTGCTCGGCGAGCAGGTGGATCGGGTCGAACGGCGGGCAGTACGCCTGGACGGTCTTCGCGATGGACGCGCCCGAGCCGACGGTCGCCCACAGCGCCCGTGCGGTCTCCTCGGACCCGGCCATCAGCTCGTCGACGGCCAGATCGCCGTCGGACCAGTTGTAGACCACGAACCCGTCGTCGGCGACGTACGCGAAGTTGTTCTCGTCCTCGAGCCACGACTCGACCTCGGTGCGCGGCCAGATCAGCGGACCGCTCGAACGCCGGGCCTCATGCGCCTTCCCGGCGAGCTTCAGGAACAGGTCCGCGTCAGCACGACCTGCCTTCCGCACCGCCGTCCCCTTGCCGCCCAGCCTCCGCAGATCGGCCGCCTGGAACGAGAACTTGTACCGGTGGCCGGCGAACTCGTAGCCCAGATGCCTGTAGAGCACAGTCGTCGCCGGATACAGCGCCGTCAGCGGATACTGCTTGTCGGCGCATCGCCGCAGCACGGCCCGCATCAGCAGGCTGCCGACCCCACGACCGCGGTACTCCGGTGCCACGACGACGCCGGCCACTCCGCCCATCGGGACCCGCCGCCCACCCCACCACTGCTCGAACGGCCAGATCCGCGCCGCAGCGACCAACTCGTCGCCGTCGACAACGCCCAGCAGTCGCCCGTCCTCCAGGGACGCGCGCGCGATCTTCAGCCAGTGGTCCCGGTCCCCACCAGGACCGAACGACCGGATCCGCACCTCCCACACCGAGTCCAACTGCTCCTCGACGACATCCACCACCCGCAGCTCAGTCACGCCGCGACCCTACGTCGTACGACGCAGCTATTTCTTGTCAGTTACCCACAGATGGATGGTCCCCTCGACAACGACCGTGCCGTCGTCCCGGGTCGCCGTCACCCGTACCGGCACCTCCGGCCCCGCCGTCCACAGATCCGGATCGGTCTCCGCCGAACAGGTCAGGTCGGACGTCGACTTGGCCAAGTACGCGACCTCCATGCCCTTCGGCAGCCACCGCTTCCCCGCCGGGACCGTGGCCTCCGCCAGCGCCCCCATCGCCGCCTCGAGACCGTTGCACACGGCAATCGCATGCACCGTGCCGATGTGGTTCAGCACTGCCCGCCGCTTCGGCAGCGTCAACGCCGCGAAGTTGGGACTCACCTGCACGAACCGCGGCCGCACCGACCGGAAGTACGGCGCCTTCCATGTGAAGCCCCACGAGAACACCCGCTCCCCGCCCGGCACCCCACGCAACCGCTCCCACAACCCCAGCACCTGACTACTCATGCCCCGATGTTACCCACGAGTCACATCTCGCGTGAAGAGCCCTCAGGCGGTGTCCTTGACGATCTCCCCCTGCTTCATGATCAGCGCGAACGCAGTGTCCGGCGTGGCCAGCAGCTGGATGTCGTCGAGCGGGTTGCCGTTGACCAGGACGAGGTCGGCGAGGGCGCCTTCCTCGACGACCCCGAGGATGCCCGGGTACGGATTCCGCGGGCCGGACAGCGACAGCAGTTCGGCGTTGGTGACGGTCGCCATCGTCAGCACCTCGGCCGGCGAGAACCACCGCGTCATCTTCGCGAGCTGCTTGCCCTGCTTCGCCGCGAGCGCCGGATCGAACAACGTGTCCGTGCCCCACGCGACCCGGACGTCGTGCTTGCTCGCCAGCGCGTACGCCGTCTCGGTACCGGTCACCATCTGCTCGTACTTCCCACGGCTACCGGGCGGGACAGGCGGCGCGTCCTCGTCGTCGAGGAACGGCTGCAGCGACCACCACACGCCGTTGTCCGCCATCAGCTCGACCGTCTCGTCGTCGAGCAGTTGGCCGTGCTCGATGCACTTGACCCCGGCCCGGACCGCCTGCTGGACCGCGCGCGGCGTGTACGCGTGGACCATCACGTACGTACCCCAGTTCTCCGCCGCTTCGACGGCCGCGCGGAGCTCGGCCTCGGTGTACTGCGTGACGTCCAGCGGATCGTACGACGACGCGACGCCGCCGCCCGCCATCACCTTCAGCTGCGATGCGCCGAGCATGAGTTGTTCGCGGGCTGCTTCGAACACCGCGTCCACACCGTCGGCGATACGGACAGCGCCGACGAGCTCGGCGTGGCTCAGGTGTCCGCTCCGCCCGCGCGGGATCTCGTGCCGGGCCCGGAAGTCGCCGTGGCCGCCGGTCTGCGAGATCATCGCGCCGGCCGGGAAGATCCGCGGCCCGAGCACGATGCCGGCGTCGATCGCCTGCTTGAGTCCGAACGACGGGCCGCCGGCGTCGCGAACCGTGGTGAATCCCCGCAGCAGCGTGTCCCGGGCCGCGGCCGCAGCCATGATGTGCAAGTACCCGACGTCACCGGTCAGAGCCGTTGCCAACGGCACCGCTGCCAGGATCGAGTGCCAGTGCGCGTCGATCAGTCCCGGGATCAGCGTCCGTCCCTCACCGGCGACGACGCGCGCTCCGGCCGGGATCTCCTGCTCCGGCGAGATCCTGCTGACGACCCCGTCCCGGACCTCGACCTGCACCGGGTCACCGACCCTGCCCTGCCGCACATCCAGCACTCGCACCTGACGAAAGACGGTCGGTTGTCCCTGATCCGAGGTCACGGTGGCACCTTTCTGAAGGGTGTCCTCAGCGTAGAACCCCGGTGGGAGCGGGCTGCTCACCCGATCCGGAGGATGAAACGGCCGTTCCGACCGGCCCCTTCCGATTGACTCGCGCCGCCGGCCGCCGCGCGAGCAACTCGTTGCCGCGCTACGGGGTGAGGCTGGAGCCGTGCTGCTCGCCGCCGTACTCGCGATCGGGGTCGCCATCGACAGGCTGTTTGCGGCATCCTCGCTGCATGCCTTGTCGCTGGTTCGATCGACCGTCACGCAGTACGTCGCTGGAGCAACCCGTGGTCCGCCCCAGCTGAGATGCCGACGCTCTCCGACGTACGAGTCGCCGCCGATCTCACGCTCCGCCTTCGTTTCGACCGCTACGACGCGGACGCCGCTCTGAGCCTTCGAGAGCTGGACGAGATCCTCAAGTCGTTGCGAACACTTCTGCGCCTCCTCGCAGTGGCGGTCGTTCCCACCGCCGAGTGGCCGCCCGACCCGCACCCGCCCTTCCCCGGCTACCGCGACTGGAACGCGAACGTCCTCGAGATCGGGTACGCGTCGCCGCTGCGTTTGAGGGTTTCAACCGCGGGCCCGGTCGCGCTTCTCGCGTACTGGATCCTCCGCAATCCCGAACGGGTCGGCGCATGGCTGCCGACTGCCGTCCGGAGTGCCCAGGAGGCCTGGAAGTCCGCCGACAGACTCGAGCGCCAGGACGAGATGCGCAATCTCGCACCCCAACTCGGCCCTCGAACAACCGGAGTCGACGGTCGCCCATTGGAAGATCGGTACGCCGACCTGGTCAGCAGCGTCGCCGACGACATCTGGCGAGGCGACCCCGGCGATGTCGAGATCGAGGAGTACGACAGCGACCCACCGGATATCCGCTGACCCCCACAGCTGACAAAGCCCTCGCGCCGGCCGACGGTTTCACAGTGCGCCTGTGCACCAGGCCCCGCGGACGGTGGGGATTTTGACGATTCAATTCGGGATAGACTCGGGGCGACCTGAACGGCTGGTGGATGGGGAACGATGGGGACGCCCAGCATCAAGGAGGTTGCGCGGCGGGCCGGGGTTTCGGTGGGGACTGTCAGCAACTTCTTGAATCGGCCGGCGATCGTGGCGCCGGATACCCGGCTGCGGGTGCAGGAGAGCATCGACGCGCTCGGGTTCGTGCGGAACGAGGCGGCGCGGCATCTGCGGGCGGGGAAGAGCCGCACTGTCGGTCTCGTCGTCCTCGATGTGGCGAACCCGTTCTTCACCGATCTCGCCGAAGGCGCCGAGTCGTTGGCGTACGAACACGACACCGTAGTCATGCTCTGCAACAGCAAGACCGACCCCGTGCGCGAGGGGCATCACCTCGATCAGCTCGAGCAGCAGCGGGTGATGGGGATCCTCATCACCCCGTTCGACAGCAGCGATCCGCAGCTGTCGGCGCTCGTCGAGCGCGGTACGCCGGTGGTGCTCGTCGACCGTACGGCGGACCGTGGGCTGTGCTCGGTGTCGGTCGACGATCATCTCGGCGGACGTCTCGCCGGGAATCATCTGATCGAGGCCGGTCATCGGCGGATCGCCTTTATCGGTGGGCCGTTCACGATGCAGCAGGTGTCGGACCGCAAGGCCGGCATCACCGCGGTCGTCGCGGAGTCGGGCGACGTCGACCTGCAGTACTACGAGGTCGACGTGATGGGCGTGATCGAGGGACGCGCGATCGGCGAACGCGTCGCCGCGATGCCGGTCCGCTCCCGCCCCACCGCGGCCTTCCTCGCGAACGACCTGCTCGCACTGGGATTCCTGCAGGCGATGGCGGTTGCCGGACTGCGCGTGCCGCGCGACATGGCGATCGTCGGGTACGACGACATCGACTTCGCCCGCGCCGCCGCCGTACCGCTGTCGTCCGTGCGGCAACCGGCCGAGCTGCTGGGCCGATCCGCGATGGAGCTGTTGCAGGAGGAGGTCGAGGCGTCGGACCGGCATCGCCATCGCCAGGTCATCTTCCAGCCCGACCTGATCGTCCGCGAGTCCAGCGACTTCAAACGCCGCCGCTGATGACGGTGCTGTACGAGAATCCCCTCGCGACACCGGCCGATCTCGACGGCTTCCGGCTCGAAGGCGAGGGCGCGTCGTCGTTCCCGCTCGGACGGTTGCGGTTGGAGAGCTCGCGGCCGGCGAGCGACGGGCAGGATGCGAACATCGTGCTCTGGTGCCCGGAGGACTTTCCGCCCGATATCACCGTGGAGTGGGACTTCTGGCCGATCCGTGAGCCCGGCCTGTGCATCCTGTTCTTCCACGCCCAGGGCCGCCAGGGCGAGGATCTGTTCGACCTGCGGCCGCGCACCGGCCCGTACGAGCAGTACCACCACGGCGACCTCGACACGTACCACGTCTCGTACTTCCGCCGCCGTTGGCCGGCCGAGCGCGCCTTCCACACCTGCAACCTGCGCAAGAGCTACGGCTTCCACCTGGTCGCGCAGGGCGCGGACCCGATCCCGGACGTCCCGGACGCCGACGGCCCGTACCGTCTCAGGCTCTCGGCACAGGACGGCGAGATCACGTTCGCGATCAACGACCTGGTCAGTTTCTGCTGGCACGACGAGCGGCCGCTGCCAGGCGGCAAGCTCGGCTTCCGGCAGATGGCGCCGATGATCGGCGACTACGCGAACCTGCGCATCTCGCAGCCTTGACGGCCCCCTTCGGGCAGTCCGCTCACCCACCTGTGACCACTCCCTGACAAACGCTTTCCAAGGCGTTGACGTTGAGACGATTCAACTATATGGTCACATCACTTTTCGCCCGTAGCACCCCGAAACATCTAGGCAGGCGCCATGAGTGGCTGGTCGATCAAGCTCTACAACGCAACAGACGAAGTCGTCTGGGCGATCAAACTGAATGCGCTGTGGATCCTGTTCACCCTGCTAGGCGGCATTGCGCTGGGTATCGGCCCGGCCACGCTCGCGGCATATTCACTGGCCAGACGCAGGTCTTCCGGTGAATCGTTTCATGCACTCCCTGCCTTCCGTACGGCGTTCCGCCAGGAATTCCGCCGCGGCACGCTCGTCGTACTGCCCCTGACCGCGCTCGCCGTCATTCTCGTCGGCAACTACCTGTACTTCGCCGTGCTCGGCGCCGCACTCCCCCGGCTGGCGAGCCTCGCAGCGCTCGTCGCGCTCGGGCTGATCGCCGCCTACGCGCTCCCGATGGCCGTGCACTACGACCTCGGCCTCCGCACCTTGTTGCCCAAGGCATCGCTGGTCGCGCTCGCGCGGCCGGCGTCGTCGCTGGTCCTGCTGTTCGTCGCGGTGTCCATCGCCTACCTGTCGGCCAAGTTCCCGGTGTTCGGGTTCGTGCTGGCCGGTGGCGCCTGGATCCAGCTCGATACCTGGCTCTGCCTGCGCTTCTTCGCCGAGAACGAAGCGCGCCTGCATCTGAAAGGGAACCGATGACCATCTTCTCCAAACGGCGCATCGCCGTAGCCAGTCTGTCGATGGCTCTGTCCACGGCACTGCTCGCCTCAGCGGCCTGTTCCGGCGATGGCGACGACAGCGGAGGCCAGGCCTCGAGCAACGAGCTGACGGTGATGGCGCCGCTGTTCGGCACCGCGCCGGACGCCAACGGCGAGCTGCAGCAGGCGGTCGAGAAACTGATCGGCAAGAAGCTCAAGATCACCTGGGTGCCGAACGCGGAGTACGGCGACAAGTCGAACGTCACGCTGGCGTCGGACAAGATCCCGGACGTGATGGTGGCGAACGAGAAGAGCCCCTCGTTCGTCAAGGCGGCCGAGGCGGGCGCGTTCTGGGACCTGACCGGCAAGCTCGACAAGTACCCGAACCTCAAGCCGGCCAACGAGCAGATCGCCAAGAACTCGCAGACCAACGGCAAGACGTACGGCATCTACCGGGTCCGGCCGCTGCTGCGCTCCGGCATCGTGATCCGCAAGGACTGGCTGGCCAAGCTCGGTCTCAAGGAGCCGCAGACCGTCGAGGACCTCTACACCATCGCGAAGGCGTTCACCGAGCGGGACCCGGACGGCGACGGCAAGAAGGACACCTACGGCCTGATCATCCCGAAGTGGCCCGGCAACTACGCCAGCGCCAGCCCGTACGACGTGGTCGAGACCTGGTTCGGCGCCCCGAACGGGTGGGGTGAGCGCGACGGCAAGCTGGTCCCCGGCTTCGACACCCCGGAGTTCCTGGCCGCGAACGAGTGGTTGCGCACATGGGTCAAGGAAGGCCTGATCAACCCGGACTTCGCCACCCTCGACAGCGCCAACTGGAACGACCCGTTCGTGCAGGGCAAGGGCGGCATGATCATCGACGTGAACGTGCGGGCCACCCAGCTGCTCGACCTGTTCAAGGAGAAGAACCCGAAGGACTTCGACAAGGTCACCCTGGTCGGCAACCTGAAGGGCCCGGACGGCGAGAAGCACTCCTACCCGTTCACGGGCTACAACATGGTGATGGCGATCTCCAAGCAGCACATCCGCACCGAGGAGCAGCTGGACCAGGTGCTGCAGACGCTGGACAAGCTTGAGTCCAAGGAGGGCTCGATCCTGCTCACCAACGGGATCGAGGGCCGCAACTTCAAGGTCGACGGCCAGTACGCCGTGCCGATCAACCAGGACGACCCGAAGGTCAAGGCGATCCAGAACGACGTCGACAAGGGCTTCATCCAGCTCGGGACGCGCGCCTCGGTCGGACTCGGCGCCTACGCCCTGCGGCCGAACGACGAGGCGAGCCGGGCGATGCGGACGAAGTTCGACGTGCTGATGAACGAGGACCTGAAGACCGCGGTGTTCAACCCGGCGCTCAGCATCATCGCGCCGACCGCGGTGGCCAAGGGCCAGACGCTCGACACGATCATCCCGGACGCCCGGATCAAGTACCTGTCCGGCGCGATCACCGAGGACCAGCTGAAGGCGCAGATCAAACGCTGGTACGACGGCGGCGGCACGCAGATCGCCAAGGAGGTCAACGACCTTTCCGCCAAGGCCGGCGGCTGATCCATGGCCACCGATCTGGTGCCGGAGGTGGTCCAGCCTGCCGCGGGGTCCTCGCGGCAGGCGTCCGCCCCGAAGCGCAAACGCCGGACCCGGACCAGGCCGCTGTGGCGGGACCTGCTCCGCTACCGCTGGCTGTACCTGTTGCTGCTGCCAGGCCTGGCGTACTTCGTCGTGTTCAAGTACCTGCCGATGTACGGCCTGACGATCGCGTTCAAGGACTACGTGCCGTTCCTCGGGTACTCCGGCAGCGAGTGGGTCGGCCTGAAGCACTTCCACGAACTGTTCACCGGGCCCGACTTCGGCCGGCTGATGTTCAACACGCTGCTGCTCGCAGTGTTGACGATCCTCTTCGTCTTCCCGGCGCCGATCATCGTCGCACTGCTGCTGAACGAGCTGCGGGTCAACGTGTTGAAGCGGTCCGTGCAGTCGCTTGTCTACATCCCGCACTTTCTGTCGTGGACGATCGTGGCGTCGCTGACCTACCTGCTGTTCTCGGTGGACTTCGGCGTGATCGCGAACTGGATCCACAGCATCCTCGGCGGGCAGAAGACCGACTACGTGGCGCAGGCCGAGTGGTTCCGGCCACTGATCGTGCTGCAGCTGCTGTGGAAGCAGACGGGCTGGGGCACGATCATCTACCTGGCCGCGCTGGCCGGGGTGGACTCGCAGCTGTACGAGGCGGCGAGAGTGGACGGCGCCGGCCGGTGGCGGCAGTTCTGGCACATCACGCTGCCGGCGATCCGGCCGACGATCGTGGTGATGGCGATCCTGACGTCCGGGCACCTGATGGACTCCGGGTTCGAGCAGATCTGGCTGATGACCACGTCGCTGAACCGCGACGTCGCGGACGTGTTCGACACGTTCGTGTACTACGTCGGCATCACCCAGGGTGCGTTCAGCTACGCGACCGCGGTCGGCCTGTTCAAGGGCGTGGTCGGCGTGATCCTGATCTTCGGCTCGAACTTCCTGGCCAAGCGCCTCGGCCAGCGCGGATTGTTCTGAGGGGAACGCGATGAAGCAAAGAGTGCGGTACTACGACTCCGTCGGCAGCCGCGTCTTCGATGTGCTGAATGTCCTTTTCCTGAGCGGGTTGGCGATCGTCACGGTGCTGCCGCTGCTGTACGTCCTGGCCGGGTCCTTCGCCACCGAGTCGGAGATCAGTTCGCGGCCGTTCTTCCTGTGGCCGAAGCGGTTCGTGACCGACACGTACCAGTACATCTTCTCGACCGACACGTTCGTGCGTGCGCTGCTGACCACGGTCGGCGTGACCGCGGTCGGCACCGTCGTCCAACTCGTGCTGACGCTGACGATGGCGTACCCGCTGGCGAAGCGGTTCCTGCCCGGGCGGGCGCTCGTGCTGAACCTGGTGATCTTCACGCTGGTGTTCAGCGGCGGCATGATCCCGACGTACCTGGTGGTGCGCGATCTCGGGCTGCTCGACAGCTACTGGGCGCTGATCCTGCCGCTGGCGATCAACCCGTTCTACCTGATCGTGGTGAAGAGCTTCTTCCAGGAACTGCCGGAGGCGCTCGAGGAGGCGGCGCGGATCGACGGCTGCAACGAGCTGAACGTGTTCCTGCGGATCGTGCTGCCGTTGTCGAAACCGATCATCGCGACGTTCTCGCTGTTCTACGCGGTCGGGATCTGGAACGACTACATGTCGCCGTTGCTCTACATCGACGACAACAAGAAATGGACGCTGCAGATGATCGTCCGCCAGCTCACCGCGGCGAACGCGGACTCGGCGAACGTGCTGCAGCAGTTGGAGACGGTGACGTTTCCGGAGCAGGGGCTGAAGTTCGCGGTCGTGGTGGTCGCGACGCTGCCGATCCTGTTCTTCTATCCCTTCCTGCAGAAGCATTTCGCCAAAGGCGTCCTGATCGGATCGGTGAAGGAATGACCACGCTGCAATGGCTGGAAACCCCTTGTCGGCAAGGCGTTTCCTGGGGTGTCCCGTGGCCTCGCGGAGCGGTGGCCGAGGGCACTGAGTTCGCGATGGCCGACGGTAGTACGCCGGTGCAGAGCTGGACGACCGCGACGTGGCCGGACGGTTCGGTCAAGTGGTCCGCGCACGCGATCGGCCCGGCCGAGCGACCGGATGCGTCGTACGAGCTGGTCGTCGGTGAGTCCACGCAGCCGCGTCAGCCGGTGCAGGTCGAGCGGGTCGACGGCGAGGTTCGGGTGTCGACGGGCGAGGTCACGTGGGTGCTGAAGCCGCCCGGGTTGATTGCCTCCATCAACGACAGCGGGCAGGAGATCGTGCGGGACGTCCGCCTGGTCAGCCTGCGTCAAGACGCGCCCGACGAGGAGCTGAGCCGGACCCGGCACCACACCACGGCTATTGTCGACAATCTTGTTGTCGAGCAGGACGGTCCGGTGCGTGCCGTGGTCAGGCTGGACGGCAAGCACGGTGACTGGCTGCCGTTCTCGGTGCGCCTCTACTTCTATGCGGGCGCCGCCGACGTGCGGATCGTGCACAGCTTCATCTGGGACGGCGATCCGGACCGCGACTTCCTGGCCGGCCTCGGGCTCAGCGCCGACGTCGTGATGCGCGACGAGACGCACAACCGGCACATCCGGCTCGCTGGTCCGTCCGGCTTCCTGACCGAGTCGGTCCGCGGTCTGACCGGTCTGCGCCGCGATCCGGGCGAACAGGTACGCCGTACACAGGTGGCCGGCCAGGCCGTCCAGGAGATCCCGAACCCTGAGGTGGCCGACCGCCTGAACCTCATCCCCCAGTGGAACGACTACACGCTCGACCAGAGCAGCGCGGACGGTTTCACCCTGCGCAAACGCACCGGACCGGGGCAGGGCTGGGTCACCATCCCGTCCGGGACCAGGTCGCCCGGTTACGGGTACGTCGGCGGTGTCAGCGGCGGACTGGGTTTCGGGCTACGCGACTTCTGGAAACTGCACCCGACGCGGCTGGACATCCGCAACGCCGCTACGGACGTCGCCACCGCCACCGTGTGGATGTGGTCGCCCAGCGCACCAGCTATGGACGTGCGCTACTGGCACGACGGCATGGACCAGGACACGTACGCCGAACAGCTCGAAGGACTCGAGATCACCTACGAGGACTACGAACCAGGCTTCGGCAACGCCCAGGGCATCGCCCGCACGCACGAGCTCAGTCTGCGCGTCCACGACACCACACCGTCGGCAGACGAGCTGTCGGAACACGTCGCACTGCTGAACTCCCCCGGTCTGCTGACCGTCTCGCCGGCAAGGATGCTGGAGGCGGGTGTCTTCGGCACGTGGAGTCTGCCCACCGCAGACCACCAGGACATCGAGGCCCGGCTGAACTTCCTCTTCCAGTACTACGTCGGCCAGCGCGAGCAACGACGCTGGTACGGGTTCTGGGACTACGGCGATGTCATGCACACGTACGACCGCGATCGGCACACCTGGCGGTACGACGTGGGCGGGTACGCGTGGGACAACTCCGAGCTGTCACCCGACCTCTGGCTCTGGTACCAGTACCTGCGCACGGGACGGGCGGACGTGTTCCGGTTCGCGGAGGCGATGACGCGGCACACCGGGGAGGTCGACGTACATCATCTGGGGCGGTGGAAGGGGCTGGGGTCGCGGCACAACGTGCAGCACTGGGGCTGTAGCTGTAAGCAGGTCCGGATCTCCAGTGCGATCTACCGACGCTTCTACTACTACCTGACCGCTGACGAGCGCACCGGCGATCTGATGGACGAGCTGTCCACCCTCGAGGAGGCGTTCCTCAGAATCGATCCGCAGCGCAAGGTGCGGCCTGATGTCTACTCCCCCGACCCGCACGCGCTCTCGGTCGAGCTGGGCGTGGACTGGGGCGCACTCGCTGCGGCGTGGCTGACGCGGTGGGAACGGTACGGCGACGAGCGGGCCCGGGCACGACTGGTCGGCACGATGGCCGACATCGCGGCGCTGCACTACGGGTTCCTCACCGGCAACGCGCGGCTGGACCTGTCGAGCGGGCGATTCGACACCAGCCGACGGGGTATCGCCGTCTCGCACCTGTCGTCGCTCTTCGGGCTGCCTGAGATCTGTTCGGAGCTGATCGACCTGGACCTCGACGTACCTGGGTTCGAGAAGGCATGGCTGGACTACTGCCGCCTATATCTGCTGTCGCCGGAAGAGCAGACCGCTGCGGTTGGACAGCCGTTGCAGGGCATCTCGCTTGTGCAGGCCCACAGCCGACTGGCCGCGTACGCCGCTGCCCGCACCGGTGACGCGGAGCTGGCGCGCCTGGCCTGGCGGAAGTTCTTCGTGGACGAGGGCGACCAGCTCAACCGCAACGCGATGCAGCGCGAGGCGGAGTGGAAGACCACGGCTGTCGACGGCGCCCTCATGCCGGTCGACGAGGCGGCGTTCATCAGCACCAACGGCGCCGCGCAGTACGCCCTCGCAGCCATGCAAAACCTCGCCCTGATCCCAGAACACCGGAGCTGACAACGCCGAAGGCCTCTCCGGCGAAGCTGGTCGCCGGAGAGGCCTTCGACAGGTGCGGGGCGAGGTCAGCCGACCTCGGCCATGATCTCGTCGGAGACGTCGAAGTTCGCGTAGACGTTCTGCACGTCGTCGCTGTCCTCGAGGGCGTCGATCAGGCGGAAGATCTTGCCGGCGCCGTCGGCGTCGAGCTCGACCGTCATCGACGGGACGAACTGGACGTCGGCGGAGTCGTAGTCGATGCCGGCGTCCTGCAGCGCCGTCCGGGCCGGGACCAGGTCGGTGGCCTCGGTGACGACCTCCCAGGACTCACCCAGGTCGTTGACCTCGTCGGCGCCGGCCTCGAGCACGGCCTCCATCACGTCGTCCTCGGACAGCGACTTCCCGTCCTGCTCCTTGGCGACGACGATGACGCCCTTGCGGTTGAACAGGTAGGCGACCGAGTTCGGGTCGGCGAGCGAGCCGCCGTTGCGCGTCATCGCCGTCCGGACGTCCGCGGCGGCCCGGTTCCGGTTATCGGTCAGACACTCGACCAGCATCGCCACGCCGTTCGGGCCGTAGCCCTCGTACATGATCGTCTGGTACTCCGCGCCGCCGGCTTCCGCACCGGATCCGCGCTTGATCGCGCGGTCGATGTTGTCGTTCGGGACCGAGGTCTTCTTCGCCTTCTGGATGGCGTCGTACAGGGTCGGGTTCCCGCCGGGGTCACCGCCGCCCATCCGGGCGGCCACCTCGATGTTCTTGATCAGCTTCGCGAAGAGCTTGCCGCGCCTCGCGTCGATGACGGCCTTCTTGTGCTTCGTGGTGGCCCACTTGGAGTGGCCTGACATGGCGAAACCAACCCTTCTACCTACAACAACGACTCAGTGGGCCCGGACCAGCTCGGCGAAGTAGCCGTGCAGCCGCGCGTCCCCGGTCATCTCCGGATGGAACGACGTGGCGAGCAGCCGGTCGTGGCGGACCGCGACGATCCTACCTGTGGCAGGGCCCGACCTCACCGTCGAGAGTACCTCTACGTCCGGTCCGACCCGCTCCACCCACGGTGCCCGGATGAACACGGCGTGGTACGGCGCATCGAAACCTGCTCCCAAACCAGGGAACTCGAGGTCGGCCTCGAACGAGTCGACCTGCCGCCCGAACGCGTTCCGGCGGACCGTCACGTCGAGCCCGCCGAGGGTTTCCTGGCCTTCGATCCCACCGGTGATCCGGTCGGCCAGCATGATCATCCCGGCGCAGGTGCCGAAGACCGGCATCCCGTCCGCGATCCGCTTCTGCAGCGGCTCGAACAGCTCGAACGTCCGCGCCAGCTTGTACATGGTGGTCGACTCCCCGCCGGGCAGAACGAGCGCGTCGACCTGCTCCAGCTCGGACGGACGCCGTACCGGTCGCGCCTCGACACCGACGTCGGTCAGCATCGCCAGGTGCTCGCGCACGTTCCCTTGCAGCGCGAACACGCCGATGGCCGTCATAGCGTCACCCTCCGTTGCCAGTTGAGCGTGACCTCGATCCGGCCCTCGTCGAAGACCGCGGGCAGGTCGTTGCGGTGCAGCAGCTCGAGTACGTCCTCCAGCAGCGGCTCACCCGGCGCCACGTTCGCGGTGTCCGGATGCCAGAGCTTGAGCTCGAGCATGCCGAAGTCGACCGCGTGCCAGACGTCGGTGTCGGTGAAGAACACCAGACCCTGCGGACTGTCCGCGGCCTCCAGCACCTGTCGGGCTTCGTGGTGGTCCGGCGTGTACCGGACCACCACCACGCCCAACTGCTCGAGCTCCGCGAGTACGGCGTCCAACCGGTCCGGGTCGGTGCTTTCCGGCCAGGTGGCGGCCTCGGCGTCGAGGTCCATCACCGCCTCACCGATCAGCAGCGGGACCAGGCCGGCCGGGTCCATCGACGGCGCGTCCTCCTGGACCGCCTCCGTCAGGGCAGCCGTGATGGCGGCGTGGTCGGCGTACCCGGACCGCACCAGGACGCGGGCGAGGCCACGCAGCTCCCGGGCGGTCCGTTCGTCCACCGACTGCAGGTTGCTTGTCACTGCTCAAGGGTAGTTCAGGCGCTACTTCACGCCTCCGGCGGTGACCGAGACCTGCAGCTGACGCTGGAAGATGATGTAGACGACCAGCACCGGCGCCACCGTGATCACCACGGCCGCGAACAGCGCACCGAAGTCCACCGCGTATCCGGCCTGCGACGCGAACGACGCCATGCCCTGCGAGAGCACGTAGTTCTTCGAGTCGGTGTTCAGCGCGACGGGAAGCAGGAACTGGTTCCACAACCCGAGGAAGTTGAAGATGGCGACCGACGCCATCCCAGGCCTCGCCATCGGCAGCATCACCGAGAAGAAGGTCCGCCACTCACCCGCCCCGTCGATCTGTGCCGCCTCGTAGATCTCGCCCGGCAGCGCCTTGAAGAAGGAGTGCAGGAAGAAGACGGTGAACGGCAGCGCGAACGCGACGTAGGTGATGATCAGCCCTGGAAGGGTGTTGAGCAGGGAGAAGTTCTTCAGCGTGAAGAACAGCGGCACGATCGCCAGGAAGACCGGGAATGTCAGTCCGGCCAGCATGGAGTAGTAGATCAGCCGGTTGCCTGGGAACGTGAACCTGGCCAGCACGTACGCACACATGGCGCCGAGGATCATCACCAGCACCAGTGCACAGCCCACGACGATCACGGTGTTCGCGAAGTAGCGACCGATGCCGGCCGTCGTCCAGGCGTTGGCGTAGTTCTCGAACCGCAGTTTGTGCGGCAGCGTCAGCGGGTTGCCCAGGACCTCCTGCGTCGACTTGAACGAGGACAGCAGCGTCCACAGCAACGGCACGATGACCAGCAGCGACCACAGGATCAGCGCGATGTGGGCGGTCGTGGCGACGCCCTTGCCCTCACGGGTCCCATGGCCGGGTGCCCGGGAATCGGCGACCAGGTCGGCCCGGTCGGCGGTAGTGGTTGTCATCGTCGTACCTTCCGCTCACGTCCGCCGGTCAGGGCGTTCACGACGAAGACCAGGAGCGCGAACAGCATCGTCACCGCGGCCAGGACCACGCCCATCGCGGTCGAGTAACCGAACTGCCCCTTGGTGAAGGCAGTGGTGAACAGCTGCTGGGGCATGACCAGGGTCGAGTTCTGCGGCCCGCCGCCGGGGTTCAGCGCCTGCATGTAGACGAAGGCGTCGAGGGCGGCAATGCCGAGGTAGATGTAGGCCGTCTGCACGTTGTCCCGGATCAGCGGCACCGTGATGGACAGCGCCGTCCGGAACCGGCCGGCGCCGTCGATGCGGGCCGCCTCGAACACCTCGGGGTCGATCCCCCGGATGGCGGCGATGAACAGCACCATGTAGAAGCCGACGAAGCCCCAGACCATCACGAACATCGACGCCGGCATCGCGGTCCGCGCGTCACCGAGCCACGCGTAGTTCTCGAACTGGTGCAGCCCGATCTTCGACAGTACGGCGTCCAGGATGCCCGAGCCCGGCGTGAACACCTGGGCCCAGATCAGGCCGATCACGATCGCGGGGATCACGTACGGGAAGAACGAGACGATCCGGTAGTAGCCCGAGTTGCGCAGCCCGCGGACGGTCCCGGTACCCGAGCCGCCGATCGTCACCAGCGTGGCCAACGTCAGCGCCAGCACGATCGTCACGATCGGCACGACGATCGCGAGCTCGATGTTGTTGCGGACGGCCTTCAGGAAGATGTCGTCGTGGAACAGCTTGACGTAGTTGTCGAAGCCGATGAAGTTCTGCCCCGCGCTGAAACCGGACCAGTCGGTCAGCGAGTAGTACAGCGCCTGGACGAACGGCGAGACCACGAAGACGACGAACACCGCCAGCGGCAGGCCGAGGAACACGACCATGAAGCTGACGCGGTCGAAAGTCAGCGGCCGGCGGCGCCGGGTGACGGACCGCTTGGGTCCGCCTCCCGGCACAGCCTCTTGCGTCAGGTTTTGCTGCATAGTCACTTGGTGACCGGGATCTTCTTGACGGAGCTGTCGTTGCGCACCTTGTCGGTGATCTGCTGCAGGCCCTTGGTCAGGCCCGCCGCGTCCAGCTGGCCGGACAGGAACGAGTTCCAGACCACCAGCTGGTCGGTGTTCATGCCGTACAGGCCGAACACCTGGTAGTCGAAGACGTTCGTGCCGGCGGCGTCCAGCATCGCGGTCTGCGACTGCAGCGCGGTCGAACCGAAGCCGTCGGCGGGCACCAGGCCCTTGACGATCGTCGGCGCGAGCCGGGTCTTGGCGAAGTTGGTCGCCGCGTCCTTGGACAGCATGGCCCGCAGCAGCTCCTTGCCGCCGGCAACGTTCTTGCCCTTGGCCGGGACGATGAACGGCTCACCGGCCGCGGAGCGCAGCGACTCGTACGGCAGCTTCGGGCTCTCGGTCAGGGTCGGCTCCGGGACGCCCTTCATGTCGAAGCCCGACTTGGTGGCCTTCTTCATCTCGTTCTCGATCCACGAGCCCGAGGGGTAGAGGACGGCCTGCTGGTCGTTGCTCCACTTCGCCTGCGCGGCGGTGAACTGGGTACCGGCGCCGCCGGGCACGAAGTACCCGTTCTTGACCATGGTCTCCATGGCCTTGAAGATGCCCTGGAACTGCGGCATCGACCAGCAGTTCTCCTTCAGGTTCTCCAGCGCCAGCCGGACCTCGTCGCCACCCTCCTTGATGGCGCCGTCGACGGCCATCGTGTGGTAGTAGGTGGCGGCTTCCTTGCCCCAGACGAACAGGTACTTGCCCTTGGCCTTGGCCTTGGCGCCGAGGTCGAGCAGCCCGTCGTACGTCTTCGGCGGCTCCCAGCCGTTCGCCTTGAACAGGCTGTCGGAGTACCAGATGCCGTACAGAGTCAGCACGTAGTTCATCGCGACGAACTTGCCGTCGAAGGTACCCGGGTTCTTGGCGCCCGGGTACAGGGTGTCGGCGATCTTCGTGCCCTCGTAGTTGTTGGCCTCGAAGACGTCGTCGAGCGTCGACAGCTGGTCCAGGATCGTGTTGAAGCCGATCTGGTTCGCGCCGGAGTTGTCGATCAGGTCCGGCGGGTTGCCGCCGACGAAGCGCGGCTGCAACTGCTGGGCGATCTGGGTCGACGGGGAGACCTTGAACGTCGAGCCCGCCTGCTTCTTCTGCGCGATGTCGGCCGCGAACTGCACGTAGTCGTAGCCGTACCCGCCGTTGAAGATCACCGCGTCGACGCTGGACTTGTCCGCCATACCGAACGGGTTGTCCGTGCTCTTGGCCCCGCCCTGCTGGGAGCTGTTGTTGTCGCTGCCACTGCCCGCGCAACTGGCGAGCACGCCACTGAGGGGAAGCACCGCGGCCGCCGCCAGGCTCCCCCGCAGGAGACTCCGTCGTCCGATCTTGCTGGTCTCGCTCATTTGGTCCTGCCTCTTCTCGCTAGATTCCCGACGGTGCTGATCACACCTGCCCCTTTGTGGTGAGCGTCCCCGTTCCGTGGCCGACCGGCGCTTTTCGCTGCTGGTCGCTCACGGTCCAGCCGCACGATAATGGCGGCAGGGCGCACTCCGACGCGCTGCCGCCCGAGGTGATTACGCATTGTCTTTGCCAAAGTCGTTCGACGTCAACCCTCCGGACGGCGGGTCCTGGACCCGATCACCGGCTCCGATCAGCCCCGAACGCCTTGTGCGACACACGTCCCCACGCTTACCGTCCTTCACCGGCACCGCGACCGACGCGCCGAATCCGATCCCATTTCGTGACCTCGGGACTTGTCCTTACATTGTGGGCCGCGAGCAACGGATCGTTCAGGTAATCCGGTTCACCGGCGCGGTTTCGGTCGCTTGGTCGCGATGGCGGTGAGGGGATCCTCCGGCCAGGGGTGGCGGGGGTAGCGGGCTCGCAGGTCGGCCCGGACCTGGGGATAACCCTGCTTCCAGAAGGACGCGAGATCGCTCGTGATCGCAACCGGACGCCGCGCGGGCGACAGCAGGTGCAGAACGACCGGGACCCGGCCGTCCGCGACGGCTGGAGTGGCGGTCCAGCCGAATACCTCCTGCAGCTTGACCGCGAGGACCGGCGGCTCGGCACCGTCGTACGCGAGTCGCACCTCGGAGCCCGACGGGACCTGGAGCCGTTCCGGTGCGAGTTCGCCGAACCGGGTCGCCGCGGGCCACGGCAGTAGTCGCCGGAGCGCCGAAGCCACGTCGATGCGGGCAAGATCGCGGGCGCCCCGCACCGAGGCGAGCTCGGTACCCAGCCATTGGTCGAGATCGGCCAGGAGTGCGTCGTCGTCGACCGCGGGCCACGGCGCTCCGAGGTGGGCATGGCAGAACGCGAGCCGCTCCCGCAGCGCGAGTGCGGCCTCCGACCAGCGCAGTACGGACAGCCCGCTGCGCCGGATCCCGTCGCGCACGGCCGCTTGGACCAGCAGCGGGTCGGGCTTTGCCAGCGGTACGTCGTTGAGCACGATCGCACCGAGCGCCTCGACGCGCCGCGTCACGATCCGGCCGTCGTCCCAGCGGATCTGGTCGGTGGTCGAAACCAGGTCGCCGGCGATGTCTCGCGCGGTCTGCTCGTCGATCGGCGCCGCGGAACGGATCCTCGCGTCGGGGCGGCCGGGCGCCCGGTCGGCAACCGCGATCGCCAGCCAGGTCGTGGTCCGCAACGGCGACTGCGGGTCGAGCGCGGCACCCGTACCTCCAGACATCTGGTACGTCGCCGAGTCGGCTCCCCGGATCCGCGCGATCCGATCCGGATACGCCAACCCCACCACAACCCCGGCCGCAAGATCATCCGGTACCTCGCGCCCCCGGCCGGGCGGCCGCACTCCATCGCCGCCCGACTCCTCGCCGGTCGTCGCGCCGCGGCCGAGGCGCTTCGTTTCGTCTCGCCAGCGGGCCGTGGCGCCGCGGTCCTCGCCGCGGCGGAGGGCTCGCCAGCGGGCCGGTAGATCGTCGCCGAAGTCGCGGCCGGAGTCGTCCGAGAGCATCGCGACGACCTCGCGGGCCCGGTCGGCGCCGACTCGCGGCGCCCCGTCCAGCAACGCACGGGCCAACCGAGGATGCGCCCCGATCGCCGCCATCCGCCGTCCCCGCTCGGTGATCCGGCCGTCGTCGTCAACGGCGTCGAGGCGGCGCAGCAGTTCGGTGGCCGCGGTCATCGCCACCACCGGCGGCGCCTCGAGCAAGGTCAGGCCGTCACCGGCAGGTGCGCCCCACGCCGCGAGGTCGAGGGCGAAGGAGGCCAGATCGGCGATCGCGATCTCCGGCGCCGGATGGTCGTCGAGATGCGTGTGGTCGGTGGCAGACCAGCACCGATAGACCCGGCCGGGCGCCTCCCGCCCGGCGCGACCCGCTCGCTGTTCGGCCGAGGATTTCGAGACCCGGCAGGTGACCAGCGCACCGAGGCCACGGGACTGATCGGTCCGCGGCTCCCGGGCAAGACCCGAGTCGACCACGACCCTGACCCCGGGCACCGTCAGCGAACTCTCCGCGACCGACGTCGTGACCACGATCCGGCGGGTGGCAGCCGGCGCCAGCGCGCGCTCCTGTTCGGCCCTGGACTGGCGACCGTACAACGGCAGCACGTTCTGACCGGCCAGCCGCCGCGTCACACCGTTGATCTCGGCTTCCCCCGGGACGAACACGAGGATGTCGCCGTCGGTCTCGGACAGTGCACGCCGGACGACGGCCGCGACGTGATCCAGCAGGCGCGGGTCGACCCGCCCACCGGGAAGCAGCGGCACGGGGACCGGTGGCGGGGCCCATTCGATCGCCACGTCGAACAGCGCGGCAGACGCGGTGATCACGGGCGCCGGAACGTCGGAGCCCAATGCGCGGCTCAGCCTGATCGTGTCCGCCGTGGCCGAGGTCGCAACGATCGCCAGGTCTTCGCGAAGATTCGCCCGGATGTCGACGCAGAACGCGAGCAGCAGATCGGCGTCGAGGTGCCGCTCGTGACACTCGTCGATCACGATGGCGGCGACACCCGGCAGCTCCGGGTCGTGCTGCAGACGCCGTACGAGGAGCCCTGTCGTCACTACCTCGACACGGAGCCCTTTGCCGCCGCTGCGTTCACCCCGCATCGCGTAGCCGATCCGCTGCCCGAGCGGTTCGCCGACCAGCATCGCCAGTCGCGTCGCAGCCGCGCGGGTCGCCATCCTGCGCGGCTCCGCGACGACGATCGTGCCCCCGAGCGCGTCGCCCAGCGCCAGCGGCAACAACGAGGTCTTCCCCGATCCAGGCGGCGCAACCAGCACCGCCGTACCACGCGAACGCACCGCCTCGACGGCGGCAGGCAGAACCGCCCGCACAGGCAGATCCGCCCCCGCCACACCCGCTCCAGGCAACAACACACCCCGACGCTAACCGACGACGACCCAGGAGCCTCCGGTGCTCATTCGTCCGACCAGCGTGAGTGGGAGCTCGAGATGTTCGGGGCACGTGCCGTTGTCCGCGGTGTCGATGAGGATCTCGGCGGCTCGACGCCCCGCCACGCGCACGGGCTGCCGGATGATCGACAGCCCGACGGCGCCGGCGGCAGGATGGTCGTCGAAGCCGATCAGCGCGAGCTCGCCGAGTACGTCGATGCCGGGCTCCCGTCGTCTACGTCTTCGCCTGGGCTGGGGGCGGGACTACCGACCCTGCGCGCCTCCTACCGGCTCGCCAGGGCCTCCACCGGTTCCGCGTCGAGCAGATCCGGCTCTCGGTCTTGGTGCTGGACGTGGACTGGCATCACGTGGGCATCGATCCGCGGTCGGTTCCCACTGGACCGGCCAGAGCTGTAACACCGACCTCGTTCCGGCACTCGCACGCTCCTGACCGAGATGCACCGGGATCCGGACGTGCTCGCACCTCCTCTACAGCTGACCCGGTGGCCGAGTCGGCAGCTGCGGATCCCGGAACCTGCTGGATCTCCTCCGCTACAAACTGCTCACGAGTCCGCCCGTCAGCGAGTCGATGTTGCCGACGAGGCTCACACGGTCGAGGAAGATGTTCCGATGCTCGCAACTGGTCTCGGGGAGTAGGAGGCAGGCGTGGCAGGCGGCCAGGTTGAGACCGTCGGTTCCTGATGGTCCGGACTCGCTGCACACCGGGTCGTTGGAGCACCAGCCCGCGCGACTTAGGGCGGTGCGCAGCGTGTCGGCGAAGCGTTGCTCGTCGGCCAGCGCGGCGAGGCCACCGAGGCTGCCGGCCGCGTCTGAGGACGCCGTGTAGATCAGCAGACCGGATTGACCTTCCTCCGCATAGATGCGCTCACGTAAGGAACCGATCGGGTATCCGGCGTCGAGGCTGAGCTCCTGCAACAGAGCGTGAGCGAGAGAGTGAATCGCGACGAACCTGGCCGATGGAGCTGTCACGACCGGTGCGCCCGACTCGGCAGCACGCTGCTGGAGTGACCGGTCGAGAAGCTCGTGACGCTGTCGGGCGAGCGATTGCTTCTCCCACGCGGCGATTGCGTCTTCGGAGAGACGCACGAATATCCCTTCGCCGAGGACCTCCGTGGCGGGCAACCAGTGGAGATGGGTCTCGCTGAGTCTGGCCAGCCGGGGGTTCGTCGTGTCGGTGACCATCGGGGTGACACGGGAGAAACCTTGCAGCGCACGGACCTCGCGCAGCCTGTTCGCCCTCGACACCTGTGCGACCAAATCCCGTACGCGCAGGTCCACATCGACCGCCACACATTGGAAGGTATCGAGCGGACCGCCTTCGTTCCCGTCGACAAGAGCCCGGTACTCCTCGTCACGCAGGTCCTTGTCGCTCGGCTGGGCCGTGGTGTCCAGACCCTTTCGTTGCCGGACGACATCGACGATGCTGTCGACCGACAAGCCTGATCTGCCCTCGATCATCGCAGGCAGCGCTGCGGCGAGCGCGCTCTCCGGTAGATGCTCGAGGACGACCCAGTGTTTGGTGACGAACTGGGCATTCGGGCTCGACCAGGGTGGAATCGAGATACTCGAGCGCACCGCTCCGAACCAGACGTTGGAGGATCCTCGCTGGAGCGCACGCAGCGGCTTCTCGCACTGTTCGTCCGATGCGTCCGGTAGCCAGGGTCGTCTACCACCGCAACTCTTGATGTTGCTGAGCGCATTGCGACCGAATGAGCCGTCGAGATCATGCGCCGGTACACCGCAGGAGCATCTGATGACGATGTCGGCCAGGGAGGAGGACGCACCTTGCGACTCCAGCGTCATCCTGTGCGGGCCATCGGGAACGTCTGAGCCGCGATGGGTCCAGTTGAAGTACGGGAAGTCCTCTATGTGGCCGTTCTCGCAGCATGCCACGAATCGCGAGGGTGTCAGGTCCCGCAGGCAGTCCGGGCACTGCATCTTCTTCGCGTCGAACTTCCAGTAACTGTCGAGTCGCCGACACTCCGGGCAGTAGTGGTAGGTCGGAAAGCGGACGACGGGAACGTCACCGGTCCTCTTTCCGCTGGCGGGCGCGCGAAAGGTGTGTACGCCGAGCGACCGGGCCAACCTCGGTTCCTCGACAGCGGGCGACCATTTCTCGTCCCACTCGTCGATCCCACAGATCATGAAGCTCTGGTCACCGGCCGGGAAGAGTGAACCGACTCCGTAGGTCGTGACGAGCTGGCTCTGCCGCGCCTTCGGACGCTCAGCGGTCGCCATCGTCTGCCGCCTTCCTGTTCTTCTTCGGGGAGATGATCTTCAGCGTGCTCTCCCGGTCGACATTGCGAAGACTCATCAGCGTCGGCCAGGGTGGCTCGGACGGCGGGAAGATGGCCGCCAGCGGCTCGCCGGTGGAAGCATTCATCGCCGAGCTGCCGGCAGGAATCATCAGACCCTTGACATCCGCGCCTTGCTGGGCCCAACGGGAGTACTGCAGAACCTCCCCTGTCTCGACCGCATCGCGCCAGCTTTCCACGAGGCTCTCCAGCGCCGCACGGACGGCGGACGCGGAGTCGGACTCCACGTCGACGGCCCTGGCCACGATGATGTCGACAATCCGATCGAACTCGTCGGTATCGACGGGAACCGCGACCGCCTTGTCCCCAGAAGCGCCAGGGATCAGGTGACGCACCAGAACGACAAGGAGACCGTGCAGCCCACGGTCCAGCGCACGGAGCGCAAACGGTGTTGCACCGGTGGCTTCGACCTGGCTGTACAACGCGCGATGATACGAAGTGAACGATTCGTAGTGCGAGAGGTCGCGCGACCGCGACGCGTTGTACAGAGTGAGCACCAGCCCCGGATACCGACGTCCGACACGACTGGTCGCCTGAATGTACTCGGAGGTTGTCTGCGGTTGGCCCATCACTGCCATCAGGCCCAGACGGTCGACATCGACGCCAACCGAGATCATGTTCGTCGCCAGCACGATGTCCGGACTTCCTGGCTCCGAACACGGTGTTTGGAGCGCCTTCAGTTCGTGCGGGATCTCGCTCGACTTCTTGCGGGACGTCAGCTCCCGCGGATCTCGGATCTCACGGAGCTCGCTTCCGTTCCGACCCGCCACTACCTTGATCCGGTCCCGTACGTCGTCGATCGACTGGATGTAGGCAGCGCCCAGAACTCTGAGGCTGTTGAAGTAGCCCAACAGCGTCCAGTAGGCGTCCTTCACCTCATCGGTCGCGTCGACGTCCTTTGCTCCCTGCAACAGGGCGGCGTAGGTACGGACCAGCAAGGTCGCGTGACTGGTGCTCGTCGCCATCAACCCGACATATCGTCGGGTTCCCTTCACGTCTGCGGGGGCGTCCACTGCAAAGAACGAATCCGAGGCATCGATCCCGGGCGGCGGGAACTGCCGCGCTTCCCGCGCGAAGACAGCTCTGACCTGCTTCGACGCACGCCTGATCGTTGCGGTCGATGCGACGAGCTTGGGCCTCGCTCCCAATTCACGGTCGGTCGCGAGGTGGTCGATTGCCGTCTCGTAGAGACCCACCAGCGTCCCCAGCGGTCCACTGATCAGGTGAAGCTCGTCCTGCACGATCAGGTCAGGTGGTGCATCGTGCCCCGAGCCGAACAGCCGGCCGCTCTCCTCCCGCCATGCAAGCATGGCGAACTTGTCGACAGTTCCGATCACGAGCGAGGGCCGCTCGCGATACACGTCGGAGTCGACCAGATGCACGGGGAGACCGTCGTGTTTGCTGAACCGACACAACGGATCGGGACAGCGAACAGTGACCCGATCACGATGGACGTCGGCCTCGTAGTGCTCCGGCCCGAGCTCGGAACCGCACCACGGGCAATGCAGGAGCTGAACCGGGTCACCCAACTCGCCGGGCTCCTCGCCTCCCCGCCGCTTCCTGATCGCCTTCGCCGCATTGACGGCGTTGTTCGGTGTCGCACCCTGACCGACCCAGAGGCCGATCGAGAAAGACTTGCCGTCTGCCAGGCCAGGAGTCGCCGTGCGTAGGTCTTCGAGCGCACAGATCAACCCTGCGGCGCGCTCGAACTGCTGCAAGGTGAGCAGCCGCAAGGTGTAGCGCATGATGACACCGACGCCTGCGCCGTCGCCGTCCTCGCCGGCTCCACGCAGGCGTCGGTGCACCAGAGCGAAAGCGATCAGGCCGAGGTATGCCTCGGTCTTACCGCCACCGGTCGGGAACCACAGCAGATCGGCAAGATCACGATCGGGTCCGGTCGGGTCCGAGAGTCCTTCGAGATTCAAAAGGATGAACGCGATCTGGAAGGGTCGCCACATGCCGACCACGTCCTTGGGCGGCGTGCCGAGTCCACGGCGGATCATCTCCTGACGGACACGCTGCTGTTGCATGGCAAGATTCATGACCCGGAACGCCTGATCCGCCCGACTGTCGACACCGAGCAGCTCGATTCCTCGACGCATGCGCTCGGCAGCCACCCTTGCGTCGCGAAGATGGTCTCGCGCGGTGGCTGCCTGCACCTCGGTGAGGGTGCCCACCGCTTGCTCCTGTGTGTCGATCCACTCTGCGTACCTGTCGACAAGACGGATCAGTGGCTCCCGAGTACCTGGCTCTGCGAGCGCGACCATGCTGAGGTCGTCGACATCGTCACGCTCTGCCTGGGCCAGCTGCAGATCATGCTCCGGAAAGAAGGTCGTTCCGACCTCGGTAACGTGGTCGCTCTCGGTCCAGGCGACAGCCACACCGTGCCCGACCGCAAGATGGCGCTGTTTGCGATACAGCAGCTCGCCGCCGAGTTCGTCCGCGTCCATGTGCTCGGGTCGACGGTCGGGGCTCCGATCGGCCAGTTCGCCGTCGACAGCCCGCACGCGAATCTGCGGTCGGAACCAGCACAGTGCATCGGTATGCCCCTTCTCAGGCCGGGTGAAGCTGTTGACCAGAACCAGCGTGGCGTTGACGACGCCACGCTGCGCCGGACGAACGACGACACGCAGCGTCAAACCGTCCGCGATCTTGAGTTCACTCGGCATCCCGGGAACTACGGCGATCGTCTCTTCGACCGGCCCGATCTGCACTCTCCGCCAAAGGCTGGCTCGCTTGGAGCGGGTCCGGCTGGCGATACCGTTCGCCGTCGCATCGGCCCGACCGGATTCCTCGTCGGGCTCGTACCTGTCGGCTTCGATCACCACCTCGAGCTGCCGGGTCCCCTCGGTCAGACCGAAGGTGAGCCCGATTGTCGACGGGTATCGAAGGTGTGCGAAGGAGACACCAGGGTCGAAATCGCTGTCCGGCGCCGAGCTGCCCTCTTCGTCGGGCATCTCGTTGGCCATCTCGACGACGTCCTCCGAGCCCTCGGCGGAGCGCGGGTGCAGGATTCCGACGATGTACCGCTCGAGCGGAGCCTCCGAGAGGGTCTCGTCATTCGGACCCCCGTACAGGTCGGTGACCACTGCCTCGACCATCCGGTCGCGCGCTTCGTACCACGGGGCGAGGTCAGTCATCTTCCGTCGTTTCCTTCCAATCGAGGTGGAGCAGACCGGTCACCACCGGCGCCAGCCGGAATCGATGTCTACTTGTGGATCCCGGCCGCGGGTCGACAATCACTGTCGCGACGCTCTCGACCCGGGCACCCCCGACAATCGGCCAGGATCGTTGCGTGTGCTCGAGAGTGCCTGTGCGAGCAGCCAGGTCCTCACCGAATCGACGCGACGTCTGCGCAACCGGGATGCCGTTGTGCGAGACGGTGTAGATCGGCACCGTCAGTGTCGATTCGAAACGATCGAGCCTCAGCTCGAGCGGGTCACCCGCCGAAACCTGCGTGGTCAGCTGCAGCTCCGCCTGCGCAGCATCTGTCCCGACCGGCACGACATCTGCGACTCCGATCTCGAAGCCGAACGTCTGCCAGTGCTTGTATCCGCCCTGGAACCAACGCTCCTCATGAAGCCTTCGCTTCCGGAATCGACGTACGAATCGGTCATCGGGGCCGTTCGCGCGCACGAGCAGCCGTCGTGCCCGAGTCAGCGAGACGAAGCGAGCACGAAGCAGCTCGCCGGGATCCGTCGTGTCCTCGAGCCACGCGCGCTCAGGGAAGTCGACGAGTACGACGTTGTCGAACTCGAGGCCCTTTGCGCGGTGAACGGTCGAGACCACCACGGGCGTCGTCGGTTGATCCACGAGTTCAGGGGTCAGCGGCCGCGAACCACGGAGGCCCTGCGCGAGGCGCAAGAGCTCGATCTCCGTGCCTCTGCCTCGTTCGACTCCACGGAGAGCCCGCCAGAGGAGCGCAGAGTCGAGCTCGGGACATCGTTCGGCAACCCGCTTGTCGAGCTCGTTCCGGGCAATAGTGTCGGTCGGGAGGTCACCTAGCAACTGAGTCACCCAACCGGCGATGACCCGTTGCCGGGCACCGCGACGGACCTCCACCACCGTTCGGTTCCGTAGAACTCCTGCCACCAGCAGTGCCTGGCCGTTGGTCGCCGTCAAGAAGGCAGTCCGTCCCGTCCAACGCGCGGCGAGAGCGACGACCTCCTCGACGGTCCCCGCCGCCAGAACTCCGGCGTGGAAGTCGTCGAGCAGGCCCGGGTCGCCACCGGGCAGGACGGCCGACCGCAGTGCCACGGCGGCTTTCGCATCACGGCTGGTCGCACGGTATTGACCGGTCAGATGCCGAATCTCGGTGGCAGGCAGGGCTGTGATCGAGTCCATCAGCTCCGCGGACGACATCGACGAGAGGGGCTTGCGTCCCTTGCGGTCAGGGCGGATCTGGAAGTCGTAGATCCCCTGCGCGGGGTCTCCGAGCAGCGAGAATCCGGCCTCTGCCGGCAACTGCTCGATGATCGCCAACAGGAACTCCGCTCGGACACCGACGATGTCCTGCAGCTCGTCGACGATCAGATGTTCGAGATCGTCGATCCGCCCCCAGCTCTCGTTGCGGAGCAGTCGAGTGGCCAGCGCGATGCGCCGGTCGAAGTCGTGGTCCTCGTAATCCTCCGTACTGAGGTCACGCAGCAGCTCGGCAGCCAACGAGTCCATCGTCTGCACGCCGACCGGTCGGGTCCCCACGCGGGCCCGAAGTCGGGCGTCGGCAGCATGCACCGCGGCGTTCGAGAAACTGATGACCAGCATGCCGTCGACAGGATCGATGCCCTCGTCGTCCACCAGGTGCTCGATCAACGCAGACACGACCTCGGTCTTGCCCGAGCCCGGCCCGGCGATCACGATCTGACGTGTTTCGGTGTCGACGTCGACCGCTGCGAGCTGGCTGTCGTCCAGCTGTGTCCCGATCAACGCCTGCTCCACAGGTACTCGAACTCGTTGAAGGCGAGCAGATCGCCGTACTTCTGGAAATTGTCGAGCACGTTGACGATCAGGACCTCTTCGGAACCGCCGTTCTTCGGGCCACGGAGGCCACGCCCGATCATCTGTTGGTACACGTTCGGGCTGAAGGTCGGCCGTGCGACATAGACCGCCTGCACCTTGGGAGCGTCGAACCCCTGGGTCAGGACGTTGTAGTTCGTCAGGACCCGAATACGTCCGGCCTTGAACTCGTCGATGTAGTGACGCCGAGCGGCCGCCTCGGTATCGGCCGACACAGCCATGGCAGGGATCCCCCGGTGCGAAAGGAGTGCCGCGAGGACGCGCGCGTTCTCGACCGATGGCGCGAAGGCGAGCACTGTCCAGTCGACCGGCTGCGACGCGATCGAGTCCACGACGCGTAGGGACCGGGTGAGATCGGCGCCGAGGCGTTCGACCACTGCCGACGGGAGTCGCCGTGTCTGTTCGATCTCCGCGACATCCGATTCGGTCAGGTGGACGTCCGTCCCGCCGAGAATTTCGTGTCGTACCTGGGCGAGCACGCCCATGTCCTGGAGCTCTTCGTACGGATCTTCCTTTCGGAAGGCTCCGCGGTCGAGCCGGTTCTTGCCGTAACGACCCGCCAGACGCTCGGTCTGTTCTGCAGACGTACCGCGGAACGGCGTCGCCGTGAGGCCTATCAACGGTTTGCGGTCGTCCGATCGCACACGACTGCTGCGGCCGAGCCATTCCAGCACTCGTGTGTACGACGGCGCGATCGAAGCGTGAGCCTCGTCGACCACGACGACCGAAGCCTCACGCAGCCAGTCGTACTCGTCACCCGATCTCGTGGTCAGGGAACTCAACTTGTCGATGGTCGCGATCACCAACTGGAACACGCCCGGCTCTTCCGATACCTCGTTGGTCGCCCAGAGCCGACCGAGGCGCATCGGCAGCTGGGGGCCGATGGCTCGCCACACGTAGGTCCAGGTTTCAGCAGCTTGCTCGCACAGTTCGTCGGTCTGGGCGATCCAGACCAGCGGGACCCTCGTGGACACGTCCTGTTCACGGACCGCGTTGACGAGTGCCTCGACGGTAACCCGGGTCTTGCCGGCACCTGTCGGTAGCGACACCATCCCGCGATCGGGGCCCACTCGGCGCAGGAGCCCGGTGATGCGCTCAGTCACGAACTCCTGGAAGTCATGGAGCGGGCTGAGAACAGCCGGACCGTCGATCATCTCGACCGCTGCGCGAGTACCTCCCGGAAAGCCTGCCCAGTCGGGCGGGAACCCCAGCGAGGCGACCCACTGCCGCGTCACACGTCGACCGGCCCACTCTCGAGGAGGTTCCAGTCCACGGTCCTCGAGTGCCGGTCGCAGTTGCTTCAGGATGCCGACGCCGTGAACGGCACGCGCCAGGGCCGCGACCTCGGTCGGTGCGGCACCGCCACGATCCTGGTCGAGGATCTTGAGAGCCTGTGCGGGCACGCATCGCCGCAGCGCATCGGGACCTACCGCAGCCACGAGCCGTGCATCGTCGTCCGCCGCACGCCTGATCTGGTTGCGGAGGTTGTTGGTGGCCGCCTGCTCGATCTGCCCGAGGACCTTCTCGATACCCGCCTGACCGAGTTCGAGTCCCAGCAGCGAGGAGATCTGTGAGAGCTGCTGCCGCGGTGACGTCGCGGTGACAAGCAAGGTGTCGCCGTCGCGCCGGGCATCGATCGGGCGTGCGACCTGCCCTCGTGGTGTGGCGATCATCTTCACGATTCGACCTGCAGGCTGGAGCTTGAGCTCCTGGTCGGCCAGGTCGAGATGGAGCTTCAAAGGCGGATAGATATCGGTGAGGTAGCTCCATTCGCCGGACGTCTCGATGAGGATCTCCTCCTGCAGGAGGTCCTTGCCCCTGGGCATCTTCCAGGCCTCGACGAAGCGCTCCACGTCGTCGTGGTCGACCGCCATCAGGGCGGGCACCTGGGCCTCGAGCATCGATTCGTAGACCGCTGGTTCGTCGGTGACGCCGATATTTGCGATATCGACCGACTGGAGTTGTGTTCCGACCCGAACCACCAACTTGTCGCAGGTTGTCCGCCCCGGCAGCCAGGAGTAGAAGGCGGCACGCCGGACGTCGTCTCCCGGTCCGCGCCAGGTGTCCGCCTTCTCCTTGAGCGCCACCCATTCGGCGGTGGGCAGGGTTTCGGGGTCGGACTTGACGGCCAACGCCGTGGCCCACTCGTCGGACAACTCGACAGCAGGCAGTATCGCGGGATCCACGGCGTCGCTCGCCTTCAGCACGGCAGCCACAGGGCGGATGCCGAACGCGGTGGGCAGGCAGCCGTGCCGGGCGAGGAACCATGTCTCAGGAGCGTTCAGCGTGCCTGATGCATATCCAGAATTGGTCGCATGGCGGGCATGCCACCGGGTCGGCACCGGCCGGGAGAGCAGATGTTTGGTTGCTGCCGCGACCCCTTCCGGGCTGAGCGACAGGAGGGGTGCCAGTGGCCAGGGCGGCGGAGCGCCCTTCGCACCCGGAGTGATCTGGATCTTCGAGTGCTCCGGTTTGCCCGCCTTACCGGACTGAGCTTTGACGAACGCCTCTCGCATCTCGTCCTCGTAGACGGTGAGCCAAGCCTCTCGTGGAGCCTTGTGGCGCCAGACCGGAGCGTCGACAGCTCCGACTTCGTGCAGCAGATCCGCGTCGCGAGCGTGGAACCGCGGATCGATCACACGGCCGCGGTCGCGGCTGACGTCCGCGGGGATGATCCGACCTGCCAAGTAGACCTGTCCGACCGGGAGCCATGTCCCGGCCGCCGTTCGTACGCGTACCTGCTGTTCGAAGTTCTCGCCGAGATCCTCGGAGAGAATTCTGAGTGCGGTCTCCATCGGGATCTCACGGAGCACAGCGAAGATGTCGGGCCAGATATCTGCCGGGTTCTTGAGCCCCGCCGACGTCCTGGCCAGGGCGAGCAGCCGGTGAAGTTCGCCGCTCCGGTCCATGACGACGATGCCCAGCCTTTGCAGCGCGTCTCGCACCGCCGGCAGTGCGCCCAGCTCAGGATCGACGAAGTCCACGTCCGACGTCTGATCACCGTCGACACGCACGAACACCTGCCCTTTGGCAGGTGCTCTCAACTCGCCGTCCTCGAGACGGATGATCCTCGCCTTGCGCACACCGACGAGCGCCTCGGCGATCCTCGTGTCTTTCGCGGCCTGCGCGTCGTCCACGATGCGTGCCGCCAAGAGGATCGCCGCTGCGGATGCGGCGACGCTGCCGTCCGTCACCAGTGCTTCGAGCCATTCGTCGACACCGGCGGCGCTCTGTGCATCGCTGTTCCCGAGACGGTCCGGGAGCATCAGTCTGACGACCTTCTTGCGGCGCTCAGGACTGCTGTAGGCGCTGGGATGGAGCCACTTGTCGACCGGGGCGTTGGCGATCGCGGCCCACTGTGCCAGCCATTCCGTCGGCACGTCACCGACCCACTTCAACGCGGCCGGGGTCTTGAGGACGTTGTTGCCGTCAGGCAGCGACGGCACACTCCGCAACCGGCGGAAGATCGGTTCGTTGATCTCGCGATCGACCCAGTTGCGCGGTTCGAGACCTCGCGCCGGCATGGCGTCGATGGCCGCAACCGCCTCGTCGGTGCCGCTCATGACCTGGATCGCGTCGCCGAACAGCTTCGGCAGCTTCTCGAGGAGCTCGTGGTTGAAGTCGCCCTCGAGCAGGCCGGTCCGATCGTCGCTCAGTTTCCACGGAGCATTGACCAAGCCCGCCAATGTAGTCTCGAAGTGAGTCGGGAAGTAGGCCCACAACCTTCCGAGCCGACTGCCGGGCGGAATCGGCAGGGCGTACTGGACCTCGACCTGCCGACGAGCTGCGACATGACCGCCCTCTTCCCGTGCCGCCGAGCTGGGGTGGTGGACCTCACGAGTCATCGACCAGCGAGTAGTCCTTCCACCCGACCTGAGCAGCACAGTCCGGTCCGGTTGGACCTCCTGACCGATCTTGCGATCACCGAGCCTTGGCTTGGCGCCGGTAGCGGTGTTCAGGTCGCCGTCAGCGAGGTTCCGCAATCTCGCGTGGGCGATGTGCGGGGAGAACAACACGAATTCCGCGGGAAACTGGTACAGACGCTCCGACAGCGGATTGCACGGGACCGACAGCGGAAGCACGATCACCGTGCTCGCCCATTCCATGAAATCGCCCAGGTAGGTGTCCTGCGTGCCCTCCGCCCCCGGATCGAGGGTGCGAGCCAGCCGCATTGCCGGGTACCGAGGAAAATCGAAGCCTGCATCCGCAAGGGTTCGGGCCGCCCAGGCTTTGTCGAAGCCGAACGACACCGTACGGCTGAAGACCCTCGGTCGGCAGGAAATCGCCAGCACTGACTTGAAGCCGATGCCGAACTTGCCGATCTTCTGGTCGTCCTTCGTGGAGATGTCCGAGGCCATGATCGACCGGACGCCTTCCTGGTCGAAGGGCTCGCCGTCGTTCGCGACGTACAGGGTGTCCTGAGTGAGGAGCACCTCCACCCGTGTGCCGCCACGTCGCGCCGCATCGGAGGCGTTCTGGAGCAGTTCTTCAAGTTGTCTGGTGGCGTATCCGCCCTCGGAGATACGTCGTTCGTTGTTCGCGTCCTGAAGGACCCGGCTGGGGTCCTCGGAATACACCTTCAGGCAGATCTCCGTCTGCTCCCGGACGACCTTCGCGAGCTCCGTACCCCGCTCCCAACCGCGCACCCCGACCTCCAGCTGCAACGAACCGTCACCGGCCCTCGAAACCCTGCGCGGGCCCGGATCGATCGTCCAGAACCCGCTTCTGACATGGACCACCCGCGCAGACAGCCCGCGGCGCACGCGTGGGCGAGTCCGCAACCAATCGGCCGGTCGTTCCTCCTCGCGGGGACGAACCGCCGTACCGCGCACGGAGCACGAGCCGATCGACTCGTGGTCCGCGACAGCTGGACTCGCCCGCGCCTCAGAGCTTCGCGGCAGAACCTGCCCGGCTGTAGCCGCCCCAGACATCGAGCTGGTCGTACGTCTCGCTTCTCATACGAAGCACCCAGAGGGTGTGACTGTGCCTGCGAACCGTCGTGGACGATTCGTCCGCCATGTAGTTGCGGTGTCCGTTCGTGTTCTTCGCGACCATCTACTTCCCCCCACAGGAATCGGCGCGACGGCGAGCGCCTGTCTCGCCGACTACCCCTGGCACTATGCACCGGCTACGCTGCGTTGCCAAGGGGGTTGTCACAGATAGTTATCTTTGTCGCCTCGACATCTCCTGTACGGGGTTGCAGACGCCAGATTCGGCATTCGCCGGAATTGCCGCAGACGGTTCGCCCCTCGACGTTCGGGCCGGCCGCAAGGTGCAGACCCGCTCGATCCGGTGAGCACCTCGGCTAAACCTTCAACTCTCTTGCGAACTTGTGCGTTCGCG
Source organism: Kribbella sp. NPDC051586 (assembly GCF_044453965.1). Lineage (NCBI taxonomy): Bacteria > Bacillati > Actinomycetota > Actinomycetes > Propionibacteriales > Kribbellaceae > Kribbella > Kribbella sp. NPDC051586. The sequence continues at coordinate 294,272 of NZ_JBITDF010000003.1, read as the reverse complement.
TCGCGGGACGAGGGTTCACAGGCTTCCCGCGCGTGGTCGCGCTCCGAGACGAAGACGAAGACCAGCCGCCGGCCGCAGTAGCCAACGACCGACGACCGACGACCGAGCGAGTTCCGATCTCAGATCCGACGCCGGACCACGGCACTCCGACTGTGTCGATCCCATGCCGTGGCCCGACATCGCCATCTCCGCAATCTGCCACTGCCGGCAACGGCGAGATCGGCAGATCGCGCTCAAATGTGCGCTGAATTGCGAAGTGATACTCCTCCGACCGCTACCAGCCGCGCTCGGCGAGGCGGTGGGGCTGCGGGATCTCGTCGACGTTGATGCCGACCATGGCCTCGCCCAGGCCGCGGGAGACCTTGGCGATCACGTCGGGGTCGTCGTAGAACGTGGTGGCCTTGACGATCGCCTCGGCGCGCTGGGCCGGGTTGCCGGACTTGAAGATGCCGGAGCCGACGAACACGCCCTCGGCGCCGAGCTGCATCATCATGGCGGCGTCGGCCGGGGTGGCGATCCCGCCGGCGGTGAACAGCACGACCGGCAGCTTGCCGAGCCCGGCCACCTCCTTGACCAGCTCGTACGGCGCCTGCAGCTCCTTGGCCGCGACGTACAGCTCGTCCTCGGGGAGGTTCTGCAGCTTGCGGATCTCCTGGCGGATCTGGCGCATGTGGGTGGTCGCGTTGGAGACGTCACCGGTGCCGGCCTCGCCCTTGGAGCGGATCATCGCCGCACCCTCGGTGATCCGGCGCAGCGCCTCGCCCAGGTTGGTCGCACCGCAGACGAAGGGGACCGTGAAGTTCCACTTGTCGATGTGGTTCGCGTAGTCGGCCGGGGTGAGCACCTCGGACTCGTCGATGTAGTCGACACCGAGGCTCTGCAGCACCTGCGCCTCGACGAAGTGGCCGATCCGGGCCTTGGCCATCACCGGGATCGAGACGGCGCCGATGATCGAGTCGATCATGTCCGGGTCGCTCATCCGGGACACGCCGCCCTGCGCGCGGATGTCGGCCGGGACCCGCTCCAGCGCCATCACCGCGACCGCGCCGGCGTCCTCGGCGATCTTGGCCTGCTCGGCGGTGACGACGTCCATGATCACGCCGCCCTTGAGCATCTCCGCCATGCCGCGCTTGACCTTGGCGGTACCTGTTTCGGGCGTCTGGTTCTCGGTCACTGACTTCCTCCTGATCGTGGGGCTCGGTTCCAGATTAGGAGGTGCCGGGCATCGATCCTCAGTCCACCTTGGATCAAGTGGACTGAGCCAACGCATCACCCAGCCTGGCGACCACCAGCCTCAGCGTCGCCGGCGGGGCGGTGAACGGAATGCGGATGTGACGCCGGTCGGTGCCGTCCGGTGTGAACAGGTCGCCTGAGCCGAGCAGGAGGTTCTGCTCGCGCGCTGCCTCGAGCACTCTGCGCGCTCTGGTCTCCGTCAGCTCCAGCCAGAGCGTCATACCGCCCGTCGGTGTGGACCACGCCACACCGTCCAGTGTCTTGAGTCCGGTTTCCAGTGCGGCCAGGTTGGCGCGAAGACGGGTACGGCGGCGGCCGATCACCTTGTCGAGCTTCTGAACGATCGCCCGGGCCAGGAGGTCGTCCAGCGCACTCGGTGAGGCCACGCTGAGCTGTGCGGCCGTGTTGATGCGCCGCCTCAACTGCTTTCCGGTCCGGACCCAGCCAACCCGCAGTCCACCCCACACCGTCTTCGAGAGCGATCCCACACTCACAGTCCTGGGATAGCGGCTCAGCGGCTCGGCCTGCTCCCCGTTCGCCAGCCACAACGGACGCATGGTCTCGTCACTGATCAGCGCGGCGCCGTACCGGCGGGCGATCTCCACCACGGCCTGGCGACGGTCCGCCGGGAGACTCAGCCCGGTCGGGTTGTGGTTGTCCGCCTGGAGGTAAATGACCTTCGGGCGATGGCGTCGGCAGAGGTGGGCGAGCTGGTCGGTGTCCCAGACGCCAGCAGGCCAGCCGGCTACGTCCAGGCGGTGTTTACGCAGCAGATCAAAGGCAGCTGGGTACGTCGGGGTCTCGGTGATCGCTACGCCCGGCCCGAGGTCCAGACCGGCCAGTGCGGCGTTCAGGCCGGCTGCCGCGCCGACGGTGAGCGTGAGCTGGTCCGGCTCGGTCGGCACGCCCTCTCTGGTCAGCCGCTCCGCCAACGCTGCTCGGAGCTCTTGCGACCCACCCGGCGGCGGCCCGTCGCCACCCATGGCCTGCGGCAGTCCGTCCTCGATGATCTGGGCCGCTGCCTCGGCGACATCGTGCGGGGCAGCTGTGGTGGCGAAGCGCAGGTCCAGCACCGGCTGGTCCCCCGCGGTGACCGTCGACGCCGGCGCCACCGGATCCAGCAGCCGGTCCAGTGGCCGCACCACGGTCCCGGAGCCGCGCTTGGTCTCCAGTACGCCGTCACGCCGCAAGTTCTCCAGCGCGCGTACGACGGTCACCCGGCTGACACCGAGCCGCTCCGCGAGGACCCGCTCCGACGGCAGTCGCGAGCCGATCGAGAGGTCGCCGCGCTCGATCCGCCGCAGTACCAGCCCCTCGATCTGCTCGGTCTTCGTCCCGTCCGCCGCTTCCAGCTCCCCCATCCGCCACATAAGTCCACTATCCCACCACTGGCCTGATCGCTCTTTGAGCACCCATCAACCATTCCCGGCTGCCCGAGATGGTCGGTGGGTGCTCAAGGTCCGCGAATGTCGGTGCGGGATGTGAGGATTTGCCTATGGACGAGCGGTGGGCGATCGGCCCGGAGGAGGGTGGTGGGGCGACGCTGGTCGCGCTGCGTCCGGACGGGCAGCCCGCCGGGGAGATCCAGTACGAGTCCGACCTCGTCGCGGCCGTCGCGTCGCGACCGCATGTCACTCGGTGGGTGTGGCGTTCATCGGCCGAGATCTATCCGCGGTTGCTCGCGGCCGGCGTCCGCGTCGAGCGGTGCTACGACCTCGAGAACACCGAAGGCCTCCTGCTCGGCCACGAGGGCCGCCTCGGTGAGCCACGTTCCGCGGCCGCGGCCTGGGCGCGACTGAGCGGTGCGGCGGTGCCACCGGATCCGCCGATGCGCGCCGTCGTGCCGGGTGAGCAGTCGTCGTTGTTCGAGATCCCCGCCGAGCCGATCGCGTTCGAATCCCTCCTGCGGGTGTACGCCGACCAGCTCCGCCGGCACGAGCTCGCCGAGCACCCGGACCGGATGCGGTTGCTCACGGCCTCGGAATCGTCGGCGATGCTGATCGCCGCCGAGATGGACCGCGCCGGCCTCCCGTGGAGCGCGCAAGCCCATCGTGACGTCCTCAGCGAGCTGCTCGGCGAACGCTTCGGTGGTACGGGCGAGCCGCGCCGGCTGACCGAGCTCGCGGACGAGATCTCGTCCGCGTTCGGCCACCGGGTCCGGCCCGAGCTGCCGGCCGACGTACTGAAGGCGTTCAAGCAGGCCGGGCATCAGCTGAAGTCGACCCGGCGGTGGGAGCTCGAGACGATCGACCATCCGGCCGTCGCGCCACTGGTCGAGTACAAGAAGCTGTACCGGATCTACACCGCCAACGGCTGGTCCTGGCTGAACGACTGGGTCCACGACGGCCGCTTCCGCCCCGGCTTCGTTCCCGGCGGCACGGTCTCCGGCCGCTGGATCACCAACGGCGGCGGCGGCCTGCAGATCCCGAAGGTCATCCGCCGCGCGGTCGTCGCCGATCCCGGCTGGCGTCTGGTCGTTGCCGACGCCTCCCAACTCGAGCCGCGCGTCCTCGCCGCCATCTCCCGCGACCGCGCGCTGATGGAGGTCTCCAGCGACGCCGGCGACCTCTACAAAGCCGTGTCCGACCAGGCGTTCTCCGGTGACCGCGCGCAGGCGAAGCTGGCCGTCCTCGGCGCCATCTACGGCCAGACTTCCGGCGACGGCCTGAAGAACCTCGCCATGCTCCGCAAGCGATTCCCTCAAGCCGTCGCGTACGTCGACGACGCGGCCCGCGCCGGTGAGGAAGGGCGTCTGGTCCGCACGTACCTCGGCCGCACCTGCCCGCCGACCGGCCACCCGCTCGACGCAGCCATGCTCGAAGGCCCGCCCGCCGACATCCCCACCACGGATCCGCGCCATGCCAGAGCGCGGGGCCGCTTCACCAGGAACTTCGTGGTCCAGGGCAGTGCCGCCGACTGGGCTCTCCTGCTGCTCGCCGCACTTCGCCAGGCGCTCACGCCGTTGAAGGCCGAGCTCGTCTTCTTCCAGCACGACGAGGTCATCGTCCACTGCCCCGCCGACGAGGCCGAGCAGGTCGCCGCCGCTGTCCAGCAGGCCGGCAACCTGGCCGGCACGCTGACTTTCGGCCCGACCCCCACCAATTTCGCGTTCACCACGGCAACGGTGGAGATCTACGCCGACGCCAAATAGTTTCAAACGACTTATTAGGCCGCCGGGCCGATAACGTCTCCGCATTCCGACGGATGGGAGAGCGTGATGGCGAAGGCGAAGTGGGGAAAGAAGGTCTCCGGCAGCGAGGCGGTGGCGAGCGGTGGCTCGACCAGCGGCAAGCAGGCCGAGAAGGCAACCCAGGCAGGGCATCTCGGCGACGACAACCGGGTCTACCACCGTGGCAAGGTCGTCGGCGACTTCAGCGGCCGGCAGCGGAGGATCGAGAACCAGAACGGCGTCTGATCACAGCGTTGCAGGTAAACCGTAAAGCTTGTGGTTCGTGGTTTCGAAGGCGGTAATTTCGGCTATTCGACCGTTCTCGATGCGGAAGATATCGAGTGCGAACAGCTGACAGGCCGTCATCCGCGGGGGTAAGAGATAGGCCGCGAGGGTGGGTTGACGGTTGATCGTGGTCGGCCGGAAACGCCACTGACCGCGATACTCCCCGGTGAGGTTCGGGATCAACGAGCGCACCGCATCCTCGCGGCCTTCGAACCAGAACGGGTACGGCGGCATGGTCATGCGGATGTCTTCGTGCATCAGGGATGCGAGCGCGTCGGGGTCGGTGTTCTCCCACGCGGTCATGTAGGACCGTAGAAGCTTGCGTTCGTCGGCGGAGGCGTCGGGAGCCGACCACTCCGAGCGATGCGAAGGCAGATGCTCGCGCAGGACAGGCCGGGCCCGCTGCAGGGCCGAGTTGACGGCCGCCACCGAGAGATCCACCGCAGCGGCAGTTTCGCGCGCCGGCCAGCCCAGCACATCACGGAAGATCAGCACGGCACGCGGCCGCGCCGGCAGGTGCTGGATGGCGATCAGGAACGCCAACTCGATCGTCTCCCGCCGGATCACCGCCGCATCAGGCTCCTCGGCGCGATCCAGCAGTACGTCGGGAAACGGCTGCAACCACGGCACGTCCTCGCGCGCCGGAAGCGCCGTAGCGGGGAACGACGCCGGCTCGAGCTGGTACGGCAGGACCCGGCGCGGGCGCCGTACGTCGATGCACGCGTTGGTCGCGATCCGGTACAGCCACGCCCGCACCGACGACCGCCCCTCGAATTCGTCCCGTCCGCGCCAGGCCCGCAAGAACGTCTCCTGCACCAGGTCCTCGGCCTCGTCGTACGACCCGAGCATCCGGTAGCAATGCACTCGCAGCTCGTGCCGGTAACGCTCGACGTCCTTCTCGAAGCTGCTCATCTCCCGTCCTCGAGCTCGATCGTCGCCGGCATCGGGGCCCGGCCGGCCAGCCGGAACCAGGTCACCAGCCGCCGCTGACGCAGGTCGCGCGTCGACACGACGACATCGTTGTGGAAACGCCGGGCCAGCTGGACCCGGCGCATCGCCAGCGTCAGCTCGCCGGCCCACGGCTCGATATCGGTGCCGGTGGCATGGATCGCCCGGGTCAGCGCGGACTCCACCTGCTCATGCACCTCCAGTACGTCGAGCGACGCCGCCCGGGCCCGATGCGCCGCATCGAGCAACAACAGGGCCGATGCCGGGTCGAGGATCTCGCTGCCGGCCAGCTCCGCGACCAGCGCGGACCGGCGGGCCAGCTCGGTCTCGAGCGACGCGCGGGCGAGCTCCACCCGGTGGTGCAGCCGGTCCAGCCGCCCGGCCGTCCAGCTCGCGTAGGCGCCGAACAGCAGCAGCACTGTGCCGACTGCGAGCAGCACCCAGGAGATCTCCACGGGCCCATTCTTACGGAGCGCTGACGGACCGCCGGGAATCGGTAGTCGCGGCGTCACCGGACGCTAGCGTCGAGGCCATGGCTGATATCGGCGTGATCGGCGGTTCCGGGTTCTACTCGTTCCTCACCGACGCGGAAACCATCGAGCTCGACACCCCCTTCGGCGCGCCCAGCGAGCCGCCGGTGGTCGGGGACCTCGACGGCCGCCAGGTCGCCTTCATCCCCCGGCACGGCGCCGACCACCGGTTCCCGCCGCACCGGGTCAACTACCGCGCGAACCTCTGGGCCCTGCGCGAACTCGGCGTCCGCCAGGTCCTCGGACCGTGCGCGGTCGGTTCGCTGAAACCTGAGCTCACTCCCGGCACCTTCGTGGTCCCGGACCAGTACGTCGACCGCACCTGGGGCCGCGACCACACCGTGTACGACGAAGCACCGGTCGTCCACACCGCTGCCGCCGATCCGTACTGCCCGGTCGGCCGTGCCACGGTGATTGCCAGCGGCAACGTCGTACCGGACGGCACGATGGTGGTGATCAACGGCCCGCGGTTCTCGACCCGGGCCGAATCGCAGTGGCATGCCGCGCAGGGCTGGTCGGTCGTCGGCATGACCGGCGCACCCGAGGCCGCGATCGCACGGGAGCTCGCCCTCTGCTACACATCGATCGCCGTCGTCACCGACCACGACGCGGGCGTGGAGACCGGGGCCGGAGTCACCCAGGCCGAGGTCTTCGAAGCGTTCAAACACAGCATCGAGCGCCTGCAGGACCTGCTCAAGATCGTGATCGGCCAGCTCCCCAAGCCCGACGCCGACTGCGACTGCCGCCACTCCCTCGACGGTACGGCGGCCGCCCGATGAGAGTCCTGCTCACCGGCGGCGCCGGCTTCATCGGGCAGCACGTCCACCACCAACTCGTTGCCGAGGGCCACGAGGTGACGGTGCTGGACTCCTTCCGCCCGGACGTCCATGCCCACAAACCCACGCCCCGCCCCGGTCTCATCGTCGGCGACATCCGCGACGCCGACCGCGTGACCGATGCGCTCCAACGCATCGACACCGTCATCCACCTCGCGGCGAAGGTCGGCCTTGGCGTCCACCTCGACGACATCGACGACTACGTGTCCACCAACAGCCTGGGTACGGCGGTCCTGCTCAAGGCGCTTGCCCACAGCAAGGTCCGCCACCTCGTCTACGCCAGCTCGATGGTCGTGTACGGCGAGGGCCGGTACGACTGCGACGAGCACGGTCAGGTCGCGCCCGGACCGCGCCGTACCGAAGACCTGGAAGCCGGCCGCTTCGAGCCGCCCTGCCCCCGCTGTGGCGCTCCGCTGCGGGCCGGCCTCGTCACCGAGGACGCTGTCCTCGATCCGCGGAACGCCTACGCGGCCAGCAAGCTGAGCGGCGAACACCTCGCCGCCACCTGGGCTCGCGAGACGGACGGCCGGGTCTCCGCGCTCCGCTTCCACAACGTTTACGGCCCCGGCATGCCACGCAACACGCCGTACGCCGGAGTGGCGGCGATCTTCCGCTCGGCGCTCGAACGCGGCGAAGCGCCGCGCGTCTTCGAGGACGGCCGGCAGCGCCGTGACTTCGTACAGGTCCGCGACATCGCCACCGCCGTCACCATGTCCGCCGCCGCACTCCCCCATCAGCCGGCCTTCACGGCGTACAACGTCGGCAGTGGCACCGTCCGCACGATCGGCGATCTGGCGACCGAGCTCGCCCGCCTGTACGACGGTCCGAGCCCGATCGTCACCGGTCAGTACCGTCTCGGCGACGTCCGGCACATCACCGCCTCGTCCGACCGCCTGCGCAACGACCTGGGCTGGAAGCCCGCGTACGACCTGACCGCCGGGCTCCAGGACCTACTAGTTGTGGGCGGCAACCGGCGGTAGGTCGATCTGGAACGCGCACCCGCCGTCGACGTTGGTGACGCCGATGTTGCCGTCGTGAGATTCGACGACGCCGCGGGCGATCGCGAGACCGAGCCCGCCGCCGCTCGACCGGGCCGCATCTGCGTTGGCGGCCGGCTCGGGCGTGCGCTGCTCGTCGCCACGCCAGCCGATGTCGAAGACTCGCTCCAGATCGTCGGTCGGGATGCCTCCACAGGCATCGGTGACGGCCAGGCGCACGCGACCGTCCGTCTCCCGGTCCACTGAAACCGTCACCACACCGCCGGGCGCCGTGTGCCGGATCGCGTTGCCGACCAGGTTCGTCACCGCACGCGTCAGCTCGTCCGGATCACCCTGCACGGCGAGCCGATCGTCGTCCTTCGGTATCGACAACGCCAGCCGAACGCCCTCCGCCCGCGCGTGCTCGTTGTTCTCCCCCGCGACGTCCTCGGCCAGCTCACGCAGGCTGACCGCGGACCGCCGCCGCGGCAACGGCGCCGCCGACAATCGCGACAGCTCGAACAGGTCGTCCACCAGCCCGGTCATCCGATCGACCGTCGACCGCATCTGCCGCAAAGCACCCGGTACGTCGTCGATCACGCCGTCCTCGAGTCCCTCGGACACGGCCCGCAACCCGGCCAGCGGAGTCCGCAGGTCGTGCGACATGAACGCGACCAGCTCCCGCCGGCTCGACTCCAGTGCCCGCTCCCGCTCATGCGACGCGGCCAGCTTCTTCCGTGTCATCTCCAGCTCGTTCGTCAGCTCGGCCAGCTCCGCGGGAACTGCGCCGGCCAGAGCCTCCGGCGCCTCGTACGACGTACCGAGGTGCCGCAACCGCCGTCCGACGTCGCGTGACCCGGTGCTGATCCAGTGCCCGAGCAGCACCGTCATCGCCAGCCCGAGCAGCGCCGCGAAAGCCAGCGTCCACAGCACCACCCACGAGTCGTGCTGGGAGATGAACATCGCCCGCACGCTCTGCAGTACCGCGGCCAACGCCGCGGCCATCGGCGCGAGGCCCGCGACGATCATCGTGACCCGCAACGACCGCCGCCGGAACTGCCACAGAATCGCCGCGCCGACCGCCGCGACCACCAGCGTCCACAGCGTGGTGAGCGCGAGGATCGTGAACATGTCCTTGTTCATGACGCGTCGCCCGCGAACAGGTACCCGGTCCGCGGCACGGTCAGCACGAGCTTCGGATCGGACGGATCGGCCTCGATCTTCTCGCGCAACCGCCGCACGTGGACGGTGACCGTCGAGGAGTCGCCGAAGTCCCAGCCCCATACGCGGCGCAACAGCTCGGCCTTGGTGTAGGCCTTGCCGGCATGCGACACGAGGTACGCCAGCAGGTCGAACTCCCGGTGCGTCAACGACAGCTCCGCGCCGTCGAGGTACGCGCGCCGCGCCGCGGTGTCGACCATGACCGGCCCCGCGCTCAGCTTGGTCGGCGTCAGATCGAGCCCGGCGAGCCGCTCCTCGCGCCGTACCATCGCCTGGACCCGCAGCGTCAGCTCCCGCGGAGAGAACGGCTTGACCACGTAATCGTCCGCGCCGACCTCGAGGCCGACCAGCCGGTCCTCCTCCTCGCCGCGCGCGGACAGCATGATCACCGCGGCCCCGTCGTCGGCCGCACGCATCCGGCGCAGCACGTCGAGGCCGGACAGGCCGGGCAGCATCACGTCCAGTACGACGACGGACGGTTTCCACTGCTGCCAGACCTCGACCGCCGACACGCCGTCCGCCACCACGCGGGCGGCGTACCCGGCCTTGGTCAGGTACGCCGACACGACGTTGGACACGGTGGGGTCGTCGTCGACCACGAGTACACGAGTAGCAGCCACGATCAGAGCGTAGATCGTCCGGTCGGCACCGGGCCGCACCAGCACCGGAACGCAGTACGACGTAAGCGATCCGTAGCCGGGTTGGGCCACCGGAGGCGCAGATTCGTCCTTACCGTCGGAATATGCCCGTCGATCTCGTCCTGCCGTGCCTGAACGAGGCGGCCGCCCTGCCCTGGATCCTCGAACGGCTCCCACCCGGCGTCCGCGCCATCGTCGTCGACAACGGCTCCACCGACGGATCCCCCGAGGTCGCCGCCCGGCTGGGCGCCAGCGTCGTGCACTGCGAGATCAAGGGGTACGGCGCCGCGTGCCACGCCGGACTGGAGGCGGCCGAGGCCGACGTGGTGGCCGTGATGGACGCGGATGCGTCGCTGGATCCGCAGCAGCTGAGTCGGGTGACTGCACCAGTCCTTGCCGATCGCGCCGACCTCGTCGTCGGTCGCCGGCGCCCGGTGACACGGGGCACCTGGGCGTGGCATCTCCGCCTCGCCAACCTCGAGCTGTCCCGGCGGATCCGGCGCCGTACGGGCGTTGCCCTGCACGATCTCGGTCCGATGCGGGCGGGTCGTCGTACGGCGCTGCTCGAGCTCGGACTGACGGATCGGCGGTCCGGGTACCCGCTGGAGACGGTTGTCCGGGCGGCCGACGCGGGCTGGCGGATCGCCGAGGTGGATGTCGATTACCTGCCACGGTCGGGTCGTTCGAAGGTGACGGGCACCCCCCTCGGCGCGGCCCGCGCTGTGCTCGACATGTCGAAGGTCCTGGCCCGGTGAAAGGGGCGGTGAAGGGGACGCTGATCGTCATCGCAAAGGAGCCTGTGCCGGGGCGGGTGAAGACGCGGCTGCAGAGCGAGTTCACCGCTCAGGAGGCGGCCGCGTTGGCCCGGGCGTCGCTGGTGGACACGCTGAGCGCGGTACGGACGGCCCGGGTGTCGCGGCGGGTCGTTGCGCTCGAGGGCGATCCGGGACCGTGGCTGCCGGCTGGGTTCACGGTTGTCGGGCAGCGTGGGGACGGGCTGGACGAGCGGATCGCGGGCGCGTTCGAGGACGCGTACGACGGTGGGCCGATGCTGCTGGTCGGGATGGATACGCCGCAGCTTCGACCCGAACTGCTCGGGTTCCACTGGTCCGGGTACGACGCGGTGCTCGGGCTGACCGAGGACGGCGGGTATTGGTGCCTCGGGCTACGAGTTCCGGACCGGCGCGCGGTCGTCGGCGTACCGATGTCGACCGATCACACCGGACGCGATCAGCTCCAGCGGTTGCAGGAGCTGGGTCTGCGGGTGGGGATGTTGCCGACCCTGCGTGACATGGACACGCCACGCGACGCGGCGTACCTCGCTGCCGAGTTCCCGTCATTGCGGGTATCGCGGTTGTTTCGGCGTCTGCAGCATGCGGCGCACCCAGGGCTGCTGTTCGAGCAGGCTCTTGGCGGTACGGCGCGAGTAGTTGCTACTGGCATCGATGGACGGACTGTGCCGGCGCTGTCCGAGCTCGACCGCTGGACGGCGCCCGCCGACGAGGTCGACCGGCTCGCACTGAGCCGCTGCGAAGGCCCGGTGCTCGACATCGGCTGCGGACCCGGCCGGATCGTGACAGCTCTGGCCGAACGTGGGATCCCCGCGCTCGGCGTCGATGTCTCGCCGCGCGCGGTCAAACTCACGACGTCGCGGGGCGCGGCCGCTCTCCATCGTCCGGTGCAGGATCGGCTGCCCGGCGAGGGGCGTTGGGGCAGCGTGCTGTTGATGGACGGCAACATCGGGATCGGCGGCGCTCCGGTCGACCTGCTCCGCCGCTGCGCCGAACTCGTCCGGCCCGACGGCCTGGTGCTGGTCGAGGTCGACCCCGACGACGACCTCGACGACACCGACCCGATCGTCCTGCGCAGCTCCACCGGGCGCCGCTCCACCCCGTTGCCCTGGGCAAGAGTCGGCACCCGTGCGGTACTCCGGTACGCCCGCCACGCCAACCTCCACCCGACCGAGGACTGGCGCGCCGGCCACCGAGCCTTCCTCGCCCTCCGCCGAACCACCTCCCCAGCCCTGACCCCGACGACCTTGTGCACGGCTCAGCCATGATCCGGCGCCCGAAATGGTCGAACCGTGCTCAAGGTTGGGTTGGCGGGGGCGGGGCGGTGGTTGTGAGTGTGGGGGTGGTGGGGGCGGCGGCGGGGCAGTGGGGGCCTAATGGGGTGCTTGCGGCGGGGACCGTTGCGGTGGGGGTGTTGGTGTGGCGGTTCGGGCGGGGGTTGAGTGTCGCAGCAGTCGTGATTGTGGCGGGGTTGTGTCAGGTGCCGGGGTTGATGCAGGCGCCGATCACGAGCACGGATGCCTACCGCTACGTGTGGGACGGGCGGGTGCAGTTGTCCGGGCACTCGCCGTACGCGCATGTGCCGCTGGACGACTCGTTGGCGCAACTGCGCGATCCGGTGCTGTTTCCGGGGTTGTCGCCGGAGCAGAAGTCGGGTGTGACCGGTCCGCCGAAGGTCCCGACCGACCCGGCCGCGCTGACGAAGTACTCCGAGGACGACCCGCGGACGCGGATCAACCGGCCGTTGGTGCCGACGATCTACCCGCCGGTGGCGCAGGCGTATTTCACCGTGGTCGCGCTCTTCACACCCTGGTCGGCCGGCACGCTCGGACTGCAGATAGCGGCCGCATTGATCGCAATCGCACTCACCTGGCTACTCGCCGTACAAAACCCACGCTGGGCCGCCTTGTGGGGTTGGTCACCGATCGTTGCCCTCGAAGCAGGCAACGCCGCCCATGTCGACGTCCTCGCCGCCCTGCTCATCACGGCCGCCGTCATCACCGCCGCGAGACGCCCGAAACTCGCCGCCGTCCTGCTCGGCGCGGCCGGCAGCGTCAAACTCCTTCCCCTGCTCCTGCTGCCCGCGTTCCGCACCCGCCGCCCTGTCGTTGCCCTCGGCACCTTCATCGCCTCGTACGTCCCGCACGTCCTTGCCGTCGGCACCTTGGTGCTCGGGTTCCTGCCCGGCTACCTGAACCAGGAAGGGTTCGACGACGGCAGCTCGAGATCGGCGATTCTCGCGCTCCTGCTGCCTCCTGAGGCCCGGCAGGTCGCCGCCGCCATCCTCGCGCTCGCCCTCGCCGTACTCGCCTTCCACCGCGCGAAACGCGATCCGCCGGCCTTCACCTGCTGCTGGCTGTACGGCGCTGCGCTGCTGATCGCCACGCCGACGTACCCGTGGTACGGCCTCCCGTTGATCGCCCTCGCCGCGCTGGCCCACCGCCCCGAGTGGATCGCCGTACCGATCGCGGCGTACCTCGCCTACGCCAGCTTCGGCCACGACACCCGCCAGGGCCTGAGCTATCTCGCCGCCGCTGCCATCGTTGTCACCGCCATCACGATCCGTCGCCGATTCGTCGCGGAATCACGTTTGACTGACGACGGGTCGCCTGCCAACACTGGCGAGCGTGACGAAACGCATCGCCCTCGCGACCTCGGCCGAGCACGCTGAGTTGCACCCGAACGACCTCCCGCTCGTCGAAGCCCTCCGCACCGCGGGCGTCGACCCGGCGGCCGAGGTCTGGACCGACCCGTCGATCGACTGGTCGGCGTACGACGCCGTGCTGCTGCGGTCCGTCTGGGACTACCACCTGCGGTACGACGAGTTCACCGAGTGGCTCGCGCTCCTCGACAAGGCCGGCGTACCCGTGCTGAACGACTCCGGTCTGGTCCGCTGGAACGGCGACAAGCGGTACCTGCTCGAGCTCCGCGAGCGCGGCGTGGCGATCGTGCCCTCCCAGGTCGCGGCGGGTGCGTGCCTGCGCGAGGTGGTGACCGGGCTCGCCGGGCAGGAGATCGTGGTCAAGCCGACCGTCGGCGCGACCGCCCTGCACACCGTCCGCGGTGTCGCGGGCTCCGCCGAGCTCGACCAGGCGCTGGCCGAGCTGCCCGAGATCGTCTACCTCGTGCAGCCGTTCCAGCCGGAGATCGTCGCCGACGGCGAGTGGTCGCTGATCTTCGTCGACGGCGAGTTCACCCACGCGGTGGTCAAGCGCGCGGCCGAAGGCGACTACCGCGTCCAGGACGACTTCGGCGGCAGCGTCACGCCGACCGACCCGACGCCTGCCGTACTGGACGGGGCCCGCGCCGCGCTGGAGGCAGTCGGCCGGACGCCCGCGTACGCGCGCGTCGACGGCGTGGTCGTCAACGGCCGCTTCCTCCTGATGGAGCTCGAGCTGATCGAGCCGGAGCTGTTCTTCCCGCAGCACCCGGAAGCCGCGCACAAGCTCGCCGCCGCGATCGCCACCCGCGTCTAGCTCGCGGCCGACTCCGGACGGCCGCGCCGGCACGCGGCAGGGCATGTCTCGAAATGTGACCGGGTCACTGGACTTTTAAGGTCTGGGGTATGCCGACACTCGATGACATCCGCCAGGCCGCCCGGGACCTCGAGGGACGGATCCACCGCACGCCGATGCTGAGCTCGTCGGCGCTGGACGAACGGTTCGGCGCCGAACTGGTGCTCAAGGCGGAGCTCTTCCAGAAGACCGGCAGCTTCAAGGTCCGCGGTCTGCTGACCAAGCTGCTGCGGCTGACCGCCGAGGAGCGGGAACGCGGCGTGATCACCGTCTCGGCCGGAAACGCGGCCGGAGCGCTCGCCTGGGCCGCGCGGGACGCCGGCGTCCCGGCCACGGTCGTGATGGCGAAGACCGCCGTACCGGCGAAGGTCGACGCCGCCCGCGGGTACGGCGCGACCGTCGAGCTCGTCGAGGGCGACCTGATGGCGCAGTACGAGCGGATCAAGGACGATCGGCAGTTGACCGGCGTCCACCCATTCGACGACGAGGACGTGATCACCGGTCACGCGAGCCTCGGGCTGGAGTTGCTGGAGGACCGGCCCGACCTCGGCGCCGTGCTGGTACCGATGGGTGGCGGCGGGCTGATCTCGGGCGTCGCGACGGCGGTCAAGCTGGTGAAGCCGGAGATCCGCGTGATCGGGATCGAGCCCGCAGGCGCCGACGTGGTCAGCCGCAGCCTCGAGGCCGGTGAGCCCCAGAAGCTCCCGACCGCCCGGTCGATCGCAGACGGCCTCGCCGCGCCTGTCTGCGGGACCCGCAACTTCCCGCTCATCCAGCGGTACGTCGACCAGGTCGTCCGCGTCAGCGAGGACGCTCTGCTGGAGGCGACCCGACTGGTCATGTCACGGACCAAGCTCGCGCTCGAACCAGCAGCGGCCGCACCGTTCGCAGCGTTGCTGGAAGGCAGCATCCAGCTCGACGACGTCACCGCCACGGTCGTCAGTGGCGGCAACCTCGACGTCTCGAAGCTGATGCTCCAGCTCTAGGCAGGATCCAGCGCGGCGGCCAGTCTGGCCTGCGCCCGTGACCGTACGCCGTCGCTCGGATCGTCGACCAGGTCACCCCGGCGTACCGGGTCCTTCTCGGGCAGCAGGATGTCGCGAGAGACCACCAGCATCAGCCAGAGCGTGCCGGCCATCCGCAGGATCACGGAGAACCAGTAGATCCGGTCGGGCACCTGTGGGTCGCCGGGGGCCAGGAACTGGGCGAGATGCATCCACACCAGCATCCAGTAGAAGCACTCACAGGCCTGCCAGATCAGCCAGTCACGCAACCGCGGCCGGGCCAGCGCCACCAGCGGCAGCAGCCACAGCACGTACTGCGGCGAGTAGACCTTGTTGATCAGCAGGAACGCGGCCACGACCAGGAATGCCAACTGGGCGAACCGCGGCGGTCTGGGCGCCATCAACCCGAGGATCGCGATCGACAGACACAGCCCGGCGAAGATCACGATGTTGAGCTGGTTGACGTCCGCGACCTCGTGGTTGGCGAGCTTGAGGACGTACCAGATCGAGCCGTAGTCGCTCTCGCGCTGATCGTTGAACTGCCAGAACGACAGCCACTCGTTCTTCGCGAGTAGGTAGATCGGCGCGTTCACCAGGCCCCACGCGACGCCGGCCGCGATCGCCGCCTGGAACCACGGCCACAGCTTCCGGCCGCGGATGCACACGATCAGCAACGGCCCGAGCAGCAGGAACGGGTAGAACTTCGCCGCCGTCCCGAGGCCGAGCAAGATGCCGAACCACACGGGTCTACCGCGCGACCAGGCGAGCATTGCCCCGGCTGTCAGCGCGACCGCGAACAAGTCCCAGTTGATCGTCGAGGTCAGTGCGAGCACCGGCGCGGCAGCGACGTACAGCGCGTCCAGCGGTTGCCCACGTGCCGCACCCGGACGGGTCGCGACCCCGCGGGCCGTCGCGACGGTGCAGCCGACGATGACCAGCGCACACAGGAACAGCATCACCAGGTTGACCACGAAGAACACACCGGCCGTGGCGCGCTTCTGCTCGACGGAGATGTCCTTCTTCGGGTCGCCGGTCATCAGCCAGGTGATCCGCGCCGCGACCTCCATGAAGCCGCCGGTCAGCACCGGGTACTCGAGCACCGGGTAGTTGCCGGTGTCCAGGAACGGCCGGTTACCCTCCGCGAAACCGCGCTCCTGGTACAGGAACCCGATGTCGGAGTAGCACAGCGCCTTGAACGGCCGCCAGCTCTGCCGGTCCCAGCCGGCCTCCATGCACGGCGCCTTCTGCAGCACGCCGAGCCCGAAGGTGATCGTGCACACCGCGAGCGCGATCCGCAGCGGCGTCCACCACGAGGAACTGAGCCGGGCGAACCGCCCGGACGGCCCACCGAGCCCAACGGTCAGGCCGGCGAGCGCCGGATCAGCCTCCGACGGCGCCTGCGCGAGCTCGCGTTGTGGTCCGGTCACGGTGGGCATCATCTCCTATCGGCTCACCTTGCGACCACCAGAGGTTACCCACCCGTGCCCAGAGCGCCGCGCAGGCGTCCCCGCGCGGCGCGGGCCGCGCTCAGTCCGGCGGCTCCAGGTGTGCGAGCCAACTGGTGAGGATCGCCTCGAGCTGGGCACGCTGCTCCGCGGTGAGCGGCTCGAGGAGGCGCTGCTCGTTGGCCATGTGGGCGGTGAAGGCCTTGTCGATCAAGCGGCGGCCCGCCGGGGTCAGCCGGACCACACGGCCGCGCCCGTCGGCGTCGCTGCGGCGTCTCCGGACCAGACCGGCACTCTCGAGCCGGTCGACCCGCTTGGTGACCGCGCCCGTCGTCACCATCGTGTGCAGCGCGATCTCCCCCGGCGCCCGCTCGTACGGCGCCCCCGCCCGGCGCAGCGCGGCGAGTACGTCGAACTCCCCCTCGGACAGCCCGTACTTCGCGTACAGCAGCGTCAACTCGCCGGTCAACTGGTTCGCGATCCGGTGCAGCCGGCCGATGACACCCTGCGGACCGGTGTCGACATCCGGCCGCTCGGCCTGCCATTCCGCCTGGATCCTGGCCACGTGATCGGTCACGCCTTCCACTATATCTTCCCGGGAAGATATAGTGTTTTCCATGGAAGATACTTTCCGCTGGACCCTCGTCACCGCGATCGCGCCGATCGCCTGGGGCACGAACTACTTCGTCACCCACGAGTACCTGCCGGCCGGACACCCCTTGTACGGCGCCGTGTTCCGCGCCCTGCCGGCCGGATTCCTCCTGCTCTGCGTGGCCCGGCGTCTCCCCCGCGGCGTCTGGTGGTGGCGCTCGCTGCTGCTGGGCGTCTGCAACATGGGCGCGTTCTTCGCGCTGATCTACCTCGCGTCCCAGCTGCTCCCGGTCAGTCTCGCGTCGACGATCATGTCGGCGTCACCGCTGATGATGGCGCTGTTCGCCTGGGCACTGCTCGCTGAGCGACCGACCGTCCCGGTCCTCATCGGCGCCGCGACGGGAATCGCCGGCGTCTGCCTCCTCCTCGGCGCCGGCACGACCACGGTCGACCTCCGCGGCGTCGCCGCCTCGCTGGCCGCCCTGACCATGTCGTCCTGCGGCTACATCCTCGCCAAGAAGTGGGGACGCGCCGACGGCCCGATCGCGACCACCTCGTGGCAACTGATCGCCGGCGGCCTGGTGCTGATCCCGTTCGCGGTGATCTTCGAAGGCGCCCCACCCCACCTCGACCTGCCGGCCATCGGCGGCTTCGCGTACGTCGGACTGGTGGCGACCGCCGTGGCGTTCACCGCCTGGTTCACGGGTCTGCGCCATCTCAGTGCAGCGACCGTCGGCCTGATCGGGCTGCTCAACCCGGTGACCGGCGTACTGCTCGGCGTCCTGGTGTCAGGCGACGTGCTCACGCTCCGGCAGATGCTCGGACTGGCGCTCGTACTGTCCGGCATCACGCTGAGCCGTCCACGTCGCGGATCACGAGTTGAGGCCGGAAGGGCGGAGCCCTCTAAGGTTTATCGATGAACCTCGTGTGGCGCACCCCCGAGCTGACCCTCACCTTCGCGCTCGACGACGGCCCGGTGCGGCTGACCACCGGGACCGAACCGGAGAGCCAACCGCTGGTCGAGGTCTCCGCACTCGGCCACGGCCGCTCTCCCGGCACGAACCGCCACGTCGACACGATCATCGGCCGGCGCCTGCGGTACGTGACCCACGAGGACGCGGGCTCCACCCTACGGATCGTTCAGGAGGACGCCACCACCGGTCTGCGTGTCACCAGCGTCTTCGAGGCCGGAGCCGGCGTGCGGGCCTGGTCCGAGGCCGCCCTCACCGGTCCCGGCGAGCTCGTGCTCGACTTCCTCTCGTCCCTCGTCGTGGGCCTGGAGTCCGTCGACGCCGACCTGTACTCCGCCGCCAACGACTGGATGGCCGAGAACCGCTGGTCGGTGCAGTCCTTGCGCGCGGGTGGCGTAGCGCAGATCGTCCGCGACCCGCACTACCCGGTGTCGAAGAGCCGCCACGCCGTCACCAGCACCGGTTCGTGGTCGACCGGCGAGCGACTGCCGATCGGGGTCCTCGTCGGTACGTCGTACGCCCTCGGCTGGCAGATCGAGCACAACGGACCCTGGCACTACGAACTCGGCGAGAACCGGCACGGCGGATACCTCCTGCTCAGCGGACCCACCGACCAGGAACATCAGTGGACCGTCCGGCTGACCGGCGACGAGACGTTTGCGACGGTGCCGGTCTCGCTGGTCACCGGGACCGATCGCGACAGCGTCTTCGCCGCGCTCATCCGCCAGCGTCGCGCCGTACGGAAGCGCCGGCCGGTCGACGACCGGATGCCGGTGATCTTCAACGACTACATGAACACGTTGATGGGCGACCCGACCACCGAGAAGCTGCTCCCGCTCATCGACGCCGCGGCCGAGGTCGGCGCGGACTACTTCTGCATCGACGCCGGCTGGTACGCCGAGGGCGACTGGTGGAGCACCGTCGGCGCGTGGCAGCCGTCGACCACGCGCTTCCCCGGCGGGCTCGGTGAGGTGATCGACCGGATCCATCAGCGCGGCATGGTGCCCGGCCTCTGGCTCGAGCCCGAGGTGATCGGCGTCGACGCCCCGATCGCCCGCGAACTGCCTGACGACGCATTCCTCACCCGGCAGGGCATCCGGGTCGCCGAGCACGGCCGCTACCTCCTCGACCTGCGCAACCCGTTGGCGCGTCAGCACCTCGACGACACGGTCGACCGGCTCGTCACGGATTTCGGCATCGGCTTCTTCAAGTTCGACAACAACACGATGACCGGGCCCGGCACCGACAAGGGCGGTACGTCGCTCGGACACGGACTACTCGAACACCAGCGGGCGCTGCTCGACTGGCTCGATGCGCTGCAGGCACGGCATCCGGAACTGCTGATCGAGAACTGTGCGTCCGGTGCGATGCGGATGGACTACGCGATGCTGTCCCGGTTGCATCTGCAGTCCACCTCGGACCAGCAGCATCCCTTGCTCTACGCCCCGATCGCCGCGGCCGCGCCGGCTGCCGTACTGCCTGAGCAGGCCGGGCACTGGGCGTATCCGATCACCGGGACCACGCGCGAGGAGTTCACCCTCGCACTGGTGAACGGCATCCTCGGTCGCCTCTACCTGTCCGGCCACTTGAACCAGATGACCAGCGGCGAACTGGAGCTGGTCCGGTCCGCGCTGGCCGCGCATCGCGACGTACTGAAGGAGCTCGAGACTCTCGTCCCGTGCTGGCCGCTCGGCCTGCCGGAGTGGACCGACGAGTGGATCGTTCTCGGCCTCACCGGCTCTCGATCCACCTATCTGGCCGTGTGGCACCGGGGTGCCGGTCCGGCCGAGGTAACGATTCCGCTGGCGCGCGGGACCGCTTGTCCGATCTTCCCGACCGACGCCGACGGCTGGACCACCATCTGGTACGACGACACCCTGGTCGTCGCGACCGAGCTGGCCGAGCCGTCGGCGCGGGTCATCCGGGTGGATCAGCTGGACGACACGGAGTAGGAGTTGCTGGTGAAGTTCAGGCCGCCGGACGACGATGTGATCTCGAAGCCGAACTGGACCTCGCCGACCGTGGCGTCACCCATCCAGCCCTGACCGCGGATCCAGTTCAGGACGGCCTTCACGTCGACCGAGCCCGAGTTCGTGTTGGACGTGCGGAGGAAGGAGAACACCGCGTTGGCGCCGTTGCTGCCGCGGTAGACGTCCCAGGTGTGACCGCCGACGGAGACCGTGGTCTGCTTCGACCCGATCGCGCCGACCGCCCCCTGCTTGTTCATCCACAGCATGATCTCGTACGCGTTGTTGTCGGCCCAGATGTCGTACGTCGTCGCGTACGCGCCGCTGCCGGGCCGGGACACGTTGAAGTTGCTGGTCAGCGACCCGAGGGCGCTGACCCGCTTTCCGATGTTGCGGGCGGAGTGGGGGTACGCCTTCACGCCGCCGGTGTTCGGGTGGTCGGCCCAGACTCCCCAGTTGCTGTAGGAGTTGGCCCAGATCGTCTGCGCGCCGGCGCCACTGCCCCAGACGTCATTGCGAACGGTGTACCCGCCGTTGGACCAGGTTCCGAACTTGTCCGACGACGACCAGGCCGCCGCGTCGGCCGGTGCCGCGGTCACCAGACCGGCGGCCAGTACTGTCAGCACTGCTGTTGCTGCTTTCCACCATCTCGGCATTTCGTTTCCTCTCGTTGGGGCGAACGCAGGGGAAGAACCATGGGCGAGTGCAGGGGTATAAAGGGGTGTCGAAGCGCTTCGACTGGGGTAGAACTGGGGCAGGTTGACGAAAGGGAGTGCGATGGTCACGATCGCGGACGTCGCCCGGCATGCCGGGGTCGCGGCCAGCACGGTGTCCTACGTGCTCAGCGGGAAGCGGACGATCTCGACCGACACCCGCGAGCGCGTGCAGCGCAGCGTCCACGCGCTCGGCTACCGGCCGAACGCGAGTGCCCGGGCGCTGGCCAGCCAGCGGTCCAACGTGCTCGCGCTGGTGATCCCGCTGCGGACCGGTATGCACGTCCCGGTGATGATGCAGTTCGCCACCGCGGTCGTGACCACGGCCCGCCGGTTCGATCACGACGTACTGCTGCTGACCGCCGACGAAGGACCGGACGGGCTGGAGCGGGTCGCGCAGAGTTCGCTGGTGGACGCGCTCGTCGTGATGGACGTCGAGCTGCACGACGAGCGGGTCCCGGTGCTGCGCGAGCTGCCGATGCCGTCGGTGCTGATCGGGTACCCCGACGACGCCGACGGCCTGACCTGCATCGACCTGGACTTCGTTGCCGCCGGCGCGCATTGCGTCGACCACCTGGCCGACCTCGGCCACCGTTCGCTGGCACTCCTCGGTACGCCGTCCGCCGTCTACGAACGCCAGACCGGGTTCGCCCAGCGGACGCTCACCGGATTCGTCGAGGCGGCCGAACGCCGTGGGGTGCTCGGGGTGGAAACGCCGTGTGAGCACACCTTCGACGCGATCCTGCACACCGTCGAGGAACTCCTCAGCGACCATCCCGACATCACCGGACTCGTCGTCCAGAACGAGCCGATCATCGGCCCGCTCCTCGACGTCCTGCGCCGTCTGGGCCGCCGCGTCCCGGAGGACATGTCGGTGGTCGCGATCTGCGCGGACGACGTCGCCGAGCGGCAGGTCCCCCAGTTGTCGTCGGTCAGCATCCCGGCGGAACGGATCGGCGACCAGGCGGTCGAGTCGCTGATCACGAAGCTCGAGGGCGGCGACGTACCCGGGCTGACCCTGGTCCCGCCGACGCTGACCGCCCGCGGCAGCAGCGGCCGTCACGTCGACCTCACCACCGCATAACCGCCGGCCGGGACCGGGAGCTCGCCGGCCACCAACTCGCCCGCATCCGGTACGGCGAACTCTGCGTCTCCGTGGTTGAACAGGAAGGTCCAGGTGGTGTCGCCGGAGCGTCGCCGTACGACCTCCACCGGCGACGCCGACAGATCGAACACGTGGGCCGCGGTTGCATCGTCCAGCTCGGTCGACACGTACCACGCACTACCCGCGCCGACCTGATGGCGCGTGATTGCAGGCTCCCCGTCCAGCACTCCCCCGGCGTACCGATCGACGACCTCGGCCGACACCGCGTGGACGTGCTCACTCCACAAGCGCCCGCGGCCGCCGGAGGAAAGGACGACCTCGCCGTCCTCCGGCAGCGGATGGAACTCCTCGACGCGCACCCCGAGCAGCTCGGTGAACGCACCGGGATACCGAATCCTCAGGTCAGGATCGACAATCCCGCTGAAGTACCCGACGACCAGCTGCCCGCCGCTGTCCACGTAAGCGGCGAGCGCGGCCGCGGCCTCGTCCGAGATCAGATAGAGCGACGGCACGACCACCAGCCGGTACGACGACAGGTCCGCGGCCGGCGCCGCGAAGTCGACCGTGAGGCCCGCGTGCCAGAACCGCCGGTGTGCCGACCGGACCGCCGCCAGGTAGTCCAGCGACGACGACGGCAGGTGGGTGCCTTGCATCGCCCACCAGCACTCGACGTCCCAGAGGATCGCGACGTCGGCCTCAACGTTGCTCCCGGCAATCTCAGCCAGGTGCGGCAGTTCCGATCCGAGCTTGGCGATCTCCCGGAACATCCGGCTGTCCGGGCCCGCGTGCGGCACCATCGCCGAGTGGAACATCTCCGCGCCACCCCGGGAAGCGCGCCATTGGAAGAACAGCGCACCCTGCGAGCCGCGGGCGACGTGGGACAAGCTGTGTCGCGCCATCCGCCCCGGCTCCTTCGCGTGCAGCCGGTGCCCGGTATTGAGCGTGCCGGCCGCCTGCTCCATCAACAGCCACGGCTTCCCGCCGGCCCACCCGCGCGCCAGGTCCGCACCGAACGCGGTCTGCTCCTCGGCCCCGATCCCGGCCTGGTCCGGATAGTGGTCAATGGCAACGACATCGACCTCGGCGGCCCAGCGCGCATGGTTCACCGGTACCCAGTTGCCGAACACGAAGTTCGTCGTCACCGGCAACGCCGATGCCTTCCGCAACTCCGTCTTCTGCTCCAGATACGCGGCCAGCAGCTCGTCCGACCAGAAGCGCCGGAAGTCCAGGTACTGCGTCGGATTCACCAGGTACTGCGTCTTGCGCGGCGGCTCGATGTCCGTCCACTCGGCGTAGCCCTGACTCCAGAAGGCGGTCGTCCACGCCTCGTTCAATCGGTCGAGCGTGCCGTACCGCTCCTGCAGCCACTCGCGGAATCGCGCCGCAGCCAACGAGCAGTGGCAGACCGTCCCGTACTCGTTGTGCACGTGCCACATCGCCAGCGCCGGATGATCGTGGTACCGCTCCGCCAACGCCCGAGCGATCCCCCGCGCTGCTCCGCGATACGCCGGCGCGCACGCGCAGTACGTGTCCCGGCTGCCATGCGTGAGCCGCACGCCGTCCGCGGTGACCGGCAGCGCCTCGGGGTGCAGCCGGCTGAACCACGGCGGCGGCGACGCGGTCGGCGTAGCGAGGTCGACGCTGACGCCACCGTCGTACAACTGGTCGAGCACCTGGTCCAGCCAGGTGAAGTTGTACTGCCCCGGCGACGGTTCCAGGGTCGACCAGGAGAAGACGCCGACGGTCACCAGGTTCACGCCGGCCTGACGCATCAGGTCGACGTCCTCCTTCCACACCGCCGGATCCCACTGCTCCGGGTTGTAGTCGCCGCCATACCAGAGTCTCGTCATGCCGGCTCCCCGTACGGGATCCCGAAGCCATTGGTGGACAGGTACACCCGCCCGTACACCCGCGGATCGCCCGCGATCGCGTCACCGGTGGACGCGTACTGATGCCGGTCGTCGTTCACCCGCACCCACGACGCGCCGCTGTCGTCCGACCGGAACACCCCACGGACACCGGCCACCTTCCCCGACGTGTACGCGGCCATGTCCCGGTGGCGGGGCGCGGCCTTGCCGAAGCCGATGGTGTGGGCCTCCTCGATCGATGTCACGTGAATGTACGTTAGCCCGCTGTCGATCGACCGATACAGCCCACCGGCGCCGGCCGCCAGCCAGCAGTGCCCCGCCCGATCGAGCACGGTCTCCAGCTTCCCGGCGCCGGTCGGCAGACCACTCGCGGTCGCGGTGAAGGCGGCGCCGCCGTTCGTGCTCACGTACGCCGTACCGGTAGCCGGGTCGAACCCGTAGAACACCCGGCCGTCGACCCGATCACCGACCACCACGGCCTTGACCGGCAGACCCGTGACCGCGGTCCATGTCGCACCACGATCGCGCGAGTAGTGCGCGACCAGGTCGTCCGGCGCCCAGATGATCGTCCGTGCGTCGCTGCCCACCGCGATCCGGCCGGGTTGCGTCATCGGCGCCGGCTCGCCGGCGAACGGCTGCCAACTGACTCCGGCATCGGTCGAGTAGGCGCCGCGCTCCCCCGCGTTCGCGTTCGCCAGCCGAACCACGAATCCCGGTGCTCGGGCGGCGTAGTCCAGGCTCGGCGAGGTTCCACTGACCGGATTCGACGCCTGTCCGTCCGGCGGCACCCGGTCCAGCCGGTCGTGCCGGTACACCCCGATATCGCCGAGCGCGCTGATCAACGGCGGTCCCCAGGGCGGACTGATCAGGTCGAGGACGGCGGTCTCCTCCAGGCCCTGCGCACGGACCGACCAGTGGGTACTGCGACCCGCCTCGGCCTCGGTCGCGTCGTCGGTGCCGAAGATCGTCGCACCGGTGACGTAGAGAACCTTGCCGGAGTCGAACGGGTCGATCGAGATGTCGCCGATCATCCAGCCGAGCTTCGGCGTCGCGTGGAAGTTCAGGTACGGCGCTCCCGACGTGTCGAGCACGATCCGCTCGCCGATCGAGGACCAGGTCCGGCCGCCGTCCACCGATCGGAAGATGTCGTCCACCGGACCCCATCGGCCCATCGTCGCCACCATCACGGTGCCGGGCCGACGCGGATCCGTGGCAAGGCCGGCGTACCCGAACCCGGCCTCCCCGCCGGTGTTCGGGCGCAGCGGGGTGATGTCGGTCCATTCGCCGGTGGCGGTGTCCAGCTTGTGCACAGCACCGTCGTACATCTCGTACGGTCCCGGCAGGTCGCCGTAGCTGACGTAGATGTTGCCATCAGCCCCTAATTCACCGTGGTGTGGCAACAGTCCGGTCGGTTGGCCGGCGATCCGCGCCCAGGTCGCACCGGCGTCGGTGCTGCGGTACAAGCCGCCCGCGGCATCGGTCACGCCCGCGTAAACCGTGCCGTCGCGTGGGTCGAAGAAGACGAAGCCGATCCCTAGACCAGGCGTGCCGGTGTCCGGGAAGCCGTCGACCCGCGCCCAGGTGACACCGCGATCGCCGCTGCGCCACAGCCCCTGGCTGCGGGTCCCGAGGAACAGGGTCCGGCCGTCGTGCGGATCGACGGCCAGCCGCTCACCCATCGAACGGCCGGGCTCGTTGCCGCCGAGCTTGAACGGCAGGTCGGTCCGTACGAACGTCCGGCCCTGGTCACCGGAGCGGAGGATCGCGCCGTTGATCGGAGACCACTCGTTGGTATAGGTGCCGACGGCAAGGTACAGCCGTCGTGGGTCGGCCGGGTCGACGGCGAGACTCTCGACGCCGGTCCAGTTCCACTCGTCCCAGCCGATCCAATGCAGCAGTTGCACCCACCGCTGGGTGCGGTTGTCGAACCTGACCGCACCCCCGATGTCGGTGCGCGCGTAGACGAGCCCGCGCTGGCCCGGATGGTGAGTGATTCCGGTGACGAAGCCGCCGCCGACGATCTCGACGTTCCGCCAGCGATACCTGTTCGACGCCGCGGCCTGGGCGTGGCCGGCGGTTGCCGCGAGCATCGCCGTACCGGTGCCGAGGGCAAGGAACTGCCGTCGCGTGCTCATCCCTTCACCGCGCCGATGATGACGCCCTTGGTGAAGTGGCGCTGGATGAACGGGTAGACGAGGAGGACCGGGACGATCGCGATCACGACGATCGCCATCTTGATGGCCAGACCGGGGGCGGGCTGCAGGCCGAGGCCGGTGCCGGTCGCCACGCCGCCGGCACCGGTCGGCAGCGGCTGTTGCTGCACGATGTACGTCCGCAGCACCATCTGCAGCGGCCACTTGTTGTTGTCGTTGATGTAGAGCAGCGCGTTGAAGAAAGCGTTCCAGTAGCCGACCGCGTAGAACAGGCCCACGACCGCGACCACGGCCTTCGACAGCGGCATCACGATCCGGCGGAGGATGGCGAACTCGCCGGCACCGTCGATCCGCGCGCTGTCGATCAGCTCGCCCGGGATGCCCATGAAGAACGAGCGCATGACGATCAGGTTGAACGCCGAGATCGCGGTCGGCAGGATCAGCGACGCGTAGTGGTCGATCAGGCCGAGCGAGTTCACCAGCAGATAGCTCGGAATGATGCCCGGCCCGAACAGGAACGTCAGCAGGACGACGAACAGCAGCGGCCGATGGAACAACGACCCCGGCCGCGACAGGCCGTACGCCGCCAGCACGGTGATCCCGAGACTGAACGCCGTACCGACGGCTGTGATCAACACGCTGATCAGCAGCGCCCTCGTGACCACTCCACCGGACAGCAGTTGCACGTACGCCGCCACGGTCAGCTCGCGTGGTACGACGACCAACCCGCCGGCGCGGGTCACCGCTTCCGTGCTGGACAGACTTGTCACCACGACGACGTACAGCGGGAACGCGACCGCCAGGGCGATCAGCATCAGCACGACCGGCTTGCTCAGCCTGCCGATCGCGGTCGGTTCCTCTTCCCAGACAGCCCTTGCGGTCATGAGCGCGAATACACCCCCTGCTCGCCCACCAGGTGGGCGAATCGGTTGGCCACCAGGACCAGGACGAGGCCGATCACTCCTTTGAAGAGACCGGCGGCGGCGCCGTACCCGAAGTCGCCGACGAGCAGGCCCTGGTAGTACACGTACGTGTCGAGCACCTCGGCGGCGCCTCCGCCGACGGCGCTGCGTTGCAGGATGAACTGCTCGAAGCCGACCGTCAGCGCGTCGCCGAGGCGGAGGATCAGGAGCAGGACGATCACCGGGCGCAGGCCGGGCAGCGTGATGTGCCAGAGCCGGCGCCATCGGTTCGCTCCGTCGGCCGCAGCGGCCTCGTAGAGAGCTGGGTTGATGGTGGACAGGGCGGCCAGGAACACGATCATCCCCCAGCCGGCGTCCTTCCAGACCGACTGCGCGGTGACCAGCAGGATGAATGTGTCCGGCTTCGTCATCAGGTCGATCGCCGAGTGTCCGTGGTCCCGCAGCATCTGCGCGAGCAGGCCGGCGCCGCCGATCATCTGCTGGAACAACGACACGACGAGCACCCAGGAGAAGAAGTGCGGCAGGTACACCACACCCTGGATGACGTTGCGCAGCTTGGCCGACAGCACGCTGTTCAGCAGCAGGGCCAGTCCGATCGGGATCGGGAAGAAGAACACCAACTGGACCGCGGTGATCGAGAGTGTGTTCGCCACCGCCCGCCAGAACGCCGGCTCGGAGAACATCCGGCTGAAGTTCGCGAACCCGATGAAGTCACTCCCCCGGATCCCGGCGTACGGCGAGTAGTCCTGGAAAGCGATCACGTTGCCGAGCGTCGGAAAATAGTGGAAGACGCCGAGCAGCACGATCACCGGCAGCACCATCACCAGCAACGGCCAGTCCCGGCGGAACCGGTGCCGGAACCGCATGCCAGTGGGCTTTTGAGACCTCACCGGAGCAGCCTGCCGGGCTGCCCGCTCCGGAGGCTTAACGACCGTTGTCACTGAGGACCTTGGCGTAGAAGTCACGGCCTTCGTTGCCGCCGTTGGTCTGCCATTGTTTGACCGCCGTCTTCAGCTCGCTGACCGGCTTGCGGCCGCGGAAGATGTCTTGGAGCGCGTCGTCGAAAGGCTGGTTCAGCGCCGCCATCTTGGCCGGTTGCTCGACCCGGATCCCGTCGAAGAGGTTCTTCTCGCGGACCTTCGCCGCCGCGTTCTGCCAGGCACTCATCGACTGCACGTACCCGGGGTACTCGCTCTCGGTGATCGCCGTCGGCCGGCCACCCAGGAAGATGTACGTCTGCGAGACCTCCTTCTGGCCGAGTGTGGTGAGCTTCGGAGCGCCGGAGGCCTGCTTCACGTAGTGCTTGCCCTCGACCCCGTAGTTGTAGAGCACGTACTCCTCCGTTCCGAACGGCGCCGACGTGTAGTTCATGACGCCGAGCAGCTCCTTCACCCGCTGCTCGCCGACCCCCTTCTTCACGAAGGTGAAGATGCCGGCCGGATCGCCGCCCCACGTGATCGGCGCACCGCCGTCGTGAGCGAACGGCATCACCGGCTGCGGATCGAACTTCGGGTTGATCGTCTGCTGCCGCTGCAACGCCTCGTGCCAGCCGCCCAGCCCGTTCTGCCGGATCACGAACTTGCCGCCCTCGAACAGCGCGTTCTCGTCCGCGCCGGCGTTCGCGACCACCTCCGGATGCACGTACCCCGACTGGAACAGCTTGCGGACGAACGCCACCGACGCCTCGAACTCCGGGGTCTCGATCTTGTTCACCAGCTTGCCGCTGGAGTCCTTGCGCCAGCCGCCCGGCGCCCCGAACATCCGGGCCATCTCGTCGGCGACCGAGCCGAACGCCCACCGGCCCGCCTTGGCGTCGGTCAGCTGCTTGCCCAGCGCGAGTACCTCGTCGGCGTTCTTCGGCGGCTGCGCGCCGACCTGCTCGAAGATGTCCTTGCGGTAGAACAGCGCCCACGGGAACCCGTCCGACGGGAACGGCACCGCCTTCAGCTGCGAGTTCCAGACGCCGTACGCCCAGGCCCGGGTCGGCAGGTTGGCCAGCATCGGGTACGCCGCCGCCTTGTCGCCGGCCAGGTACGGCGTGAGGTCCTCGAACAGCTTGTCGACGGCCTGACCGAACCGAGTCAGCCCGGAGATGTTCCAGCCCGGGATGCAGAGCAGCTCGGGCACGTTGCCGGCCGCAAGGATCGGGCCGAGCTTGTCGCCGTAGTCGTTGCCGTTGAGGATGTTGAACCGGACCGGCGCCCCGATCCGCTCGTTGTTCGCGTCGTAGTAGGAGTTCTTGCCGAGGCCGGGCGGCATCGGGCTCCACAGCGGCGTCATCGCCGAGACTTCCTTGCCGCTCGGCACCATCTTGTCGGGCACGGCCCGCTTCAGCTCGCTCGGATAGTGCGAGAAGCCGGGCGAGGCGCCGTTCTCGCCGGGCAGGTCCGGCGTCACCGGCTCGTACGCGATGTACTTCGGCAGCAGGCCGGACAACTTGTCCTCGGTCTCGGCCCGGCCGGTCGTGCTGGATCCCGCGCTGCCGTTGGAGCAGCCGGTCAGCGAGACCCCACCGGCAGCAGCGGCCGCACCCGCGCCGAGCAGGGAGATGAACGTCCGGCGGCTGGCTCCGCCACGCACTGGTCCAGTCACTGTGGATCCCCTAGAATTAGTTGGGCTGGTAGCCAAACAAATTAGCTCAGTGCCGAGCAGCCGACAAGGTGTAGAACTGACCCAGGACTCGATCGAGGGACGGACCTTGACCACACAGACCGCGGACCACACCCACATCCGCGCGACCAACCAGGCCGCGGTGCTGGGCTACCTGCGCCGCGAGGCACCCTGCTCGCGGGCCGCGATCGCCACCGGGACCGGCCTCAACAAGGCGACCGTGACCAGCATCGTCGGGGACCTGCTCGATCGCCGGCTGGTGCGCGAGACCCAGCAGACCCAGAACCATGTCGGCCGCCCGGCGACCCTGCTGGTGCTCGACGGGTCGGCGTACGCGACGATCGGGCTCGAGGTCAGCGCCCGCGGCCTGACCGCGCTCGGCTCCGACACGGCCGGAGAGCAGGTACTGCGCTGGCACCGCGCCGGACCCGGGGTCGACGCCGGACCGGCGAAGACGATCGCGGCGCTGGCGACGCTGGCCCGCCGGGCAGTGACCGCGGTGCAGTCGTCGGGCCGGCGGGTGCTCGGGATCACGGTGGGTGTGCCCGGGCTCGTCAACCGCGACGGCGCCGTCGTACTGGCGGCCGGCCTGGGGTGGCGCGACGTGCCGATGCGGGCGGAGCTCGCGGCGGCGCTCGGGCGGCCGGACATCCCACTCACGGTCGACAACGACGCGTCGCTGGGCGTGCTGGCCGAGCATCTCTACGGCCCACAGGCCGGGACGGCCAACCTGATCCGGCTCACCGGCGACACCGGCGTCGGCGCCGGCATCATCGCCGACGGCAAGCCGCTGGAAGGTCACCTCGGGTACGTCGGGGAGATCGGCCACCTGCGCCTGGTCCCTGACGGGCCGCGCTGTGGTTGCGGCCGGAGGGGCTGCCTCGAGGCGCTGGCGAGCCTGCCGTCGATCCTGGCGCGGACGGACGTGTCCGACAGCGATCCTCAGCTCCAGCTGGAGGAGCTGATCCGGCGCGCCGATGCCCAGGAGACCCCCGTGACACAGGTCCTCGCCGAAGCCGGTGCGTACCTGGGCCAGGGCATCGCCGCGCTGGTCAACGTCCTCAACCCCGAGGTCGTCCTCCTCGGCGGGGCCTACGCCCTGCTCGCCGACCATCTCACGCCCGCCCTCGACAAGGCCCTTCGCGAAGCCACCATCGCACCCGACGCCGGCGGCTGCACGGTCCTCGCCTCCACCCTCCCCGACACCGCCACTCCCCTGGGCGCCACCGCCCAGGCGCTCGCCCCGCTCACCCGAGGCCAACTGCCTGCCTACTAGCCCCGAAAGCGCCTCCCTGAGCGACCCGCCCCAGGTCTTGACCGTCGGCGCTCGGGATGCAACCCTCTGTTCACGCCCGATCTGTCGAAGCGCTTCGATCAACCGTCGCCGATGATCGTTCGAAGCGCTTCGACACACAGCCCGTGGAGTCGATCGCCGATGAGTACTCCAGCTCCTCCCCCGTTCCGCGACCCGGTCCGGCCGACCGGCGCGCGGATCGACGATCTGCTCGCCCGGCTCACCCCGGACGAGAAGGTCGCGCTCCTGCACCAGTACCAGCCGCCCGTCCCCCGGCTCGGCCTGGACACCTTCCGCACCGGCACCGAGGCGCTGCACGGCGTCGCCTGGCTCGGTCCGGCGACGGTCTTCCCGCAGGCGATCGGCCTCGCCACCACCTGGAACCCGGACCTCGTCCGGGCCGTCGGCGCCGCGGTCGGCGACGAGGTCCGCGTCTTCCACCGGAAGGACCCGGCCGGCGTCGGCCTGAACGTCTGGGCGCCCGTGGTCAACCCGCTCCGCGATCCGCGCTGGGGCCGCAACGAGGAGGGGTACGCCGAGGACTCCTGGCTGACCGGAGTCGTCGCCACGGCGTACGGACACGGTCTGGCCGGCGACGACCCGGCGTACCTGAAGACCGCTCCGACCCTCAAGCATTTCCTTGCCTACAACAACGAAACCGACCGCTGCACGACCTCGAGCAACCTGCCGCCGCGGGTCTTGCACGAGTACGAGCTGCCCGCGTTCCGCGCCCCGATCACCTCCGGCGCAGCGGTGGCGGTGATGCCGTCGTACAACCTGGTGAACGGACGGCCCGCCCACCTCAGCCCGCTGATCAACGACGTACTCCGCACCTGGACCGACGACGACGTGCTGGTGGTCAGCGATGCGTACGCGCCCGGCAACCTCTTCGGCCTGCAGCAGTACCTGCCCGACGGCCCGACCGCGTACGCCGCCGCGCTCAAGGCCGGCGTCGACAGCTTCACCCAGGACGACACGAACTCCGCCCCGACGATCGACCGGCTCGACGAGGCGCTCGACCGCGGCCTGATCACGTGGACGGACATCGACACCGCGGTACGCCGGGTGCTCGCGATCCGGCTCCGGCTCGGCGAGTTCGACCCGCCCGAACTCGATCCGTACCGCGGTCTCGAGCCCGATCTGGTCAACTGTCCCGCACACCGCGACCTCGCCCAGGACGCGGCTCGCCAGGCGATCGTCCTGCTCAAGCACGAGTGCCAGGTCCTGCCCATCGACGCCTCCACCGAGCGGATCGCCGTCATCGGACCGCTGGCCGGCGCCGTCAGGGCGGACTGGTACGCCGGGACGCTGCCGTACCAGATCACCGCCCTGGACGGCGTTATCGAGCGACTCGGGCAGGACCGCGTCGAGTACTGCGAGGGCGTCGACCGGATCACGCTCCGGATCGCCGACTGCTCGTCGTACCTGGCCGTCGGTCCGGCCGCCGTACTGCGAGCCGACCGCGAGCCGGGCGCGTTCGACCTGTTCGACTGGGGCGGTGACGCGTTCGCATTGCGAGCTGTGCAGAACGGGCAGCACCTGAGCGTGAGCGACGACGGTGAGCTCGTCGCGGATCAGCCCGGTCCGAACGGCTGGGAGGTCAAGCAGACCTTCAGGTTCGTGCACCTGGCCGGCACCGTGCTGATCCAGCATCTGCACAGCGACCGGTACCTTCACGTCGGGCCGGACGGCGCGGTCAGCATTGCCGACCAGGCGACCGCGTTCGAGCTCGAGGTCGTCGTCGACGGCGCGGCCCAGGCGGCCGGCGTCGCCGCCCGGGCCGACGTGGCGATCGTTGTTGCTGGCAACCACCCGCTGGTGAACGGCCGCGAGACCGAGGATCGCGACAGCCTCGACCTGCCGGCAGCCCAGGACCGGCTGATCCGCCAGGTCCACGCGGCGAACGCGCGCACGGTCCTGGTGCTGAGCAGCAGCTACCCGTTCGGGATCGGCTGGGCGCAGCAGCACCTGCCGGCGATCCTGTGGTCCGCGCACGGCGGGCAGGAGTACGGGCGCGCGCTGGCCGACGTACTGTTCGGCGACCACGACCCGGCCGGACGGCTGACCCAGACCTGGTACGACTCCGCCGCGGACCTGCCCGATCTGCTCGACTACGACATCATCACCACGGACGCGACGTACCTGTACTACCGGGGCACGCCGCTGTACCCCTTCGGCCACGGCCTGAGCTACACCAGCTTCGCGTACGGCGATCTGCGTCTGAGCACACCGTCGATCGCGAAGGACGGTGAGGTCCGAGTCGCGTTCACCGTCACCAACACCGGCGACCGGCCGGGCACCGAGATCGCCCAGCTCTACACCCGCCAGCAACGTTCCCGGGTCAAGCAACCGCTGCGGCAGCTCCGTGGCTTCCGGCGAGTGTCCTTGGAGCCCGGAGAGACCGTGGAGCTCGAGCTGACCCTGGCCGCGGCCGACCTCGGATTCTGGGACGTCACGCGCGACCGCCACTGCGTCGAGTCCGCCCGCCACAGCATCATGGTCGGCCGATCCAGCACCGACCTCCGCCTGACCACAACCCTGGACGTCCACGGCGAACGCATCCCGCCGCAATCACTCGAACTGGCGGCGACCAACTTCGACGAGTACTCCGCGATCACACTGTCCCACGAGGCGACCGTCTCGCTGGAACCCCAAGCCTGGTTGGCGTTCCACGACGTCCAGCTGAACTCCGAAACGGCCGTCAGCCTCACCGCCGCCAACCACGGGATCGAGCCGGCGACGATCGAGCTCCGCCTGGACGACCCGCGACAAGGTGAGGTCCTGACCACCGTGCAGGTCCCGCCGGGTCAGCTCACGACGATCACCGGTGAACTGACGCCGGTGACCGGCGTACACACGCTCTACGCGGTCTTCTCCGCGGCGGACGTCGGGCTCGAGAGCTTGACGGTGTAGCGCTCGCACGCACCTTCGATCACCCGGGACTCAACGACGCCGTCGCGGAGGGCCATTTCGATCACGGCTGCCACTCCCCCGTGCGCGTCGGGCAGTTCGACGACGGCCGTCCGGCCCTCGGCCGGCGCGAACCAGCGCAGCTCGACTCCGTCCGCCCAGTCGTAGTCCGGGCGATCGTCGACCGCCCCGATCGGGATCACCGCGCCTTCACGCACCAGCAGGGGCAAGCTGTCGAAGCCATGCGTCTGCTGAACCCATCCCGGACCTGACAGCACCTCGCCGGTCAGCAACGAGGTCCAGCGGCCGCGCGGCAGGTAGAACGAGACCTCGCCGTCGAAGCTCATCACCGGCGCGACCAGCAGATCGGGACCGAGCATGTACTGCCGATCCACGGAGGTGGCCGCGGGATCGCCGGGGAACTCCAGGACCATCGGCCGCATCATCGGTACCCCGTCCTGATGCGCCTCGGCCGCAGCGGTCATCAGGTACGGCATCAACGACAGCTTCAGCTTCGTGAACTTCCGCAGTACGTCGACCGCTTCGTCGTCGAACGCCCACGGCACCCGGTACGACGACGAGCCGTGCAGCCGAGAATGCGATGAGAGCAGCCCGAAAGCCACCCACCGCTTGAAGATCGCCGGGTCCGGGCGCCCCTCGAAACCGCCGATGTCATGGCTCCAATAGCCGAACCCCGACGCGGCCAACGACAACCCACCGCGCAACGACTCCGCCATCGCCTCGAACGTCGACTCGCAGTCGCCGCCCCAGTGCACCGGGAACCGCTGGCCGCCGGCGGTCGCGGACCGGGCGAACAGGACCGCGTCGCCCTCACCCCGGTTCTCCTCCAGCAGACCGAAGACGGCCGCGTTGTAGAGCTGCGCGTAGTAGTTGTGCATCCGCGCCGGGTCGGAACCGTCGTACCAGGCGACGTCGGTCGGGATGCGCTCGCCGAAGTCGGTCTTGAAGCAGTCGACGCCCAGATCGATCAGGGCCTGCAGCTTCGCGCGGTACCACGCGGTCGCGTCCGGGTTGGTGAAGTCCACGATCGCCATACCCGCCTGCCACAGGTCCCACTGCCAGACCGAGCCGTCCGGCCGCTTGAGCAGATAGCCGAGCCGGCGGCCTTCCTCGAACAGGACCGAGCGCTGGGCGATGTACGGGTTGATCCACAGGCTGACACGCAGCCCGCGATCCTTCAGGCGGCGGACCATGCCGGCCGGATCCGGGAACGCGACCGGGTCCCAGAGGAAGTCGCACCAGTGGAACTGCCGCATCCAGAAGCAGTCGAAGTGGAAGACGCTCAAGGGAAGATCGCGCTCGGCCATCCCGGTCACGAATCCGCTGGTGGTCTCCTCGGTGTAGTCCGTGGTGAACGACGTCGACAGCCACAGCCCCATCGACCACGCGGGCACGCGCGCGGGCCGCCCGGTCAGAGCGGTGTAGCGGCGCAGCACGTCCTTCGGGGTCGGGCCGGCGAAGACGTAGTACCCGAGCTCCTGGCCCTCGACGCTGAACTGGTTGCGCGACGTGACCTCCGAACCGATCTCGAACGACACCCGGGCCGGGCTGTCGACCAGTACGCCGTACCCGCGGCTGCTCAGGTAGAACGGGACGTTCTTGTACGCCTGCTCGCTCGACGTGCCGCCGTCGGCGTTCCAGCTGTCGACGACCTGACCGTTCTTCACGAACGCACCGAAGCGTTCACCGAGGCCGTAGATCGTCTCGCCGACGCCGAGCGCCAGCTGCTCGTGCACGTACTGCTGGCCGTCGGCATCGGTGATCAGGCCGACGCTGCGGGCACCGGAGTTCGTCAGCGGCTTCCCGTCCTGCTCGAAGCGCACGTCCCACGGCCCCTCGAGCGCGATCACCACGCTCAGCTCGCCCGACGTCAGCCGCGCCTCGGCGGCGCCGGCCTCCACCTTCACCGGGTGATCGTCGTCGACGTTCAGCTGGTACGACGGCCGCGCGGGCAGTCCACCGAGGTGGTGCCCGATCCGCACGCCGATCACCCCGCGCGCCGGCGAGGAGAACGTCACCGTGAACATCGGCTGGTTGAGCGTGTCACTGCGCCGTTCGATCCGCTTGGCCGGCGCGAACACGGTCAGCTCCCGCTCGCCCGCCTGCACACTCTCGACCCCGGCCGGCCGCAGCCGCGTCAGTCCCGCCCGGAGCTGCCAGTACCCGTCGCTGAACTTCATCGTGGCCAGCCTCTCCCAAAGCGTTGTCGAAGCGCTTCGACAACGCTAGGTGGGCCGCCTTGATCGCGTCAAGTTTGTGGCTCTCAGCGGATTCTCAGCGGTCTGCGGTGACACTGGGTGGATGCGAGTGCTGATGGTCGAGGACGAACTGCGCCTGGCCGACACGGTCCATCGTGGACTGACCGACGCCGGGTTCGTCGTCGAGATGGTCCACGACGGCGAGAACGCGGTCTGGGCGGCGACCGAGCACAGCTACGACGTGATCGTGCTGGACATCATGCTGCCGAAGCTCAACGGGTACCGCGTGCTGGAGATGCTGCGGGCGCGCGGGATCTGGACGCCGGTGCTGATGCTGACCGCCAAGGACGGCGAGTACGACCAGACCGACGCGTTCGATCTGGGTGCGGACGACTACCTGACCAAGCCGTTCAGCTTCCTGGTCCTGATCGCCCGGTTGCGGGCCCTGATCCGTCGCGGCGGACCGGAGCGGCCGGTGGTGCTGATGGCCGGCGACCTGTCGCTGGACGTGGCCCGGCGGCGGGTCGAGCGCGACGGGCGGGAGATCACGCTCACGCCGCGCGAGTACGGGCTGCTCGAGTTCCTGATGCGGCACCGCGGCGACACCGTCAGCAAGACCGAGATCCTCGCATCGGTCTGGGACCCGGCGTTCGACGGCGACCCGAACGTGGTCGAGGTCTACGTGCGCTACCTGCGGAAGAAGATCGACACCCCGTTCGCCCGGCACGCGATCGAGACCATCCGAGGCATGGGATACCGGCTCAACCCCGAGGGCGGATAGGCGTACCTGCGAAGATTGCTGGGTGAGCACGGTCGTGCGACGACGGGTCGACGGGTGGTACCGGACCGCGGGCGGGTTGCGGCAGGCCAGCGTGCGAGGCCGTTCCACGGCTGCGGCCGTGATCGTGGTCGCCGTCGCGATGATGCTCGGCGCCGCCGCCCTGCTCCTCCTTCTGCAGCGGGCCCTGATCACCGAGGTGTCCGACGCGGCCGAGGGACGGGTCGAGGACGTGGCCGGCCAGGTCAGCGCGGAGGGTACGGCGGGCCTCGCGCGCGATCTGGCCGAGACCACCCGTGCCACCCAGTTGGTCCAGGTCCTGGACTCGGCCGGCCGGGTCATCGCCGCCTCGTCGACGCGGGTCGACAGCACTCCGTTGTCCGACCTCCGGCCGCCGCCCGGGGCCTTGCTGCGCGCCGAGGTCGGCGAGATGCCGCTGATCGACGACGACCACAACTACCTGATCGTCGCGCAGGGAGCGTCGCACGAAGGCCAGACGTACACCGTGGTGGTCGCGTCGTCGGTGGAGACACAGCGGCAGACGGTCACCACGGTCGCGAAGTACCTGGTGATCGGGTTCCCGGCGTTGCTGATCGTGGTCGGCGTGGCCGGGTGGCTGATGGTCGGGCAGGCGCTGCGGCCGGTGGAGCGGATCCGGGCCCGCGTACAGGGCATCGGGACGCGGGACCTGACCGAGCGGGTCCCGGTGCCGCACACGCGGGACGAGATCGCGCGGCTCGCGGTGACGATGAACGAGATGCTCGACCGGCTCGAGACCGGCCAGGCGACGCAGCGGGCCTTCGTGGCCGATGCGAGTCACGAGCTGCGGTCGCCGTTGGCCACGCTGACCGCGGCGCTGGAGGTTGTCGAGGCGGACACCAGTGGGCAGGCGTGGCACGAACTGCGCGCGGTGATGGCGACCGAGACCGACCGGATGCGGCAGCTCGTCGAGGACCTGCTCCTGCTCGCCAAGGCGGACGACACCGGGCTCAGGATGCGGCAGACCGACGTGGACCTGGACGACCTGGTCGCGGCCGAGATCCAGCGGCTGCGGAGCTCGGTGCCCGAGCTGAAGGTGACCGGTGACATCCACCCGGTGCGCGTGGTCGGCGATCCGGCCCGCCTGAGCCAGGTACTGCGGAACCTCGTCGACAACGCAGCCCGCGCCGCGCACACCAGCGTCCGCCTGACCACCGCCGAGGAGAACGGGTCGGCCGTCATCACGGTCGAGGACGACGGCGACGGCATCCCCGAGGACGAGCGGCAGCGGGTCTTCGAACGCTTCGTCCGACTCGACACCAGCCGGTCACGCGCGAGCGGCGGCTCCGGGCTGGGCCTGTCCATCGCCCGCGAGATCACCCGCGCCCACAACGGCACGATCACGTTGACCTCGTCGAGCACCGGCGGAACGACGGCCACTATCACGCTCCCAAGCTGACCGACGGTCGACGAGGGGTGGTGCCGCGCGCCCGACGGTACGAAGCTGGGGTGAAGGAGGTGGGTGTGGTGAAAGCGGCAGCAGGCGACCAGGTCGTGGTGGAGACCAGCCATCTGATGGCACACCGGCGCGAGGGGAAGATCGTCGAGGTACACGATCCGGACGGCGCACCGCCGTACCTCGTGCACTGGAGCGACACCGACAGCGAGTCGCTGTTCTTCCCCGGCCCCGACGCGCACATAGTCCCCAGACCATAAAGCCCCCCCGTGGCCGAGTCGTGGCAGTCGGCGGGCCCCAGGTTCGCCGAGTCGTGGAGAGGGGTTCTGAGAATCTGCCTTGATCCACGACTCGGCGTTCGGGATCGGAACCATTCGCCACGACTCGGCGAGGCTGCGCCGCCTCTCTTCCTGGAAGAGCCCATCCGAGCCAGGAATTCGGTTGCCGGGCGGGTCGGCTTCCAGCAGGATCGCCGGCATGACCCAGTCAGCTGCCCGGCCGATCGCCCTCGTCACCGGCGTCGGCCGTACCGTCGGCATCGGCGCCGGTATCGCCCGTCGGCTCGCGACCTCAGGCTGGGACATCGCGTTCAGCTACTGGACGGCGTACGACGACCGGATGCACTGGGGCGTGCAGTCGGGGGCCACCGACGAGATCGTCAAAGAGCTGAGCGACCTCGGCGCGACCGTGGCGCCGATCGAGGCGGACCTCGTCGACCCGGCCGCGCCGGAGCGGATCTTCGCAGCCGCCGAGGAGCAGCTCGGCAAGGTCGCCGCGCTGGTGATGTGCCACTGCGAGTCGGTCGACTCCAGCATCCTCGACACAACCGTCGAGAGCTTCGACCGGCACTTCGCCGTCAACGCGCGCGCCACCTGGCTGCTGATCCGCGAGTACGCCCAGCGCTTCACCGGGGACTACGGCACCGGCCGGATCGTCGCGCTGACCAGCGACCACACCGTCCACAACCTCCCGTACGGCGCCAGCAAGGGCGCGCTCGACCGCATCACCCTCGCGGCGGCGCAGGAGCTGTCCGACCTGGGCATCACCGCGAACGTGGTCAACCCCGGCCCGATCGACACCGGCTGGATGACCGACGAGGTCCGCGACGCCTGCCTCCGGCAAACCCCGCTCGGCCGCCTGGGCACGCCACAAGACACCGCCCACCTGGTCGAGTTCCTCTGCTCCCCTCAAGGCCAATGGATCAATGGCCAGCTGCTGAAGAGCAACGGCGGGTCCGCCTAGTTCCAGGCCCTTAGTCCCACGTCAGTGGGATGCAGGCCAGGCGGGCGCCCGCGGTGCCGTGGGAGTCGGTCGCCTCTTGGTGGATGACGATGGAGCGGTTGCCTGGCTTCGGCGCGAAGGGTACGACGGTCGACGCCGTACCGGCGCCGCTCGGGCTGACTGTGAAGTCGAGCCAGACCTCGCGCTCGCGGTCGGCCCGCGCCGGTTTGCGGCCCTCGATCGCGTCGGTGTTGTAGTGCGGTCCGGCGGCAGCGCCGTCGCCTGCCACGCACGGGCCGGTGTGCAGGTGCGCGCCGAAGGTGCGGCCGGCTGCATGCTCGATGCCCGTCACCTTGAGCCGGACGCTGGTACGCGCACCGTGCGACACCATTACGACGACTGCGCGAGCGGTGCCGAACGGTCCGTGCGGCTGCAGCGGCCGCAACGGTCCGTTGCTTGATGCAACGTTCGAGTCCGGCGCGACCGGGATGGCGATCTCGCCCCGGGGTACGCCGGGTGGCCGGTTCTGCGCCGCTGCCACCGGGCCGGCGATCACCCCGACCACTCCCAGCACCCCGACCACGGCGAGGACGCCGCGCACTCTTCCCGTCATGTCTCCCTCTCCCGGAACGACTGCCCCGGGCGGGGAGCGAACTTGTCGTGAGGCTATCAAGCGCTCGCGGTCCGGATCGCCGCAGCCGCCTCCTTCAGGTTGGCGAGTGTCGTACGCACGGCCCGCCGAGCGGTCCGCTCCGGCCGGTGCAGGGCGTCGATGTGGCGCCGCGCGTGCACGGCCCGCATCGGCACGAGCACGATCCCTGGATGCGAACGGGCCGTCCAGCGCGGGATCAGCGCCAAGCCGGCGCCCGCGGCAACCAACTCGGCGACCACGGTGAACTCGTTGACGCGGTGGACCAGCTCGAGCCGACGGTTCGCCGCCGCCCCGATCGCCTCGATCGTCGCCATCAACGGGAACCCGTCGTGCACGGTGATCCACGGCTCGCCCGCCACCTCCCGCGGGGACAGCGACGGCTTCGACGCCAACCGATGACCAACCGGTACGGCGACATCCAGCGGCTCGTGCAGCAGCGGTGTGACCGCAACCGTCCGCGGCCAGGCGGCAGCGTGATCCATCCGGTGCGCCAGCACCACGTCGTACTCCCGGGTCAACGGCGGGAACTCATCCTGCGCCACATCCTCGTCGTGCAGGCTGACCCTCGGCCCGTCCCCTGCCCGGAACAGCGACGGGAAGAATGCGGCGGCCGCGCTGTGGAACGCGGAGACCGACACGACCGCATCCGGCTGCTCGGCGAACTCGTCCACCACCTGCCGGGCCCGCGCCAGCGCGGACTCCACGTCGGCTGCCGCCGCTGCCAACGCACGCCCGGCTGGGGTGAGCACCACTCTCCGGCCTTCGCGCTCGGTCAACGGGACCGGGATCGATCGTTGCAGAAGCCGAAGCTGCTGCGAGATGGCCGACGGGGTGATGAGCAGCGCGTCGGCGGCCGCCGTCACGCTTCCCAGCTCGCCGACCTCCCGAAGCACCCGCAGCTGTCGTTCGTCCATCTCAATACTGTAGGCGTCCTACAAGGTCGATTAAGAAGCTGGTACTTGGCTTCATCTTCATCACCGGTCACCGTTGGACCCGTGCCCGCCTCCCGCCGTACCGATCTCCTTCTGCTGCTGGTCGCCATCGTCTGGGGTTCGAGCTACCTCGCCGCCAAGACAGCGACCGCGGCCACGCCCGTGCTGACCGTGCTCTTCGTCCGGTACGCGATCTCCGCGGTCGCGTTGCTGCTCGTCGTACGGCGCATCAGCCGCGAGGAGCTCCGGATCGGCGGGGTCCTCGGCCTGACGCAGGCCGCCGTACTGATCCTCGAGACGTACGGCGTCACGCACACCAGTGCCGCCAACGCCGGACTGATCATCAGCCTGACGCTCGTGCTGACCCCGCTGCTCGATCGTCGCCGGCTCCCGCCGCGGTTCTATCTCGCGGCCGCGGTCTGCGTCGCAGCGGTCGGCCTGCTCATGTCGAGCCACGGGCTCCACGCCCCCGGCGTCGGCGACCTGCTCATGCTCGCGGCCGCGGTCGTCCGGGCCGGCCACGTCGCATTGGTCGGCAGGCTGGCAACCGACCTCAGGCCGTTGCAGCTGACGACGATCCAGACGCTGGTCGGCACAGCGCTCTTCGTCGTGCCCGCCGTGCATCACCTGCCCGCGATCCCCGCCGCGGGCTGGATCCAGATGGCTTATCTGGCCTTGTTCTGCAGCGTTTTCGCGTTCCTGGTACAAACCTGGGCCGTCCAGCGCACCTCCGCCAGCCGAGCCAGCCTCCTGCTCGGAACCGAACCCATCTGGGCCGTTGCCATCGGCATCACCCTCGGCTCCGAGCACCTGACGACCACCGCCGCCCTGGGCGCCGTACTCCTCCTGGCCGGCACCAGCTGGGGGCAGTCGATCGAGCGCAGGGCAAGGCTAGGAGCGGGTCCACTTCTGGTCGTCCGATCCGTTGCACGGAGCAACGATGACGGCGGCGCCGTTGCCGGTCCCATCGGCGGTCAGGCAGCCGGTGGCTGAGGTGACCGTCTGGTCGGCGTTCAGTTGCCAGGTCTGGTCGGCGCCGCCGGTGCAGGTCTCGATGGTGGCCGCGGCGGCGCCGGCGGTCAGGCACTTGTCCGCGTAGACCGTGAGTTGGCCGGTGGCGGTCTGGTTCCACGACTGGTTACCGCCGTTGTTGCAGTCCCAGAGGTCGAGCGCCGTACCCGGGCTGGTCGAGAAGCCCGGTACGTCGACGCATCGGCCGCTCGCGACACCGCGCAGCGGCTCACCCGGCGGAGCGGGCGGCAGAGTGTTCGTCGGCTCCTTCTTCAGCAGACCCCAGCCCCACCACAGCTGGTCGCGGCCACTCTCGCTGTTGACCTGGAGATCCCTCGGTCCGACCTGCGTGGTCATCGAGTACGAGTCGCCGGTCCGCAGGCCGGGCCAGTAGACGATCCCCATCCGCTGTTCGCGCGCGACCTGCGTCAGCGCACCGAGGTACGCCGTGTACACGTTCCCCTCGTGGTTGCCGTAGTTCAGACCGATCGTCATCGGCGAGCCGGCCTCGTCGATGATCGTGCGCCAGCCGTACGAACCGATCCGCGGCCGGAGGTTCGCCAGCCAGGCGGCCTCCGTGGTGTCGGACGCCCAGAACCCGTAGAAGTGCAGCGACAGCAGCGTGCCCTTCAACTCCGGCGCCGCGCCGACCCCGGTCACGTTGTCGTTGTAGCCGGTGCCAGAGATCACGATCCGCCCACGCGGTACGTCGTGGTGCCGGGCGATCCACGCCGAGGTCAGCGACACCCACTCGGTCAGCGAGTACCCGAACGGTTCGTTCGTCGGCTCGAAGTACACGTGCGGGTTCCGTCCGTACGCCTTCACGACGGTGTCCCACATCGCGGCGTACTTCGCGGGGTCGTCGACCCTGCCATCCTTGGCGTTGTCGGCCTCCCAGTAGCTGAGGATGACCTTGAACCCGCCCGCGACCGAGGCGTCGATCGCCGCGCGATAGGAGTTCCACCAGGCGGTGCCCACGCTCGACGGGTTGATCGGCAGCCGGATCGTGTTCGCCTTCAGCTCCTTGCGGAACTCACCGACGATCCCGGTCGCCTTGCCGTACGTCGTGCGGTAGTCGTCCGCCGTACTCAGACCGGACGGGACAACCTCGTCGTGGGCGTAGTTGTCGCGGGGATCGGCCCAGTTCACGCCGCGGAAGTCGTTGGTCCGCGGCGGGCCGGCCGAGGCCGGTATCGCGATCCCGGAGACCAGCACCGAGACCAGCGCGAGGAGGGAGAACAGGACGGTGGCGAGACTGCGAGCGGTTGACCTCACCCGGTGATGTTTACGTGAACATGCGCTCCAGTCAAGGGTTCAGGACGAGTTCCAGCCGCAGCCAGGCCGCCAGATCGCGGATCTCGCGGTGCACCGCGGCGGTCAGCGTCTTCGAGAACGGCTGGTCCTCGTGGATCGCGTCCACGCGGAAGATCCCGGCCTTGCGGTCCGACATCGCGTCGAGCTTCCCGACCAGGCGGTCGTTGTGCAGGATCGGCAACGCGAAGTACCCCCACCGGCGCTTCGCGACCGGTTTGTACATCTCCAGCTGGTAGTCGAACTCGAAGATCTCGTCCAGGCGCTTCCGGTCGTAGACCAGCCGGTCCAGCGGCGAGATGATCGCCGTCCGCCCCTTGAACGGCTGCCCGAGCAGCTCGGGGTCGATCCGCCACTCGCCGCGGACGCCGTCGAGCACGGCTCGCTCCCCCGCCTCGCCGGCGTCGAGCGGCTCGCCCGGGCAGGCCGGGCCCTTCGACCGGAGGATGCCCATCGAACGCAACCGCTGCTCGTCCCGGATCCGGGCGGCCTCGGCCGCCGGCACGGCCGGGTCGTCGGGGTACACCCGGGAGGCGAGGTCCCACAGCCGGTCGCGACCGTCGCGGCCCGCGATCGCCACCTCGCCGCGCTGGATCATGAACTCGAGCAGCTGCGACACGTTCCGGTTGTTGGTCCAGCCGCTCGACTTCCACGGCCGCACGCAGGTGTCGGGCAGCTCGCGCATCACCAGCGGGCCGTCCTGGCGCAGCCGCTCGAGGATGTCGAGACGGCACGCTTCGTTCGCCTTGACCCAGTCGGCGCGGTAGCGCTGCCAGTCGAGCGGCTCACCGTCCGCCGGCCATGCCTCCATCTGGGCCCGGAACAGCGCCAGCGTCTCCGGCAGGCGGACGAACCCGCGAAGCTCCAGCAGCTCCAGTGTCGCCAGCGCGTCGGCGAGCTCGGCAGCGTCGTACGACGAGCCCAGCCGGCTCCACGTCACGAGGTCCGCGTTCGGCGCGACGTACGCCGTCTGGTCCAGCTGGAGCACGTTCAGCCCGCGGACGACCTCGAACAGGCCGGCCGGCCGCTCACTCGTCAGCAGCTGCGCCCGGACGGCCAGCCGCCTGGCATCTCGCTTCGACAACTGATGAAGAACGGTCACAAAGAGAGACTAAGCGACTGATCGGACAGTATTCTGGGACGGAGACTGAGCTAGGTGGGGACCTGGGGGCTCGGGGGGCAGGGGGTT
This sequence comes from Kribbella sp. NPDC051586, assembly GCF_044453965.1. Taxonomy (NCBI): domain Bacteria; kingdom Bacillati; phylum Actinomycetota; class Actinomycetes; order Propionibacteriales; family Kribbellaceae; genus Kribbella; species Kribbella sp. NPDC051586. The sequence goes on along the minus strand of NZ_JBITDF010000003.1, from coordinate 249,827 downwards.
GATGGTGGCGCTACGTGGTTGGGTACTCATGTCCGGGGCGGTTCTGCTGGCAGTTGCCGGTTGTACGAGCGCGGACGGTTCGAGCGGGTCGAGCCCGGTGACAGAGACGCCCTCGATCGTCCTTCCCCGGACCACAGGTCCGGTCAAGCCCGCTGCCGACTGCTCACATTCCACCGAGCAGCTCCCGCCGGAGGCCCAGGCGGACGGCGTCGTGCTGACCGCCAGCACCGACCCGACCCGCACGTCGTTGCTGCTCCAGAACATCGGCGGCCTGTCGGTCATCATCATGCCGGACGCGGGCTTCACCAGCCGGCTGATCGCGGCGCCGTCCGTGAGTCCTACCGACCCGGCGTCGCGCGCCGCACTGATCGCCGTCAACAACAGTGGCGGCCTTGCCGGAGTCCTGGACATCCCCGTGTTCATGCCCAAGTCCCAGATCATCACGGTGCCGCCACAGTGGGCGGTCTGCGTACTCAGCGACAGTCTCAAGGAGTTCGCAACGGCGCGGTACCTGCAGGACAAGCCGACCAGCGCGCAGTACTTCCTGACGAAAGCACTCGCGGACCAGTTGCTCCTCAAGAACAGCGCGGCCAGGACGCAGCCGACGCTGATCAGGTGCGCCAAGAGCACGGTGGACGTCATCAAGGGCAAGCCGTCGCTGTCCGACGTCGAGCAGTACGTCAACGTCCTCGCGCCGGGTTCCCCGTGCCGGAACAGCTATCAGGCTCTGCTGCACAGTGACCGGAACGCCGCCGACGAGCTCGCGACCGCGGTCCTCAGCGAACTCCAGGCGACCCCGAGGCTGCACGCCAACAGCGACCTGCTCCTCACCACCGCACGCAGCTGAACCAGGGTCGGATCCGGGTCCGGTCAGGGACAACTCCACTGCCGCCGGCGCCGTCGCGGCCGGAGACTGGAGTCCTACCGTTCGACCCCTCGGAGGTCTTCAGCCATGATCGGCTTCATCGTCGCCGGACTCGTCATCGGAGCGTTGGCCCGGCTCTTCACGCCCGGCAAGCAGAGGCTCGGCCTGCTCGCCACGTTGCTGCTCGGCCTGGCCGGCTCGGTGATCGGCGGCACGATCGCCGCCATCCTCGGCACCGGCAGCATCTTCGAGCTGAACGTGTTCGGCTTCATCATCGCGGTGATCTCGTCGGTGGCGCTGGTCGGCACGGCCGAGTCGCTGTCCGCCCGGCACAAGAACTCGTCCATCAGCCGGTAGCCCACCAGCCAGGTCGCTCAGCCGTCCTCGTTGATCGCCATCGCCGGCCGCGGCTCGCGGCCCGGCGGTTGCGGCGGCCGGGGCAGCAGCGGCCGGCGCTTCTCCAGCGTCCGGATCACCGGCTGGTCGGCCCGGACCGTGATCTCCTCGCCCGCGTGCAGCAGGGTGATCGCGGAATCCGGCCCGTTGTGGACCGTGTACTTCACCGCCACCGGGTCGATCTCCACCTTGAGCCGGACCCCGCGCCACCGGATCGTGAAGCTCAGGCCGCCCAGCCCGATCGGCAGCGCGGGATCGAACGCCAAGCGGCCGTCGCGGTCGCGCAGTCCTCCGAAGCCGCACACCAGCGCACTCCAGGCACCACCCAGTGAGGCCATGTGCAGTCCGTCGCCGGTGTTGTGGTGAAGGTTGCGCATGTCGATCAGCGCGGCCTCGTACGCATAGTCGTAGGCCAGGTCGAGATGCCCGACCTCGGCGGCCATCACGGCCTGCACGCACGCGGACAACGACGAGTCGCGCACCGTCAGCCGCTCGTAGTAGTCGAAGTTGCGCGCCTTCTCCTCGTCGGTGAACGCGTCTCCGCACCAGAAGGTCGCGAGGATCAGGTCGGCCTGCTTGACCACCTGTGTGCGGTACAGCTGGAAGTACGGCGCGTGCAGCAGCAGCGGGTACTTGTTCTTGTAGGCCTCGAAGTCCCACACGCCGTAGCCGGTGAAGCCTTCGGACTGCGGGTGTACGCCGAGGTCCGCGTCGTACGGCAGATACACGGCGGCGGCCGCGTCGCGCCAGGCGGCCTCCTCCTCGGCGTCGATGCCCAGCTCCCGGGCCTTCGCCGGCAGCTTGCCCGCGACCTCCGCCGCGGCCCGCAGATTCCGCGCCGCCATCAGATTGGTGAAAACGTTGTCGTCGGCAACGGCGCTGTACTCGTCCGGGCCGGTCACACCGGGCAGATGCCAGCGGCCGTCGCGGTCGTGGTGTCCCAGTGAGATCCACAGCCGGGCCGTCTCGGCGAGCAACTCCAGCCCGACCTCGTCGAGGAAGCCCTCGTCGCCGGTCGCGCGGTGGTACCGCATAACCGCCTCGGCGATGTCGGCGTTGATGTGGAACGCCGCCGTACCCGCAGGCCAGTAGCCGGAGCACTCCTGGCCGCGGATCGTCCGCCAGGGAAAGGCCGCCCCGCGGAAGCCGAGCTCCTCGGCACGTTGCTTCGCCATCCCCAGCGTGGAGTGCCGCCACCGCAGTGCATCGGCGGCCGCGTCGGGCATGGTGTAGGTCAGCACCGGCAGGACGAAACCTTCTGTGTCCCAGAACGTGTGTCCGTCGTACCCGGCGCCCGTCAGGCCCTTCGACGGGATCGCCCGGCGCTCTGCGCGCGCACCAGCCTGCAGGACGTGGAACAACGCGAACCGGACCGCCTGCTGCAACTCCGGGTGCCCCTGCACCTCGACGTCGGCACCGTCCCAGAAGTCGTCCAGGAAATCGACCTGCTGCTTCGACAGCCCGTCCCAGCCGGAGAACCGGGCACTGGCGAGCGCTGCCGCCACCTGGTCCCGGATCGCAGTCTCCGAACGCAGACTGGACCAGCCGTACGCCAGGTACTTCACGACGCGCAGACTCTCGCCCGGCTGCAGGTGAGCGATCACCGTGGTCCGCGCCCAGTCCTCACGCACGTCCTGGTCCATCGCGTACCGGACGCTGGTGTCCACCTCGTGCGACATCGCCGCGGCCATCAACTGCTGGCTGCGCGTGGTCCGGTGGATCAGTACGACGCCGTGCTCACCACCGTCGTGGCTGACCGGCTTCAGCGGATTGTCCAGTACTGCGGCCACGCGCGGATCGTCCGACAGCTTCGGCTGCGCCTCGTTGGCGACCAACTCGGACTGGATCACGAAGCGGGCCGGCTGGTCCACGGGCTCCACGACGTACTCGATCGCGGCGACGGCGCGCTGGGTCAGCGACACCAGGCGGCGGCTGCGCACCTTGATGCGCTTGCCGCCCGGCGAGGTCCAGTCGACGTCGCGCTCGAGGACGCCGGTGCGGAAGTCGAGCGAGCGCTCGTGCTTGGTCAGGTACCCGTAGCGGATGTCGAAGGGCGAATCGTCGACCATCAGCCGGATCAGCTTGCCGTTGGTCACGTCGACGAGCGTCTGGCCGGACTCCGGATAGCCGTAGCCGGCTTCGGCGTACGGGAGCGGGCGCTGCTCGTAGAACGAGTTCAGGTAGGTGCCGGGGATCGCGTACGGCTCTCCCTCGTCGAGATTGCCGCGCAGGCCGATATGGCCGTTCGACTGGGCGAACAGGGACTCCGACTGCGCCAGCTTGTCGAGCGCCAGCCGGGTCTCCCGCAGCCGCCACGGCTCGATCGGGTGATGGCCTCGGTCGATCATTCGCCCTCCACCTCTGCTGACACCTCTGCTGACACCTCTGCTGACAGCAGGTCTGCCAGGTCGCGGACCACCACGTCGGCGCCGTGCGACTTGAGCTCGGCCGCCTGGCCGACGCGGTCCACTCCGATCACATGCCCGAAGTGGCCCGAGCGGCCGGCGGACACGCCGGCGAGAGCATCTTCGTACACAGCTGCAGCAGAAGGGTCGACGCCGAAGCCCTTCGCCGCGGCCAGGAACGTGTCCGGCGCCGGCTTGCCCTTCAGCCCCTCGGTCCGGATCGTCACGCCGTCGACGATCAGCTCGACGTACTGCGCGAGTCCGGTGACGTCCAGCACCTCGCGGGTGTTCGCGCTCGACGACACCACCGCCCGGCGGAGGCCGGCCTTCTCGGCGGCCTGGAGGTACCGCCGTGAACCCTCGAAGACGTGCACGCCCTCGGTCCGGATCCGGCGCTGGACCGCTTCGTTCTTGCGGTTGCCCAGACCGTTGACCGTCATCGCGTCCGGCGGATCGTCGCTGCTCCCGTCCGGCAGCGTGATCTTGCGCGCGGCGAGGAAGTCCCGGACTCCGGTCGCGCGCGGCTTGCCGTCGACATAGGCGTCGTACTCCGCCCGCGCGTCGAACGGTGTGAACGGCATCCCGTGCTGCTCCGAGTAGGCGCGGAGGAATTGGTCGAACATCTCTTTCCACGCAGCGGCGTGGACGGCAGCGGTGTCGGTCAGCACACCATCCAGGTCGAAGAGACAGGCCCGGATCCCCGCAGGTAGTCCCAGCATGGGACCCACCCTATTGGGTCAAGCGGTCCGGCAAGCCAAAGGCCGGGAAACGGGAGTAGCCGAAAGTCATGATCTCGGCGATCTTGCCGTCGTGCACCCGCAGCACGTCCAGCTTGAACGCCCGCCACACCGTGTCCCCCGGCCGCAGCAGGTACGACGCTGCCGCGGGCAACCGGTTCGCCGAGGTCGGCACCAGCCGCCACTCGCCCTCGCGGTTCGGTCCGAGCCCACGCTCGAACAGTGGCAGACACGCGGTCAGACCGTCGAACGCCAACCGGTCGGGCGGCATCGAGATCCGCAGGTCCTCGGCGGCGATGGCGATCGCCGCTGCCGCGTCACAGCGCTGGTGTGCGTCGATGAAGCGCGCCAGCACGTCTCGCTCCTCAGCAGTGGGCTCCGGTGCACTCCAGTCGCTCCGGCGCATCGGCAGCCGCTGCTGCATGGTCACGCGGGCTCGTTGCAGCGCACTGTTCGCCGCGGCCACGCTGGTCTCCAACAGCCCGGCAGTCTCTGCTGCAGACCAGCCCAGCACGTCACGGGCGATCAGTGCGGCCCGCTGTCTCGCGGGCAATGCCTGCAGCGCGATCAGGAAGGTCAGCTCGATCGTTTCGCGGTCGACGGCGACCGCATCTGGTTGCTGGGTCGTCGGTGCGATCTCGTCCAGCAGCCGGTCCGGGTACGGCTGCAGCCACACCAGGTCCCTTGCCGTTGGCCGCCGTACGACGTCGAGGCAGATGTTCGTCGCGATCTTGTAGAGCCAGGCCCGGAAGTAGGTGCGGCCGTCGTACGAGTCGCGGGCACGCCACGCACGCAGCAGCGCCTCCTGCACCGCGTCCTCCGCCTCGTCGTACGACCCGAGCATCCGGTAGCAGTGCACGTGAAGCTCGCGCCGGTACTGCGCCGCCAAGGCGGCGAACGCGGTCTCGTCACCCGCGAACGCCGCCTCTTCCAAAGTCGTCACGACCGGTGTCCGACCTCCTGGACCGTCCAGCTGTTGCCGTCCGGGTCCTCGAAGGACAGGAACGTCTCGTAGTCGCCACGGTTCGGCGCGAGGCCGGGCTGCTTGCCCTGGGCGCCGAAGTGGAACGGTTCGCTGATCTCGACGCCGCGCTCGACCAGCTCGGCCCGGGCCGCCTCGATGTCGGTCACCACCAGATGCGTGCCCTGGTAGCTGCCCGGCTTCGCCGAGGACAGCCCGGTGCCGATCGAGATCGAGCAGGCCGATCCGGGCGGGGTCAGCTGCACGACCCGGAACGAGTCGCCCACCCGGTGGTCGACGTCCTCGGCGAACCCGAGCTGGTCGGTGTAGAACTTCTTCGCCCGATCCACGTCCGTCACCGGCACGATCACGAGCTCGAGTTTCCAGTCCATCTGCGGCCTCCCGCGGTCACGGTCGGTCCAGTCTGACCGACATTCATGACCGTGTAACGCCGGCCGGACCCGAAACTCATCGGTCCCCCGATGACTACTTCGATGACTACTTCGCCGCGGCTCCGAAGATCTGCGCGAACCAGTCGAGCTGGGCCAGCTGCTGGTACGTCTGGCCGCCCTCGTGGTTGTTGTAGTGGTAGACCTCGATGTCCTTCTGCTCGCTGCCCGTGGCACCGTAGTGGTTGTACGCCGCGAAGACCGTCGACGGCGGGCAGGTCGCGTCCATCAGCGCGACCGAGAACAGCGCGGGCGCCGTGGCCAGCCGGCCGAGGTTGACGCCGTCGAAGTAACCGAGCGTCCGCAGCGCCGCGTCGACGTCCTGCCGGAACCCCTTCAGGTACCGGGTGATCTCGCCGTACGGGTCCTTGTCGGTGATCTGCAGCGCCCGCTCGAAGTGACACAGGAACGGTACGTCGGGCGCGCAGCCGAGCAGCTCGATGCCGGCGATCGGCGCGAGACCGGCCGCGGCGATCGAGATGCCGCCGCCCTGGCTGCCTCCGGTGACGATCAGCTTGTCCGGGTCGACCAGCGGCGACGTCTTCACCGCGTCGAGCGCGCGGACCGCGTCGATGTACACGCGGCGGTAGTAGTAGGTCTCCGGGTCGGTGATGCCGGCGGTCATGAAGCCCGGCGTGTGGTTGAGACCGGCGTACGGCGTGTCGTCCGGCGTGCTGTCCAGGCCGCCGGCACTGTAGCCCTGACCGCGGGTGTCCATCACGAAGTGGGCGTAGCCGGCCTGCGCCCACAGCGTGGTCGCGTGCGGGAAGCCACGGCCGCCGGAGTACCCGTGGTACTGCACCACGGTCGGCAGCGGGCCGGTGGCGCCGGCCGGGACGTGCAGCCAGCCCTTGACAGGCGCACCGCCGAAGCCGGCGTAGGTGACGTCGTAGGTGTCGATCACCGCGAGCTTGTTGTCGATCGGGGTGAACGAGGCGGACAGGTCGTCGGTGCGCGCCTTGTCGATGGAACGGCGCCAGAAATCGACCAGGTCGGCGGGCGCGGCCACCTCGGGCCGGTAGTCGCGGAGCTTGTCGAGGGAAAGGTCGAACATGGCCATGAGCGACAAATTTACGCCCGCCGGGTGCGGACCGGTAAACGGTGTCCATAACTGGACAGGGACCTGAACTCTTGACGGGGTATTCCACTTGTGGTGTCCTCTCGGGTATTCCACTTGTGTCATACCGGTCGGAGTCGATCATGAAGCTCGAGCACATCCTTCTCGGCGTGCTGCTGATGCGTCCCAGCACCGGCTACGACCTGAAGCGCTACATGGACGCCCGCGGGATGTTCCTGCGGCCCAACACCCAGATGAGCCAGGTCTACCGCTGCCTGTCGTCGATGGAGGAGCGCGGCTGGGTCTGGCACACGGTCGAGCCCCGGCCGGGCGCCCAGGACGCCAAGACCTACCGGGTCACCGACGAAGGGATCACGGTGTTCATGGACTGGCTGACCGCACCGTACTCCCCGACCACGCTCTACACCCGGGATCCCGGGTTCTACGGGCGGCTCGCGTTCTGCGGGTTCCTCCAGCCCGACCAGGTGATCGAGCTGCTCGATCGGGAGATCCTCGCCCGGCAGCTGCAGATCAAGCGCTTCCGCGACCGCGACCGCTCGGTTCCCGAGGAGCCGGAGCTGCCGTTCGACGCGGAGCTCCAGGCCTTGGTCGAGGAGCGGACGCACGAGCTCGGTTCGCAGTACATGGACCAGCACGTCGCCTGGTGCATCGAGCTCCGCGAAGAGCTGCAGAGCAGCAGCCCCCAGCGGCGCATCCGCGCGGTCGACTGACCGCAGGACCACGCGCAGTTGCCCTTTCAGGAGCACAGCTATGCCCAAATCCAGGCCGAACGTGTTGTGGATCAGCACGCACGACATCAATCCGCACCTCGGGTGCTACTCCGGGATCTGGCCGGGGGCCGAGCAGGCATCCACCCCGCGTCTCGACGCCCTGGCCGCCGACGGCCTCCTGTTCGAGCGCGCCTTCTCCGCGGCGCCGGTCTGCGGCCCGTCCCGCAGCGCGATCATCACCGGCTGCTTCCCACCGGCGATCGGCACCATGCACATGCGGACCCGCGCCACTCCCCCGCCGTCGGTCCGGCTGCTGCCCGAGTACTTCCGCGCCGCGGGCTACTGGACCGGCAACACCGCGTTCACCGACTTCCAGGTCGACATCCCCGAGCCCGTGTACGACGAGCTCGGCGATCACGCGCACTGGCGGCTGCGGGAGGATCCGGACCAGCCGTTCTTCATGGCGTTCCACAGCCTGATCACGCACGAGTCGCAGATCTACCTGGACGACGACGAGTTCGCCCGCAAGACCCCCGATGCGCAGCGGGTCGAGAAGGCCGAGGTACCGCCGTACCACCCTGACACCGAGGTGTACCGGACGTCGTGGCGGCGGTATCTCGAGCTGATCAGCCAGATGGACCACTGGGCCGGCGGGATCCTCGACCAGCTCGAGGAGGACGGTCTCGCGGACGACACGATCGTGGTGTTCTGGAGCGACCACGGGCTGGGGATGCCGCGCGGCAAGCGGTGGGCGACCGAGCTCGGGTTCCGCGAGCCGTTGATCGTCCGGTGGCCGGGGAAGGTCGCCGCGGGGTCGAGGTACGCCGAGCCGGTCGCGCTGATGGACCTCGCGCCGACGATGCTCGCGATGTGCGGCCTCGAGCCCGCCGGTCACCTGCACGGCGAGGCGGTCCTCGGCGCAGATGGTAGCCCGCGGCAACGATCCGGGTACGTCGTCAGCGCCCGGGACCGGATGGGCGAGGCCGAGGACACCTCCCGCTCGATCCGCGACCGCCGGTTCCGCTACACCCGGCATCTGCATCCGGACCGCTCGCCGATGGGCCACACGGAGTACCCGGACAACCTGTGGACCTGGAAAGAACTGCGCCGGCTGTTCGCCCAGGAGGCGCAGCAGCAGCTGGCGCTCGGCGAGCAACCGTCGATCCTGACCGACCTGCAACGCTCGATCGTTGCCGCCAGCAAACGCGCGCCCGAGGAGCTGTACGACGTCGAGGCCGATCCGCACGAGGAACGCAACCTCGCCGGGCTGCCGGAGTACGCCGACGTGCAGCAGCGGCTCGCAGACGCTCTCGATTCGTGGCTGGCGCAGACCGGCGACCTCGGCCGAAGACCTGAGCGGGATCTGCTGGCCGAGTGGCGTCCGGACGGGAAACGTCCGCAGACGGCCGCACCCGAGGTCGAGCGTCGTGACGGCGTGGTGGCGATCGCGTGCCCGACGGCCGGCTCGCTCATCGGCTGGACCGCCGACCCGCCGGCGGCGGAGCGCCGCCGTTGGCAGCTCTACACCGCCCCCTTCACCCCATCCGCACCCATCTGGGTCAAGACCTGGCGGCTCGGCTTCCAGCCCAGCGCAGACATCCCGGTCGCGACGCCCGCACGCTAAGGAGCCGATCATGCTCATCCGCCGCTGCAGCGCCCTGCTGGCCGCTGCCGCCCTCGTTGCCGGAGTCGGCGCCTGTTCGGGCGCCGGCGCCAGTTCGTCCGCGGCCAAGACGCTGACCATCGCCGCCGTCCTGGACAACAACTCCTTCGACCCTACGCAACTGAACATCGGCAACCAGATGCAGTACTGGTCGCCCGTCTTCGACACGCTGCTGGCCCGCGACAAGGACAACAAGCTCCAGCCGTGGCTCGCCACGTCCTGGAAGTACGACGCCAAGCGCACCACGCTGAATCTCAAGCTCAAGAGCGGCGTGAAGTTCAGCGACGGAACACCGTTCGACGCGACCGCGGTGAAGGCCAACCTGACCAACCTGGCCGCCGGGACCGGTCAGAACTCGTACATGAGCCGCTCGATCGCGACGTACCAGATCGTCAGCCCGACCGAGCTCAACCTGAAGCTGAAGACGCCGGATCCCGGGCTGATCGACTACCTGGCCAGCGTCGGCGGCGTGATGGCCGGCCCGAAGTCGCTGAAGACCAAGGACGTCGCGACCACACCGGTCGGCAGTGGACCGTACGAGCTCGACAAGACCGGGACCGTTGTCGGCAGCACCTACACCTACAAGCGGAACCCGGACTACTGGAACACCGCCGCCTTCCCGTACGACAAGATCGTGATCAAGCCGATGACGGACCTGACCGCCCGGCTGAACGCGATCAAGTCCGGCCAGGTGAACGGCGCGCTCACCGACACCAACTCTCTCGCCGACGCGCAACGCAACGGGCTGACGGCCAACACCACGCCGGTGAACTGGAACGGCCTGCTGCTGATGGACCGCGACGGCAAGCTCGTCCCGGCGCTGAAGGATGTGCGGGTCCGCAAGGCGATCAACTACGCCTTCGACCGGGAGGCGATCCTCAAGAACGTCTCGCACGGTCAGGGTGCGCTGACAACGCAGATCTTCAACGCCGCCGGAGACGGATATGACAAGTCGCTCGACGGCATCTACAACTACGACCCGGCGAAGGCCAAGCAGTTGCTCGCCGAGGCCGGCTATGCCGACGGCTTCGCGATCACGATGCCGGAGTCTCCCGGCTTCGCGCAGTACAACGCGATCATCGAGCAGCAGTTGGGTGCCATCGGCATCAAGGTGAAGTGGGTGAAGGTGCCGGCCAACGCCGTCATCCCGGAGATCCTGTCCGGCAAGTACCCGGTCGCGTTCATGACCCTGGGCAGCCAGTCGGCCTGGCAGGACATCCAGAAGGCCGTCACCCGCAAGTCGCCGTGGAACCCGCTCAAGGCAGGCGACCCACAGCTCGACAAACTGCTGGCCACCGCGCAGAACGCACCGGAGGCGCAGCTGCCGACGGCGATGAAGGCGGTCAGCAAGTGGCTGGTCGACAACGCCTGGTTCGACCCGTGGTACCGCGAGAACAGCGTCTACCTGACCGATGCGAAGACCGCGGTCGCCATGCAGGCCTACAACGTGGCGCCCGGCATCAGTTCGTTCGCCCCGAAGGAGTGACGGCATGTTTCGATTCATCGGACGCCGGCTGGTCGCATGCGCCGTACTGGTCGTGGTGATCGCCGGCATCACCTTCCTGCTCGCCTTCTCCGGCACGGGCAACGTCGCCCGCAACCTGCTCGGCGAGAGCGCCACACCTGACCAACTCGCCGCCAAGAACGCTGAGCTCGGTCTGGACAAGCCACTGCTCGCACAGCTCGGCACGTGGGCCGGGCACGCGCTGCACGGCGACCTGGGCATCTCCTGGTTCACCAACGAGCCAGTGGCACAGGCGATCGCCAACCGGCTGCCGGTGACCTTGTCGATGGTCGTGCTGGCGGTGGCTCTGACAGCACTGATCAGTGTCGGGCTCGGCGTGGCCGCAGCGGTCCGTGGCGGCTGGCTGGACCGGGTCATCCAGGTCCTGAGCGTTGCCGGCTTCGCCCTGCCGAACTTCTGGGTCGCACTGGTCCTCGTGGTGTTCTTCTCGGTCACCCTCGGAGTCCTTCCGGCGACCGGCTACGTACGGCTCTCGGAGTCACCCGGCAGCTGGGCAGCGGCCCTCGTACTGCCGGTGGCGTCCCTGGTGATCGGAAGCACCGCGTCGGCAGCCCAACAGGTACGTGGCGCAGTGATCGACGTACTGCGCCAGGACTTCATCCGCACACTGCGGGCACGCGGCATCAGTCCGCGGTCCGTGCTGTTCCGCCACGCACTGCGGAACGCCGCGAGCCCGGCCCTGACCGTGTTGTCGCTGCAGTTCATCGCTCTGCTCGGCGGCGCCGTAGTGATCGAGAAGGTGTTCGCGATCCCGGGTCTCGGCACGCTGACCATCAACGCCGCGCTGCAGGGCGACGTACCGGTCCTGATGGGAGTCGTGGTCACCCTGGTCGTCCTGGTCGTCATCGTCAACCTGGTCATCGACGTCATCAGCGGCTGGGTCAACCCCAAGGTGCGTGTCCAATGACAGCTCGCAAGGTACTCCGCAACCCGCTGGCGATCGCGGCCCTGGCGGTCCTGCTGATCATCGTGCTGGCCAGCATCTTCGCGCCACTGATCGCGCCGCACAGTCCGACCGCGCTCAGACTCGACAAGATCAACGCCGGTCCTGGTGGTGGCTACCTGCTGGGTGGTGACAGCGCCGGTCGCGACATCTTCAGCCGTCTGCTGCATGCCGGCCGGAACACGCTGACCGGTGCCGTGATCGCTCTGGCGGTCGCACTGGTGCTCGGGGTGCTCTCCGGTCTGCTCAGCGGGTACTACGGCGGCCTGTTCGACGGCGTCCTCGGCTGGGGAGCCAACCTGCTGATGGCACTGCCGACGATGATCGTGCTGCTCGCGCTTTTCCAGGCGCTGGGCTCGTCGATCTACCTGGCGATGGTCGCGTTCGGCGTGATGCTCTCCCCCGGTTTCCACCGGCTGGTGCGCGGTCAGGTGATGGCGGTCAAGCACGAGTTGTACGTCGACGCGGCGCGGGTCTCGGGCTTGAGCGATCCGCGGATCATCGGCCGCCACGTCCTGCTGGTCGTCCGCGCGCCGATCGTCATCCAGGCGTCGGTCGTGGCCGGTATCGCCATCGTCGTACAGTCCGGTCTGGAGTTCCTCGGTCTGGGCGATCCGGGTACGCCGACGTGGGGCGGCATGCTGCAGGACGCGTTCACCAACATCTACACCTCGCCGGTCGCGATCTGGTGGCCCGGCATGACGATCGCCCTGACCGTCGCCTCACTCGTCCTGCTGGGCAACGCGATCCGCGATGTCATCCAGCGCACCGACCGGCCGCGCAAGCCACCCAAAGCACCGAAGCTCGTCCCCGCGACCCCAAACACTGGTGAGCTGCCGCTGTTGCGCATCACGGACCTGTCCGTCGGATACCCAAGCAACGACGGTTACCGCGAGGTCGTTCACGGCGTCGATCTCGACGTCCGGCACGGAGAGGTGATGGGCCTGGTCGGCGAATCCGGCTCCGGCAAGACGCAGACCGCGTTCTCGGTCCTCGGCCTGCTGTCACCCGGCGGCACGTTGCTCGGTCGCAGCAGCATCGTCTTCGACGGCACCGAGCTGAGCCGGCTGCCCGAGTCCGGGCGACGAGCTCTGCGGGGCAAGCGGATCGGATACATCCCGCAGGAGCCGATGTCGAACCTCGACCCGTGCTTCCGTGTCGGAGAGCAACTGGTGGAGCCACTGCGGATGGTGTCCGGTCTGTCCAAGCAGGCTGCCGTAGTGGAGGCGCTGAACCTGTTGGAGCGCGTCGGCATCCCGGACCCGCGGCGTACGTTCGCCGCCTACCCGCACGAGATCTCCGGCGGTATGGCGCAGCGCGTGCTGATCGCCGGTGCCGTGTCGGGCAAACCGGATCTGCTGATCGCGGACGAGCCGACGACGGCGCTGGACGTCACGGTGCAGGCCGACGTACTCGATCTGCTGCGCGGTCTGCAGACCGAGTTCGGGATGGCGATGCTGCTGGTCACGCACAACTTCGGAGTGGTCGCGGACATCTGCGACCGGGTGGCCGTGATGCAGGACGGCCGGATCGTCGAGGTCAACGACGTACGGCTGTTGTTCGCGAGTCCCCAGCACCCGTACACGCAGACGCTGCTCGGCTCGACGCTCGAGGACAGCGCACCACGCACCCGACTCGAGGTGAACCATGCTTGAGGCCCACAACGTCGTCGTCGAGTACGCCGGGCGCCGGCGCGCCATGGCCTTCCGGGCCCTGCACGACGTGTCCTTCGACATCAAGCCGCACGAGACGCTCGGTCTGGTCGGTGAGTCCGGATCCGGCAAGACCACGATCGGACGGGCCGTCCTCGGCCTGGTCCCGGTCAGCTCCGGTTCGATCCGGTTCGACGGGCAGGAGCTGGTCGGGATGCCCCGCCGCGAGCGCCGGCGGCTGAGTGACGACATCCAGGTGGTGTTCCAGGACCCGTACAGCTCGCTCAACCCGTCGATGACCGTCGAGGACATCCTCGTCGAGCCGCTGGTCGCCCGTGGGTCGGTCAGCCGCCTTGCCGCGACCGAACGAGTACGCACGCTGCTCGACCAGGTCGGTCTGCCGCAGGACGCCGTAGGCCGGTTGCCGCGGGAGTTCTCAGGTGGTCAGCGGCAACGCATCGCCATCGCCCGGGCGCTGGCGCTGCGGCCGAAGCTCATCGTTTGCGACGAGCCCGTGTCCGCACTGGACCTGTCCACGCAGGCCCGGGTACTTGACCTGTTCATCTCGATCCAGGAGGAGACCGGAGTGGCCTACCTCTTCATCTCGCACGACCTAGCCGTCGTCCGGCACATCAGCCACCGCGTCGCGGTCCTCTACCGCGGCGACATCGTCGAGTACGGCGACGCGGCCGACGTGACCGAGCGGCCCCAGCACTCCTACACGCAACGCCTGCTGATGGCCGCACCCATCCCCGATCCCGAGCGACAGGCGATACGCCGGCAGGAACGGCGTGAACTGCCGGCCAGTGAGGCGGTCGGATGAAACGCGCCGTCATGGTCATGTACGACTCGCTCAACCGGCGGATGCTCCCGCCGTACGGCGCGGAGAACGTGCACGCACCGAACTTCGGCCGACTGGCCGACCACACCGTACTGTTCGAGAACTGCTACGCCGGGAGCATGCCCTGCATGCCCGCACGGCGCGAGCTCCACACCGGGCGGTACAACTTCCTGCACCGGTCGTGGGGTCCGCTGGAGCCGTTCGACGACTCGATGCCGGAGCTGTTGCGGCAGAACGGCGTACACACGCATCTGGCGACCGATCACCAGCATTACTGGGAGGACGGCGGCGCGACGTACCACAACAGGTACTCGACGTACGAGTTCTTCCGGGGGCAGGAGGGCGATCGGTGGAAGGGGCAGGTCGGTGAGCCCGATATGCCCGACACGCTGAACGCGACGACGTTCCTCAGCCGGCAGGACTGGGTGAACCGGCAGCACATGCAGGACGAGTCGCAGCACAGTCAGACGCTGACGTTCGACGCGGGGGTCGAGTTCATCGAGACGAACCTCGCCGAGGACCAGTGGTTCGTCCAGATCGAGACGTTCGACCCGCACGAGCCGTTCTTCAGCTACGAGCAGTACAGGCGGCTGGCAGGGGTCGACACCGAGGCGCCGGTGTTCGACTGGCCGTCGTACCGGCGGGTGGTCGAGACGCCGGAGGAGGTGGAGCGGGCACGTGGTGAGTACCTGTCGTTGCTGGCGATGTGTGACCGGTCGCTGGGCCGGGTGCTCGATCTGTTCGACCAGCACGGGTTGTGGGACGACACGATGCTGATCGTCTGCACCGACCACGGGTTCCTGCTCGGCGAGCGGGGGTGGTGGGGCAAGAGCGTGCAGCCCTGGTTCGACGAGACGATCCACACCCCCTTGTTCCTCTGGGATCCACGCGAACGCGCGGCCGGCGTACGACGGGACGCGCTGGTGCAGACGATCGACATCGCGCCGACGCTCCTGGACTACTTCACCGTCGAGACTCCACCCGACATGCAGGGTCTCGCGCTGTCTGATGGGCGGGTGCGCGATGGCGCGTTGTTCGGCGCTCACGGCGGACACGTCAACGTGACCGACGGCCGGTACGTCTACATGCGCGCCTGCGCCGACCCGTCCAACTCCCCGCTCCACAACTACACGCTGATGCCCACCCACATGCGAGCCCGCTTCAGCCCCGAGGAGCTCCAGGACGCCGAGCTGGTCGACGGCTTCAAGTTCACCAAGGACGTGCGTCTCCTCCGCGTACCAGGGCCAGCGGTCGGGAACCCCTGGTGGCATGGCTCGCTCCTGTTCGATCTGCACACCGATCCCCAGCAGCAGCACCCTCTGCGCGACGACGACCTGGAGCTGAGGTTGTGCAACCTGATGCTCGAGCTCATGCGCGCCAACGACGCCCCACCCGAGCAGTACGAACGTCTGGGACTGCCGGCCGAGGGACCCGCGCTGACTGAGCATCTGCTGATCGGGCACCAGTGGGAGCAGGTGCAGCGAGCACTCCAGCCGTCGGTGCACCGGTCCGATCTGAAGGAGGACTCACCACTGCGGACGCTGACGCTGACCGACGTCCTGGATCGCTGTCCGGACGTGCTGCCCGGGCACATCCTCGCCGGGCTCAACGGGATGCGCCGGCTCAACCCCACCGCTCCCCTGCTCGAAGTCTTCGCCGCACATCCCGGTGTCACCGCCGAGATGATGCTGGAGCTCGACGCCGCCCTCGTCACAAGGAATGGGAATTGATGGCACGCCCGAACATCGTCTTCGTCATGTCCGACGACCACGCCGCCCACGCCATCTCGGCGTACGGGAGCAAGGTCAACAGCACCCCGCACCTGGACCGGCTGGCCCAGGGCGGGGTGCGGATGGACGCGACGTACTGCACGAACTCGATCTGCTCGCCGTCGCGGGCGTCGATCCTGACCGGCACCTACAGCCACGTCAACGGGGTCGCGTCGATCTTCACCGAGATCGACTACCGCGTGCCGACGTTCGCCGAGGTGCTGAAGGACACCGGCTACCAGACCGCGCTGTTCGGCAAGTGGCACCTCGGTGAGCGGCCGGAGTCGGCGCCGCGGCACTTCGACGCGTGGCGGGTCTTCCCCGGTCAGGGCGAGTACGTCGATCCGCTGATGCTCGGACCGGACGGCGCCGAGACGGTGCCCGGGTACGCGACCGACATCGTCACCGACCAGAGCATCGACTGGATCCGGCAGCGGGACCCGGAGCGTCCCTTCCTGCTGCTGGTGCACCACAAGGCACCACACCGGCCCTGGATGCCGGACGAGAAGCACAAGGACCTCTACCCGATCGGATCGATCCCCGAGCCGAGCACTCTGTTCGACGACCACAGCACCCGCAGCCAGGCAGTGCGTGGCGTGCGCATGTCCGTCGCGGACGACCTGGGTGCGGACGAGCTCGGTGAGGACCTGCCGGACGAACTGCGCGGCCCGGAGAACCGCGAAGCCCGGATGCGATGGAAGTACCAGCGCTATCTGCGTGACTACCTGCAGTGCGTGCAGTCGATCGACGACAACGTCGGACGCCTCCTCGACGTACTGGACGACGAAGGGCTCAGCGAGCACACGGTCGTCGTCTACACCTCGGACCAGGGGTTCTTCCTCGGGGACCACGGGTGGTTCGACAAGCGGCTGATGTTCGACGAGTCGCTGCAGATGCCGATGATGATCCGTTGGCCGGAGGTGATCCCCGCCGGCGGCACCTGCGATGCGATGGTGACCAACGTGGACTTCGCGGCCACGTTCCTCGACATGGCCGGCCTGGACGCTCCGTCGGTTCTGCCCACGTCGCAGGGCCGGACCTTCCTGCCCGTACTACGGGGTGACGACGTTCCGGACTGGCCGGACGCGATGTATTACCGGTACTGGGAGCACGACGACCCGATCCACCACGCTCCGGCGCACTACGGCGTGCGGACGAAGGAGTACAAGCTCATCCACTACTACGGCGCCGGTCTCGGCGTACCGGGGTCGTCGGAGCGGCTGTTCGAGTCGGAGTGGGAGCTGTACGACCTGCGGAAGGACCCGGAGGAGTTGGTGAACGTCGCCGATGATCCGGCGTACTCCGACGCCCGCGCAGCGCTGACCGCTCAGCTGGCCGAGCTGCAGGCGCACTACGCGGACACGCCGTACAGCGGGCCGGAGACTCCGCGGCCGGAGTGGTCGTGGGCGGACGAGAAGTCGTTGCGGCAGGTGGCGGAGTACACGAAGCACCTCAACCAGCAGGCATGACCTGGTCGAGCTGACTCCGGGACGTGATGTCCAGCTTCGAGAACACCTTGCGCAGGTGGTACTGCACCGTCCGCGAGCTGATGAACAGGCGGGTGGCGATCTCGGGGTTGGACAGCCCGTCGCGGGCCATCCGGGCGATCTGAGCCTCCTGCGCGGTCAGCTCGCTCTGGGTAGGCACCACGCGCTTGCGAGCGGTGCCGCCGGCCGCCTGGAGCTCTCGCCGCGCACGTTCGGCGAACCCGGTCAGGCCCATCGCCTCGAAGCCGGCATGCGCCGTACGAAGGTGCTCACGCGCGTCCGTACGGCGTCGCTCGCGCCGCAGCCATTCGCCGTACACGAGCTGGGCCCGTGCGAGCTCGACCTTCAGCCGGGTCTTCTCCAGGTGCGCGATCGCCTCCCGGTACAGGCGTTCGGCCGTGTCGCCGGCGCTGATCATCGCCCGGGACCGCGCGTGCACACCGAGCGCCCAGTCGGTGCCGGTCGCGTCCGCCATGTCACCGAGGACGTGGCACGCGCGGTGTGCGGAGTCGATCGCCCCGGTCCGTACGGCAGCCTCGACCAGCTCACTCGGCGCCAGCATCATCGACAGCTGGTCACTGGGATCGCGGAACGCCCGCTCCGCCGCATCGGCCGCGTCCTGGTACCGGCCGAGCCCGTTGGCGAGGACAGCGGCCGCCCAGTCCGCGAAGGCCAGACCGATCCCCTCGCCGCGCCGGGTCCCGTCCTGCTCGGTCGCCGCAACCAGAGCCAGCGTCTCGTCCCGGTCACCACGGAACGCGGCCAGGGCCAATCGGCCGTACGGCGCGAGGTTGCCGCCGGTCACCTCGTTCGCTGCCTGCACTTCGTCCGTCAGAGTCGCCGCTGCCGACAGGTCGCCCGCGAACACGGAGACGTAGGCCAACGACGTCAGCGCCAGCGCGACGTTGCTGAGTACGCCGGTCTCACGCACGAGCTGCAGATGCCGCCGCGACAGCTGCTCCCACCGATCGGCGTCCCAGAGCCGCAGCGCGGATGTCGTTGCCATCCACAACAACTGCAGCTCTTCCTCGACGGTCATCCCCTCGCCGACCCCGGCCAGTGCCTTGTGCAGCGTCTCCGCGCCGGCGGCGTACCCGTCGCGGTAGTGCAGCGCATTACCGTCCAGCAAGAGGTCCGCGGGACGCACGACTGCCGGGCGCGGCGCGGCGGCCGCGGCCCGTGCCACCTCGATCACGTCTCCGCCGGGCTTGGCCAGTCGTCCCGCGAAGATGGCCGCCGACAACGCGTCCAGGTACGTCGCTCGCGCCAGAGCGACATCGACCGACTCGAGCCGCCTCGCGGCCTTCAGCATCAGCTGCGGGGCGTCATTGCCCCGGTTGGTCAGGAACGCGAGCTGGGCGTGGACCAGGTCGGCCCGGGCACGCTGCAGGTCGCTCAGCTGCTCGGCCTCGGCCATCGTCAGCAGGTCGGCCGCCGAGTCGAACGCTCCGGTCTGCAACTCCGCCTGCGCCGCGGCCAGTGCCCGACCGGCTCGCTTGACCGGATCGATGGTGAGCGCAGCCGAGCGCAGCAGGAACGCAGCCGTCGCGGCGAACCCACTCCGGGCTTGCGCCCGCCCAGCCGACTGCTCCAGCTCGTCGGCGATCTCCTCGTCCGGTCCGGGCGTCCCCTGGGCCCGGTGCCAGGCCCGGCGGTCCGGGTCGGCTTCGGCGTCCGTCACCGCAGCCAGCGCCTGATGCACTTCACGCCGCTCGGCCGGTGACGCCGAGCAGTACGCCGCCGAGCGCACCAACGGGTGCCGGAACCGGATGCGGGTCGCGAACTCCGCCAGTCCCGCGTCGCTCGCCGCAACGGCCGCCTCCGGGCGCAGACCTAGCAGTCCGGCGGCCCGGCGGACCAGGGCGTCCTCGCCGGATGGTTCGGCGGCCGCGAGGACCAGGAGGCGGCGCGTCTCGTCCGGCATGGCGTTGACCCGCCGTACGAAGCTCTCCTCGATACCGCCCGCACCGGGCAGTCCGAAGCCACCAGCCAGCTGAGCGGGCGTCAGGCCACGAGGCAGCTCCAGCAGTGCCAGTGGGTTGCCATGCGCCTCAGCCACCAGCTGGTCGCGGACCTGTGCATCGATCGGCGATGTGAGTACGGCGTCCAGCAGCGAGCGGGCGTCCGCGTCGCGGAGTCCACCGATCGAGCACTCCGGCAGTCCGGTCAGCACCTGGCTGACCTCACGAGTCGCGAAGATCAAGCCGACCGACTCCGCATCGAGCCGGCGGGCGACGAAGGACAGGATCTGCGCCGAGCAGCGGTCCAGCCACTGCTGGTCGTCGACCAGACAGATCAGCGGCTGCCGCTCCGCAGCCTCGGCCAGTAGGCTCAGCACGCCCAGACCGATGAGGAACATGTCCGGTGGCGGCCCGGCACTGATCCCGAACACAGTCTGTAACGCGTCACGCTGCGGCGCGGGCAAGCTCTCCAGCCGATCCAGCACCGGCGCACACAGCTGGTGCAGGCCGGAGAAGGCCAGCTCCATCTCGGACTGGACCCCGGACGTCCGCGTGACCCGGCACCCGTCCGCCCGGCCCGCCAGGTAGTCGAGCAGTGCGGTTTTGCCGACTCCTGCCTCGCCTGATAGCACCAACGCTCGGCTCTCTCCGGTCCGCACGGCCGCGACGACCTGTGCGAGCGCACCGCACTCCGCAAGCCGACCGGTCAGTTCCACAGCCACAAGCTATCCCGGTCGGCCAGCCAGTGGCGGATGCGAATGTGTCGGCCGTTCGTGTTCCGTAAGCGTCATGACACTCAAAGGCAAGACAGTCCTGGTCGTCGGCCGCGGCGGCGGCATCGCCGGTGCGGTCACGCTGGCCGCACGGGACGCCGGCGCACAGGTCATCGCCGCCGGCCGGAGTCAGGACAAGCTGAAGGCGGCGTACGACGGCGAGCCCGGGATCACCACCGAGTACGTCGACCTCACCGACGAGGCCTCGATCGCGGAGCTCGGCGAGCGGCTCGGGACCGTCGACCACATCGTGTCGACCGCGTCGGCCCGCGCTCGCGGGAAGATCGCGGACCTCGACCGGGACGCGGTCCGGGCGTCGTTCGACACCAAGGTCATCGGTCCGCTGATGCTCGCCAAGCACCTCGCACCGCGGATCAAGGCGGGCGGATCGCTGACGATCTTCTCCGGCGTCGCCGCCGCGAAGATCGCCGTCGGCACCCTCGCCGTCGCGATCACCAACGGCGCCGCCGACGTGCTGGCCCGGTCGCTGGCGCTCGAGCTGGCCCCGGTCCGCGTGAACGCGGTCTCCCCCGGCGTCATCGACACGGGCGCGTGGGACGGACTCGGCGCGGGCAAGGACGACTACTTCCGGGACATCAGCGAGCGGAACCCGGCCCGGCGGATCGGTACGGCGGACGACGTCGCGCAGACCGTCCTGTTCGCGATGACCAACACCTTCGTGACCGGTACGACGCTCCGCGTCGACGGTGGCGAACCGCTGACCTGAAAGGAGCGGACCGATGGGACTGGCATGGCAACAAGGTCCTTTGGGGACCGGTGCGATCGGGCGCTTCCTGGTGCCGGTCGAGCTGCCGGAGCGGATGCTCTTCGCGGAGCCGCTGCGCCGCCGGATGCGAGTACGGTTCGGCGACAGCTGGATCGCGGACAGTGAGGACGTCGTACTGCTGCACGAGCCGGGGCGGTATCCGGTGGCGTACTTCCCGCTGGCCGACGTCGTGGCCGACGTACTGCAGGCCGAGAAGCGCACGACGCGGCACAAGGACCTCGGCGAGACGTCGTGGTTCACGGTGACGGCCGGTGAGGCTTCCAAGGCGCGTGCGGCCTGGCAGCACACTGCGCTGCCGGACTACGCGAGCGACCTGAAGGGGCGCGTCGCGTTCGCGTGGCGGGCGATGGACGCGTTCTACGAGGAGGACGAGCGGATCGTCGGTCACGCCGCCGATGCGTACCACCGGATCGACATCCGGCAGACCAGTCGCCACCTGATCGTCCGGGACGGCGATCGGGTCGTGGCTGACTCGTCGCGTCCGCTGGTGCTGTTCGAGTCGGGCTTCGCGCCGCGCTGGTACGTGCCACGGGAGGACGTCGACGAGAGCGCCCTCACACCCGTCGAAGGCCAGACGTTCTGCCCGTACAAGGGCCTGTGCAGCTACTACGCCGACCGCGCCGCGTGGTCGTACGAGGACGCCTGGACCGAGGTACGCCGGATCTCCGGCATGGTGTCTTTCGAGCCGGACAAGCTCGAGGTGGAGCTGGACGGGAAGCGTCTTCGGCTGGAGCCTGGCCAGAGTGTCGTCTCGCACGGAGTCGACCGGGATCTGACCGTCGAGGAGCTCTCGGGATGAGCACAGCCGTTGTGTCGGGCACTGTGTTGTCGGTGAACGTCGGCCTGCCGAAGAACGTCGAGTGGAACGGCAAGACCGTCTACACCGGCGTCTGGAAGCAGTCTGTCGACGGACCGGTGATGGTGCGGCGGCTGAACCTCGACGGTGACGGACAGGGCGACCTGGCCGGCCACGGTGGCGAGCAACGCGCGGTGATGGTGTACCAGATCGACTCGTACCGCCACTGGGAGGAGCACTTCGGGCGGGACGACTTCGTCCACGGGCAGTTCGGCGAGAACCTGACGATCGACGGACTGCCCGACGACCAGGTCTGCATCGGGGACCGGTACCAGATCGGCGGCGCCGAGCTGGAGGTCACGCAGCCGCGGGTCACGTGCTACCGGGTCGGACTGCGGATGGGCGAGCCGGAGCTGCCCGCGCTGCTCGTCAGCCACCACCGGCCGGGGTTCTACTGCCGGGTGATCACCGAAGGTGAGATCACGGCCGGCGACTCGATCGTCAAGACCAGCACCGGTCCGCACGCGCTGAGCGTTGCCGATGTGGACGCACTGCTCTACCTGCCCGACCGTGACCTCGCACAGCTCCGGCAGGCGGTCGACATCGCCGCACTCAGCCCGGGCTGGCAAGGCTCGTTCCACGACTTGCTGAAGGAAGCGGTCACTCCCAAGCCCGCATGGGAGGGCTTCCGCCGGCTGCAGGTGACCAGTGTGGTCCCGGAGACCCCGAACGTGTTCTCGATCCAGCTCGCCGCAGCTGATGGCAGTGAGCTGCCTGCTGCGCTGGCCGGTCAGTATCTGACCTTCCGGCTGCCGGACGCCGGCCAGCCGATCCCGGTGCGCAGCTACTCGCTGTCCACCTCACCCGGCTACCGCATCAGCGTGAAGCACGAGCCGCACGGCCTCGGAAGCGGCTACATGACTACCAAGCTGCACCCCGGAGACGTGCTGGACGTCGCAGCGCCACGTGGCGAGTTCCTCCTCGACGACGCGGACACCCCTGTTGTGCTCCTCTCGGCAGGCATCGGCGTCACTCCCGTCCTGGCGATGCTGCACGCTCTCAGTACGGCCGCCAGTGAACGTGAGATCTGGTGGATCAGCACTGCCCGCACACCTGAAGAGCACCCGCTGGCCGCCGAAGCGCACGAACTGCTCAGCAGGCTGCCGCACGCCAGGGAGTGCATCTTCTACAGCGCCCGAGACGGCCGCCTGACAAAGGACAAGTTGGCCGAGCTGGGGCTCCCGTCCGACGCGTCGGCGTACATCTGCGGACCGGAGTCCTTCATGGCGGACATGCAGGAAGCACTCGCGGCGGTCGGCGTGAGCCAGATCCACACGGAGCTGTTCGGCGCGCTCTCGTCGATGAATCCGGGTGTTGTCGCCCAGACCGCTCGTCCGCCGCACCTGCCTGCCGGCACGCCAGGCACCGGACCGCTGGTGACCTTTGCTCGCAGCGGTATCGCGACGACCATGCCCGACGGCAGTCTGCTCGAGCTGGCCGAGGCGTGTGACGTACCGACGCGCTGGAGCTGCCGGACCGGCGTCTGCCACAACTGCATCACGCCGCTGCTGTCGGGCGAGGTCAGCTACTCCCCCACCCCACTCGAACCCCCGCCGGACGATCAGGTGCTGATCTGCTGCTCCCGTCCGACGACCGACCTTGTTCTGGACATGTGATGGACTACTCGATCCAGGTGCTCACGCTGCCCGTGAGCGACGTCGACGCGTCGCTTGCCTTCTACAAGTCACTCGGCTTCGCGGTCGACGTCGACTACCACCCGCGGGACGGCTTCCGCGTCGTCCAGGTGACGCCGCCCGGCTCGGCCTGCTCGATCCAGTTCGGCGAAGGGCTGACCGATGCCGAACCAGGATCGGCCCGGGCCAACTATCTCGTCGTACCGGATCTCGCCGCCGCACATGCGGATCTCGTTGCCCGCGGCATCGAGGTCGGCGACGTACGGCACAAGACGCCCGCCGACGCCTGGGCCGGGGACCTCGCGCCGGGCCTCGATCCCGAGCGGCGCTCGTACGCGAGCATGGCCGAGTTGTCCGACCCCGACGGCAACACCTGGACCCTGCAGGAGATCCGTCGGTCATGAGCGAGCCTGGCTCCCAACTGGACCCGAGCGGGATGTCGATGGTCGGTCCGGCCACGAGCCCACTCCGGGCGTTCCTACGGACCGAGGCGGCGAGCGCCGCCGTACTCGCCACGGCGATCGCGCTCGCACTCGTGTGGGCCAACGTCGCAAGCACGGGGTACGACGACTTCTGGACCACCCACGTTCCGGTCCGGATCGGACCGCTGTCGGCGGACCTGGATCTTCGGGTCTGGGTGAACAGCGGCCTGATGACGTTCTTCTTCCTGGTCGTGGGACTCGAGGCCCGCCGTGAGTTCGACCTCGGCGAACTGCGCGAACGCCGCCGGCTGATCCTGCCGGTCGCGGCCGGGCTCGCGGGCATGGTCCTACCGGTACTGATCTACCTGGCGTTCAACCACTCCGGCGCCGGACTGCACGGCTGGGGCGCGGCGATGTCGACCGACACCGCTCTCGCGCTCGGCGTACTGGCTGTCGGCGGGAAGCTGGTGCCGGACCGGATCCGGACGTTCCTGCTGACGGTGTTCGTCGTCGACGACGTGGTCGCGCTGGTGGTGATCGCGGTCGCCTACACGCCTGAGGTCCACGCGGCAGGACTCGTCGTCGCGATCGCGACGTACGGCGGTCTGCTGGCCAGCACGCGGCTGGCGTACCAGCAGCGGCGGCTGGTCTTCACCGTGCTGGCGGTGGTGCTGTGGTGCGCCTTGCTTGCCAGTGGCATCGATCCGGTGGTCACCGGTCTGGTGGTCGGGCTTGCGACCTCGGCGTACGTCCCACGACGTGATGCGCTGGAGCAGGCGACCACGCTGGTGCGGCTGTTCCGTGAGCAGCCCACGCCGGAGCTGGCCCGGTCGGCCACTCGCGGTCTGACCGGAACGCTGTCGGCGAATGCGCGCTTGCAGCACACGTACCACCGGATGACGAGCTATGTGATCGTGCCGTTGTTCGCACTGGCGAACGCGGGCATTTCGCTCGACGGCAGCGTTCTGAAGGCTGCGCTGACCGCACCGGTCGCTGTCGGCCTGTTCGTTGCGTTTGTCGTCGGCAAACCGATCGCAGTGGCCGGTACGTCGTGGCTGCTCACTCGCAGCACGCACGGAGCCGTGCGCCCGTCCGTCGGATGGGCAGGTGTCGTCGGCAGCGGCCTCATCGCCGGAGTGCCGTTCACGGTCTCCTTGCTGATCGCCGACCTCGCGTTCACCGGACCTGCGCTGGCGGAGGCGAAGCTCGGCGTACTGGCGGCCGCGATCACCGCGGCAGTCATCACCCTGGTCTTCTACCGCGTCGTGGCTCTGCTTCCTCGCCGGACCCGTGCGCTGCTCGGGACCGGCCGACAGCTGAGCGATCTCTCGACACCGGTGGACCTGGACCGCGACCACGTTCGAGGCCCGCAGGACGCTGTCGTGACAGTGGTCGAGTACGGCGACTTCGAGTGCCCGTGGACGCAGATGGCCGCGCCGACGGCTCGGGAACTGCTCGCGGCGAACAACCACATCCGCTACGTCTGGCGGCACCTGCCGCTGCACGACGTACATCCGCATGCGCAGCTGGCAGCTGAAGCCGCCGAGGCAGCTGGTCGGCAGGGCAGGTTCTGGCAGATGCACGATCTGCTGCTGGCGAACCAGGAGAAGCTCGAGCTCGACGACATCCTGGCGTACGCGACCGACCTGCAGCTCGACCTCGAGCGGTTCCGGGCGGACCTGACGACCCACGACTTCGCCGGCCGGATCGCCCAGGACGTCGACTCGGCCGACCGCAGCGGTGTGGCCGGTACGCCGACCTTCTTCATCAACAACCACCGGCACGAAGGGCCGCAGGACCTCGGCACCCTGAACCAGGCGATCGCCCAGACACTCGCTACGGCATCGTGAGGCCGAAACCGGGCTGCTCGGACAGGACGACGTACCCGTCCTCGAGGGTGTAGGCGCCGGGGCCCGGGACGCCCTCGACGATCGGGACGTTGCCGAGGCCGGCGGCGAGGTGGGCGGCGTACAGGGTCTTGAGCGGCACGCCCCAGGCATGCGGTGAAGCCTCGGCGGCGAGCTGCGGCATGGTGCGGCGCCAGGCGGTGAGGCCGTGGCCGACGACGTCCATCAGGGCGACGTCGACGAGGCCCTCGCCGGCCAGGCGGAGGACGTGGTCGACGTTCGGCTCGTACTCGCCGTCTGCCACCTTGGGCCGGTTCGGCAGCGTCCGCAGGTGCTCGCCGAGCGCCTGCAGATCGGGCCGCCGCTCCAGGAACGGTTCCTCGATCCAGTACAGGTCGCAGTCCGCGACGCCGTCGAGGTACTCGAGCAGTCCGTTGAGGGTGAACCCGTCGTTGCCGTCGACAAGGATCCCGGCGTCCGGGTACAGCTCACGCGCCAGCCGGGTCACCTCGATGTCGCGCGCCAGACCGGCCCGCGGATCCATCCAGCGGTGCCCGCGGCCGATCTTCAGCTTGAAGTCGCGGAAGCCGAACGCGTGGTCCTGCGCGAGGTTCGTCCGGATCGCGTCCAGGCCGTCCTCGAGGTCGTCGAAGTAGATGCCGCCGCTGTAGCAGCGCACCCGCGTCGAGCCGCGGCCGCCGAGCATCGCATAGACCGGTACGTCGAGGATCCGGGCCGCCAGATCGTGCAGCGGATAGTCCAGGAACTCCGCCGCCGGGTCGATCACGCCACGGTCCGGGTCGATCAGCTCCGCCAGATTCCTCCCGATCAGCGGTCGCGGGTCCGCGTCGTGCAAGGGCAGACCCCACCCGGTGGCGCCGCGATCGGTCTCGACGACGTACACCGTCTGCTTCCCCCCGCTCCCGTGGCTGCCCAGGAACGCGTTGCGGCCGATGGTGCGGAGGTAGTCGTAGTGATGATCGGCGGTCGTGACGGAGCGGATGACATGGCTGGCGAGGGTCATCGCTCAACGATAGATGCCGATGAACTTGCGGTAAGCCTCCGGATTGCTCAGTACGTCGGTGTTGTCGGCGAACTGGTCGATCGAGCCGATCAGTCCGCAGCGCGCGACCGCCTCGTCGGTCACCGTGGCCAGACACGCGCGCACGAACCGACCGGCGTCGATGACCTGCGCGGGACGCGTGAAGTACGGCCGCGGCACCGGGTCCAGCTCCTCGGTGAGGTCCAGCGCGTTGTGGCGGCGCGCCACCAGTTCGTACGCCGTGACGAGCGCCCGCTCGCGGTCCTCGAAGCGGACGGCTCCCGTCGCGTCGGCGAGCGCCCGATCCAGACCGTCGGCGTGATCCAGCCGCGCGAACGCCGTACCCAGCCACTTGGTGTACGGCGCATAGGTCCGCGACTGCAGCAGCGCCAACCGCATCACGTCCCGCACCAGGCGTGCGGTGACCACGCGCGACCCGAGCTCGTCACCGACCTCGTAGGTGCGCTGTACGAACGCCTCCTCCTGCGCGATCCGCGACCACTGGCAGGCAAGCATCCACCGCCACACCTGGTCCGGGTACCACGCGAGGGCCTCACGTACCGCGGTCAGCCGTCCGTCGTCGGCGTACACCTGACCGGCCACCACACCGAGCAACTGCTGCTGCGGAGTCACCAACCAGTCTGCAAGCTCGATCCCCTCCGACGCGTCGAACCCGAGCTGTCCACGCAGCCAGTCCCCCAGCGTCGCGACCGTGACATGGTGTCCGGCCTCCTGGCTGTCCCAGCCGAACCGCACCGCATAGCCGTCGTACTCGTCCGGCAGCCCGTCCTCGACGGCTTTGCGAACCCGCTCGACCTCGCCCGCGTCCACCAGTACGACGACCCGCGGTCCCCACCCGTGGTCCATCGAACGCTCGGTGTCGTACCCGAGCACGTCCGATCCCCAGCCCAGCAGTCCGG
Organism: Kribbella sp. NPDC051586; assembly: GCF_044453965.1. NCBI lineage: Bacteria > Bacillati > Actinomycetota > Actinomycetes > Propionibacteriales > Kribbellaceae > Kribbella > Kribbella sp. NPDC051586. Next base: position 222,104 of record NZ_JBITDF010000003.1, on the reverse strand, counting down.
CCGCACACCCGACGTCTCCCACCAGAGGCGCGATCACGTCGGCGTGGAACCCGACGCCGATCTCAGCCGCACTCCGGAACTCGGTCATGCCGCCTCCTCCCGACGCAGCACGGCCCACAAACCCCAGCCGGCATGTGACATGACCGCAGACCAGCCAGCTCCGGAGGCCTTCTCCAGTGCGGCCAGCACGGTCCCGATCGGCACGTGGTGCGGTGCGTCCTCGCCGAGCGCGTTGGACCACACGACCACACCATCTGGCGTCAGTGTCCGTACAACCTCGTCAGCAAAGAGAGGCACGTCGGCCAGAACGACCGCCTGTGCCGAGGCGTCGCCGGCGGGCAGCTGCGAGGCGTCACCCAGAACGCGCCATGGAGCGGGTGAGCGGCTCAGCATCGCCCAGGTGAGATCCAGACTGACCACCTTCGGCCAGACGCCGTGGATGAGCTCGGACAGCAGTCCGGTCCCGCAGCCCACCTCCAAGCACAGCCCGGCAGGCCACGGTCCACCACGCTGCAGTGCGTCGGTCAGTGGGACAGCACGGTAGCCACCGCGCTCACCGTCCCAGGCCGGCGCCAGCTCGGTGTAGCGGCGTACGACTCGCTCGGCCTCCTCGTGCGACCAGGTGGCCGGGTGCTCGGCCAGCTCACGCGAGGCCTGTTGACTGGCGGCTGCTTCCGGCCGTACCGGCTTCCCGGGGTCTGCCGGTACGACCCGTGTCAGCTCCGTGATCTGACCCACTACGTCACCTTTCCACTCCGAGCAGCTCTGGTGGCCCGTCTACAGTTACCCCGGTGAAGGCTTCGCATGTGGTGTGGGACTGGAACGGGACGCTACTCAATGACAATCACGCCGTACTGGCTGCGGTCAACGAGGTTTGTGCCGGCTTCGGGCGGCCGGAGCTGAGTTGGGTCGAGTGGCAGGCCGCCTACGCGCGGCCGATGCGCGTCTCGTACGAGCAGATCCTGCAGCGCACGCTCGACGAGGAGGAGTGGGCGCGGGTCGACAAGCTGTACCACGAGCGGTACGACGCGCTCCTGCACACCTGCGAGCTCGCCGGCGGCACCCTCGACGTACTGCGGGAGTGGACCGAGAGCGGGCTGACCCAGTCGTTGCTGTCGATGTGGTTCCACGCCCGGCTGACGCCGACGGTCGACCAGTACGGCCTGACGTCGTACTTCACCCGGATCGACGGGCTGCCGGGTGACATCGGCGGCGGGTCGAAGGCCGACAGCCTCGTCCGCCACCTCGAAGCGCTGCGGCTCGACCCCGCGAACGTCGTACTGATCGGCGATGTCGTGGACGACTGCGACGCCGCCCGCGCAGCTGGAACCCAGTGCATCCTCGTCTCGACCGGCGCCATGTCACGCGATTCCCTGGCGGCCACCGGCGCCCCGGTCACCTCATCGATCGCCGAGGCGCTGCGCCGGCTGCACTGAATCACCGGCGGGCAGCCGGCGGTAGAGCTCGTACAGCTTGAGGATCTCCCGGACATCCGCGAGCGTGCCCTTCTCGATCGGTTTCCCGGCCAGCAGCCGCTCGCAGAAATACACCACCTCGGGGACGTAGCCCAGGTAGAACAGGTTCTTGTTGTAGAGCTGCCCGAGCGAGAACTCCGGCTCCCACCGCAGCGGCGCTACCGCGTCGTCGGTGACGAACGACGCGGCCCGCCCGTACGGCAGCTCCGCCCCCGCGCGGTAGTAGGTGATCCGTACGCCGTTGTCCACCACGACGTTCGCGCCGTCGCCGACCACCTCGACCCGCTCGAGCGGCGCACCGGTCGCCGAGCCCGACGCGAGGTGCAGTGTCCCCACCGCGCCGGACTCGAACAGCAGACTCGACACGCTCGCCCCGGTCCGCGGCTCCCACTCGTAGCTCAGGCGCCGCACCGGTCCCATCAGGTGGGTCAGGATCGCGCCCGGGTGGAAGATGTGGTCGAGGAACCCGATCATCTTCACGTCGTCCGAGCGCAGGTCCGGCGCCGGCAACGACTGCGGGTACCGCACCGAGATCGAGGACGCCGTACCGAACTCCGGCGTCCGCAGGATCGACTTCACCTTCTCCATCGCGGGCGTGAAGATCTTCTTCAGCCCGGTCATCACCGTGCGCCCGGTCTCGTCGGCGACCGCCTGCAACCGATCGAGCTGCGCGAGCCCCGCGGCGGTCGGCTTCTCCATCCACACGTGTGCTCCGGCCCGCAGGCAGTCCTGCGCCAACGCGGTCGCCTGCACGTCACCGTCGTCGGTGTACGACGTGACGATGAAGACAGCATCCGGTTGCTCCGCCGCGAGCATCTGCCGGTGGTCGTCGTACGCCGCCGGCGCGCCGAACGACCGGGCATACGTCCGCGCCCGGTCGAGTTCCACGTCGCACACCGCGACCAGCTCGACCGGCGCGTACTGGAACGCGGGATAGACGTTGCGGTACGAGTGCCCGCCCGCACCGATGAAGGCACAGCGCAGGCGCTCGGGGTACTCGAACTGGTAGGTCTGGTACGGCACTGTCATCGCGGGGCTCCTGCCACGAGGCTCGACGGACGTCCTAGACGGATTGCATGGTCAGCAGGTACGCATCGACCGCGGCCGGGCTGAGGGCGTGCTCGACGACCATCATCGCGGCGCCGTACAGACCGGCGTCCGCGCCCATCGTGGCCGGCTCGATCCGTACGTCGCCGGCCGGACCGGACTGCGCCGACCGCGCGATGCTCTCGCGGATCCCCGCGATCAGCTGGTCCTCGGCCTCGGCGAGATAGCCCCACAGACTGATCACGGCCGGATTCAGCAGGTTCACCACGCTCGCGAGCACCTCGCCGATGTCCCGCCCGGCCATCCGCACCGCCAGGCCGGCCTCGACGTGGCCTGCTCTGGCCAACGCGGCCACAGCCCGCGCGTTCGGCGCATCCACTCCACCGGCCCGCAGTCGCAGGGCCAGCGCGGCGCCGCTGGCGACGGCGTTCAAACAACCCAGATTGCCGCAGCTACAGGGCTCTTCGGACGCCCCGACGCGGGTGTGCCCGATCTCGCCCGCGAGCCTCGAGACGCCCTGCACGACCTTGCCGTTGACAACGACTCCGCAGCCGATGACCGTACCGGCCTTGACGCTGATCAGCACCTCCGGCTCGTCGGTCCGGGCACAGTGCTCACCGAACGCCAGCAGGTTGACGTCGTGGTCCACGAAGACCGGTACCGCCCGCCAAGCCGCTAGCGCAGCCTGGACCGTCTCGCCGGACCAGTCGACCCTCGGCGCGTGGGTGGCGAGCTCGATCCGGGCCGGCATCCCGACACCGATCCCGTGGACCTGCGCCGGGTCGACGCCCAGCCGCTCGAGCAGCTGGCCGAACTCGGCGATCGCCACGTCGATGACCGGCACGGCGCCGGTGGTGACGTCGATGTCGGTCATCGTGCTCGCCAGGATCTCGCCGGACAGATCCGTGACCGCGGTCCGGACCCCGGAGATGCCCAGCTGCGCGGCCAGTGTCACGCCGGACCGCGGGTTGAAGCTCAGCGTGGACGCCGGGCGGCCGCGGGACCCGACCGCCGTCGGACCGTCGAGCGACAGCATCCCGGAGGCGAGCAGCACCTCCAGCCGGTCGTTCACGGTCGAGCGGGCGATGCCGAGGTGATCGGCGAGCTGGCCGGTGGTGTTGGCGTCACCCCGCCGGACCAGCTCGAGGATCTCGCCGGCCCGGACGATCCGGGACGGGGGCATCCGCCGCCGGGCGGGCTCTGTGCTCATCGAATCTCCTCTGCAACCGCGACGTTCAGGGTACGACGACTCGATTATGTCAGAATCAACATCTTTCTGTTGACGATCGACATTAAAGATCCTACGCTCGCCGAAAACGCCCTCCTGAGGAGCACGCGATGAGCAGTTCAGGACTCACCCGGAGACAACTGCTCCGGACCGGTGGAGCAACAGCAGCCGCCGGACTGGGAATGGCCGGCCTGGCCGCCTGCGGAGGTTCGGACGACGCCGGCGCGACGGACGGCAAGCTGAGCTTCATGTACTGGGGATCGGCCTTCGAGAAGAAGGCGATCGACGAGATGCTGAAGAAGTACGCCAAGGAGCACAAGGGCGCGAAGGTCGACCCGATGTTCGTGCCCGTCGCGAACTATCCGACCAAGGTGTCCAGCCTGGTCGCCGCGAACACGCCGCCGGACCTCGGCTACCTCGGCACGTCGCAGATGTACGACCTGGCCCAGAAGGACCTGATCCTCAACCTGTTCCCCTACCTGGACAAGTACCCGGCGCTGAAGGACCGGCTGCCCAGCAGCTACTTCTGGTACGGCAAGGACAAACTCGCCGCGAACCAGCTGGCCATGGGCGTGCAGATCCTCTACTACAACACCGACGCGTTCAAGGCGGCCGGTGTCGACCCGGCGCCGTTCACCGCCGGGACCGCGTGGAGCTGGGACGACTTCGTCCAGGCTGCCGACAAGCTGACCGTCGACCAGAACGGCAAGCACCCGTCCGAGGACGGTTTCGACGCGGGCAAGGTGAAGCAGTTCGGCACCATCGCTCCGTTCGGCGGCGGCGGGCTGTACAGCTTGCTGCGCTCGAACGGCGCCGACATGGTGAACGAGGACGGCACGAAGTTCGCGCTCGACTCCGCCGCGGCGATCGACGTACTCAAGAAGCTCCAGGACCTGATCTACGTGCACCGGGTCGCGCCGACCCCGGCGCAGCTCGGCAAGAACGCGCCGACCACGGCGGTGCAGCTGCAGACCAAACGGGTCGGGATGGTCATCGACGGCAACTGGCAGATGCTCGACCTGATGGAGGGCAAGGTGCCGTTCGGGGTCGCCGTCCTCCCGAAGTTCCAGGAGTCGCTCACCATGACCGGGGGCGCCGCCGGCGCGATCTTCGCGAAGACCAAGCACCCGGAGGAGGCGATCGAGCTCTACCTCTACTACAACGACCCGGAGCACGTGGACCTGTTCAAGGACGGCCTGTGGGCTCCGCTGCAGAACAAGTACTACACAGACCAGGCCGAGATCGACAAATGGGTGCTCAAGGACAAGTACCCGCCGAACTTCCAGAGCGCGGTGGTCGAGACGACGCTCAAGCACGGCGTCACCGACTGGGGCCAGCAGATGAAGAACTCCGAGCGGATCCACCAGGTGCTCGACCCGGCGATCGAACAGATCAGCCTGAACAAGGGCGCCCCGGTCGACATCGTCAAGGCGCTGAAGCCGAAGATGCAGGCGCTGCTGCAGGGCAAGTGGCCGAGCCAGGAGCTGTGATGGCCTCCTCCCCGATGAAGCAGGAAGCCCGCTGGGGCGTGCTGCTCGCGCTGCCCGCGATCATCGGCTTCGTCGCCTTCACCTTCCTGCCGATGATCGCGTCCGCGGTGATCAGCCTGACCGACTGGACCATCGGCGCGGCCCCGAAGTTCGTCGGGTTCGCCAACTACAAGCGGATGTTCACCGCCGACGACAGCTTCTTCAAGTCGCTGTGGTCGACGCTCTACTACACGCTCGGCGCCGTACCGCTGCTGCTGGTGGTCGCGTTCGCCGCGGCCATGCTGCTCAACCAGCCGGTCCGCGGGCAGGCGTTCTTCCGGGTCATCTACTACCTGCCCGCGATCGTGCCGATCGTGGCCAACTCGATGCTGTGGATCTGGTTGTTCAACCCCGACTTCGGGCTGCTGAACACGCTGACCGAGAAGGCCGGGCTGCCCCGGTCGCAGTGGATCTTCGACGAGAGCACGGCGATCCCGTCGCTGATCCTGATGTCCGTGTGGGGCTTCGGCAACGTCGCTGTCATCTTCCTGGCGGGACTGCAGGGCGTGCCGCGGCAGCTCTACGAGGCGATCGCGGTGGACGGCGGCGGCGCGTGGCGGAAGTTCCGCCACATCACGCTGCCGATGATGACGCCGACGATCTTCTACAGCCTGGTGACCAGCGTGATCGGCGCACTCCAGGTCTTTGTCCAGGCCGCGGTGATGACCGAGGGCGGGCCGAACGACTCGACGCTGTTCTACATCTACTACCTGTACCGGACCGCGTTCACGAACAACGAGATGGGTTACGCCAGCGCGCTGGCCTGGGTGCTGTTCCTGGTGATCATGGCGGTCACCGTGGTGCTGTTCCGCAATTCCAGTCGCTGGGTCTACTACGAGGCCGGGAGTGCTCGATGACCGCCGTACTGGACAAGCCGGAGACCGTCGCGCCCGCGCCGCCGGCGTCCCGGCCGCTCGCACCGAAGGGCATCGGCAAGAAGATCCTCGTCTACGTGCTGCTGATCGCCGGCGCGGTGCCGACGCTGCTGCCGCTGATCTGGCTGATCCGGAGCGCGCTGATGGACTCCGGGCAGATCTTCGTGTCGCCGCCGGAATGGATCCCGAAGCCGTTCGCCTGGGACAACTTCACCGGCGCGCTCACCCAGGTCCCGTTCGCGCGGTACTTCCTGAACACGCTCGTCATCGAGGCCGGTGTTCTGATCGGGACGATGCTGTCCTGCTCGCTGGCGGCGTTCTCGTTCGCGCGGTTGCGCTGGAAGCACAAGAACCTGGTGTTCGGCATCCTGATGTCGGGGGTGATGCTGCCGTACGCCGTGACGCTGATCCCGACGTTCCTGTTCTGGCAGAAGCTCGGACTGGTGAACACCTACGTCCCGCTGATCCTGCCGCACTGGTTCGGCACCGGGGTGTTCAGCATCTTCCTGCTCCGGCAGTTCTTCCTGTCCATCCCGTACGAGCTGGACGAGTCGGCCTACATCGACGGCGCGACGCCGTTCCAGGTGTACTGGCGGATCATCCTGCCGCTGTCGAAGCCGGCGCTGGCGGTGGTCGGCGTCTTCACCTTCCTCGGGGTGTGGAACGACTATCTCGGGCCGCTGATCTACTTGAACGACTCGGACAAGTACACGCTGGCGATGGGGCTGGCGTCGTTCCAGGGCACCTACACGGCACAGTGGGGCTACCTGATGGCCGCGGCCGCCGTCGTGCTGCTGCCGATCGTGGTGCTGTTCGCCTTCGCGCAGAAGTACTTCGTCGAGGGCATCGCACTGACCGGACTGAAAGGCTGACATGTCCTCCATGTACAAGGTGACCGTGCTCTACGGACCGCCGGACTCGGCAGAGGAATTCGACCGGTACTACGACGAGACGCACATCCCGATCGCACAGAAGATGACCGGGCTGAAGCGCTGGACGGTGTGCCGCTTCGACCCGGCGCCGGACGGTACACCGCCGCAGTACCACTACCAGGCGGAGCTGTACACCGACAGCCGCGCCGACCTCGAGCTGGTGCTCGCGTCGCAGGCGGGCCAGGACGCGAACCAGGACCTGGACAACTTCGCCACCGGCGGCGCCGTGTTCCTGTTCGGCGAGGAGCGGGAGGTACCGGTATGAGCATCGACGTCATCGTGGTCGGACTGGGGTTCGGCGCGGACTTCGCGCCGATCTACCAGGCGCATCCGGACGTCGGCCGGGTCGCGGTCGTCGACGCGGACCCCGCCCGGACGGCGGCAGTCGCGGACCGGCTGGGGATCGCGGAGCGCTTCGCCAGTCTCGACGAGGCGCTCGCCGCACCCGGGTGGGACGCCGTCCATCTGCTGACGCCCGTGCGGTTCCACGCCGAGCAGGTGCGGCAGGTACTGAAGTCCGGACGGCACTGCGCATCGGCGGTGCCGATGGCAACGACTCTTGACGACCTGGACGCGTTGATCGCCGCCCAGGACGATGCCCAACGCAACTACATGATGATGGAGACCGCGGTGTACTCGCGCGAGTTCTTCCACGCCCGGCGCCTTCTGCAGGACGGCCGGCTCGGACGACTCAGCTACTTCAAGGGTGACCACCTGCAGAACCTCGACGGCTATCCGGAGTACTGGCGCGGCTATCCGCCCATGCACTACGTCACGCACGCCCTCTCCCCCGCGCTCGCGCTCGCGGACACGCGCGTCGAGTCGGTGCGCTGCGTCGGGTCCAGCAGGCTCACTCCCGACCACATCGGCGTCGCGGGCGACGGGTTCGGCACCGAGGCCGCGCTGTTCAAGCTGGCCGGGGACGACCTTGTCGCCAACGTGACGATGTCGTTCTTCCAGCTCGGGCGGAGCTACCTCGAGGGATTCTCGGTGTACGGCGACGAGGGCGCCCTGGAATGGCCGCAGCTGGAGGGCGGACCGATGAAGGAGTTCCGGATGGCGCCGCTGACCGAGGACCGGCGCGGCCGAGCAGTGAACGTGGTCGACGTGGAGCCGGACGGGTCGCCGGAGTCGCTCCCGGAGGTCTTGCGGCCGTTCACCTCCGGCGGGCACGGCGGTTCGCATCCGCATCTGGTGCACGAGTTCGTGTCGAGCATCGTCGAGAACCGCACACCCCGGGTCGATGCCAGGACGGCAGCGACGTGGACGGCGCCGGGGATCTGTGCGCACCAGTCCGCGCTGCAAGGCGGCGCCGAGATCCAGGTCCCGGACTACGGAGCTCGTTGATGACCGTGATCGCGCTCGTCGGCGCACTCGACACGAAAGGAGCGGAGTACGCCTTCCTGGCCGACCGGGTCGCTGCCCTCGGCGCCACTCCGCTGCTGATCGACATCGGCGTACTCGACGAACCCACCGTGCCGGCGCGGATCGGCCGGGACCTGATCGCCGAGCTCGGCGGCGGATCGCTGACCGGCCTGCGAGCAGGCGCCGATCGCAACGCGGCGATGACGGTGATGGCGCGCGGAGCGGCCAACGCACTCGTGGACCTGGACGTCGACGGTGTGCTTGCGGTCGGCGGGTCCAACGCGGCGTACGTGATGGCCGAGATCTGCACGCGGTTGCCGTTCGGCTTCCCGAAGGTGCTGGTCTCGACGATCGCGGCCGGCGACACCCGGTCGTACGTCCGCGAGACCGACCTGACGCTGATGTACCCGGTCGTGGACATCAACGGCCTGAACCGGATCAGCCGGCCGGTCCTCGCCAACGCCGCCGACGCCTGCGTCGGGATGGCGCGCAGCCGGTACGCCGAACCGGCGGACGGTGCACCCCTGGTCGGGGTGAGCATGTTCGGCGTCACCACCGCCGCCGGGTCGAGCGTCGTCCGCGGCATGGCGGATCGCGGGTTCGAGGCGCTGACGTTCCACTGCACCGGGGTCGGCGGCCGGACGATGGAGTCGCTGGTGCTCAACGGCACGATCCAGGGCGTCGCGGACCTGACCACGACCGAACTGGCCGACGAGCTGGCGGGCGGGGTGTGCTCGGCCGGTCCGACCCGGCTCACCGCCGCGGCGGTGCGCGGCGTACCGCAGGTGGTCAGCGTCGGCGCGCTCGACATGGTCAACTTCTACGACGCCGTACCGTCCGCGTTCTCCGGCCGGCAGCTGTACCCGCACAACCCGGCGGTCACGCTGATGCGGACGACGGCCGAGGAGTGCGCCGAGCTCGGGCGCCGGATCGCGGACCGGCTCAATCCGTCGACGGCGCCGGTGGCCGTGCTGTTCCCGCACCGCGGGCTGTCCCAGCTGTCCGTGCCGGGCGGGGTCTTCTCTGACCCGGCCGCGGACGAGGCGCTCTACCTGGCTCTGAAGGACGGGCTGCGGCCCGGAATCGACCTGCACGACTTCGACACCGACATCAACGACCCGGTGGTGTCCGGCACCGCCGTGGATCTGCTGGCCACCTGGCTGGAGAAGGAGACACCGTGAACACCAAGTCGCGTACCGAGCTGCTCACCCAGTTCCGCCAGAAGGTCGCCGAGGGACGGCCGATCATCGGCGGCGGCGCGGGCACCGGCCTGTCCGCCAAGTGCGCCGAGGCCGCCGGCCTCGACTTCGTCGTGATCTACAACTCCGGCCGGTACCGGATGGCCGGCCGCTCCTCGATGGCCGGTCTGATGCCGTACGGCGACGCGAACGCGATCGTGATGGAGATGGGCAACGAGGTGCTGCCCGTGACCGACCAGCTGCCGGTGATGGCCGGTGTCTGCGGCACCGACCCGTTCCGCGACATCCCGCGTTTCCTGGACCAGGTGAAGGCGGCCGGGTTCGCCGGCGTCCAGAACTACCCGACCGTGTGCCTCTTCGACGGCATGATCCGCGCGAACCTCGAGGAGACCGGCCTCGGCTTCTACCGCGAGGTCGAGATGATCGCCGCCGCGCGCGAACGCGACCTCGTCACCCTCGCCTACGTCCACAGCGAGGACGAGGCGAGGGCGATGACCGAGGCCGGCACCGACATCCTCGTCCCGCACATGGGCCTGACCACGAACGGCATGATCGGCGCCCGCACCGCGCTCACCCTGGACGACTCGGTCGACCTGGTGACCCGCCTCCGCGACGCGATCCTCGCCGTCGACCCCGGCGCTCTGGTGATCTGCCACGGCGGCCCGATCGCCACCCCGGACGACGCCGCCCACATTCTCGCGAAGGTCGACGGCATCGTCGGCTTCCTCGGCGCCTCCAGCATGGAGCGCCTCCCCACGGAGGTCGCCATGGTGGACCACATGCGCAGCTACCACGCCATCCGCCCGACGGCACCCTGACCTCACGCCGGAGCTACGGGTCCGTCAGGGCACGACCGGAGTCGTGGTGGTGAGCTCGATGATCGTGTAGGAGCTGGGTGGGAGTTCGACGGTGAGGTCGTCGTCGAGTTTCAGCTCGTCGGAGTGTGAGGTCACGCGGTCCGGATCGGTGCGGGTGTTCCGGGCCAGCGGATCGTCGGTATGGAGCTGGTGGAGGTGGACCACGGTGGTGGCCAGGGGCCGGCCGAGGTCGAGGGTGAGGCAGACCGGCTGGTTGCGGTCGCGATTGACGACCGAGAGCCAGACGGTGGTGCCGCCGGGATTCGTGGAGGCGCTGATGTCGAGGGCGGGCAGCTCGGTCGGGGTGCGTTCGAGGGTCTCGCCGGGCACGGTGCCTGCGGCGGTGTCGCCGGCCAGCGAGATGCTGCCGCTGTGGTGGCGTTGCATCCGGAGCGGCCAGTAGACGGTTTCGCGGATCACCTCGTCGTCGGTGACGACGAGGGCGCCGACCACGTTGACGCTCTGGGCGAAGTTCGCCAGGGTCACGCTGCCCGCCTGCCGCTGCAGGACGTTGAGGAACGACGCGACCGCGAGGGCATCGACCGTCCGGTAGCGGGTCTCGCCCGGGCGCCACTTCGGGCTCATCTCGAAGCGCGTGGCGTCGGCACAGTTCCATTCGGTGAAGGCGAGCTCCGGCTTCGGCGTACCGGGCTTCTCGCGGGCGACCAGGTCGACCAGTCCCTGGATCGCGACGATCGCGTCCTCGGTGCGGTGCGGACCACTGAGCACCCGCGCGTAGTCCCCGCCCTCGGCGCTGGGATCGAACGGCCAGTAGGTGTGCAGGGTCAGGTAGTCGATGTGGTCCCAGGCCTCGCGCAGCAGCGCAAGGTTCCAGTCGAGGGCCTGCGCCGGCTCGAAGCAGCCGATCGCGAGCACCTTCAGGTCCGGGTCGAGGCGCTTGATCGCCTTGGCCCACTCACGGCACCGGACGGCGTTGTCCTGCGCGCTGACCTGGCCGATCTCCCAGGCGCCCCACTCCTCGTTGCCGATCTGCCAGTACCGGACGTCGAACGGCTCGTCGTACCCGTGGGAGCGCCGCAGGTTCGCCCACACCGAGTCGCCGGTGCCGTTGCAGTACTCGATCCAGGCGAGCGCCTCGCGTAGCGTGCCGGTCCCGGTCGTCAGGTTGATCTGCGGCTCGGCCCCGATCCGCCGGCAGTACGCGACGAATTCCGCCGTACCGAAGCCGTTGCCGACGTCGTACCCGAAATGCCAGTCGACGGTCCGCCCGCGGTCCGGGCCGACCCCGCGCTCCCACTCGTACGACGTCGCAGTGCAGCCGCCCGGCCAGCGGACCACCGGCGCGCCGAGCTCGGTGATCGCCTCGACCACGGCCCCGCGCAGGCCGTCGTCGCCGGCATCCGGGTGACCCGGGTTGTGCAGCGCCTCGTCGGCCACCCAGCGGCGGCGGGACAGGAACTGCCCGTAGATCTCCGGCCGGATCGTCGCGTTGACGGTCCCCCGCAGCTTGAACGTCGCCTGTGTGCTCACTGAAATCCCTTCGCCCGACTTATCTCTGACTTGAAGTTAAATAGGTTCGCCCGGGTGTGTCAATGGACCATCACCACGCCGGCCGCCACAACCGTGCTAGAACCGTCGGCATGAAGGAGCTCCCGCGCTCTGCCCAGTTGAGCGACATCCGGCAGCAGAACTACTCGACGATCATGCGCGAGCTGATGCGCTCCGGCCCGACCGCTCGCACCGACCTGGCCGCGGCGATCGGGATGTCGACCGGTTCGGTCACCCGGCTGACCGGGGCACTCGTCCGCGCCGGCCTGGTCAAGGAAGCGTCCGAGCCCACGCAGCGCGGAATGGGCCGCCCCAAGGTCCCGGTCGCCGTCGACGAGTCGACGTACGGCGTCGTCGGCGTTCATTTCGGCCTGCACCGGGTCAACACCTGCCTGATCGACCTGCGCGGGCAACTCGTCGCCGAGGTCCACGCGACCGAGCGCACCACCAGCTTCGAGCGTCTGGTCCGCAGCGCGGCGCGGGCGGTCCGGAAGCTGATCGACGGGAGCGAGCTGACGGTCCTCGGCGTCGGGGCCAGCACCGGCGGCTGGGTGGACAGCTCGGCGGGCCGGGTGCTGAGCCAGCCCATCCTCGACTGGCAGAACGCACCGCTCGAGGCGTCTCTGTCGGAGGCGATGGGCCTGCCCGTGCTGATCGACTCCCAGGTCCGCGCCCTCGCACTGGCCGAGCACTGGTTCGGCGCGGCCGCCGGAGTCGACAACTTCATCCATCTGTTCGTCGGCAACGTCATCGGCGCAGGGTTCGTCCTGAACGGAGCGCCGTACCGCGGAGCGCACGCGGCCGCGGGCGGGCTCGACCATCTGCCGATCGCCGACAAGTCCGGTGAGGTGTGCGCCTGCGGCAGCCGCCGTTGCTTCGCCATGGTGGCCGGCGACCTCGAGGTCGCTCGCCGGGCAAAGGCCGCCGGACTGATCGACGCGGATCAGGAGGTGTACGACGTCTTCGCGCTCGCGGTCAACGGCAACGCCAAGGCGCGCCGCCTGTTGCGGGAGCGCGCCGTCGTGGTCGGGGCGGCGACCGCCACCTTGATCGAGCTCCTCGATCCCGAGCTGGTCATTCTCGGTGGTGGGATCACCGCCCCGGTCGACGACGTCGGGACCATCCGCGACGCCGCGCAGGCCAAGCTCGCGGTCGACCGGGACATCGACGCCGGCGCGCGGATCCGGCCGAGCGCCTTCGGTCCGTACGCCTTGGGCATCGCCGCGGGAGCGATCATGCTCGACGCCGTCTACCGCTCCCCCGAGGCCTTCGTCCCGGCTCTCACCGCGCACGCGGTCTAGTACATGAGCTCGATCAGGTTCGCCGAGTGCGGCGGAAGCTCGGCCTCGACCTTTGGCCCCTTCCGAAGCGTCGTCGTCGCCGGCTGCACCGGTTGCGCCTGATCGTTGTTGTACGCCGTGATGTCGTCGTCGGTTACCGTCGTCTGTCGCGCGGACCGCACCGCCGGACCTCCGGCCGGATCAACCGTGATCGGCATCGCCTGGTCCAGGCTCCGGTTCACGACCAGCAGTTGTACGCCCTCCTTCGTCCGGGTCGCGGCGGCAACGACGGCCGTGTAGTGCTGATCCGGCGCCGTCGGATTGCCGGTCATCGTGACGTTGCGCGGCGCCGCGCCGATCATGGGCGCGGCCAACGTCAACGACATCGACCGCCCGGTGACGCCGAACCCGGGTGGCGAGCCCAGGATGTTGCCCCAGTCCCGTTTCGCCGGATCCGCGGCCGGTCCGCCGTTGAGGTTCGAGTTGATCGCGAGGCGGACGCCGTTGGTGAGCTGACCGATCAGCATCGTCGTCTCGTAGACGTTGTGCATCTGCATCGCCGCGAAGTTGTTCGGCGTACTGACTCCGGTCGGACCGTTCTGGCTGATCGTGCCGTACTCCGTGACCGCGAGGGTCGGGCGCCGCCGCGGATCAGGGAAGTTCGCGGCGATGTGCTCGCGCAGCTCGGCCAGCTCCGCGGTCGGGGTGTCGCTGGCGTTCATCAGCTGCTGATAGAGCTCTGCCGGGTCGTAGGCGCCGTCCGCGTCGCCACCGGGCTGATCGGTGTAGGAGTGGATGCCGATGCAGTCGTACGGCCGGTTGCCCATGGCATCGACGAACTCAGGCTTGCCCCAGCCCGAGCAGACGGTGATCTTCGGGTCGACAGCCTTCATCGCCTTCACGAAGTCGAGGAACCCGTCCTGCCGGCCGGTCGTGTACTCGATACTCAGCTTGGCATTCTTCGCCGGGATCGCGCCGTGCGTCCCGTCCCCGAAGCTGACCGTGCCGTCGGCCTGTCCGATCCGGTAGACCTGATCGGTCGCGCCGGCCGTCGCCAGCGAGTCCACCCGCGTCCACCGAACGCCGTTCACCGTCAGCACCGGCTCCGCGATCGGGCCCGACTCGGGTGTCGCGTCGGCGGGCAACGCAATCGGGTTGTAGCGCGTGCGGTACGTCTGGTCCGCGGCGCCCGTGCCCGTCTTCCGGTTCACCAGATCGCAGCCGCTGAACAGTCCGTCGTCGTTCTGGTACGTCGACGACGCGGCCGTCTGCCGGCTCCAACCACCCTCGATGAACTGCTTCACCCGCACCTGCGGGTCCTCGTCGCGCCAGTACCGTTGCCCGTCGAGGAACGGCTCGTTGCCGTACTCCCAGGTCTTGATGCCGTACGGCGCCGGGTGCCCGTTCGCGGCGCGTACTTCGGCCCAGTCGGTCCCGCCGTTCGGGTTGGTCGCCGCCCCGTCGCTGGGCGAATTCATGTACTCGACGTAGTCCGCGGCGTCTGTCGCTGTCTGGTTGATCGACGGGACCATCACCATGGTCTTCGCGCCGATCTGTCCGGCCAGAGCCTCTTCCTCGTCCGGTCCGAAGCCGTTCCGCGATCCCGGCAGATTGCCGAAGCGCACTGCGGCGAATCCGCCGGAGGTCTGGCATCCGCGCTGCGCGACCGGTCCGATCGCCTTCTTGAAGTCGAAGAAGTTCGCGACCGTGCCGCCCGGGTAGCGGATCAGGGCGAGCTTCGCGGCCGCGGCCGCGTCGGCGAATCCCGCCGCCGGGCCGTGGGTGGCCGGGTCCCAGGCTCCGAGCTCGTCGTCGATCCAGCGCGCGTTGGCGCCGAAGATCTCCGGCTCGATCGTCGGCGCCGGCACCCCGTCCGCCATGATCAGCGGCCCGCGATCCACGTGGATCTCGACCCGGCCGCCCGGCCGGGCATCGGCGGGAGCCTGCACCTGCGTCAGTCCGGCCGCCACCAGTACGACGGCCGTCGCCGCTGTCCGTTTCCTCATACCCGCGCCTCCTGACGCTCGTACGCCGCCCGCGCGGTCTGTACTGCGCGGATCACCAGCAGGATGTTCGGTCGACGCGCTGTCATCTCAGGCCGGCTGGTTCGGCATCGAGGCGCGAGCTGCGAGTACGTCGCCGTACGGGATCACGCCGACGGAATCTGCCCACGCCTGCCAGCGTGTGGTCAGGTCCTGCACCCGCTCGGGCTGAGCCGCCGCCAGGTCGTTGCTCTCACTGCGGTCTGTGGCGAGGTCGTACAGCTCCCACGGACCTTCGTACTCGCGGACCAGCTTCCAGCGGCCCGACCGGACGGCCGCGTTGCCGATGTGTTCCCAGAAGAGGTCGTGGTCGACGGCCGATCCGCCCCGGAGCAGGTCGAGCATGCTTGCCCCCGGCAACTCGGGGAGCTGCTCGCCGTCGCGCTCGGCCGCTGCGGACACTCCAGTTGCCTCAAGCAACGTCGGCGCGATGTCGGTGAGCTGGTTCGGAGCATCGATCACGGTAGTGGTGAGATTGCCCGCTGGCCACGACACGATCAGCGGGGTCGCGATGCCGCCTTCGTGCACCCAGCGCTTGTAGAGGCGGAACGGCGTGTTGGACAGGTTCGCCCACGCCTGCCCGTAGCTCGTGTACGTGTCTGCTGTGCCCGGTCGGATGTCGGGCGAGTTGCCCACACGCATCGGCGTACCGTCCGGAGCGCTCGGCGGGATGATCAGGTGATGCTTGCGGAAGCGGTCCGCGGCCTCCGGGTCGCTGCGGAGCTCCTCGGCGCAGCCGCCGTTGTCGGACAGGAACACGACGATCGTGTCGTCGCGCTGTCCGGTGTCGTCGAGCGCGGTCAGGATCGTGCCGACCGCACGGTCCATCGCGCGGACCTGAGCGGCATACGCCTCCATCCGCTCCAGCTGCCACTTCTGCTCGGGCTCGTCGGACCAGGCCGGAACCTCCGGGTCGCGGCGGTCGAGGGTGGCGTCCGCTGCGCAGATGCCGGCGTCGAGCTGACGCTGCCGGCGTCGCGTACGCAGGACGTCCCAGCCTTCGTCGAACCTGCCACGCGTCTCGGCCAGGTCGGACTCCTTCGCGTGCAACGGCCAGTGCGGTGCGGTGAACGCGACGTACCCGAAGAAGGGACGGTCCTCGTCGGTCGCATCGCGGATCGCCTGAGCGGCATGCGAGCCGATCTCGTCGGTGTAGTAGAAGTCCGGCCCCAGCTCGGACAGCGGTACGGGGGTCTCGCCGTCGTGCAGCGTGGTGGTCTGGAAGTAGCTGCCGGCGCCGCTGATCGTGCCCCAGAACCGCTCGAACCCGCGCCGGGTCGGCCAGGTCTCGTTCGGACGTTCCCGCTCGTTCGACAGGTGCCACTTGCCTGTCATGTGCGTCTGGTAGCCGGCCGCACGGAAGGTCTCGGCCAGCGTCGAGGATCGGCTGGTCAGGCTGCCCGGGTAGCCACCGGGCCCGTCGTTGTTCACCAACTCGGCGACGCCGGTCTGGTGCGGGTGCAGGCCGGTCAGCAGCGATGCCCGGGACGGGCTGCAGCGCGCGGTGTTGTAGAAGTTCGTCAACCGCGCGCCGCGCTCGGCGAGGCCGTCGATGTTCGGGGTCCCGATCTCGCCGCCGTAGCAGCCGATGTCGGAGTACCCCATGTCGTCGACCAGGATGATCAGGACGTTCGGACGCGCAGTTCGCACGGATACCTCACTCTCCAAGAGATTCTGAATTCAGGCCCAGCGCGGCAGCATCGCGAGCATCCCGCCGTCGACCGGGAGCGAAACACCGGTCACGCCGCGCGAGTCCGGTCCGAGCAAGAAGGCCACGACCTGCGCGACGTCCTCAGCGGTGACGAAGCGTCCCAGCGGATGGTTGGCCAGCAGGTTGCCGGCGATGTCGGGATCGGACCAGCGGTGCTTGTTCCGTTCCACCGGGACGAAGCCGGGCAGTACGGCGTTGCACCGCACACCGTGCGGACCCCACTCGACCGCACCAGCGCGGACGAGCGCATCCAGCGCCGCCTTCCCCATCGCGTACGCCGCCATGCCGGGGCCTGCGCGTTGCGCGTGCACACTCGAGATGTGCACGATCGACGCCTGATCCGCGGCGGCGACAACCGCCGTACTCCAGGCCCACGCGGCCGACACCTGCACGTCGAACACAGCAGTGAGAGCGGCCGCATCGAGGCTCTCCAACGAGCCCCGTTGCTCCGCGAGGGTCGCGGTCACCAGCCCCCGCACCTGCCCGTACTGCGACGCCGCCGCCACCGCGTGCTCGACGGTCGCCTGGTCGCGCACATCGCCGAGGACCCACTCGAGCGAGTCGATGCCCTCGAGGCCGTCCGGGCGGTCCACCAGGTCGACACCGACGACCGCCCAACCGTGCTTGGCAAGCGTCGTCACGACGGCCGAACCGATACCACCGCCGGCCCCGGTGACCAGCGCGACGGGGCTCATCCCTTGAGGCCCGACGTCGCGACACCGTCGACGATCTTGCGCTGGAACGTGACGAACAGGACGAGCGGCGGCAGCAGCGCAAGGGTGCTCATGGCAAGCATCGGGCCCCAGGACGAGTCACCCGTCGAGTCGAGGAACTGACGCAGGCCGAGCGGCACGGTGAACAGCTGGACGTCGTTCAGGTAGATGAGCTGCTTGAAGAAGTCGTTGTACGTCCAGATGAAGGTGAAGATGATCGTGGTCACCAACGCCGGCCGCAGCAACGGGAAGACGATGTGGCGGTAGATCTTCCACGGCGAACACCCGTCCAGCCGCGCGGCCTCGTCCAGCTCCCGCGGCAGGGCCCGGATGAACTGCACCATCAACAGCACGAAGAACGCGTCGACGGCGAAGAAATGCGGCACGAACAACGGGTAGAACGTGTTCACCCAGCCGAGCTTGTTGAACAAGATGTACTGCGGCACCAGCGTCACGTGCGTCGGCAGCATCAGCGTCACCAGCATCGTCGCGTAGGCGATCCGGCGTCCGATGAAGTGCAGCCGGGCGAACGCGAACGCCGCGAGACTGCACGAGATCACGTTGCCGACGATCGCCAGCACCGAGATGAACAACGAGTTCTCGATGAAGATGCTGAACGCGGTCGAGATGCCCTTCCAGCCCTCGGCGTAGTTCGACGGCTCGAAGTGCCGCGGGATCAGGCCGGGCTGGGAGAAGATCTCGTCGGTCGGCTTGAAGGAGCTCGCCACCATCCACACCAGCGGGTAGAGCATGACGAGCGTGACCACGATGAGGGCGAAGTGCGCGAGGAGACGCTTCTTCTTAATTCTCATAGTGCACCCAGAACTTCGCGAAGAAGAAGTTGACGGCCACGACGGCGCCGGCCAGCAGCACCAGCATCCAGGCCATCGCCGCGGCGTAACCCATGTCGAAGTTCACGAATCCTTCCTGATAGAGGTACAGCGAGTAGAACAGCGTCGAGTCGGCCGGTCCGCCGGAGCCGTCGCTGATGATGAACGCCGGCGCGAACGCCTGGAACGAGCGGATCAGCTGCAACGTGAGGTTGAAGAACAGGATCGGACTCAGCAGCGGCATCGTGATGCTCCAGAACTGGCGGGACTTGCTCGCCCCGTCCACCTGCGCGGCCTCGTAGAACTCGCGCGGGATCTGGCGCAGCCCGGCGAGGAAGATCACCATCGGCGCCCCGAACTGCCAGACCTCGAGGGCGATCAGGGTGCCGAGCGCGGTGTGCGGCTCGGAGATCCACGACGGACCGTGGATCCCGACCAGCGCGAGGATCTGGTTGACCAGGCCGTCACCGTTGAACACCTTCCGCCACAGCACCGCGATCGCGACACTGCCGCCGAACAGCGACGGCAGGTAGATCGCCGACCGGTAGAAGTCGAGTCCCCGCAGTCCACGGTTCAGTACGACGGCGACGGCGAGCGCGAAGCACAGGCTGAGCGGCGTACCCACGAACACGTAGATCGCGGTCACCTTCAGCGACTGCAGGAAGAGCGGGTCGTCGCCGAACATCCGCCCGAAGTTGCCCCAGCCGATCCATTTCGGCGCGGTCAGCAGGTCGTACTTGGTGAAGGCGAGGTACAACGACATCAGCATCGGGCCGGCGGTGAACGCCAGGAATCCGATCAGCCAGGGCGCCAGGAACAGCAGCGCCCATCCGTTCTGATACCGGGTCCGCCGCCCGCCACGTAACGCCGGGAACGCAACAGCCACAGCTCACTCCTGTCCGACTCGTGTCAACTCGACCCCCACAGCCCCTACCCGGCCGGCGTCCCACATCCGCCCGGACTCGGGGAAGCGCTCCAGGGCGGCGGCATCGAGCCGCTTCGTCCCGGTGGTCACGATCAACCGATCCCGCTCCGGTCCGGCAAAACAGCAACTCGTCGCCAGCGGCACCGGCACCTCGACCCGGTGCAACACACGTCCCGCGGGCGAGAAGCAGGTGACGTGCCCACCGCCGGCGAACGCGCTCCAGAGGTTCCCGTCGACGTCGACCGCGAGCCCGTCCGGCGAGCCGTCCGACCCGTCGGCGTCGACGACCGTTCTCGGCTCGGCCGGATCGCGGTCCGGACCCACCCGCCAGGCCGTGATCCGCCCCGGCCGCGTCTCCGTCATGTACATGACCGTTCCGTCCGGGCTCCATCCCATACCGTTTGGTATGGTCCCGCCGTTGATCACCTGCCGGACGCGCCCGTCGGGTTCGCGGACGAAGTACGCGCCTGCGCCCGCGGTCCAGTCGTAGGCCATGCTGCCGACCCAGATCCGTCCCCAGGGGTCGCTCACCGCTTCGTTCAGACGAATGCCGCCTGCCGTCAGCACCTGAGTGCGCCCACCGAGTCCGCCGGTCGTCGTCCACGACACCAGATCGGTGCCGAGAGCAACTACGTACTCGGTCTCGTCGACCGCGATCGCCCCGGCCAGCGGCGTACCGACGTGGGTCGCCTGCGTGCACCACTCGACCCCGTCCAGCGTCGCGCGGTGGAGGGTGCCGCCGTCGATGTCGACCCACGTCAGCGTGCCCGTCGCGGCGTCCCACCGCGGGCACTCGCCGAGCGTCGATACCGGTCCGAACCACGTCACGATGCATCCTTCGCAGTACGTCGGGAGGCTTCCAGCTCGTCGTCGGGTCGCGTTCGGGGCGAGCACCCGATGCCGGGCCCCGCCGGCCGCAGCATGCCGTCGACCACCGCCTCGGGCGGGTCGAGGAAGGTAAGGCGATCCGTCTCGCCCCAGGCGTACTCGAGCCATGTGCCGGCACTAGCCAGCCCGGCGAGATGAGCCGCATGCGCAGTGCCTACCGGCCCGCTCGGGTTGTGGAACGTCAGCTGCGTGTCCCCGATCGCTTCGGCGATCCGCGCAACCCCGGCCGGGCCGCCCGCGTGTTTCGGGTCAACCAGCCAGTACGTCAGCGCGCCACCGGCACAGGCCGTCGCAGCGGCTGCGGGCTGCCAGATGTGCTCCCCCGCCGCCAGCGGCAGCCCGGTCGCGGCAGCCGCGTCCAACGCCGCGCGATCATCGACCCGCACCAGATCCTCGACCCAGTACAGGTCCAACGTGGCCAGCTCCCGCGTGACGACTGCCAAGAGCTCTGCCGGTACCAGGTGATGGCAGTCAACCATCAGATGTACGTCATCAGGGATCGCCTCCCGCACCTTCACCACCAGCTCGAGCCCCGCGTCGATCAGCCGCGTGCCCGACATGCCCCGGGCGTGGTTGTCCAGGAACGGCGCCACCTTAACCGCCGAGAACCCGTTGCCTGCGGCACCCACTGCCTCGGCGACGATCGCCTCCGCGCCGGCTCCGCCGTACCGCCGGTTGACGTTCGCATACAGCCGCACCGGTCCGGGTTCGCCGAGCCCCAGCGACGCCGAGAGTGACCGCCCCTCGAGGCGTGCGACCAGATCGGCGAGCGCCGATTCGTACCCGCTGAGGACCGTCGACCAGAGAAACGCTTCGGGACCCGTTGTCGACCGAAGCTCGGCCCGGACCTGCTCCAGCGGGCGGCCGACGATCGCGGACCGCACCGATCGCGCGGCCGCAACCAACGCGGCCACAGGTCCACCGTCGGACAGCTCGCCGACACCCCTGATGCCGTTGGCAACCAGTTCGACCATCACCCAGGTACTCCGGGCCGACGCACGGTGCGTCCATACCACTGCGGACTCGACACAGACCATGCCCGTCACCCGTACCGCAGCTCGAGCAGACCGGGGACGAACTCCGCCGGCGCCGCGTAAATTCGATCGAGGATCACACTCGCCGCCGACACAGCCACACCGTCCGCGCCGAAGGCGCTCAGCCGCACCACCGAGTCCACGTCCACCGGACGCTTGTCCCGCAGGTACGCGCGCGCCCCGCGCTGCACCGACCGCAGGTACTCCGGCGCGTCCACCACGCCGCCACTGACGACCACGACCTCCGGATCGAGCATGTCGATCAAGGTCCCGGCGGCCACGCCCACCAATTCGGCCCGGGCAACGAGCAGTCCGTCCGCCCGTACGTCGCCGTCCCGCGCCGCCTGCACCAGATGCTCCAACGTCCCCCGGGCGCCGATCAGCCCCTCGCTGCGGGCACGAGCCAGCACAGCCAGGTCGCTGGCCGCCGCGTGGAGGCAGTCCCGCCGCCCGCACGAACACGCCTCGGCGGCCGTGACGCCTACCGACAGATGATCGACCGTCCCGGCCGCCGCCCGGTAGCCGGAGAAGACCCGCCCACCGAGCACGAACCCCGCGCCGACGACGTTCCCCACGAACAGCCCGATCAGATCGTCCATCCCTTGGGCGCCGCCGAACCACCGCTCGGCCATCGCCAGCGCTCGGAAGCTCGAGTCGATTTCGGTGGGCAGACCGAGACCACCGCCGAGCGCGTCCCGCAGCGGGACGTCCCGCCATCGCAGTACCCGATGGTCGCGGACCACGCCGGCCTGGCGGTCGACCCAGCCACCGGTGCTCGCTCCGACGCCAAGGATCTTCCCCGGAACCCGCGAGACCAGGTCCCGGATCCCCTCGACCGCCTGCGCCACGAGCGGCTCGAACCCACGCCGGCCTCGATGCGGCAGCCGCACCTCGGCCAGCAACGTCCCGCGCAGGTCGAGCAGACACACCGTCGTACGGCGGAGGCCGAAGTGCACACCCACCACGCGATGCGTCCGGTCGTCCACCACCATCGGCGTCCGCGGGCGGCCGAGCGCCCCGTGCCCCGACTCCGCCGGCAGCTCCCGCAGCAGACCGGCCTCACACAACAGACTCGTCAGCTTCGTCATCGTCCCTGTCGTCATCCCGGTCAGCCCGGAGAGCTCCGATCGCGCGACCGGCCCGTGCCGCATGACCGCGCGCAGGATCGCCGAGTAGTTCTGCTGCCGTACGTCGAACGGCTGCGCGGATCGCATCCGTCCCCGGTCCGGGCGGATCTCCCAGGCCGTACCGTCGGTCACTTCAGCGCGGCCTTGGCGTCGGAGAAGAACTTGGTCACCGCCTGGGACACGGAGCTCTTGCCGAAGCCGACGACCTGGTTCGCGTTCGGCAGCGATGTCTGCAGCAGCTTGCTCGCGCCGGGCGGGTACATCTGCAGCGCGGCCGGACCCTTGGACGCGACGAGCGCGTAGTTGTCCAGGACGAGCTTGTTCAGGCCGGTCGCCGACTTCGCGACCGAGCTCCGGATGTCCTCGGGGATCGGGACACCGCGGGCCAGGCCCATCGCGTTGGCGGCCTCCGGCTTGCTGGTCAGGTACTTCAGCATCGAGACCGCGCCTTCGATGTTCTTCGACTTCGGCGAGATCGCGAACCAGCCGGCCGGGATGATGTTCGTCCCGGGCTGCGAGCCCGGCCCGCCCGACGGGAACGTGCCGAGGCTGAGCGTCTCCTTCGTCAGACTCTGCATCGACGGCAGCCCCCGCGACGTCGCCGTACCCGTGTAGGCCGCCTTGCCGATCGTCACCGGGTCGTTCTGGAACCCGGTCGCCGCGGCCGTCACCGCCATGGGTACGGCGGACCCGTTGCTGCGCAGGTCCTGCCAGAGCTGAAGCCACGCGGCCAGGTCGTCCTCGCCGAAACCGAGCGAGCTGCCGTCACCGAACAGCGCCTTGCCGCGGCCGCGCATGAAGGACTCGAGCGCGATCGGGTTGCCACCGAGGTCCGCCGTACCGGCCAGCTTGTGGCCGCTCTTGCTCCACACGTCCGCCATGGTGGTCTTGTACTGGTCGATGGTCCAGTCCGGACCGGGCGCGGTCAGGCCGAGGCCCTTCAGCTTCGTGGTGTTGACGATGATGGCCGGCTGGGTCGCGGCGCCGAGCAGCGCGAAGTAGTACTTGCCGTCCGCCTTGGTGGTCGTGGCGACGTAGTCCGGCATCGAGTCGAGGCCGAGGTCGCCCTTGTACTGGTCCAGCGGCGCCACCGCACCGCGCTTGATGTACTCCATCAGGTACGGCAGGTGGATCTGGAACACGTCCGGAGGGTTGCCCCCGGCAACACGGGTGGCCAGCTTGTCGTAGTACCCGGAGAAGCCGGAGTACTGCGGGTTGACCTTCGTCGCGCCCTCGCTCTTCTGGTACAGGTCGAGCGCCTCGATCAGCTTCTTGTTCTGGTCGCCTTCACCCCAGAACATGAAGTCCAGCGCGCCTTTCGAACCACCGCCGCCCGACGAGGAACCGCTGCCGCCGAGGCCGCGGCCGCAGGAGGTGAGGGCGGCAGTTCCGGCCGCCGCGGCTCCGAACTGCAGAAGCCGCCGCCGGGAGAACTGAGAGTTCATGATCAGCCTTTCGATGCCTGTGTGGCGGGAATGCTCTTACGGACCAGGGCTGCGGCCTCCGGCAGTACGTCGGAGACTTCGTTGGCGAGCAGCTCCGCCAGCTGTGCGACCGTCGCGGTTTCGGCGGTCGCGACGTTGTGCTGCTCCCAGGGGTCGGCCGCGAGGTCGTACAGCTCGGCCTCGTCGTGGGACCGGAAGACGTACCGGTGGTCGGCAGTCCGGACGGACAGGTTCAGGCTGTCCCGCGGGTACTGCCAGTGCTTCGCGTGGAACGGGTCTCCGTTCCCGCCGGGACGGCCGTCGTGCAGCATCGTCTCCGCGGTCACGTACTCGCGGATCGGCGCGGCCCTGTCGTCACCGACCATCGCCGCGAACGAGAATCCGTCCTGCGGCTCGTCCCACGTCACGCCGGCCAACTCGCTGATCGTCGCCCCGACGTCGACCAGCGAGACGAAGTTCGCGTTCCGGCTCTGCCGGCCGTCGGGATGCCGGACGATCAGCGGCACGCGGAGGTCTTCCTCGTAGTGCAGGAAGTGGCCCTTCTCCATCAGCCGATGCGCACCCATCAGGTCGCCGTGGTCGGAGGTGAACACGACCACCGTCCGGTCCCACTCACCCGCGTCCTCGAGGTACTGGCGGATCCGGCCGAACTGCGCGTCGACGAGCGCGCACAGACCGAGGTAGTGGCTGGTGACCTCGATCCACTCCTGCTCGGTGAGGTTCTCGAAGTCGCGCGCGAAGTGCGAGTCACGCACCTCGCGCGGCTTCGTCGCCGTACCCGTCGACCAGCTCTCCGGCAGCCGCACGCGGTCGCGGTCGATCAGCTCGTCGTACGGGCTGGGGACGAGCATCGGGAAGTGCGGGGCGTTCATCGAGCACACGGCCAGCCAGGGTTTGTCGGCCGGCCGCTGGTCGAGTCCTTCGAGGAACGTGTCGCACTGCCACGTCTCGAGGAACGAGTCCAGCGGGACACTCGACGTCGCGTACGGCTTCTCACCCAGCGCCGCGAGGTCTCTCGTGGTGAGGTTCTCGATGTGGTCAGGGTCGAACGTGTACCCACGCTTCCCGGCCCAGCTGCGGTAGTCCTCGATGTAGCGCCCCCGGTCCTGACCTCGCAGTACGGCGGGGATCGCGCTGCTGTCCGCCCAGCCCATCTGCCCGGGCGTCGTACCGGGCACATGCCACTTGCCGTTGTAGTGCGTGTGGTAGCCGGCGGCGGCGAATGCCTGCGCGACCCCGGCCGACCGCAGCCGCGGCTCGATCGGCCGCCAGTTCCCGAGTACGCCGTGGTGCCGCGGCATCAGGCCGGTCCACAGGCTCGTCCGCGCCGGGCAGCACAACGGGAACGGGGTGTAGCAGGCGTCGAAGACGGTCGACTCCCCCGCCAGCGCGTCCAGGTACGGCGTCTGCGCAGCGGGGTTTCCGGTACAGCCCAGGGTGTTCCAGCTCTGTTCGTCAGCCATGACGACGAGCACGTTCAGACGGTCGCTCACACGTCCCACCTTGTCGGTCCGACGGCTTTACTTCCAGCTGAAGTTAATTCGGCGCGGATGCTCTGTCAACCGGTTGGGGAGAATTAACTTCAGCCAGAAGGAAATCGGCGGGCCAGCAGACCTACTCGCCGATCTTCTTGGAGCGCAGGACGATCTTGGTGTCGGCGGGTGCGTGGGTGCCGCCGGCCGGCTGCTGGGAGACGACGACCCAGTTGCGGTCGTTGATCAGCAGACGGCCCTGACCGCTGGCGTCCTCCTCGGTCAGGAAGTAGAAACCGGCCGCCTGCATGGTGTCCTGGGCCAGCTGATGGTTCAGCCCGACCACGTTGGGCACGATTCCGGCCTGCACGGACGGACGCGCAACCGAGGACGAAAGCGGCGTACTGGATGCCGGACTGGATGCGGGCGTGCTTGGTGCCGGGGTGCTGATGGGTGGTGCGGTCACCGTCCGGGTGACGGTCACGGTGGGCTGAGCCCCGGCCGCGCCTGTCCCTCCGCACGCTGTCAGCAGAAACAGCGAGCCGAGAGCAATCGCAAACCATCCCCGGGCCACCTTCCACCAATACCCGAATAGCCTGTAGACCTAACTCTCAGCACCGGACCCGAGGAGACACATGCGAGAGGTCCTGGAAGGTCGTACTGCCGCCGGACGGGGTGTGCGGGTGCGGTACTCCGCTGCCGGGATCTCGGAGATCACCGATTTCCCGTCCGCGCCGGACCTGCTGTTGATTCCCGGGCTGGTCGACCTCCAGCTCAACGGGTACGGCGGTCTGGACGTCAACGATCCGGCGCGTCCGGCCGGTGAGCTGACCGAGCTGGTCCGCATGCTCTGGGGGCAGGGGGTCACGACGGTGTACCCGACGATCATCTCCGCGGACGACGCGACCACCACTACCCTCGTCACCCGGGCGGCAGCGGCTCGGGCCTCCGATCCGGTGGTGGCGTACGGCGTACCCGGTCTGCATCTGGAGGGACCGTACATCTCGAGTGCCGAGGGAGCCCGGGGCGCGCACGATCCGGCGGTGATCCGGGACCCGGACCCCGATGAGTTCGACCGCTGGCAGAAGGCCGCCGGCGGGGCCATCGCCATCCTGACCCTCGCCCCGGAACGCACAGGTGCCCTCGACTTCACCCGCTACCTCGCCGCCGGCAGCTCTGATGTGGTGCTGTCGGTTGGGCACTCGCTTGCCACTGCCGACGACATCCACGCCTTCGCGGCTGCGGGTGGGCGGCTCTCGACGCACCTCGGGAACGGCTTGCCCGCGCAGATCGACCGGCACCGGAACCCGATCTGGGCTCAGCTGACCGAGGACTCGCTGACCGCCGGGCTGATTGCCGACGGCCACCATCTTCCCGCCGACACCTTCGCCGCCCTCGTCCGCGCGAAGGGCAGCACCCGCTGCGTCCTCACCAGCGATGCGGCTGCCCTGGCCGGCTGCTCCCCCGGCAACTACGAGACCGCGGTCGGCGGTGCGGTCACCGTCGACCCCGACGGCAGCCTCCGCCTGCAAGGCACGCCGTACCTGGCCGGCAGCGGCGCCTCCCTGCTCGACTGCCTCCGCTGGGCGACCGGCCCCGGCGGACTCCCGCTCGAGACAGCCGTCACGATGGCCACCACCACCCCGGCCGACCTCCTCGGCCTGGCAGACCGCGGCCGCCTCGAGGTAGGCGCCCGCGCAGACCTCGTCCAGCTCACCCGCACCCCGGCCGGCGGCGTCGGCGACGTCGTCACCGTCGTGGTCGACGGCACGATCCTGAGTCACCCCTGACCAGGGCAGTCTCAGCTGTCTGCGACCAGCTCTCGCAGCCGTTCCGCGACAGCAGGCGAGGTGCCCGGCGCAAGCAACGGCAACAGGTTCTCGGCGCGACCCCAGGCCTTCCGCGCGGAGACGAGATCGCCGGCCCGTCGGTACGCCTTCCCGAGGTCGGTCAACACGTCGATCGCCTGGACGTACGACCTGCCCTGCAGCGCGACCGTTGCCGAGCGTTCGAAATAGCCGACCGCTGCCTGGAGGTCGCCCAGCAGGCTGTGCGCCTCACCCAGAGCATTCAGCGACACCGCCACCTGCACCAGATCGCCCAGCTTCTCGCCGACCCTGAGTGCCTCGTCTGCCGTCTCGATGGCTTCGTCCAGCTGCCCGCAGTGCACCTGGGACACCGCGGCGGCGTTGAGCGCGAACAGCATCCAGAGCGTTTCACCGCGCTCGCGATGGGCAGCGACCGAGCGCAGACTGAGGCCGAGCGCAGCGTCGTGCTGTCCTTGGAGTTGCTTCAGTGTGGCCAGGTTCGAGCGCGCCATCGCTTCGCCTTCGTGATCCCCGGTTCGCGCACAGATCTCCATCGCCACCGTCAACTGCTCGTCGGAGCCGGTGAGATCGCCTGCCGAGGCTAAGGTGCCCGCGATCTGATTTCTGGCCACCACCTCGACCTCGGGCAGGTCGGCCTGCTGCGCCGCCGAGATGGCGATCTGCTGGACCGTCGTCGCGTCGTCCACCGCGCCGCGGGAGCGCAGATCGGTCCAGAGTTGCACAGCCAGGAATGCGGTGAGCCGATGATGACCGGCCGCTTCTCCGGCCCGGACAGCCGCAGTGAGGAACCTGCCCTCCGAAGCGAACCAGTCGGCGGCGGCCGACCCATCGGCGAACGTCAACGGTTCCACGCCGTCGAGCCGGTCCGGCTGGAATCGCACCTCCTCGACGAGAGCCGACCGCGCCGCGATCGCCGTCTGCAGGTACCAGTCCAGCAGCCTCTCCTCGGCCGCCCAACGATCGCTCGCGGACACCGATCCGGCGACCAGCTCCGCCGCGTACGCGCGCAGCAGGTCGTGGAACCTGAACAGCCCCGACGACTCTTCGAGCAGATGGACGTCGACCAGCCTGCGCAGGATCCTGCGGGTCGCGGCAACCGGCGTACCGAGCAATGCTGCCGCCACCCCGTTGCCGAACAGCGGCGCCGGACACAGCCCCAGGAGCAGGAACAGCTGCCGGCTCTGCTCGTCCAACGCCTCGACCGACCACGACAACACCGTCCGGAGATCGCTCGAGGCGTCGCCCACCTCGAGCAGGTCGAACCGGTCCGAGAAGTCCTCCAGCTCCTGGACCACGACCGGCAGCTCCGCGACCCCACGCCGCTGAACGTGGTCCGCCGCCACTGCCAGCGCGAGCGGCAGATGGTTGCAGCGGTCGGCGAGCAGATCGAGCAGACCGTCGTCGCTCACTTCCGCCCGCATCCGCGCCCGCAGCAGCCGACGGGCCGAGTCCGACGACAGGTGCGCCACCGGCACCGAACGAGCGGCTTCGCGCGTGGCGAGGCCGCGCAGCAGGCTACGGCTGGTGACCACGACCATCGAGCCACCACCGGGGAGCAGCGGTCGGACCTGCTCCTCGCTCCGCGCGTTGTCCAGCACCAGCAACACGGAGCGGCCCGCCAGCGTCGACCGCAGCAGCGCGCTGCGCGCATCGAGCCCGGACGGTATCGCGTCGAGCGGCAGCCCCAGCCCGGTCAGCAGAACCTCGAGTGCGACGGCTGGGTCCATCGGCTCGCCCGGACCATAACCGTGCAGGTCGACGAAGAGCTGACCGTCGGGGAACCGATCCGCGACCCGATGCCCCCAACGCACCGCGGTGGTCGTCTTGCCGATGCCGCCCTGACCGTGCAGGACGACGGTGCGGATCGGCTCTCGCTCGCCCAGGTCCGCGACGAGTGCTGCGTCAAGTTCCGCGAGTACCTCGTCCTGGCCGACGAATCCTGCCAGATCACTCGGCAGTTGCTCCGCCGCCGCAACCGGTCGGGAGGCTGGCCCAGCACTCACCGGACCCGCCGGACGCTCGGCCGCCAGCACCCGCTCGAACACTCCTCGGAGCTCCGGTCCGGGCTCGATGCCCAGTTCGTCGGCGAGCCTGGCGCGGATGACGCCGTACAGGTCGATCGCCTCCGCGCTGCGGCCGGCCGCGTCGAGCGCGGTCATCAAGCTCGCCCAGAGGGACTCGCGCAGCGGATGCCGACTGGTCAGCTCGAACAACTCGGGCAGCGACTCGGCCGCCCGACCGTCGGCCAGGCGCAACTCGGCGCGCCGCTCGACGGCCGACAGGTACAGCTCCACGAGCCGCGGCCGCTCGTGCCGGTTGAGCCAGTCGCAGAAGCCGTCCCCGAACGGTTCGCCCCGCCAGAGGGCAAGGGCTGTCTCCACCGCCTCGCCGGTCGGGACGGGCGTCAACAGGTCCGCGAACGCGACGGCGTCCACATCGTCGGGCGGCAGATCGAGGTAGTAGCCGTAGTCGCTGGTCCCGATCGTCGAAGCACCCAGCGCCCGCCGAAGCCGTCGTACGGCGACATGCAGGCTCCCCCTGGCGTCTCCGGAGACGCCTTCTCCCCAGCACCGGTCGAGCAGATCCGCGGCCGCCACCGGCTGCCCGGGATTCAGCGCCAGCACGGCGAGCAGGTTCCGGACCCGGTCGCCGCCGAGCTGAACCGGCCGCCCGTCGTCCAGTACCTCGAACGCCCCCAGCATCCGGATCCGCAGCACGTCGACCTCCCCAGTCCTCGACACCCTAGCCTCCGACCGGGCCAGGAGCGGCAACATTCAATTGCCTGAGGCAACAGTCAAGTGGTCAATCTTGCCCCCTGCAAGTACCTGTCAAGCAGCGGCCGGTCCTTGCCGGTGAACCGGGTCTTCCCGTATAAGAAGCGGGATGACAGCGATCCGGCTCGACGGGGTGTCCAAGGTGTTCGAGGGGGAACACCTGGCTGTGGACGAGCTGTCCCTCGACATCGCCGACGGCGAGTTCATGGTGCTGCTCGGGCCGTCCGGGTGCGGGAAGACGACGCTGCTGCGGATGATCGCCGGGCTGGAGCGGGTGACCGCGGGCGAGGTCTGGTTCGGCCGTACCAACGGGACCAGGCTGCCGCCGAAGGACCGCCAGGTCGCGATGGTGTTCCAGACCGGCGCGCTGTACCCGAACCGGACCGTCCGCGAGAACATCATGTTCCCGCTCCAGATCGCCGGGCACGGCGACGACCACGCGAGCTCGACCGCCGCCGGCCTGGCGCAGATCCTCAGCATCGAGTCGGTGCTCGACCGGATGCCGCGCACGCTCTCCGGCGGACAGCGCCAGCGCGTCGCGATCGGACGTGCGCTCGTACGTCGCCCGAACGTGTTCCTCCTGGACGAACCGCTCTCGAACCTGGACGCCACGATGCGGACCGAGCTGCGCCAGGAGATCGGCGCGATGACCCGCGACCTGAATGTCACCACGCTCTACGTCACCCACGACCAGGTCGAGGCGCTCACGCTCGCCGACCGGATCGCCGTCATGCGCGAGGGCCGGATCGAGGACGTCGGCACGCCGGCGCAGGTGTACAACGACCCCGCGACCGCGTTCGTCGCCGGGTTCCTGGGCTCCCCGAGGATCAACCTGCTGTCCGCGACCGTACGCGTCACCGCACACCACCGCGTCGCCCTCGACTTCGGCGCCCAATCCGTCAGCCTGTCCCCGACCGACCGCCGGTCGCTCATCCTGCGCCACCACGAGGGCGCGCAGGTCATCGTCGGCGCCCGGTCCAACGCCTTCCGCGTCATCACCGACGAGGACGTCGCGAACCAGCTGACCGGCACGCTGCGCGCCTTCGAGTTCCACGGCCAGCAGTCGATCGCCTTCGTCGAATGCGGAATCGAAGTCGTAGACCCCGACCGAGTCGGCATCGCCAAACCGATGCACGCGACCCCGGACGTCGGCAGTGCGGCGCCGACCTCCCTGATGACGAGAGTCCTGTCCCGCGTCCGCTCACCCCGCTCAACTCCCCAGACCGAGATCCTCCCGCCCACCCACCGGCGGGCCGACCTGGTCATCGAACTCCCCGCCAACGCAAACCTCACCCGAGGCACCCGAATCCACCTGGCCCTGGACACCACCCAAATCCACCTCTTCGACACCACCGGCCACCGAGTAGACCGAATCACCCGCTAACCCACGCGCTACGTCGCACGCAGCACCGCGCGTTCACGGGGCAGTACGCGCGCGTGCTGAGGTTGGCGGGCGCCGGGCAACGTCTGAGGGGTTATCCGCTCGAGTTGTGGGTTCTGTGCCTTCATGTGGGGGGAGAACCCGCAACACGAAGGGATAACCCCTCAGATGTCGCAGTCCTCAGGCGCTGCGGCGCGATCACCGGTGGCAGGCTGCAGTTAGTGCAGCGTGTAGCCGCCGTCGATGACGACCACTGAGCCGGTCATGAAGCTCGATGCGTCCGAGGCCAGGAAGACGACGGTGGGGGCTATTTCCTCAGGTAGGGCGTAGCGCTGCATCGGGGCGTCGTCGATCCAGCGGGCCTTGAACTGGGGCTCGTCGACCGGGGCCATCTCGGTCTTCACGTAGCCAGGCGCGACTGCGTTCACGCGGATGTTCAGCGGCGCCCACTCGGCGGCGAGTGACTTGGTCAGCTGGTGGACCGCGGCCTTGGAGGCGTTGTACGCCGGTTGCCACTGCGGGCGGTTCACGATCTGGGCCGAGATCGAGCCGATGTTGACGATGGTGCCACCGCCGACCGTGGTGAAGTGGCGTGCGGCCGTCTGGCTGAGCTTCCACAGGCCGTCGACGTTGGTCGAGAAGACCTCGTCCCACTCCTCGTCGGGGATGTCGAGGGACGGCCGATGGACGCAGGCCCCGGCGTTGTTCACCAGGATGTCGAGCCGCCCGGTCGCCTCCAACGCAGCCTCGACCGCGGCCCGCCCGGAATCCCGATTGTTCACGTCGAGCCCCACACCGATCACCGTCCGCCCGGTCGCCTCGGCCAGCCGCGAAGCCGCCTCCTTCGACGCCGCGACGTCACGCGCCCCGATCACCACATCCGCCCCGGCCTCGGCCAGCCCGGTGGCGAACGCGAGCCCGAGCCCCCGATAACCACCCGTCACCAACGCCGTCCGCCCCGCCAACGAGAACTTGTCAAGAACGCTCATCGGGCCATTCTCCCTGGTACGCCGTGGACGCGAGCTGAACGAACGGCCGGACGAGCGGGTTGGCGTCCCCCGTCTTCCAGCTCATCACGACCCGACCGGCGGCAGATCGACAAGCGGTACGACGGTCAGCTCAGCTGTCTGTGCGCCGAGTGACCGCTAGCGTTTGTCCTCGTCCAGGATTCGGTTGACGGAGCGTTCGACGGTGGCGCGGGTCTTGTCGTCGCCGAGATCGTCGCCGACGCGGTCGATCACCTCGGCGATCGTCCGGCCGTGGGCGAACTGGTCGATGATGCGCGGGTCGACGTACGAGCTGCGGGCGACCGCCGGGGTGTTGCCGAGGTGGTCGGAGACCTCCGCGAGCATCTCCTTCACGGCTGTGTTGAGCGCGGTCTTCGTGGTCGGCGGGTCCGCGTCGGCCAGGTCCACCGCGGCATGCACCGTCGCCGTCCAGGTGCGCAGGTCCTTCACCGTGTAGTCGTCGCCGACCAGTTCATGGAAGCGGTCGTTGACCATGCCGGCGTCGATCTCGTGGTAGCCGTCGTCATCGCGATACACCAGCAGCAGCGGATTCTTGTGCCGGCCGCGCTTCAGCGACCGGACGGCCTCGACCAGGCGCTCGTCGTCGAGCACGATCGTCCGATCCTGCCCGCCCTTCGCGACGAAGTCGAAGACCACCTTTCCCTTGCTCACCCGTACGTCGTCACGCAGCAACGTCGCCGCGCCACGGCTGCCGTTCTCGTCGGCGTACTGCGTGTTGCCGGTCCGGAAGACGCCGTAGTCGAGCATCCGCAGCGCCACCGCCAGCACCCGCCGCCGGTCGAGTCCCTGCGCGCACAGATCCTTGTCCACCGCCTCGCGGAACGCCGGCAGCTTGCGCGCCAACTGCCGCACCCGGTCGTGCTTCACCGCGTCCTGCGCCGACCGCCAGTCGTCGTGGTACAGGTACTGCCGTCGTCCGGCCTCGTCGGTGCCCGTCGCCTGGATGTGCCCGTTCGGGTAGGGGCAGATCCACACGTCCTCCCAGGCCGGCGGGATCGCCAGCGTCCGGATCCTCTCCACCACGTCGACGTCCTTGATCTTCTTGCCGTCGAGGTCCAGGTAGCTGAACCCGCGCCCGCGCCGCCGGCGACGGAACCCCGGCTGGTCGACCTGACTTCGTTTC
This sequence comes from Kribbella sp. NPDC051586, assembly GCF_044453965.1. Lineage (NCBI taxonomy): Bacteria > Bacillati > Actinomycetota > Actinomycetes > Propionibacteriales > Kribbellaceae > Kribbella > Kribbella sp. NPDC051586. Next base: position 188,486 of record NZ_JBITDF010000003.1, on the reverse strand, counting down.
AGCCTCATCGCTCAGTACCGAGCCATTTCTTCCAGTGGGCGGAGATCGGTGCGGCGCGTCGTGATGGTGACGATGCCGTCGGTGATCTGCTCGACCTCGGTCCAGGGGAGGTACCAAACGTTGCCGAGCCGCCAATGGACCAGGCGGCGCAGCAACTCCGGGCCGACATGGCGTTCGTACCCGAACAGCCGGGTGGAACGGTTCTCCACCACGATCAGGCCGTCGACCCGCAACGCGCGCTGCATCGACACCAGCAGCGGCCCGTCCTGGACCAGGCGGACGTCCGCGACGCCGCCGATCTCGTTGCTGTCGGCATCGATCACGCGGTGACCGAGGAGCTCATTCAGTCGCATCGCCGGCTCCGGGGATCTTGTCGATGACGTGGTGCTCGACCCAGTTGTCGTAGTAGTCGAGGTCGAGGCCGTCGGCGGAGACCGTGACGGCTGTCTCGATGTCGGCGATCCGCGCCGCCGGGATCCCGGTCCGGCCGGAGATCAACGCCGCGACCACCGGCGGATCGGCGTCGAGGTCGAGTTCGACGTCGTCGACCTTGCCGGCCAGGTGGCCGTCGGCCTGGTCGATCAGCTGCCGGTCGAGCAGATGCAGCTGCGCATGGAGTACCCGTCCCGACATGGTCACGCTCCTGCTCTGGTGATGATCATCAACGGTATGGCGGCGACCGACGCGATGGTCAGCAGCGCCAGGTAGAACAGCGCGAAGGCGTTCAGAACACGTCCGTTGGTCTCCCGGCCGACGTAGTCCGGATCGTTCGCGACGATCAGGATCGGCAGGTACGTCAGCGGCAACGCCATCGCCGCGAACACCACGGAGTACTCCGTCACCTTCACCGGATCGACAGCCGTCAGCAGGGTCAGCACCGCCAGCACCAGACACACGATGATGACCACGTGGAACCGTGACGCCTCGCGCGGCCGGACGAACTTCCCCCACTGCCAGCCGCGGTACTGCGCGATCGTGTACCCGCACGACAGCGCCGTCTCGAGCGCCGCGCCGAACGTCGCGGCGAACATCCCGATCAGCACGACCGCCAACCCGATCTTGCCCAGGGCAACCGCTACCGGCAGCGCCACCTGGCCCAGCGTGCCGACCTGGATACCGGCCGGCAGGAACAGCACCGCGGCGCAGCCCATGATCGACAGCGACAGCAACCCGCCGAGCGGGAACCCGATGAAGACGTTGTTCCGCTCGGTCCCCAGGTCGCGGCGCGTCCACTTCTCCTCCACCCCTCCGGAGGAGAAGAAGAACACCTCGTACGGCGTCATCGCGGCGCCGAACAGCGCGATCCCGTAGTACGTGTACGTCGCCCAGCCTTCGTGGCCGATCGGATGCGGCCGGACCGCCTGGTGCAGCAACTGCCCCCAGTCCGGACCGAGCTTGAACAGCGCGACAGCGAACACGATGAGCAGCAACCCGAGCAGCCCGAAGACCTGCTCGAGCCGCGAGAACTTGACCCGCCAGATCACCAGCCACACCGCCAACGCAGCGAGCGGCATCCACAACAGGTAGCTGACTCCGCTCGCCAGTTCGAACGCGAGCGCCACACCGCCGATCTCGGCGATCAACGTCAGCAGGGTCACCAAGAACGACGCCACCAGTGCGAGCAATCCGGTCCGCGGTCCGAGCCGCTCCCGGATCAGGTCGAAGACCGGCCGTCCTGACATCGCCACGACCCGCCCGGACATCTCGGCGTACAAGCAGATCCCGATCACGCCGACGATGACGATCCAGGCCAGGTGCATCCCGAACCGGGCGCCCACCAGCGCATTGGTGACCAGGTCGCCGATGTCGACGAACCCGCCGATCGCGGTCAGGATCCCGAGCGTGACGCCGAGGAGCTTCTTCACTTGGTCAGCTCCCCGACCTGGCCGAGGTCCTGGCCGGACTGCCTGAGGGCCGGGAGCTGCTGTTCCGCCCCGGCCAGGTCGTCGTTGCCCAGGGCAATCCGGACCGCCGTCACCGTTGACACCGCAGTGTCCAGCGTCGCGTTCACCTGTTCGTACAACCGGGCCGACTGCTCGGTCGACGGTTGCTGCGCGGAGAACGCGTCCGCTGTCTTTCCGAGGCTCTTCTCGGCGTCGTCGACCATCCGGCCGGCAGGCTGCGCCCAGATCCGGTGCGCGCGCAGCTGCTCGACGACCAGACGGGTCGTGTTCACCTCCGAAGCAGCTGTACGCGCGGTCTGCGCGGCGTTCTCCCGGAGCTTCTGATCGGGATCACCGCATCCGGCCAGAAGTACCGCCGCCAGCACTCCGCCTGCCATCCACCGCAGCACACGCCACCATCCGAGGTCCGATAGTCGTACGACGGACCGGTACCCCTGGTTACACCTGGATCAGGCCGTGCGGTGCGGGAGCTGGGTCAGAGCGAGCACGTGCTCCGCCGGTGTGCCCTGCAGCGCGACCAGCTCGAGTTTGCGATCGCTGCGGCGCAGCGCGGCGGCGAGCACCCGGATGCCTGCGCTGGCCAGATGAGTGACCCGCGACAGGTCGACGGTGAGCGGACGGGTCGCGTGGCGGGCTACCTCACGCAGGATGCGGTCGAACCCGCGTGCGGTGGCGATGTCGATCGGCCCGCCGACCAGAAGTCTGCCGCCGGTGACAGCCGCGGAGAACTCGACCTGGTCCGTCGCGGGCCGCGCCTCCCCGACGACCTTGCTCGGCGCCTTGGTCAGCGCCGTACGCACGGTTGCCGTCGTGCCGGTCGCGGTCCGCTCGACGGTCAGGTCGTCAACTGTCGATCCCGCCAGCGCGAGCCCGTGCCCACGGTCGGCAGCCGGCTCCGAGTCCATCCACCGACCTCGATCCCGCACCGAGATCTCCAGCTCCCCGCTCGGCGCCAGGCCTGCCGCCAGCGTGAGCTCACCGGGTGCGCAGTCGTAGTACGCGTGCTCGACCACGTTCGCCATGAGCTCCAGGACCGCGCTCTCTACTCCGATCACCACGACCGGTTCCGGATCCAGCGCGCGCAACCACGCGGCGAACTCGTCGCGGAACCGCGCCGCCGTCGCCGGAACAGCCGGCCCGCTCTGCGTCAACGCCACCACCGGAGTACGCCGGTGCGCGGCGAGCACAGTGACGTCGTCGGTGTGACCGGCAACCAACCCCAGTGCCTGCTCGGTGACCCGCTCAGCAGAGAGCTGCGGTTCGTCGGCGGCGGCCGCAGTGACTCTCAGCAGGTCGGCAATCGCCTGATCCGGAGTGCACTGCGGACGTTCGAGGATTCCGTCGGTGTACAGCAGGAGCACGTCATCGATGTCGAGGTGCTCGCTGCCGAGCTGGTACTCGCCGGGTGCGCCCAGGGGCGTGCCGCCGGACGGGTCGACGTACCGGGCCGTGCCGGATGTCGACGCGATCAGCGGCGGCGGATGACCCGCGGTGCAGTACGTCAGGTCACCGGTGGACGGATCGAGTACGGCGGCGCACACCGTGGCCGCCTCCGCGCCCGGGACCCGGCGCGCGAACTTCTCCAGCCGAGTGATCGCGTCGGCCGGATCCGCGCCGTCCTGCAGCGCCATCGCCAACGCGGCGCACAACCGGCCTGTCACCCACGGCGCGCGCAGTCCGTGACCGACGACATCCCCTACCGTCAACGCGATCCGGCCGTCGTCGAGAACGACCGTGTCGAACCAGTCGCCGCCCGCGTCTGTCCCGGTCTCGGCCAGCAGGTATCGAGCCGACAGGTCCACACCAGGCAACACCGGCAGCCGAATCTGCGGTGGCGATTCCCGCAACGTGCTCGCCGACCGCCGGGCCTCTTCGTACATTCCCCCGACCTCCATCCCAGAGTGACGCCGGCCTGAGACCTTCCTGTGCCCACTTCCACCCGCAACTCACCTGCCGGCCGGAAACGGTCTCGCGTCGCCTCGTTCCCACCGCGACCGAGGTGCATCATGGAGAGGTGGATGAGATCGAACCTCAGCCGACGTTGCGGGACCGCGACGAGGTCGCCGCGACGTTCGCCCGGCTCGCCCTCGACATGCACGACGCCGGCGGTGTGGAGGAGACGGTCCAGGCGGTGGTGGACTTCGCGCTGCAGGCCGTCGACTGCCAGTACGCCGGGGTCGCCCTGTACGCCAGAGGCAAACAGCCGGAAGTCCCGGCGGCGACCCATCCCACCGTGGCCGAGATCTACCGGTTCCAGATGGAGGGCGAGGCCGGTCCGCTGGTCGAATGCATGCGCAGCCATGCGGCGGTCGTGGTGCCTGACACCACGTCCGAGCAACGCTGGCCGGAGTGGGCCAAGAAGGTCCTCGAGTTGGGTGTCCGCAGCGTTCTCGACGTTCCGTTACGGACCGCGACGGGCACCGTCGGCGTGCTGGGTCTCTACAGCGTCGAGGCCGATGCGTTCGGCCCGGACGCGGAGGCCATCGCCCACATCCTGGCCCGGCACGCCTCGGTCGCCGTCGCGACCGCGCGCCGCGAGCACAACCTGAACCTCGCGGTCGACGCCCGCAAGCTCGTCGGCCAGGCGATGGGCATCCTGATGGAGCGCTACGGCCTGGACGGCGACCGTGCCTTCCTGGTCCTCAAGCGCTACTCGCAACAGACCAACACCAAGCTCCATAACGTAGCGCGACAGCTCATCGACACGCGCGCACTGCCCCGCTCCTGACCAGGGATTCCCACAGCGCAGCGGGTACGGAGGTTCCCAGGCGGGCAACGTTCTGACGAACCTGGTCCGGCGTGGTGGCGCCGGCTACGACCGAGCTGACGCGCGGGTCGAGCAGCGGGTATTGCAGCGCCGCGGTCGGCAGCTCGACGCCGTACTCACGGCAGATCCGGTCGATCTCCAGCGCACGCTTCAGCACCTCGTCAGGTACGTCGTGGTAGTCGTACTTCGCGTCCCGGCTGGGGGTGCCGGCAAGGAGACCGCTGTTGAAGACGGCGGCCGCGACGATCCGGGTGCCATGGATGTCGCACGCTTCAAGCAGGTCGGGTACGACGCTTTGGTCGAGCAGCGTGTAGCGGTTGGCGATCATGAGGACGTCGGCGAGACCCGTGCGCACCGTGGCCAGCAGCGCGTCCACACCGAGCGACCCGGTGCCGATGGCGGACACGACGCCCTCCGCTCGCAGGTCCGCGAGGGCGGACATCGCCGTCTCGATGGCGCCGGGGATGCCTGACAGCTCAGGATCGTGGACGAAGAGCACGTCGATGCGATCGAGGCCGAGCCGGGTGAGCGAGTCCTCGACGCTCGCCCGCACCCCGGCGGCCGAGTAGTCCAGCTCCCGACGCAGCCGAGCCGGTACGACGAACCCTGTGCCGTCCATCGCGGAGCCGTCCCAGTCCGGATTCTCGCGGAGCAGCCGGCCGACCTTCGTCGAGACGACGTACTCGTCGCGCGGCTTGCTCGCGAGGAAGCGTCCCAGTCGCTGCTCGGACAGTCCGAGGCCGTAGTGCGGCGCGGTGTCGAAGTACCGGACTCCCGCGTCCCAGGCGGCGTGCAGGATCTCGTCGGCTTCGTCATCGGTGAACTGCTGGAACAGGTTGCCGAGCGGCGCACATCCGAGACCGAAGCGGGGCAGCTGCATGGACAGAGGCTAGACATCATATGTTTCAGGTGTCAATGTTGGTGCTGAGTGCCGCAAAGCCCTCAACGCTGACCTAAAGATCTGATCTCTGTGGAGGTAGCTTCATGAAGTTCGCCCGCCTGGGACCTGTCGGCCAGGAGGTGCCCGTCGTGGTGCTGGACGACGGCGTCCATAGCCTCGCCGGACTCACCAACGACCTCGACGCCGCCTTCTGGGAGTCCGACGGACCGGCCCGGGTCGCGGCCGCGGGCGACCTGCCGCTCGTCGAGGACGCCGCCGACCTGCGCATCGGCCCGCCGATCAGCCGGCCCGGCGCGATCGTCTGCATCGGCATGAACTACGCCGCCCACGCGGCCGAATCCGGCGCCGAGCCGCCGACCTCACCCGTCGTCTTCTTCAAGGCGCCGAACACGCTGGCCGGCCCGAACGACCCGGTCGTCATCCCCCGCGGCAGCACCAAGACGGACTGGGAGGTCGAGCTCGGCGTCGTGATCGGCAAGCGGGCGTCGTACCTCGACTCCCCGGCGGACAGCCTCGACCACATCGCCGGGTTCGTCGTCGCCAACGACCTGTCGGAGCGGGCGTTCCAGCTGGAGGTGTCCGGCGGTCAATGGAGCAAGGGCAAGATCGCGGCCGGTTTCAGCCCGATCGGTCCCTGGCTCGTGACACCGGACGAGCTCGACCACCAGAAGCTCGGGCTGCGCAGCTTCGTGAACGGCGAGCCGCGCCAGGACTCCAGCACGGCCGACCTGATCTTCGATGTCGCGACGGTCATCCACCACCTGAGCCAGTACATGGTGCTCGACCCGGGGGACCTCATCCTGACGGGTACTCCCGAGGGCGTCGCGTTGTCGGGCCGCTTCCCGTACCTGCGGCCGGGCGATGTGGTCGAGCTCGAGATCGACGGACTGGGCCGCCAGCGGCAGGAGTACGTCGCATGGGAGGCCGGCCGATGAGCCGCGAGTACGACGGCCTGGTCGCGATCGTCACCGGTGGCGGATCCGGCATCGGGGCAGCGGTCGCGCGTGAACTCACGGAGCGCGGTGCGAACGTCGCGGCGTTGGATCTGGATCCGTCCGGAGCCCCGGACGGCGTGCTCGCGATCAAGGCCGACGTGTCCGATGACGAGAGCGTGCGCGTCGCCGTACAGCAGGTTGCCGATGCCTACGGTCGCATCGATGTCGTGGTCAACAATGCGGGTATTGGTGCCCAGGGCACCGTCGAGGACAACCCCGACGAGCAGTGGCACCAGGTCTTCGACGTCAACGTGATGGGCGCGGTCCGGGTCAGCCGGGCCGCACTCCCCCACCTGCGACGGTCGCCCGCCGCCGCGATCGTCAACGTTGCTTCGGTTGCCGCGACCACGGGCATTCCGCAGCGTGCGCTGTACTCGACCACGAAGGGCGCGGTGCAGTCGCTGACGATGGCAATGGCCGCCGACCACCTGCGCGAAGGTGTCCGGGTCAACTGCGTCAACCCCGGCACGGCCGCAACTCCTTGGGTCCAGCGCCTGCTCGACTCGGCGCCGGACCCGGTCGCGGAACGTGCGGCGCTCGACGCGCGTCAGCCCCATGGCCGCCTCGTCACTGCTGAGGAAGTCGCACTCGCTGTGGTCTATCTGGCCGGACCGTCGTCCGGCTCGACGGCGGGTACGGCGCTTGCGGTCGACGGAGGCATGGCTACGCTGCGGATGCGTCCCAAGGACTGAGAGGAAACAGATGGCCCTGACCGATGTCGCGATCGAGAAGATCAAGGCGATGATCCTCGACGGCCGTCTGAAGCCGGGCGACAAGCTGCCACGCGAGGCGGACCTGGCCGAGCAGCTCGGCATCTCCCGCAGTCCGCTGCGCGAGGCCGTCAGCGTGCTGTCGATGCTGCGCGTCCTCGACGTACGCCGGGGTGACGGCACGTACGTCACCAGCCTGTCGCCCGACCTGCTGCTGGAGACGATGGGGTTCATCATCGACTTCCACCAGGACTCGAGCATCCTCGACCTGTTCGAGCTGCGCCGTGCCCTGGAGCCGATGGCGGCGGAGAAGGCTGCCTTGCTGATGAGCGACGAGGACGCCGTACAACTGCTCGCCCTGACCGACGCCGTCGATGCCGACAGCCCGGTCGGGGACGTGGTCGCGAACGATCTGGAGTTCCATCACCGGATCGCGGCGGCGGCCGGCAATCCGGTGCTGTGCTCGTTCGTCGACAGCGTCGCCGGCCGGACCCAGCGCGCCCGCATCTGGCGCGGCGTCACCCAAGAAGGCTCCTTCGAACAGACCCGGCGCGAGCACCGAGCCATCGCCCTCGCCATCACCGACCGCCAACCCAGCGTCGCGGCCGCCCTCTCCCTCTCCCACGTCGCCGGCATCGAAAACTGGATCCGCCGCAACCTCACCCCCACGCCCTAGACTCCTGCGCATGGTGGAGGTCCGGGTAGCCCCGAAGCAGGATCGAAAAGCCGTCAGCGTCGTCCTGGCCGACGCGTTCGCCGCTGATCCGGTGGTCCGCTGGCTGCTGCCCAAGGCGGGACGCGACGTTCGGATGTTTCGGGTCCTCACCTCTCAGTTGCATGCCGCTCCCGGTTGCGCCGACATCGCGCTGGACAAGGGTGAACCGGTCGGGGCCGCCTTGTGGGATCCGCCGGGCCATAGCTTGTCCCTGGGGCAAGGGTTGGCGGCGATGGCGGGGTTGCTGCTTGCGATGGGGTCGGGCTTCCGCCGGGGCGCTGAACTCGAGCGCGCCTTCACCCGGGTGAAGCCGGCCGGACAGTTCTGGTATCTCGCGCAACTCGGCGCCTCGACGCCGGGACGAGGTGTCGGGTCGGCTCTGCTGGAGCACCGCCTCGCGAGCATCGACGGGCCGGCCTATCTGGAGAGCAGCAATCTGCGGAACGTCCCGCTCTACGAGCGATTCGGCTTCGCCGTGATCCAGGAGATCTCGCTCCCGGAAGACGGGCCCACGCTCTGGACGATGCTCCGCAGATAGTCGCCGGGTCTAGGACCGCGTGAACCGTGGCGCGCGCTTGTCCGCGAACGCCGCCCTCCCCTCGACAGCATCCTGAGTGGCGAAGCAGATGGTTTGGAGGTCGCGCTCGTACGCGACGGCCTGGTCGAGCGGCAGGTTGTACGCCGCCGACAGGTTCGCCTTGGCGGTCTCGACGGCAATCGGGGCGCGGGACGCGATCGTCGTGGCCAGCTCGAGCGCACGCGGCAGCAACGCATCGGGCTCGAGTACTTCGCTGACCAGTCCCCACGTCAGCGCCCGCTCAGCATCGATCGGATCGCCGGTCATCAGCATCACGGCGGTGTTGCTCGGCCCGATGGAGTGAGCCAGCAGAGCCGACATCCCACCGCCCCCGATCCAGCCGAGTTTCACCTCCGCGGCGGCGAAGCTCGCGGTCGTCGACGCGAGCCGGATGTCGCAGATGAGTGCGGTCTCGAGACCTCCACCGAGCGCGTAGCCGTTGATCGCCGCAACGATCGGCTTCCGCAGCACCTTCAGCGAGTCGCAGTAGTCCCCGCGATTCCGGAACGCCCACGGCGACTGGTACTTGTCCAGCTCACGAATGTCCGATCCGGCACTGAAGGCACGCCCGCTTCCCGTCAGTACGACGCTACGGATCTCGTCGGAGTCGTTGCACCGCTGGGCAAGCTCGACCAGGGCATCGGACATCTCCTGCGTGACCGCGTTCAACTTGGCCGGCCGATTGAGCGTGATGACGGCGACCTGTCCACGCTGCTCGAACAACACGTCCTCGGTGCTCACGATGAAATCCCTTCACTGTGCAAGCTCTTGATCCGGTCCAGCCCCGTCGCGATCGGCACCGCGCCGGACACCACCTCGCGGACCACCTCACTCGCCGCGGTCTGGAACGCGATGTATCCGGCGTACCGCGGCCGGACCCACGCCGACGCGATCGTCCGCAGTGTGGCGCGGTAGAAGTCCGCAACAGGCGCGTTGACCTGATCCGACGTCCATGCACTCAGCCGTGCAGGCTGACCCGAGTGCTCCGGGATGAAGCTCTCCTGCACGGTTGCTGACAGCAACCACCGGAGGTGATCGGCGAGTTCCGGCGTCAGTGAGCACCGCTTGGTGACCGCGAGGCCGGTGCCACCGATCGTCGAGCCCGGGCGTGACCCCGGTCGGTCGCTCGGGGCGTCGGTGAACGTCACCGGTCGGTCCAGCTTCACGGAGGCGTAGTTCACGTACCCGTAGACCAGCGGGCAGTGCGCCACGGTGTCGTCGGAGGTCATGTCCTCGAGCAACCCGATCGGATCGAGCGACAGCGAGTGCTGGGGCGCACGACCGGCCAGCTCCGTCATCAACTCGAACGCCCGCTGAGCGGTCGGTGTCGGTACGAACTCGGGCTCCTCCCCCAGCGCGACACAGATCGACGCGAACGTCAGCAACGCATGTGGTCCGGCCAGTGACAGCGCAACCGGCGTACGACGCGACAGCTCGATCACGTCCGACCACAGCCGCGGCGGTGCGCCGGCCAGGTCCACCCGCGTCGCGGCAACCTGGGTAGCGGCATCCAGCGGCAGCGCCCACAGCTTCCCGTCCATCCGGTACGACGCGAGGCTCGGCCCGACGAAGTCGTCGACGATCTCGTCCAGCGGCTGCACGCAGTTGTACCGGAGCGCATCGCCGAGATGCGGGTGGTCGAGCACGATCACGTCGTACCGCTCGGCCAGCTGCTCGATCGGCGTCGACTCGAACCCGCTCAACGGATGCACGTCCCACGTCAGCCAATCCGGCGCAGCCGCCACCAACGCGTCACGGCCGCGCGGGTGGTCCCAGGTCAGACCACGCATCACCGCACCGGATCCGGAAGCTTGGTCTCGACGATCGCTCCGCTCTCCATCAGCCCGGCGATCTCCTCCGGGGTGAAGCCCGCCTCGTCGAGTACGTCGCGGCTGTGCTCACCGACGAGCGGCGCACCGCGCTCGATCGTCGCCGGCGTCTTCTCGAAGCTGTACGGGAAGCCCGGCGTCTTCACGTGCCCCTCGGTCGGATGGTCGTACTCCACGAACGTGCCGTTGTGACGGATCTGCGGATCGTTCACCAGCTGCTCGTAGTCGTACACCGGCCCGCACCAGATCCCCGCCGCAGTCAGGTCGGCCAGCCACTCTTCCGTGGTCCTCAGCGCCAGGCGATCCGCAGTACGCCGGAACACCTCGTCGCGATGCGTCCACCCGTGGACCTCGGAGTCCATCTCCAGGAACGCGTCCTCGCCGATGACCCGGCCGAGCGTCGGCAGATCCGGCATCGCCAGCGCGAGGAAGCCGTCCGCGGTCTTGAACGTCCCGTACGGCGATCGGATGTAGACGTGAGCGTGCGGCTCGGCGCCACGCTGCTGCGGGACCCTGCCGGCCGTGAACACCGACAGCTCCTGCATCTGCAGCGTGGTGATCGCATCGAGCATGTTCACCTTCACCAACTGGCCCTCGCCGGTGCGCTCGCGGTGCAGCAGCGCGGCGAGTACTGCCTCGAAGGCGGTCGACGCGGTGACGGCGTCCACGAGGTACTGACCGGCCGGCTGCGGCGGCTCACCGTGACGGCCGGTCGACAGCATTGCGCCGGACTTCGCCTGCAGCAACAAGTCTTGACCGGGCAGGTTCCGATGCGGACCGTCCTCGCCGTACCCGGACATCGACACGTACACGAGTCGCGGATTGATCGCCGACAGCGTCTTGTAGTCGACGCCGAGCCGCTCGGCCACGCCCGGTCGATAGTTCTGCAGGAAGACATCCGCGGTCTCCACCAGACGCAGGAGAACCTCCTTGCCCGCGGCGGACTTGAGGTCGACGGCGAGGGAACGCTTGTTCCGGTTCAGCGACAGGAACGAGACGTTGATCTCGTTGCCCTTGGCACCACCGGCCGCGGCGTGCCGTTGCCACTCGCCGGTCACCGGCTCGACCTTGACGACGTCCGCGCCGAGGTCGCCGAGACGCTGGGCGGCGAACGGGCCGGCCATCGCGATCGAGCAGTCGAGCACGCGGAAGCCTTCGAGAATGCGGTTGGTCATCTGTGCGTCCTTCAGTCAGTCGGGCTGGCCGGAGACGCGACGGATCGCGTCCCGGGAGGACGTGGTGGCCTCGGTGCCGTCGAGCACCCGGATCGTGGTGCGGTACGTGCGCGACTCGCCGTGTTCGAGCCAGGTCATCGATCCGTCCGTACGCGCCGCGGTGTCACCGGCGACGTGGTGCGTCGACGGCTCGAGCCCGACGGCGTACTGGCCGCTGCGCAGGTTCTGCCACTCGAAGAAGCACGGCATCGTCGCGGCGTCCCACGCCACCTCGACGCCGAAGGTGCTGTCCCCGCGGATCAGCGCGACCCGGTACTGACCGTTGTCATCGGCAACCAGGCTGTGCTCGTACACCTGTTCCACGAATCCCGGCCGCGGATCGGGCAGCACCCGGTACGACACGCCCTGCTCGGCGCACGAGTCGCTCCGCCAGGTCGTCTCCTTGATCGGGGCAACGAACTCGGCGCCCGCGTCAACGATCGGCCAGCCGAAGTTCAGGTGGTACAGGAACATGTGCGGCGTACGCTCGAACCCGAGGTTGTCGACGACATCGTGCAACCGGACCTCCAGCCCGTCGAAGTCGACCTCGACGGTCCGGGTCAGCCGCAGATGCTCGCCGAACGACGTGGCCTGCACGACCTCACCACGGACCCGCAAGGTGCATCGGTCGCCGTCCCAGACCTCGCCGGCCTCCAGCAACCGCCCGGGAATCGCGGTCAACCGGCCGTGCAAACCGTGCGACACCGTCTGCTTGGGCGGATAGCCGTACTGCTCGGCGTCCACCTCGTTGCCGAACAACGTGTGGTCGAGTCCCCCCGAGACGAGCAGCCCGTCGAGCGCCCGCAACCACGACAGTCCACCCTCGTCGTTGTTCTCGTGCAGCCCCGGATGCCGGAACCCGTTCCCCGACCGCCACCCGAACGGCACGCCCCGAAACCGGGCGCCCCCGAGATCGAGCGCCCGGTCCACCAGCACCTCGACCTCGAGCCCGGCCGCACTCCGCACCTGGACCGCCCGCACCCCGCGCTCGACCCCGTTGCCCAACACAACTTCCCGGACCCCGCCGACACTGGCCAGGTCCCCCGTCCGCTCCCGCAAGGCCCTGGCCGACAACTCTTCCCCGAAGATGTTCATTCCATCACCCATCCGCCGTCGACATTGATCGTTTGCCCCGTGACGAACGATGCGTCGGGGCCGGTCAGGAACGAGACCACCGAGGCGATCTCGGCCGGGGTGCCGCGGCGTTTGATCGACTGGTGGTCGAGGACGAAGGTGTTGTACGCCGCGGGGTTCTCGTGGATCGTCTCCGCCTTCGTCGGGAACGCGCCGGGCGAGACCGCGTTGACGCGGATGCCGTCCGGTCCGAGTTCGCGGGCGAGTGCCCGGGTGAACGCGACCGCGGCGCCCTTCGTGCTCACGTAGCTGGCCAGCTTGTCCCAGCCGCCGTGCCACGTGATCGACGCGACGTTCACGATCGCACCGGACTGGCGCGCCCGCATCGATCGGGCGGCGGCCTGGGCGGCGACGAAGTACGCGCGCTGGTTGACCGCCACCACGTCGTCGTACTCCGCGAGCGAGATGTCGAGGAACGGCGTCGCCGGGTAGATGGCAGCGTTGTTGACCAGCGCCTGCAGCGGTCCGAGTTCGTCCTCGGCGGCCGTGATCGTCGCGATCAGTCCGTCGGAGTCGCGCAGGTCGATCGGCAGTACGGCGTACCGCCCGCCGGCCGCCTTGAGCGCGGCCTCGGACTCCTCCAAACCGTCACCCGGCAGATCGAGCAGCGCAACGCCGAACCCGTCGCTCGCGAGCCGCAGCGCAATGCCGCGCCCGAGCGACCCACCGGCTCCGGTCACCACAGCGGACTTATTCATTGGCCTCCCATCGGATTGCCGGCTTGCCGACCAAGCGGCGGCCGGCGCGATCAGGTCGGACGTGCGGACCGGCCCCAGAACCCCAGTCGGCGGCATCGCCGAGCCGCGCGACGGCTGCCTCGTCCACCGTGTAGCCGAGGCCGGGTGAGTCGCCGAGGACCAGATGACCGTCGACGACTTCCTGATCGGCGGTGATCCCGATCGGCGTCGTGAGGTCCTGGATCTCGATCGACAGATGATTCGGTACGACGGCCGCTGCGTGCCCCAGCGGATTCCCGTCGTAGCCGACCGGGCTGATCGGCAGATCGAACGCGTGCGCCAACGCCGCCACCCGGAGGAAGTGCGTGATCCCCCAGACGCTGCCGGTCTGCACAACGTCCACCGCGTTCGCCGCCACCAGCGGGCGGAACTGCTCCAGCCCGGTCAGGTTCTCGCCGGTCGCCACCGCTGCCTTGACGGACTGTGTCACGAGAGCGAGCCCGTCGACGTCCCAGCGCCGTACCGGCTCCTCGATCCAGGCCAGGTCGACGTGCTCCTCGATCCGGCGGATGTGCCGGACGGCCTCCTTGCGCGACCAGGCCTCGTTCGCGTCGAGCATCAACGCCGGCGTGTCCCCGTTCTGCTCGCGGTACAGCGCACTGACCAGCTCGAGCCGCCGCAGGTCCGCCGCGACATCCAGACCGCCCTTGAGTTTCACCGCCCGCAGGCCGCGCTCGGCGAACTGCTTGTGCAGCCTGACCAGTTCCTCGTCCGCGAGCGGACTGTCGAGTCCCGACGCGTACGCCGGTACGACGCGATCGCGTGCCCCGAGCAACCGCCACAACGGCTGCTCGGCCGCCTTCGCCTTCAGGTCCCACAACGCCATGTCCAGCGCGCCGATCGCGCCGAACACAGCGCCGGTGTGCCCGCGTTTGAACACCCACGACAGCATCCGGTCGTAGAGCGCCACCACCGCCCGCGGGTCCTGGTCCTCGATCGCGCCGAACACCACGTCCAGACCGTCGTGCGACCCGAGCCCGATGCCCTCCAGCCCCGAGTCGGTGGTGAGTACGACGATCGGCACGGACGTCTTGCCGGAGGCGACCGCCCCGTTCGCGTCACCGATCGGCCGGCCCCAGTCGTGCACCGTCGTCGCGGTCCGGTATCCCGTGATTCGCATGCTCATCCCTTGGTCGAGCCGGCCGTGACGCCGTCGGTGATCTGCCGCTGGAAGAACAGGTAGATCGCGATCACGGGCAGGGCCGCGACCAGGACGCCACCCGCGAACAGCGGGATGTTGTCGGAGTACTGACCGCGCAGCGCGGTGACGCCGACCATCAGCGTCCGGTTCTGCTCCGACTGCATGACGAGCAGCGAGATCAGTACGTCGTTCCAGCAGAACAGCGCGTTCAGGATGCCGACCGACAGCAGCGCGGGCCGCCCGAGCGGCAGCATGATCCGCCGGTACACGCCGAGCGTCGTACTGCCGTCGACCCGGGCCGCCTCGATCACCTCGGCCGGGATCCGCGAGTAGAAGCTCGTCATCAGGAAGATCGTGAACGGCAGGAACTGCCCGGTGTAGGCGAGGATCAGGCCGAGATGCGTGTCCAGCAGCCCGGTCTGCCCGAGCACCCGGAAGAACGGCACCATGATCACCTGGAACGGAATCATCAACGCGCCCAGACAGACCAGGAACAACCACTTCCGGCCCCAGAACGTCAGCTGGCTGAACGCGAAGCCGGCCATCGAGCCGAGCAGCAGCAACAGCGCGACCGCGCCGACGGTGACCACCACCGAGTTGAACGTGTACCGGCCGAGGCCGGAGGTGTTCCACGCGTCGGCGATGTTCGCGGCGGTGAGGTGGTCGGCCAGCGAGAACTGGTTCAGCACGTACTCGCGCCGCGACTTCATCGCCACGTTCAGCGTGAACAGCATCGGATAGATCGTTGCCAACGCCAACAGACACATCGGCACGGCGACGATCCACCGGCCGAACCCGCGTTCGCGCATCGGTCACACCCCCTTCGTGGCGCGCTTGATCAGCCGGATCTGCGCCAGCCCGACGACCAGCATCAGCACGAACAGCACCATCGACGCGGCCGAGGCGAGCGCCGGGCTGTTCATCTGGCCCTGCGTGATCCAGATGTAGAACTCCGGCAGGTACGTCGCACCGCCCGGACCGCCCGCGGTCATCACGTAGACCAGCCCGAACATGCCGGTCAGCATCCCGATCATCGTCGTGACGAACACGAACTGGATGGTCCGGCTGAGCTCCGGAACGATCACGTGCCGGATGGTCTGCGGCAGGTTCGCCCCGTCGCACTTCGCGGCGTCGAGCAACGACTGGTCGAGCGTCGAGAACCCGGCCATGAAGATCACCAGCGCCATCCCGAACGTCGCCCAGATGTGCACGCCGATCACCGAGAAGATCGCGACGTGCGAGTTGCCCAGCCAGTCCACCGGCCCGATCCCGAGCTTGGTCAGTCCCTGGTTCAGCGGGCCGTCGTAGGACAGCAGGATGTTGAAGATCGCGCCGATGATGACCGGCGACAGCACCACCGGGAAGAAGTACACGCTGCGGTAGAAGCGGTGGCCCGGCGTCTTCAGGAACAGGAAGGTGGCCAGGATCCCCGGCACCGCGACCGCGACCGGCAGGGCCAGGAACAGCAGCCCGACGTTCTTGATCGCGGTCCGGAAGACCGGGTCGTGCGCCAGCGCCCGATAGTTGCTGAGGCCCACGAACACGCCGTTGCGGGCGCCGTCTCCGGTGAGCGAGTACTGCGCACCGAGGATCAGCGGGACGATCCGCAGCCCGACGATGACCAGCAGCGCGGGCGTTACCAGCACCAGCGGGGCAAGCTTGTGCTCGCTGATGTGCCGGCGACGGACGTCCGTCGTACGTCGTGGTGTGGTGATGGCTTCCCCTGCCGAGGTCATTTGTCCGACGCCGCCAACTGGGTCAGTGCGGCGTCGACGGTCACGTCACCGCTGATCAACTGCTGGGAGAGCCGGTGCATCAGGTCGAGCGTCTTCGCAGAGAGCGCGGTGTGCAGCAGCGGCTTGCTGTCGGGCAGCCACGAGACGATGTCGCCCGCTGCCTTGACGTCGACCGTCGAGGTGTCGATGGTCTTGTCGGCCGCGATCGCACCAGCCTTCTCGAAGAACTGCTTCTCGGCGTCGGTGCTGGACAGGCTCTTGATCAGGTCGACGGCGAGATCCGGGGACTTCGTCCACTTCATCACGCCGTACCCGATGCCGCCTTCGGCGGGCAGGAACGTCTTCGACACGTTCGCCGGATCGATCACCGGCGCTTGGTAGACGCCCAGGTCCGGACCGAGGAACTCGTCGAAGCTCTTCCAGTGCGCGGTGTCTGAGATCAGCCCGATCACGTTGCCGCCCTTACCGCCGGAGAACATCGTGAACTGGTCGTTGAACATGGCGGTCGAGTTGACGCCCTTGTTGTACCAGCCCTCGTCGTTGGTCTTCTTCCAGAGGTCGAAGATCTGCTTGACCTCGGGCGACTTCCAGTCCCGCTTGCCGGCCAGCCAGGCGTCGTACTGCGCCGGGCTGAAGACGCCGGGGGCGAACCCGGACAGGAAGAACTCGATCCCGATGCCCTCCTTGTTGCCGAGGTTGAAGCACGCGTTGCCGGACTTCTTGATCGCCGCGCAGTCGGTCTGCAGTTCGGCGAGCGTCTTCGGCGGCGTCTCCGGGTCGAGGCCGGCCTTCTTGTAGACGGCCTTGTTGTAGTAGAACGGGAAGCCCTGCAGCGTGATCGGTACGGCGTAGGTCTTGCCGGCGTCCTTGAAGGCGTCCCAGCCGACCAGCCGGTCCTTCAGGTCAGCGGTCTTGTCGTCGAGCGGCAGCAGCGAGGTGGCGCGCTCGCGCATCTGGGCGCCGCCGTTGAACATCGCGATGTCCGGGCCCTTGCCCGCCTGGATCGCGGTCCCGAGCAGTGTGTAGTACTGGTCGTACGGCTGGGCCACGAAGTCGACCTGGACGTCGGGGTGCTTGGCCTCGAAGTCGGACTTGGCCTTGTCGTAGTACGCCTTGGTGCTCGCGTCGCCGGAGTGCCAGTCCCAGACGACCAGCTTCTGCGCCTGCTGCGCAGTACCTCCGGACGAGCTCTGCGGCGCGGCCGCACCACAGGCGGCGGTAGCGAGCGCGACTGCTGCGACGAGGGCGGCGGCGACCCAGCTGCGCTTCGGGATTCGAGTTGAGGCGGTCGGCATGACGCCCTCCTTGGATCAGATTCGGTGAGCTCCAGGCTCGGCGTCGATTGTTAGTTGTCTGTTGTCTGTTGTCAAGAGTTTGTTGACTGCTGCAGACTGGGCGACAATCCGTGAGGTAGGCACCACCGGAAACACCTTGGAGGACAGCGTGGCGGAGCTCGGACAGGCGACCGTGCGACTCGCACCGGCGGCGGCTGCGGCGCGCCCGGCGCGGCTCGCGGACCTGGTGGTGGAGTCGATCGTGGACGGAATCGTGTCCGGCTCGATCGCGCCGAACGCCGTACTGCCGCCCGAGTCGGCGCTGTCGGAGCAGTTCCAGGTGAGCCGGATCACAGTGCGTGAAGCCGTCAAGCTGCTCGAGGCCAAGGGCCTGGTCGAGGTACGCCGCGGTGTCGGCGCCGTGGTCAACGACGACTCGCGATGGAACCTGCTCGACTCGGCCGTCCTCGGCGCGGCCGTCAAGCACGATGCGAACCTGACGATCCTGGACGAGCTGGTCGGAGTACGCATCGCGCTCGAGTCGAGCCTGGCTGGCCAGGCCGCGGAGCACGCGACCGACGAGGACCGCGCCGGGATCGAGGCGGTCTTCCACCGGCTGGAGGCCGACACCACCCGGCCGGAGGTGTTCATCCAGACCGACGTGGAGTTCCACGACCGGATCATGGCCGCGTCGGGCAACCGGCTCGCCCGGTCGATCGTCAGCAGCGTGCACAGCCAGGCCCGCACGAGCATGCGCTACCAGGGTCACCCGAGTGTCGAGGACGTCAGCATCACCAACTCCGAGCACCGGGTCGTGCTGGAGCGCATCCTCGACCGCGACGCCGCCGGCGCCGCGCAGGCCATGACTGACCACATCCGGTCAGCGTGGGAACGTCGCCGCCCCGCCTGACCTTGACGCCACCCCTCGACGGACCTAGGTTCCTGCTCACTGATGTCAGACAACTGTCAACATAGGAGTGAGCATGACCCGACCTCGTCCGCTCCGCGTCTGGGCCGCCACAGCCGCCCTTTCCAGCCTCGCGCTGGCGGCCCTCGCCCTCTCCACCGCCCCGAGCTCCGCCGTCCCGTCGCGCACCGAGGTGATCCTGGTTGCGCCGGACGGCAAGAAGCCCGTCCAGGCCGACCCCGCCGATCACGTCGTCCGCAGCCTGCAGGCCGCCCAGGCCCTCGTCCGGGCGAACAACTCCCGCTCCGACGTCCGCGTGCTGCTGGCCGGCGGAACCTACGAACTCAAGACCCCGCTCCGCTTCGACGCCCGCGACGGCGGCCGGAACGGCCACACCGTCACCTGGCAGAGCGTTCCGGGCCAGCAGGCGACGCTGTCCGGCGGCTCGAAGGTGAGCGGCTGGACGCTGCACGACCCGGCGAAGAACATCTGGTCCGCCGACGTTCCGCGCGGGACCCGGTCGCGACAGTTGTACGTCGACGGAAAGCTCGCCCAGCGCACCCAGCTGCTGCTGGCGGAATCGAAGAACACCCGCGGCCACCTGGTCTTCAGCCAGCGCGGCCTCACCGTCAACGATCCGACGCTGGCCGCGCAGATCGCCGGTCTGTCGAACCCCGGTGACCTCGAGATCGAGGAGCTCGGCTCGTTCACGGACCGCTACTCCCCCGTCCGGTCGGTCGAGGGCAACACCCTGGTGATGGAGCAGCCGGCCTGGGACAACAACAACTTCGGGTACGACACTCTCAAGTCGCCGTACGCCCGCGGTGCGCTGTACCTCAACAACGCCTACGAGCTGCTCTCCGGCCCGAACCAGTGGTACCTCGACTCCGCGAAGGGCAAGGTCTACTACCGGCCCGCCGACGGGCAGACGATGCGGACCACCGACGTACGGCTCCCCCGGCTGGAATCGCTGGTGCAGGTGAGCGGAAGCTACCGCGACCCGGTCCAGAACCTTGCCTTCAGCAACCTGAAGTTCGCGCACACGACCTGGAACTTCCCGAGCGGTCCGCAGGGGTACGTCGACCAGCAGAGCGGCGCGCACGCCGTCGGCACCTACGCGAAGCCGGCCGACTTCCTGACCAGCTGCCAGAACGGCTGCCCGGAGTTCGAGAAGACGCGCAACGAGTGGCAGCAGATACCCGCCGCCGTACAGGTGTCCGCCGCCTCGCATGTCAGCTTCGACGGGAACAGCTTCCAGCAACTCGGGTCGGTCGGCCTCGGTCTCGGCATGGATCCGAACCCGAATGGGATCGGGTACGGCGTCAGCCATACCGCCGTACTGCGCAACACCTTCACCGACAGCGCGGCGTCCGCGATCGTCGTCGGCGGCCTACAGCCGAACGCGCACCATCCGCGCGACCCGCGAATGACCAACCATGACGTGACGATCAGCGACAACACGATCGCCGGCGTCAGCAAGGAGTACCGCGACAACGCCGGCATCCTGTCGACGTACGTGACCCGGGCGACGATCACGCACAACACGCTGACGGACCTGCCGTACGACGGCATCGACATCGGCTGGGGATGGGGCATCAACGACCCGGGCGGCAACCTGTACTACCTCAAGGCCGGGCTCTACAACTACCAGCCGATCTACCAGACACCCACGACGTTCCGCGAGAACCTCGTGGCCGGCAACCTGATCCACGACACCAAGCAGGCGATGCACGACGGCGGCAGCATCTACACGCTCTCGGCGAGCCCCGGCACCGTGATCGAGCGCAACTACGTGTACGACAGCCAGACCACGTTCGGCGCGCTGATCGACCAGGGCACGAGGTACGTCGTGATGCGCAACAACGTGTTCCTGGGCAGCAGCAGCTGGGTCTACATCAACTCCGACGCCGGCAACCCGGACACCTTCAACACCAAGGACAACCTCGTCACCGGCAACTGGTGGGACGTCGGCTCCGCCCGCAACCCGGAAGGCCCGGGCTACAACAACCAGGTCGTCGACAACACCCAACTGACTGGCGCCGTCCCACCGGAAGCACAGGCGGTCATGAGCTCCGCCGGCGCGCGACCCTGACCCCGTCCGGGATCAGGTCGGTTCGTGCTGGGCCTTGCGGACGATCTTCTGGGCGGCTCGCTCGGGGATGAGCAGGCTCAGCAGCACGGTCACGAGGAAGTCGTCCCGGCCCGCTGTGGTGTCCGCCGCGGAATGGCTGATCTCGGGGACCATTCTCGACCCGACCCGCACGAATCCCACGCTGCGAAAGGATTGTGCGCCCTGGTCGTACTCGTACATGAGTGGGAGGACTGTCGATCGGTCGATGGTCAGGACGGCCGTACGGAACATTCCCATCCAGGAATCATCTCCTTCCGAAGCGGCGAGTGCCTGGGCGAGGCGTGTCCCGCAGCATCTGACGGACGTCGACCGCCTGCAGGTACGCCTCGTGGAAGACCTGCGGCTGGCCGGCGGCCAAGCGACGGTAGCGGGTGATCGACTCGTCGATCGCCCGCATCGCCGCGTCGTGGCGGCCGGTCGCGTCGAGGCGCAGGCACAACACCGCGAATCCGAACAGGGAGCGCGCCAGATCGGGTTCGTACGCGGGTGAGCCGGCGCCGACGAGTCCTCGGCGCAGCTCCACGGATCGGGCGCCTGCTGCCAGCGCGTCGACGGCGCGACCGGTCCCGGCGTACCGGAAGGCCAGGTTGAACAGCGCTCGTGCCAGGTCCGCCCGCACCACTGCCGGGTTGTCCCGCGCCAGGCGCTCGAAGATCTCCACGGCCTCCTGGCACGCGGTCAACGCCGAGTCCGGTTGCTCGAGTGCGGCCAGCCGGATGCCGAGGTTGTCGAGTGCCTTGGCGAGATCGAGCTCGTGCCGCGCCGGAGTGTCCACGGCGAGTTGGCGGAAGACTGCGACGGCCTCCTGGCCGGCGGCAAGGGCTTCGGCGGGGCGGTCCGTGAGTGCGAGCTGATCGCCGAGGTGGTCCAGCGCGGCGGCGAGCTCCAGTCGATGCGGGTACGCCGTGCCGAGCCGTCGAAGGATCTCCACTGCCTCACTTGTCGCGAGCACGGCCTCACCCGGGCGACCGAGCTGGCGTTGGCAGACTCCGAGGTGGTTGAGGCTCTTGGCCAGCTCCGGTTCGAACGCGAGCGGGTTGAGGTCGGCCATCTCCCGCCACAGGGCGACCACTCGCACGGCGACGGCCGCAGCCTCCTCCCACCTTCCGGCGCCGAGCTGCCGGAGGTGCAGATTGCCCAGCCGCCGCGCGAGGTCCGGTCGGTGCTGCGCCGGGTTCTCAGCCGCGAGGTGCTCGGTCAGCTCGACGGCGCGGCGGGCCGTCGACAACGCCTCGTCGTACCTGCCGACGTCCGCGAGCCGACTCCCCAGGTTGTCGACGGCAGCGGCCTGGTCGGCCGAGACGCCCTCGTGCCGCGCGACCGCCTCCTCCGCCGTCGCGAGGGCCTGATCGCGGCGCCCTTCACCGGCCAGGCTGATGCTGAGGTTCGTCAACGCGCCGGCCAGCGCAGGAGTGAGCTGTGGATCGGTGCCGGTCAGCCGTCGCCAGACTGCGACCGCGCGCTCGTTGGCTGCCAAGGCTTCGCGCCGGCGCCCCAGCCGGTACAACGGCCGGACGAGGCTGCCGACGGCTTGTGCGAGGAGCATGTCGTCAGCGGACTGTTCAGAGCCGGCGACGGCTTGTTCGGCCGCCGCCAGCGCTTCGCCGTGCCGGCCGGCATTGTCGAGCCGAGCACTGAGCTCCAGCTGCAGCAACACGCTGTCGGCATCGCCGGCACCGACCAGCCGCAGCTCGGTCAACCGGACGACGACATCGGCGATACCGACATCCAGATCAGCCTGTGAACCGGCAGGGAAGTGCGGCTCGATCGCCGTGAGCACGTCGAGGCCGACCTGTGGGATCGCAGCGATCGCGGACAGGGCAGCACTCCCCGCGTCTACCGCCAGCCGGGGCCGGTCGCGTAGCAACGGGAACAGCTGGGCAGGCCCTAGATGCGGCCAGCGCGCGGCCGCCGACGCGAGAAAGGTGACAGCCCGCGCGGGGTCGGCCGTTCGCTCGAGTACGGCGGTCGCCGTGCCGTTCGCCCAGGTCTGCGCCTGATAGGCAGCCGTATGCCCTGGCACGCTCACTGCGAGGAAGTCCTCGGCCAGGCGGTCGGGATACAGCGGCTCCAGCACGGTTCCGTCGGCCGGTGGATAACAGACTGCGTGGTCGCGCAGTACCTGTGTGGAAGGCAACGACAGGTCCAGCGCGTCCAGGACGGCGACGCCGGTCGACGGAGGGACGGCACCGGTCAGCGCTGCTGTGAACACCGCGCGATTCATGACATCGGGCGGAGTCCGGTAGCTGGATGCGGCCGGACCGAGGCGATGCGACTTGTCGTCGTACCGGCGGGTCCAGTGCAGGTACTCGCGATCCAGCAGGTAGCAAGTCAGGCCGGTGGGATCGACGGGCGGCCGATCCCGGGCACCGGCGTGGGCGTCGACCGCGACGAGCGCTGCCATCTGCAGTGCCAGCGGCAGCCCGAAGTCGGCGTCATCCAGCGGGCCGGGAACCGCCACATCGTCCGGCTCGTCGATCTCGTAGACGGTCGCGAAACCGTCCCGCGCCGCCGTGACCATGGCCGACCGGGACTCCGCGTGCAGCGGCGGCAGGAGCTGGCTGGAGGTGTCCACCTGGTAGTCGGCCAGCGCGGAACGAACCGGCGGCCAACTGTCCAGATTGCGGGCGAGCAAGAGGACCCGGGCCGGCACATCAGGCCTGTGCAGCAAGGCGTTGCTGAACAGCCAGGTGAGGTGAGTCAGCGGCCACCGGTCGGCGTAGTCGACGACGAGCAACAACCCCTCGGCCGCGTCGAGACGCAGGTCCTCCTGCCGGCCCGGTGGCAGTACGGCACCTGGGCCATGGACGGCGACGACGACCTTCCAACCCTCCGCACGCGACTCGTCCATGAGCTGCGCAGCCAGCCGGCTCTTGCCCTGCCCGGCCGGACCGTGCAGCCACCGCACGGCCATCCGCGAGCTGTCGTCGCGCCAACGACGTAGCTCGGCCAGCTCCTCCGTCCGGCCGGTGAATTCCGCCACCGCGAACCGGGCGTTGAGCATCCGGCTGGGCGCCTCACGCAGCCACCGCGGATCCGGCTCGGGGCCAGGCTGCCAGCTCAGCAACAGATACAACGGAACGCCGTCACCGAAGACATGCAGGTCGGCGCCGATCACGCCGTACCCGACCCCGCTCTCGACGTGCACGATCTGGCGGTCCGGCACCATCAGCCCGCTTCGTCGGAGTCTGCCGGATGTTCGTGATAGTGCAGGTCGCCACCCTGCACCCCGAACGCACGGCCATTGCCACGAGCAACGATGTGCTGCACGAACGTGGGCTGCGCGAGCGTGGACTGCGCGAGCAGCTCCTTCAACTCGTCCGCGGCCTCAGGCTCCGCACCGAGCAGCTCGCTCAGCCGATCCCGCCACCGCTCGACGAGCTCGCGCTGCAACGTCTCGTGATCGTTCACGTCGGCGTCTGCCAACCGATCCGCGTCCCGCTCCAACTCCGCGAGTACGGCGTCCCGCTCCTTCTTCCCGCGCCGCCCGAACAAC
The DNA here is from genome assembly GCF_044453965.1 of Kribbella sp. NPDC051586. NCBI lineage: Bacteria > Bacillati > Actinomycetota > Actinomycetes > Propionibacteriales > Kribbellaceae > Kribbella > Kribbella sp. NPDC051586. The sequence continues at coordinate 164,318 of NZ_JBITDF010000003.1, read as the reverse complement.
CTCGCCACACCGTCCCGGGTCGCCCGCCACGCATCCGTAGCCATCGCCCCGACGACCGCGGCCCCGCCGGCCGCGGCCAGCGTCACCAACGCGTCACCCACCATTCGGAACCTCCTCGCTCCGACCGTACCTGTCCCACGGACCGTCTAGGCTCGGAGCATGACGACCTACGGTCCGGCGGAGGCAGCTGAGCGGTCCGGGTTCAGCATCGACACGTTGCGCTACTACGAGCGGGAGGGCATCCTCCCGCCCGTGGCGCGCAGTTCGGGCGGACGGCGGCAGTACTCCGACGGCGATCTCGCGATGCTCGACTTCCTGCGCTGCTTGCGCGACACCGGCATGCCGATCGAGCGCCTGCGCCGGTACGGCGAGCTCGCGCGGTCGGAGGAGACCATGCCGGAGCGCCTCGCCCTGATCGAGGAACACGCCGCGGTGGTCCAGAGCCGAATCGCCGAGCTCGAGTCCCAACGCGCCCGCCTCGAAGAGAAGGCCGCCTGGTACCGCGAGCAACTCGGGTGAATCCGCAGGGCAGACGAAGAGATTCGGAGTAGCGACCGGCTCCGGTGACCGCCCGCAAGCTTGCTGCGCTGCATAGGGTGCCAGGACAGACTTCGACCCACCGTTACAGACGAATCGAAGTTGCGGCGCAACGCGCCTGCCGGCCCTTGGCTCACACCGGCACGTAGAGCAAGAACGCTCCGACCAGCACGGCGAGCGCGATCGCCGTGGGAAGCGCCATGAAAGCAATGAGTTCATCAAGGCGCGACTGTGTTGCCGTCCAGGCGTAGCTCCCGGAGGGCTGCGCGATGTTGGCCTGTGTCGGACCTCGGTCCGAGGTGATGGTCCGTCGGTGGTCGGGCATCCGACGCCGGGCCTGGTCAGCATCACCGGTTCCACCCGAGCCGGCTCTGCCCTGGATGATGCCGGGCGCGTTCCGCGGTACCGCGGTCGACGGCGAGTACGGGATTCCTGCCGCGACCAACCCGGTCGGGCAGGGCCGCTGCCGGCAGCGGCGCGCGGCGGCAGGGCCAGTTCGCCTTGTGGACAAGGGGTTTCGCTGGTTGACCCGATTTGGCATGCGCGAGTCGAGCAGATAGAATCGAACACATGTTCGACACTGATCTGAGTGAGCTCTCGACGGCCGACCTACTGGAGTCGGCCGCCGAGCACCGCGCGATGGCCAACCGGGCCGACGCGCGGCTACTGCAGCACGCTCAGATCTACGCCGACCGATCCCACCCATCCACCTGCCGCGTCCGACCCGGCCGGCGCTCGTCTGATGGACGGGAGCGCGCCGTAGTGCTCGGCGGCGACGGCTGCCCCGAGATCGCGGAGTTCGCCATCGCCGAATTCGGCGTCGTGCTCGGCATCTCGCCGATGGTCGCCGCCCGGTTCCTCGGCGAAGCCCTCGCCCTACGCCACCGGTTCCCGTTCACCTGGGCCCGCGTCCTGGCCGGCGACGCCACCCCCTGGAAGGCCCGCCAACTCGCATCGGCGTGTGTGAAGTTGTCGGAGGAAGCCGCCCGCTACGTCGACCGTCGCGTCGCACCACTCATCGACTCCATCACCCCGTACCGCCTCGACAAGATCATCCGCGCCGCCAAAACCCACGCCGACCCCGACCTCACCCGCGCCGAAGCAACCGAAGCCGCAGCCGAGCGCGGCGTCTTCATCGGACGATCCGACGACCACGGCAACAAAACCATCTACGCCAAAGCCCCCGCCGGCGCGGTCATCCGCCACGACGCGACCATCGCCGCCATCGCCGACGCCCTCAAAACCATCGGCGACACCCGCCACCTCCAACACCGCCGCGCCGACGCCCTCGGCATCATCGCCGACCCCCGCTTCACCCAAGAACTCCTCACCCAAGCTCACAACCACCCATGCTCAACCACCTCCACAAGCACTCCCACAGGCACCGCTACTGACACCGCCGCCGCACCCGCAGACACCTCAAGCCCGGCCTCATCCCCCGGCCGACATGCAGCGGAGCCAAGCCCCGAAGCGGCCCCCGGCTCGCGAGCCCCAGAAGCAGGCCCTCAAGCACCCGGTGGTATCCGAACCGCAGAAGCATCCGTCGGCGCGCGATCGGCGGCTGCAGCCCGCAGCGCGTTCATTCCGCCCGACCGCCCGACCGCCACACCGTGCCCGTCCGCAGACCCGGATCGCGGCGGTACTGCCCCGCGCCCAGCAAGCCCGCCGTACAACAGCCCCCTCAACCACCCAAACAACACACCACGTACGCCGCACCCGGCACACGACGCCACCACACCACCCCCAACAAGCCCGCCCTACGACGGCCCGCGCGACCACTCCAACAACACACCACGCACGCCGCACCCGGCATGCGACGCCACATCAGCACCCTCGGCAAACCCGCCCTACGACGGCCCGCGCGACCACTCCAACGACACCCGGTGCACGGCAGACCCGGCACGCGACGCCGGCGCCGCGCGCCCGGCGAGCCCGCCGTACGACGGCCCGCAGGCCGGTGACACCAGCCCGGCTGATCCCATCAGGCTGCGGGAGGTTCCGTGGGCGGATGAGGTCGGGCCGTACGATCCTGATCCGCCGAGCGATCCGTTCGATGCTCGGCCGATGGGCCACGTTCCCGGGCCGCGGACCGAGCCCGACGACGGGGCGCCGATGGACGCCGTCGCGCAACGGGCGCTCGACGCACGCCTCGCGCAGATCAAACATGACGCCCACACCAACCCCACGGGCGGACAGGTGCGTCCCGGGCAGGCCGAGATCTTCGTGCACCTCACCGACCTCACCCTTGCCACCGGCAACGGTGTACTTCGCGCCGAGGGCATCGGCCCGCTGCTCGCCGACCAACTCACCGAACTCGTCGGCCACGCGCCCTACACCGTCAAACCCGTCATCGACCTCAACGACACCGTCAGCGCCGACGCCTACGAAATCCCCACCCGCATCCGCGAACGCGTCCGCCTCACCTACCCCGTCGAACTCTTCCCCTACGGCACCCGCGAAACCCATCGCACCATCGATCTCGACCACATCCAGCCTTACAACCCGCACGGCCCGAGCGGCCAGACCAGCACCCGCAACCTCGCCCCTCTCAGCCGCTTCGCCCACCGGGTAAAGACCCACGCCCACGGCTGGGACGTCCGCCGCATCGACTTCAAGACCCTGGAATGGACAACACCCCACGGCTTCACGTTCGAAGTCGGCCCCACCGGGACGCACCGCCGGTGAGGCCTTCGCGCAGCCGTTTGCCGGAGTAGCGGTCCTCGCGGTCCTCGGTCGGCGTAGGCGTTCCGTCGGGCGGCTGATCCGAACACGTCCGCAACTACGGATCGGCGGACGCGCCGAGCCAACTGGATACCCGACTCTCTGGGTCGGCTTGACCTGGTGCGCGCTCCAGGTTGGATCGTCGTCGGCATGACATCTCTTACTTCACCGTTGGTGCTCGGCGCGATGATGTTCGGTACGGCGATCGACGAGGACACGTCGTTCGCGTTGCTCGACCGCTTCGTCGAGCGTGGCGGAGTCTGGATCGACACCGCCGACTGCTACTCCTTCTGGGCCAGCCCGGACGGGCGCGGCGGGGCCAGCGAGCGTGTGCTCGGCCGCTGGCTCGCCGCGCGGCCGGACGTCCGCAACCGGATTCGGATCGCCACCAAGGTCGGCGCGGAACCGCTCTGGGCCGGATCCTGGCCGGATCAGCGGGCGGGCCTGAGCCGTCGCGCGATCCACGACGCGTTCGCCGGCAGCCTCGAACGGCTCGGCATCGAGCAGGTCGACCTGCTGTGGCTCCACCAGGAGGATCGCCGGACGCCGATCGAAGAAACCGTCGAGGCCGTTGCCGAACTCAACGAATCCGGCCAGGTACGACGGGTCGGCGCTTCGAACCACCCGGCCTGGCGCATCGAACGCGCCCGCGCTCATGCCATCTCCAAAGGACTCGCGCCGATCGACGCGCTGCAGCTGAGTGCCACCTACCTCCGGGTCCGCCCCGGCACGCTGCCGGAGGCAACGGCGCACCCGTTCGGGCAACTCAGCGACGAGCAGCTGGATCACGCTCGCGAACACCGGATGGAGGTCTGGGCCTACACGCCGCTGCTGGCCGGCGCGTACGACAACCCGGACAAGCAGATCCCCGAGGCGTACGACCACCTGGGCAGCACCCGCCGCCTCGCTGCTCTGGACGACGTAGCCCAGGAGAGCGGCGCGGCCCGGGGCCAGGTCGTCCTCGCGTGGCTCGTTGCCCAAGGCATCCGCCCGATGCTCGGCGGCAGCAAGCTCCACCAATTGGAATCCGCCCTCGACGCCACCGAGCTGACGCTGACCGCCGAACAGCTGAAGAAGCTCGACGTGAGCTAGCGGTTCGCGCGGAGGTTCTGGGCCAGATCGCCGAGGGCCGGGAGGGCGTCGATGATCGTCCGGGCGGACGCCTTCGGGAGTTGGTCGAGGCAGGCGCCCAGGGCCTCGGTGCGGAGCAGCTTGACGCGTTCGTGCAGCTGTCGGCCGGCATCGGTCGCCTCGACCCGGACGGCGCGCAGGTCGTCCGGGTTCGGGTCGCGCTGGATCAGGCCCAGCTCGGTCAGCCGGCCCACCACCCGCGACAGCATGGTCGGATTGAGCCCCTCGAGCTGAGCCAGTTCGGTCAGCCCGAGGGGGCCACGGAACGTGATCAGACCGAGCACGGACGCCTGGGTCGGCGTCAGGCCCTCGTCGGTCGCCGTGGCGTTGAGCTCCCGCGCGAGCTTGGAGATCACCCCACGAAGCTTGCTCAACGTCTCGGTGTCAGTCATGTCACCCCTTTATTGCCTGCCAGCAAGCAATGTAGTCTGTTCATCGATGGAACCGTCAAGTTCACCACCAGTGATCACCGAGCCTGCCGCAGACGGGTCAGGTGAGCCACTGGCGCACCGGCGGCTCGTCTTCGGCATCGTCGCGATCGCCCTCCTGATGGCCTCGATCGATCAGACCATAGTGGCGACAGCGCTGAATGCAATCCGCAGCGACCTGCGTGCCGAGCTGACCTGGAGCGGCTGGACGATCACCGTCTACGCGCTCGGCCAGATCATCGTCATGCCGCTGGCCGGACGCCTCGGCGACCAGTTCGGGCGGAAGAAGATCTTCCTCGGCGCGGCGGCGCTGTTCACCGTCGCCTCGCTGTGCTGCAGCCTCGCGGACAACATCTACCTGCTGGTCGTCTTCCGCGCCCTCCAGGCGATCGGCGGCGGCGCGTTCATGCCGACCGCGACCGGCATCGTCGCCGAACAGTTCGGCCGCGACCGGGACCGGGCGATCGGCATGTTCACCTCGATCTTCCCGATCGGGGGCATCATCGGCCCGATCATCGGTGGCATCATCGTCACCTACTGGTCCTGGCGCGAGATCTTCGTGGTGAACATCCCGATCGGACTGCTGCTGATCGTCCTGGGTCTGCGATTCATCCCGAGCAGCCCGCCGAAGGCCGCCTCCCGGATCGATGGGACCGGCGCCGCACTCCTGGCGCTGACGATGCTCTTCGGCATGTACGGGATCAGTTCCCTCGGCAGTGCCGGCGCGGAGCCGACCGATCCGCTGTTCATCGTGGCCATGGTGCTCGCACTGACGCTCGGCTTCCTGTTCGTCCGGCACGCGAACCGGCACGCGGCGCCGTTCATCCCGGTCAGCCTGCTGCGCGGCCGCGGGTTCGGGGCGATGAACACGATCAACTTCCTCTTCGGCGCGGCCATGCTCGGCTTCGGCGCGCTCGTCCCGCTGTACGCCGAGTCGCGGTACGGGATCCAGCCGCTCCAGGCCGGGACGTTGCTCACCGCGAGGGCAGTCGGGATGATCTGCGTCGCCGGCCTGGCCGTGTTCGCGCTCCGCCGGACCGGGTATCGCGCTCCGATGATCGGCGGGTTCGTGCTGGTTGCGGCCGGGATGACGCTGATGTCGGTGGCCCCGCGCGGCCTCACGCCGTACGCCTGGCTGGCGATGGCCGCGGGCATCACCGGTATCGGGATGGGTCTGTCGATCCCCGCCTCCAACAACGCCAGCCTGCAACTGGCCCCGGAACAGATCTCCGCGATCGCCGGTCTGCGCGGCATGTTCCGTCAGTCCGGCGGCATCGTCGCCGTCTCGATCACCACCGCGATCCTGAACCACGCCACCGATGCCGGCGCCGCCCAGGCCCACAGCTTCGTGGTCTTCGCCGCCATCCTGCTGCTGATGATCCCGTTCACCTTCCTGGTCCCGGACCACCGCGGCCACTGGTGAAATCGAGGATCAGCCGGGTCAGCTCCCGGGGCTGATCCTCCGGAATGAAGGAGTAGGAGTCGGCGACTCTGACCAGCGTCGCATCGGGCAACGTTTCGGCCAGGCGTTCGAAGAGGCGCGGTGCGAAGATGCGGTCGTCGGCGGCCTGGACGAGGAGGACCGGCTTCTCGAAGCTGGTCAGCGCCTTGGCCGCTGCGAGTGTGTAACTGCTGTCGACGTTCGCGATGAACTTCTTGGCGTCTCGGCGGATCTCGGCGCTGTCGCGGATCGGCTGCAGGTAGGAGTCGAGGATCGTGTCCGGGATGCCACGCTTGGCCAGCCAACCGAAGGTGTTCGGGAGTCGGCGTACGGCGTTGAACCGGAGCAGGCGGCTTGCCAACCAGATTGCGCCCGGCAGGCGGGCCAGTTCGGGGAGCTTGCCGAACGGTGGCGGGAAGAAGTCCTCGAACGCGTCGCAGGGTGTCAGGACGACCCGGCCGATTCGCTCGGGGTGGTTGGCCATCAGGATCTGGGTGAGGGCGCCGCCGGTGTCGTTGGCGACGATGGTTACGTCGGTGAGGTCGAGCTCGTGGAGGAAGCCGTCGATGAGCCGGGCAACACCGGCCGGCGTGAGGTCGGCGTCAGGTGCCATCGGCAGTTGGTGCGCACCGAGCGGCCAGTTCGGGGTGATACAGCGGAAGCCGGCCGCGGCGACGTCCGGCACGATCTTCCGCCAGAGGTTCGCGTTGACCAGGAGGCCGTGCACAAATACGACCGCCGGTCCGGTGCCGAGTTCTGCGTACGTCACCCCACCGGCGGTCTGCCAGTTCACACCGGCACCTCAACACTTCCCGACAGCGCATCGAGAGCCGCACGCCGACCGGTCTCGACCGCCGACTTGAGCGGATCGGGCCGCCGCTCCGTGCGCCCGATGCTCACGCTGCCAACCGGCGGACGGACCTGAATGGTCGCCGGATGCGACGTCAGCAACCGCTCCTCCTCCGCCCGAATCTCGACGCGATGCAACCAAGGCTCGAGGGCTCCCGGCGCGTGGCGAGCGAACCAGCGCGACATCAACATCCGCTCCGCGCGCGACGGCGGCGACTGCGTCTCGTCGAGCCGACGAGTGCGGAAGGCAACGATATGCGTGGCACCTTGCGACAGCGCAGTACGCACGGGAGTGCCTTCACTCACGCCGGCGTCCACGTACGGCGTACCGTCGATCTCGACCGGCGGACCGGCGAGGAGCGGCATCGCGGCCGAAGCGCGGAGCGCCGTCTGCAGACTCGCCTGATCGTGGATGTGCGGATGCAGATCGACCGGCCGGCCGGTCATCGCATCGGTCGCGATCGGATGGATCCCGACAGGGTTGTCGAGGACCTCCTGGAACCCCATCGGCATGATCTCGGTGTAGACCTTCTGGACGAGGTAGCTGGTGTCGACCACCGGCCGGCGGCGCAGGATGCGGCGCGGGTTGATGGTCGTACCCATGATCGTGCGGTCCCACCAGGCGTGCTTCGTGCTGTCGGCGCGACCGCACAGCAGCCAGGCTGCGTTCAATGCCCCGGCGGAGCTGCCGTAGACGGCGTCGAACAGCGGCAGCAGTCCGAGCTGCTCGATCGCAACGGTCATTCCGCTGGAGTACGCGCCGCGCGAGCTTCCGCCCTCGATCAGCAGCACGAGGCGCGCGTCGTCCCGCCGTACGCCGGGAGCACTCCCCTGCTTGCGGCGATCGCGCAGCAACTGGATCACGGACTCGGTCACCAGTCCTTTATACACCGTTGTGTATCGCTGTTACGGATCGGCGTTCCAGAACAGAGCGGGGCGTGCTACGGTCGGCGCGTGCCGCGGGTGAAACAACGGACCGAAGCGCTCCACGAGCGGGGGCTGGCCAGCGCGCTCGTGGTGCTCGCCGAAGAGGGCGCCGCCGGTCTGACCACGCGGGCAGTCGCGGGCCGGGCCAACGCGTCGGTGCCTGCGATCTACGAGGTCTTCGGCGACAAGGCGGGGATCGTTCGGGAGGTCTTCTTCGAGGGCTTCCGGCAGCTCGCGGACGAGTTGGCCGCTCTCCCCCCGCAGGCCGAGCCGTTGGAGGCTTTACGCCGCCTCGCCGAGGCGCTCCGCCGGTTCATCCTGGACCACCACATGCTCGCCGAGGTCATGTTCGCCCGTCCCTTCACCGACTTCGACCCCACGAAGGACGAGGCCCGCGCCGGAGCCAAGGTCCGCAAGATCTTCGTCCAGCACGTCCGTGACGCCGTCACCGCCGGCCACCTCGCCGGCGACCCCACCGACATCGCCCTCCTGCTCTTCACCTTCACCCAGGGCCTGGCCGCCGCCGAGAACGCCCACCGGCTCGGCACCACCAAACCCTCCACCAACCGCCGCTTCCACCTCGGCGTCAACACCCTCCTCAACGGCTTCGCGCAGAGCTGATCCACTGGCGGCACCCATCCGGTGGGTGGTTCGGGACGAAGTAGTGGTGTTCTGTCGGGCTTTCGTCTTGGGGTGCTACTGATGATCACGCTGGCCTTCATCGGATTGCTGGGCGGTCTGATCACCGGGGTCTCTCCGTGTGTCCTGCCGATGCTTCCGATCATCTTCTTCGCGGGTGCCGGGGGTACGTCGACCAGGCGCGATCTGCGGCCGTTGAAGATCATCGTCGGCATCGTGGTGAGCTTCAGCGTGTTCACGCTGATCGGCTCTGTGATCCTGTCGGCGCTCGGGCTCCCGGACGACTTCCTCAGGTGGGGCGGTCTCACCATCCTCACGCTGGTCGGGCTCGGCCTCATCTTCCCGGCGCTCGGCCACCTGATCGAGAAGCCGTTCTACCGGCTGCCGAAGATCAACCGGAACGACAACGGCGCCTTCGTCCTCGGTCTGGGCCTGGGCACCTTGTACGTGCCGTGCGCCGGCCCGGTCCTGGCCGCGATCACGGTGGCCGGCGCCACCGGCAACATCGGCTGGCGGACCGTCGTACTCACGGTGTCGTTCGCACTCGGCGCCGCGCTGCCGCTGCTGATCTTCGCCTCGGCCGGATCGCGCATCTCGCAGCGGGTGAAGGCGTACCGCGATCACGCCCGCGGGTTCCGGATCGGTGGCGGGATCGTGATGATGCTCCTCGCCGTCGCGCTGGCCTTCAACATCACCGATGTGATCCAGCGGGAGCTGCCGTCGTACACCAGCGGGCTGGAGAAGAAGGTGGCGGAGAACAAGACGGTGCAGGGCGCACTCGCGCCGGCCGTCGGCGACGCCTCGGCCGAGCTCAGCAAGTGCACGCCGGGCGCGGCAGAACTCGCGTCGTGCGGGGCGGCACCGGCGTTCCGCGGTACGCAGAAATGGTTCAACACCCCCGCCGGACAGGCGGCTTCTCTCGCCGACCTGAAGGGCAAGGTCGTGCTGGTCGACTTCTGGGCCTACTCGTGCATCAACTGCCAGCGCGCGACACCGCACCTGCTGGCCTGGGACAAGGCGTACAAGTCCCTGGGCCTGGAGATCGTCGGCGTCCACTCCCCCGAGTTCGCCTTCGAGAAGGACGCGGGGAACCTCGGGTCGGCGATCCGCAAGGAAGGCATCAAGTACCCCGTGGTCCAGGACAACAACCTCGCCACGTGGACGGCGTACCGGAACCAGTACTGGCCGGCGAAGTACCTGATCGATGCCGGCGGCACCGTTCGCGCGATCAACTTCGGCGAGGGCAACTATGCCCAGACCGAGCAACAGATCCGCGAGCTGCTCACCGCCGCGAATCCGAACGCCGAACTGCCCAAGCCCGTGGACGGGTCCGTGAAGGCCGACGTCGGCGTCTCCGGACGTACACCGGAAACGTACCTCGCCTACTCCCGCTCGACGAACCTCGCCGGCACCTCGGGCAAGCTCACCCCCGGCAAGACCGTTGCCTTCGGCCTCAATCCGGCGCAGCCGAACGACACCTACAGCCTCGGTGGCAACTGGGCCGTCGGCACTCAGAGTGTCACGTCGACCAGTGGCTCCCAGGCACGCCTCAACTACAACGCGTCGAAGGTCTACCACGTACTGTCCGGCCATGGCACAGTCACCGTCTCGATCCCGGGCGAGCCCGATCGAGTCATCCAGGTCAACGGCACGCCGAACGCCTACGAACTGGTCGACAAACAGTCCGCCGAACGTAAAACCATGACCCTCACCTACAGCCCAGGAGTCTCCGCCTTCACCTTCAGCTTCGGCTGAGCGAAGCCAGCCAGCTGTTGACCAGACCTGCGAATGCTTCCGGTCGTTCGCGATGAAGGAAGTGGCCGGCGTCGGGCCACAAGACCACGCGCGAGCCGGGCCGGACAGCGCAGCTCAGATCCCAGGCCGCCATCGACGGCGTCGGCCGGATGCACAGGAGCGGCCTGGTCAACTGCGCGAGGGCTTCGGCCGCCGCGGGTCGGGCACCGATCGCACCCGGGTCCGTGTACAGGCCGGCGTAGCTGTCGGCCAGGACATGACCCGGCGTACGAACCAACTGATCTCGGACGTCATCGGTCAGGTCCCCCAACTGCGCCACGGCCGCGGCGGCCCCGTCGCGACGGAGGGCGGTCAGCCGCTCCTGGAAGGTCGCTGCCTCGGCTTCGTCAGCGCCGTACGCCGGATCGATCGCCACCACCGCTCGGACCAGATCCGGGCGCTCCATCGCCAGCAGTACCGCGACCTGACCACCCATCGAATGGCCGACCGCCACAACCGGTGGAAGGTCCAACGCGTCGACCAGCGCGGCGAGGTCGACGGCATAGTCGCGCGGACGATATCCACAAGAAGGAACCGGCGACCGCCCGTGGCCGCGGAGGTCGACCGTGACGACCCGTCGGCCGGCGAACTCGACCGGATCCCACGACCGGCCGTCTCCACCCCAGCCGTGCACCAGGAGCACCGGCTCTCCGGTCCCGTGATCGGTGAAGAACAGCCGTACGGCTTCGACATCGGACTGCATGAGTGGCAGCATAGTTAACGTTTTCTATGCAGCTCCACCAGCGAAGTTTTCGATCCATGAGGAGAGCCCGAGTGGCCAGACCGTCGTCGAACGGCCGCCCGACCGTCAAGGACGTAGCCGCCGCCGCGAGCGTGAGCGCCACGACCGTCTCGCGCGTGCTCGGCGGCGACTATCCGGTCAGCGCCTCTACCCGCAAACGGGTGCTCCGCGCGGTCCGCGACCTCGACTACGTCATCAACGCCCAGGCCCGGGCGCTCGTCGGCGGCTCCACCCGGACCGTTGCGTTCGTCGTCCGCGACCTGGTCGGCCCGCTGTTCGCCTGCATCGGCCAAGGCGTCGAGCTGCAGGCCACCGCCGAAGGCAGGGTGTGTCTGGTCTCCACCCATCACGGCGATCCCGATCGCGAGCTCGAGCTGATCGAGTTGATGCGCGAGCAGCAGGCCGAGGCCGTCGTGCTCGTCGGCGGCGGTCTCCGGACCGAGGCCCACACCCGCCGGATGGCCGAGATCGCGCATTCGCTCGACCGGGTCGGCTCCCGGCTGGTGCTGTGCGGCCGCCCGCCGATCGGCCCGGACGTACCGGCCACCGTGGTCGAGTACGACAACGAGGGCGGCGCGTTCGCGGTGACCGACTACCTGATCTCGCTGGGCCACCGCCGGATCGCGTTCGTCGGAGCCGGCGAGCCGGAGCACACGACGACCGGCGCCCGGCTGGGCGGATACACCGCGGCACACACCGCCCGCGGGCTCGAAGCCGACCCCGAACTCATTGTCAGCGGCAACTACGACCGTGAGTCCGGGTACCGGCAGACCACCGCGCTGCTGGCTCGCGGCGCCCGGATGACGGCCGTCGTGGCCGTCACCGACATGGTCGCCAGCGGTGTGCTCGCCGCGCTCCGGGAAGCCGGGATCCGGGTGCCGGAGGACATCTCGGTCGTGGGGTACGACGACATCCCGCTCAGCGCCGACCTGAACCCGGCGCTCACGACCGTACGCATCCCGCACGAGGAGCTCGGCCGCGCCGCCGTACGGCTGGCGCTGCACCGCGACGAGCACGCGCTCGACCAGCACCTGATGCTTGGCACGCACGTGGTGATCCGGTCGTCCACCGCTCCCCCGCGCCAGGATTAGACTCTGGCCGCGACACCACGAAAGGGGAATATGACAGACGAGCGAGCGTCCGGTCGTCGGCGGCCGTCGTCCGGGCCTACCCTGGCCGATGTCGCCGCCCACGCAGGGGTTTCACCGGCGACGGTCTCCCGGGTGCTGGCCGACAACTATCCGGTGTCCCGCTCCGCCCGTCAGCGTGTCCAGCGGTCGATCCGCGAGCTGAACTACTCCGCCAATACACACGCGCGGGCGCTGGCGGCGGGAGCGCGATCGAAGACGATGGCGTTCATCCTGGCCGACGTTCGCGGCCAGTCGTTCGCCGATGCGGCGCACGGGGTCGAGCAGGAAGCCGCGCAGCGCGGCTGGCTCACCCTGATCGGCACGACGCAGGGCGCCCCGGAGCGCGAGCTGGCGCTGGTCCAGCTGATGCGGGAGCAGCGGGCCGGCGCGGTCATCCTGATCGGCGGGGTCACCGACGAGGCCGACGAGTACCGGCAGAAGATGACCGAGATCGCGACCTCGCTCCACGCGGCCGGTTCCCTGCTCGTGCTGTGCGGCCGGCCGCCGCTCGGTGACGGAGTCCCGGCCGCCGTGATCGAGTACGACAACGAGAACGGCGCCTACGCGCTGACAAGCCATCTGCTGTCGCAGGGCCATCGGCGAATCCTGTTCCTGGCCGGCCCCGAGCGGCACAGCACCAGCATCGAGCGGCTCGCCGGCTATCGCAGAGCACTGTTGGACTTCGCCGTACCGGATGCTCCGGAGTTGGTCGAGCACGGTGTCTTCACCCGCGCTTCGGGCTACCAGTTGACCCGGCGCAAGTTGACCGCGGGCCAGGACTTCACCGCCGTGTTCGCGGGCACCGACGTGGTCGCGGCCGGGGTGTACGCCGCCGCGGCCGAGCAGGGTCTGTCCGTGCCGGAGGACCTGTCCGTCGTCGGGTACGACGACGTCGAGCTCGCCCAGGATCTACGGCCCCGCCTGACCACCGTGCACGTGCCGTACGAGGATCTCGGCCGTACGGCGGCCCAGATCGCCGTCGCCGATCAGCACCTGCAGCCGGGCTGGACCGGGGACCATCGGCTCTTCAAGACCCATGTGGTGATCCGGAGCTCGGTCAGCCGGGTCCGTTAGCCGGCCAGCTCCGCGGGCAGGTCGAGGATCGCCGCGAGCGCGTGCGACACCGCGTCGTCGAGGCCGGAATCGACCAGCACACAAGGGATCTGGTGTGCTGCGAGGTACGCCCGCTGCACCTCGGTGAATTCGGCGTCGAGCCCGATCACCCCGCGGCTGCCCCGCGCGAACAGCTGTTCCAGCCACACCCTGGGGACCGGGCAGCCGGGCGTGACCGTCGTGACCACGACGGCCGGCCCAGGCCCCCGGACCCGCTCGGCCAGGCCCGCGAGAACCTCGCCGGCCCAGCTCGTCCCGGTGCTGGCGACGACGACGTCGATGAGCACGGACGCCTCCCGCCGTACTGGGCGCTCCACCGGATACCCAGCGCGTCGCAGTACGGCGCGCACCCGCTCCCGGGTCGCGGGCGCCACGTCGGGATAGGCCCGCAGCACCTTCGACACCGTGGACACCGAGACGCCGGCTTCCCGCGCGACGACCGCGAGCTTCCTCCGCGGGGTGCTCATCGGACTCAGGCGCCCTTGAGGTACGCGTTCGCCTGCTTCTCCATCTCAGCCTGCAGGTCGGCGAGCCCGGCCTTGTCGACCGCCTTCTTCAGGTTGTCCAGCCCCTTGTCGACGTCGACCGCGCCGATCCACAGCGGATTCCCGTACTGCGTCATCGCCGCGCTGACCTGACTGTCCTGCCGCTTCACCGGGGTGACGTCCGGCACGAACGACGCGTAGGGGTCGACAGTGAAGTTGTTGTAGTCCTGCGCCCAGTCGAACCACGCCTCCTCGGTCGGCGTGATGTCCTTGATCTTCAGCTCGAGCTTCTGCCGCCAGCACAGAGCGAAGCCGGGGAAGCCGTACTGCGACAGCTGCTGGAACTTGTCCGTGCCGACGGGCTTCCAGTCCTTGCCTTCGACCCCGTAGCTGAGCAGATCGTGGTTCTCCTTGATCGAGACCCAGTCCTCCAGCTGCATGGCGCGTTCGTTGCTCTTGCCCTTGACGTTGAGCACGACGAAGTTGTCGGCCTGGAACGTCTGGTTCGGCTTCGCGCTCTTGCCGCCACCCAGTGGGATGACGTTGGCGATCTGAGCGCTCGGCACCGCCTTGCGCAGCGGCGCGAGCGACTGCGACGACAGCCCGTCGGTCATCGCCCACCGGGTGGAGATCCGGCCGGACTCGAACTGGGTGCCGATCGTGGACGAGTCGACGTTCAGCGCGTCCTTGTTGATGATGCCGTCCAGGTAGTACTTACGAACCGTGCGGAGCGCGTCGAGCACGCCGGGCGCCTCCCAGAACGGGATCGGATGCGCCGAGCCGGACGACTTGCCGTCCTGGGCCAGGTAGAACGGGAACGAACCACCGCTGAAGGTCTGCACGCTGACGTGCGGGTTCTCCCAGTCGTGCTGGTTGAGCCAGCCGACCGGGGCGAAGGCGACGAGCAGGTCGGGCATGTTGGACGAGATGCCGACCGGAGTGATCTTCTCCTTCTGCTTCACGTCGTACCAGAACTTCTCCAGCTGGTCGAACGAGCTGAGGTCGCCGGCGCCGAGCTTCTCGGCCAGATCCTGCCGGACGGTGAAGTGATGCAGGCGGGCGGCCGAGTTCACCTGCGGGATGCCGTACAGCTTGCCGGACCACTTGTTCTGCTCGAGCAGCTGCGCATCGAGCGTCTTGCTCAGGTTCGGGTACTTGCCGATCAGGTCGCCGACCGGGACCAGAGACTTGCTGGCGACGAGCTGGATCATGTTCAGCCAGCGGGCCTGGAGCGCGGTGTCGAACTTCTCGCCGGCGGTGAACTTCAGCAGCGCCTGCTGCTGGTAGTTGGACCAGGCGATGAACTGCGGCGCGATCGTGAAGCCGAGGTCCTTCTTCAGCTTCTCGTTCACCTTCGCGAGGACGGCGTCCCAGCCCTTCGGCGCGTCACCGGGGAGCAGCAACGCGAGGTTGTCGGTGTTGCCACCGGAGCCGGAACCGGAACCGGACGACGAGTCGCCGCAGCCGCTCAGGCCGATGAGGGACGCGAGGGACAGGCCGCCGGTGGCGGCCAGAAAGCCGCGCCTGCTGAGACCGGCTGGAGATGTGGCGGGCACGATGCCTCCTGGACTACTGAGTGGAGTACTGAATGGAGTACTGAAAGTGGTGGGACGGAGCCGTCAGCCTTTGGTGGCTCCGAGAGTGATGCCTTTGACGAAGTAGCGCTGCGCGAAGGGGTACGCGAGCAGGATCGGGCCGATGGTGACGACCGTCAGGGCGAGCCGGAGCTGGTAGACCGGCGTCGATTGCTCCGCGGCCGTCGGCAGCATCTGCGAGAACGAGACGTTGGAGATCAGGTTCTGCAGCAACAGCGGCAGCGGATACTTGTGCACGTCCGACATGAACAACAGCGCCGTGAACCATTCGTTCCAGTAGTGCACGGCGTAGAACAGACCGATCACCGCGAGGATCGGCTTCGACAGCGGGAGCCCGATGCGGAAGAAGATCTGCATCTCCCCGGCGCCGTCGACCCGCGCCGAGTCGAGGATCTCCTCGGGCAGCTGGCGGAACGCCGACACCTGGATGAACACCAGGAAAGGTGCCACGAGCAACGGCAGGATCACGGCGAAGTAGCTGTTCTGCAGCTTCAGGTACTGCGTGACGAGAAGGTACAGCGGGACCAGGCCGCCGGTGAACAGCATCGGGATGTACGCGAAGACCGCCAACGGCCTGCTGACGTAGGGCAGACGCCGCGCGATGACCCAGCTCAGCCCGGACGTGAAGGCCAGCGCCATCGCCGTACCGACGACGGTGATGACGATGCTTGCGGTGTAGGCGCTCAGCACGGTCGGACCGGTGAAGATCAGCTGGTACGACGTGGTGGAGAACGGCCTCGGGATCAGGCTGTACCCCGTGGTGGCCAGCGTCTGCTCGTCGGTGAACGAACCGGACACGATCATCCAGAACGGCACCAGGCAGATCAGCATGAAGCACGTGACGCCGATGACGCTGACGACGGTGAACGCTTCCGGGCGGCGGCGCCGGCGGGTCACGGTCCGGGCGGTGGTCTTCGCCAGGCTCGAGGTGAGGGCAGTGGTCACAGCAGGCTCGTTTCCTTCGAGTACCGGCGCTGGATCAGCAGGGCCGTCGCGACCAGGACGAACCCGACGACGGACTGGAACAGCCCGATCGCCGCAGTGGTGCCGAAGTCGCCGATCTGGCGCAGGGAACGGAAGACGTAGGTGTCGATGACATCGGTCGTCGGGAAGAGCGTGCCGTTGTCGCCGATGATCGCGTAGATGGTGCCGAAGTCCCCGTAGAAGATCCGGCCGACGCCGAGCACGAGCAGCACCGCCGCCGTCGGCTTGAGCAGCGGGAGCGTGATCCGCAACGCCATCTGCGCGCGGCTCGCGCCGTCGATCTGGCCGGCTTCGTAGACGTCCTCGGGGATCGACGTGATCGCGGCCAGGAAGATGACGCTCATGTAGCCGCCCATCTGCCAGACCTTCACCACGGTGAGGATCCACGGCCACGGACCGGGCTCGGTGTACCAGCTGACCGTCGGCAGGCCGAAGCCCGCCAGCGCGTCGTTCACCGCGCCGCCCGATCCGGCCGGCCCGGACAGCAGCACCTGCAGCATGATCGCGATCACGACCGGCGAGACGAAGTACGGGAAGAAGATCGTCGACTGGGCGACGCGTTTGAAGTACCGGCCGCGGAGCTCGTTGAGCATGATGGCGAGCGTGACGCCGGCAGCCAGCGTCGCGGCGAGGAACAGCACGTTGAGCAGCAGTGTGTTGACCAGGATCCGCTGCGCGTCGCCCGAGCTGAAGAAGTACCGGAAGTTGTCCAGGCCGTTCCACGGGCTGCCGAAGATGCCGCGGCTGATGTCGAACTCCTTGAAGGCGACCACCAGCCCGGCCATCGGCGCGTAGCTGAAGACTGCGAAGAACGCCACGGCGGGCAGTGCGAGCAGGCCCAGCCACAGACTCGTCCGCAGCATCGCGCGGCGCCGCCCGGCCGGTAGATCGGTCATGGCAGTCTCCTTCCGACTTCTATAGAAAGCGCTTTCCATCTGCCGGGAACCTAACTGTGCTGACAAGGCGTGTCAAGGGCAGGGATCGTTGTCTTTCAGGCGCCATAGTCGAGGTCGGCAAGCGTGACCTGGAACCGGAGTGGGTCCCCGGCCAGGAAGCGCTGCAGCTCGTCCGCCACGCAGGCGCCGAGGCGGGCGAGCTCGTTGCCGTGCGAGCCGGCGACGTGCGGCGTCACGAACGCGTTCGGCAGGCTGAGCAGCGGCGAGCCCGGCGGCAACGGCTCGGGATCGGTCACGTCGAGGACCGCCTCGAGCCGTCCCGACCGCAGCTCCGCGATCAGCGCCTCGGTGTCGACGAGCTGTCCGCGCGCGGTGTTGATCAAGGTCGCACCGTCTGGCATCAACGCGAGCTCGTCGGGCCCGATCATGCGGTACGTCTCCGGCGTGGCGGGTGCATGCACACTGACGATGTCGCTGGTCGAGAGCAACGTCGGCAAGTCGACCACGGCCAGGTCCTCGGCGTACGGATCGTAGACCTGGACGTGGAAGTCCAGCGGCCGGAGCAGGTCGATCACCTGCCGGCCGATCCGGGAGGCGCCGATGATGCCGACCGTGCGTCCGTAGTTCCCGATGTCGGGATGGATGAACCCCAGCTCGAACCCCTGGTCCCGGCGATAGCGCTCCCGCAACCCGAACGCGCCCTTGCCGGCCAGCAGGATCGCGCCGAGGGTGTACTCCGCGACCGGCACGGCATTGGCCGACGCCGCGGACGAGACCGCGATACCGCGCTCCCACACCTCAGGACACAAGTGCCCCTTCACGCTGCCGGCGGCATGCAGCACCGCGCGCAGCTTCGGCATCGCGTCCAGCGTCGGTACGTCGATCGGGGGACAACCCCAGCCGGTGATCAGGATCTCCAGGTCGGCCAGCCGTCCTCCGAGTCGCGGATCGTCGAGCCGGTCGACGACCAGCACCGGATCGCAGGCGACGAGCTCGTCGATCCGCCGCCGGACGGCAGCCGGGAACAGCGACGGCCAGTGCTCCGCGGACAGCACGAAGACGGCCGGCGGTCGATCGGGCACGGTACCTCCAACAGGCTAGAGAGCGCTTTCTGGATCCACCGCTCGATGTGCGCTCAAGCCTGGCACAGCAATCGTTAACTACGGCAGTTGCAAAATTTTCGGGACCGGCTTGCTTCTTGGCCGTCGCTGACCGCGATGCGAAGCTCCCGCTGGTCCCCGCCGACGAACCAGGGAGAGTGACCCACGATGAATCAGCTCCGGGCAGCCGTGGCGGTTGCGGTGGCTGCCGTCCTCACGGCGATAGGCGGCCTCGTGGGAGTCGCGCCACCCGCGTCCGCCGCCGGGTTCCCCGCACCGACGATCAACCGCGTGACGTCCGCGGCGGGGTTCGTGCATCCCGGCCTCGCGGTCAGCGCGTCATCCCTGGAGACGGCCCGCGCGCAGGTGCAGCAGCACGTCGAACCCTGGGCGTCGTACTACGCGGCGATGACCGCGACGTCGTACGCGTCGACGACCTTCAGCTCACGGAACCAGGGCCCCGGCGTGGACCAGCCCGCGAACAAGGCGTTCAACTCGCAGGGTGTCGAGTCGCAGTTCATCGACGACGCGTTCCGCTCGTACACCCAGGCGATCCAGTACGTCATCACCGGCGACCCCGTGTACCGCGAGAACGGTCTGCGGCTGATCCGGATCTGGAGCCACATGGACCCGAACGGGTACGTGTACTACCCGGACGCCCACATCCACAGCGGTGCTCCGCTGATGCGGATGCTCGCGGCCGCCGAGATCCTGCGTTACACCAGCGTGAACTCCGGGACCAGCGGCTACGACCTCGCGTGGAACGACAGCGACACCGCGGCCCTGACGGCCAACCTCGTCGTACCGCTGACGCAGACCTTCCTGTACCGCAACCACAACTTCATGGGGCAGCACAGCTACTCGCTCATCGGCGCGATCGCCGGGTACATCTTTACCGACAACCTCCCCCGCTATCGCGAGGCGGTCGAGTGGTTCTCGGTCAACTCGACCAATACCGAAGTCGACACCAACGGCGCACTCAGCAAGGTGATGCCGCTGATCGCCAAGAACGATCCGCGCAATCCGTACGGGCGCTCGTTCGTGCAGTTGCAGGAGATGGGACGGGACCAGGCGCATGCCTGGGACGACGTCACGATGCTGACCCAGCTCGCTCGCGTCATCGACGTCCAGGGGACCCGGCTCGACCCGGTTCGCGGCACGGTGTCGACCCGGCGCGACGCGGTGTCGCCGTACGCGTTCGGCGACTATCGGCTGCTGCGCGGGTCCGAGCAGTTCTTCGCGTTCATGATGGGCAAGGACATCCCCTGGATCGACACCACCCAACGCGGCGGGGTGCTCTCGCAGGCCTACCGCGGCCGGCTCTTCGATCCCACCAACGAGCTCTACACCATCTACGAGGGCTTGCTCGGACCGGCGGTTTCGAAGATCGCGCCGAGCATCACCGAGCTGGCGACCAAGCAGGACGGCGGACCACAGTTCTTCTGGGGCACGGCGCCGTACAACTTCTGGAACAGCAACCCGGACTTCAATCCGGACTCCTGGCTGTCGTTCCCCGCGTCCATCGCCGGTACGACGACGCCGGTGCAGCAGAACGCACTGGTCCAGGCGGAGACGCGTACTGTGCCGGTCACACCGGGAACGTCGGTCAAGGGGACGTACGTCCGGATGAAGGCCCGCTCGACCTTGGCCGTGCGCACGCTGCTGTACGACGACCGCTCCGGCTACAGCCCAGTCGGCGTCCTGATCCGGACGAACGGTACGGCGACGTTGGAGATCCGCAAGGAGCGAACGCTCGCGCCTTACTACTCGTTGACTCTCCCCGACACGCACGGCAAGTGGCGGTACATCACCTACGACATGAGCACGAGCAAGCTCCGCGGCAGTGCGGGTGGCGAGTATCTCGCGTACTACACGGTCCTGGGATCCGCTGTGGATCTCGATGCCGTCAACCTGAAGGCGAAGACCGAGCTGTCACCACCGCAGTTCACGCAGGGGTCCGACATGCGCCTGCTGGGGGTCGCGGGCGAACCGTTGTCGGCTCCGCTCGTTGCCACGGACAACGACCAGCTCACCTACACAGCCGGCACCGCGCTGCCTGCAGGCGCAGCAATCGACGCGCAGACAGGGACGCTGACGTGGCGTCCGACCGCGCGGCAGGTCGGCTCGGTCAACACGTTCGTCGTTGCCTCCGACGCGGCGACGGACGCCGTACTCCGGGTTCGGCTGACGGTCGGTCGGGACCGCTCGGCAGCGATCCGCGCAGCACTGGACGGGTACGACACAACGGTCGGTTACACCAGTGCGACCAAGAACGCGGTCGAGACGGCGAAGACGGTCGCCGAAGGTCACGTGCAGAGCGCGGACTCGGCGACCTTCGCCGCTGACCTCGTCAATCTGCAAACCGCAGTGGCACACCTGGAGAAGCTGACACCGACGATGCCCGACGACGGGTCGTTCGACTACTTCGGCCGGGCCACGTCCGCGACGCTGTCTCAGGTGGCCCTAGGCAACATGCTCGACGGTGACTTCAACACCTTCTCCGGTGATCTGACCGCGCCGGCGATCATCGACTTCGGGTCCGGCTTCCGGGTCACGGCCGACGCGTTCGGTTTGCAGGCCCGCTACAACTTCGCGAACCGTACTCAAGGAGCCAACGTCTACGGATCCAACGACGGACGTTCCTGGACGTTGCTGACGGCCCGCGAAACCACGGACACCTCCGACAGCGGGTTCGCTCTGGAGCGCATCCCGGTCCGGGACGAGGTCAAGGGTCAGAGCTTCCGGTTCCTGAAGCTTCAGGTCGACCATCCGGGTGTTCCGACCGACCCGGCGTACCCGGGCCTGTCAAGCTTCAGCGAGTTCCGGGTCTACGGGCAGCGGGCCCAGATGAGTACGGCGATGAACTCGGTCTCGATCGCCTCGAACGACAGCGATCCGGCGCTCGCGCAGGACGGGGACACCGTGACCCTCAGCATGACCGCTACCGAGGCGCTGAGCACCGTGGCGGCGACCATCGAGGGTCTCGACGCTCACGTGACGAGCACGGACGGCACCCACTGGACGGCGACCACGACGTTGCCCGATGACGTCGCCTACGGCCGCACGCTGCGTTTCAGCATCGACTACACCACGGCCACTGGTCAGACCGGTGCGACGATCGTCGGCACGACCGACGGCACCTCGCTCCAACTCTGGAACACCCGCGTACGTACACTGCCGATCGAGCAGGGCTGGGTCGTTGCCTCCAGCCCCACCTTCCCCGGCGTGGGCACGCCCGAGGCGAACGGGTGGAAGATGTTCGACGGTGACATCAACACCTTCACGGACACGACGTCAGGCAACGGCTGGGTCCAGGTCAGCCCCGGCACGTCTCTGACGTTCGACGCGGTCCGGGTCCATCCCCGCAGCAACTTCCCGGGCCGCGCCAACGGCACTGTCGTCCAAAGTTCGTCCGACGGCGGCAGCACCTGGACGACCCTCGCCACTGTCACGGGCATTGCCGACGGCAACCAGTGGTACGTCTACCCGTTGGCCGCTCCAACGTCCGCATCTCTGATCCGGGTCAGCGACAACCACGGCGGCTTCACCAACCTGGCCGAGGTCCAGCTGCTCACAAGCAGCTAGTCAGGGAGGCCCGTCAGCGCAGCGGTCATGCGCCGGCGGGCCCGGTAGTAGTGCTCCGGATCGAGCACGGGACGGTCGAAGCGCAGGGTCCGGTCCGGGTCGATGATGTCCAGCGCTGCGTCGTTCCCGTGAGCGGTACGGACGGCCTGCAGAGCGCGGTGGTCCCACATGGCCTGCGCGAACACCCGGTGGCGGAGCGACGGCCACGGCGTTCCGTCCGTACCGGGGTAAACGGCGAACGGGTCGCCGGACGGGAACGCGCCACCGGCCGAGGTGTCCGCGAACGGGTTCACCTGGCGAATCGCGTGCCAGGTGTACCAGAAGTTGAAGCCCCAGTGCAGGAATCCGTCCACTCCGGACGCGAACAACTGGTGCCCGATCGCCCGGTTGCGCGCGGAGGGCATCCCGACGAAGCGGTTGGCCACGTCGCGATCCTGGCTGACGCAGTAGTACACCCAGAGGCGCTCCGGGCGCTCGGCCAGGAAAGGTTCGACATGATTGGTGGCGACAACGGGAAGGGGCACGGCGCCCGACGTGTAGAACGCGTGCTCGCTCAGGGCATCGACGATCGTCCAGCCCTTCAGCAGAGCAGCGACGACTCCCTTCGCGGCGAGATAGGTCGCGAGCCCACCCTCCCCCGACGGCTCGTCCGAGATGTGGAAGACGACATGCTCGCGATCCCACTCCTCGTCGAGCACGGCCTGCAGCGCCGGAAGCAGCGCCTCCATCAGTCTCCTGTACTGCGGGTCGGTCGCGCCGACGTCCCACCCGAAGGCTCGCTCCTGGTTCACCACGATGCCGGGCGTGGCCTCCGCTCCCCACTGTGTGAACAGATGGGCGATCTCGACGCCGGTGATCCCGTTGCGCCGGCACAGCTCGAGCCAACGCCGAAGCCGATCGAACCCGAAGCCGTACCCCTCGTCGGTCGCGGTGATGTCGATGAGCTGTACAACGGTCCGGTACGAACCGACCGCCGTGTCGAGCGGCGGCGTCCAGACCGGGGTGAGCAGCGACGTCGCGCCCATCTCGGCCGCCGAGGCCATGAACCGGTCGACCATCGCCCAGTGCTCTTCGCTGAACACCTCGACGCCGTAGTGATCCGCGAGCGAGTCCAGGTGCATCCAGTGGCTCGACACGATGTCCAGCGGCGGTAGCTCGATCCCCGTGATCTCGACGTTCACCGATGTCCGGTGCAGCTCAGCGCCATCCGGCGAGCTGACCACGACCGTGAGTTCGTGGACGCCGGCCCGCGCCGGATCGGAGGTGGTGACGTCGAACCACATCGCACCCCAGCCACCGAACCGCACCGGAGCCTCGCCGCCAGGCGCCGGCCGCAGCAGGTCCGGATACAGCCCAGGCTCGTCGAACTCGTAGCCGTCGTCATGTCCCGGCAGCGCGACGAACGCGCACGGCACGAGGTCCACGACCGAGCCCACCACCAGATCGGCGGCATCCCCCTCGACCCGTACCCGCAGCGGACGCGGATCGCGGAACGTCGCCTCGAGCGGAGGCCGGTACGCGAGCTGGAACGACGCCGGCTCACCCAGGAACGCCTGGAACCGGGTCCCGTCGGCCACCGGCCGCGGCTCCCGCACCGGGTGCACCTTCACCAGCGCATCGCAGACAACGAACTCCCACATCGCGGTCCCACCATCCCAATCTCTGCGCAATAGTGGAACCTATGATGCAGATCCGCGCATCAATGCACAACAGCGCTCGCCGGCCGGCGCGAGTCGTTCGTACTGGGAACGACGCGGTCCAAGCAGGCAAGGTCCTGTACGTCGGAATCTCCGACCCGCCGGCCTGGATCGTTGCCCTCCTGCCGATGGCGGAGTCGCTCGGCTTCGGCGCCCGCGCCACCGGCCAACTCCGCGACAACCTCGCCGCGACCGGCCCATGGGTCTTCGGCGCAGCCTCCGTCTGACCGGCAGCGGGGGTGGATCAGCACGCGTAGGCGGGGGTACTGGGACTCGTCCGGATCAGTCCTGAGGAGTCTCATGCCCCCGAAACGCAAAGCTTCCCGTGCTCCACGTGGATCAAGCGCAGCGCCGGCCGCGCCCGCACAACAACCCGTGGAGCGACCGGTCGAAGCGGCTGAGGGGCGACTGCAGACCAGCTCACTGCTCACCACCGCGCAAGGCGTGCGGCTTCACGACACCGATCATTCGCTGAAGGCCGGGCCGCGCGGGCCGAGCCTGATCGACGATTTCCATCTGCGCGAGAAGATCACCCACTTCGACCACGAGCGGATCCCGGAGCGCGTGGTGCATGCCCGCGGCGCGGCGGCTCACGGCACGTTCACGGCGTACGGGAACGCCGCGGCGGCGACCAAAGCAGGGTTCTTGCAGCGTGGCCGGCAGACACCTGTGTTCGTCCGGTTCTCGACAGTGCTCGGATCCCGCGGCTCGGCCGACACCGTCCGCGACGTCCGTGGTTTCGCGACGAAGTTCTACACCGACGAGGGGAACTTCGATCTGGTCGGCAACAACATGCCGGTCTTCTTCATCCAGGACGGGATCAAGTTCCCCGACATCATCCACGCCGGCAAGCCGCACCCGGACCGCGAGATCCCGCAGGCGCAGAGCGCCCACGACACGTTCTGGGACTTCGTGTCGCTGCACACCGAGGCGACCCACCACGTGATGTGGGCGATGTCCGACCGCGGCATCCCCCGGTCGTTCCGGACGATGGAAGGCTTCGGCGTCCACACGTTCCGGCTGGTGAACGGCGACGGCGAGACGTGCCTGGTCAAGTTCCACTGGAAGCCCGTGGCCGGTATCCACTCGCTGGTCTGGGAAGAAGCTCAGCTCGCCGCCGGAGCCGATCCCGATTTCCACCGGCGCGACCTCGCCGACGGGATCGCCGCCGGCGCACCGCTGGAGTTCGAACTGGGGCTGCAGATCATGCCCGATTCCGACGACCAGACCTTCGCGGGCATCGATCTGCTCGACCCGACCAAGATCGTTCCCGAGGAGCTCTGCGAGGTCCAGTTGGTCGGCAAGCTGTCGCTGGACCGCAACCCGACGAACTACTTCGCCGAGACGGAGCAGGTCGCATTCCACACCGGGAACCTGGTCCCCGGGATCGAGGTCACCGACGATCCCCTCATGCAGGCCAGGCTGTTCTCGTACCTCGACACCCAATTGACCCGCCTCGGCGGCCCGAACTTCACCCAGCTGCCGATCAACTGCCCGCACGCGGCCATCAACGACAACCTCCGCGACGGGATGCACCAGACCGCCGTACATCGCGGCGTCGCGCCGTACCTGCCCAACAGCCTCGGCGCCGAGGGCGAACCGGTGCCTGCCGAGGTCGACGAGGGCGCCTTCGTCCACGTCCCGCGCGAAGTCGAGGGTCCCAAGGTACGGGCGAATCCGGTCTCGTTCGCCGACCACTTCTCGCAGGCCACGCTGTTCTGGGCGAGCATGACCGCCGTCGAACGCGCCCACATCGTCGAGGCCTTCACCTTCGAGCTCGGCAAATGCTACGAGCAGCCGATCCGTGAACGGATGCTCGGCGTACTCGCCAACGTCGCGACAGATCTCTGTACGGCGGTGGCGGCAGGACTCGGATTGCCCGCGCCGAGCGGAACTCCTGCGACCGACCCGGTCCCCTCTCCCGCGCTGTCCCAGATCGTCGACACACCCGGACCGATCGCCGGCCGGGTGGTCGGAGTGGTCGCGGCCGACGGCGCTGACCTCGCGGGCGTCAACAAGCTGCGTCGAGCGGTCGAGGCCAAGGGTGCAGTACTACGGCTGCTTGCGCCGTCCGGTGGCGTGATCAAACGCGGCCGCTCGACCCAGACCGTCGAGCGCACCTTCCTCACCACCCGATCGATCGAGTACGACGCCCTGGTCGTTGCCTCCGGCAACCCGACGCTGACCGACGGCAGGCTGACCGTCCTGCTCGGCGAACTCTTCCGGCACTGCAAGGTGATCGGTGCCTGGGGCGACGGCGACCAGGTACTCACGGCAGCCGGCATCGACACCACCGCGCCAGGCATCGTCCTGGGCGACACCATTGCCAAGCCCTACACCACCGAACTCGTGGCCGCGATCGGCCTTCACCGAGCCTGGAGCCGTTCAGGTCTGGCCTGACCAGCAACTGCTTGAGGAACTGGAAGATGGGCACCAGTGAGGTATGGCGATTACACGACACCGGGTGCGGACGACCGGCACGGATCGGTCGCCGCAGCTGAGGTATATCAGGGCGTTCGACTGTGACGGAGACGACCTGTGGGAGCTGATCACCACGCCGGAGGCGCTGAGCGAGTGGCTCGGAGCAACGATTCTGAGTGACGCACCGCACGGCGAATTCGTCGTCTCGACCGGCGCCACGGAGCGGCGAACGGGACTCGTCACAGCTTGCTTGCCCCCGCACTACTTCCAGGCCGCCTGGGACGAACCGCCCCACCCGTCGAGCACGCTCCTCGTCGACGTCATCCACGGGACGCACCGCTCCGACCTCATCCTCACCCACGGCGGCATCACCCCCGAGCTCGTCGATACCTACGAGTCCTTCTGGACGGCACGCCTCGACCGCCTCACGCAGTACGTCGAAGCGCGACGATCGTTGGCTGCCGGTGGCCGTCCACGTTGGTGATCGAAGGTCCCGTGCGTCAGACGCCGGGCGGCCTGTCCTCGGACGGGTCGTCCGGAGGGCGTTCGTGGAGGTAGTCCTCGACCGCCAAGAGGTGCGCGGCCATGCGCACGCGGGCGCGATCGGGGTCGCCGATCGACAGGGCCTCGAGGATCGAGCGATGCTCGGCGTGGGTGGCCTCGTCGGCGCCCTGCTGACTGATCGATCGCCACAGCCGGTCGCGGGTCGTCCGTCCGCCGAACGCGTCGATCAGGGCGGCGAGCACCGGGTTGCCGGATGCCTGGGCGATGATCCGGTGGAAGGCGATGTCGCAGTCGATGATCGCCTCGTGGTCGGGCTCGGCCGCGGCCAACTCGGCTTCGATCCGCTGCAGCATCTGGTCGGCCGCGGCCAGGTCGCCGGCGCTCATCGACCTCGCCGCGAGACCGGCCGCCTCGGTCTCGAGAACCCGGCGTACGGCGTGCAGATGGTGTGCACCGCTGCGATCGTGCAGGTCCACGGCGAAGCCCATCGGTGCCAGCAGCAACGACGAGTCCAGGCTCGTTACGTAGGTGCCGGCTCCTTGGCGGGTCTCCAGGACCCCCAGCGCCGACAGGGCCCGGACTCCTTCGCGGAGCGGATTCCTCGACACCCCGAGGGCCTCGGCCAAGTCCTTCTCGATCGGCAACCTGTCGCCCGGCCGGAGCTTGCCGTCGATGATCAGGTCGCGGATGCCTTGGACGACGACGTCGGTCTGCGAACTCATGGAACCAGATCGGACCGGTCGGTGGACGCCCAGTACGTCCCGGCCGGGAACGTGTACGTCGCAAGCGTCTCGCTGTGCATCTCCGCACTGTAGCCGGGAGGTGTCCACCTGCCCGACGCCGCGCCCAGCTCACCCATGACCGGCCTCGCCCTCACCCTCGCCCTCGATCTCGCCTAGGCGCCACGGACGAGGCGGTCGCCGAGGTCCGAGCGGCGGTAGAGGACTGAACGGCCGTGCCGCGCGGACGTCAGCAGACCGGCTTCGCGTAGTGCACGGAGGTGCTGGTTGACCGCGGTCGGCGTGACCTTGAGGCGTACCGCGAGCTCGGTCGACGACGTCGGCGTCTCGAGCAGGTTCATCAGCCGTGCGCGGACCCGGCCGATCAAGCCGGCCAAGGCACTCGCGTGCACATCGGGCTCGGTCTCCCAGAGCGTCCCGAGGCCGCGCGCCGGATACATGATGTGCGGTGGTCGATCGGCCGAGATCGGCGCCGACGCCCGCCTGCAGAACAACGAAGGGACGAGGGTCAGGCCCCGGCCCGCGGTCGAGCTCCGGTACGAGAGGCCACTGCGCAGCCGTACGTACACGACGGTCTGCTCGAGGCTGACGTGCGGGTCGACATCGGCGAACATCACCGCGAGGCCGGATTGCGCGATGACCCGGCCGCGGTACACGACGTCGGCCTCGAGCACGGTCCGCATCCGCTGCCAGTACGGCTCGAAGCAGACCTCCCAGTAGTCCCGCAACGCTGCCAGCACCCGGACGAGAATCCGGTCCGGCCGACCTCGGAGTACCGCCGGCAGGGCTGCCGGGTGGACCTCCGCCAGGTCCGCGCGGACGACGGGACCGGGTGTGCCGGTCAGCGCCGCAAGCTCGTCCTCGATCCTGCCGAGCGGGGTGTACGGGCGCGGCGAGAGGAAGTCCGGTGTCCACAGCGCTTCGTTCGTCAGGGCGCGCAGCAGATCCAGGTTCAGCCCGGCTCGCGCTGCCTCGGTGGCCCGCAGCCAGGGCAGCTGCAACGGGAACCGGCCCGGGTCGCGCAGGGTCCGCAGCGACAGGACCAGCTCGTTCAGCGGCGAGATCGCGAAGCGCACCTCACCGAGATCGTTGCCGACGAGCTCGTACTCGATCATGAAGCAATACGCTACATCGGTGGCGTCGCCCGCGGGCGGATGCGACAACAGACGCGTGCCTGAGCTCCTCCGCGATCCCGTCGAGCGGGCGCTCGCCTGCGCCGTCGCCGCCCTCTCCCTGTCCCGTGGCATGTTCTTCACCGTCAGCGCGCTCTACTTCACCCGCGGAGTCGGCCTGTCGCCGACCACCGTCGGGATCGGTCTCACGATCGCCGGAGGAGTCGGCGTCCTGGGGTCGTACGTCGGTGGGTGGCTCAGCGACCGGTACGGCGCCGATCGGCTACAGCAGTGGGCTCTCGCGGCGAACGGCGCCGCGCTACTCGGCTATGCCCTGGCCCACGACGTCGTCACCTTCGTCCTGGTGGCGGCCTGCGTCTCCGCGACCCGTGGTCTGCAGAGCACCGCGCAGATGACGTTGCTCGCCCGCTGGTACGTCGGCCCGGAGCGGGTTGCTGTCCGTGCCCGCCTGCGCGTGGTGATGAATGTCGGCATCGGTATCGGCACCCTGCTCGCGGGACTGGCTCTGCTGGTCGACACGGCAACGGCGTACCGCCTGACTGTGCTGCTGGTCGGCGCCATCACCATCCTCGGCACGATCCCGTTGATCGGCATGCGCAGAAGAGTGTCTGGACTCGCGGAGCGGATGGACGCATCTGCCAGTGCCGAAGGCCCGCGGGGTCCCTCGCCTCTCCGGGACCGGACCTACGTCACGTCGACAGCCCTCAACGCCGTACTCGCGATCCACTTCGGCCTGACGTCCGTCGGCATACCGCTGTGGGTCGCGGACCACACCGACGCGCCGACCGTCGTCGTATCGGCGCTCCTTGTGGTGAACACGGCGTACGTCGCGCTCTTCCAGGTCCGTGCATCCCGCGGCACCCAGGACCTTCGCAAGGCCGGACGATCGGTACGCCGCGCCGGCCTCCTGCTGCTCGTCGCCTGCGCGCTCTTCGCCGTCGCGGGTCACCTCGGCGCCGCAGCAGCCACCTGCGTCCTGCTACTCGCCGCACTCGCCTCCTCCGCCGCGGAGACACGCGGCGAGGCCGGGAGCTGGGGCATGGCGTTCGAGCTGGCCGACCCCGCCCGAGCCGGCGCCTACCAGGGCCTCAGCCAAACCGGCCTCGCACTGGCCCAGATGCTCGGCCCCGCCGTCGTCACAACAACTGCCCTCAACCACGGCACCCCCGGCTGGCTGACCCTCGGCACCCTCTTCGCCACCACCGGCACCGCCACCGCCCTCCTCGCCAACCACGCCGCCAAACACCGAGCACCTCTTGCAGACCTAATTCCGGGCTGATCAGACCCGTCGGGCCCGTTGCTCCGGGCGGCCGTCGGGGGCGAAGCGTCTTCGCAGGGAGAACGCGCGTGGCGTTGGACCGTACCGTCGTAGGTAGTCGATATGGGCCAAGGCTTCTTCAGGTGAAGGTGTAGTCCCCTGCGCGACCCACCACAGCGCTGTGCTCGGTTGCGCGACCGGCTCGAACCACTCAGCGGTACGCCGGACATAGTGGAAATGCTTGCTGCGATAGACGAAAAGGTGCAGCGATTCGTAGCCCTTCCACACCGACACGTTCAGCAGCGTGCGGGGATCGTCCGGAAGACTGTAATGAGCGCCCGTGGTCGGGTACCGCCACACGAATCCCGGCGCGCGCTCGGCAAGTTGGTTGACGTGGGCAAAGGCGTCCATCAACTCCGCCAGCCGAGCATCATCAGCGGCGTACCGCAGTCGGCTCACATTCGCGTGCGCCAACTGCCGGCCGTCGAACTCCCCCAGAGCGCCTTTCAACCCTGCCCCCCGCCTCAGCTCGAGCTGGACGAATTGCGCGACTGCACTTGGACCGGACCGCTGCTCCCCCGGATCACCAGCTCCGGGGCGAGGACGACCTCGTGGTCGCGGGGCAGCTCTCCCGCCAGAATGCCGACGACCAAGCGGACGATCTCCGCACCGACGGACTCGAGCGGCTGGCTGACGCTCGACAATCCTGGCCGCGCCATCGACGCCGGAGGGCTGTCGTCGAATCCGACCACGGCCAGGTCCGTGCCGACCGTCAGACCCAGGCGCTCGGCCTCGTGGTAGCACGCGATTGCCAGCAGATCGTGCGACGCGACGACAGCGGTCGGCCGCCTCTTGCCGAGCAGCTTGGCCGCCAGCCGTTGTGCCTCTTCCAGGGACCGGGCCGCGCCGCGTGTCGTCAGTCCGCTCGTACTCAAACCATGGTGGTGCATTGCAGAGCGCCACCCCCTGAAGCGGTCATCCACCGTCGCGCGGTCCGCGGGCAGGCCGAGGAAGGCGATGTCACGGTGCCCGTTCTCGACCAGGTGATCGACGGCAGCACGAGTCCCGGCCGCGCCGTCGACATCGACCCAGGCGCTTGCGTGCTCGAGGCCCCAGATGCGACCGAACGAAACTGACGGTACGCCGCGGTCCGCCAGCCACGCCGGCCGCGGATCGGCGTACACCGGATCGGACAGGACGAACGCGTCGACGGCGGCCGACTGGATCAGTTCGCCGTACACCTCGAGCTCCTCCGTGTCGTCCTCGGCCGCGCAGAGCAGGATGTTGTACCCCGCTTGGCGTGCGGTGCCGGCGAGCGCGTGGACGAAGCGATCGAGCACCGGGCTGGGGAGACCGTGCGGCGTCGGCTGGACCCGGTACCCGATCGTGCGGGTCGACTGGGTGCGAAGCGAACGCGCAACGCGATTCGGCCGGTACCCGAGCTCCTCGATCGCGGCCCGCACCCGGGCCAGGGTCGGAGCCGCGACCCGCTGCGGCTGGTTGATCGCGTACGAGACGGTCTGCCGACCGACGCCGGCCTTCGCGGCGACCATCTCGATCGTCGGCGGCCTCGACCCTTCGGACTTTTCGCCCTCTGCCACGTGCCCTCCCTGCGCGCATCCAACCTATCCCGGGCCGATCCCGAAGCCTTGACAGCCGGGCCGATCGATTTCTATGTTGTGGATCGTTCCACACGTGGAACGTTCCACACAACAGTCACCCCGGACAGGAGACGAGCGACATGCAGATCGGACGGCGGAGGTTGGTGGTCGGAGCCGCGGCTTTGGCGGCAGCCCTGAGCGCAGGGGCCTGCAGCTCGCTGACACCGGGGAGCAGCGGCGCAGGGCCGGCGAGCGAGCAGACACCGACCGCGAAGTTGTCCCCGGACGACGTACGCAACCTGGGGCCGGTCACCCTGAAAATGATCGACTTCGACCCGGTCGGGCAAGGCCTCGGAGCAGCGCTGGACAAACTGGTGGCCCAGTTCCAGGCCGCCTATCCGAACGTGGCCGTGAAGCGGGTGTCGAAGGACTTCAACAGCTACAGCAAGACGATCAAGCTGACGATGTCCGACGCGGACGCACCGGATATCGCCCAGGCGAACGTCGTCATGGCCCGCACCCTCGTGCCGGCAGGCTTGATCCGTCCTCTGGACGGCTACTACGACGCCTACGGCTGGAAGACCCGTTACCCGTCAACCGTGCTCGACCTGCTGCGGTCGAAGAAGAACGGCAAGACCCTGGGCGAGGGCGAGTACTGGGGCCAGGCGATCGGCGGGAACATGGTCGGCGTCTATTACAACGCCAGTACCCTGAAGCAGCTCGGCCTGACCCTGCCGACGACGTACGGCGAGTTCGAGCACGACCTGCAAGTTGCCAAGGACAACCACGTCCTCCCGGTGCAGCTGGGGAACCTCGAGCAGTGGCCGGCCAACCACGTGCTTTCGACGCTGATGAACGCCACTGAGGACCCACAGCACATCCGGGACTGGATCGAAGGCGCACCCGGCGCGACGTTCGAGACGCCAGGCATCGCCGACGCAGCCCGGACGCTGCGTGACTGGGCCCAGAAGGGATACCTGCCGTCCGACGCGAACGGCGTCACCAACGACCGCTCGATCGCGCAGTTCGGCGCCGGCCAGGGACTGTTCTACATCACCGGCTCATGGCAGATCCCCCGCATCTCCGCCGCGCTGAAGGACAACGGGGGCTTCTTCCTCCTCCCGCCCAAGGCAGCAGGCGGTCCGGCGAGCGCGACCGGCTGGCTCGCGAATCCGTACACGATCTCCACCAAGTCGAAGCATCCCGATCTGGCGGCGTTCTTCCTCGACTACATGGGCGGTCCGGCGGGCACCACGACCGCGGTCGCCGGTGGGTTCCTGCCGTTCGGCGAGCTCCCGGACGGCTATCACCAGTCGAAGACAGCGAGCGATGTGACAGCCGCGTGGAGAGCCGCCATCAAGGACAACGGCCTCGTCCCGTACCTCGATTTTGCGACTCCGTCCCTCGGGGACGTGGCGTTCCCGGCGATCCAGGCGGTCATCGCGGGCCGGATGAGCCCAGAACAGTTCACGAGCAAGGTGCAGGCCAACTGGCGCGAGTACCACGGCGGGTCCTGACATGGCCCGGAACGGATCGCTCCCCGGGGAGCCGCGACATGTTGCCTACCTCTACCTATTGCCCGGGCTGCTCCTGATCTCGGCCTTCGTCCTGCTCCCCCTGCTGCACACCGGCTGGCTGTCGCTGTTCGAGTGGGACGGCGCGACAGTCGGACGGTGGGTCGGGCTCGACAACTACACCAAGGTTCTGGGCGACCCGCAGCTTCGCGCCCTCTTCGGTCACAGCCTGGTGCTGGTCGTCTTCTACTCGCTGATCCCGATCGGACTCGGCCTGCTGATCACCGCGCTGCTGACCCGTCGCCCGGTTCGAGGGATGACGGCGTACCGGGCCCTGTTGTTCGTGCCGCAGTCGGTGTCGCTGGTCGTCGTCGCGGTGGCGTGGCAGTTGATGTACGCGCCGGACGGGATCGTGAACCGGGCGTTGGGAATCGTCGGACTCGATCGTCACATTGCTTGGCTCGGCGAGTTCGGCTGGGCGTTGCCCGCGATCGGCATCATCGGCTCGTGGCTCCTGACGGGGTTGTGCATGGTGCTCTTCATCGCAGGCGTCCAGAAGATCGATCCGGACCTGTACGCCGCCGCGCAGATGGACGGCGCGTCCCCGATCGACGAGTTCCGCTTCATCACCCTGCCGGGGTTGCGCGCGGAGATCTCGGTCGCAGTCACCTTGACGGTGGTCGCCGCACTGCGGAGCTTCGACCTGGTCTACGTGCTGACCAAGGGTGGGCCCGGCACTTCGACCTCGGTCCCGGGGCTCGAGATCTTCGAACGCGCCTTCAGCCGCGGTCAGGTCGGGTCGGCGTCGAGTCTGGCCGTCATCCTCACGATCCTGATCTGCGCGGTGACCGTGCTGATCGGACGCCTGTCGAAGGAGCCGGAATGAGGCAGTCGCCGCTATCACGCACAGGCACGCACGTGCTGCTGATCCTCGGCTCCGTCATGGCGGTACTGCCCTTCGTCAGCATCGCTCTGATTTCGCTGTATCCATCCGATCAGGCGCCGACCGGCCTCGCTCTGCCGCACTCGCTCAACTTCGGCAACTACGCCCGCGCCTGGAGCGCGGCGAACTTCTCGAGGCTGCTGACCTCGAGCGCCGTCGTGGCCGTCTGCGTCGTCCCGCTCGCCAGCATCGTGTGCATCTTGACGGGCTATGCGTTCGGAACCATGCGCTTCCGCGGCAGGAAGGTGCTCTTCGTCGTGTTCCTCATCGGCCTGCTGATGCCGTTCGAAGCCACGATCATCCCGCTGTACTACGACCTGCGGTCGATCGGGCTCAGCAATACCTACGCCGGCCTGATCCTCCCCGAAGCCGCACTCTTCCTCAGCTTCGGCACCTTCTGGATGCGCGCCCACTTCGTGTCGATCTCGCGCGCTCTGGTCGAGTCGGCACGCCTCGACGGCGCCAACTCCTGGACGACGCTGTGGCGAATCCTTGTTCCTGGAGCACACGCGCCGATCACCACCATGATGGTCCTGTTCTTCATCTGGAGCTGGAACGAGTTCCTCCTCGCACTGGTCCTCGCCTCGGCGCCCGCCGTACAGACGGCGCCGGCGGGCCTGGCGTTCTTCTTCGGCGAGCACGTCACGGACGTATCCGGTCTGGCGGCTGCGGCCATCATCATCACCACGCCCGTCCTGGTGGTCTACGTCCTGCTGCAGCGCAGCTTCATCCAGGGCGTGACCTCAGGCGGAATCAAGGGATAGGAGCACATCGGATGACATCAGGACGTCGATACGAACTGCACGGTCCGCGCGCCGGCGGACCAGTGCCCGAACAAGTTCCGGTCCCGGGAATCGGCCAGGTCCTGGTTCGGGTCCTGGCGAACGGCGTGTGCGCGAGCGACCTCACCGCCTGGCGAGAAGGTGCAGGCACCTTGGGGCACGAGCCGGTCGGTACGGCCGTTGAGATCGGCCCCGGCGTCGACCTCGCCCCCGGAACGCTCGTGACAGGCCGATTCGTCCGCTCGTACGCGGACTTCGTACTGGCCGACTCGGTCGATATCGTCGAGGTTCCGGCCGACGTACCTCTGGAACAGGCCGCGATTGCCGAGCCGCTGGGCTGCGTCGTCGAGGCCATGCGAAGAGCGCCCGTCCAGCTCGCAGAACGCGTCACGGTCATCGGGCTGGGATTCATGGGGCTGTGCATGATCCAACTGCTGAAGCTCGCAGCCACTGCCTGCGTGTCAGGGGTCGACTTCCGGGAGGACGCTCGTACCGCCGCGCTGCGGGCCGGTGCCGACGAGGTGTTCGCTCCCGCAGAGCTCGCAACGCGTTCGGCCGACGTCGACCTGGTCATCGAGGCAACAGGCACCCAGTCCGGCCTGGATCTCGCCACAACCTTGGTCCGCCCGCACGGACGGATTTCCCTACTCGGCTACCACCAGTCCACGAGGCAGGTCGACCTCCAGTCCTGGAACTGGAAAGCCATCGACGTCATCAACGCCCACGTCCGCGACCGCCACCTCCTCAGATCCAGTACCCGAGCCGGCCTCGACCTGATAGCCGCCGGCCGCGTCGACTTCACCCCGCTCATCACCCACCGCTTCCCCCTCGACCGCGTAGACGAAGCATTCACCCTCCTGGAAACAAAACCCCCAGGCTTCACCAAAGCCATCATCCAACTGACGTGAGACGCGAGCCTGCTCTGGTCATTTCACGGCTCCCTGCATCAGCGCCCGGACAAAGTTGCGTTGAAAGATCAAGAAGATCACCAGCGACGGCAGCATGATCAGCAGAGATCCCGCACAGAGCAGCACGACGTCGGTGCCGTGCTGCCCCTGGAAGACGCCGAGTCCGCCCGCCACCGTTCGCTTCGCTGGGTCGTCGACGAGGACGAGCGGCAACAAGTACTGGTTCCAGCTGGCCAGGAAGAAGAGCACCGCCAGTGCCGACCAGGCGGACGTTGCCAGTGGCAAATGAATTCGCCGGAACGTCTGCCACCCGGTCGCCCCGTCAACCTTCGCCGCCTCGGTGAGCGCCGGCTCGATGCCGAGGAAGTGCGCACGCATCCAGAAGACACCGAACGGCATGAGCAATCCGATCAGCGGGAGCACGATCGCGAGCCGGGACCCGAGCAGACCCATGCTCTGCAAGTCGTAGTACAGCGGAGTGATCAGCGCCTCGAACGGCAACGTCAGTCCGACGACGAGCAGAGCGTAGATCGCCCGGCCGAACGGCACACTCAGTTGCGCGAGTGCATAACCGGCAGCGGTCGCCATCACGACCGTGGCGGGGACGACGCCCACCACGATCAGAATGCTCGACCGGAACAGGGCGAGGAAGTTCGCCGAACTCCAAGCGTCCACGAAGTTGTGCCAGTGCGGATCGCCCGGCCAGGCCAGCCCTCGAGGAGTGCTGCCGGGCTCGGCGAGCGCGGTGGTGAACATGCTCAGCAGCGGCACGATCGCGAACAGCATCAGCGCCAGCAGGATGCCGGTCCGGGTGAAGCGCTGAGCCACGGTGGACCCCGTCATCTGTCCCTCCCGAGCCGCTGGATCGGCCAGATGATCACGAGGACGAGAGCCGCCAGGAAGACAGCGAGCGCCGACGCCTGGCCGACATGCTGCTGAAGGAACGTCAAGCGATAGATCTCCACTCCGGGCACCATCGTCTGGTAGCCCGGGCCGCCCTGCGTGGAAATCTGGATGACGTCGAAGCTCGCCAACGCCGCGATGACGGTGAACGTCGTACACACGACGAGCTCCCGCCTCAGTCCCGGCAATGTCACGGCGAGGAACTCGTGGACCCGCCCGGCTCCGTCCAGCCGAGCCGCCTCGTACAGCTCGGGTTCGATCTTGCCGATGCCCGCGAGCAACAGCACCGTGCAGAAGCCGAGCATGACCCACACACCGATGACGCCGACCGCCGGTAGCGCGAAGGTGAAGTCACCGAGCCAGGCCCGGGTGTGCCGTTCGAGTCCGGCAGCTCGAAGGACCTGGTTCACGAGGCCGTCCGACGAGTACATCCAGGTCCACGCGATACCCGCCGCGACCAACGGAAGCACCTGCGGGATGAACAGCAGCACCCGAGCGGTCGTGCTGAACGCTCCGGGCCGGAGCTCACGGATCAGCGCCGCCGCAACCAGTCCGAGCCCCACGGGCAGGACCGAGTAGAAGACGATCAGGATGAACGCGTGCTCGACCGAATGCAGCAGCTCAGGCTGGGTGAAGATCGCCTTCCAGTTGTCCAGCCCGGCAGGCTTCGCGCGGCCGATGCCGTCCCAGTCGTAGAACGAGTACTGAATCGACTGGAGCATCGGATACAGCACGAACAACGCGTACATCCCGAACGCTGGTGCGACCCAGATCAGCGCTGCCCAGTTCCGCCTGCGTCGTGCGGAGCGGCGTACGACGTCCCGTGGTGCGAGTGGGTCCTCCGAACGTTGCCGGAGCAGTACGTCGGTCATCGCCGGAGATCGCGTTCGTAGTCGGACTGCACCTTGGCGGCGTACGCCGCGGGTGTCGTCTTGCCGGCCAGGAGGAGCTGGGTCTGCGGGATCAGGCTGTTCACGTGGATGGATGCCGTCGCGTCGGCCATGAAGCCGACCAGGCCGTTGGACTTCAGCAAGTCCTGGAAGGCGCTGACCGTCGCAGCAACCGCCGATCCGTCAGCGGCAGTCGGAGGCTGAGCGTCCGCTGGACCGGCGGGCACGAGGCCGCCGAGAGTGACCGTGTCCTGGCGTGCCTGGGTGTTGGTCTGAATGAAGTCCAGGAACGCAGCCGCGACGTCGGAGTGCGACGACTTGGCCGCGATCCCCAGGTTGGCGGCAGCAGTCATCGCGTACGAGGGACCACCGGCCTGGCCCGGAGGGAACAGGAAGAAGCCGAACTTCCCCGCACCGGACTTGTCCAGCCCGGGCGCCTGCCAGTTGCCGCTCGGGAAGAAGACGCCGTTCCCCTCGAGGAACTCGCGAGGCGCCCGGGTCTGATCGATGTCGTTCACGTCCGCCGGCAGATATCCAGCCCGGCCCCAGCGCTGCAGGGCTGTCGCGCCGTTGACCGTCGCCGGGGTGTTGATGGTCGCGCCCGGCTTGGCGTAGTTCCAGTCCTGGACCGCCTGGGCGGCGGCTGCCGACGACATCACGAGGTTCTGCAACGGATACACGCTGCCGCCGTCCTTGCCGTTGATCATGATCGGCTGCAATCCGGCGTTCTTCGCTTTGCCGAGGAGTTGGTCGAACTCGGCAGCGGTTGCCGGTGGCCGCGACATGCCGACGCGCTGTGCGAGTGCCTTGTTGTAGTACACGCCGGTCAGGCCGAACCCGGGACCGACCGCATAGAGCGAGCCGGTCCCCCGCTGTTTGCCATCCGGACCGACACGCGTCGAAGCAAACTGTGACTGCGGCCATTTGTCCCAGCCGTAGGCCTTCGCGTACGGATCGAGGTTGGTCAGCAGGTTGTCCTCGATCAGGTTGCCGAGCTGCGACACCCGGACGATGTCGGGCGCCGTACTTCCCGCAAGGATGTGCGCGACGTTCGTGGTCAAGGTGGCGTAGTCCTGGTTGTCCACCTTGACCGTCACGTTGCTGTACTTGGCGTGGAACAGTTCACCGAGGGCGGTGTAGAACGGCACGTCGACGCCGCTGTTGACCAGCAGCCTCAGGGTGACGGGCTCACCCCCGACGCCGGTGGACACCGGCTTGGACGGCGCCGGTCCGGCCTCGGAGTTCCCGCCTGGTGCACAGGCCGCGAGGAGCAGCGCGGCAACCGCGGCGACAGCGGTTCGGTACAGGTTCAGCGATCGCACGAGAACTCCTTCGGAGGTTCGCTGGGTTGAGTGGAATGCAAGGCGCGACGGACGGCGTCACCGGCCGTGTTGACGGCATGGTGGGCATCGGGCGTGACGGTGAACATCTCGAAGAAGCCGTGGATCTGACCGCCGTACTCGATGAGTTCGACCGGGACACCGGCCGCCTTCAGGCGCCTGGCATAGTCCTGCGCCTCGCCGCGGAGAAAGTCATGTTCGGCGGTGATGATCGTTGCCGGCGCGACACCGTTCAGGGACTCCGCGTGCAGCGGCGAGGCGTACGGCGTCCTGCGAGCGGCTGGGTCGGAAACGTAGGCCGCCCAGATGTGCTGGAGCCGTTGATAGCTGTTGGCGCCGAACCCGGTCCGCCCGGCGAAGCTCTCGTACCGCGTCCGGAACGCGACCTTGTAGTCCGTGTCCTCGGTGCTGTCGACCGCCGGATAGATCAGCAACTGGCCCGCGAGCTCGACAGACTCGTCGCGCGCTTTGAGGGCTACCGCGGCAGCGAGGTTGCCGCCCGAACTGTCGCCGCCGACCACGACCCGCTCGAACTCGCGCCTCGCCCACCCGGCCGCGGCCCACAAGTCGTCAAAGCCGGCCGGAAAGGGATGTTCGGGCGCGAGCCGGTAATCGACGGACAGTACGGCGCAGGCCGCCCGGTTCGCCAGCGCACGGGCAACGCCATCGGCGGTGTCGAGGTCACCGTGGATCCAGCCACCGCCATGCGCCCAGACGAGCACGCCCCGCTCCGCACCGGTGGACCGGTACAGCCGGCCCGGTACGCCGTCTGCGTCGACCGACTCAACGGAAGCCACCGACGCGGGCTCACCCGTCACCGCCAGCACCTTCGCTCGGGCGTCCGCGCGCACGACCGCAACGTCGGCGCTCCAGGGGTCAGGCGAGATGCCGGTGTTCTGCAAAAACCTCCGGATCTCCTCGCACGGCTGTGGCGGACCGGTCACGAACGCTCCACCCATCGGTAGGTCCTCTCGTTGCCAGAATTCCAGACTGAGTACTCAGTCTGTTTTCGAAAAGCTACCGAGTACTCGGTCGGTTGTCTATGCTTGGCCGCGAACCCGGTCGTCACAACCCGCGAGGAGCTCGACTGTGCCCGCTGCCCAGAAGCCCAAGACCTCCGCCAAGGGCCTCGAGACTCGCGAGCGCATTGTCGATGTCGCCGTGCGCTTCATCGCACGCAACGGCGCCCGCGGCACCAGCCTCGCCGACATCGCCGCGGAGGCGGGCGTGTCACAGACCGGCCTGCTCTACCACTTCCGCACCAAGGAGGCGCTGCTCAACGCGGTCATGGATCGCCACCTGGTCTTCACCGAGGAGTGGCTGTGGGGTGACGGGCCGGACCCCGGGGTCAAGATCGTGGACATCATCGCCCGGCACATGGCCAGCTGGCCGAGTCAGCACGACGACAAGGTCTACAGCCTGCTCGGCATGAACACCGTCGTCCTCGGCGAGAACGTCAGCCCGGAGACCGAGTTGCACCCGCGTCTGGTGGAGGGTTACCAGACCACGATCGATCGCGTCTCCGCGACCCTGCGGTCGGCGCAGCAGCGCGGCGAGATGCGCGACGACATCAACCCCCAGCTCAAAGCCATGGAGATCATCGCCTTCTGCTACGGCGTCGAGGCCGCTTGGTTGGTCGACCCCACAATCCCGGTCGCCAACGCAGCCAAGCAGTGGGCAGCACAACAGACCACCCAGATGACGCCCTGATTCCAGCCGACACAACCCGTTGCCAGGCCCTCGTCGGAAGCTTGTTCGGGGCCGGTCGGCACGCCGTGGATCTGCAGTGGGACGGCGTGATGAGGAGGTCTCGCAGGTAGCAGACCGTGTGCGTTTCCATGTCACTCATGTATCGAAGACAGCGCGGTGTGCCGGCCGACGGAGGTTCGTTGCGGAACGACTCAAGGTCCAGGTCATCGTGATGGTTGACACCGCGTCGATGCCTCTACGATGATCGGCAGTGGCGTGGACCTGACGCCGAGCCTGCGAGGACCTGCCCCAGCCGGGCCCTCGGGATGGCGAAGGGGAATTTGCCCTCATGGTCGCGACCGGTTCAAGCCTGTTCGAGTGTCACGTTGCTGGGGGACGACGACACGTCGAGGAGGCTTGTCATGACCAAGCAGAGCAGTTTCAAGCGCGCGGCACGGGAGCGGGCCCGCGTCACGGGTCAGCGGTACACCCAGGCCCGGGCCGATCTGGAATTGGCGAATCGGCAAGAGTTCGTGCATTCGCGCCCGTTCGAGCAGGCGGCAATCACGGCTCACCTTGAAGAGCATTACGGGATCGGGATCAGCTCGATCATGCCGATCGACGACGATCCCGCCACGCGTCCAAGCGACTCCTGGCCAGGTCACTATCCCTCGACCCTGGTCGTCAAGCACGTCGACGGGCAGCAGTGGATAGCGCGGATCTTTTCCTCATCGGCTGACCGGGTCAGCCGCGTACAAGGTGACGCAGAAATCCTGCAGTTCCTGGCCTCCCACGACTTCCCGGCCGAACGGATCGCCCACGCTGATCCCGTGACAGTCCTCGACGGCAACGGGATTGTCGTCACCACGTTCATCGACGGCGGACGTCCGAGCGCCGGCTCTCCCGAGGTCTGGTACGAACTTGCCGATCTCCTGGGTCGGCTGCATACGCTTCCCTCGGCTGGCGGTGCTGTCGCGCGGGATGGCGGCGCCGAAGAGCACGGCGGCGGCTTTCATGTGGGCCGGCCGAAAGAGGATCTGGCGGCTGCGATGAGCTTCCTGGTCAGCGTCGAGGACGACGTGACCGACGCCGCTCCCGAGAAGTTCGAGTGGCTGCGCGAACAGGTCGAGACCGCGGACGACGCCGAAGGCCTGCCCGAGGCGCTGACCCACGGCAACTATCACCCATGGGCCGCCGTCGGCACACCCGGCAACCTCGCGATCGTCGGCTGGGCAGGATCGGGGCGCGGGCCACGGCTGCCCGCATTGGCCTGGCTCCTGCGCACCGCGGCCGAACACAACACCACCCAGAATGTTGCCGCAGTCATGCACGGATACTCCAAGCACGTCCAACTCACCGACGAGGAACTCCACAGGCTCCCGTCAATCCTCAACCTGCGGCCTCTGTGGCTGGAATGTCTCGACTTCCGGATGGCCGTCAACGACGGCGGTACTCGCGCGATGGACGAGGGCTGGATGCAGCCCGCCAGTCACGAGGTCGCTGAACGTTTGGCGGCACAGGCGATCGCGGCACTGTCGAGTCCCAAGTCTCCGGCCGCGTGGAAACCTACGCGGTGAATCTCGCCTGGGCCGGCGGCGGGTGCCGTCGGCCCAGGTTCGGGCAGATGTCTTTCTCAGCTGAAGAGGCCGAGGAGGCCGTGGTGCCAGCCGCCCGCCTCGCGGATGGGTTCTAATAGGTGATTGCGGCAACGACCTTGGCCGGGTCCTGCAGGAACGGCGCGACCGCCTTCAGTACGTCGGCCTTCGGAATGCCGACCTCGGTCGAACCCATGTACACACCGCCCTCGGCCTTCAGGCCGAGCAGGTTGCCGACCACGGCGGCGTGCCGCGCCTCCACACCGAAGATTCCGGCGGCGGCCTGAAGGATCATCTTGTCCTTCACGAACCCCGCAGCACCCAGATACGCACCAACTCCCTTGTTCTCGAAGATGTGCGACGTGGTCAGGTAGCTCTTCCGGTTCGCGAACGCACCACCGAAGTCCACCGCCGGCGCGCCGACCGGCGTACCGCCGAGCTTCTGGATCGTCGACATGACCGTGGCGACGTGCGACGCCTCGTCCGCGCCGATCTGCATCAGGTACTTCTTCTCCTTGCCCTTCAGCAGGCCGGCGGCGTTGCCCTGCCGGTAGAACTCGGCCTCGAGATACTCCAGCGTCAGCGCGTAGTTCAGTACTTCGACGTCGCTGCCGAAGTCCTTCGCACTGGCGAGCTCGAAGCCGTGCGACAACGCTCCGAGCGCCAGCCCGGGCGATACCGCGGAGGCGTTGCCATGGATCAGATCACGTGCGGTGTCAGTCATCAGCTCTCCTCCTCACTTCGCGATGAACGGCATGGCGGCCTTGAGCACCGGCGCCATCCCGAGATGGGCTTCGATCGGGGCCGGGAACGGGTTCCCGCCCGAGATCTGGGCGATGATCGCCGCGTGCCTGGACTCGACCCCCGCGATCGACGCCGCGGCCGCGAGGATGTGACCGTCCTTCACCAGCGGCACCTGACCGTGGTATGCCTTCACGCCGAGCTCCTCGAACGTGCCCGCGGTCTTCAGGAACGCCGCCCGGCTGGAGAACGTGCCGGCCGGGAACTTCACCTTCGGTGCCGCAACCGGCTTGCCGCCCAGGTCCTGGATGGTTGTCCTGACCGCCGTGACGTGGTTGGCCTCGTGTTGCTGGATCGGGTCGATCAGCTCCAGCTCACGGCCCTTGAGGAGCTTCGCCTTCAGGCCCATCGTGTAGAACGCCGACTCCAGATACTCCAGCGTCAACGCATAGTTGAGGATGTCCAGATCGCTCTTCGCGGCCTGCGTACCGAAGCCGCGATCGGCATTGCCGAAGGCAACCGGATCACCGACGCGAGAAGCGGCGTACGTCAGACCGACACCGACCAGCGCGGCATTGCGCAGGAAGCTGCGCCGACTCTGCTCGTCGCGGAACTCGAGAACCGGTCGGCCCCCGAAAATCGTGCGGATACCCATGATTCTCCTTCTATGGATGATTCAGGTTCCCGTTCGACTCT
The DNA here is from genome assembly GCF_044453965.1 of Kribbella sp. NPDC051586. NCBI lineage: Bacteria > Bacillati > Actinomycetota > Actinomycetes > Propionibacteriales > Kribbellaceae > Kribbella > Kribbella sp. NPDC051586. Next base: position 120,866 of record NZ_JBITDF010000003.1, on the reverse strand, counting down.
TGGCGCAGGGATATCGCCTCCTCAATCGGCACGCGCCTGCACGACGATTCGCTGGTAGTGGGCAGTGATCGGATTGCAGGCGAACAGCGTGATCACCTTTGCGCCCGCATCAGCGGGCTGCCGCAGGATGAACTTCACGTACTCCGCCTGCGGCACGATCGTTGTCTTCACGACTCTGTACGTCGTGCGCTTCGAGCCGACCGTCGCGACGATCGGGTCCCCCGGCCGGAGCTTGTCCAGATACAGGAACGGCTTGTCGTGAGTACTCCGATGCCCGCTCACGACACTGTTCCCGCGGCTACCCGGCAACGGCGTACCCGGCCAGTGCCCGACGCCATGGACCAACGCGGCCTCGTCCACCCCGTTGTTCAACGGCTCACTGACGCGCAACCGGGGAATCGACAGTTGCCCCAGGCGCAGTTCTTCGCCCGGCTTGGCCTTGATCGCCTCGATCGGCGCTCCCGCGGCTGGATTGTCACCCGCGGCGAACTGCGGCTCGACAGGCTTGCCGGCGCGTATCTGATCGAGCATCCGATTCACCAATGCCTCTTGGTCCACCGGCGCAGCCGTCGACGACGGTGTCTTGCCCGCCGCGGTGGAGCGCGCCTCACCGGGCGATCGTGCACCGGTTGATGCTCCGCCGCTACCAGGACCCAGCACGACAATCGCAACCGCGACCAGCACCACAAGCCCGGTACTGGCCGCCAGCCATCGCCACAACGGTTTCCAAGCCTTCATCGGCCCTCCTCGCTCGGACGACATGTGGGCACTTCGGAGCCATCGCGAGTCCAGATAGGTCCAATCGCCGATCCGTCGGAGGAGTTGCTCCCAAGCACCCACAGACACCCCGACCGAGAGGCCGAGACATGTATGCACCCGCACCGCTGCGCCGACCAACATCGCGGCCGGAGCCGGCTACGGCTATCTGCTGTGCTGGGTCGTCGTCGGGGCGATCGCGCTCAAGCTGCTGTTCGAGCTGCCCCTGCTCGCCGGCGGAGTGATTACCGGCATCGTCTCGTTCGCGCTCCTGCTTTATCAGTCACGCCGCGGCCAGCGCTCGTTCGAGACCGCGATCGTCGGGTTGCTGGCTGTCGCACTCGCCGGATTCGTCGTTTCGACCATCGCGGCCGCACCCGACGGATCAAGCGTGGTGAGCGGCCTCACGCCCCCGGTTGCGCGGTACCGACTCGCTGGTGCTGGCGGCCGGCATGCTGGGCGCAACCGTGATCAACCGCGCCCTAGTGATCTCACGGGTCGTCCTGAGCTTCGCGCCTGACGGCCTCTTCCCGTCAGCCGATGACGCGGAGGGCTTCGGAGCGGCAGGTGGCCCAGGCCGTGGAGCGAGGGTCTATCAACTCGAAGTGGCCGATGTTCGGGAGTTCGGTCAGCTTCACCTGGTCGCGGGCATTGGCGGCGGCGTCTCGGTAGCGTCTGCTCTGCTCGATCGGAACCTCCCCGTCCCGGGTGCCGTGGATCAGTGCGACCGGTACCTTCAGCGGCAGTCGCTCGAACGGTGATGCCAAGGCATAACGCTCGCGATCCTGATCGGGTGTAGCACCGAGGAAGGCCTGTACGGCGTCGCCGCCGACCCGCTCACGGTAAGCATCGACCAGATCGAGCACCCCTGCCTGCGAGACGACCGCTTTGATCGGAACCTGTGGAGCGGAACCCGGTGCCGTCACCGGCAGGTGGGTCCGGCCAGCGGCCCAGACTGCCAACTGCCCGCCTGCGGAGTGACCGATGGCGACGACCTTGCCCAGGTCGACGCGCGGCTGCTTGGCGAGGGCGTCGATCGCAGCCGCGACATCCTCGAAGGTCGTCGGCCAGCCGCCGCCGTTCCCCACCCGGCGGTACTCGATGGCGTATCCCGCGATTCCCGCTGCGGCCAGATCCCGCGCCAACGGGAGCGCCAGCTCCAGCCCGTACTCCTTCATCCAGAAACCGCCGTGAATCACGACCGCCACCGGTACCTTCGCACCCCCAGCCGGCAAGTGAAGCTGCGCCGATTGCGCGCCGTCCTCCCCGTAGCTGATACCGACCGGATCCGGCGTGTTCGGCACCTCGTCCTTCCCGCAATCCGCTGCGCCGACAATCCCGGCCAGCGCTCCCGCGACAAGCACCCCACGACGAGTGATCACGACACAGCGTTCGGAACCGAAGAACCGCCGGATCGCTGACAGCGCCCATCCGCCGCCCCGCCGCGCCGACTTCGAAAGAAGGCGGCCCGTACCCGGACCTCAGCAATCCGCAGAAGCAATCCAAGAAGTTCCGTCCTGCCACCCATCCGCAGTGGCCGGCGCACCGAACTCACCGCAGCGCCAACGATGTGATCTGCGACACAAATGCGACGTACTCGCATCTGTTGGTGCCCCGCCGGTGACGTCCGGCGGTCGGGCTGGATTACGGAAGGAAGCGACATGACTGACGCCACACGCCGCGGGTTCCTGGTGTTCGCGGGGGCGGGCACCGCGGCCGCGGTCGGTGCGGTTGCGGTACCGAAGATCTTCGAGGACCGACCGGCGAATGCTGCCTCGCAGCTGGACCAGGCCGACCTCACCCACGCCGAATCGTTCGTGGTGCACGTCAAGGACGTGCAGAAGGGCGAGATGGCCATCCTGGTCGGCGAGCGCGAGGTGGTCGTCACCGACCGCGAACTCGCCGCCCGCCTGGCCGGCGTGACCACAGCCTGACACCAGGCTCCCCCGACTTTCTTTTCACACTGGAGGAAACTCTCATGTCTTCGCACCGCGAAGCGCCGGAGATCTCGAAGGACCCGGTCGCGGACAATACCGATGTCTACGCGTTCGTGTCGCCGGACCAGCCGGACACGGTGACGATCATCGCCAACTTCATCCCGTTCCAGAACCCGTTCGGCGGACCCAACTTCTACGAATTCGGCGATGACGTGCTGTACCAGATCCACATCTCCAACAGCGGGACCGGCAAGGCCGACATCAGCTACCAGTTCAGGTTCCACGCCGAGATCCGCAACAAGAAGACGTTCCTGTACAACACCGGTCCGATCGCCTCGATCAAGGACCCGAACTGGAACCGTCCGCAGTTCTACTCCGTCACCCGCGTCGAGCACGGCCGCGCCCGGATCCTGGCCCGGGATCTCGCCGCGCCGCCGGTCAACGTCGGCATCCGCAGTACGCCGAACTACGCCAAGCTAGCCGCCGAGGGCATCCACACCATCGGCACCCATCGCCGGGTGTTCGCCGGCCAGCGCGCGGACGGGTTCTTCGCCGACCTCGGCAGCATCTTCGACCTGGGCACGCTGCGGCCGTTCCAGATGGCGCACCTGATCCCGTCGGCCGCGGCCATGGGCGTCAATGGCCTGCAGGGCTCGAACGTCCACACCATCGCCCTCCAGGTCCCGATCGCCGACCTCACCCGCGACGGCAAGGCGCCCAAGGACGTGCTGGACGCCAAGTCGGTCATCGGCGTCTACGCGACCGCGAGTCGGCAACAGTCCAAGATCCTCGACGACCTGCTCGGCGTACCGGTCTGGCACGGTCCGTACAAGCAGGTCTCCCGGCTGGGCAACCCGCTGTTCAACGAGGTCATCGTCCCGATGGCCGAGAAGGACAGGTGGAACAGCCTCGCGCCCCACGAGGACAAGCGGTTCGCCCAGTACGTCACCAAGCCCGAGCTCGCCGGGCTGCTCCCGGTGCTCTACCCGGGCGTCTTCCCGCGACTCGCGGCGTACAAGAAACCCCGCGCAGACCTGGCCGCGATCTTGCTGACGGGGATCCCGAAGGGCGTGGTGCCCGGATTCCAGAACCACACCGGCCCGGTCCAGGCTGACATGCTGCGGCTGAACGTCGCCGTACCGCCAGCCAAGTCGCCGAGCCCACTCGGTCTGGTCGCCGGCGACGAAGCCGGCTTCCCGAACGGCCGTCGGGTCTTCGACGACGTCGTCACCGTCGAACTGCGGGCCGTCGCCGGTCTCACCATTCCGTTGGTCGACCCCACGTTCAAGCCCGACGATGCCGCAGCAGCAATCAAGGACGGTACGTCGAACACCAACTCCGACTACCTAACCTCGTTCCCCTACCTCGGCACGCCGGCGGGCGGCTATTCGTCCAAGCCGGGAACACCAGCGGTGTCATGACCAAGCCGCTGACGAACGCGGAAGAGAATCCCCACGCCGGCAAAGGCTCCTCAGTCCTGCTCGACATCGGCGACGGCATCGGCGCGATACTCGTCACCATGCCAGCAGGCCTGGAGGACGTGGAAATCGAACGTCGCGCGGCCGATGCGCCGCCCGGGCATCGGCACGAAGACGTCATGTCCGGTCACGGTCATGGACACCGTCACGGGGGTGTCCATGACCCGCACGTCGCGGTCGTTCCGCGCCCCTCTGCCGAGGGACAGATCATCCACTCGGCGGTCTTCTCCGATGTGCCCGAAGGGCGTTACGACCTGTACGTCATGCCCGACGGCCCGGTCCGGCTGACCGTCGACGTACGTAGCGGAGAAGTCACCGAGGCGTCTTGGCCCGACTCGGACTGAGCCGAGATTGATCGGCGGACCTGTGCAGGGCGGTGAGCAGCCTCCAACCGGCCCGATCGAGATGCTCGAGGGCATGTGCACGGTCTGCAGTCTGTAAGGAGAGCCCGCCAGTACGTCCGAACTCTCCTCCGCAGGCCACGCACGATGACTCACAGGACGCTGACGATCTCGATCATCGTGATCGCGAGGGCTTCGTGGGTACGGAGACCATCGGCTCTCCATCGACTACGACAAGGGGAGAGATGGACCGTGGCACATTAGGTTGTTGTTGCGGTTGAGGGTGAACTGTCCGATCACGACGCGTCTGCGGCTGCTGCTCACGAAAAGACCGACGGCCCGGTGGAGTATCACTTGCTGATCGCCACCAAGGAGGCAAGCGACGGAGACAGCGGCCTCGCCCTGTTCGGTGTGCGGCCGGCAGACACCTTCGGCTCGGCGGCGCTCGCACGACGGATGAATGTCCAACCCCCGGATGGCGACGGCCGTGCTCCTTCAGATCTGGGGAAGGTCATTCTGGCGTCACTTTCCTGGTCACCGCGCTCGCCGTTCCCGACTGCCGGTCAGGCGCCGGCGGCATTCCATCGTCGGCGGCGCGGTACTGGTGACGGTGGCTCTGCTCGGCCTCGCGCTGTTGACTCGGGCAGGCACCAGTGACGGCCGGCTCAGTGCCATTGTGGTGATCGCGGCCTTGGCAAGTCTTGGCACCGGAGCGATGCTGCCCTCTCTCCTCGGGCTAACGCTGTCCCAGGTGCCACCCACGAATGCGGTTGCGGTTGCGCAGCAGTTCTGTGAAGCAGCTGGTGTGGCTGTTCTCGGCACCGTGTTCTTCGCGGCTGCGGGGAGTCCGGTGGATGCCGGAGCCGGGTGCGGTATGGCGTGGGTGGCCGGCGCCGGAGCTGCGCTCTGCCTGCTGATCGCGGCTTGCGGCATCGCCGGCTTGCGGCATCGCCATGCGCCGAGATTCCGAGGGGCGCTGAGGCGTGCACGGCTCGGTGATGTCACAGATCTGGGCGCTGCGGCGTCTCGGGAAGGTACCGAAGTTCCGGAATGTCAGGAGAAGGCATTGTCGTACGGTGGACGAGTCGCGTTGTTGTTCATCTCGCTGGCGGTATCGGCGATCTTGTTCTTCGCCGGTATCCAGGTCGTGGTTTCGGCGGCCGCGGAAGCGCGGCGATGTTCGGGCACCCAGCAATGCCTGTCCGCGCAGATCGATGCCGGCAATGCGACGGTCTTCGCATTCGCCGGGTTCGCCTTCGCGGTCGTCGCGGCGGGGTTCGCCATCACGACTTGGCGACGCCAGCCGGCCGGCGCGCAGGATGGAATGGTGCACCAAGGCCCTTGGTCCCAGTGGCCATCGACGCAGCCACCGATGCAGGCGCCGGGCGGTCCGCAGCGGTAGTTCGGCGTACTTCGCCCCGACCGCCCCGCAGTGTCCGTGCTGATCGCACAGCGACAGTAGTTCGCGCATATCCCTGAGAACGGAACGTTCCGCCGCCCGAGATCGTGCTCGAGCCGGTGTGACCGCCAGGTCGAATCGCACCGGCACGGCGATCTCGGCGGTGAAGTCGACTCGGTCGCCATCCCCTCCGACCGGTGCAACCGGCGGATCTCAGCCCAGTCCTCCACTGTCAAGCGAGAGATAGCCGGCACCCAGCCCCGGCAGGTGGACAGCTCCCCCACGAGGTCGTGCATCGCCTTGTCATGGGGGTCACGACCGGCCTCGGTGCGCAGGATCGAGACACAGGTGTCGGCGGCGGTGTCCCAATCCGGGTAGAAACGGAGCGAGTCCTCGTCAAGAAAGGTGTAGCGGGCGAAGTTCGGCTGTCCGCCGGGGTCCCGCTCGTAGAGCGACGAGTGCATTGCGCGGCCGAGGTGGTTGGTCGCCAGCAGGTCCATGCGGCCATTGCGGACGATCGCGGGGCCCTCGGTAATAGTGTCGAGAACCCACTGCAGGCTCGGGCGCGGTGTCCAGCGTTTCGAGGATCGTCGCGGCCGGACCTCGCCCGCCGTACCCGCATGAGCGCATATCCACCTAGCGCGGGCGGCGACACAGGCGCGACGCCCGGTGGCGTCGTCCGGTTCTCCGGCAGCAATGAGTCGCTGACCAGAACTAGTCTCAGATCATCGGTCCGTCAGGGCGCCGGCACGACCAGCCACAACGGTAGGTGTTGCCTGCGATGTCACAGCTGAGCAGAGCTACATCGTCTAGTACTGGTCAGACTGGCGACAACAGGAGGAAGAATGAGGATTGCCCTCAAAGCAGCATCGGTGGCGACCACAGTAGCGGGAGCGATCGCGCTGTCTACCGCCCCGGCATCGGCCGCCTCGCACGGCCACGAAGTGGATCAGCACCTTACGGGCGGCTGCGTTGTGAGCCTCTACTACAACAGCAGCACAAAATGGGCCTATGCGAACGTCGGTCCTTATGCTGCGGGGCCCTGGACGTGCAAGGGGTTCGTCAAGAACACGCACGGGAGCAAGAGCTGGACGGCGACAACGAGTACCGACGCATGGAGCGGCGGGGTCTGGCGGGGCTCGGGGTACAAGGTCCAAGCCTGCGTCTACGCCTACTACAAGGGCACGTATAAGTCCTGGGCCTGCACCAGCTGGCACTAGGCCACCAGCCGGTTCGCCTCACGCTCCGTCTCAGCACGGCCCGGAGGCGAACCGGCCATCGGTCGATCCATCGTAGTGCTCGATCCTCGACGCACCCCACGTGGGAAGTTCCCTCGGCATCTCGCGCTGCCGTCTGCTGAAGGTCGACCACCTTGACTTCCACGGCGAAGACCTCGATGGCGTCAACAGCCCAGTCGTCGACATCGGATCTGGTGCAGCGAGGCTCTGGCCGCGGCGCTATCAGCAACCGGCAACAACGCGGTCGCCACATACTTCATTTCAACTCGTCTCCTACTCTGGGCTGCCTGCCACCCGCCCCATTCCGCGGCGGTCACACCCTTGACCTCAACAGGTCTTGAGCTTGCACGATCGTCGCCATGAACCAACCGACTTTCGACGTGCTGGGCTTCCTCAACGAGCCGAACCTACCGGCCAGCGTGGCCACCACCACGCGGAACGGCAACACCGCTTTGGCGATGATGTGGTTCCTGGTCGAGGACGGGAGATTCTGGTTCCACACTCCCGAAGGAGGCTCCCGGCCGACCGCATTTCTGGACGCGGCTCGTGACCAGCGAGACGTCTCGGTCATGATGGCCACGTTCAACCCACCTGAGGACGTTCGCCAGGTTCGGTTCAGTGGGCCGGCCAGAATCGAAACCAAGGACGTCGCCCGGGTGCGCCGAATCTACGAACGATACGTACCGGAATGGACCACCACCTGGATCGACCACGCCGCCTCCCCAAATACCTTCCTGTGGTCGGTCTCACCGCACCGCGGCATGGCCGTCGCATATCCCGGTCTGCAGAACCGACCAACTTTCCGCTGGTCCAAAGTATCCGAGTTCTTCGACCTCGCGCCCCTCACCGGCTGAGCGATCGGACATGTCCCGCACGCTTCTCGTAGCGACCGGTCAAGGCGCGGGCAATGACGATGACTGCTGGCGAGTCCAGCCGCTCCATCGCATTTGCCGCACCGCCAGAACCTGCAGGCGCTCGATCACAGGCTTGTGTCGCCGCAGAGCGGCCGAACTTCCGGCGGCTGTTCACTACCGAGATGGTCTCCAGCGGCCTGCCGCTGCACATCGCAGCGACGCTGCTCGGCCACCTCAATCTCGACACGCCCCGCGGCTACACCGCCGTGTTCCCCGAGGAAGTGATCGCCGCGCACCAGTTCTTCATCGAACGCCGTCGCGAGCTGCGCCCGTTCGGGGAGCTGCGCCCGGCCTCGGGTGAGAAGTGGCAGGAGTTCGAGCAGCACTTCTTGCTGCGCGAGGTCGCGCTGGGCAGCTGCCATCGGCCCCTACGGGACGCCGTGCGTTCACGAGCATGCGTGCTCACGCTGCCGGTTCCTGCGCGTCGACCCCGATCGGCTGCCACGGATCGAGGAAATGACCAGCAACGCAGAGGCCCGCCTCATCGAAGCCAAGGACAGGGCCTGGCTCGGCGAGGTGGCCGCGCTGGAGGAATCGCTGAAGCATCTTCGGCAACGCCGAACTGAAGCGCTGGCGGCATCGCAGGACGACCTGGTGACTGGCCGCTGATCGCCGCAGACCAGGCCCTGCTGACCGGGTAGTTGCTCCACCGCCTGGGCGAGCTCCAATCCGACTGGCCCGAGAAGATAGGGCGCCAGTTCGCCCACACAGCCAGTGTGACGCTCTCGACGCCGGCGCTAGTTGCCCTCGGCGACGATCGCCACTCGGTCACGTCTCAGTCACAGACGATCACACGACTGATGCCACGCCACCGGCCAGCAGTCACCGGGCCTATAGGCGCCGCGCAGTGGTGGCGCATCTGATGGGCGGGCCTCAGGTTGCGGGTAGGACGATGACGTATTTCCCGGGTTGGTGGCGGGACTCTAGGTCGCGGTGTGCTTCGGCTACCTTTTCGAGCCCTTCGTGGGCTCCGGCGATGACGATGTTCAGGGTGCCGGCCTCGATGGCGCGCAGGTACTGGTCCAGGGCGCCGGAGGGAAGGTCGTTGGCTTCGCCGGCGTAGCTGGTGAGCCGTACTCCGGTGGGGATGGCGAACGGGTCGAAGTCGGGGATGGTCCAGGTACCGCTCAGCGCGCCGACGAAGCAGACTGTGCCGCCGGGTCGTACGAGGGACAGCGTGGCTGGAAGCGCTGTCGCGCCGACGAATTCCAGGGCTGCGTCGAGGCCGTCTGGGGTGAGGTTACGGATCGCGTGCGGCAGAGTGTCGTCGTCGACGAGAGCATGGTCGGCGCCGGTCCGGGTGAGCAGCTCGGATCGGGCTGGGTTCCGGGTTGTTGCGATGACTGTCGCGCCGAGCTGGTGAGCGATCGCGATTGCGGCGAGCCCTACGGTGGACGTGCCGCCGTGGATGAGGACGCTCTGGCCGGATTCCAGCCTCAGCCCGGCGGTGATCGAACCATGGGCGGTTTGCAGCATCTGTGGGAGCGCGCCGACGGCGTCCCATCCGAGGTGGGTATCGAACGGGATGACGTTGACCGCGTTGACGACGGTGTATTCGGCGTAGCTGCCATCGATGGTTCGGCCGAGGCCTCCCATCATCGTGGCGACTTTCTGACCGGTGCGAAGCGCGACTCCGTCGCCGACGGCATCGACGACGCCGACGGCTTCGATGCCCAGGATCCGGGGGAAGGAGAAGTCGGGGCCGGACTCTCCCTGGCGGCTCGTGGCCTCGGACTCGTTGATGCCGAAGGCCATCACCCGGATCCGCACAGACCCGGGTCGAACCTTCGGGATCGGTACGTCGCTGACCGTGAGGCCGTCGATGTCGACGGGGCCGGTGAGTCGGATGGCACGCATTGTTTCAGGCATCGTTCCGCTCCTTCTCGTGGAAAGGGTGACCGGGGGCGGGGAGGGCAACAAGCGCTTCCCAAGCCTGGCGCACGGCCAGCTCGTCGAGCGCGGTATCGGGGTGCGCCAGGCGGTGGCTCCACCAACCCCACAGCAGGGCGTTGATCACAAGCGCCGTGCTGTTCGGGACCACGCGATGGAGCATCACCAGGGAATCGTCCTCGACCGCCTGGAGGACCTCTGCCACCTTCGGGTTCCGCGCAGCGTAGTGGCGTATCTCCTCGTACAGACGGATGTCGGCGAGGCTCGGGCTCGTCGTACCGATCGTCGCCTCGACGAGCGCCTCGACGACGTCTGCCGGGGTGCGGGCCTCCCGGAGCGGGGCCGCGTAGCGGGGTTCGAGATCACTACGGGTGGAATCGAGAGCACTCAGGATGAGGCCCTCGAGGGTCGGGAAGTAGTAGGTCATCGATCCCAGTGGGACCCCGGCGTGCGCGGCGATGCCCCGGTAGGACGCCGCGCCGATGCCGTCGGACCTGATCACGTCGAGCGTCGCTTGCAGGATCCGGGAGCGGCGCCCGGGGTCATTCGGTTTCCCTCGTCGCATATTCCTCTCCAAATGCTTGAGGTAGTGCGTACACTCGTACGCAGAGTGCGTACAGTCGTACGTATCTGGTTTCAATCTAGCCCACGGTGAAGGGATCGCATGAACGGCGTTGAACTGCAGGAGCATGCTCGGGCGCGAGTGCAGGAGCTACCTGGTGCGAATCTGGAGCACCCGTTCGGGCCCGGCTGGGACGTCTACAAGGTCCGGGACAAGGTCTTCATGTTGCTCACCGACGTCGCCGGGGAGCCGATCGTGATCGTGAAGACCGACCCGGACGACAGCAAAGCTCTTCAGGAGCAGCACGACGGCATCACTCCCGGCTATCACATGAACAAGAAGCACTGGATCACACTGCACCCCTCGGGCGGCCTGCCGGAAACCTTGATCGATGACCTGGTCACCGACTCCTACCTGCTTGTTGTCGCGAACTTCCCACGTGCGCAGCGACCGGTTGACCCTGCCACGTTCGCTCGCGCTATGCGGTGACGCGCTCGGGAACCGAGCGGCTTCGGCACGACAACCAAACCCCGGAAGGAACTTCGTCACATGACCAGCACCGACACCACTGAGCAGAGCACCGTGCGCTCCTGGCTGGGCGTGCCGTACGCCACCGCGGACCGCTTCCGCAGCCCGAAGGTTGTGCCCTTCGACCCCGACCTGCCCTACGACCAGAAGGGACCCGCGCCGCTCCAAGCCGGGGACACCAGCTGGCTCGAGGCCGACAACGGGTTCAGCGAGGACTGCCTGAACCTCAACATCTGGGCACCCACAGACAGCGGAGCCAAGCCTCTCCCCGTCATCGTTTACATCTTCGGCGGCGGGTGGATGCTGGGCTCGAACACGCAGACCACCTCCAACGCGTCCGGGCTCGCCGCGACCGGACGAGCCATCGGCGTCTCCCTCAACTACCGGCTCGGCCCGTTCGGTGCGCTCTCCCTCTCCCAGTACGGTGGCGCGCTGGCCGAAGCCACAAACCTCTGCCTGCAAGACATCATCGCCGCCCTGCGATGGGTCCGCGAGAACATCGCCCGGTTCGGCGGCGACCCTGGCAACGTCACCGTCACCGGTCACAGCGCCGGCGCCTACTCCACCCTCAGCCTCCTCGCCGCACCATCCGCCGACGGTCTCTACCACCGTCTGGCGGCGTTCTCCGGTATGCCGGCACGCCAGGTACCGGCTTGGGGGGCGGAAGAGCGCGCGCTAGCCGTCCTCACTGCGCTCGGCGTACAGAACGACCCCGAGCAGCTCCTGAACGTCGACGCGCACCTCCTCGCTGAAACGCTGACCAAATCGCAGTCATCAGACCCTGGCGCAGCGCACGGGGTGGACAACGACCTCATCGGCATCGTCGACGACCGAAACCAGCCGAACGGTGTCCTCGCCGGCCATCCCCTGCGAGTTCTCGAATCCGGTCAGCACCGCGACGTCGACATCCTCTTCAGCAGCACCACCCACGAGATCGACTGGTGGGTCCTGCACAGGACCGAGGACTTCGACCCCGGCAGCATCGACGGCCTCCTCGAGGAGTTCGCCCACCGGAACCGCATCCCCCGCAGCCGCGCCAGCGAGATCATCGCCGCGTACGACGTCGACGGGCGTACTCCTATCCAGGTCCGTGGTGCGCTGCTCACCGACCTCACCTTCACCCTGCCTCAGACCCGTGGCGCGCTCGCGCACGCCGCGGCCGGAGGCAACGCACATCTACTCTCCGTCGGTCCCGTCGAGGGAGCGCAAGCCGTTCACGGAACCGAGATGTACGGCATCGTCGGCCAGACGCGACCTGGCGCCAGCGACCAGCAGATTGCCCGCGACACCTTCGTTCGCGACGCCCTGCTCGCCCTCGCAACGGGCGACACCAACACATTGTGGGAGCCCGTGACCACCGTTCCCAACGCGCATGGCATCGGGGACGTACCCTACGACGCCACCACCCACGCGAAGGACGTACTCGAAATCTTCACCGGCATCGACCGCCCATAGCTGATCCGAGCCCCGGCGAGCTCGACAGCCTGCTGCGGCTCGCAGTTTCAACGTCAAGAGCGTCTTCTTTCTCACGCAGCCGCCGGGGAAGGCGTTTCCGGTTACAGCACCTGTGAAAGGGACATGGCATGAGCGTCAGCAAGGAAGGGATCAGCAGGACCATCATCGAGTTGGAGAAGTCCTTCAACGAGCGGTGGAGCGCCGGCGACAATCGCGGCTACCTCGACGGGTTCGCGGAGGAGGTCAGCGACTTCGATTCGTCGCTCCTGGAGGATCTCGTGGTCGGGCGGGACAAGGTCGTCGCGTGGGTTGACTCGGTCTACTCACACCCGCACATCGTCCGCTCGTCGCCATGCCGTGGACCGGCGGCTCGCTCACGTTGCTCCGTGGGCGACGGCGCGGGCCTCCTCTGAGACGATCTCAGCCAGAGCCAGAACACCTTGCAAATAAGGCTACTTGAGCTCAGCAGACGTCTTCCCCAGCAACCTGCGCGCCACGATCAGTTGCTGGATTTGTTGGGTGCCTTCGAAGATGTCGAGGATTTTGCTGTCGCGGGACCACTTCTCGAGGAGTTCGTGTTCGGAGTAGCCGAGGGTGCCGGTTAGTTCTACGCAGCGGAGGGTTATGTCGTTGGCGGTGCGGCCCGCTTTGGCTTTGGCCATGGAGGCTTGGAGGGAGTTGGGGTGGGCGTTGTCGGCCATCCACGCGGCCTGGAGGGTTAGGAGGTAGGCGGCCTCCCAGTCGGCTTCCATGGACAGGTATGTCGCCGCGGCGGCGGGCTGCAGGTGGACGGGGCGGTCGTAGTCGACGTGTACGCCGGCGTCGGCCAGCAGGTCGCGGGTGAGTTCGAGGGACGCGCGGGCGCAGCCGACGGCCATCGCGGCGACCAGCGGACGGGTGTTGTCGAAGGTCTGCATGACGCCCGCGAAGCCCTTGTCGATGTCGGCCGAGCCGAGGAGGTTCGAGCGCGGGACGCGGCAGTTCTCGAAGCGGATGGTCGCGGTGTCGGACGCGCGGATGCCGAGCTTGTGCTCGAGCCGTTCGACCGTCATCCCCGGCGTGTCCTTCATGACCACGAACGACTTGATCGCGGCCCGGCCGAGCGTCTTGTCGAGCGTCGCCCACACCACGACGGCGTCGCAGCGGCCACCCGCGGTGACGAAGATCTTCTCGCCGTTCAGCACATAGTCGTCGCCATCCAGCCGGGCGGTCGTCTGAATGTTCGCCGAGTCCGATCCGCAGTCCGGCTCGGTGATCCCCATCGCGGCCCACACGCCGTCGAAGCGCCGCAGCTGCTCGTCCGACGCGACGGACGCGATCGCCGAGTTGCCCAGGCCCTGCCGCGGCATCGACAGCAGCAGCCCGACATCACCCCAGCACATCTCCATGATCGACAGCACCGACGACAGGTTCGACCCGTTCACGACACCTTCGTCGCCGGCCGAGGAACGCCGTACGCCGGAAGCGCCCGCGCCCGAACCGGTGCCTGAGGCACCTAATCCGTCGACCATGGCGGCGAGCATGTCCAGCTCGACCGGGTACTCGTGCTCGGCCAGGTCGTACCGGCGCGAGTTCGGCCGCAGCATCTCCGCGGCGACCTGATGCGCCTGGTTGACGAAGGCCCGGAACTTGCGCGGAGTCTCGAGGTTGATCATCAGACCAGCACCGCCCCTTCCATCACGCCGATCGCCCGCAGGTCGCGGTACCAGCGCTCCACCGGATGCTCCTTCACGAACCCGTGCCCGCCGAGCAGTTGTACGCCGTCCGTCCCGATCTGCATGCCCTTCTCGGTGCACAATCGCCGTGCCAACGCGGCCTCCCGGGCGAACGGAAGCCCTTGGGCGGCACGCGATCCGGCCCGGTACGTGACCAGCTTCATGCCTTCGAGCTCGATCCCGATGTTCGCCACCATGAACGCGACCGACTGCCGGTGGCTGATCGGCTCGCCGAAGGCCACACGCGAGTTGACGTACGGCGTGACGTAGTCGAGCACCGCCCGCGCCGTACCGAGCGCCAGCGCACACCACCCGAGCCGCGACAGCCGCACGCACTCGGCATAGTCGTCCAAGGACCCGAGCGGAACGGCCGGCACATCGGTGAGGATCACCCGGCTCATCGAGGCGGCCCGCAGCCCCATCGACGGCTCGGCCTCGATCACCACGCCCGGATGATCGGCCTCCACCACGAACAGCCGCGGACCCGCATCCGTCTGCGCGCCGACCACGAACAGCTCCGCGTCGGCGCCCCGCGGTACCAGCGACTTCACGCCGTTCAGCAGTCCACCCGTGTACCGCGTGCTCAGCGTGAACGGATCGAACAACACCCGCGGCTCGAGCAACGCCAACGCAGCGGCCGGCACCGTCGAACCAGTGAACGCGGGCAGGTACGTCGCCTGCTGCTTCTCGTCGCCCCAGAGCGAGATCGCCGTACTCACGGCCGACGGCGCCAGACACGCGACCGCCTGCCCCATGTCGCCGTGTGCGAGAGCCTCCGCGACGAGTACGCCGGTCATCGCCGAGCGCTCGGTGACGATGCCGCCGAGGTCCTCCGGTACCTCGATCAGGCTCAGCCCGAGCTCGGCCGACGACTCCAGGACCTGGGACTGCGTCGCGCACGCGGTGTCGGCCGCGGCGGCAGCGGGCCGCAGTACCTCGGCGGCGAACTCGCGGACGACGTCGACCATCATCTGCTGGTCCTCGGTCGGCGTCAGGTCGAACCGCCCGGTGCCCTTCGCCGCGGGCAGCCGCGACGGCCCCGACAGGCCCGTCGCCGCGGAGAACCGCCGGGAGAGCGCTCCGGCCGTCCGGAATCCGGTCTTGGTCGCCTCGAACACCGCCCGCTCGGCCGGCTTCCGCAGCCCGAACCGGTCGATCGCCCGCGACCGCGCCAGCTTGTTGAGCAGGGCAACACCGACCCCGATCGCGTCCCGGCGCCCGCGGGTCTTCTCCTGAAGGCTCATACCCGCAACTGTAAACCGAAGTTACAACCCAGGTCACGCCTGACCTTGATAATCTGACGCAACCCAGGCCCTGAAGGAGCGCGGTTGTGGCGGTCAGCATGTCCGACGTGGCCCGCCACGCGGGCGTGTCCCAGCGCACCGTCTCGAATGTGGTGAACAACTACGTCCACGTCTCCCCCGCGACCCGCGCCCGCGTCCAGGCCAGCCTCGACGCCCTCGGGTACCGTCCCAACACGGCGGCCCGCCGCCTGCGCACCGGCCGCACCGGCACCGTCACGCTGGCCGTCCCGACCTTCCGCGAGCGGTACTTCGCCGACCTGGCCGAAGCCGTCATCGCCGCCGCCCGGGATCGCGGGACGACGATCCTCGTCGAGACCACCGGCGGCCGCCACGAGCTCGAGGTCGAGCTGCTCCGCGGCGGCGGCGACGTTCTCACCGACGGCGTGATCATGAGCGCGGTCGCACTGAGCCGCGCGGACCAGCGCAGTACGCACCCGGTCGTGCTGGTCGGCGACCGAGAGCCCGGCAGCGCGATCGACCACGTCGGCATCAAGAACCGCGAGGCAGCGCAGGCCGCGGTCACGCATCTGCTCGATACCGGCCGGCAACGGATCCTCCTGCTCGGTGCGAACCACGGCCCGCGGCGCTCGTACCAGCTCCGCCGCCAGGGCTACCAGGCCGCGCTCAAGAAGCAGGGCATCGACCTGGACCCGGCGCTGATCGTCGAGTGCGACTGGACCACCGCGGCGGCCGCGGAGGCGATCAGCCGGACCTTCGAACAGCTCCACCCGGACGGCATCTTCGCGATGAACGACTCCGCGGCCCTGGGTGCGCTGCGGGCGTTGCAGCGCGACAACGTCGACGTACCGGGCGAGGTGTCCGTCATCGGCTTCGACGACATCGTCGAGTCGAGCCTGTCCACCCCGACGCTCAGCACGATCGCCCCGCTCCTCGACGACATCGCGAGCACCGCGCTCGACCTGCTCGAGGAGCAACTCGAGGAGGATCACGTCCCGCAGCACCGGATGGCCGGCTACGAGCTGCGCATCCGGGAGAGCACCACTCGCTGACACCACCGCACCATCCCGCAACCTCTTGTGGGCCGCGTTTGCTACGTAGTAAATTCCGGCACCATGACGCGCACCGCCCTCGCTCCCAGGTTCACCGGCGCCGGCAACATCGAGTTCGCGGATCACGAGTACGCGGACGCCGGCCCCGGCCAACTGCTCCTCGCCGTCCAGGCCAACGCCCTCTGCGGCACCGACCGGCACCAGTACTACGACGGCTCGTCCGTCGTACCCGGACATGAAGCCGCCGGCACCGTCCTTCAGGCCGGCGAAGGCACGAGCACGCCGGTCGGCGCTCGCGGAGCGGTGTTCCTGATGGACTTCTGCGGCGAGTGCCGCAGCTGCAAGCTGAACGCCACCAACCAGTGCCTGGCCAAGCGGGCCGACATGGGCTTCACCCACGACGGCGGCTACGGCCCGTACGAGGTGGTGCACGAGTCGAACTTCTTCCCGATCACCGACGACATCGAGATCGGCAACGCGACGATGCTGCTCGACGTGATGGGGACCAGCAGCCATGCGATCGGCCGGGCGTCACTGGTCAGACCAGACGTCGAGAGCGTGTACATCGCCGGCGCCGGACCGATCGGACTCGGTCTGACCGTGATGAGCAAACTGAAGTACGGCGCCGACGTCCCGGTCTACATCTCCGACTTCTCCCGCTGGCGGCTCGACTTCGCCGAGTCGTTCGGTGCGATCCCTCTGCTCGCGGACGATCTGACCAAGGCAGGCGCTCCGGACGTCGCCTTCGACTCGTCCGGCAAGCAGTCCGCCCGACGGGCTGCGCTCGACATCGTCAGCAAGCGCGGCGCGCTGATCTGCGTCGGCCACGGCGAATCGCTCACCATCGACGTGTCCGACGACCTGATCTCCCCCGAGCACGCGATCCTCGGCAGCGAGTACTTCCGGTACGACGAGATGCCGGGCAACCTCGCCCTGCTGTCCGACCACCAGGACCTGATCTCCCGAGTGATCAGCCACCGCTTCCCGGTCTCCGAGATCAGCGAGGCGTTCCGGCGGTTCATGGCCGGCGAGACCGGCAAGGTGGTCGTCACCCAGGACGGCGCCTCATGAGGGTCGCCGTCGTCGGTGCAGGCGGCTGGGGCGAGCACCACGCGCGCATTTTCTCCCGCCGCCAAGACACCGAGCTGTGCGGGATCTTCGGCCGTACCCCTGCCCGCACCCAGGCGCGAGCCGAGAAGTACGGCACCACGCCGTACACCGATCTCGACGAGATGCTGGCCACGGAGCAGCCCGAGCTCGTCACGGTGTGCCTGCCGAACGAGGACCACTACGACGTCACGCTGAAACTGGTGCGGACCGGCGTACCGCTGCTGGTCGAGAAGCCGCTGGTGTTCGACCTCGCCGAAGCCGACAGCCTGCTCGCGGAGGCCGGCGACAACTTCTTCGCCATCAACTTCAACCACCGGTACGCCGAACCCGTGCAGCGCGCGAAGGCGCTCATCGACGCCGGCGAACTCGGCGACCTCGTCTTCGCGACCTGGCGCTTCGGCGGCGAGGCGAACCACGGCAACTCGCCGCACGCGAACCTGATCGAGACCCAGTGCCACGGCTTCGACCTGCTCGAGCAACTGGTCGGACCAGTAGCCTCAGTATCCGCGCACATGACCGACAAGACGTACGGCGCCTTCAGCACGGTCGCGCTCGCGCTCGATTTCGAGAACCGCGCGGTCGGCACGATGCTCGGCACGTACGACTCGTCGTACGCCTACCCGGACACCCAGCGGATCGAGATCAACGGCACCGAGGGCCGCCTCGTCATCCACGACACCGTCCGCGCGCTGACGTTCTCCAAGGCCGGCGACCCGGTCGAGCAACGCTGGCACTCGACGTACTTCGACGACGAGTCCCGCACCTTCGCCGGCACCTTCGACCGCCACGTCGATGCCCTGCTGCAAGCCCTCCGCGCCGGCGACCAGCCCCCGGTCCACGCCCGGGCCGGCCGCCGGGCCCTCGAACTGGCCCACGCCGCGATCGAGTCCCACCACAGCGGACGCCGGGTCAGCACCTCCTGACCTCAGTACGATCCTCGAAGCCCTGCAAGACATGTCCCAACCGGTCGCCAACTCATGCCGTGATCGCGTCGGCCTTCGCCTGGAGGTAGCGCTGCTCCGGGAGGCTCGTCGTACGGCGGGCCGCCGCGAGATAGAGCTCGTGCGCCTTGCTGAGGTCGCCGGCGCGCTCGTAGAGATGGGCGCGGACGGCGTCGAGGCGGTGGGTTTCGGTGACGTTCTTGTCGTCCTCGAGCGTCGCCAGCAGGTCGAGACCTGCCTGCGGGCCCTCCACCTGCGAGAGCACGATGGCGCGGTTGAGCGTCACCATCGGGTTCGGGGCGAGCTTCTCCAACACCAGGTACAACGAGAGGATCTGGCGCCAGTCGGTCTCGTCCGCGCTCGGGGCCTCCGCGTGGACGGCGGCGATCGCTGCCTGCAACTGGTACGGGCCGACCGTGCCGCGCTGCAGCGTGTGCAGGATGAGGTCGGCTCCCTCCGTGATCTGCGCGCGGTCCCACAACGACCTGTCCTGCTCGTCGATCGGCATCAGACCGCCGTCCGCGGTCGTCCGCGCCAGCCGGCGCGAGTCGGTGAGCAACATCAACGCCAGTAGGCCGGCGGTCTCGCCGTCGTCCGGCAGCGCTGTACGCAGCATCCGCCCGAGCCGGATCGCCTCCGCGGTCAGCTCGACCCGCTGCAACTCCTCCCCCGAGCTCGCCGTGTAGCCCTCGTTGAAGATCAGGTACAGCACCTGCAGTACGACGCGCAGCCGCTCGGCCCGCTCCGATTCCGGCGGCATCGCGAACCGGCTGCCCGCGGCCTTGATGCTCTTCTTCGCGCGGCTGATCCGCGGCGCCATCGTTGCCTCCGGCACCATGAACGCGGCCGCGATCTCGGCCGTCGTCAGACCGCCGACCGCCCGCAACGTCAACGCGACCTGCGAGGCCGGGGTGATCGCCGGATGGCAGCACAGGAACAGCAACGTCAACGTGTCATCGGTGTCCGGAGCATCGTCGACATCCGCGCCCGGGGCAACCAACTCCTCCGGCCCGGCCATCGCGGCCACGCTGTCCTCGCGCCGCCGCCGCGCACTCTCGCTCCGGAAGGCGTCCGTCAGCCGCCGCGTCGCAACGGTGATCAACCACCCCCGCGGATTCGCCGGTACGCCGTCCACCGGCCACTGCGTCGCCGCCGCCAGCAAGGCCTCCTGCACGGCGTCCTCACACAGGTCGAACTGCCCGTGCCGCCGAGCCAAGAACCCCAACACCTGCGGCGCGAGCTCCCTCAACAGCCCCTCCACGTTCACCCCGCCGAGCCTACGCGCCACGCGGCGTACAACTCGACAGGACGTATACGTCCACTGAACCGGATCAGCTGCTCCGCTGAGCCAGAGCGTGGCCGGGACGAGCGGACACCTCCTGTCGAGCTGCCGTCAGCCGAACGACCAGCCCGACCATCCGTCGACCCGGATCGCGATCACCGGTCCACGCGGCGGGTCGGCCTCGTACTGCGGGTACTTCGCTACCAGCAACGCGACCGCTGCCGGGTCGGTGGACACCACGCGCGCGACGCCGTCCACCCGGACCCACCACAGATGCGTCCAGTCCTCGTCGTACTCGTCGACCAGCACCGCGACCCGCTCGTTGGCAGCAATGTTCCGCAGCCGCTTCAACGCGGTCGTCGTCTTCGGCTTCTGATCAACCGCGATGAACAACTCGTCCCCGTGAACGGCGTACGTGACCGGCACCAGATGCGGCCGCAGATCAGCCCCGACAGTGGCCAGCCGCCCCACCCGGGCCGCCGCCACCCGAGCCCGGCACCCACCCTCATCAAGTCTCACACCCCGACCATAACCACCCGCCCCCTCCGCAAAGCCCGCGCCGATAACGGGTTGTGTGGTCGCTGGCGCGTTGTAGCACTCCACCAGCCAAACAACCCGTCATCCGGGCCCCGATCACCGCGAGACGGAGGGGGCGGATCGGAGGGGGTACGGGCGGCGTGTGGTTAGCGTTGGAGGTGGCGGAGGGCTGCGGTGGGGAGGGTGCGGGTGATCGGGCCCAGGAGGGAGGCGTCGCGGATGGCGGTGCGGGCGGCGAGGTGGCCGCAGGCGCCGTGGACGCCGCCACCGGGGTGGATGGCGGAGCTGCCGAGGTAGAGACCGGTGACGAACGTCCGGGCGCTGCCGAGGCCGATGGTCGGACGGAAGACGAGTTGCTGGTGCAGCTGCATCGTGCCGCCGCCCAGCGCGCCGAACCCGAGCGCCGCGTTACCCGACTCCAGTGCCGACGGGCGCTGCAGATCGCGGCCGATGACCAGGTCGCCGAAGCCCGGCGCGAACCGCTCGATCGCACGCTCCATCCGGCCGGCCAGCTTCTCCGCGGCCGCGTCCTCGGCGATCCCGCGCGGCAGGTGCGAGTACGCCCAGACCGCCTCGGTACCCTCCGGCGACCGCGACGGGTCCGACTTCGTGGTCTGCCCGATCAGCAGGAACGGCTGCGCCGGCACCCGCCCGGTGTCGAGATCCGCGGACACGTGCACCAGGTCGTCCGCCGTCCCGCCGAGGTGGACGACGCCGGCCGACCGCGCCTCGGGCGACTTCCACGGGATCGGTCCGCTGAGCCGGAAGTTCAGCTTGACCGTCGGGTAGTCCCACTCGAACCGCTCGTCCAGATCACGCCGCAGCCCCGCCGGAATGAGTGCCTCCGGCAACAATTCGCCGTACAGCGCCGGGGCGGAGGTGTCCGCGACGACGGCACGCGCCACCGAGACGGTCTCGCCGGAGGCCGTGTGTACGGCGCTCACCCGGCCGGCGGACACCTCGATGCTCGTCACCGGCGTACCGGAGACGAGCAGCGCGCCCGACCGCTCGGCTCGTCGCACCATCGCGTTGGAGAACGCCGACGATCCGCCGACCGCGACCGGGTAGCCGACGTCCTGCGCCATCATCGCGAGCAGCCAGCCCATCGTCCCGCTGACACTGCCCGACAACGGCGCGTCGGCGTGCAGCGCGTTCCCGGCCATGATCGCCGGCCCCTGTCGCCCGGCGAACAACTCCTGCCCCATCCGGTGCATCGGCATCGCCATGAACCGCGCGAACCGCATCAGCTCCCCGACCGAGCCGAGCTTCCGCGCCAGCTGCACGCCCGGTCCGACCGGCGGCCAGGTCGTGAGCAGCGCGTTGAGCAGCGGCTCCCGGATCGACACGTACTGCTGGTACAGCTGCAGCCAGGCCTCGCCGTCACCGGGGTGATCGGCGCCGAGCGACTTCGCGGTGTCCTCGGGATCCGGATGGATCGCCGCCGCGGCGCCGTCCTCGTCGAGCAGATGCACCAGCGGCAGCGGCGCGTTCGACCATTTCAGGCCGAACTTCTCCAGCCCCAGCGCGCGGATCACCGGCGAACCGACCCCGAGCGGATAGTTCGAACTGAAACGATCACTGATCCAGCCGCCGTCCTCGGTCGACCGGACCGCGCCGCCGAACGTGTCGGCGGCCTCCAGCACCAGGACGTCCCAGCCCGCGTCGGCAAGCGTGATCGCGCTCACCAGCCCGTTCGGCCCCGAACCGATCACTACGGCATCAACACTGCGCGGCAGCATGCTTCGAGACTAACTTGACCGGGACGAGATCTCCCGCATCAGGGTGGTGACCTCGCGGGCGCGCCCGATCATGGCCGGGTCGACCATCCGGCCGTCGGGCAGGACGATCACGCCGCCGGCGGAGACGCCCGCCTTCTCAACCGCCTCCAACAGCGCCTCCGCTTCGGCCACCTGAACGGCGGTCGGCGTGAAGGCCTCGACGATCGTCGACAGCTGGCGCGGATGGATCGCCGTACGGCCGACGAAGCCGAGCATCCGCCCTTCCAGGGAGGTACGCCGAAGGCCGTCGAAGTCATCGACCCGCGGGTACACCGACATCATCGGCGCGCCCAGCCCCGCCGCCCTGGACGCCGACACGAGCCGGCCGCGCGACCAGGCCAGTCCGGCCGTGTCGTCGACGCCCAGCGCACTGGACAGATCCGCCTCTCCGAGCGCGACCGAGACGACCCGCGGATCGGCGGTCGCGATCTCGAACGCCCGCTCGACGCCGAGCGGCGACTCGATCAGCGCCGTGATCCTTGCCGACGGCACCTTCTGCAGCACGGCGCGGACGTCGGCCGCGCTCTCCACCTTGGGCAGCCGGATCCGCACCCCGGGTACGGCGGAGATCGCGGCCAGGTCGTCCTCGATCCAGGGCGACCCGAGCGCGTTCACGCGGATCTCGACCGGGCCGTGCGGATTCCCCGCGATCCAGGCGACCGCCCAGCCGCGGGCGTCCGCCTTGGCGTCGACCGGTACCGCGTCCTCCAGGTCGAACACCACCAGATCGGGGCCCGCGGCAACAGCTTTCGCGAACCGGTCCGGCCGGTTGGCCGGAACATACAGTGCCGTCAGCACCTTGAACGCCCCCTCCAGGCGACTACTACACGACTCCGGCGGCTCGCAAAGCCGCGAGTTGGTCCGGGGTAACGCCGATGTCCGCGAGCACATCGTCGGTGTTCGCGCCGTGTGGCCCGCCGGCCCATCGGATCGACCCCGGCGACTCCGACAGCCGGAACAGGACGTTCTGCATCTGCACAGGCCCGCCGAGCTCGTCGTCGTCCACGCTGACGATCGTCCCGAGCGCGGCGTACTGCGGATCGCTCATGATTCCGCGGATGTTGTGCACCGGACCGACGGCGGCCTCGGCCTTCTCGAACTCGGCCATCACCTCGTCCAACGGCCGCTCCGCGATCCACGAACCGACGGCGTCGTCCAGTTCGTCGGCGTGCTCGGCCCGCTCCCGCCCGGTCGCGAACCACGGCTGCGCGACGAGATCGGGCCGACCGACCAGCGTCACCACCCGCTCGGCGATGCTCTGGGAGCTCGTCGACACCGCGACCCAGCGCCCGTCCGCGGTCTTGTACACGTTCCGCGGGGCGTTGTTCGACGAGCGGTTCCCCAGCCGGGGCTGGACGTACCCGGTCTGCTGGTACGCCGTGATGCCGCCGCCGAGCATCATCAGGATCGGCTCGATGATCGCCATGTCGATCACCTGACCCGCCCCGGACCGATCCCGCTCGCGCAGCGCGACCAGCACGGCGTACGCCGTGGCGAGCGCGGTGATCCCGTCCGCGAGGCCGAAGGGCGGCAGCGTCGGCGGCCCGTCCGGCTCACCGGTCACCGCTGCGAATCCGCTCATCGCCTCGGCCAGCGACCCGAACCCGGGCCGCCGTGACCACGGTCCGACCTGCCCGAACGCCGTCACCCGCGCGATCACGAGCCGCGGGTTCGCCGCGAGCAACACATCCGGTCCGAGACCCCAGCGCTCCAGCGTCCCCGGCCGGAAGTTCTCGACGAGCACGTCGTTGCGTTTCACCAGCTCGAGGAACACGTCCCGCCCGCGCGACAGGTCGAGCGTCGCGAGCCGCTTGTTCCGGCCGAGGGTCTTGAACCACAGCCCGACGCCGTCCTTCGACGCGCCGTGGGTCCGCGCGGCGTCCGGGCGGGACGGATGCTCGATCTTCGTCACGTCGGCGCCGAAGTCACCGAGGAAGGTCGCCGCCAGCGGTCCCGCGAACAGCGTCGCCGCCTCGAGCACCTTCACCCCGTCAAGAGGAGCAGACCTCATCCCGCACACCTGAAGCCGATGGTCTCCGAGCGATCGAGACCACCACCGGTCAGCACCAGCTTGAAGCTGACCTCCGGCGCCTGCGGTCCGCCGTCGGCGTACCAATCGGAGCCCTCGGCAACATAGTGCGAACCGCCCTTGAGAATGCAGAACCGGCTGCGGCCGTCGCGGTACTCGCTCTCGGTCAGGTTCCACACGATCGGCTCCAGCCGGCCGAATCCCTCGACCCCGGCCGCGACCTGCCATTCGTCCTCGGTCGGAAGCCTGCCACCGCGCCAGTCGGCGTACGCCCGCGCGTCCGGCAGGTCGACGTACGTCACCGGGTGATCCTCGGTGCCCGGAGCCGGAGCGCCCTCGACCCAGTGCTTCAGGAACCGATTCGCAACCACGGGCCGGTAGCCGGTCGCCGCTAGGAACTCGGAGTACTCCGCGTTGGTCACCTCACGCACCGCGACCGACACACCCGACAGCGACACGTCGCGCTTGACGGTCTGCAGGTCGTGCAACCTGGGCGGCAGCGGCTTCCACTCCTCGACGTACGGGGCGGTGTCGTACAGCCCGGTCTCGCGCCGCCGGTGCCGGACCGTCAGCGTCTGGTCCCCGGCCGGTACGGCGACCGTTGCGCCGATCGATGCGGAACCTGAAATCGTCGGCACCGCGACCAGCTCGGCCGGGCGCATCGGGAACGCGGACTCGGTCAGATGCGGCCGCGGCATGGTGCCCAGCCGGCGCGCGGTCGCCCGGCACGAAGCCCCCGCGGTGGCTCCGACCCGGATGATGCCGGCCACACCACGACCCGGGACGACCAGGTGGACGCCGTCGTCGTCGGCGGTGATCGGGACGCCCGAGGTCACGTCGTACCAGTCGCCGACCTGGTCCTCGGAGCGCAGCACGATGCCGTCGAAGTCCTCCTCGTCGCGGTTGATCAGCGTCCAGAAGGTGATGTCGGCCAGGTCGAACCGGGAGCCGTACACGCCGTGGTCGCGAGCCTTCTCCGGGATCTCCGGCGTCAGCTGGATCCAGTCGCCGTCGATCAGCACCGGCGCGAAGGCCCGCTGCGCGGCGACCATCCGGCGCAGGGTCGCGCGGTCGCGGGCGTTCCAGCCGACCCAGGCCGAGAACACCGACTCCCAGACCAGCATGCCGACGCCGTTCACCCAGGCGGACTGCAGCTCGTCGCTGTGGTCACGGTTCCAGCGGCGGGTGTGGTGCATCATGTGCCGGCGCTCGAACAGGTGCGCGCGCAGCACCCCCGGCGTGTGCGTGTCGGCGAACCACTGCGCCCAGGACAGCGCGTGGTCGCTGATCCTTGCCATCGGCAACCGTGACTCGCCCTCGAGCGCGATCGCCGGGTTCGCCTTGCGGAGCGCGCGGGTGAGGGCCGGATCGCCTTCCTTCAACGTGTCCAGGAAGACCCCGTCGACGGCGAAGTCGGTCACCAGGCTCGCGAACTCGTCGGCGTCGGACCGTGCCGACCGGCGGGTGCCGACGTCCCACGGGTTGTAGTCGAAGAACACCTTCAGGCCGAGCCGGTGCAGGTCGTCGACCAGTGCGCGCAACCCCGGCACGTCCCGATAGAAGTCGAACTGGTTGCGGTCGTCGATCCCGATCACCGGGTAGGCGTGCCAGAGCACGATCGCGTCGTGCCCGCCGAACTCGTCGGCCGCGTGCTTGACGAACTTCTCCGGCGTGAACTTCCCGCTCCGTACGTCGTAGAGCAGGTCGTCCCAGAGCCAGACCAGCGCCACCGAGTACGCCGTCTGGGTCCACTCCCGGCCCGGTTCGTCGTAGTGCGAGCCGTCGTACCGCGTCCGCTCGATAGCGCCGAACCGCCACTCGGCCAGCTTGGCGCGCCAGCGCGGCAGGTCGGACGGGTCCTCCGGTGCGCCGAGGATCTTGGCGTCGTCCAGGAAGGACAGATCGGTCCCGAGCCCCAATTCGACCCTGGTGGGCAGGTCGATGGGCCGCGGTTCGAGCGGATTCACAGGTACACCTCCGCATAACGCGCGTCGATTGCATCCCCGTGAGGCACCGAGGAGATCGCCCCCGCGCCCTGAACACTCAATGAAGCAGCAACGTTAGCGCGTCGGACCGCGTTCGTCAGGTCGCTTCCCGTGATCGAGTCGTTAGCTGACGCGGCAGCTAGCCCCGCGGCCAGCACCCCGCAGAACGTATCCCCCGCGGCAGTCGTGTCGATCACGTCGACAGGTACGCCGGGAACGACGATCTCGTCGCTGTCCCTGGTCAGGACGACCGCGCCGTCCCCACCGAGCGTGACGATCGCGGCCGGCACCTTCTTCAGCAGCGCGGACCGGTCCGGACCGCCGATCGCCTCGGCCTCGGTCTCGTTCACCACCAGGAGATCGACCTCGGCGAGCAGCTCGTCCGGGAGCTCCGCGGCCGGGGCCGCGTTGAGGATGAAATACGCCGACGCCGCGGCCGCCGCCTGCACCGTCGGCAACGGGATCTCCAATTGGGAAAGCACGATTTTCGCTTGACCGATCGCGGCCAGCGCGGCCTCGGACAGGGTCAGCTCGCCGTTCGCGCCGGGCGCGACCACGATCGAATTCTCGCCGCTGTCCTCGACCGTGATGATCGCCGTCCCGGTCGGGGCGTCGCCGGTGGTCGCCAGCGACAGATCGACACCGGCCTCGTCGAGCACCTCACGCAGCAGCGCGCCGCCGTCGTCCGCACCGAGCGCCACGACCATCGCCGTCCGCGCACCGGCCCGCGCCGCGGCGACCGCCTGGTTCGCTCCCTTACCACCCGGCCCACGGCTCATCACGCCCGCGAGAACCGTCTCGCCCGGGCGCGGGATCCGCTGGACCGGCAACACCAGATCCACGTTCGCGCTGCCTACTACTACGACCTCAGGCTGCACGCCGGGCCACCTCCACAGTCCTAGCCGCCAGTTCGTCGATCGCGATCTGGTTCATTCCCGGGAGGCTTGTGGTCACCCGGTTGTCCAGTGGTGTGGACCACTCTGCCGGAACCCCCCGCGTCGCGCCAAACACAGCACCCACCGTCGCGCCGGCCGAGTCGGTGTCCCAGCCGCCCATCACCGCACGACCGATCGCGGTAGCGAAATCCGGAGCAGTCAACGCGTACGCCGTGAGTGCGGTGTTGTTCACCGCATGTACCCAATGCAGGTCGCCGTACTCCGCGTGCAGGGCGTCGAGCGCGTCGTCGAGCTCTGCGTCCGCGAGGGTGAGCCCGAAGCGGACGGCGCGGGCGATCGCGCCCTGCCCGTTGATCACTTCGAGCCCGGAGACAGCCGCCTTGACCGGGTCGTCGAGGACGAGGGCGGCGGCGGACGTCGCGGCCACCCAGAGCGCGCCGTCGACTCCCGCGCCGGTGTGGCTGAGCCGGGCGTCGACGAGGGCCAGCCGAGCGGCCGCGGTACGGTCGCCGGGATGCGCCCAGCCGTAGGCGTCGGTCCGGATCTGGGCGCCGATCCACTCGCGGAACGGGTTCCCGACGACGGCGGCCCGGGCCGGCTCGACACCTTCGAGAAGGTTGCGGTAGGCAACACGTTCGGCGGTGAACACCCGCCCGGCCGGCAGGTCGTTCAGCCAGCTCTGCGCGACGTCCTCCGTGGTCATCCCGGGCCCGAACCGCTCCATCATCAGCAGGGCGAGGATGGCGAAGTTGATGTCGTCGTCCTCGGGCATCCCGTCGATGACCTCGCGCAGGCTGGTCTCCTTGGACCGCCGGTTCCACGGCCAGCGCCGCTGGACGTCGTCCGGCACGCCGACGGCGGTGATGTACCGGGTCAACGGCCACTGGCCCGAGCTGTCCAGGATCTCCCGGATGCCCTCCCGCGGAATCTTCTCCACCGGCTTGCCGAGCAGGTTGCCGGCGGCCCGGCCGAGCCAGGCGTTCAGCGTCCGCGCCTCGAGCTCCACCGGCCGACCGAGCGACGGCAGCTCGGGGATCTCCGGCTCGCGCCAGTCCACCGTCCGCGCGTCGAGCACGTCGAGCAGCTCACGGGCGAGAGCGCGCAGAGCCGACGGCGCGGGCTCCGCGGAGGCGCCCGAGACGGGTGCATCCGTCGTGCCGCCCGCGGCCAGCCAGCGGGCTTGGACGTCGGTGACGTCGACCCCCTCGGACCGAGCCTGGACCAGCTGGTGCGGGAGGAGGTCCTCCGGCTGCACCCAGGTCATTCTCATCGCACTCTTTCCTTCCCTTGTTGCGCCAGGCGAAACGCACACCTGGATCGTTGCGTCGACGCGGACCGATACTCCGAGCCATGCTTCGAACAGCTGTCACCCGCCGCAGCCTTCTGACCGGAACCGCGGCCGCCCTCGCTCTGGCCGGCAACCTCCCCGATCTGGTCGATCTCGTCGATGGAGCAGGGATACCAAACCGCACCGACAAAAGGCCGCTCTTCACTCTCGGCGTCGCCTCCGGCGACCCGCTGCCGGACGCCGTGGTGATCTGGACCCGCCTCGCACCCGGTCCGCTCGAACCGTTCGGCGGCATGGACGACCGCGCTGTGGACGTCGAGTGGGAGGTCGCCGAGGACGAGACGTTCCGTCGAGTGGTACGACGCGGCACGGCGCACGCCCGTCCGGAGTACGCCCACACCGTCCACGTCGACGTGCGCGGGCTGCGTCCGTGGCGGCACTACTTCTACCGCTTCCGCGCGGCGGGTCAGCTCAGTCCGACCGGCCGCACCCGCACCGCGCCGGCGCCGTCCGACGAGCCCGCGGTGACGATGGCGGTCGCGTCCTGCCAGGCCTTCTACGACGGCTTCTACACCGCGTACCAGGACGTCGTCCGCCGGGACCACGACGTCGTACTGTTCCTCGGCGACTACATCTACGAGGTCGGTGTCGGTCCGACGGCCGGCGTACGGAACCAGGCCGTCCCGGTGGACTTCGCCGGCGAGATCTTCACGCTCGACGAGTACCGGGCGCGATACGCGCTGCACAAGACCGACCCCGACCTGCAGGCCGCGCACGCCGCGGCGCCGTGGATCGTGACGCTCGACGACCACGAGGTCGAGGGCAACTGGGCCGGGTACGTGTCCGAGGACGGGCTGTCGTACGACGACTTCCTGGTACGCCGGGCCAACGGCTTCCGCGCGTACTGGGAACACATGCCGCTGCGTCTCGACCAGTCCCCCGACGGCCCGTCGATCCGCTTGCATCGTCACCTGCGCTACGGGCGCACCGCCGACCTGAGCGTCCTGGACACGCGTCAGTTCCGCGACGACCAGACGAGTACGGGAGGCTGGCTGCCGCCGGACGCAGTGTCGACCGATCCGGCCCGAACCATCACCGGCGCCGAGCAGGAACGCTGGCTGCTCGACACACTCGGCCGATCCACCAGCCGCTGGAACGTCGTCGCGCAGCAGGTTGCGATGGCTCAGCTCGACCGCAAGACCGGTCCGGACCTCGAGCTCCCGATGGACACCTGGAACGGGTACACCGCGTCCCGCGACCGGGTGCTGTCCGGTGTCCGCGATCGTGACGTGCGGAACTTCGTCGTACTCACCGGGGACCTGCACCGCAGCGTCGCGTCCGACCTGCGGGTGAACTTCGCGGACCCGTCCACGCCGGCTGTCGGGACCGAGTTCGTCACGACGTCGATCTCGTCCGGGAAGGACGGTGCCGACGCCGACGCGACCGGTCGCGCACTGCTCAGCGAGAACCCGCACGTCAAGTACCAGAACGTCCAGCGCGGCTACCTCAGTTGCCGCCTCGACCGCAGCCGGTGGACGTCGGAGTTCCGCATCGTGGACCGCGTCACCACACCCGGCGGTACGGCGTCCACCCGCGCCACCCTGGTCGTCGAGGACGGCCGTCCCGGAACCCACCTGGTCTGAACGGATACGACGATGAAACGCGCCGCTTTGCTGCTCCTGCTCGCTCCAGTCGCCCTCGTTGCCACCAGCAACGACAACCACGTCGAGATCAGCGCCACCCCGCAGCCGGTCGAGGTCGTGCCGCTGCCGTGCTTCCCGTCCGGCAAGCTCACCCTCGGCATGACCAACACCGGCCGCAAGGCCACGATCGCCGACATGCGCATCGCCGCTGACGACGCGCTCACGCTGTCCCGGCACCAGTTCTCCAGCTACCTGCCGGTCGACCAACTCGTGAAGGCTCCGCTCGAGATCACCGTGCCGCGCGGCACCGCGCCCGCGACCCACGACGTCGACCTCACCGTCGGCCGCGAACACCTGAAGGTCCCGGTCGTCATCAAACCCGTCCCGGCCCGCGACAACCTGCTGCTCGGCGAGCAGGCCGTCGCGTCCTCCACCAACGGCGACATGAAGCTGTGCGGTGGCGTCGACGGCAACACCGACTCCGCCCAGTGGGGCGCCAGCGGCTGGCACGACGCCACCAAGGGCGTCTTCCCCGACACGTACGGCGTCGACTTCGTCCAGCCGACCACGGTCGGCCGCGTCGTCGTCCAGACCCTCGACTCGGCCAAGTATCCCGCGGCCGTCATGGGCATCCGCGACTTCGACGTACAGCTGCGAAACGACGGTGTCTGGACGACCGTCGGCGAGGTCCGGGCGAACACCACGGGACGCCTGACCTTCACCTTCGATCCCCGGCCGGTCGACGCCGTCCAACTGGTGATCCACGACTCCAACGACCACGGCTACTCCCGGATCATCGAGGTCGAGGCCTACAGCTCCTGACATTCAGACCAGCGCATCCAACGCGGCCGCTCGCCGGGCCCAGCGCTCGGCGTCGGCCGCACGGATGTCCCGCACAACAGACGCCATAACGCGGCCCGGCTGCTCCAGCTCCGTCTTGCTGGCCAGCGCGATCTCGGCAGCCCAGTCATCAGGTACGCCGCTGCGCCCGCCCAATGCACCGGCAATCGCGCCTGCCATCGACGCGATCGAGTCCGCGTCGCGTCCGTAGTTGGTGCCGCCCAGCACAGCCCGGCGTACATCTCCCTCGGAGACCAGGACGAAACCGAGCGCGACCGGAAGCTCCTCGATCGCCTTCGTCCGGCTCGGGCGACGTGCGTCCATCGACAGCTCCCGATAGTTGGGACCGACCGTGTCGTAGGGCTCGATCGCCTTGCGCAGCACCGGAATCGCCTGTTCCCAGTCGGTCACCCCGTCGGCTGCCTCGACCACCGCCTCGACGGCCCTCCGAGTGCCGTCCTTGGCCAGGTCGAGCGCTGCCCCGACCGCGGACGCGGGGGTCGCCCCCGGGGTCATCGCGGCGGCGACGGCGGCCGCGAATACACCGGCCGCCTCCCGCCCGTAGCTCGACTGGTGCGCACCGGCGACGTCGAGCGCCTCGGCGTACGCACCCTCGGGATCGCCCGCGTTCGCGACCCCGACCGGCGCCATGTACATCGCCGCACCGCAGTTGACGATGTTGCCGACGCCGGCCTCCCGCGGATCGACGTGCCCGTAGTGCAGGCGGGCGACCAGCCACTTCTCGGCCAGGAACACCCGCTGCAGCAGCAACGCGTCCGCCTCGAGCTCGGGAACCCAGCGGGTCCCGTCGATCATCTTCGGCACCAGCGACTCCGCGACGGCGTACGCGTCGAGATGGGCCCGGCGCTCGTCGTACACCTCGACCAGCGCGTGCGTCATCAACGTGTCGTCGGTGATGTGCCCGTCGCCCTTGTGGTACGGCGCGATCGGGCGAGCGGTTCGCCATTCGTCGTACCACGGGCCGACGATGCCGGTCACCCAGCCGCCGTGCCGCTCCCGGATCGCCTCCGGGGTCCAGCCCTCGACGGCTCCACCGATCGCGTCGCCGACCGCGGAACCGACGAGGGCACCTACCGACTTGTCTTCCAGCAAGGAAGTCACTGGTTGACCTGACCCCATCCGTCGCTCAGTTTCTTGCCCAGGGCAGCCAGATCGGTCTTGTTCGCCAGGTACTCCTGGAGCGCCGGCGTCGCGATCTGGTCCTTCCACTTCGGGTAGTTCTCCACGCTCTGGAACGGCGCCTTGGTCAGCTCGGTGCCGCTGGCAAGCGTCTGCTGCCAGCCGTCCTTGCCGCCGGTGGTCTTCAGGATCGCGTCCCGGGCCGCCTGCGTGGTCGGGATCAGCCAGTCGCCCTGACCGACCGCGGCCAGGTTCTCGGCCTTCATGAAGTAGTCGACGAACTTCGCCGACTGCTCGATGTGCTTGCCCTCGGCCGGTACCGACAGCGTCTGCGGGTTCGCGGCCTGCTTGGTGCTGGTGCCCTTCAGCGGCGGCAGCACCTCCCACTGGAAGGTCTTCGGCGCCTCCGCGAGGATCTGCTGCGCGACATAGTTGCCGGCCACAATCATCCCGTACTTGCCGGCGTAGAAGCCAGGCAGGACGTCGGAGGCGCTCTGCGTCAGCGAGGTCGGGTCGATCGACTTGTCGTCGTACGCCATCGCGTGGATCCGCTTCGGCACCTCGAGCTCGGCGTCGCCGATCGTCGCCTTGGCGTCCTTGCCGGTGCCGTCGAAGAACTTGCCGTCGAAGTTCATGCCCAGGTTCAGCACGGTCGCGGTCGGGCTCTTCAGGCCCCAGCCGAGTCCGTACTTGCCGCCGGCCGTCAGCTTCTTCGCGTCCGCGGCCAGGTCGTCCCAGCTGAGCGAGTCACCGGTCGCGGTGATCCCGGCCTGCTTGAGCATCGCGGAGTTCGCGAGCACGACGTACGACTGCATCAGGGTCGGTGCGCCGTAGATCTTGCCGTCGTTCGAGACCGTGTCCCAGACACCCTGCGAGACGGCGTCCTTGGTCTCCTGGCTCAGGTACGGCGAGAGGTCCGCGAGGTACCCCTGGTTGATGAAGCCGGTGATGTCGGCGGACTCGTCGTGGATGATGTCCGGCGCGGTCCCGCCCTGGAACTGGGTCACCAACTGATCGTGCACCGAGTCCCAGCTGCCCTGGACATACTCGACCTGGATGTTCGGATTGGCGGCGTTCCAGTCGGCGACGATCTTCTTCGTCGCGGCCACCGTCGTCTTCTGGAAGGCGAGGCTCTGGAACTTCAGCGTCACCTTCTCGTTCGACGATCCCGAGCCACCGGAACTGTTGTCGCTGTTGCCCCCGCAAGCCGCGAGCGCCACCAGTGCGCCCGCCGCCGCCAGAGCGGTCAATGCTTTCTTCATTGCATCTCCTCAAACCCGACTACCACGTCTTTTGGTTTCTTGGTTTTCAGCCCTTGACTGCGCCGCTCAGCAGGCCGGAAGTCAACCGGCGCTGCAAGAAGGCGAAGAACACCAGGCTTGGGACAGTTGCGAGTACGGACGCGGCCGCCAGCGGGCCGAACTGCACCTGGCCCTCGGCGCCGACGAAGCGGGCGAGCACCAGCGGAAGCGTTTTGAGTTGCGGATCCTGCAGCAGAACCAGGGCGAAGAAGAACTCGTTCCACGCCGAGATGAAGGTGAACATCGCGGTTGCGATCAGACCCGGCCGGAGCAGCGGCATCACGATCGAGACGATCGTCCGCAGCCGGCTCGCGCCGTCGACCGAGGCCGCCTCCTCCAGCTCGCGCGGCACGGCGGCGACGTACCCCTGCAGCATCCACAGCGCGAACGGAAGTGACCAGACCATGTAGACGATCACCACGCCGGGGATCGTGTTCGTCAGGTGCAGCGGGCGCAGGATCATGAACAGCGGGATCACGATCAGGATCACCGGGAACACCTGGCTGACCAGGATCCAGCCGTTCGTCAGCGGCCGCAGCCGGCTGCGGAAGCGGGCCAGCGCGTACGACACCGGCAGCGCGACGATCAGCACCAGGATCGTGGTGTAGATCGAGATCTGCAGGCTGTTCCCGAGGCCGCGGACCAGGCCCTGCTCGTTCAGCGCGTCGGTGTAGTTGGAGAAGTCGACGTGCTTCGGCAGGATCGACGGCGTGACGCTGGCGAACTCCCGCGGCGACTTGAGCGAGCTGGAGATCAGCCAGAGCAGTGGGAAGCCGAGGAAGATCAGGTACGCCAGGACGGCGATGTACTGAAGAGCGCGGGTGGTGGGTCGGGTTCTCATGCTTCGCTCCTCAACCGGTTCCGCAGGTAGAAGAACAGGAACAGGATGATGATGACCACCATCACGTCCCCCATCGCCGCGGCCATACCGAAGTTCCCGTAGCGGAACGCTTCGTTGTAGGCGAACAGCATCGGCAGCATCGTCTTGCCGCCCGGGCCGCCGGCCGTCAGCACGTAGACCAGGCCGAACGAGTTGAAGTTCCAGATCATGTCCAGGCTGGTGATCGCGACGATCACGGTCCGCAGCTGCGGGAGCGTGATGTTCCAGAACTGGCTCCACGCGCCGGCGCCGTCGACCGCGGCCGCTTCGTACAGGCTGCGGTCGATGCCTTGCAGGCCGGCCAGGAGGGTCACGGTCGTCATCGGCATACCGACCCAGATGCCGACCACGATCACAGCCGGCAGCGCAGTACTGAAGCTGCCGAGGAAGTTGATGGGGTGGTCGGTGAGGTGCAGGTTCTGCAGGATCTCGTTGACCGGGCCGTTGGTCGGGTGCAGCAGCAGACGCCACATGATCGCGACGACCACCGGGGGCATCGCCCACGGGATCAGGGCGATGGTCCGGGCGACGCCGCGGAACTTGATGTCGGTGTTGAGCAGCAGGGCGAGGCCGAGCGCGGCGACGAACTGCAGGATCGTGACGGACAGGGTCCAGATCACGCCGATCCGGAACGAGTCCCAGAACAGCCCGTTGTGCAACAGCTTGCTGAAGTTGTCGAAGCCGACGAAGTTGGTCTCCACATGCAGACCCGCGCGGGCGTCGGTGAAGCCGAGCGCGATGCCGCGGATCAACGGGTAGACACTCAGGATCAGCACCGGGAGCAAGGCCGGCAGGAACAGGAGGATCGCCTCCCGGTTCTGCTTCGGCTTACCCGGCTTCTGCACCTGCGTCGGCGCGGTCAGGGTCGCCGTCACGGGGTGGACCTCCTGATGCTGAGGGACGGCTGTACGACGATGCGCCGCGGCGTCCGGTCGTTGTCCTCGATCCTTGCCAACAGCAACTCAGCCGCCCGCCGCCCCCGCTCCGCCGACCCCAGATTCACACTCGTCAACGTCGGGAAACACTGCTCGGCCAACTCACCGTCATCCATCCCCACCACCGCGACATCCCCCGGCACCTCCAACCCAACCGCAGCCAACTCATGCATCAGTCCGACCGCCAACAGGTCGTTGGCGCAGATCACCGCGTCGAACCCGGCGGCGGCGGTCAGGAGCGCGGGGGCGGCTGCTCGGCCGGCGGCGAAGGTGAAGTCGGCTGCCTCGGCGAGGGCGGCGGGCTCCAGGTCGTGGGCTTTGAGGGCGTCCGCGAAGCCTTTCGAGCGGGCGGCGCCGGGGACTGTGTCGGCGGGGCCGTTCAGGAAGGCGATTCGGTGGCGGCCCTTGGCGACAAGGTGTTCGACGGCGAGGAGGATGCCTTTGGGAGAGTTGGCGCGGACGGTGTCGACGCCGGCTTTGGCGGGGACGTTACCGGCGACGACCACCGGTACCTCGCACTCGCGGATCGACTTGACCAGGTCCTCGTCGACGCGGATCGGGCTGATCAGCAGGCCGTCGGCGTACCCTCGCGCCATCCCCCGGACCAGCGCGACCTCGTCCACCACGTCGGGCCCGGTCGTCGTCACCACCAACCGGTAACCGGCCGCGGACACGACCTCCTCGACCGCGCGCATCATCGTCACGTACACCGGGTTGCCGACATCCGCGACCGCCAGCGTCAGCTGGAAGGTCCGCCCGACCTTGAGCGAACGCGCCCGCGCATCCGGCACGTACCCGAGCTCCTGGACCGCGCGCTGCACCCGCTCGGCCATCTCCTCGGTCGCGGGCAACCCGTTCAGGACGCGCGACACCGACGCCACCGAGACCCCCGCCGCCCGGGCCACCCCAGCGATCGTCGGACGACTCACGCCGACCTCCTGTAATCGTTCTTGTAATCGTTTACAAGCCCGACACTAAGACGCCGCCCCCACCCCGTCAAGTCCACGCGACTTTGGGCACCCGCCAACCATCCAAGTCGCTCGGCAATGGTTGGTGGGTGCCCAAAGTGTCAGTGCATCAGCCGCAGGTCAACACCGCGTACTGAGTTGTGGGTTGGGGAGCACGGGGCTGGTGAGGGTTCCGCCGAAGCGGGCCAGGTCCGGCGTGCCGTACTGCGCGGTCCCGCCGAAAGCCCGCACGGTCCGGTTCGGGATCACGTTGCCGAAGTTCCACACGCACACGCGCGAACCCAGCGACGACCGGCCCAGGCTCCAGAACGGGTAGAACGCCGCACCGACCGGCTTCGCAGTACATCCTGCTCCGGTTCGGGTGTTGCAGAGGATCTCGGACGCGGCCACGTTCGTCTCGAACTGGACCGAGGGGTACGGATGGATC
The DNA here is from genome assembly GCF_044453965.1 of Kribbella sp. NPDC051586. Taxonomy (NCBI): domain Bacteria; kingdom Bacillati; phylum Actinomycetota; class Actinomycetes; order Propionibacteriales; family Kribbellaceae; genus Kribbella; species Kribbella sp. NPDC051586. The sequence continues at coordinate 84,359 of NZ_JBITDF010000003.1, read as the reverse complement.
CCGCCGGTGAACGGCCCGAGATACTCGAACGAGGTCGGATGACCGCGTGACCCGTCCGGCCAGTCCGCCTGGTACGACGACCCGTCGAAGTCGAGATCGCCGTTCTGGAAGACATTCTCCTGGCAGCCGGCAATCGGCCACCGTTCCACCACCGCCTTGCCGTTCACGTACGTCGTCCGCGGGCCGGCGATCATGCAGTTGGCGCCGGAGAACTCACAGTTCACGCCGCTGGCGGAGTCGTTGGTCGGACACGCGGCACCGTTCTCCGTGGTCGCGTTCTGGCAGAGCCCGGTGGCCGGGTCGCACGGCCCCTCGCCGGAACCGTTGCCTTCGGCACCACCGTTGCAGACCTGGTAGACGCTCGCATCAGAGAAGCTCTGACCGTCGGCGAACGTGTCGTTGACCGGCAGCCGGCTCGAGACCGACCCGCAGGTCTCGAAGTGACCGAGCTCGTCCTGCATCAGAACGCCACCCTCGAGGGCAGCCCACGGCACCTGGTTCTGCTGCTGGGCGCTGCTGTACTCCGGGTGGAAGTCGAACGGCGTCCCGGTGCAGTCGGCGATGTTGGTGTTCATGAAGCCGTTCGCGGCACTCGCCACGATCGACCCGCTCCGACCGGTACTGAGATCGTCGATCCGGGCCAGTAGGCCGTGCGCGGTGTCGCGCATCACCACCCGCAGTGCATCGCCCTGATGCATCTTCAGGGTCTTGCTGTTGGGCGTCAGGGTCGACACGTCGGTGAGCTGCGGACTCGGCGGACCGGACGGCACCCCGTCGGTCTGCAGGTAGGAGAAGTTCACCGGCTCGATGCAGTTGTTGTTACAGGTCGCGAACCCGAAGGTGCAGGCGAGACTGTCGATGGTCAGCGCCGCGCACCATTGGCTGGCGTCGCAGCTCGGGCCGTCGATGAACGGGCCGAAACCCGGCGGGTAGAGCTGCAGTTCCATGAAGGCCGACCCGGCCGCGTTCGGGTTGTTCGTCTGCGACTCGTTGGCGTCACTGGTCGGCGTACATGGGTTCAGCGGATACGACTTCGGGTCGCACAGCGGCAGGCCGAACCACGGCGCCGGGCTCAGTTCGGCGTACTTGCTGACCTTCGGGCTGTTGACGGTCGGCTTCGCGTTCGGGTCCTTGGACAGCCGCATGAGGTAGGTGATGTCGCTCGCACTGCCCGGCCGGCTGGAGATGAACTTCACCGACGGCTCATCGTGCCCGATGTAGTGCTCGTTGTCCTCGAACCGCCAGGGGACGCCGTTGCGATCGATGGTGATCGGGTCGGTACACAACCCGCCCAGTCCGTGCTTGACGGATTTGTACTTCGGGCTGAACCCGTTGCAGTCCATCATGTTGGTCGCGTTCGGCTTGACCGTGGCCGGAGCCGCGGCCGTTGCTTGCCATCCCAGAGCCGGCATCATCGCGATCGCGAGTGTGACGACGACGGCACCTGTTCCCCACCGATAACTCGATCTGCGCATCGGCGTGCCTCCACCCCGCAGAGATGGGAGGCCCGAGGCTGGGCCGGCGACGGCTCCGGGCCCCCCTTGTGGGCCGCCGTCGGTGCAACAAGCTCAGCCCTATGCCCGGCCGTCACCCGGTGTCAAGAGTTGACTACCCGTTCTCAGCCGGCGCTCAGTCTTCTGGGTCGTCGGCGCCGGGGCGTTCTGCCCAAGGGGTTTCCTTGGCCGGGCGGACGACGATGAGTTTGTCGCCTGCGGCAAGGACCGAGACGTTCGAGTCGTAGTACCGGTGGACCTTGCCGTCGCGGACGACCGACACGACGCGGTCGGGTACGGCGGACGGCGGCTTGCCGACCTCGCGGCCGAGGACGGGGCGTTCGGCAACCTCGAGGCCTTCGCCGTACGTGAGGAGGTCCTCCATCACCTCGCCGAGGTTCGGGCTGACCGAGGTCAGGCCGAGCAGCCGGCCGACGGCCTCGGACGACGTGACGACAGCGTCCGCGCCGCTCTGCCGCAGCAGCGGCACGTTGTCCTCCTCGCGGACCGCGACCACGACATGCGCGTTCGGGTTCAGTTGCCGCACCGCGAGCGTGACCAGCACCGCCGAGTCGTCCCGGTCCGTCGTCACGATCACCTCGCGCGCGGTCATCACCTCGGCGCGACGCAGTACCGTCCGGTTGGTCGCGTCGCCGTGGAAGGCGGCCATCTGGTCGTTGCCCGCGTCACCGATCGCCTGCGCCCGCGGGTCGATCACCACGATGTTGTCGCGCTTGACCCCGTTGCTGATCAGCGTCTGTACGGCGGAGCGGCCCTTGGTGCCGTAGCCGACGACGATGGTGTGGTCCTTCATCCGTTTCCTCCAGCGCGTGTCGCGCATGATCCGGCGACCCTCGTTGGCCAGCACTTCCAGTGTCGTACCGACCAGAACCACCAGGAACGCGATCCGCAGCGGAGTCACGATGAAGGCGTTCACCAGCCGCGCGGTCGGCGTCACCGGTGTGATGTCGCCGTACCCGGTCGTGGTGAGCGTGACGGTTGCGTAGTAGATGCTGTCGATCAGCCCGACTTTGCCGTCGTAGCTGTCCCGGTACCCGTCACGGTCGACCACCACGATCAGCACCATCACGGTCAGCAGCCCTAGCGCGATCAGGATCCGGCTGAAGAGCTGAAAGAGCGGCGAGCGTGTGCTCGCGGGCAGGTTGACCAGCAGACCGTGGGGGTTCCGACCGGTGGGAAGGGGTGGCACGCGTACGACGATATTGCACCGGCGGCCGATCCACCGCATGCGACAGGCTCCGGTCGGACAGCGCGACGCTGACCATCAGGCTGTCGCCGTCCCGGACCACCCGCGACCGCATCCGCAGCCGCTCGAGGGTCCGCAGCATCGCGTGGTTCTCCGGCTGCACCAGGCAGACGACCCGATCGGCGCCGAGCGTCCGCGCCTCCCCCACCACCTGGCGGAGCAATCGGAGCCCGAGCCCCTGTCCCTGCCAGCCGTCCTCGACCAGTACGGCGACCTCCATCGTCGTACTGCCCAGCTCCTCCCACGGCGCCGCCGTCGCCATCCCGATCACGGCGCCGTCCACGTCCGCGACCACCGAGACGCCACCGGACGGTGCGGACAGGTGCCGCGCCGTCCGGGCAGTCAGCTTGGGCATCGGCACGTGGTACCGCCGGGTGCGGCTCTCGTACGAGCAGCGATCGTGCATCGCGACCACGGCGTCGGCGTCCGCCACGGTCGCCGTCCGCAGCACAGGTACACCGCTGCCGGGCCGAGGACCTTCCACCACGTCGAACCGCTCCGCGAGCCGACCGGCGATCTCGACCAGTACGTCGGCCCGCGCCCACTCCGCCGGCGTGTACTCGTCGAAGCCCTGCAGATTCCCGAGCTCCTCGTCGACCGCCACCGGGTCGTCGATCAACCGCAGTACGGCTCGCAGATACCGCGTCGGGGCGTCACTCAGTACGTCGGCCTGGCACGGGCGGACCGTCGTACCCACGCAACCGGCCTCGGCGGCCAACGAGGTCAGAGCATCGGCGCTCCAGCCGGCACCGGCCGAGACCACGAGCTCGTCGACGGCGCCGGTCTCGGCGGTGAAGACCTCGAGGCTGAGGATGTTGATGTCGTCCGCACCACACCGTGCAGCGAGTTCGGCCAGTGCACCGGGCCGGTCGGCGAGTTCGGTCCTGATCTTCCAGAGCATGCGGACGCCCTCCCTCGTGGAAACGTGCTTCCACTGTGCGTCCGGCCTGTTGCCCCGCCGGGTCCGGGATGTTACGCGTGCGTCAACGCTTCCGCCGGACCGTCGGCAGGTGCGGCCTCGGCTTCCGCGCGGCCAGCACGACGGAGGGCTCCCGCTTGTCCAGGTCCGCGTGCCGCAGCAGCTCGGGGTACGTCGCCTGCGGGACGGAGGGGTACGTCGTCACGATCGCGTCGCCGGAGAAGACGAAGAAGATCGCCTGACCGTCCTTGATCACCTTCAGCAAGGAGCCGTCGCGCACGGTGAGAGCATGCTCGACCGCCTTCCGCCGCGCGGACCGCTTGGCCCACGCGGCTTGGACGGCCTGTTGCGCCGGCTCCCGCCCGTGCCGCACCGCCTCGACGACGAGTGGCCCGTAGCGCACGCCGTACTTGACCAGGTTCTTGGCCAGCTTGCCGCTCGGTTTCCCCGCAGTCGCCATGTGTCGAGCGTACTGACCTCAGCCGGTCATCAGCTGACGGCCGCCGCGGGGTCGGCGAGCCAGTGCCGCCAGACCGGGCTCTCCCAGTCGAACTCCAGGTTCGTCATCCAGGTGGCCACCCGGACGATGGGCGGGCCGGAGCCGTGTACGGCGTACGCCAGCTTCACCGCATCCGGCGCTGCGCAGTACCCGACCCTCTGCCTCACATCGGATGCAGCCCGGACGTCAGAGCGTGTGCAGTTTGTCGAAGGGCGACATGACGCGCAGCAGGCGGCCGGCCCCGAAGTCGACTACCACGGCGTGAGTGCCCTCGACGGCGCTGATGCGCCCGATGCCCTCCCGGTCATGGGACACCCGATCACCAGCCTCGAACGTCTTGATGGGGGCAGAAACCCGGGGGGCGAAAGGACTCGTGGGCAGGTGACGACGCGTCGTCGCGCGAGAAGGCTCCATCAGAGCTCCAGTATGCGCCCATCTCGGCCAGATCGCCCATTTCGCGCCAGGACTTAACGGTCAGGTGGTCACGGTTTCCAGATGTAAGGGACCGTCACCGAGACCGGTCGCAGGCCCAGCCGGGCCAGGATGCCGCGGCTGTCCGGCGACGCGTCGACCTGCAGGTACCGGTACCCGCGCTCGGCGGCCAGGTTGCGGCGGTAGGCCACCTGCGCCCGGTAGATGCCCCGGCCGCGCCACTCGGCCAGCGTCGAGCCACCCCACAGCGAGGCGAAGCCGGTGCCGGTGTGGAACCGGATCCAGGACGCACAGACCATCTTCGGCTCGTGCTCGTCTGTCTCCGCGACGAGCACCGCCGCCGGGTCGTCGTCCGCGATCGCCTGGGTGAGCGCATCCGGCAGCCAGGCGTGCGAGTGACCCCACACCGCTTCCTCCATGGCCTGCATCCGCTCCAGATCCGCGCGCGACGCGATCTCGCGCAACCGGACGCCTTCGGGCAGTACGACGTCGCTGGACAGCTCGGCCACGTCACCGAGGAGGAGGCACTCCTCCTCCTCCGGCACGAGGCCGGCCTTGGTCAGCCGCTCGGGCAGATCCGCCGGCAGATCGTGCGAGTAGTACTTCCACTCGAACTTCGCGCCGAGCTTCCTGAAGTACTCGACCTGGTCCGCGATCAACTGATCGAGCTCGGCCCCGTCGATGCCACCCAGGTACTGCACGAATCCGTCGCCCTCGAAGCCGACCTTGCGGATCAGCGGGCCGAGGAGCTCGACCGTGCCGCCGTTCCCGCTGCCGGGGCGCGAGCGGATCTGGTCGTCGTAGGCCGCCCGCAACGCGAGCGCTTCCGGTGAGGTGTCCAGAGGAATCACGCCATCAGTAGACCAGCCCTCGCAAACGCATTTCGGGACACCGGGTCGCGTCGGCATGCGGACGTTCGTCGCGTCAGGCACCATGGAGGCCGTGACCACCCCCAACCCGCGCCGTCCGATCCTGCCCGGCAGCAAGTTGTTCGAGTCGCTGCCCGGTGCTGCCGACCCGGCGACCGTGACCGAGGCCGCGCACCGGACCGCCGAGTTGCTGGTCCGCGGCGTGCGCAAGTCCGAGGATGCCGAGGTGCACGCCCGGGTGGTCAAGCTCGCCGACGAGTACGGCCTGGACGAGCTGGCCGAGCTCTGGTCGGACTCCCCCGCGGACTCGTTGCCCGGAGCACTGTGGCGGCTGTACGTGCTGCGCTCCTGGGTGCACTCCAACGCCGAAGAAGTGTCCCGCGAGTTCGCCACCGGCCGCAAGTACGCCGAGGTGCACGCCGTCGTCGCCGGCGTCGCCGAGCCACCCGGCCCGACCGAGGTCCGCGACATGGTCGACGCCGTACTGCGGGGTGTCGCGACCGGTGACTTCGCGACCACGCTGGACCGGGCGGCCGCGTTCGCGCGGATCGTCGCGACCGGGCGGGCGCACCTCGCCGACGACGGTCACGACCGGGTGCTGTCCGCGTCGAAACTGGTCGAGACCGCTGACCAGCTGCAGACCGCGGCGCGCGCCGAACGCGCCGGACATTTGTGGTAGTTGCGCCCGGCGCGTTCGGATGTTATATGGTCTCGCGGCCCGAGATCTCAACAGGACAAGGGGTTTGGGCACCGGTTACACTGTTCGAGGTGTCGGGCCGGTGCAAGCCCCGGGTCCCAAAATTAGCCGCTACGAGCGGCCACGCGCCGTGAGGCGCTTCCCGGTCCGGCACCCTCTAACTCACCACCCCGTAGAAGTGGTCGAGCGTCTGCGTCACCGACTTCCCGTGCGAATCCGTCAGCTCGACCTTGAGCGTGACGAACGATGCCGCCTTCCGGTTGTCGACCAGCGCGATCGCCTTCGTGCCGAGGTTCAGCGTCGGGACCGGGGTCCAGGTCGCGCCGTCGTCGTACGACGCGGTAACACGGGCCGACGTGAAGCGGCCGGCCGTGTACCACTGGCCCGACTCCGCGGTGATCGTGACCGGGAACGCCGGCACCCGGGGCGCGCGATCGTGCAGGTCGACGGGCAGGTCGTAGTCGGGGAACAGCAGCGGCAACGGCTTGCCCGCGTCCGCCGACGAGCTGCGCCACTTCCACCGGGTCTCGACCGTCGACGGTGACTCCCACGTGTAGTCGCCGCGCTGCCAGCGGATGAGGTCGTACTTCAGCTCCAGGTCGGTCGCCGCGGCCGGCACGTCCCACACGCCCTGGCCGTAATACCCGTACTCCCCCAGGGAGACACCGTTCGCGAACAGCTCCGTGCCGCCCAGGTCGAGGAAGCCCTGCGACGAGAAGTGACCGGGTTGGGTGTCCGCCCAGCCGGCGAAGTTGCTCCAGATCGTGTTGCCGTCACGCGCCGCCGGAGCGTACTTCTGCCCGGTCGTCTGATCGGTCACCAGCCCCGGCCGCAGTCCGGCCTTGTACCAGCTCTCACTGTGCCGGCTGCCGGCCTTGTACGCCGTCGCGGTCGACGTCATCAGCGTCGCGAACGGCCACGCCATGACATCGGAGTGCCCGACCATCTGCGACACCCTGGTGTCCTTGTCGGCAGTCACGAGGTGTTGTACACGTGTCGGTGCCGCCACGGATCCGCGATCGCCGGTCGGGATCAGGTTGATGCTCCACGGCCGCCACACGTCGACGTACTCGGAGTACGTGTAATCCTTGCCCGGCGTGTAGTACGTCGCGTCGATCGTCGCCAGCTCGCGGTCCCGGACGCGGTGCGCCGGCTTGCCCTTCACCTGCTGCTCGTGCGTGAACGCCAAGCTGTAGAGGTACGGCGACTTCGCACCGGCCGGAGATGCGTACTGCCATCCCTCGACCACCTCGAACGTCCCGCGCCGGGCCTTGGAGGTCGTGCCCAGGTAGATCGATTTGACCGTGGTGCCGTAGCTCCGGCTGGAGGACAGGATCCAGTTGTCGACGACACGCCCGTACGTCAGGCTTCCGCCCTTGCGCTGCGTCGGCCGCTCCGTCGTGACAGTGGCCTCGGCGGCGGTGCGGGCGTCGTACGTGATCGTGGTGTCCTTCGTGAGCGTGATCTCCGGATCGCCGAGCAGCGCGTACGAGTCGACCAATCCGTCGGCGCCGTCGTGCGCGATCGTCGCGGCCAGCGAGTACGTGCCGGCGCGTAGGTGCAGCGTCTGGTCGGCACCCTCGAAGCCGACCCGCTGCGCGGCGATGCTGTCGAGATCGAAGACGTCCAGCGAGGAGATCGACGCGGCCGGCTTCCCGTCCCGGTCGATCAGCTTGAACGTGACGTCGACGTACTGCGGCTCGAGGTAGAACCCGAGCGGCGTCACCACAGTCTGCCCGCTGGTGCTCCTGGCAACCACGCGGGTGCTGATCGCGCCGTACAGCCCGTAGTCGAGCGCCGCCGACGGATCGACGGTCACCGGTAGGTCGGCGCTGCCGCCGGCCGGGACGGTCACCGACTTGCCGAAGCTGATCAGGGCCGACGGCAACGGCTTCCCGTTGTTGCCGCGGGCATCGGCCGTGACGGTCAAGGTGACCGGTGCCGTGCCGTCGTTGCGGTAGGTCAGCTGCTTGGTGACCTTCTGGTCCGAGGTGTGCGGCCAGGCGAACGTACCGAGATCGGCAGTGGCCGGACCAGTGACCTCCTGCGTGACGGCCTGAGCGACGTCGAGCTCACCGGCGCCTTGTTCGTAGATGCCGACCTTGCTCTCGGCGCGCACCGAGTTCTGCAGGACGGCCTTGAGTTGCTGGCCGGTCCAGGTCGGGTGCTCCTGCTTGAGGATTGCTGCCGCCCCTGCGACATGCGGCGTCGCCATCGACGTACCGCTCATGTCGATGTACGCCGAGTCGCCGCGGCCGCCTGCCCTCGCGGCGGTGATGTCCACGCCGGGCGCCGCGATGTCGGGCTTGACCGCGTGGTTGGCGAGGACCGGGCCGCGGCTGGAGAAGTCTGCCGTCGTCTGGGTAAGGTCCGTGGCGGCGACGGTCATCGCGGACGCGGCGCAGCCCGGGCTGGTGATCGCCTCGGCCGGTCCGCCGAGGTTGCCTGCGGCAATGACGAACAGGACGCCGGACTCGGCGCTGATCCGGTCGACGGCGGCGGCCATCGGGTCGGTGCAGTCGACGGGTTCCGACGTACCGATGCTCATGCTGATCACATCAGCGCCTTCGGCGACGGCCCACTCCATGCCGGCGATGATCCAGGAGAGGTCACCGCTGCCGTAGTCGTTCAAGACCTTGCCGGACAGCAGTTGCGCGCCCGGGGCGACGCCCTTGTTGCGGCCGTTGGAGGCGACGCCTCGACCGGCGACGGTGGACGAGGTGTGCGTGCCGTGGCCGTCGTGGTCGGCTACGTCGGGGCTGTCGGTGAAGTTCTGCTGTTCCTTGACCGCACCGACGAGGTCCGGGTGCTCGGCGTCGACACCTGAGTCCAGTACGGCGACCGTCGTGCCGGTGCCGTCGTACCCGGCTGCCCAGGCCTGCGGGGCGCCGACGTACGGGACGCTCTGGTCGAGGGTCTTGTGCACCTTCAGGTCGAGCCAGAGCTTCTGGACGTCCCGTCCGGTCGAGAGAGCCTGCCAGGTGTCGTGCGCCCGCGTCTTGTCGGTCTTGTACGCGGCTGCACTCACGGACGACAGCGTCCGGGTGCGGGTCGATCCGGCGGGCACAGCCTGCAGCGCGGCGCGGGCCGTCGGCGTGTAGGTCGCTATGACGGGTATCTGGCTGGTCGACGAGTCGTCGTACCCCTGCCGGATCAGACCGCTCACGTTGAACAGCGCCTGATCCACCTTGCCGCTGTTGACGAGACGGGCGGCGCTGTCGGGTACGACGTACAGGTCCTTGCCGACTGTCCGCGTCTCGTAGCCGGTGTCGGCGGATGCGGGAAAGTAGCGCACATTGCTGCGGCCGGAGCCGGCCGGGGACACCTGCACTTTGTCGCCAGTGATCAGGGTGACGGACTTGGTGTCGTCGACCTGCACAGGCAGGGAGGGCTTGGGCGGCGCTGCTGCCGCGGGAGTGACTGTGAGGGCGAGAAGGGCGGAAAGAGCCACGCCTATGAAGGCTTTGCGCATGGGGACGAGTTCATCGCAAAACCGCCAGCGAAGGATGGGCAGCTGGTGGCAAGATTGCGACAATGCGGTTACCCGCCAGGCCCTGACTCCCACTCCCCCGCCCACAGGGAGGCATCGTGCTCGACGTGCTCGGACTGGATGACGCCGAAGAACTCGCGTACCGCGCCCTCGTCGAGGTGCCGTCGTACGACGCTGCCGAGCTCTCTTCCCGACTCGGCTGCCACCCGATCGAAGCGGCACGCTCGCTGACCGCCCTGGAGACGCTCGGCCTGGCTGCTCGATCCAGCGGCAGCTCCGACCGGTACGTCGCCTCGCCGCCGTCGGTCGCCTTGTCTGCGCTGGCCGTGCAGCGTGAGGAGGAGCTGCGGAGAGCGCAGCGGGAGATCGAGTCGCTCGCTGAGGTCTACCGAGGTACGGACACCGAGCGGTCGGTCAGCGACGTCGTGGACGTGGTCCGCGGGGCCAATGCGGTCGGGCAGCGGTTCGCGCAGCTGCAGATGTCGGCGCGCGAGGAGGTGCTCGGGTTCGTCAAGGCGGAGATCGCTGTCGTGCCACCGGAGGACAACAAGGAGGAAGACGCCGCAGTCACCCGAGGAGTGCGGTACCGCGTGCTGATCGAGCGGAGCGCGTTCAACCGCCCTGGGTTCTTCGCCGCCGCATCCGACTCGCTGAACGCCGGCGAGGAGGTCCGCGTCGTCCAGGAGCTTCCGATGCGGCTGCTGATCGTGGACCGGCGGATTGCCCTGGTGCCGTTGCTGTCCGGCGCCGGTAGCAGCATCGGCGCACTCATCGTGCACAGCAGCGGCATGCTCGACGCGCTGCTTGCCCTGTTCGACCGCGTCTGGCGCGACGGCCTCCCGCTGGTACTCGGCTCGAACGGAATGGTGGAGGGAGCAACCGACGGTCTGCCCGACCTCGACGCCCGCATCCTCGGCCTGCTCCTGGCCGGCCTCACCGACCAGGCTGTGGCCAACCAACTCAACCTGTCGATGCGCACGGTCCAGCGGCGGGTACGCGCCCTCATGGACCTGGTCTCCGCCGACACCCGCCTCCAGCTCGGCTTCCACGCCGCCCGCCGCGGCTGGATCTAGCCGGCTCAGGGGCGATCCGGGGAAAACCCCCTATCGATCCACGCCGAACGCGCGCAGACTCGGAGGCAGTTTGTCGACCGGTGGTCTGGGGTGGCCGCTGATCAGCCAGGGAGGGCGATCGGCAATGGAGGGGACAGTCCCGTATGTCACTGACGTCATCGAGGTCGTGGACGCGAAGGACCTCGTTCGCGTCTACGGCGAAGGAGATACAGCGGTGCACGCGCTGCGCGGTGTCGGCGTGCGCATCGAGCCCGGCCAGCTCACGGCGGTGATGGGGCCGTCCGGTTCGGGCAAGTCGACGCTGATGCACATCCTGGCCGGGCTGGACCGGCCGACGTCCGGCTCGGTCAAGATCGACGGTATCGAGATCACCACTCTCGGCGACGACGCGCTGACCAAGCTCCGTCGCCGGCACATCGGTTTCATCTTCCAGTTCTTCAACCTGCTGCCGATGCTGACCGCGCGCGACAACATCCTGCTGCCGCTCACGATCGCCGGCGCGAAGCCGGACCAGGAGTTCTTCGACGGCCTGGTCGAGCGGGTCGGCCTCGCCGACCGTCTCGAGCACCGGCCGGCCGAGCTGTCCGGCGGGCAGCAGCAGCGGGTCGCCATCGCGCGGGCGCTGGTGTCGCGGCCGACCGTGGTGTTCGCGGACGAGCCGACCGGCAACCTCGACTCCCGGACCAGCGGCGAGATCCTCACGCTGATGCGGTCGTCGGTCGAGGAGTACGGCCAGACGCTGGTGATGGTGACGCACGACGCCCGGGCGGCCGCGATGGCCGACCGCGTGCTGTACCTGGCCGACGGCGAGATCGTGAAGGAGACCGGCAGGTCCAGCCAGCACGAGATCCTCCAGATCATCGACACGCTGGACCTGCAGTGATCCGGTTCGCGTTACAGGGCTTGCTGGCCCGCAAACTCCGTACTGCGCTGACCGCGATCGGCGTCGTCCTCGGGGTCGCGCTGATCTCGGGCACCTACGTGCTGACCGACTCGATCACGTCCGCCTTCGACTCGATCTTCACCCAGAACTACAAGAACACCGACGCCGCGATCACCGGCAAGACGGCGTTCGACGCATCCGAGGACGGGACCGTGACCGCGCCGCCGTTCGACGCCGGCCTGCTCGCGAAGGTCCGGGGGCTGCCCGAGGTGGGTGCGGCCGGCGGCGCGGTCAGCGGCGAGGCGCAACTCATCGGCAAGGACGGCAAGGCGATCGTCTTCGGCGGCGCTCCGCAGCTGGGTTTCAGCGTGGATCCGGCGTTGCCGCAGTTCAACTCGCTCGCCCTCGTGTCCGGATCCTGGCCGAGCGCGAACGAGGTCGTGATCGACACGAAAACCGCCAAGGAGAAGGGTTTCACGGCCGGCGACACGATCGGAGTGCAAGCTCGCGGCGCGGCCGAGCGGATGCGCGTGTCCGGGCTGGTCGAGTTCGGCGAGGTCTCGTCGATCGGCGGCGCGACACTGGCCGGTTTTGATCTCGGGACGGCGCAGCAGCTGTTCGGCAAGACCGGCAAGCTCGACCAGATCCTGATCGCGGCCAAGTCCGGCACGAGCGACCAGCAACTGCTTGACGCCGTCCGATCCGTGCTGCCCGCGGCCACGCAGGTCCGGACCGCCGAGCAACAGGCCGCGGAGGACGCGGCCGGTACCTCGAGCTTTCTGAGCTTCCTGAAGACGTTCCTGCTCGTCTTCGGCGGGATCGCGTTGTTCGTCGGCTCGTTCGTGATCGCCAACTCGCTGTCGATCACGATCGCCCAGCGGACCCGTGAGTTCGCCACGCTCCGAACGCTCGGCGCGTCCCGGCGGCAGCTCCTCGGCACGGTGGTGCTGGAGGCGCTCGTCACGGGTGCGGTGTCGGCCGTGGCCGGGCTGTTCCTCGGGCTCGCGATCGCGACCGGACTGTTCAAGCTCTTCGACGCGGTCGGCTTCACGTTGCCGAACAACGGGCTGGTGTTCCGCACTCGGACCATCGTGGTCGCTCTCGTGGTCGGCGTACTGGTCACCGTCGTCGCCAGTCTGCGTCCGGCCTGGCGTGCGACCAGGGTGCCGCCGATCGCCGCTGTCCGCGAAGGGTCCACGCTCGCGCCGGGGCGTCTGCACCGCTTCCGGCCGCTCGGCGCCGCCCTCCTGGCCGCGGGCGGAATCGCGCTCGTCGTGATCGGTCTGTTCGCCGACGAACTGTCGACCAGCACGCTGTTGTCGCTGCTGGGCGCGGGGGTGCTGTTGCTGTTCATCGGCATCGCTCTGTTCTCCGCCCGACTCGTGCGACCGCTGGCGGCGGTGTCGGATCCGGTCGCGCGCTGGTCGGTCGTCGTCCTGACCGCTCTGATCTGGCCGATCATCCTGGTTCCGCTCTGGCTGGTACGACGTCTGTTCGGACGGCACACCGAGTTCCCCGGCGTCCTGCCGGACGGCCCGGCCGTGGCCATCGGCGGACAGAACAGCCGCCGCGATCCACATCGGACGGCGTCGACCGCGGCGGCGCTGATGATCGGGCTGGCGCTGGTCACGCTCGTCGCCACGTTGGGTGCGGGCCTGATCAGGCCGTTCGAACAGGCCGTCGACGGAATCTTCAGCGCCGACTACGCGGTCACCGCGCAGAACAACTTCAGCCCACTGCCGCCGCCGGTCGCCGCGGAGGTCGCCAAGGTGCCGGGAGTCGAGAAGCTCACCAGCGTGCGCGGCGGCGAGGCCCAGGCGTTCGACAAGACGATCACGATCACCGCGGTCGATCCCCAGGCGCCGGACCTGCTCACCTTCGACTGGCGCTCCGGAACGCAGGCGGCGCTCGGCGAGCTCGGCGCCGACGGCGCGATCGTCGATGCGGCGTACGCCGACAGTCACGCGCTCGTCCTCGGCTCGCGCTTCCCGATGCAGACCGCCACCGGGAAGACCCTTCAACTGCAGGTGAAGGGCGTCTTCCGGCCACCGGCGGGCGGGTCGCCGTTCGGGAACGTGACGATCTCGACGGCCACGTTCGACGCGACCACCTCGCAGCCGTTGAACCTCTACACCTTCGTGAACATGACCGGCGGCGTCACCGCCGCGAACACCGCGACCCTGAACGATGCCCTGAGCACGTTCCCGAACGCCAAGGCGCTGACGCGCGACGAGTTCAAGAAGGCGCAGACCGACAGCATCAAGAGCATCCTGAACGTGCTCTACGTTCTGCTCGCGTTGTCGGTGCTGGTCAGCCTGTTCGGCATCGTCAACACGCTGGTGCTGACGGTCTTCGAGCGGACGCGCGAGCTCGGCATGCTGCGCGCGATCGGTCTGACCCGCGGTCAGGTGAAGCGGATGATCCGCCAGGAGAGCGTGATCACCGCACTGATCGGCGCGGTGATCGGGATCGCCCTCGGCCTGCTGCTGGCCGCTCTGCTGGCCGCCCGGCTGGACGAGATCTCGTTCACCATCCCGGTCGCCCAGCTGGTGATCTTCGCCGTCGTCTCGGTGGTGGTGGGGATCTTCGCCGCGATCTGGCCGGCCCGGCGTGCGGCCAAGCTGAATCCGCTCGAAGCACTCCAGTACGAGTAGCCGCACGCACGAGCGTCGATCGGGCGGATCACCTCCGCTCCGTAGCCGTCTGGTCACTTCTCGGCTACCTTCACGAGGATGTGGGTACTCCTGCGGCAGACAGCCTCAGGACCGTCCCGCCCCACAACCCCTCCGGAAGGAAACCCCTCATGCGCCGCCTTCCCCGCGCGCTGCTTCCGTGCGCGCTGATCGCCGGGCTGCTGCTTCCGGCCGCCCCGGCCGCCGCCCACCGTGGCGATTTCGACATCCAGGCCCACCGCGGCGGTCTCGGACTGACCGTGGAGAGCACGATCGCGTCGTTCTCGCACGGTCTCGAGCTCGGCGTCAGCACGCTGGAGCTCGACGTCCAGATCACCCAGGACGGGTACGCCGTCGTCACGCACGACCGGAAGGTCGACGGCAAGAAGTGCCGAGACACCGCGCCGTACACCGCGGACGACCCGGAGTACCCGTACGTCGGCAAGTTCATCAACACGCTGTCGCTCAAGCAGGTCAAGCAGCTCGATTGCGGATCGCTGCCGCAGTCCGGCTTCCCCGCCCAGCAGCCCGACCCGGGTGCCCGGATGCCCGAGCTGCGCGACATCTTCGCGCTCGTGCACCGCTACCGCGCGTACGGCGTGAAGCTGAACGTGGAGACCAAGGTGGAGGCCGGTGCACCGACCGAGACCGCTCCGCGTGAGCAGTTCGTCCAGGTGGTCGCCAGCGAGATCCGCAAGGCGAACATCGCCCGCCAGGTGACGATCCAGAGCTTCGACTGGGGCTCGCTGATGCGGATGCACCAGGTGATGCCGCAGCTGCCGCTGGTCGCGCTCGACAACTACGACTTCCTCCAGGTCGGCAAGCCGGGCAAGTCGCCGTGGCTGGGCGGCATCGACATCGACGACTTCGGCGGCGACCCGATCAAGGCGGTCAAGTCCTTCGGCGCCTCCGCGATCTCGCCGGTGGACGGCTTCCCGCAGGGCGGCAAGATCAGCGACCCGGCGTTCCGGCCGTACTTCACCAAGGCCACGGTGAAGGCGGCGCACAAGGCCGGGCTGAAGGTCATTCCGTGGACGGTCGACGATCCGGCCACCATCAAGTGGTTCATCGAGCAGGGCGTCGACGGGCTCATCAGCGACTACCCGGACCGTGTGCGCGACGTCGTACGGTCCGAAGGCATCCGGCTCCCGCAGGCGTACGACGCTCCCGCCGTACGGGCGCTGCCGTCGGCGCACGCGCACAACGACTACGACCACCGGCGGCCGTTGCAGGACGCGCTGGACCGTGGATTCAACAGCGTCGAGGCGGACGTGTGGCTGGTGGACGGTGAGCTGCGCGTCGCCCACGACCTGGCCGACGCCAAGCCCGGTCGCAACCTGGAGAGCCTGTACCTGAGGCCGCTGGCGGACCGGGTCCGGGAGAACCACGGGCAGGTCTACAAGCGCGGCCGGGACTTCCAGTTGCTGATCGACATCAAGAGCGACGGACCGTCGACGTACGCCGCCGTTGACAAGGCACTGGCGAAGTACCGCGGCATCAGCACGATCTTCGTCAACGGTCGGGTGCTGGAGGGCGCTGTCACGTCGGTGATCAGCGGCAACCGGCCACTGGACGACATGAAGGCCCAGAAGCTCCGCTACGCCGGGTACGACGGCCGGCTGAGTGACCTGGAGTCCGGTATGCCGGCGTCCCTGATGCCGCTGGTCAGCGACAACTGGTCCAACGTGTTCACCTGGCGTGGCATCGGCCCGATGCCGGAGGCCGAGAGGACCAAGCTGCACGACCTCGTCGTCAACGCCCACCACGCCGGCTACAAGGTCCGCTTCTGGGAGACCCCGGACACCCCGGGCGCCGCCCGCGAGGCCCTCTGGCGCGAGCTGGTCGCCGCGAACGTCGACTACATCAACACCGACGACCTGCACGGCCTCGAGGACTTCCTGCGCGGCTGACCCAAAGGCAAGGCAGGCAGAAAAGCACAGCCCAGAGTCGTAGGCGGGCCTTCCAGCTCGACTGCAGGGTCAGTTCTTCGGGGGCGGTTTGATTTCCGTGAGGGCGACCACGTCGTCGCCCGCACGGAACGCCGCCCGCTGTTTCATGGCTCCGTTGCCGTCACGGAACGCCCGCTCGATGCCCTCTTTCACCAACTCCGCCGCATCGAGCTCCTCCAGTGCGGGCGCAGCGTGCTGCCGGAGGCTCTCCATCACCTCACGCATCGGCAACTTCTCGCCCGTGAAGACGTCCAGGCCGTCAGCCGTGAGCCCGCCCCGGGCCGCGAGCCAGTAGCCCGCCCGCAGGATCTGCGGCTCCAGCGTCGGCCCGCGTCCTCCGTCCTCGAGCGCGGTCATGACCAACGCCCGGCACAGCGTCGCCAGCAGCACAGACTCGTCGACCGTCATCGACACATCGCTGACCCGTACCTCGATCGTCGGCAGGTGTGACGACGGACGGGCGTCCCAGTAGATCATCTGCTCGTCCATCACCGTCCCGGTGGCCAGATGCATCGCGACCATCGCCTCGTAGTGCTCGACCGACTCGAGGTACGGCGGTGGTCCTGCCGACGGCCAGCGCGACCACATGATCCAGCGCCAGCTCGCAAAGCCGGTGTCCTGGTCCAGATACACCGGTGAGTTGGCAGTCAGCGCCAACAGCGCTGGAAGCCAGGGCCTGAGATGGTTGGAGACGCGGACCGCGGACTCCTTGTCCGGTACGTCGACGTGCACGTGACAACCGCACACGCCCTGCTCGCGGGCCAACTGCCCGTAGCGCTCGGCCATCTCCTGGTAGCGGGGTTTCCTCGTCACCAGCTGAGCAGGGTGCCCATGCGGCGGTACAGCGATCGCCAGCAGTCGACCGCCTTCCTCGGCCGCCGCAGCAGCCAGCGCGGCCCGCATCTCTGTCAGCCGCGCGTGCAGCTCGTCCGCGGTCGTGCAGACCGGGCTGTTGATCTCCACCTGCGCCCTCGTCAGCTCGAGCGCGACGTCCAGGTCGTCGTCCAGCTCGTCCAGCACCGTCTTGCTGCGCGGGAGCGGGTCTCCTGTGGCGGATACGAGGAGTAGCTCTTCCTCGACGCCGATAGCGGGTTGCCTCACCGCGGACCGGTACCCGGCCGCTAACCAGTTAGGCTCTGCGGCGTGAGTCTGCCTGTTGTTACCGCGACCCGGTACGTGTTGCCGTTGCGTGAGGGCGGGTCGTTGCCTGGTGTTGTCGAAGGCAACGATCTCGGCACCTACGTGATCAAGTTCCACGGTGCCGGGCAGGGCCCGAAGGCGCTGGTGGCCGAGGTGATCGTCGGCGAGCTGTTCCGCCGGCTCGGCCTGCGGGTGCCGGAACTGAAGCTGATCCGGCTCGATCCGGCGATCGGCAGGTCCGAGCCGGACTTCGAGATCCAGGAGCTGCTGATCCGCAGCGCCGGGCTGAACCTGGCCGTCGACTTCCTGCCGGGCTCGTTCGGGTACGACGGCTCGGCCGGCAACCCGGGCGACGAGGCGATGGCCCGGATCCTGTGGCTGGACGCCTTCGTCGCGAACGTGGACCGCTCGTGGCGCAACACGAACCTGCTGGTGTGGCACAAGAACCTGTGGCTGATCGACCACGGCGCCGCGTTGTACTTCCACCACTCGTGGATGTCCGCGGAGAAGTTCGCCTCGTTGCCGTACGACGCGGCCGACCATGTCTTCTCCGTTGCCACGCCTGGCGTTGCGAAGGTCGACGCCGACCTGGCTGCGGCGATCACCCCGGAGCTGTTGACCGAAGTGATCGGGTTGGTGCCGGACGAGTGGATCGAGCCCGGTGACCGGGAGCGGTACCTCGGGCACCTGCTGGCCCGGCTCGAGCATCGGTCCGCCTGGGTGCCGGGAGGTGCTCGATGAGTCCCTTCGACTACGTCATTCTGCGGGCTGCGCCGAGGATCCAGCGGGGTGAGTTCATCAACGTGGGTGCGGTGCTGTACTGCCGCGAGCTCGACTACCTGGGGGCCGGATGGGACGTGAACCGCGAGCGACTGATGGCCCTGGACCCGAACGTCGATGTGGACGTGGTGTGTGCGTCGTTGGAGCAGGTCCGCGCTATCTGTGCGGGTGACGCCGGCGGTGGGCCGGCGGCGGGCACCACGATCAGCGAGCGGTTCCGGTGGCTGGCGGCGCCCCGCAGCACCGTCGTACATCCGGGACCGATCCACAGCGGGATCACCGCGGACCCCGCTGCGGATCTGGAGCGGTTGCTCGACGCCTTCGTTCGTTAGGCTTCGAGCGCCGTCGACACGACTTCGCGGGCCTGCTCGAAGACCTGCTCCAGATGCTCAGCGCCCTTGAAGGACTCGCCGTAGATCTTGTAGAGGTCCTCGGTCCCGGACGGGCGGGCAGCGAACCACGCCGACTCGGTGGTGACCTTCAGCCCACCGATCGCCGCTCCGTTGCCCGGAGCGTTCGTCAGCCGGTCCACGATCGGCTCACCGGCCAGCTCGGTCGCAGTGACCGCATCCGCGGACAGTGCGGCCAGCTTGGCCTTCTGCTCGCGTGTCGCGGGCGCGTCCACCCGTGAGTACGCCGACGCGCCGAACCGCTCCACCAGCTTGGCGTGTGCCCGTGACGGCGTCTCCCCAGTCACAGCGGTGATCTCACTCGCCAGCAACGCCAGAAGGATGCCGTCCTTGTCCGTCGTCCACACCGTGCCGTCGAAGCGCAGGAAGCTCGCTCCGGCCGACTCCTCGCCACCGAACCCGACCGAGCCGTCGACCAGCCCCGGCACGAACCACTTGAAGCCGACCGGCACCTCCCACAGCCGACGGCCCAGATCGGCGACCACGCGGTCGATCAGCGACGACGACACCAGCGTCTTGCCGACGGCCACGTCCGCGCCCCACTGCCGGTTGCTGAACAGGTAGGAGATCGCTACGGCCAGGTAGTGGTTCGGGTTCATCAGTCCGTCGTCCGGGGTGACGATGCCGTGCCGGTCGGCGTCCGCGTCGTTCCCGGTCGCCAGGTCGTACTTGTCCCGCTGCGCGACCAGCGAGGCCATCGCGTACGGCGAGGAGCAGTCCATCCGGATCTTGCCGTCGTGGTCCAGCGTCATGAAGGACCAGGCCGGGTCGACCCGCGGGTTCACCACGGTCAGGTCGAGACCGTGCCGCTCGGCGATCGCGGCCCAGTAGTCGACGCTCGCACCGCCCAGCGGGTCGGCGCCGATCTTCACTCCGACGTCGCGGATCGCGGCCAGGTTGACCACCGACGGCAGGTCGTCGACGTAGTGGCCGACGAAGTCGTAGTCCCCCGCGTGCTGACGGGCCTGTTCGAACGGCTTGCGTCGTACCTCGCGGTTGTCGCCGGCGATCAGCTGGTTGGCGCGATCGGCGATCCACTTGGTCGCGTCCGAGTCGGCCGGACCACCGTGCGGCGGGTTGTACTTGATACCGCCGTCGCGTGGTGGGTTGTGCGACGGCGTGATGACGATGCCGTCGGCGTCCGCGCCGGCGCCGCGGTTGAGGCGCAGGATCGCATGCGAGACCGCCGGAGTCGGCGTGATCCGGTCGGCGCTGTCCACCAGCGTGACGACGTCGTTGCCGGCCAGCACCTCGAGCACAGTGCGCCAGGCCGGCTCCGACAAGCCGTGGCTGTCCCGGCCGACCAGCAGCGGTCCCGTCGTACCCTGACCGGCCCGGTACTCGCAGACGGCCTGTGTGATGGCCAGGATGTGCGCCTCGTTGAAGGCGCCGTCGAGACTCGCGCCTCGATGCCCCGACGTACCGAAGACGACCTTCTGGGCCGGGTTGTCCACGTCCGGGGTGATATCGCCGTACGCCGCAAGCATGGCGTCGACGTCGACGAGGTCCTCGGGCTGAGCGGGCTGGCCTGCGCGTGGGTGCATGACCACATGCAACCACAAGAGCCTCACTGACCGTACGGCGTGAGCAACTGGTCGACAGGCGCGTAGTCGTCGCTGAGGACGGGGGCGTTCCCGGCGAAGGCGGCCGGGTTGTCCTGGAGCTGCATACCCGGCTCCAGCCGTGCGCTGATCGCAGGCACGTCGAGCGGCCGGTCGGACCCGATCAGCACGAAGTTCCCGCCAGTGCCGCTCTTGCGAACGATCAGCCCGACGTACGGAAAGACGGCCTGCAGCATCCTGACCTCGGCCCTCGCGAACCGGGCTGGGCCGTGGTCGATGACGTTGATCAGGTAGATGCCGTCCGGCCGCAGCACCCGACGTACATCGGTGACCAGCTCGCGGGTGGTCAGGTGCCACGGCACGGACTGTCCGCTGAACGCATCCATCAGGACCAGGTCCCGGCTGTCCGTCGCCTCGGACCGTACGCCGAGCCGGCCGTCCTGCACCCTCACGGCCAGCTCCGGTCCGGTGCGTACGCCGAGCTCCCGCTTGTCGAGCTCGACCACTGCCGGGTCGATCTCGTACACCTGGTGCTTGCTGGTCGGCCGGGTCGCCGTGATGTACCGCGGCATCGTCAGCCCGCCACCACCGACGTGCAGCACGTCCAACGGCTTCCCGTCCTCCCAACTGCCGTTGATCGCCGCAGCGAAGTTCTTGATGTACTCGAACTCCAGATAGGTCGGATCGTCGAGGTCGACGTACGAGTGCCGGAGCTGGTCCAGGTAGAGCGTCCGTCCGCCCTCCCTGGTCGGGTCCGCCACCACCCTGGCGCAGTGGTACGCCGTCTCCACCTCGCACGGGCGTGGTGCGACGACTGTCAACGTGGCGCCGATGACCGCGAGAGCGACCGGCTTCACGGCAGCCTGCGCACCACGCAGCAGGAACGTCAGCGCGGCACCGACAACCACCAGTGCTGCGCCGAGCGTCAGGACGATCGTGCTGATCGGCACGGTCGCGACGAAGACGAATCCGGTCAGCACAGTGCCGACGATGCCGCCGACCGTCGCGTACGCGGACAGCCTGCCGACGACAGTGCCGGTCTGCTCCAGAGTGGACAACCGCAGCTTCGTCACCATCGGCGTGACACCAGCCAGCAGCGCAGCGGGCGCGAAGAGCGTCACGGCAAGCACGAGGAACACCATGTCGTTCGCGAGCGCCTGACCGGTCCACCGCACCACTGGGAGGATCAGCATCACCAGTGCGCCGCCGAAGAGGATCAGCGGACCCAGAGTCCGCTGTGGCGGCACCACGTCGGCGAACTTGCCACCGAGGGCCGCTCCGGTCGCGATCGCGGCCAGTGCGACCCCGATGACCGCCGTGTTCGTCTCCAGCGTCAGCCCGATGTACGGCGCGACCAGGCGAAGCGAGACGAGTTCGAGCACCATGACGGCCGCCGAGCTCCCGAACGCCAGTGCAATCGCCAGCTTCTGACCGACCGGACCAGCCTCGCCCTTGCCCATCGCGTCACCCTATCGGTGCAACGAAAACGTCAACGGAACCGTGATGGACGCATCGAGAGGTTCCGCTGAACGACTAAACCTCGTCCAACCGAGCTATCAGCGTCTTCGGGGCGATCTGACGGAACGCGTTCTCCACCAGGTCCTCGAAGTGCTCCCAGTCGACGTCCACGTCCAGGTACACCCCCAGCCAGCCACGGTGACCGACGTACGGCGGCCGGTAGAAGTGCTCGGGGTCCTCGGCGACCAGCGCCTCCTGCACGCCGGGCGGCGCTGCCATCCAGACGCCGAGGCGGTCGTCGTGGTGATGGTCGGCGTACATGACGAACACCTTCTTGTCCCGTACGAACCAGGTCGGCTCACCATGGCTCGGCCGCTCGGTCGCCTCGGGCATCGAGAGGCACAGGTGGCGTACGCGTTCCAGGACGTCCATTGACCTAGTGTCGCGGACCTGGGATCACTACGCCTGCCTCGTAGGCGTAAACGACGGCCTGAGCACGGTCACGGAGGTCCAGCTTGGTCAAGATGTTGCTGACGTGCGTCTTCACGGTCTGCTCTGCCAGCACCAGTTCGTCGGCGATCTGCCGGTTGGACAGTCCACGCGCGACCAGCCGCAGTACGTCGGTCTCCCGCGGCGTCAGGTGCACCGGCGTGATCGGTACGACGGGCTGGGCGCGGGCGAAGTCCTCCACCAATCGACGGGTGACGGACGGGGCCAGCAGCGCGTCACCAGCGGCTACGATCCGCACCGCCGCGGCCAGCTCGTCCGGTGTGGAGTGCTTCAGCAAGAACCCACTCGCACCGGCCCGGAGCGCGGCGTACACGTAGTCGTCGAGGTCGAACGTCGTCAGCATCACGACGCGCGGCGGCTCACCGGGCGCCGAGCCGGCGAGGATGCGGCGGGTCGCGGCGAGTCCGTCGAGAACGGGCATCCGAACGTCCATGAGGATCACGTCCGGCTTCAGCTCGGCCGCCAGCTCGACCGCCTTGGCGCCGTCACCTGCCTGTCCGACCACCTGGAGATCCGGCTGTGCGTCGAGCAATGCGCTGAATCCGGCCCGCACCATCTCCTGGTCGTCAACCACCATGACCGTGATCGTCACCCAGCACCTCCGTCCCGACCGGAATGATCGCCTGCACCAGATAACCGCCTTCGGGGGTCGGGGCAGCGCTCACCGTCCCCTCCACGAGCGCCACACGCTCACGCATCCCGGTCAGTCCATGGCCACTACCCGGCGCAGGCCTGGTGCTCGCGGGTGGCGGGGTGTTGTGCACGCTGACCTCCAGCTCTTTCTCGGTCCGCCGTACCGCTACCTGCACGACAGAGTGCGGTGCATGGCGTACTGCGTTGCTCAGCGCCTCCTGCACCACCCGGTACGCCGTCAGCTCGATCGTCTCGTCGAAACCAGCCGGCACCGGTCCCGTCAGCCGCACGTCCGCACCAGCTCGGCGCGTGCTCTCGACGAGGTCAGCCAGCTCCGCCAGACCAGGCTGCGGCCCCAGCTCCCCCATCGTCGGCTGCTCGACAGGTTCGCGCAGTAGACGCAGTACTCGACGCATCTCCGTCAGCGAGACACGTGCCGCGTCGGCGATCTCCGTGAACTCCTCGCGGACGTTCTCCGGTACGTCGACCAGACGGTGCGGCGCGCTGTCCGCGCGGACCACCACGACGGACAGGTGGTGTGCCACGACGTCGTGCAGCTCGCGTGCGATCCGGGCCCGCTCCTGCAGACGCTCCCGCTCGGCGCGCTCGGCCTTCGTGATGGTCTCCTGCTCGGCCAGCCGCCTGTTCGTCTGACCGCGGGAGTGGATCAGGTCGCCGACCACGATTGCCACTGCCGAGAGGATCGCCATAGTGATCAGGCCGCGCCAACTGCCGCGGTCCGGCGCCAGTTCGACGGCGGCCACGCCTACGGCTTGCGTCGCCACCCACCAGCCGATCTGCTCACGCCGACCGAGTCCACGGGCGCCCGCGATCGCGACGACGAACGCGTGGCCGAACGCTGCCGTAGTACCCCATGGCCACGGTTCACTCGAGCTGACCGGCGTCGTCACCGCCGCGGTGACGGCTGTCGTCACGAGTGAGACCAGCATCGCCACCCGGGGTCGCAGCCACGCCAGGCCAAGGGCCAGCGCCCGCGCCATCGCGAGCGCCAGCACCGCGCCGAGCTGTACCTCGTAGTGCTGTCCGAGATCCATGACCGTCAGGACGAGCAGCGTCGCGACCCCGAGCGCCGCGCCCCATGCCCATCGCCCGCGCGGCCATTTGTTCACAGTTGGACCCTACTCACAGTTGCTGCAGCCAGGACCAGAAGAACGCCAGACAGCCGGCCGCCAGCACGATAGTTGCCGGAAGCACCCACCTGCGCGCCGCCAGTCCGTACAGCGGCCGCACTAGCTGGGCCTGCAGCGCCGCGATCCCGCGCAGCGCGAACAGGAAGGCGACGACGCACGGTACGGCGATCAGCCCGTGCGCCGTCCACGCCCCGGCCCGCGTCGGACCACCCCACGTGCCGGGCTCGACCGCACCATGGTCGACGAAGCCCCAGAACGGCCCGCGCACCACAGCCACCAGCACCAGCAACATCAGGAACCAGCTGGCCAGCCCGAGCACCGCACTGATCAGCCCGTACGCGAACACGCCACCGGTCGATGGCTCGCCCGCGCCGCCCGCGCGCACGAGACCACGCCACCCGAGCCGGAAGGCCGCCAGCCTCCGCCAGCGCTGCCCAGCGGCCTGTCGCTCCCCGAGCACGGCGTCCGCCATCGTCTGCGCACCGACAGGCGCCAGCACCGCGCCGTACGCCAGCGACCTCCCCAGCCGGCGTGCCTTGCCCTCCACCGGTTTCCTGCCCGCCCCGCGGCGGGCCAATGTGTCCGTCATCGCGTCTCCTCAAGTCTCAGGTCCTGAGATAGAGGCTAGAAATCGGACGCTCCCGGCACATCCAGCCGCAGAGCCAACCGGGGACCAGTACCCCGGTAGGGGGCAAGTGTGATCTACGCCACAGTGACCACGATGCGTGTCCCGACGTTACACGGTCAGTGCCGGACGGCGTACACGGCTCGCTGGGCTGCCCGACGGCACGAGCGGCGAGGCCGCGCCCAACAGGAGGTACTCGGACACCATGCGCATGCGGAACCTGGCGGTGACCGCCACGCTGATCCCGGTTTTGCTGCTACCCGGCTGCGGCACCGACGCCGGCGTCGCCAACGCGGCACCTGCCGCGCAGAAGGCGGCCCGGCCCAGCCTGACCGACCAAGCGGCCACGGAGACCGGCTCCGACGACCCGGTCGTGAACGCGTACTACGCCTACCGGATCGCCCTCGACGTGATGATGCGCAGCGGCGGCGGGAAGACGGCGCAGCTGGAGCAGGTGATGACGCCGAAGATGTTCCAGGCGATCAGCGTCCAGGCGAAGTACTTCCGGACCCGGAAGCTGCACAACACCGGGATCACGAAGGTCCTGTGGGCCAGGCGGACCATCGCGTCGAACGGCGTCATCATCACCGCCTGCTACGACACCTCCGCCGCCCGCACCGTCAACTCCCGCGGCCACTCCGTCCTCCCGAACACCACCCCGACCCGCTGGCTCGACCAGATGCGTGTCCTCCCCCAGCAGTCCCACTGGATCGTCGACGGCGGCACCACCACCCCCAACGCCTGCTGATTCGTCCCAGTGCGATCACGATCGCGCGCCCGGTGGATTCCGCTTACCACCCCCGGGAAGACTCACCACCAAGTGCCGGCTGGGTATGTCTGGGGTTCGCCGATGATCGACACGAGTTTCCGCCGTTGGCTGCCGACGTGGTGCGGTGGCCGTCGTGCGCCGGAGTCCTTCCGGCGGACGAACTCCCGCGTCAGTCGTCTCGCCGTGCAGTACGACGTCGAGGTCGACGCGGCGCTGCAACGCCTGTGGCCGAAGGCGCGGATCTATCACGACCGCGAATTCACCCGGGACCGCGCGGACTTCCTGCTGGTGGTTCGCGGCCGCGGCGTGATGATCGAGACCAAGGTCAAGAGCGACCCCGGCCCGTTCCACGGGTCCACGCTCCCGCCGCTGCTCGATCGCCTGCAGCGCGACGGCCGGCGCCTCGTCGTACTGCTCAACCAGGGCGACCCCGCGCCCGCCCGCGACCTGATCAGCACCAAGCTCGGTGACAAGGGCCGCATCGTCGTCTGGTCCGGCCCCCACCACGACACCGAACTCCGCGCGGCGGTCGAGTGCCTCCTGCACCAAACCACCCGCCACGCCTGACACGGGCCGCGGGGACCTTGAACATGCCGTGACATGTTCAAGGTCCCCGTCAACTGTTCACAGTTCCTGATCAGGCGTTCTTGATTGCCGAGACCTCGAGCTCGAGGGTCACCTTCTCGCTGACCAGTACGCCGCCGCCCTCGAGGGCCGCGTTCCAGCTGACGCCGAAGTCCTTGCGGTTGATCACGACCGAGCCCTCCAGGCCCACCCGCTGGTTACCGAACGGGTCGGTCGCCGCACCGGTGTACTCGAACGTCACCTCGACCGGACGGCTGACGCCACGGATCGTCAGGTCGCCGGACACCACGAACTCCCCGTCGCCGGCCGGCTTGACCGCGGTCGACACGAAGGTGATCTCCGGGTGCTCGTCCATCGCGAGGAAGTCGTTGCTGCGCAGGTGCTCGTCGCGCTGCCCGTTGCGGGTGTTGATGCTCTTCGCCTGGATCGTCACCTTGCCGGACGAGTTGGCCGGGTTCTCGCCGTCGATGTGGAACGAGCCCTCGAACTCGTCGAACGCACCTCGCACCTTGGTCACCATCGCGTGCCGGGCGCTGAACCCGATCCGGGTGTGCGCCGCGTCGAGCGTGTAGTCGCCGGACAGTGCGGCGTACTCGTTGGACATCGCGGATTCCTCCAGAGGACTAGTTGAAGTTTACATAGTACAGATTTCACCTTTGACGCTCAGAAGTCCACCCCGCACCCGGCGTGTTCACCTGCTGGACCTGTCGGGGCCGGACAATGGACCGATCGACAGAAGGAGAGTGGGGTTCGGTGGAGCGGAAGGTGTACTGCGCGTCGGGACCGAGTGACGTCTACCGCGCGGTGAGTACGTCGCTCGGCCGGGAGCGGTTCTGGGCCACATCGGCGCCGGAGTCGGGCGGGGTGATCTCGTTCGTCCTCGCGGACGGACGCACCGGCGAGAGCCGGATCGAGCAGGCCCTCCAGGACGAGTTCTACCGGCTGCGGTACTTCGGCCGGACGCTCACGTTCACGCTCGCCGCCGGAGACACGGGCGGCACCGAGCTCACCCTCGGCTCGGACGATCCGGCCGACGGCGCCGAGATCGTCTCGCTGCTGCTCCGGCTGAAGGCCTCGGTCGACTTCGGCGTCGACCTGCGCAACCACGACACGACCCGGACCACGGCGTACGCCGACAGCTGACCGTTGCCTGCGGCAACAGAGTTAATCGGTTGCGGCGTCGCGGCGGCACCGGGTCTGATGGGTGGCCGAAGATCGGAGGACCGTCGTGGAACCGCTCAGCGCCGAACAGATCAGGCGCTCGTTCGTCAATTCGACCAAGAGCCAGGTGAAGGCAATCGCGCTGCCCTCGCGGTTCGCCGAACTGCCCTGGGAGTCGCTGGACTTCCTCGGCTGGCGGGACGCGAAGGCACCCAACCGCGGTTACCTGGTGGTACGCCGCGACGGCGAGGTGACCGGGATCGCGGTCAGCACCCAGACGTCCGGGGCAGCACGCCGGTTCGCCGGGCTGTGCGACCTGTGCAACACCGCGCATCACGTCAGTGACGTTGCGTTGTTCGCCGCCCGCCGGGCCGGATCGGCCGGCCGCGAGGGGAACACCGTCGGCATGTACATCTGCGCCGATCTCGCCTGTTCGCTGTACATCCGCGGGCTGCGTGAACTGGACCTACCGCAGGGCGAGACCGCCCCACCGGAGGTCCGCGCGGAGCGGCTGACGACTCGCCTGGAAACTTTTGTCCGACGCGTCCTCTCCTGACATCCCAGACACTACGCTGAGGCTGCATAATCGGCCCGCAGAGGACAAAGGGAGAGCGAGTCGCGATGACCGAGTTCCGCATCACGCACGAGATCCACCAAACACACCCGGACATCCGCGAGAAGCTCACCGCCACCACCATCGAGGCGATCAACGAGTCCAGCGCCCGGTCCGCCGAGGACGCCGCCCGGGTGCTGCGGCACAAGCTCGCCGAGATCGGCGTCCAGATGAGCGAACCCGCCTGCCTGTCCGCGATCGAACGCATCCGCTCCGGCAAGCAACTCCGCTTCGAGATCGAGCCGCTCCCGGACGAGGAGTGACCGCGCCTCGGCGCCGGATAGGGTGCCGGGTGTGCTCGAGGAACTAGGACGACGGATCTACGCCACAGCTCACCTGACCGGGGAGTTCGTCCTGCGGTCCGGCCAGACGACGACGGAGTACTTCGACAAGTACCGCTTCGAGGCCGATCCGGTGCTGCTGGACGAAGTGACCGCGGCGATGGTCCCGCTGATCCCCGAGGGCACCGAGGTCCTGGCCGGTCTGGAGATGGGCGGCATCCCGGTCGTGACCGCGCTCGGCCGGCACACCGGTCTGCCGTGCGCGTTCGTCCGCAAGGAGGCGAAGCCGTACGGCACCTGCCGCCTGGCCGAGGGCGCCGACATCGAGGGACGCCGCGTCACGATCGTCGAGGACGTCGTCACCACCGGCGGCCAGATCGTCCTGTCGACCAACGATCTCCGGAGGCTCGGCGCGACCATCACCGACGCACTCTGCGTCATCAACCGCAACGCCACCACCCCCGCTCCCCTCACCGAGGCCGGCCTGACCCTGCACGCCCTGCTCAACCCGGAGCACCTGGTGCCGACAGCCTGAGCCTCACCCGGCCTTGCGCTGGTCGCTGGGCTGGTCCGTAGGCAGCAGCCGGCGGAAGTCGTCCACCGAGATGATCGGGACGTCGAACTCTCGCGCCACCCGAGCCTTCACCGACAAGCTGTCGACGTCCGCGGCCACCAGGAACGTCGTCTCGGGCCGGACCGCCTCTTGCGGGACGAAGCCCGCCGCCACCGCCCGGTCCCACCACACCTCACGCGGCTCGACCATGTCGCCGGTGAAGACCATCGTGCTCCCCTGCGGATACCCCCGCGCCCCCGGACGATCGGGCACGACGTACCGCCCGGCGCTTGCCCGGAGCAGCGCCTCGTCGACATCGACCGCGCGCTGCCCGAGCATCACCGCGATCCGGTCGACATCGCTGCGCTGGTCCGGTGTGATCGTCCCGTCCCCCCAGGACGCCGTCGCGAGCGCCGCCACGTACCACCGGTGGAGACTGTCCACTTGGGGACGGGTCAGGCCCAGGTCGGTTGCCACTTGCACCAACTGGTCGGCGTCGGCTGCTGTGATCTCGCGGTTGGCGAGGATCGTGTCCAGCAGCACGAGGTACGAGTCGGCCTGCGGCGGCTCCGGCACCCGCGGCAACTGGTCGACAAGCCGGCTCATCCAGCCATGCCTCCCGCCCGCGTGCACCGGGCGGACAGTCGGCGCGACGTCCGTCCCCGGCAGGGCGGGCCACTGCAGTCGGCTTATTTCTTCGTACGCCCATTGCCACGGCGGCGGTGACGGAAAAGCCTTCAAGTACCGCGAGAACAGCTCAGCCGTTGCTCGCGTGTCGGCCATCGCCGAGTGCCAGCCCTCGATCGAGATGCCCGCAGCCGCGCAGCAGGCACCCAAGGTCCGCTTCGCGCCCGGATACAGATAGCCGGCCAGCGCCATCGTGCACATCGACCGCTCGGTGATCAGCGGGACGCTGACGCCGAGGCGCGCGAACTCCGCCCGCAGGAACCCGAGGTCGAACTCGACGTTGTGCCCGACAACCATCCGCCCCGCCAGCAGCTGCCCCAACTGCCGAGCGATGTCCCCGAACTCCGGCGCGGCCAGCACGTCGGCGGTGAGGATCCCGTGAATGTGCTGCGGCCCGAGGTCGCGCTGGGGATTCAGCAGCGTCACCCACTCGTGCTCGACCTGCCCGCGGGCGTCGAGCAGCACGACCGCGATCTCGATGACCCGATGCCGATGGCTCGGCAGCAGGCCGGTCGTCTCAGTGTCGATGACCGCATACATCCGGGCCTCCTCCGGCTCTGCTCCGGCTCGATGACCGATTGGAACAACCCAATCACACGCCGCCGACAGTTTCGGATCCGTCAGGCATCGGCCGGGATGTCGACGGCGATCTCTTCGCCCAGCCGGGCCCCGTGCGCCAGCTCCAGTTCATCGCCGCTCCAGAACCGCCCCGGGTCGTACCAGTTCAGCTTCCGCCCGCGCAGCAACCCCATCTCCTCGTAGGTCACCGCGACCACCTCAGCGCAGTACGCCGACTCCAGCTCGAGCTCGCGCGATCCGCGACGGATCGCCGGTACCCGTCCGCGCACCCACCTCGACGCGAGGCGTGCCGTCGACGGGAACGGTGTACCGTCCAGGCGCGCCACTGTCCGCAGTACGGAGTCCTCCATCTCGCGCGTGACAGGGTGGTCGAGCTGCCGCAGCCAGGCCTGCTGACCGTACTTGCGCGCCCACACCAGCACCGCGTCGCGCAGATTGTGCAGCTGCGCGCCGCGCTGGTGCTGGCCGGTCCACATGTCCGGCAGCGAACGCCCCAGCTCGGCGTGCCACATCAGCGGCGGGAGGTCCTCGACGACGACCGCCATCCCGACGTGGTTGACCGGGCTGTTCGTGGTCAGCTGGATAGCGCGATCCGCCGCGCTTCCGCCGCGGAACAGCCAAATGTCACCTGTTCGTGTCAGTTCCGTAGCGTCATCCAGTGAAATCCGGCTGTTCACGTCGCTAGGTTAGTCGCCATGAAGGTATGGAAGGTGGTAGGGCTTGCGGGGCTCGTCGGCGTGGCCGCAACGGGCGTGGTGATCGCGCGGGGCGAGCGGAAGCGCCGTGCGTACACGCCGGAAGAGGTCCGCGATCGCCTCAAGACCCGGGTCAAGGAAGCAGCCAACGCCTGACCCCTCGGCCGGGCAGGCCGGAACACGCCGTAACTCGGTGGTACGGCGCTGTTCTCGCCTGCCCGGCCGAATTCGTTGTACGGCGCAACCAGTCCTAAAGGTTGTGCAGGGCAACGTCTTCCAGCCGGCCGGCGGTGATCGTCGCGGTCTGGTAGGTGCAGTACGGCTGCCGCCTGCGATCCGTCGGCGACCCCGGATTCAACAGCCGCAACCCGCCCGGGGTCGTCGTGTCCCACGGGATGTGGCTGTGCCCGAACACGAGTAGATCCACCCCCGGGTACGCCGCCTCGCACCGAGCCTCACGTCCCGCGGCCGAGCCGGTCTCATGCACCACGGCAACCGAGAGCCCGTCGAGGGTCACGCGCGCAACCTCAGGCAGTCGCGCCCGCAACTCCGGACCGTCGTTGTTGCCCCAGCACCCGATCACCTGTGCTCTTCCTGCCGCCCGGGCCTCCAGCTCGTCCAGCAATCCGACGCTCACCCAATCGCCCGCATGGATGACCACGTCGGCACGCTCGATCGCCTCCCAGACCGGCTCCGGCAGCTTCTTCGCCCGAACCGGCAGGTGAGTGTCCGAGATCAGCACCAGGCGCATGCGGCCTAGACTAGGCGTTCAGCGCCTCGATCAACTCCTTCTCCTTCGCCGGGCTCAGACCCGCGCGGCGGTCCCGATCCAGGCCCAGCTCCCGCTCCCACGCGAGCGCGTCCGCCAGGAACTCCCGGCGCGGACGGTGTCTCAGCCCGGCCGCGGCCGCTGCCGCACCACTCCGCGACGACCAGCCCTCATACCCGGGCTCGGTCAACCACATCGCCAGCGAATCCGGCCCCATGTACTGCTCGACCTTCTGCTCCTCCAGCCACATGCGCGGCGCGAGCACCACCGGCCCGGTGTGGCCGCCCACCTCACGCGCCAGCTCGATCCACTCGCCGAACGGCACGATCGGCCCGCGCGTGTCGAACGTCCCGGTCCGGCCCTCCGTCGCGTTGTCCAGCAACCAGCCGGCTAGGTCCCGGATGTCGATCACCGACGTCGACAACTCGGGCGTGTCGGGCACGAGCATCGGCTCTTCGGGTGCCCGCGCCGCTCGCGCGACCCACGAACCCGACCGGTCGCTGCGGTCCCCCGGCCCGCCGATCAGCCCGGCGCGGGCGATCACGAGCCGATCGCCGACCACATCCCGCGACGCAAGCTCACACGCGACCTTGGCCTCGCCGTACAGCTCACGCTCCACCGCATCCAGCTCGGTCGGCTCCCGCAGTACCGCGGTCTCGTCGGCGCCGGGGGTGTCGTACTTCTCGTAGACATTCACCGACGACACGTACGTCCAATGCTTCGCCCGCGCACCGAACGCCGCCAGCGCACCGCGCACAAAGCCCGGCTGCCACGACACCTCGAACACGGCATCCCACTCCCGCGGCGGCACCGCGTCGTACGCATCCGGGCTGCTGCGGTCCGCCGCGATCAGCGTCGCGCCGTCCGCGACCGCGCCGCTCTCACCACGCGCCACACACGTCACCGAATGCCCGCGCGCAACCGCCTGCGCAGCGATCTCACGACCGAGCCAGGCCGTCCCACCGAGGATCAGAATCTCCATGCAGGCAAGCCAATCAGGCCTGACCGACAAAACCCAGACACCTCTGCCGACGGCAGAACGCGGCGCGTGATCCCCCGCCCGCGTCAGGTCACCGTCAGCGGTCGGGCCTTGCCAGGCAGGCGATCCAGGCGCACTGTCGAAGAAGACACCCAGGGGTGAGTGTCAGGACACAGGGGGAGAAATGGCTGGTTTCGTTCAGATCATCGAGTACCGGACGTCGAAGCCGGACGAGATCAAGGCGCTGATGGACGACTACAGCGCCAAGCGCGAAGCCGAGAGCGACGGGCCCAGCCCGGTCCGCGGCATCACCTGCGCCGACCGGGACGAGAAGGGGCGCTACTTCGCGATCGTCGAATTCGCCTCCTACGAGGACGCGATGGCGAACTCCGGCCGGGACGACACCACCGAGTTCTCGACCCGGATGATGGAGCTCTGCGACGGCCCCGGCGCGTTCTACAACCTCGACCTGGTCGAGGAGATGAACTACCGCTGACCGGTCCCGGCCCAGGCGTATCGCGAGTCCGCCTGGGCCGGTACCGCGTCCGGGTACGGCTTACGCCACCTCGCCGAGGCGTATGCCGTACCCGGACCTCGACCGGTGCCGGGAGGGGATACGGCACCGGCGCACTGGGTCAGATCGGGTCCGCGGCGCCGGATCCGCGCTGAACGGTCCGCTGACGACTCAGCGGAAGACTCGGTACGACGTCCAGGTGGACGGCGGCGCGGCGCCGCGCCTGCCGCGGCTGAAGTCGCCCTCGGGCCCGAAGCCCCGGTCTGGATCCCGGTCGAGGTCGCCGTCGAGGTCGCCGCTCATGTCGCTGCCGAGGTCGCGGTCGGAGTGGAGCGGGTCGGGGTCCTGCGGCTCGGGGGTCGAGTGCAGGTCCGGCCACGGGCGGGGTGGCAGGGACTCGCGGGGCGGCAGCTTGAGGTCGGGGTCGGGGTCCGGCTCGGGGTCGAGCCACTCGACCTCGGTGGCCCCGCCGTGACCGTGGATGGCGATGACGGACTCGATGCCGTCCCACACGGTCGTGGTCGGATAGTCGCCGTACCAGCGCAGCGCGACGGCTCCGTCGGTGAACTGCACACCTTCGGCGACGGGCCCGGTGCCGCTGACACCGGAGACGTCCTGATGCCGGATCAACCGGAAACGACGAGAACTCATTTCGGCGCTACCTCCCACAGCCGCTCCCCCGGCAGCTTCCGCTCCGGTCCGGGATCGTGGTCCGGAACCGGATCGCTGGTCACCCGCAAGCCGGCGAACCGGCGCGACATGGCCGCCGCGTACCGCTCGGCCAGCTCGACTTCGGCCCGGTAGTCGGCGACCACATGATCCCCGAACCAGACCCGCACCCGACGACGCTCCACCCGGACCGCACCCGGGTGAGGATCACCACCGTCGGCCATCTCAATGCACCCGACACCGGGTCGAGCAGCTTCCCATCAGCGACTTCGCACAACCCTTCACGTCAATCACTTCCACTTCCCTGTGGGATGGGTTCACAGGTAGTGACGACCGCCACAGCCGTTCATGACGCGATTCCCCAGAAAATTCTCACCCCACGTGACAAGGACATGCCCGAGGCCGCCACGACGACCCGCACACGCCGTCAGACAACCCAGGGGCGCCAGGTGTCGAGGGCGTCGGCGTCGAGGGAGGTGGCCCGGGGGAAGGTGTGGACGCCGGCGCCCGGGTCTCCTGGCTTGATCGCGTTCGAGGTCCCGCTCTCCGGGGTTTTGAACTCGATGATCACGCGGGCCATACCGAGCCCCTTCCGCACCATGCTGTCCGGATTCTTCAGCTGGTGCTTGGTGTGATCAGCCGGCCTTGCGTCAACTCGCCAGCCTTCGCCTGGGGGCGGGCTTCTTCGGGGTAGTCGAAGGTGGCGATGATTTGGTCTGGGGTGATGGTGAGGGTGGCTTGTTGCCATTGGTGGTCGGCGGAGTCGGCCATCGACTCGAGGAGGGCTTTGACGGACTCCTCCAGGGCTGGGGCGATCTCGAAGTCGCGGGCGAGGCGGTCGGCGCGCTTCTGGTCTTCCTTTTCGTCGGTTTCCTCGAACTCGATCTCGCCGGTTTCGGTGACGGTGATTTCCAGTTCGAGGAGGGCCTTGTCGTCGCGTTCTTCGTCGTCGTCGTTCTCGTGCGCCTTGCGGAACTGTTCGAAGGCCTTGCGGGCGACGGTGACGAGCGGTGGCTCGTTGTCTTCGGCAACTTCTAGGTCTTCGTAGTCGAAGGTCAGGCGTTTGGTGCGGCCCAGGGAGTCGAGGTCGCCGGAGCCGCTGGTGGGCTTGTTGCGGTCGGCGGAGTCTGACGACGGGCGGTTCGTCGACGGGCCCGCCGTACCGACGAGGCCCTCGGCCCAGCCGCGGGCCTTCGGCGGGGCCATCGAGAGGTAGTGCGCGGCGGCCTCGCAGGCGCGGGCCGCGGCGTCGAGTTGCTGGGCCGCGACGGTCGCCTGGCCGCGGGACGCGATCAGTGCGAGCTGGGCGTTCTCCCGGCACCGTACGGCGGTGCGCTGCAACTGGTCGACGACGCGCGGAATCTCGTCGAAGCAGTCGACCAGACCGCGTGCGACCCGCTGCAGCTCCGACGGCATCCCGGCGCCCCCGAATCCCTCAGATCTGGTCGGCGTAGTTCTTGCAGCCGGCCGAGGCGATCTCGAGCGCCTCGGCAGCCTGCTCGACGGCCTTGCTCGCGGCCTCGAGGATCTCGGTGATGTCGCGGTCGATGCCGGTGGCGGTGCCCGCGATCAGGCTCTCCACCAGCTGGCTGTGCTGGGTGAAGCGGAGCTTGAACCCGGCCAGCCCACCAGCTGCCTGCTTGGCCTCCATCGAGACCTGGTGCAGCTGTTCCTTGAGCCGCAGTACGTCGGACACCTCAACCCACTCCCAAACCTAGTTGCGCTTCTTCGGCAGCACGATCGCCGTACCTGCCACCACGACCGGTACGCCGATCCCGATCCACCACGGCAGCCCGGCCGCCATCAGCACGAAGACCGCGACCGCACCACTCCAGCCCCACCAGCGCGCGCCGGGCAGCCGCGGCAGCCCGAGCATCCGCGAGGCGGCCAGCATCGTGACGGCGGCGATCGCCGCGGCCTCGACCCCGGCCAGGAACGACCCGCTCAGTACCCACACCAGCACGAACCCGACCAGCGCCAGGACCGCGCTGATGGTACGACGCTTGCGCTGCTCCTGGAGCGCCCGGGCCGTCGTCCGCATCTCCTCCAGCTGGTCGACGGTCTCGGCCAGCTGCTTGGTGATGCGCTCGGCAACGGTCTCGATGTCGTTCAGCGCGCGGATCTCGGGCAGCGTGTGGTTCGATCGCTTCCCCTCGGCCGGCAGCCCGGCCCGCTGCAGACTCGCGGCCGCCTTCTCGGCGAGCGCGTTCAGCCGGGTCTGCAGCTTCAGCCCGCGCTCGGCCATCGCGTCAGCCTCTGCCGCCGCGGTCGCCTCGGCCTTGGACTTGTGCGCGGTCAACCGATCCTGCGCCTGCTGCGCGTCCGCCCGCGCCATGGCGACCGTCCGCAACGCCCGCACATACTCGGACCACTCCTGCTCCACGGTCTTCATCGGCGTACCAGCTCCACCGTGCGATCCACCTCGTCCGCCCGCAGCGCGGCGAACGGTACGACGACCTGCGCCTCAGGATGCAGCCCGTCCCACAACAGCCCCCGATGCGGCTCCGAGGCCCACCGCACCAGCGGACCGGCCACCGCGCGTACGCCGTCCTGCGGGTGCCGTAGGAACAGATGAGTCGCCACGTTGGCCCGCCCGAACCCGAGGTGCTCGGTGCACACATGCATCCGGTTCCACCACCCGTACGTGATCAGGCCCTGCGCCGGACCGTCGCGCACGATGTCCTGCAGCGCGTTCGCCGGGCTCTCGAAGTACCCCTCGGCGTGCAGCTGCATCCGCGGTACGCCGTGGAACCCGAACCCGAGCAGGTACGTCCCGCCGGCCTCCCCGGACCGCATCGCGTCCCGCAGCGCGAACAGCCGCGGCGCGATGTCGTCGTGCTTGTCCACGGTCTCGACCTCGCAGCCGAGCTCACGCAGCACCCGCATCAGCGCATCCTTGCCCTCGGCAACCGCCGGCGCCGAGTTCGTCCCGTCGACGAACACGAACCGCGGCGGATCCACCGCGCCCGCCGCCGTCGACACCGCCAGCCCGGTCAGCACGCCGAGCGCATCGGCCGGTCCGTCCCCCAGCAGGAGTACGCCGGCACCAGGCTCGGGCCGCACCTCGACGGACACCGGCTCCTCGGTCACCGCGATCGGCAACCCGGTCCACGGCCGCCCCAACTCGGGCTTGACCGCCGCGGCGGTCTCCGTCAGGTGCGCAGCCTCAGCCAGATGGAACACCCGCGGCGGATGCGCCTCCGCCCCAGCGCGCGACCACAGCTCTTGCCGCAGCGAGTCCAGCACCGGCTTGTCCGCGAAGCTCACCAGCACGTGCTGGTTGTCGTCCGGCGACCCGAAGTTCGCGTTCAGCACGGCCTCGCCACGGAACTGCAGCTCGGCCGCCGCCGTGTTCCCGCTCCGCAGAATCGCCTGCGAATCGGCCGGCGTGGTCTTCAGCGCGATCCGGTAAGGCACCTGCCCGAAGATCGAGTCCCGCCGCGTCGACAGCCGCTTCACGCCCTCGATCGTCTGCGTGGCCAGTACGACGTGAACGCCGTACGCACGCCCCAGCCGAACCAGCCGCTCCAGCAGCTTCGCTGCCTCGTCGGCCAACTCGTCGTCGTCCTCGAGCAGCACCTGGAACTCGTCCAGTACGACGAGGATCCGCGGCGGCCGATCCGGCCCCGGCGCGAGCTCCGCGATGTCGGCGACGTTCCCGTGCGACTTGAAGATCTCACTCCGCCGGGCCAGCTCGTCCGACAGATGACGCAGTACGGCGAGACCGAACGCGCGATCGCTGTGGACGCCGAGCACGCGGACCTGGGGCAGCCAGTGCGGCTGGTCCGGACCCGGCCCCAGCGCGGAGAACTCGACGCCGTGCTTGAAGTCGAGCAGGTACATCTCGAGGTCCGCCGGTGCGTACCGCGCGGCCAGACCGTGGATCAGCACGAGCAGCAGGTTCGACTTGCCCTGGCCGACCGCGCCGCCGACGAGGACGTGCGGCAGCGCCGGGTTGCCGCTGCGCAACCGGACCACAGCCGGCGTGCGGTCGTCGTACCCGATCACGGCGCCGATCTCGTCCTTGACCGACTGCCACCAGGTGGAGCGGTCCGGCAGCGTCCGCTCGAAGTCGATGGTGGGGAGGACGGCGATGTCGGCCTGCTCCGCGATCACGTCACAGATGCCCGCGGCAATGGTCGCGTCGAACGGCGGGTCCAACTTCGCCGGCGGCAGCTGCGCGACCTCGACCCGGTCGTTGCTGATGACAACGGGATTGAGGAGCTCGAGCAACTGTTTCGAGTCGACGTCCAGCTCCGCGGCCGTCGAGGCGTCGTAGTGGACCAGGAAGCAGATCCCCCGCTTGCCCGCGGTCGCGGCCAGCCGGAGCAGGTCGCGCTGGGCGAGCGTGTCGATCCCGGACGGGTAGTCGAACAGGATGACGAGGCGGTACGGATCGGTGACCTGGCCGGTCTCCTTGAGCAGGTCCTCGAACCGCTCGTGGCCCAGCTGCGCCTGCCGGCTCGCCCGCAGCGACGAGACGTCGACAAGCCCGGACAGCACGGTGTGCAGCTGCTCCGCCGTGTGCGTTGCCCTGGGCACCAATTGCGGGTACTTCGTGGTCAGGTGGCCGAGCAGCCCCATCATCCCGGTCAGCCGCGGATCGAACGCGTCGACCCGGAGCCGGAACGGTTCGGCCGCCGCGACCAGCCGCAGCGCGATGCTCTGCAGAAGGCGGCGCGCGTTCTCGTTGCGGTCCGCGGTCACCTTCCAGCCGTTGGTCCGAAGCAGTGGCGCGACCACCGGCGTACCGGCGTCCAGCTCACCGACACGCACGTACGACGGGACGCCGGCGCCGACGAGCTGACGTGAACGCCAGCGCGCGTCGTTCGGCGGGATCGATCCCAGCCCGGGCGCGAGCCGATCGGCGAGCAACCGCGCCTTGGGCTCGGCCTCGGACAGCGCCTCCGCGGTCTTCGCGTCGACCAGGCCCCGCGACTCGCGCCGGGCGATCGCGGTCTGCTCCTGCAGCTGACGGTGCAGCCGGACGGCGCGCTGATGCTCGCCTTGGGTCAACCGTTGAGCGTTCTCCAGCAGCTGGCCCAGTGCGTGCTGCAGACCGCGGATCCGGGCTTCCAGGAGCTCCGGTGCTGCGTCTGAACTGCGCGCCCCGCGCGAAGCCGGTCCGGGCATACTTCCCCCGTCAGGCTTCTCCGTCACGAGCACCGCCCTTTCACCCTTGCCCCGCGACCGTACTGATTGCCTGGTGTAACCATGTCACACCTGCAGTCCCATCTGTCACTCCAGGCATCAGTAGTCTCACCTGCTAATCCGGTGCGACGATTTCCAGCTCGTAGCCGTCGGTGTTGTGGAGGAAGGCGGCGTAATGCTGCGGCCCGCCGGCGTACGGGTGGCGGTCGGCGAACATCAGCGTCCAGCCGTGCTCGGCGGCCTCGCCCACGACGGCGTCGACCTCGGCCCGGCCGGCCGCGTTCAGCGCCAGGTGGTTCATCCCGGGCCGCATCCGGTCGTGCTCGGTGGCCGACATCGCCGGACTCTGCTCGACCACGACGTACGAGCCGTCGGGGGCGGTCCAGGTCATGCCACCGGGCCAGCCGTCACCGTCCTTCCAGCCCAGCCGGTTGAGGACCCAGCCCCAGCTTGCGACGGCCCGGGACAGGTCCGGGACCCAGATCTCGACGTGATGCACCGCGGCGACCATCGCAGCATTATCTGTGCTCGGCAGAATGGTTCGACATCGCCGTCGAGACTGCCGTCGAGATCGCGCCCGAGACCGTCAGCCAGACCAGCGCCGCGACCAGCCAGGGCCACCACGGCCGGGCCTGCGCGGCCTCGGCGACCGCCTTGCCGAACAACCCTCCGCCGGGCGCGAAGACGAACACGAGCAGCATCCGCGCGATCCTCGTCTCCCTGGTCATTTCTTCATTGTGAGAGGCCGCCGCCGACCCTGCAGAAACCTTGGCGTTTCGCGCCCCTTCACCTTTCTGTCTGTGGCAGGGTCTACCGTCTGCGATGACAGTCGACAGGCAGATCGGGCGGATCGGGGGCTGTGGTGAGTACCACCCGGATCGAGAGCACGGCGTACGGCGCCGCGGCGCTGGACTGCCTGCAAGCCGTGGTCGCGCGACTCAAGGCCGACGATCCGATGACCCCCGTCACTCTGCTGCTGCCCAACAACCTGTCCGGCGTCATCGCCCGCCGCCACTTGGCCGTGTCCGGCATCGCCGGTCTGTACTTGGCGACCCTCGAGCGACTGGCCGAGCAGATCGCCGCCGGTGAGCTGTCACCGCGTCGCCCCGCCACCCGTCCGATCGTCGCCGCCACCTGGCGGACGGCGCTGGCGAAGGCGCCCGGCGTCTTCGACGAGGTCGCCGAGCATCCGTCCACCATCCAAGCGCTTGCATCCGCCCATCGCGAGCTCCGCGACCTCACCGATCCCGCTCTGGACAAGGTTGCGGGCGCATCCGCGCTGGGTCCGGATCTGGTCCGCCTGCACCGCCATGTCACCACCGACCTGGCCGCGGACTGGTACGACGAGACCGACCTCCTCCGCGCCGCCGCCGCCCGGATCGCAGCGTCGCCCGAGGTCGTCCGCGAGCTCGGTGCACTGGTTCTTTACCTGCCGCAGGAGCTGACGCAGTCCGAGGCCGCGTTCGTCGGAGCCCTCGGCGACGCAGCGGCCGACCTCACGGTGATCGTTGGTCTGACCGACGTACGCCGGGCCGACCGCGCGGTCCGGCGATCGCTCGAACGCATCGGGATCGACCTGCCGCGGTCGATCTCGAAGAACTACCCGGTCGCGACCGAGATCCTCAACGCGTCCGACGCCGACGACGAGGTGCGGTGCGTCGTCCGCGACGTCGTGTCGGCGTTGGAGCACACGCCCGCGCATCGGATCGCGGTGCTGTACTCGGCCGCCTCGCCGTACGCGCGTCTTCTGCACGAGCACCTGGGCGCCGCGAAGATCGAGGTCAACGGACCTGGCACGCGACCGGTGCACGAGCGGGCGATCGCCCGGACCCTGCTCGAGGTGCTCGCGCTGGTCGATCAGGATCTGCCGCGGGCCGACGTCTTCCGTGCGCTGGCGAACGCGCCGACGCGCGACTTCGGCGGCGAGCGGATTCCGGTGCCGCAGTGGGAGCGGATGTCGCGAGCGGCCGGGGTGGTGCGCGGAGACGACTGGGACACGCGGCTCGCGCGGTACGCCGAGTCCGAGCGACGGACTGCCGATCAGGAAGAGGCGGCCGAAGATCCACGCCCGGCCGCGGTGCGACGCGCGCAGTACAACGCAACGACGGCCGAGCGGTTGCATGCGTTTGCTTCGACACTGCGGCGCCGGTTGAGTGCGTTGGCGCTGCTGGAGACGTGGGCCGATCTGTCCGAGGGGGTTCTGCAGCTCTTCCACGATCTGCTTGGCGACTACTCGTCCCTGCCGGTCGAGGAGCAGTACGCCGCGGCCGCGGTCGAGGGGTCGCTGACCGGCTTGTCGACGTTGGACGAGCTTGGCACCCCGGCGAGCCTGGCGGTGCTGCGCGACGTGCTGGATCTTGAGCTGCAGCAGTCGTTGCCGCGGGTCGGGACGTTCGGGACGGGCGTGCTCGTCGCGCCGCTGTCGGCGAGCATCGGGCTGTCGGCCGACATCGTGTACGTCGTCGGTCTGTCGGAGGACTTGTATCCGGGCCGGGTGCACGAGGACGCGCTGCTCCCCCATCGGGTGCGGGAGGCGGCCGCGCCGGAGTTGGCGTCGTTCCGGGATCGACTCGACGAGAAGCAGCGACACCTGTTGGTCGCGTTCTCGGCGGGTGCGCGGGTGGTCGCGGCGTTCCCGCGCGGCGATCTGCGGCGATCGTCACGCCGGCTGCCGACGCGTTGGCTGCTCGGGTCGTTGCGCGAGCTGACGGGCGATCATTCGCTGCCGGCGACGCAGTGGGACAGGTACGGCGAGGTGCTGCAGACGTCGGCGTCGTACGCGGGATCGTTGACGATGGCAACGATGCCGGCGACGGAGCAGGAGTGGCAGACGCGGGCCGCCGCGGCGGGGCTGTGGGTTCAGGACGGCGTGCTGGTGCGGGCCCGGGAGTTGCTGCGCGGACGTGGGTCGAATGCGTTCACCCGCTTCGACGGGGACCTGTCGGGCGTCTCTGGCCTGCCCGAGTATGCCGTCCAGGACCGGATCGCGTCGCCGACATCGCTCGAATCGTACGCAACCTGCCCGCACGCGTATTTCGTCGAGCGGTTGCTTCAGGTGGAGCCGTTGGAGGCGCCCGAGGACCTGCTGGTCATCTCACCGGTGCAGATCGGCAACCTGATCCACAACAGCCTCGACGCGTTCGTGACGCGACTGGCGGGCTCGCTCCCGGCGTACGGCGAGCCGTGGACGGCGGACCAGCGGTCGCTGCTGCTGGCGATCGGGGCGGATCTGGCCGAGCAGTTCGAGGCCGAGGGGCTGACCGGGCATCCGCGCCTGTGGCAACGCGAGCGGTTGCGCATCCTCGGCGACCTCATGGTCCTGCTGACGGACGACGATCGGTGGCGTGCGGAGCGATCGGCGTCGGTGATCGCGAGTGAGCTGCGGTTCGGGTTCGACGGTGAGCCTCCGGTGGAGATCCCGGTGCCGTCGGGTCGGGTGCTGTTGCGCGGGTCGGCCGACAAGGTGGACCTCGGCGCGGATGGCACGATCTATGTGACGGACGTGAAGACGGGCGGCTTCTCGCGGTACGAAGGCATCGAGTCGGACCCGGTCGCGGGTGGGACCAAGCTGCAGCTGCCGGTGTACGCGTACGCCGCACGAGCCCGGCTTGGCGAGCAGTCCACTCCGGTCGAAGCGTCGTACTGGTTCGTCCGCCGCGGCGGCAAACGGATCCCGGTCCCGCTGACGCCCGAGGTCGAGGAGCGGTACGTCGACACGCTCGACGTGATCGTGTCGTCGATCGCGGCCGGGTACTTCCCGCCGAAGGCGCCCGAGGTGCCTGACTTCCTCTGGGTGCAGTGCCCGTACTGCAACCCCGACGGCATCGGTCACAGCGAGGTCCGGGCTCGATGGGATCGCAAGCGGCATGACCCGGTGCTGGAACGCCTGGTCCGGCTCATCGACCCGACTGCGTTGGAGGCCGGCGATGAGTGAGCAGCTGCTGGACGGGGCGGCGCGTGACCGCATCCGCTCCGACACCGAGACCACGTTGTTCGTCGAGGCGGGCGCTGGGTCGGGCAAGACGCATGCGTTGGTGGATCGCGTGACCACGCTGGTATTGCGTGACGGCGTACCGCTGCGGACGATCGCCGCGGTCACCTTCACCGAGAAGGCCGGAGCGGAGTTGCGGGATCGGCTGCGGGTCGAGTTCGAGAAGGCGCGGAAGGGCGATGCTCGTGAGCTCGCCGACGCGGCGCTGGACGACCTGGACTCGGCGTCGATCGGCACGTTGCATGCCTTCGCGCAGCAGATCCTGCTCGCGCATCCGATCGAGGCCGGGCTGCCTCCGCTGATCGACGTACTCGACGAGGTCGGGTCGTCGGTCGCCTTCGAGGAACGCTGGGCCGAGTTGCAGCAGCAGCTTCTCGATGACGACTCGATCGCCGAGCCGCTGCTGCTGGCGATGGCGGTCGGGGTCGAGCTGAAGCACCTTCGGTCGCTGGCACGACTGTTCGGGAACGACTGGGACCTGATCGCCGAGCGCGTGCTGGTCGATCCGCCCGAGTTGGTCGCGATGCCGGACCTGACCGGACTGATCGCGGCGGCCGCTCAGATCGGCGGGGTGGCCGAGTCGTGCCTCGACGCCGAGGATCGGCTGCTGCCGAAGCTTGTGCAGATCCGCGAGCTCGGGCTGATGCTCGACGCCGCGTCGGACCAGGAGACGCAGCTGGCGATCCTCCAGACGTTCCGCGGTCTGAAGGTGGGACGGATCGGGCGCAAGGAGAATTGGCCCGACATCGCCAAGGTGCGTGGCGATTGCGGCGAGGTGGTCGAGGTCGCCGGTTCGCTGGTCGAGCTGCTGCTCGATGCTTGCCTTCGGCATCTTTCGCATTGGATCGCGGAGCGGGTGCGGGAGTCGGCCGAGCTCCGTCGAGCCGAGGGGCGGCTGGAGTTCCACGATCTGCTGGTGCTGGCTCGCGACCTGCTGCGGGGTAACGCTGTTGTTCGAGCGGAGCTGCAGGAGCGGTTCGAGCGGCTGCTGCTGGACGAATTCCAGGACACCGATCCGATCCAGATCGAGCTCGCGGTCCGGATCGCCGGCGGCGCGGAGGCCGAGGCCGAGGACTGGCGCGACGTCGAGGTTCCCGAGGGCCGGTTGTTCGTGGTCGGCGACCCGAAGCAGTCCATCTATCGCTTCCGCCGCGCCAACATCGCGACGTACCTCACCGCGCAGGACCTCCTCGGCGAGACCGTCGCCCTCACCACCAACTTCCGCACCGTCCCCCCGATCCTCGACTGGCTCAACACCGTCTTCGCCACCCTGATCCAGCCCCAAGAAGCCGCCCAACCCGCCTACCAATCCCTCTCCCCCCACCGCACCAACCCCACATCCCACGGCAGCCCCACTCGCCCGGCCGCATCCTCGTCCGAGCCAGTCGCGCCCTCACCAACCAGCCCCACCGACTCCGGCGCCGGTTCACCGTCCCGGCCAGGCACGCCCACCCGACCCGGCGCCACGCCACCCACCCGCCGTGGCGCACCCGGCCATCCCCCGGAGCCCGCACCCGTCAAGGGCGGCGACCAACTCTCGATCTTCGACGACCCGACCCTCCTCGACGAAGACCCCACGGACCAGCCTTCACCCGATTCAGCTGAGGGCAGCTCGGGAGAGCAGGTTGGTGACTTGGCGGCTGTTTTGCCGTTTCGGCGGCGTGGGGGGCCGGTGTCGGCTGAGGTGCCGGAGCTGGCGTCGGGCGACGTCCTGGACCCGGACCCGGACGACGCCGTCGAGGATCCGGCCGCCGGGCCTGCCGTCACGATTCTCGGTGCCGAACCGCATGGCGACCTGCCGCGCGCGCAAGCGTCCGTCCTGCGCGAGCGGGAAGCCGCCGACGTGGCCTCGGTCGTCGAGCGGGCTCTCCGCGAGGGCTGGCTGGTGTACGACGAGCGTGCCGAGGTCTGGCGGCCTGCGGAAGCGGGTGACATCGCGGTGCTGGTGCCGGCCCGCACCTCGCTTCCGTTCCTGGAAGATGCCCTCGACCGCGCCGACATCCCGTATCGCGCCGAGGCCAGCTCGCTCGTCTACCAAACGGCAGAGGTCCGCAACCTGCTCGCGTGCGCCCGCGCCCTCGGCGACCCGAGCGACCAACTCGCCCTCGTCACCACGCTCCGCTCCCCGCTGTTCGGCTGCGGCGACGACGACCTCTTCACCTGGAAACGCTCCGGCGGCTCGTTCACGCTGACCGCACCGGTCCCGGACCAGCTCCTGACCCATCCGGTCGGCGACGCGATGGAGTGGCTGCGCCGCACCTACTACGCCGCCCGCTGGCTCACCCCCAGCGAAGTACTCGCGAAGATCGTCGCCGACCGCCGCATGCTGGAAGTCGCCGCGATCGGCCCACGCTCCCGCGACGCCTGGCGCCGGATCCGCTTCGTCGTCGACCAGGCCCGCGCCTGGTCCGAGGTCGAGCACGGCGGCCTGCGC
Organism: Kribbella sp. NPDC051586; assembly: GCF_044453965.1. Classification (NCBI taxonomy): domain Bacteria; kingdom Bacillati; phylum Actinomycetota; class Actinomycetes; order Propionibacteriales; family Kribbellaceae; genus Kribbella; species Kribbella sp. NPDC051586. The sequence continues at coordinate 39,417 of NZ_JBITDF010000003.1, read as the reverse complement.
TCGTACCTCGCCTGGGCCGCCCACCAGGGCGAAGAAACCTCCCGCGTCGCCGAGGCCGTGCTCCCCGAGACCGACGCCGACGCTGTGCGCGTGATGACGATCCACGCCGCCAAGGGCCTCGAGTTCCCGATCGTGATCCTGTCCGGCATGACCGCCGCCCCGAACCGCCAGCGCGGCGTCCAGGTCCTCTGGCCACCGGACGGCGGGTATGCCGTGAAGCTCAAGTCCTCCGTCCAGACCGAGGACTTCGACCTCGTCCAGCCGGTCGACGAGCAGATGGACGACTACGAACGCCGCCGCCTCCTCTACGTCGCCGCGACGCGCGCCCGCGACCACCTGATCGTCTCGCTGCACCGCTCCGGCAACCGGCGGCACTCCAGCAACGCCGAGTTGCTGGCGTCCGCCGGCGGCGTCGAGGCGCCGCATTCGACCCTGTTCACCAGCCCGCCGGTCCCCGACCGCGAGCCGTCGGGCAGTCCGGACGTCACCCCACCGATCTCCCGGACCGAATGGGAGTCCCGAGCCTCCGCCGCCCAGGCCGCGAGCCGCGCCCGCTCCGCCCAGAGCGCGTCCGGCCTCGAGGGCACCGGCCCGGAGGTCGCCCTCGCCGAGATCGACCCCGGCACCGCGAAGGCAGCCCGCGATCTGGAGCTTCCACCTTGGTCGAAGGGCCGCTACGGCACTGCGATCGGCCGCGCGGTTCACGCCGTACTCCAGGTCGTCGACCTGACCACCGGCGCCGGCCTCGAAGCGGCGGTCTCCACGCAGTGCCTGGCTGAGGGCGTACTCGAGTACACCGACGTCGTCACGGCGCTCGTCCGCTCTGCCCTGGCCTCCGATGTAGTGAAGCGGGCCGCCGCCCGCGAGCACTGGCGCGAGTCGTACGTCGGCACCGTCCAGCCCGACGGCACGGTCCTCGAGGGGTTCGTCGACCTCATCTACCGCGAGGACGACGGCCGCCTCACCATCGTCGATTACAAGACGGACGCCATCCCCGCGGCGGCCCTGGACAGCCGAGTCGCCTACTACGCACCACAGCTCCAGGCGTACTCGGCCATCCTGCCGAACACCGGCCCGCCGATCCTCCTCTTCCTCAACCCGAGCGGAGCGATCGAACGACAGGTGCCCTAGGCAACGAGCCGGGCGGCGAGCACGACGATCAGCACGGTCGACGCCAGCGTAGTCATCAACTTCCCGACGTGCCCGGTGAGCAGACGTCCCAGCAGCGCACCACCGCCGGCGAGCAACAGCTGCCAACTCGCCGAGGCCACGAACGCCGCGATCGCGAACACGATCCGCTCACCGAGCCCCGCGACACCGGATCCACCGAGCACGAGAGCGGCGAAGTAGATCACTGTCCACGGGTTGAGGAGCGTCATCCCGAGCATCCCGAAGTACGCCGTCCGTACGCCGACCGGCGTCTCCTGCTCGATCACCGCGAGCCGCTGCGCCCGGTACCGCCGTACCGCCTTCGCCGCGCCCATCACCGCGAGCCCGATCAGCACGACGACAGAAGCCCACCGCAGCGGCCCCACAACCGGGACCAGCAACGGCGCCAACGCCGTGCCCGCAACCGCCGCGACCGCGGCATACACGCCGTCGGCCGACGCGACCCCGAGCGCCGCGAACGCACCGATCCGCAACGAGCTCCGTGCGGTCAACGCAACCAGATAGGTCCCGACAGGCCCGACCGGCATGGCAACGCCAAAGCCGGCCAGCAGCCCCGCGACCACTGCCCCGATCACGACTGACCGGGCGTCGACCTCCAGCCACGACCGGTCTGCTGCTGAACCCGGGCCGCCGCGGCCGCAGGTTCGATCAGCATCAGTCCGAAGGTCGTAGTCATGTCCACATCATGAAGATCCACGCGCCTGTCCTCAACTGAATTCCCGGCCGCCGCCGGGTTCCGTGCCTCCTCTCAGTCGCGGCAGTGTTACTCAGAGTTTATCGAGAAGCGCGCGGTTCGGGCCGAATAGTTACAGGTTGTGGACAACGGGAAGTGACCCTGGCGTGCAGGTGGCCGCGGAGTCGCTACGATCTGCGGAAACAGTGTGTGAGGAACGTTCGAATGATGGTCCGCCCGCTGGCGGGTCTGCCACCACAAGTGTGAGGGTGTGGCTCATGAACATCGGTACCCGGAAGATCGTCGTCGACGAGGCGATCGCGCAGCTGCGGCTGTACGCCGAGACGAATGGCGCCGTGCTGCAGTACTACGACGGGCTGCCGGGGATGACCACCGTCGGTGGCTCCGACCCGAACCGGGTCACGTTCGAGGACCTCGGCCGGACGATGGTGATCGGCAGCGATCTGCGCGCGCTCGACATCCCGTGGCTGCTCGAGGTCGAGGCGGAGAAGGAGTTCGCCGCGATCCCGGTCGACGCGCGGCTGGAGGACGCGGCGCGCGGCAGCGACCTGTTCGAGGCCGCGATGGCGCTGGACGACAAGTTCACCGGTCACCGCGGGTTCGGGCACGCCAAGAAGTCCAAGCTGCTGCACCTGAAGCGGCCCTTCCTCTACCCCGTGACCGACAGCTTCATCCGGATGACGTACGGCACGGCGTCGGCCGGATCCGAGTTCCTGTCCGCCGTCCGCGACGACCTGGTCAACCCGGCCAACGTCCGCGACTTCAAGCTGCTGCAGGTCCGCCTGATCGCGGAGCCGCCGACGAGCGCGGCCCGGCTGCTGGGCGAGGTGCCGACCCTCCGCCTCCTCGACATCCTCGCCTCACTCCTGGGCGAGGCGAAGTAGCTAGAGCACCCCGAGTCGTGCGAGCGGCTCGACCAGTTCGCGTTCCTCGTAGGACAGATGCGAGAGCAGCGTGTCGTCGAGCAGGTCGACGGCGGCACGCAGCCCGTCGATGCCGCCTGACCCGTCAACCAATGCGACAAGGGCTTTGTCGACACCTTCGAGTACGTCGTGGATGATCTTGTGCTCCTCCTGCAGCCGGTCGACGACCGGGACCAGCGCAGGGTCGGCCCGGCGAAGATGCGGGAAGAGTGAGGCGTCCTCGATCGAGTGGTGCGTGGTGACCAGACGGCAGTAGGACTCGCAGTACGTGCCGAGGGTCCAGTTGTTCTGTCGCATCGTCATCGTGTTGATCGCCGAGCGCGCCGCGCCAACGCCCAGCGTGCCCGCGGCGACCTGCTCGACCAGATCGCGCACCTGCTCGAGCTCAGCGCGCAGATGGTCGTGTACGTCGATCAGATGCTGGCCGGACTGCAGCTGGTACGGCGTGTAGGTCCGCGACGGGTCCTGCGCCGGACCCGTCGGTCGCTCAGACTCGTCCAGCAGCTGTACGGCGCTGCGCTTGGCAGCCGGAGGCGGTGTCGGGACCACGCCAAAACCGCCCGCAGGAGCAGCAGTCCGGTGCACCGCCTCGGTCGGCGTACGACGAGCGGCGTCAACCGCCTCTCGAACGCCTGCCGCCACCTCGGCGAACCGCCGGATGTCGTCAGGGTCGTCGGAGGCGAGGATGTAGGTGCTCATCCCCTCGCCCACGGTCAGCTCGGCGAGCTGGTCGATCCACAGCTCCTCCGGCCCCTGCAGAAAGCCGCCGCTCCCGTTGAACCGGCCCGAGATGTTGTACAGCCGCCGCACCGCCGAAGGATCCCGGCCGGCCTCGAGCGCTGCCTCGTCGATGAGCTTGTTCATCTCGGCCAGCTCGTCCGGACCGGCGTACCCGCTGCTCGGCAGCCAGCCATCCGCGAGCCGCCCGGTGAGAGCAAGCATCCGCGGCTTGTACGCGCCCAGCCAGATCGACACATCGTGCGCCGGAGCTGGACCGCGCTTGGCTCCGGCGACCGTGTAGTGCTTGCCGGCCAACCGGATGCCGCCACCACCAGGCGTCCAGACCTCGCGCATGATCGCGATGGCCTCCTCCAGCGCGGTGATGCTCTGGCCCGTCGTCAGCCGCGGCCCGCCGTTCGCTGCGACCGCGTCCAGGAAGCCACCGGCTCCCAGGCCGAGCTCGACGCGCCCACCGGTGATCAGGTCGAGCGTCGCGACGCTGCGTGCGAGAACGACCGGGTGGCGGAGCGGGAGGTTGGCCACGTTGGTGGTCACCTTCACCCGCTGGGTCTGGGCGGCGACGACCGACAGGAGGGTCCAAGCATCCATCAGCCGCGGCTGGTACGGGTGGTCCTGGAAGCTCACCAGGTCGAGGCCGACCTGCTCGGTCAGCTGGGCCAGCGCGATCACGCGGTCGGGGTTGTCGACCGCGGGGGTCAGGAACGTGCCGAAGACCAGCTCGTGGCCGTAGTCCATGGTTCACCTTCACCTGTCGGAGTTCGCTCGGGAGCAAAACTACTTCGACAGGCAAATAATCTCAACTACAGAACATCTACTGGCGGACGAGAAGCTCGAAGGCCTCGGCCGGGCTCAGGGCGGCGCCGCGCCTGTACGCCGCGTCGTACGCCTCCTCGCCCAGCACAGCAGCGGCAGCGACGGCCCGGTCGAGGTCGTCGGTCTCGGTGGCGGCCATCAGGTAGTTCTCCGATGCCCGGGTCGTGGCCGCGGACCCGAGCAACACCGCGGCCAGGGTCTTGTCCGGGTGACAGGCCGCAATCCCCTCCAGCGCCCAGCACATGCCGCGCAGCGAGTCGAAGTCCACCGAGACCTGGAAGGCCTCCCGATGGAGCTCCAGCGCATCGTCCGGACGGCCCTGGAGCTCCCTGACGAACCCGAGCTCCTCCAAGACGATCGAGAGATAGAGGACGGACTCCTTCTGCAGGCGCGCGGCGGCGATCAACGCCTGCAACCGCTCCGACGCCTCGTCCAGAGCGCCCGTACGACGGGCCGCGAAGCCGAGCACGAGCTCTGCCAGTGCCTGCGTCGAGCGCTGCCCTTGTTCAGTAGCCAGCCGCAGTGCGCGATCGGCGTACGTACGCGCCGACTCGTAGCGGGCCTGCCGGATCGACGTCCACCCGAGCATGCCGAGCGCACTGGCGACCTCCGGCCAGAGTCCGATCTCCTCTGCGGCCTGCACGCCCTCGAGGTGGAGCCGCTCGGCCTCGTCGAAGTCGCCGACGAGTTCCGCATGCGCTCCGAACCAACCAGTCGCCTGCAGAACGCCCCACCGGTCCCCAAGCGAGCGGAACATGATGCGACTCTCGCATGCACTGTCGTAGAGCGCCGGCAGATCAGCGCGCACATGCGCGTGCTTGGCTCGCGCAGCCAGCACGGCCGCGACACCCCACGGGTCCTCGTCGGCCTCGAACCTCTTCAGGGCCCGGTCCAGCATCGACTCACACGTCGGGAGGTCACCGGCATCACTGGCGGCGTTGGCGATCCACCAGAGTCCCATCGCATCGGCCGCGTCCACCCACCGATCCCGCTCCACGGCAGCGCCGGGATGACCGAGGAGGTACATGTACCCGGCCCGCCAGGCCCCAGCCCGAGCCGAGCCCGGCACAGCCTCCAGCGACCGCATGGCCTCGACGTGACGCCCACGCAGGAACCAGTACCAGGCCAGCGCATCGACAAGCCGTTCAGCCAAGTCCAGTTGCCCAGTCGCCACAGCTCGATCCAGCGCGGTACGAAAGTTGGCCGAGTCCTCGTCGAGCAACTGCAACCATCGACTCTGCTCACCTCCGAACAGCCCGGGGCGCGCCGCCTCAGCCAGCGACACGTAGTAGGACAGATGCCGCTGATGGACAGACTCCAACTCGCCGGCTGTCCGCAGCTTGTCGACGCAGTACGCCGCCACGGACTCGAGCAACCGGAAGCGCGTCCCGTCGACAGGTACGACGAGCGACCGGTCGACCAGTCTCACCAGGACATCCAGTACGTCGTCCTCGCCGCACACAGCCGCCGCAGCCTCCGCAGTACAGCCGTCTGCGTGTACCGCGAGGCGCCGCAGGACGGACTGCTCTTCTGGAGCGAGCAGCTCCCAGCTCCAGTCGATCATCGCGTGCAGGGTCTGCTGTCGCGGCGCAGCGCCCCGATGACCTGTCGCCAGCAATCGGAACCGGTCGTCCAACCGTGCAACGAGTCCACGTACTCCCAACGCACGCACCCGCGTCGCAGCAAGCTCCAACGCCAACGGGATCCCGTCCAGCCGACGGCACAGCACCGCAACGTCAGCCACGGTCTCGTCGGTCAGTGCAAAACCACGTGACGCCGCAGCGGCACGCGTCGCAAACAGCTGCACCGCACTGCACTCACCGGCCGCCTCCGGACTGAGCGAAGGCTGCGGCACCTCCAACGGCGGGACGCTCCAAACGACCTCACCAGCCAGTCCGAGCGGCTCCCGGCTCGTTGCCAGCACGCGGAGGCCGGGGGCTGCAGCCAGCAACCGGTCCGTCAACGCAGCAACGTCCTCGATGACCTGTTCGCAGTTGTCCAGGACCAGTAGCCGCGACCCCATCACTGCGGCCAGTCGGTCGACCGCAGACGAGCCTCCGGTGTCGCGGAGGTCCAACGCGGCTTGCAGAGCGTCAGTGAGCGAGTTGGCGACCGACAACGCATCGGGTGTGACGGCTGCGAGCTCGACGAGCACAACGCCGTCAGCGAAGCGGTCGGCCGTGGCAGAGGCAGCGGCCAGAGCTAGCCGCGTCTTGCCTACTCCCCCAGGTCCCGTCAGGGTGATCAGGCGCGACGCCGCCAGACTGGCGCTGACGTCCGCCAGAGCAGCGTCGCGACCGATCAACTCGCTCAAAGCGGCAGGCAGGTTGTTCCGGGCGTGCGGCAGGTCCTGCGTGAGGATCGACTGGTGCAGGGCGACCAGCTCGGGGCTGGGGTCGAGACCGAGCTCATCGAGCAGCAGGTCCCGCAGTTGCGCGTAGCTGTCCAGGGCCTCGCTCTGACGACCGGCACGGTAGAGAGCCTTCATGTGCGCGGCCCTCAGGCCTTCGCGCAGCGGGTGTTCCGTGACGAGGGCTGCGAGGTCGACAACCGGCAGGTCGGCTTGCTCGAGAGCAGTGAGTCGAAGATCCGTGAGCCGGGCCACGGCCGTCTCGGCGAAGGCATTGTCCGCAAAGTCGGCGTACGCCGGTCCGCGCCACAATGCCAGCGCCTCATCGAGCGAGCCGGCGCCTACCAGCTCGCCGAAGCGCAGCGCGTCGAAGTTGGCGCTGGAGACGGACAGCGAGTAGCCGGCCGGACCGGACTGCACCAGCGAACGGCTGCCTGGCTCCGCGTCCTCGAAAGCCCGCCGCAACTGAGACACCTTGGCAGACAGCGTGCCGGCCGGGTTGCCGGGCACGTTCGCACCCCACAGGTCGTCGATGAGCCGATCCGCGGGCACCGGACGCCCCTCGTGTACGAGCAGGTCGGCCAGCAGGGCACGCACCTTCAGGCCTTGGACGACCACAGGTGTTCCCGCGTCCGTCCACGCCGTCACCGGTCCGAGCACCCCGAAACGCATGAAGGCACCTTATTCCGGCTGCAGTCGAAGGACCGGAAAGAAACCGTAAACGGGTTCCGGCAGAGTCTGACTCAGACGGAAGGAGGCAGGACGATGCGACTAGCAGTGATCATCGGCAGCACCCGGCGTGGCCGGTTCGGACCGATCGTGGCGGACTGGCTGGCACAGCAGGCGGCCAAGCAGTTCGAGGTCGACGTCCTCGACCTCCAGGCCGCGGACCTGCCGACGATCCTGCCTGACACCGACGACGAGACGCCGGCACAGGTCGCCGTACTGGCTCCGCGGCTCGTAGCGGCAGACGCGTTCGCCGTTGTCACTCCGGAGATCAACTGCAGCTTTCCGGCGTCACTGAAGACCGCGCTGGACTGGTACTACGAGGAGTGGCACGCCAAGCCGGTCGCAGTCGTCAGCTACGGCCGGGAGAGCGGCGGCTGCAACGCCACGGCTCAGCTGCGCCAGGTCTTCACCGAACTCCAGGCCGTCACGATTCGCAACACCGTCGCACTGCCCTGCTACTGGGAGCAGTTCACCACCGACGGCGGCTGGCCCAAGCCTTCCGCCGGTTACGAGGCGCAAGCCAAACTCATGCTCGACCAGCTCGTCTGGTGGGCCGAAGCACTCCGGGACGCCCGCACGCGGCGTCCTTACACATCCTGAAACCCTGAAAGGACAAGACCCATGAGGAAGCTGATCGAAACCACGTTCGTCACCCTGAACGGCGTCATCGACGACCCGCAGCGCTGGAGCCCGCCGTACTGGGACGACGAGCACGCGGCGTACTCGCAGGGCCTGATGGAAGGCGTCGACGCACAGGTGCTCGGCCGCGTCACGTACGAAGGCTTCGCGGACGCGTGGATGCAGCGCGGCGGGGACCCGTTCACGGACCACTTCAACGCGATGCCGAAGTACGTCGCCACTCGCACGGTGACGGAGTGGAAGTGGAACGCCCAGCCGCTCGAGGGAGACGCGGCCGAGGCCGTCCGGAAGCTCAAGGAGTCCGACGGCGGGGACCTGATCAAGTACGGCACGGGGTCGTTCTCGAAGACGCTGCTGGAGAACAAGCTCGTCGACGAGTACCACTTCTGGATCTTCCCGGTGGTCGCCGACGGCGAGAACATGTTCCGCGGCGACGGGATCGCGCTTACCCATCTCGAACTGCTCGGTACGACGACGTTCAAGTCCGGCATCGTCGTCCACAAGCTCGCCCCGAAGGCCTGAGACCCGGCGTACCCCTCCGGCCGGCACACCTCGACAAAGGTGTGCCGGCCGGATGCTTGGCTCCGAAAGTGGTGGGTACCGGACGGCCCACGGGGGATGTGAGGCGGCGCTGGGGACCGTCTGCCAAGGGGTCTTGCGATCGCCGGCTTGCGCGATCGCGGGTCCGTACAGCCAATCGGACTTGGAGTTCTGATGGGTACCGTCCTGACCATCGTGATCATCGTCGTCGTGGTACTCGCGGCGGCGGCGCTGCTGTTCATGTACCAGCGCAGACGCTCGGGTGAACTGCAGCAGCGGTTCGGCTCGGAGTACGAACACACCGTCGAGGAGTCGGGAGACCGGCGCAGCGCGGAACGCGAACTGCGCGGGCGCGAGCGGCGCGTGTCGCGGCTCGAGATCAGCCCGCTGAGCCGGGGATCCGCCGCGGCGTACGAGGCGGAGTGGGCCGACATCCGGCAGAGCTTCGTCGATCACCCCGCGAGCGCGGTGGCCGAGGCCGACCGGCTCGTACTGCGGATGATGCGCGAGTCCGGCTATCCCGTCGACGACTTCGACCAACGGGTCAACGACATCTCGGTCGACCACCCCGAGGTGGCCGCGCACTATCGCGACGCGCACCGGGTCGCCGTCGCCGACTCCCGTGGCGAGGCCGGCACCGAGGACCTGCGCCAGGCGGTCACCGCCTACGGCCAACTGGTCGACGCGCTGTTGCACGACAGCGCCGATCACCACTCCCGCCCGACGAATGCCGAGGAGCAAGCATGACCACGCCAGACGACCGCCGCTACGACACCGAACTCGACGACACCACCCGGGACGGCATGGGACGCGCCGACGCCGCCCGCGACGACAACGCACTCGACGACTCCGCACTCGACGACCGCATGGCTGACGACCGGATGGCAGATGACCGGATGGCCGACGACCGCGTGACTGGCGACCGGATGGCTGACGACCGGTCGGCAAGTCGTACCGAGGACGCCATGACAGCCACGCCGACGGGTGACGAGCCGTTGGTGGCCGAGGATTCGGCCGTCGACTACCGCGCTCGCTGGGAGGTCATCCAGCAGGGATTCGTCGACGACCCGCGCAAGGCCGTCACCGAGGCCGACAGCCTGGTCGACGACGTGCTGAAGGCCCTGTCGGACACCTTCGACCGCCAGCACCAGGGTCTGGAACAGCAGTGGTCCGGCGGCGAGCCGTCGACCGAGGACCTGCGCTCGGCCCTGCAGCGGTACCGCGCGTTCTTCCAGCGCCTGCTGACCCTCTGACAAAGCCCAGGGTGCGGCCGGTACGACGACGTACCGGCCGCACCCTGTCAGTTGCCTAGGGCACGATGTTCTGGTTGAGATGGAACACGTTGCCCGGGTCGTACTTGCGTTTGACCTCGACCAGCCGGTCGTAGTTCTGCTTGTAGTTCTCCCGGATCCTGCCCTGGTCGTCCTCGGCCATGAAGTTGATGTACCCGCCGGCCTCGGAGTGCGGCGCGACATCGTCGTAGTACGAACGCACCCATTCGATCCCGGCCTCGTTCTGCGCCGGGTCCGGCCACATGCCGGCGATCACCGTGGCGAAGTTCGCGTCGCGGTAGGCGAACGCCGTCGCGTCCGGGGTGACCCGGTGGCAGGCGCCGTTGATCGGGTAGATGTGCACGGTCGAGTTCACCGCCGGCAGGCCGGGCGCGTGCCGCAGGTGCGCCTGGATCGCCTCGTCGGTCAGCTCGGTGACGAAGTTCGCCTTCCAGTAGTGCTGCAGGCCGGCCGGCACCAGCGCGTCGAACGCGCCGTTCAGCGCGGGGTACGGCATCGGTCCGACCATCTCGGCCATCACCGGCGCGAACTCGCGGAACTTCGAGATCTGCGCCTCGCCCTCGTCGAGGTCGCCGGCCCAGCAGCCGACGATCGCGGCGAACGGCTCGCCGTGCCGGTTCTCCGGGATGAACGGCAGCGGCGGCGCGATCTGGAACGCCGGGAACCCGCCGAGCTGCTCGGGCGCGTCCTTGATCAGCTCCCGGAAGCCCGTCAGCACAGCTGCCGCGTCGGACAGCTCGAAGAACATCGGGCCGCCGTAGATCATCGACACCGGCGCCAGCCGGTACTCCAGCGCGGTCACCACGCCGAAGTTGCCGCCGCCACCACGCAAGGCCCAGAACAGGTCCTCGTTGTCCTTCTCGCTCGCGATCACGAACTTCCCGTCCGCGGTCACCACGTCGGCCGAGATCAGGTTGTCGCAGGACAACCCGAGGCCGCGGGCCAGGTACCCGATCCCGCCGCCCAGCGTCAGCCCGCCGACGCCTGTGGTCGAGATGATGCCGCCGGTCGTGGCCAGCCCGAACGCGTGCGTGGCCGCGTTGAAGTCGCCCCATGTCGCGCCGCCGCCGGCCCGCGCGGTCCGGTTCACCGGATCGACCCGGACGCCGCGCATCCCGCTCAGATCGACGACGAGCCCGTCATCGACCGTGCCGAACCCCGGCACGCTGTGCCCGCCGCCGCGAACCGCCAGCTCCAGGTCGTTGGTCCGTGCGTAGTCGATGGCCGCCATCACGTCACCGGCGTTCTCACACCGGACGACCACCTGCGGCCGCTTGTCGTGCATCCAGTTGTTGACGCGGCGAGCCACGTCGTACCCCTCGTCACCTGCCGTGAAGACCTGTCCTCTGGTGCGTTCCCGCAGGTCCTCTATCGCACTCATGTCCGCTCCCCGAACTGTCGCCTGTCGCAGATCGGCACGCACGTGCGAACCCGCACCGCGCATACCGCGCAGACCGGTCGTCGTCGAGTGCAGCGCGAACCTCACCCCAGAGAGCGTCTGAACCCCGACGGGCAGCCGGCCCTCCCCCAGACCCGCCCGTTCACCCCCGACACTCCCAAGCGGAACCGATTTCGTCAATCCCGGGAAAGGATGTCAAGGCTTGCCGCTCGGTGACGACCAAGAGGCACAAGCAGCCATCACCCGGAGGACATCATGCGGAAGATCATGTACTACGTGCACCAATCACTCGACGGCTTCATCGAGGGCCCGAACGGCGAGTTCGACTGGGCGCAGCTCGGCCCCGAGCTCGGCGACTACTCGATGAGCCTGACCGAGCGCGCCGACCTCTTCCTGTACGGGCGGACCGTCTGGAACATGATGTCGTCGTACTGGCCGAACGCCGAGTCGATGAACCCGGACGAGCACGCGATCCAGTTCGCACCGGTCTGGCGCAGTACGCCGAAGGTCGTGCTCTCGAAGACCCTGGAGAGCGCCGACTGGGACACCCGCATCGTCCGTACCCCGGCCGAGATCAAGGCGATCAAGGACGAGCCCGGCAAGGACATCCTGCTGACGGGCAGCGCGAGCGTGGCCGCCGCGCTGACCGAGCTCGGACTGGTCGACGAGTACCACGTGATCGTGCACCCGGTGATCCTCGGCGGCGGCAAGCCCGTCCACCAGCCCACCGACCGCCGCAACCTCCGCCTGGCGGCGACCCGCTCGTTCGACAACCGGACCGTGCTGCTCCGCCACGATCTCGTCTGACTACTCCTGGGGCACTGTGCTACTCCTGGGGCACTGTGCTGAGCAGGCGGGCTTCGGCCTGCTCGAGGTGGTGTGCCATGTACTCCGCGGCCGCAGTCGCATCGCCGGCGGCGATGGCCTCCAGTACGGCGGCGTGCTCGGAGGCGACGGTGGACGGATCAACCTTCCGGTGGGCCTTGTACTGCCCCATCGAGAGGTGCACCTCGCCGATGATCAGCTCGTGCATCCGGGACAGTCGCCGGCTGCCGACCGCGGCGACCAGCGCCGTGTGAAAGGCGATATCCGCGTCGACCTGGTTCTCGAACAGGCGGTCGCGCGCGGCGTACTCGATCGCGACCTGGGCACGCGCCGCGTCGGCCGGCACCTCACCGGTCGCGGCGAGCGCCGACACCGCCGCCTGCTCGATCGTGATCCGGCTGAAGAACAGGTCGCGGATCTCGGCCTGGTCGAGCACCGGGACGACGGCGGTCTTGTGCGCCGTACGCCGCAGCAGGCCGAGTGCCGTGAGCCGCTCCAGTGCCGCCTTGGCGGTCGGGCGGGCCACGTTGTACTCCGTGGCCAACCGGACCTCCGTGAGCTTCTCCCCCTGCGGGATCTCGCCGTTCACGATCCGCTTGCGGATCGACTCGTAGAGTGCGTCGGTCAGCGAGGACGGTCCGAGTTCCAGGCGCGCTTCGGTGCCCACGACACCCCCTCTAGAAAACTGGTCTGGCAAGTGTACTGGCCTAGTAACCGTGGACCTTGTCAACGACATTGTGCAGCGGCTTGTCGTCGACGAACCGGTGGATGTTGTCGGCAACGATCTCCTGCGAGCGGCGCAGATTGCCGTCGCTCGTCGCCCCGTTGTGCGGCGTGACGATGACGTTGGGCAGCGACCAGAACGGGCTCTCCGGCGGCAACGGCTCCACACCGTGCGCGTCCAGGCCCGCGCCCGCGATCTGCCCCGACCGCAACGCCTCCAGCAGCGCGTCGTCGTCCGCGATCCCGCCGCGCGAGATGCAGATGAAGTACGCCGACGACTTCATCCGCGCGAACGCGTCCCGATCGAAGACGCCGGCCGTCGTCGGCGTCCGCGGCACAGTCACGACGACGAAGTCGGACTCCGCGAGCAGCTGATCGAGATCGCACAGCTCGTCCACGTACGGCGACGGCTGGTCCGGACGACGCCGTACGCCGAGGGTCCGCATGTGGAACGCCTTCGCCTTCTGCGCGAGGTCGATACCCGAGTTGCCGAGGCCGTAGATGCCGACGGTGCGCCCGGCCAGTTCGCCGTGCCGGTAGTGGTCCCACCGGTGCTCGGCCTGCGCGCGCATCCACCGCGGTACGTCGCGACTCAGCATGAGCATCAGCAGGATCGAGTGCTCGGCGAGCGGGATCCCACCGTTGCCCGCACTCGACGTGAGGACGACCGGCGACGCGCGCATCTCGGGCGTGAGATCCGAGTCGACACCCGCGGACGGGCTGTGCACCCAGCGCAACTTCGGCGTCTTCGCCAGCACCTCGGGCGACACATGCCCGACCACCGCCTCCAGCTCGCCGAAGAACTCCGCCGCGTCGTCCAGCGAGTCGACGAACCGCACCGCGACGTCGCCGGCCGCCTCGACGTACGCCGGATTCTCCTTGCCTACAACAACAATCATCGCAAGACCTCAGATCCTGTCCCGGCGCAATGTCCGATAGAGAGCGGAGTGGTCGAGTTCGCCGTCCCCGTCGGCGACCGCCGCGTTCATCAGCTGCTGCGTGGCAGCGGTGTTGGGCAGCGCGAGGTCGAGCTCGGCCGCGGCCTGGATCGCCAGCCGGAGATCCTTGCGGTGCAACCGGATCCGGAAGCCCGGCTCGAACGTCTCCTGAACCATCCGCTCGCCGTGCACCTCGAGGATCCGCGAACTCGCGAACCCGCCCATCAGCGCCCGCCGGACGACGTCCGGATCCGCACCTGCCCGCTCCGCGAACAGCAGCCCCTCGGCCACCGCTTCGATGGTCAACCCAACGATGATCTGGTTCGCGACCTTCGCCGTCTGTCCCGCACCGGCGCCGCCGATCAAGGTGACGTTCTTCCCGAGTACGTCGAAGATCTGCCGGGCCCGCTCGAAGACCGCGGGCCGCCCGCCGACCATGATCGTCAGCGTCCCGGCTCGCGCGCCGACCTCCCCACCCGACACCGGCGCGTCGAGGTACTCGCAGCCGAGCTTCTCGATCAGCTGCGCGAACCCGAGCGTCGCCGTCGGCGAGATCGAGCTCATGTCGATCACCAGCGAGCCCGGCTGCAGACCCTCGGCCACGCCGCCCGGCGCGAACAGGACCGACTCGACATCGGGTGTGTCCGGCACCATCAGGATCACGACCTCCGACCGCTCGGCCACCTCCTTCGCCGATCCGCACACGTACGCGTCGACGTCGGTCCGCCCGCGGTACACCGAGAGTTCGTGGCCGGCGGCAAGCAAATTGTCGACCATCGGACGCCCCATCACGCCAAGGCCGATGAACCCGATCCTCATGCCTCACTCCAATCCACCTGGACGACCTCGAGCAGCCCCGCTGTCGGGACCACCACCTCGGCCCGGCCATCGACGACGATCGGCTCGACGTCGACCCCGGCCACCAGCAGCCGGACCTTCACCTGATCCGTCGGTACGGCGATCGACACGGTCTGCGGCGGCAACGGCAAGGTCTCCCGGATCGGCCCACGCATCGCCATCGGATTGGTGAGGTTGACCAAGGCAACTGCCCTGCACGATTCGCCTTGATGAACAGCGACATCCACCAACCCGGCACCCTCGACTGTCACGTCCGGCGCCGTGCCGAGCGCCCACGAGACAGCGTTCGCGATCAGGCGTCCGTGGTCGGACTGCAGCGCTTCCCAGAAGATCGCGCCGACGTTGAACGCGAAGTAGACCGTCCGCCCGCCGCGAGCGTTCTCGGTGCAGACCACGGCAGGCTTGTCCGGCGCCTCCCGCTGGTACACCTCCTCCATCGGCAGATCCGGGAAGTCCGGGATGAACCGGAACGGCGCCGCCGCGTCCGACTCGACGCCGATGATGTGGGTGCCGCCAATGATCCGGGTCGCGCCGTCGAAGCCTGCGCTCAACGGATGCGCATCCATCAGCGCGATGTAGTTGTTCTGTACCGGACGGCTCTTGTCGGTGAGGTGCACCTCGAGCACGTCGCCGAGCCCGAAGTCGGAGCGCGCCGCCCCATGCTCGTCGTACAACGAGCTCTGGTACGCCGCCACCAGCGAGCCGCCGCCCTCGACGTACGAGCGGAGGATCGCGCACTGCCCGTCGCTCAACTGCTCCGCGTTTGCGAGCACGATCACCTTGAAGGCGCGTAGTCGATCCGGCGTCATGACCTGGTCGGAGACGAACTCGAACGGGATCCGTGCCTCGACCAGCGCCTGGTAGAAGCCGTCGTCGTGATCGTTGTCTCCGGCCCGCAGTTGCCCGGTCCGGGTCGCGTCGAGCAGGGCGACCTCGGCGGTGATCCGCAGGTCGCGCAGGACCGGCTCGACCGTCGCGTGCAGGTTGAACGCCTCGACGACCGGTTGGACCCAGCGGCGATCCTGGATGGTCGCGTTGAACTTCGTGAACCACGGCAACGCGCCCTGCGCGAACCCGTCGACGATCCAGGTCCTCGTCTCCTCGGCCGGCGCGACCGAGTCCTTCCAGCGGTACTTGTGCTCCGGCCCGACCGACGTGATCAGCTGCACCGGCCGATCCGGGTACACGCCGCGGTTGCGCTTGCCGGCCCGGCCGGCCGCCCACGGCGCCTCGATCCCGTGCCGGCCCTGCTTGTCGACGACGAACAGCGGCGCGACCGGCTCGGGCAGGTCCAGATCGCGGGCCGCCAGCGCGCCCAGATTCGGCACGAACCGTGCGTGCGGCCGGAGATCCCGGACGGCCCGGTCCCAGATGCCGACCAGTTCACCCAGCCGCCGGCGCCGCCAGGCGAGGTACTCCGGCCAGCCGTCGCCGTGCTCCTCGAGCGGCAAATCGAGACCGGCCTCGTCCCGGAACGACTTCCGCGCGCCCTCGCTGTACGAGATCCCGAAATACCCCTCCCACCGGTTCGCGAAGACCGCGTCCACGTCGTACTCGCGGACGATCTCGCGGATGACCTCGGTGAGGAAGTCCCGGTGGTACGGCGTAAAGGCGCACGTCAGCCAGACGCCTGGGTACGCCCAATGCTCGATCGGGGTGCCGTCGCGGTCGCGCGCCAGCCACTCCGGGTGCGCCTCCGCCGCGTCGGCATGGACCGCGTGCGGATCGACGCGGGCCATCACGCTCATGCCGAGGCCGCGGGCCCCTTCGACGAGCGTGCCGAACGGGTCGGTGCCGGCGAGGTACTTGCTGCGGTGGTGGTACTCGATCTGGGTCGGGTAGTAGGCGATGTACCCGCCGGCGCTGATGCAGGTCGCGTTGGACCTGCTGTCGCGCATCAGCCGGAGCCAGAAGTCCGCGTCGAAGTGTGCGGGATCGTCCTCGGCCAGGGTGATCTGGGCCCAACGGGTCGCGGTCGAAGCCCAGTTGTCCATGGCGAAGATTGTTAGACAAGAATGCACGACTGGCAAGAGCGGTCTTAGCCTCCGGACGTGGAGTACCGCGGCCGCGAGCTGAGCGGGAACGTCTCGATGCTCGGTATCAGGGAGTCGAGGCGTGCGAGTACAAGCCGACGACTGACACCCTCACAGGTCTGGCGTGGCTCGGCCAGCGGCCTCCGTCAGCGCATCCGCGACCGCTGCGACGGCCGGCGTTCGGGTCCGGCGGGTGAGTAGGAAGACCGTTCGTCCGACAGCTCCTTCGGCCGGCAGTCGTACGGCGACGCCGGGTGCGCCTTGGCCGAGGACCAGGTCCGGGAGGAGTGCGCCGGCGCCCGTCGTACGGACGAGTTCGAGCAGGATCAGGAAGTCGTCGGAGCTGTAGCGGAGATCGGGTTCGAACCCGCCGAGCTCGCGGCAGACGCGGACGTGCATCTCGCGATGCCCCGTACCCGGCTGGCAGGCCGCCCAGGGCAGGTCGGCGAGCTGAGCGATCGGGACACGGTCGGCCGCGGCCTCGGGATGGTCTTCCGGAAGTACGACGCGGATGTGCTCGCGGAGCAGATGCTCGCGGAGGAGATCGGTGTGTACGGCGCGCGGCTGGCCGTCGTACTCGTCGCCGACCATCACGTCCAACTGCTGCAACCGGAGCGCGGGTGCAGCCTGCTCGACCTCGAGCTCGGCGGCCTCGACCCGGATGTCGGGATGTGCGGCGGCGAGGCTGCGGATGGCCGGTGCGACGACCCGGATGAAGGCCGACTGAAACGCGGCGACGCGGACAACGCCGGCGACTCGACCCGCGGCGACCGCGGCCAACTCCGCCTCGGCCGCCTCGACTCCGTCCAGCAGAGCGGTCGCGTGCCGCACGAGGACCTGCCCCGCGGCGGTGAGCCTGACGTTGCGGCCGACGCGCTCGAGCAGCGGCGTACCGGCCTCGCGCTCCAGGACGGCCAACTGCTGGGAGACGGCACTGGGCGAATAGCCGAGCGCTCGCGCCGCGCCGTGAACGGTGCCGCGACCGTGGACCTCGCGCAGCAGTCGCAACCGATGCAGATCCATCATTCGTTCAGCTTAGCTTCACGATGTCGTCCGTGAAGCCGCGATGGACGTGAACGGTCTACTGGTCTGACCATCGACGTCGTGGGACGCCTCTTCTGCCTTCTCTCCGCCGCCGCCTTCGGGGTCATGGCCGTGTTCGGCAAGCTCGCGTACGACGCGGGCGTGTCGGTGGACGCGCTGTTGCTCGTCCGTTTCGGCCTGGCCGGCGGACTGCTGCTGACGATCGCGCTGGCCCGCGGTTCGCTGCGCAACTTGCCGCGGCGCGCGGTGCTGACCGGGCTGGGCATGGGCGTATTCGGGTACGCCGCGCAGTCCGGCCTGTACTTCTCCGCGCTGGCCCGGATGGATGCATCGCTGGTCGCGCTGATCCTGTACCTGTACCCGATTCTCGTGATGGTCGCGGCGATCGCGCTGCGGCGGGAGCGAGCGTCGCGCCGGCGCGTGGGGGCGCTGGCGATCGCGCTGATCGGGATCGGGCTGGTGCTCAGTGGGGCGCTGGCCGGTCGGTTCGACCTGCTCGGCGTGCTGCTGGCGTTGGGTGCACCAATCGTTTACACCGGGTACATCCTCGTGGGCGATTCGCTGACTGCCGATGTGCCTCCGCTGGCGTTGACCGCGCTCGTGTGCACGGGGGCCTTCGGCACCTTTCTGGTCCTTGGGCTCTTTCGTGGCTTCGATCTAGGTTTCGCGCCCATCGGCTGGCTGTGGCTGGCGGCAGTGGCGTTGATCAGCACGGTCGCCGCGATCCTGCTGTTCTTCGCCGGGATGGCGCGCGTCGGCCCGTCGGTCGCGTCGATCCTGTCGATCTTCGAGCCCGTCGTGACGGTCGCCGCGGCGGCCCTGGTGTTCGGCGAGCAGCTCAGCGCGACGCAGTGGATCGGCGGCGCGCTGGTGCTGTCCGCCGTACTGATCGTGCAATGGCGGCCACAATCGTTGCCGGAACTTTCGCGGTCTTCGGTGGAGACGACGGCAGACTTGACGGTATGAGCCGGATGGCGCGGGCGGGTGTCGTCGCCTTCGTGACGACGGCCGCGACGCTCTACACAGCACGGGGTTTGATCGCGCTGACGGCGTACATCGTCAGAGACATGTGGAAGGCGCCGCGATCGGCTGCTTCACCGAGGGTTTTCGCGAAGGCCTCGGCCTCTTCAGGTGTGATGACGCCGGCCTGCAACGAGGTCAGGTGCATCATGCCGACGAACCCTTGCCGCGCACCCTCTTGCGGCTCCAGCCACGTCGCGGCGGTCTCCCCCGTGATCTCGAGTCCCGCGTCGGCGAGCAGACCGCGCAGCTGACGACCGGAGTACGGGTTCGCCGACTCGCGCAGGAAGTAGCCGACCATCCGCTGCAGTACGTCGGGATCCGCCGGGTGGATGATCGCCGTACCCCAGTCGGTGTCGATCAACGCGATCCGCCCACCGGGTCGCAATACACGTGCCATCTCCTTGACGACCGCGGCGGGATCGTCGACGTGCTGCAGCACTCGCTCGGACCGCAGTATGTCGACCGACTCGTCGTCGAAGGGCAGCATCTCCGCCTGGCCGTCCACATACTCGACGTCCACGCCGGCCGCTCGCCGTACCGCCTCGGCTCGCAGACCCGGGCTCGGCTCCACGCCGATCGCCCTGGCGCCGAACTTGTGGAGCGCGACCACGTCCTCACCAGTGCCCGAGCCGACGTCGACCGCCGCCTCCCCCGCGGTCGGCGCGAGCTGGTCGAGCGCCCAGGACTTCAGTGCATGTACGGCGGGCCGGGCCGCCATCTGGTCCAGGATGAACGCCTGGCGGTCGATGTTCTGCCGGGCCACGTGCGCGGCCCGGAAACTGCCGCGCTCCGTGACGAACCCGGCCCCGTCCGGCCTCATGGCAGCGGCTGCCACTCGTCGTCACGCATCCGGAGGATCGCCCACCCCACCGCGGCGAATCCGGCGGCCTGCAGACCCCAGCCGATCAGGTCGAGCGTGTGACTGCTGACGATGACCGCGGCCACGAAGTGGATCGGCTGCGAGACGATCACCGCGATCGCGGCCCAGCGCGGCCCGACGTGGGCCCGCCACATCGCGATGCCGAGCAGGATCGTGCCGAGGACGTGACCGATCACGAACGCGAAGCCGGCCACGTTCATCGAGCCGTGCGTGACGTCGGCGGCCTTCGCGATCGAGGCCGGATCGAGTCCCGCCGTCCCCGCGGACCAGGTGAACACGTCGCTCGCCGCGGTCCACGGCAAGGACAGGTACCCGGCGATCATCAGGACCACCGCGACCGCGGTCAGCCACGGCGTACTGCGACGCGTCAGGCGGCCGACGAAGTACACGGCCGGAACCAGCGTCAGGAACGCGATGTAGCCGAGCCACAGCACGAGCGAACTGCGATCGAGGTTGCCGACGATCTTGTTGACGATGGTCGGTACGTCGTCGGTCGTGTTGTACGGCAGGAAGTACCGGAGCAGGGCCACCGCCGCGGGGCCGATCGGCAGGATCAGCGCGGCTGTCCATCGCCAGAGCGGCCGGATGTCCGCGTGCGTCGTAGGCGTCAGTGTCTGCGTCATCGCGCACCTGCCAACTCACGCCGCGGCAGCAGCACCGCCACGACACCGACGATCGTTGCGCCGACGCCGACGCCTGCCGCGGCGACCGCGGCTGCGGGTACGTCGGAGGCGAAGAACGCCGGCACCGCGAGCAGTGCGGACGCGATCCGCAGGGTGATCAGCGGAACCAGCGCCCCCCGCTTCCCCCGCCACGCGAGCCCCACCAGCACCAGGCTGGCCAGCCCGAGCGCCGCCGCGCCGATGGCGATACTCATCGGCGGGTGGTCCCCGTCCGTCATCAGCGGTGTGGCCAGATCCGCCACACCGAGTAGTCCGAGCAGAACCAACCCGAACTTGTTCATCTCATTACCCCCTCATCAGTGTTTCCGACCGCCCAACCGTCGCGCGCCGGACGGTGGTCGGGCCCGGGGCCGGGTTCCCTGCTGCTCAGGCGGCTCCCCGGCCGGGCCGGGAACGCGATCCCGAGACGCCGGGAACCCTTTGGGCGCACACTTCGGATATGACCACCACCGCACCGAGCCGACGGGGCCGAGTCGCCCGAGCCGGCCTGGCCGGTCTGCTCGCGGGCTTCGTGGTTGCCGAGGTCGCGGTCGCCGTCGGCTATCTCCTCGCGATCGGCTGGGGCTGGCACGAGCTGGTCGACTCGTTCATGGTGACCAACGGCCTGATGGCACTGACGTTCGGTCTGTGCGGCGCGGTCATCGCCTGGCACTGGCCGTCCAACCCGATCGGCTGGCTCTTCCTCGCGGACGGGATCGGCCACGCGACCACACCGCTGGCCGGCGCGCTTGCCGAGTTCATCGGTGCCCAGGGCGGCTCACTGTCTGCCCAGCGGGTCTTCGTGACGATCTCTTCGGCCGCCTGGCCTTGGTCGATCGGTCTGTTCCTGCCGCTGGCGCTGTTGCTCTTCCCGACCGGCCGCCTGCTCTCGCCGCGGTGGCGCTGGGCGGCCATCGGGATCATCGCCACCGCACCGCTGTTCGTCCTGGAGATGGTCGGCAGCGGCGACCCGATCGCGCCCGATCTCCCGCGGGGCTACCTCTCGATCCCGTCGTACGACGATCTGCAGCCACTGTGGAGCTTGACCGAGCTGCGCAACCTGCTCGCGATCCTGCTGGCCATCATCTGCCTGGCGGTCAGGTACCGGCGCGCGGACGAAACGGGCCGACGGCAACTCCTGTGGTTGCTGCTGGCATCGGTGATCGCGATCCTGTTCGTCACACCGTGGGCCTTCGTCACCGGTACGCCGATCCTTGTGCTGCTGGCGATTCCGCTGATCCCGATCTCGGTGGCGGTCGCGATCGTGCGCTACCAGCTGCTCGACATCCGTCTGGTGATCTCGCGGGCGCTGACCTGGGCCCTGTTGTCGTTGGTTGCCATTGGCATTTACGCCGTACTGGTGGCGTTGCTCGACTCGCTGATCGCGTCCCAGGTCGGGCGGTCCGCGGCGGTGACGGTGTTCGTCGCGCTGATCATCGCGCCTGTTCTGCCTCGTTTGCAGCAGCTCGTCGATCGGGCGTTGTACGGCGATCGGCATGACCCGGCGCGGGTCGCGTCGCGGGTTGGCGAGCAGCTGTCCGCCGGGCTGCCCGGTGTGGTCGCCGCGATCCGGTCCGCGCTCCGTCTCCCGTACGCCGCGTTGACCGTCGACGGCCAGGTGATCGCTGTGGACGGTACGCCGGGGGACGTCGTACCGCTGGAACTCTCGTACGGCGGAGAGGTGGTCGGATCTCTCGACATCGGAGTGCGGTCTGGCGAGTCCGGGTTGTCGTCGGCCGATCGGAGTGTGCTCGGGCTGGTCGCCGTACCGCTGGCCGTTGCTGTGCACGCGACTCGGTTGTCCGCTGAGCTGCAGTCGTCGCGGGAGAAGCTCATCTCCGCGCGCGAGGAGGAGCGTCGCCGTCTCCGCCGCGACCTCCACGACGGCCTTGGCCCGACCCTCACCGGCATCGCGTTCTCCGCGGACGCCGTCGCCAACCTGATCACCGCCGACGCCACGCGGGACCGCACCGCCGCCGCGCCGCCGTCCCCCGACGCCTCGGGGGCTGTCGATCTCCTGACGAGGTTGCGGGCGGACACGCGGACCGCGATCGGCGACATACGCCGACTCGTCGACGACCTGCGGCCGCCGGCACTGGACGAGCTCGGCCTGGTCGGGGCGCTGCGGCAGCGAGCCGACCAGCTGTCGTTCCGCGCCGACGGCGCCACCATCCAGGTCGCGGTCTCGGCCAACGGCTTGCCGACGTTGCCGGCCGCGCTCGAGGTCGCGGCGTACCGCATCGCGACCGAGGCGCTGACCAACGTCGTACGGCACTCCCGCGCGACCTCCGCCGTACTCGCCCTGCGCTGCGGCAGCGACCTCGAGATCGAGGTGACCGACGACGGCCCGCCGAACGGCGCCTGGCGTCCTGGCGTCGGCCTACAGGCGATGCGCGAACGCGCGGCCGAACTCGGCGGCACCTTCAAAGCCGGCCCAACCCCGACGGGCGGCCTGGTCCGCGCCAGCTTCCCCCTCGCCGCGACGACGGCCCCGCTGGAGCCACGATGACCGCCGGCGACCTCCCCGACACCATCCGCGTGGTGCTGGCAGATGACCATCCCGTGGTCCGAGCCGGCCTGGCTGCACTCCTGACCTCGCTCCCCGGCATCGAGGTCGTCGGCGTTGCCTCAACCGGCCGCGAGGCGGTCCGCGAGGTCATCACCAGTCGCCCCGCCGTCGCCGTACTCGACCTGCAGATGCCCGACCTCGACGGCTTCGCCGCCACCCGCGAGCTGGCCCGCTCGGCGCCGGAGACCGCCGTACTCGTCCTCACCATGTTCGAAGACGACGACTCCGTCTTCGCCGCCATGCGCGCCGGCGCCCGCGGCTACCTGGTCAAAGGCGCCGAACAAGAAGAAATAGCCCGCGCCATCCGCGCCGTAGCCGCCGGCGAAGCCATCTTCGGCCCCGGCGTCGCCCGCCGAGTCCTCACCTTCTTCTCCGCCCCACCCCCGGCCGCCGACCCGTTCCCCGAACTCACCACCCGCGAACGCCAGATCCTCGACCTCATCGCCGCCGGCCTCTCCAACCCCGCCATCGCCGACCGCCTCGCCCTGGCCTCCAAAACCGTAGCCAACAACGTCTCCACCATCTTCACCAAACTAGGCATAGCCGACCGATCCACCGCCATAATCCAGGCCCGCAACGCCGGCCTTGGCGCAGACGTGGTACCGAACGACGGGTAGTGGTCGCCGCGGCCACCCACCTCCCCGCCTGAAGGGTCCTCAGGTGATCGCCGATCGCCCGACCACTACCCGTCCGTCGGTACCGGGATCGCCTTCAGGTAGCGGTTGCCGATGGTTTCGAGGTGGGTGATGAGGGCGGGTGGGCCGTCGACGTGGAAGTCGAGGCCGAGCATGCCGATGTAGACGGCGACGATTTCGAGGGAGTCGGCGCCGGTGACGAGGATGCAGGTGTTGTCGTCGACGGATTCGACGATGCCGACGGCGGCGTGGATGCGGGACAGGACTTCCTGGGCAGGGGCGTCGACGGTGATGCGGGCGTGCACCTTCCAGCCGGTGGTGGCGACGTCCCGCAGTACGAAGTCGGTGTAGTCCTCGTCGGCGATCGGCCGCGGTTGATACCTGCGACCTGTTGCCATGCGCAACGTTATCCAGTCGACGCGGTACGTCCGCCAGACCGACTGCTCGTCCCGCGCGACGAGGTACCAGTACCGCTGCCAGCTCACCAGACGATAAGGCTCCACCAGGATCGGCAGGTCCTGGATGACGCCGGATCCCGCGCCGCGGGCCGGGCTGCCCGGCGCGACGGCGTACTCGAAGCGGAGGTAGTGCTCGTCACGGATGCAGGCCGCGATCGTGGCGAGTACGCCGGGATCGATCTCCGGATCCGCGACGTTCGACCCGGTGTTGTCGGGGCCTTTCTCCATCGCCCGGTGGATCGCGTTGACCTGGCGCTGGAGCCGGTGCGGGAGGACCTGCTCGAGTTTCGTCAGCGCCCGCGCGCTGCTCTCCCCCATCCCCGCCACGCCGGCACCGGTCCGCAGCCCGACCGCGACGGCGACCGCCTCCTCGTCGTCGAGCAGCAGCGGTGGAAGCTTCGCGCCGACGCCGAGCTGGTAATGCCCGGACGAGCCGCGCGTCGCGTCGACCGGGTACCCGAGCTCGCGGAGCCGGTCGATGTCGTTGCGGATCGTCCGCGTCGTCACCTCGAGCCGCTCGGCCAGCTCCGTGCCGGTCCACGCCGGCCGCGTCTGCAGCAACGCGAGGAGGCTGAGGAGGCGTTGCGAGGTCTCGAGCAAATCAGTCTCCTAATTAGGAATCTAATGTTCCTATATGGATTCTACGGTAAACCCATGAGCACAAACGAGAGCATCCGGCCCTTCACCGTCACCATCGACCAGGCCGACCTGGACGATCTGCAGACCCGCCTCGCGCGGACCCGGCTGCCCGAGCCCGCTCCCGGCGACAACTGGGACCTCGGCACCCCGAACCACTACCTCCGCGAGATGGTCGACCACTGGCAGGACGGGTTCGACTGGCGGGCGCAGGAGGCGCGGATGAACGAGTTCCCGCACTACCTCACCGAGATCGACGGCCAGACCGTCCACTTCATCCACGTCCCGTCCGCCGTCGAGGGCGCGACGCCGCTGCTCCTGCTGCACACCTACCCGGGCTCGTTCGTCGACTTCCTCGACATGATCGGCCCGCTCACGGATCCGGAGTCGTACGGCGGATCGTCGTCGGACGCCTTCTCCGTGGTGGTCCCGTCGATGCCGGGCTTTGCCTTCAGTACGCCGCTGGTCGACCGCGGCTGGACGATGGCGCGGGTGGCGCGGACGTACGACACGTTGATGCGGCGGCTCGGCTACGAGTCGTACGGCGCGCACGGGTCCGACGGCGGCGCGATGATCTCGCGTGAGCTCGGCGTACTCAACCCCGCTGGGTTCCTCGGGCTGCACGTACTGCAGCTGTTCTCGTTCCCGTCGGGCGACCCGGCCGAGTTCGAGAAGTTCACGCCGGAGGACTACGCCGCGCTGGAGCACCTGAAGTGGTTCCAGTCGGTCGGTGGGTACAACGCGATCAACTCGACCCGTCCGCAGACCGTTGCCGTCGGCATCTCCGACTCCCCCGTCGGCCAGCTCGCCTGGAACGAACTCTTCAACAACTTCGGCAACGGCACCAGCCTGGTCAGCCGCGACCAGATCCTGACCGAGGTCTCGCTGTACTGGTTCACCAACAGCTCGGCCGCCGCCGGCCGCTACCACTACGAGGAAGCCAACTCCGGCGCCGAGCCGCAGCTCAACCACGCGCCGACCGGCGTTGCCGTCTTCGCCGACGACTTCAAGACCATCCGCCCGCTGGCCGAGCGGGACAACACCAACATCGTCCACTGGTCCAACTTCGACCAGGGCGGCCACTTCGCCACCCTCGAACGCCCGAACGACGTCACCGCCGACCTCCGCAAGTTCTTCGGCAACCTGTAGGCCTCGCGCTAAACACCTCGGGCCGGCTCCGCACAGGGGCCGGCCCGACAACGTGGCAGCTCGATGGTGCCGATCACGGTCGGACCAGCCGCGTCGAGTACGACGATGCCTGCCTCGTAGATCCGGCCGACATAGATGCACTGCCCGTCCGCGCTGACCGCCAGTGCCACCGCGGCCCGCAGATCGGTAGCCAGCCTGGCGACAACCTCGCGACTCCGGTGTCGACGACGTACAGCAATCCGCCCACACCTTGCTTCGCAAACCCTCGACCACGTGACGGGTGAAGACGGACTGCGCTGCCTCGCCGTGGATCTGACTGCCCTCGAAGGCGTACTGCGTCGAGCCCGTTGCCGTCAGCACGATCCGGCCACGCCCACCGAGCTCGGTCTTCGTGTGGACGGCCGAGTCCGCTTTCGCGATCTGCTGTACGCGCTCGCGTTTGGTGTTCTTCATCGCCAGGTACAGGCGACCGTTGTCGTCCCTTCAAACCATGGCCGCTGCAGTACAACAGCGTCAGGTCGTCGCGCTCGGCGCCTCCGGGTCCTGCGCAGGGGTGTTGAGGTGGCGCAGACCCCACGGCTCAGCTCGCTTCGTGCTTGCGCAGGAACGCCTCGATCAACCGCGCCCGACGACGACGGCGTCGCCCTTGCTGCCCTCAGGCGCGGCAGTCCGTACGTCGCCGGGTGTCGAACTCACCCAACTCCCGCCGCAACTGCCGAATCCCCCGATCCGCGAACTCCGGATCGTCGTCCACCAGCCCAACCTGTAGCTAAACCCGTACAGAACCCTCCCAGGATCGCGCCATCATGCTCCCGCGTCAGGCCGTGGTTCCGCAACGTTCGGTAGCCATTTGCCGACGCAACGCAGGGAACCCGGGGTGCTCACGCACCCCGGGCTCCTTTGGGCTCCACCCTTCTGGAGGGACGTCCGGGCAGAGCTTCCTCTTCGGGCTCGACCTCAGACCCGCCGGCGCTCCCACCAGCTCCGCCGCGGTCCCCCGAAACCACAACGAACAGGCCGCCGCCCAAGGCCTCCCCGAATCCTGCACCGCCGCACCGAGTGCAGCATCACAATCCCCTCCCCCACCCAACGACGCTACGCCCGCCCGATTCCCCGGACAACGCTTCACACGTTTGACTAGCGCGCTCGGTTCAGGAACTCCTCGAGCAACACAGCCCGCCCGTCGAACGTCGGCCGCTCCATCTCGATCGAGTCGTCCCCCAACGTCACCACAATCCTCCCCGGACTCTTCCGCCGCCGAATCCAGTCCCGCAGTACTGCGACCAACGTAGGCACCACCCCACCGGCCCCCACCAACGCCACCGCAATAGCAATAGACCCATCGCCCTGAGCCGCCCCACCCGTCTGAACCACATCCTGCGTAGGCAGCCCCTCGTCCGCCAACTCCTTCCGCAACTGCCGAACCGCCTTCACACACTGCCCCTCATCCACCCCCGCATCCCCCACCACCCGAACCTCGACCCACCGCGGCTCACCCATCCACCACTCCCATCAGTTGCCCCAGGCCCCCTGTGGATAACTCCCCCGCCGACCACTACCCAACTTCTATTCTGCTGAGAACCCCACCGAAAGGCCCCCAATGAACCCCAACGAAACCGAGCCCATCTGCCTGATCACCCCCTCCACCGCCGCCGAACTCCTCCCCCACATGCTCACCCGCTTCCACCTCGGCTACCAAGACCCCTTGATCTTCGGCACCACCAAACCAGAAGCCGTCCTAATCCCCTACACCCTCTGGCAGACCCTCAACCCCAACTCCTGTGGATAAGTGCGACGGGCGGGCAGCTGCCTCGTCTAGGCTGGACAGACAGTCAGCGAAGGAGCCCAGATGTCGACGGAGACACCGCAGGATCGCCCGAACGGTGACCGGGTCAACGTGATCGATACGGCGACCGCGGCGTACAACCTGCCTCGGATGCTGCAGCGGTTCCGCGCGGGCCAGGCCGAGCCGCTGATCTTCGGCGACGACGGTCGCCCCGAAGGCGTGGTCGTTCCGTTCGACCGATGGGAGCAGCTCGAGGAGCTGGCCGAGGACGCCGAGCAGGCCACGGAGATTCGCGAGGTCACTCAGCGACGCCTGACGACGAACCGCGCCGAGGACTACGTCTCGGCCGACGACCTCGCCGCAGAGTTCGGTTGGAATCTCGACAGCGACAACGAGCCGCCCGCACCCCGATGACGGCCAGGTATCACCTGATCCTCGACCCGGAACTCCAGGACGAGCTTCGTGAGCTCCACGCCCGTGCCCAGGCAGACCCCAACGGTGTTGACGCCAAGCAGTTCGAAGCAGCTCGCGTCGCTCTGAGCGCCCTCCGCGAAGGCCGCGAGGCCGAGTTCGCTGGCGAGCGTCTCGGCCGTTCCGACGACCATCCGGACCTCCGCGACTGCGCCGAGATCAAGATCCCGGTGGTGGAGGAGTTCAACCGACGCGGGCGACCGATGGGCCCCTCGCACCGAGTCACCTACCGAGAGTTCGAGGGCCCGACCGGATCGTCCCTCCCGGTGCGGCAGGTCGTCGCCTTCGCGCCCCGCAAGAACGGCGAGATCTTCGACGTCACCGCCAACCGACTAGGACGCTCGAAAGGCGTCGCCCTCGACGAACTCGACCACCTCCCGACGGTGCGCCCCATAACAGGCCCAGGCAAAGAGCCTGACCGCCTCATCGGTCCACCACGCATGGCCCTACCCCCTGACCTGGCCCAATCATTCAAGGCCCTCGAAGGCCTGGACCCACCCACCGGCACCCCACCAACAACAACGAACCACCCACCCGCCCCTCGACGCCAAACCCCGAACCGAGGCCCTTCCCAGGGCAAGTGACGAACGTCAGGCGTTGTGGCTCGGGTCCGAGCCTGCGCCGAGCTCCAGGGCACGCTCCATGTGCCGGTAGAGATGAGACAGAATGCTCAACGCATCCAGGCAGTCCTGGTAGGTCATAGCCTCGGTCTCGATCAGCAGCAACTCTTCCTCGTGCGCACCCGGATTGCGGAACGCGGCCACGACGCCGTCCGACAGCTTCCACTGCCCGTTACGCAGGTTCCTCAACGTCTTGATGTCGAACCCGGCATCGACATAGGGACGTGCGACATCGATCAGCGGGACAGGCTCTGCGTCTTTGACCTTGAACGCCTCGTTGACGATGGCCGATGCTTCCCTCCCGTCCAGGTGGGTAGCCTTTCGTATCTCGTTGATGAACCGTTTGAGAGCCTCGGCGAGCGCTGCATGGAAGAGCCCGGACTCGTAGTACCGCTCGGACACCCGCTTGATGGCCGGGTGCAGATGCCGCCAATGCAAGTCGGCGTAGTCCGGGGCAATGGTTCGCAGACTTTCGATCAGAACCTTTCGGTCGCCGTCGTCGATCACCGAGTCAGGAGAGGTCAGCACCGACGCGGCACGTCCGACGGCCTCTCGTTCTTCGCTCCTGATCGATGTGACCCAGGAATTCAAGTCGACGCCATGATCGGACTCGATACGTTCCTCGGTCGCCTTCCTCCGAGCTGCGCGCCGCTCCTGAGAAGCCCATCGCAGAAGGCGCTGAAGATAGTTGTTGAGGTCGGCAGTCAGATCACTGTCCCAGCTGATCGACTGTCGATCGGTGGCGATCACGTCCGCAGCTCCGTCGTCGATGTAGTCGACGTCGAGGTAGCCGGTCAAGTACGAGAAGGCGTAGCTCGACTCCGAGACGCCGTAGAACTCCGGCTCGTTCGCGAGCCGTCCATGGGCGTAGAGGGCAACGCCGCGTTGCTCGGCAGGGACGGGCTTGGCCGCGGCAACGATCCGACCTCTGATCTTGTCGTTCGGCAGGTCGGCCCGCAGGTCGGCGGGCAGATCGCCGGGGATACGCCATTCGACGTCGGCCTCGATGGAGTTCAACCGCGAATCACGGTCCACCGGCCGCTTCGTGCCCGCGGCATCGATCACCTCGATCTCGAAGTCGTCGTCGAGGTAGCCGAAGAGCCTGCCCAGGCTCTGGGCCAGCTCGCGGGCGTTGACAGGCGTGCGGCGGTGCAGCTTCGTCAACTCGACAGTCGTACCGTGCTCCTCGAGCGCCGCGGCGCGTGACGACAGTGACGGGTGGTACTCCGTCCCGCTGGCGTGCTTGATCTCCGACCAGCTCAGGGCGACCTGTAGTTCAGCGGACTCACCCCGCCGCTTGGTGGTCAACAGGATGGTCTCGCCGATGCCGAACAAGGCGAGCTTGCCCAGACCCTTCTTACCGGCCACCGCACGCCGACCCGACTCGGACCGCCCGTCGTTGTCGGCGCGTCGATTTCGTCCGATCCGAAGATATCTGTCCTGCAGATCTCCCAGCCCCATCCCGTGGCCGTTGTCCTCGACGATCACGGCGCGACCGTCATCGTCCTGCCGAAGGACGACTCGTACCTTTGTCGCATCGGCGTCGTACGCATTTGCGATCAGCTCCGCCAATGCGTTCGGCAAATGGGAGTACATCTTGTATCCCAGGTGCTCGATCGTCAGCGGATCGAACTGCAGGGTCAGCGGAGAACTCACCAACATCGTCCTTGAATTGACCGGACGGCCGCAGAGATCGCACTGCACGCAGGCACGTGGCTGGTGTCATGCGAAATGTGTGGCGGCCATGAACGGATTGTCGTCGAACCTCTCAACGCTATCGAATCGGGAGTGCACGCGGCAGCGGTCAGGCGTGTCACCTCGTCGACTGCGAGAGTTGGCGAATACCTGCGACGGACTCACCGACCAGATACGAGCACCAGTCGATCAATGTCCGGTCGTCGAGTGCGCGGACGTCGACGAAGGCCAGATGGCGGCGCAGTCGCGGGGTGACGTCGCGGATGACGGTACGCCGGGGGATCCCGGCAAGATCGCTCTGAACAAGCGCTCGCCCGATGCTTCGCACCAACCGTGGATCCCCACCGATGGAGCGACGCTCGAGGAGCTGGTTGAGATCACTTTCGGTCAGCAGCCCGAGCAGTTCGGGATCCGACTCGAAGACCACTGCCTGCCACCACAGTCTGGCCCAGGTGTGGCGCGTGAGGTCGGTGGCCACCCATCGTTCGACGTTTGTCACGCCGAACCGCCAGTGCGTGACCTGTGGGAGCGGCACGAGCGCGACGAACGACCAGATGGACCGTGTTCCTGCCTCTGCCCAGGTGACGTCCATCAGCCCTCGGAGCAACGACGCGCAGCTACGGTCGAACGCGATCTTCGACGCATCCGGAACGGCTGCAGGGAAGCCGTGCAACGAAGCCAGGGTGCCAACCTCGTCCGCGAGCCGGGTGATCTCGGAGCTCTCGACCCGCTCGCCCACCGGTGCGTAGACCTGTTCCGGATGGTGACCCGCAGAGCGCAGCTCGGAACCGGCTCGCACCTTCTCGTACTCTTCGAGCGCGACCGGCTCGGGAAGCCGCGGCCACAGCACACTCATTCGAAGATCCTTCCCTGACCGCCTGCCCGGACGATGCCGGCCAAGGTCGACCGGAATCTCGGAAGGTCCTGCGCGCCGGACGGCTCATGAAGGTCACCTGCTTGCACCAGGCACCTGCTCAGGACCTCACCGACCGAATCCGCGGGCCAGACATCCCGGTCGGACAACTCCTCCCGATGTGCGACCGCCAGTTCGAGCAGCAGAACACCGAGGCCATGGGCCAGCTCGTCGACGAGAGCCTGCTGTCGGGTCGTTTTCGCGCCACGCTCGACCGCCTTCATCAGTTCACCGTCGAGCCGGTTCAGCAGCAGGCGGAAAGTACCCATGAAAGGCGCGTGCAGATCGGGCGATCCCTCGAGATGCCACGAAGCCGACGGATGCAGATTCGTGTGGCTGAAGTCGACACCGTGAACCGGGAACATCGACATCGTGCCCTCGAGCGCGACCTGGGCGTGATCCTCGACGAGGATCGAGCCTGGGAGACGTGCGATGCCGAGCGCTCGCGCATGAGGTGCGTTGGCGATGGCAACGGTGGTCCTGATCCGCAGGACACCCCCGACCTTGTCACCAGGTAGGACTGCCTCGAGGACGCACGGTCCCGAGGTCGCCAGCCGGATCGGTCGCACCGATTCGCTCATCTGGGACGTAGAACTGGTCCAAGAAACCGTGACCACCAGGCCTACCTCGGCGGGAAGCTCCGCGTCGTGTCGAATACGCTCCTGATCCACGACGACGACACGGCGGATCATCAGGTCGGTCCCCGAATCCCAACCTTCGAGAACGTCAGGCAGAACGGTCGACTCGTCCCCGTCGACGAGTTGCCAAGGTTGCCACGTCACGCTGCCCCGACCTGGCAGTAGATACGGACGGACTTCATTTGCCATCGGTGGCCCCCTCCGTGATCCTGAAGCGAACCACGGCGTCCGGTACATACGTCGCGAAGACCCACCAGTCGGTGGAGTCGCCAGGACGAACGACCACCTCCGGTCCGTCGATCCCTCGGTCGTCCTCGGTTCGCCACCCGGTCACGACAGGAACCGGCGCGCCCGCCGGCGCCACAGACTCGCGCCCGCCACCGTCCACGACGACCGCAACCTCGGCCCGCACAGTCCGGTCCGTCGACGAGGGCGGGACATGAACCTTGGCCATCAGGTGCAGTTTCCCGTCGTACCTGTGGAGATTCGGACCGTCTACGATGCGCGGTACGACACGTCCCTGCCCGCCGGAGCCGCCGGACGACCCGGGCTGACCGGCGCCGGGACCAGTTGCGGAGACCGACGGCAGCAAAGACGCCAGACGAGACGACAGCGCGCCCAGACCTTTGGCCTGACCGCCGGTAGCCCCGTCACCGAGTCCGAGCTCCGCATCAACCGTCTTGACGACGAAACTGCGCCCGCCCTGCACAACGCCACGCGCCGTACCGCTCAGGCCCTTCTCCACCCAACTGTCGTGGGTAGGGGGCTCGGACGACGCGAAGTACTCGTCCGAATCGAGCGTCGACCTGAAGACGCCGCCGTACCGCAGCAATCCGTCCGGGTGCGCGCTGGTCGGCAGGTAGTCGACGACGAGCTCCGCGACACGCATCCGGGCGACGTGATGCGACGGTCCCTCGTAGGGCTTGGCCATCTCCACAATCTCGTCGGCCGACTGTGTCGTGGCAGCACCGACGGTCAACGCGAGTCGGCCTGCGTCCTTGGGTGCGACGGTACGTCGGTACCCGCGCGCGGTGCCGGTCCGTACCTTTTCGAGACTCTGTACGAACGGCCGCAGTTCCGAGACCGACTGCGGATCAGGAACCTGCAGAAACTCGCCGTCGATCTCGACCGAGAAGCGCATCGGCGGTGTCGATTCGACTGCCACGGCCTTCGGCCAGAGATGCCACAACATCGAGGAGGCAAGGAAAAGACCGGCTTCCTGCACCGTTCTCGGTCGGGACTCGCCTGCGTCGTCGGACGTTCCGAGGTCGGCAGCAATCAGCGCGACGTCGGTTCCGGTTTCGCCGTGAGCGAACCCGGGGAGACCGAGCTGAGCAGCGAGATCCTCTGCCTCCGACCCGACGTACGGGTCGGGGATGCCGTCCGCGGCGACGTCTCCCCACCAATGTCTGCCCGTGTATCGCTGGTCTCCGTCGTACCAGCTGTTGCCGAGGGCCGCACCCATCAGCCGACGGTCGCCCTGGGACGTCCTGGTGTCGACGAGGATCGCTGCCGTCCTCGACAGGCGGTAGAAGATCCCTTTGCCGAAGCCATACGTCCCGCCACCGAACTCGTTGTCGTTCGGCTCTCCGACGTTTCTCAGGAACTGTACGAAGTCGGCCTTCTCGTCGTCGGCCGGCCTCGCTCCTGCCCGGAGTGG
Source organism: Kribbella sp. NPDC051586 (assembly GCF_044453965.1). NCBI lineage: Bacteria > Bacillati > Actinomycetota > Actinomycetes > Propionibacteriales > Kribbellaceae > Kribbella > Kribbella sp. NPDC051586. Next base: position 5,911 of record NZ_JBITDF010000003.1, on the reverse strand, counting down.
GCCACCCAGACCACGCGTCCCACGGTCGGACACGACCAGTAGGACAGCGTCGTCCTTGATCGACGCGTCGAGCGGCAGCTCGGCCGTCCTCTTCGGGCCTGGGAGGATCAGGTCACGCCAGGCGTCGGTCAAGGGACCCAGCGTTCTCAGATTGATCCGGAAGTCGACCTGGCCGCTGCCTGCTCGCGCGTCCCAACTGTTCTGGGCAGCCTCCCGAACGAGAACCGTGAGCGGATCCAGCAGCGGCCGTCCAAGCTGCTTGACGATGCCTTCGGCGGCCGCGGATCCCTCAGGCGCGAACGGTTGAGACCACCACCGCGTGCTCATTTCACGACCTTCGTGGCTAGTTCGGTCAACGAAGCGATCGTGGCATGCGGTTCGAGGGCCGCTCTGTCGATCGAGTACTCCAGCCGGCCGACGCCGTCCGGCAACTCGGCCGCTGTGAACGAGCTACGCACAATGCGCGGGACTTCCTCAGAGACCGGTACGACGACGACAGGACCGATCACGTACCGGGAGTTGGCCCCGGGGTCGTCGTCGCTCCAACCTGCCGCGATCAATCGGCCGGCAAACGCCGCCCGATCTCGCACGACACCTCGCAGATCCCCAAGGAGATCCGGAATGGTTCGTCCGTCGGGGTCCTCGGCAACCGTCAGGACGGCGAGGTAGAGAAGCCTGTCGCTGTCCGGCGCCAACTGCTCGAGCCCATGTACACGCACAGCCTCCGAGATCGTTCCGGTCGCCTTCACCTCGACACACGCAGACATCAGCTCGAAGTCATGCGGCTCACGCAAGGGACCACGCCAACTGTCCACCTTCAGGGCGGGGTCAGCGGCCGCAAATTCCTGCAGACAGGTGAGTTCCGCGAACAGACCCCGACGCGCCTCCGCGCTGAGTCCGCGCACAGCAGCCGTTCCGAACAGTCGGCGCCAACGCGCCACGACCTCGAGCGTCGCCTGCCGGGCATCCGTGGCGTCGCGTACCGCGTCGACGATGTCCTGCACGACTGCGTCGAATTCGTAGTACAGATCCGAACGGACACAGCCGACATCGACAAAGGACTGTTCGGCGCCCCCGAAGACGAGATCGCGTTGCTCGACCGTCAGGGCCGAACCTCGTTGGGCTTGGAGTGCATCCCCGTGTCCAACCGGAACCAGCACATGTCTGGCACCGGCGCGATCGACGGCGAGGCGACAGTTGGTCGGGCCACCGACTGCATCGAGTGGGAACGATACGTATCTGCGGTGGTCGGTGGGTGGCGAAAGAACCGCCCACCCCCGACCGATCAGCTCGCGCGTCGTCACACTTCCACGCTCTCGGTGTCCGTCTCGATGGCCTCGTCGACGTCGTCCTGTTCGACATCGGTGAGGTCGACCGCGAGATGCGTGGCGATCACACTGTTCTTCTCCGCCGGCTGACCAGGAAAGACCAGTCCGACGCCAATCACGGTGTTCACCGCGTCGAGCGGGCGTCGTGGGTTCCTGGGGTCCAGTTGGGATTTCGACTTCTGCGTAGGCTCACTGACTGCGTCGATCGGATAGATCACGAGAAGGCCCCGATCCCGGAGCTCAGGATCTGCATCACGCAGATCCTTGAGTTGTGCCTCCGTGCGTTTCTGCGCATCGCCGACCGCGATCGAGAGGTCCACAACGCGGTCCTGCTTGCTCATCAGTGTCTTGATATCTGCCCGACTGGGCACCTCGTCGTCGAGTTGCGACCGAATAACCGATGCGACTTCGACCCCGTTCCCCAGATCCACAGTCGGTCCGGTGCCTGGCACGACGCACACCGACCACCGGGACAAGGTCGGTGAGTCCGATCCGAGTTGACGGTCTATGTACTTGTTCAGGAGGGAAGGATCCATGTCGGGCGAATCCGGGTGCACTCGATAGTTGGTCAGGAAGCGCTGTACCACAGGTGCCGGCACATCTCGCAGGACGACGGCCTGCCCTTTGCTGTCGGAGGTTCCGTGTCGCACCGACTCCTGGATCACGGCGCGGGCGGCCTCGAGGTTCGCCTCCAACCAGTCCACGTCGCGGGTGAAGAAGTACCTGGTCTGCAGACGGCTTCCGGCATACGAAACCTCCGCCGTCTGGGCCGCGCCCATCTTCGCAGTGATCCGGAGCGAGGGATGCGTCCTGATCCGTACCGCGACCTGGGTCGGAGTCAGATCCTGTCGCTGGTATCGGTCGATGTCGTCGCGCATCTCGTGCTCGACGGTCGCCAGGTGTCTGAAGGCCGCGGCGAGGCTGCTGGTCATCCAGATCCGCGGCAGTTCTTCATAACCGGTCCGGTATCCGAACCAGCGACCCATCTGCAGCAAGGTGTCGTAGGCCGTGGCGCCACGCACGAAGAGGCTCACCACGAGACCCTCCAACGTCAGACCCCGGGACAGAGTGTTACCGCCGACGGCAATCGCGACGACCGGTCCTTGGCTGTAGTCGAGGCGATCCTGGCTGCGGTAGTTGTCGAGCACCACCGCTGTCTCGTCGACGACGGCGGGCAGACGGCGGAGTACATCGTCGAATGTCAGCGGTTCGCGTCCCCAGTCCGACGACGGAACTCGGACGTACTCCTGCTCCCAGAGCTTTCGCCACTCCGCAATGTCTCCGTCGTCGCCGCGTGCGAGCTGCCGCTTCGCCTGTGCCTGGATACCGAGCAGCGGATCCTTGAACGATTCGTGTACGTCGATCTTGACCGACGTGTGGATCAACATCGTGCTGTGCCCGAAGTCGCCGCGTGCCCGTCGGGCAGCCGTCGCCAGCCAGAACCAGCGAACGGCGTCGACAACACTGTCGGTCATCTCGGGCTCGAAATCGGCAGCGGACGTCTTTCCCATCGGCCTGAGCATCCGGGCCTCGTCCTCGGACACGATCCGGACCATGTCGTAGCCGTCCGGTGCCGTGCCATCTCCTTCGCCCTCGACCTCGTCCCGGCCGAAGATCATCTCGGGTCCGAAGTACCCCTCCGGTCGCGGCAGGTTGAGGATGAACGACTTCGGATAGAGGTCGTCCTGGTTCGGCGCGATGAAGACGTTCGCGAACGGGGTGGCGGTGTACCCGATATAGGTGCATTTCGGCATGAGCTTGAGAATGCGCCTGATCAGGGGGTTGATCTGAGCAGTCGCCACTGATGCCTGATCCGCCTCGTCGTCGATGACGAGGACCGGCGCCGACTTCAACGCATCGCGGCTGTTCGGAGTGTCGAGCCATTTCACGACGCGCTTCAGAACGGCCGCGTTCTTCTTCGCGACAATCAGGACGGGCTTTCCCGAACTGAGGAGGGCGGACGCGTGGTGAGTCGGGACCATGAAGTCGGTCGACTCGTCGGTCATTGTGACCCACTGGTCGGCGGTGAGGTTCTTCAGGAGCTCGTCGAGCCTGACCTGAGTCTGGCGTCGGAGTCCGTTGTGAATCCCGGACAGGACGATGATCATCTTGTACTTGACGTCGGCGAGCTTCGCGATGACGCCGGTGAAGTTGGTGGTCTTCCCGCTCTGCACATAGCCGACAACGAGACCCTTGGCGTCCCACGCCGTGAGGTCCGGCCGCGGCGTGTGGGCGACCACAGTGCTCGAAGCACGATCGACGTCACAGATCCGGTCCTTCGGCCAGTTCTGGCGTTCGAACTCCCGCCGCAGTGCAGGCCAGTGGAGGTCGGCATCCGTAGGACCGCTGTACCAAGCATTGCGCCCTGCGGCGATGACCGGCGGCCCGCCTGCCTGAACGCGCACCAGGTCGTCCTCGAATTGCTTGCGGAACGTCTCCGCGAGCTCGGGCAACGACCGTTTGAACCGATCGGCCGCCGCTGCTGCTCCGTGTGTTCTCGCGAACTCGGCGAACACCGCGTACAGCTCTGGATCTGACATGCTTCCGCTCCTGCGGTCGATAACGTACGGACGCTGTCCGCCTGAACCCGGAGCCGTGCGCTCCCCCGAGGTCCCCCGGCGGCTATATCGCGACAGATGACCGAACGTTACGTACAGTCACCCGACTCCCTCTCGGTAGTCAAGACCCCGACGACCCGTCGGAGCGCCGCGTCCGGGTCCTCGTGCTCCCAGACCCGCAGTACGGTCCAGCCCGATTCGCGGAGGTAGGCGTCGGTCTCGCGATCGCGGTCGACGTTCTTCCGGAGCTTCTCCGCCCACCACACCCCGTTGTTCCGAGGACTGGTGCCGTGCTCGGCACAGCCGTGCCAGAAACAGCCGTCGACGAAGACCGCGACGCGCTTCGCGCTGAACGTGATGTCCGCCCGCCGGCGCGGCATCCCGGGCAACGGGCAGTTGATCCGATACCGGTAGCCGAGACGATGCAGGCGTCGGCGTAGCTCGATCTCGGGTTTGGTATCGCGTCGCGCTTGCCGCGACATCCGTGCCGATGTCTCGGCCGAAGTCTGCAGGATGGGACGGGGCGATGCAGGGATTCCTGTCGCCTCAGCAGCCGAGTCGTTCGTGTCCATTACGCTGTCCAACTTCTCACGATCCGCGGGGCAACGGTACGAATCGCCACAAGCCGACAGCGTCGTCCGCGCCCGGCGGCGTTTCGGATCGTCGGGCCTCGAGACGGCCCATATACTGCGCGGCATGACCCGGGATCTGCCTGCGAAATTCGAGATGGTGGACCTGTTCGCGGGACCCGGTGGACTGGACGTCGCTGCGCGCTGGCTCGGAGTACCAGCCCTCGGAGTCGAGTGGGATCAAAACGCTTGTGAGACTCGCGACGAGGCAGGCCTCGCGACCGAGAGAGGCGACGTACGCGACCACGCACCCAAGGAGTACAGCGGTGCGAAGATCCTCGCCGGCGGCCCACCGTGCCAGACCTACACCGTTGCAGGTAACGGCGACGGGCGGCGCGCGCTGAATCTCGTTGTCAAGGCGGCACACAACATGGCGTTGGACGAGGACGCTGAGGGCGTGCTGATGACCGTCGACGACCGCACGAGACTGGTACTGGAACCGCTGCGCTGGGCGCTCGAAGCGTATCGGTCGGGCGAGCCGTACGAGGCTATCGTGCTCGAGCAGGTGCCGGCCGTTCTCCCGGTCTGGCAGACCGTGAGTCAAGTTCTCAGAGACATCGACTACAGCTGCGAGTGCGGAATCCTCCGGACCGAGCAGTTCGGGGTCCCACAGACCCGGCGTCGCGCGATCCTCATCGCGCGACGCAATGGCAACGCGTCGCTTCCGCGGCCCACCCACCGACCGTTCCGACGAGACGTCCCTCGCGAGAACGGTGAGGCGGCCCTCAAACGGTGGCGGACGATGCACGAGGCTCTTCCTGACCGCCCGGAGCCGTTCACAGTCGTCTCCAACTACGGCACCGGTGGAGATCCGAAGAAACGAGGACGTCGAACTTCCGATCAACCGGCGTTCACCGTGACCGGAAAAGTCACGCGCAACCGCGTCAAGACCACCGACGGCGGCGCCGATCGGTTCTCATTTCCCGAGGCTGGTGCACTGCAGACCTTCCCGAGCGACTACCCGTGGTCCGGCCGTGACATCGCCCAACAGATCGGCAATGCGATTCCGCCTCGACTGGCTGTACATGTCCTCGCGTCCGCTCTCGGCCGAACCGTCGACGAAGACTCCCTCGACGCCGCGATCACACGTCCCTGGTCCGACGCAGAAGCCGAATCACCGCTGGTCCACACCACGCCGACCGAGCAGGACCAGGAGCAGGCGGCATCTTGACCGGGCCGGACTCGGCAGCACATCCGTAGTCACGACGTCTCGTTCTGCTAACACGACACCCTGCGGTCTCCGCAGGACTGCTCCCCATCACGGGCACGCCCCGATGCAGCGCGCGGACAGCCCTTCTAGCTGTACTCGGTCATGAGGTTGGTGACAGTCGGCTGATGGGTGGTCGGCCGCCGAGTGCGGTGTGTCGGCGTTGATTGTTGTAGAAGGTGAGCCAGG